>JAPFDX010000015.1 GCA_026168605.1 Roseburia sp. | reverse complement strand
CGGATTCCGTACTTCTCCCTGATCTCCTCTGCCGTGTCAAATATGCTCGGACACGGCAGGGAAAAATCAATCTGTGTATATGCCCCGGCATAAGGCTCTGACACGCCCTCCCGGACTTCCCTACTCCCTGACGGTCTGTGTGTCGGCTCCGGCCACACGATCTTCTTTCCGTCGCACCGCGCGACCAGAAAAAACCTTTTCCGCATGGTCGGCGCCCCATAGTCTGCCGCAACAAGCTCCCGGTATTCCACGTCATACCCGAGATCCTGCAACTGCTGCACAAATTTTTCAAATGTCTTTCCCTTTTTCGATCTGACCGGATGGTGCCGTCTGTTCAGCGGTCCCCACGTCTTAAATTCCTCCACGTTCTCAAGCATGATCACTTCCGGTCTCACAAGCCCCGCCCAACGCAGCGCCACCCACGCAAGTCCCCGTATTTTCTTATCTTTCGGTTTTCCACCTTTTGCCTTGGAAAAATGCCTGCAGTCCGGGGAAAACCATGCCAGTGCCACCGGATGCCCTCCGCAGGCTTCTACGGGATCAACAAGCCAGACATTTTCGCAGTAATGCTTCGTATCCGGGTGGTTTGTCCTGTGCATCCGGATTGCCTCCGTATCATGGTTGATTGCGATGTCGACACTGATTCCCGTTGCCATTTCTATCCCCGTGGACGCCCCTCCCCCTCCGGCGAAGTTATCCACGACCAGTTTTCCGTCTATCATTCCGCCTCCTGCATTTCCATAAAATCAAACAGTGTCGGTTCATCCACCTCATCTTCTGCCGCCTGCAGATATCCTATGCCGTCCCTGAAATAATCCGGATTCAGTTCAACCCCGTATCCCCGTCGTTTCATTTTCACTGCAGTCACCGGCACAGTCATCAGTCCCCCGAAAGGATCATATACCAGCTCCCCCTCACTGCTGCGGTCTCCGATAATCCTCTCCACAATATCAATCTGGAGCGGGCATACGTGCATCTGCGCCCGTCTCCTGCTCTGTGTCGTGTTTAATGTCCGCATCCGGTTGACGTCATCCCATACCTCACCCGACCAGCTCCCCGGCGCTACCGTCATAAATGTCTTACTCATTTTCCCGGAATCCTCAAGTTCCCTGGCCAGACGGCAGTGGGCAGAATAATTATATACTGTCCCCCTTGAGTACTCCCGGTATGCTTTCTGGATGTTTGCAATTCCCATGTCCCTGATTTCTTCCGGTGTCGGAAGTCTGTCCCCACTGCTGCGCCAGAACGGACTTGCATCAATCTGCCACCGTGACAGCGGATATTCATCTGCTGTCTTTGCCACCGGCTCATCCGCATACCCATTGCCCGTGTCTGATGGCAGCTTGCGGAACAGCAGGATATACTCCGGACATCCCACCCCCATTCTAGTGCTGTCCTTTAGCTTGTCACTGTATTTCAGCCGGTATGTCTGGTTATTCTCCCTCACCACATCAGTCACCACAGTAATCATTCCAAAATACTGGAATCCGTGTTTCGTGTAATGGCTGATACACAGTGCATGAAACGGCTCGATCGTCGGCATACCCGTTCCCGTCACATTTCCGAACAGAACACGGTCCTTTACATGTATTACCGCATCCCTTCCGGGCTTTAACACCCGCAGGAGTTCCGGTGTCAGGTAATCCATCTGTTCAAAGAACCGTTCCGTATTCCGGTTGTGCCCGAAATCGTTATAATTCGCCGAATATTCATAATGGTTGCCAAACGGAATCGATGTATGTATCAGGTCTACGCTGTTACTCTCCATTGCCCGTGTTTCCTCCACGCAGTCCCCGTACACTGCCGTATAATACTTTCCCTTTACTGTGCGTTCCTCCCTGCTTCCTTCCACACCCATCTTCCTTTCCAGTTTCTCCCTCTTATTCACCGCGTTTAACCCGTATTTCTTTACAATTTCCACCATTTTTTCTACCATCAGGTCATGGTTTTTCCATTTCTCAAGCAGTACCTCCTTGATCTGACGCTCATTCTCCATGTAAATGATGTCGACCACAACCTTTTCCGTCTGCAAAAAACGGTAACAGCGGTGTACTGCCTGTATAAAATCGTTAAATTCATAATCTATCCCGAGAAAGATTTCCCGGTGGCAGTGCCTCTGGAAATTGCACCCTGATCCCGACAGTGATTTTTTGGTTGCAAACAGCCGCACCTTTCCATTGGAGAAATCTGTCACACGCTGTTCGCGCAGGTCGTAGTCCTGCGATCCGTAAATGTCCACAGTCTCCGGCAGGGCTCTTTTAACCGCCAGTCTCTCGCTCTCCAGATCGTGCCAGAGAATGAAACTGTCCTCCGGCGATTCCCTCACAATCCTCTCCATTTCTGCCACACGTACACCTATGCTTTCCCGCTTTACCTGCGCAGCCTCCTTTAATCCTTCTGCCGCTTCCTGAAACAGCGCTATCTGCCCGTCCTTTTCCGTGGCATCACCATAGTGTACCGGCAGCTCATGCCACCTTACCTCAAGGGGCGGCAGGTCATATCCTTCATCGGAATATCCCTCGTTCAGGTCTGACGGTTTTGTGATGAACAGCGCCCAGCTCGACACCCACAGCCAGAACTCATCCTCCATGTTCGGATACAGGGTCAGATTGTTTGCTTTCGTGCTGTCTCTCTGGAAAAAACGCGTCAGCGCCTGCCCCGTATCCATGATTTCCAGATAACCGGCATAATGGATCAGTTCCTTATACCGGTTCGGCGATGGCGTCGCAGTCGCTACCAGCTTGTACGGCACATTTTTAAACTTTTCAAGAAATGTCTGGTATGTCTTACTTCCGAAACTCCTCAGTACGCTCGCTTCATCCAGCGCGGTCGCCACAAAGTACTCCGGCCTTATGTCCCCATCCCGCACGCGCTCATAGTTGGTCAGCACAATCTGACTGCTGCACCCTTCCACTTCTTCCATTGTCCGGCAGTATTCCGGCTTTTCATACCCAAGAACCTCCACCGCATCCCTTGTAAACTCCTGCTTCACCCCGAGCGGGAGCACAATCAGCGCACGTCCGTTTGCATGCTGTGCCGCCAGATGGCAGAACTCTATCTCCTGCACCGTCTTCCCGAGACCGAAAGACTCAAACAGCGCACGCCTTCCACCTTTTAGCGCCCACGCCACAGCATCCCTCTGGTGCGGCTTTAATGCGTTGTTGATCATTTCCGGACGGATGGCGAATCCGCTGTCTCCTGCCATATCTATTTTGCTCTCTAAAAACTCTTTATAGTTCATACCTGCACGCTTCCTCCTTTCTCCCCGGCACTGCTGCACCTGCGCGCCGCACCAGTATTTTTATGATTTCCTCTCTGGAAACACCATTTAACTCTGCAATGATCTGAATCTGCTTCCGCTTATTTTTAGCCATCCTATATGAGCGGCATATTTCATTTGGCGTATCCATAATCGCACCTCCCACCATCCTGCAGTTCCTCTTTGCCATTCATCATTCGTCGTTTGCATCGTGTCTGCACAATGGCTGTGTATTTAATAACTGCCGTTCCAGTTCGGCATAATCGTATTCCCGCTGCGGGAAGTTATTGAATTTGCACACCGGAACAGATTTATGTAATACGCCTTTTTGCACTGACTGCGCACTGTTCTGTGCTCTGGACAGCCATCCATTCAGAAACCTCTTTGCTCCAGCCTTTGTCTTGCGGTTCTTTGGGTTCGACAAACACCATGCCTGGATATTCCTCAACTCCTGGCTGACGTCAATCCCCGGATAGAGCTGCTGGTATGTTACCACGTCGTTCTCCGACACTGCGTATTCTGTGCCATCGTTCAGGAGAAATCTCCCGGCGCAGGGCGATTCATCGTCCCGTGCAGAAAGTTTTTTATTATCCTTTACATTTTCATTTTCCTTTACATTTTCATTTTCCTTTACATTTTCATTAGGTTCGCATTTGGTTATAGTCTGGTTCTGCTTTGGTTTCTCTTTGGTTATTGTTTGGTTATAGTCTGGTTCTGCTTTGGCTACTGGTCTTCCGCCTTTTAGCCCGTTCTGGTGCCGCTTGTTATTGGCATCTATCTGCGGCTTTGCCATAAGGAAAATCGCTGTTGCCACGCCATTTCCATCCGGTATTTTTTCATCAAGCCCATACTCAATGATCCCCCATAGGGCTGCAAGCTGTGATTCCTCAGGAAGCGTTTTTATCGCGTCCGCAAAACTGCGGTAAAACACCACGCTGTCGCGCACTTTATCACCCCGTTTCCAAATCTCTCAACGAATACCTCCTTTCCCTCCGGGCAACTCCCGGAGGGGCATCATGGCTCTTTCCGTGATATAATTGTCGCATGAACTGGTTTCTTTTGCCCATAGGCAGGTGTTTCAACCTACAAATATGACTTTATAAAAATGCGCCTGAACTCTTCCCTGGTACCGCAATTCGCTTCAAAATACTCCTGTGCCATCCGTTTCAGCTTCAGGTCAATTTCTGCCGCGTTTGCCCCAGACTGTGCGCCGTTCGGGTGCATATCCGGACGGAGAGGCATGATAAAACCGTACTTTTCACTTGCAGCCCTCTGGCTGCCGCCAAAGATATGATGCCGCTCCACCGGTGTTGTGCCAGTAAAATAGCAGTGATCCATATCGCTGGTAAATACGCTCCACAACCTTTTCATAAGTGCCACCTCTCCTTCATCTGCCGGATTTCTTCCGGTGTCATGGTATCAATCCCAAGTTCCTTCGCATCCTCAACTACACCGTCTATAAGACGGCTCATTTCCAGTGTGTCATATTTGCTTGATCCCTTATAACACTGCAACTGGTTCAACCGCATCTCTTTTCCACTTGGCGTCGTCAGAGTGGTTTCCCCGCGATTTATCACAATACGGAATACCTCTGACAGTTTCTTCATATCCTCGTCCGTTCCGGGCAAATATATGAACACACCATACTCCTGCAGTTCCCTCAGATAGAGTTCTTCTTTGGTCGTATGAAGGACTGGCGCCATCTGCGAAAGAAGCTCCCACAAATAATTATTCGCATCAATACTCCGCTTCTCCCGCCATTTAACAGCCCTGATACGGAGCTTGTCCTGCGCCATGATCTTTTCAACCTGGTCCGCAGATGAACCATCCACCTCAAAGGTTAAATTGATTCTCTTTCCATCAAGTGTCCGGCTTGCACCGGTAAGTTTCCCAACCGTTTCCATCAGACATCAACCGCCTTGTCTTTTGTTTTGCTGAAAAGGGACATTGCCATATCAAAACTTTTAATCGTAATTTCATCCATGGATTTACAGCCGATGTTGTACAGCAGCTTGCGTTCGCTCACGCCGGTTCTCTCCATCTCAGCCCTGAGCGTGTTGATATGTGCCTGATCCACCGGTCTTGTCAGCACCTCATCTTTTACTGCACCTGGCACATCCTCTCCACTGTATATGTATAATCCCAGACCAAACATTGCGAGATTCTTTGTCAGGCACCTCATGATAGTCGTGTTGATGTCAAACATCGTGGCAGCCTCCACTGTCTTTTTTCCGCTTCTCGTGCTGTACTCATAGGGTTTGTCCTTCATGGCTTTATTCCTGCCATCCATTACTGGCAGCCACATTTCATGCGTAATTCCCTCGATGGTCACCGCCGTGAAAACCATGTACCCCGTCTTTTCATCAAAAACATATGGTAAGCTTCCTGCACCGAATCTCATGATCTCATACGTCGCCCCGGGGTATATCTTCTTTACCTCTTCCCATGCTTTCGACCATGACAGATATGTAAGCACCGTAGATCCGTTGTCTTTCTTCTCCGTATAATCATTCACATTGATATTGTCCAACGTCTCAAATACACTCGCCATTATTATCCTCCTTTACCCAGTTACCTGAAAAATACCACTTTACCAGTTCCTGCTGCTCCTCTTTGTTCTGCATAATTCTCTGCATGGCATAACCGAGAGCAAATTCCTCTTCGATACACTTTCCCTTTTCCACTCCAATTCCCTTATACATATTCACACTCCGTTACCGCTTATTTTCCCCATGCTCGTACCATCTTGCAAAGTAATCACCGGCACAGCGTATCTCCATATTTATGACGTTATTTTCATCAACGAATGCTTTTAAACATATCTTTCCGTCCGGATCGACCGTGACATTTGTCATACCTGAAACCCCGCTGCCCTGCATAATTTCCAGAAATTCTTTCAGAGCATCCCGAATCACATCTTCATCTTCTTTGCAAAGTCGCACTTCCAACATTTATAAAGTCCTCCATTTTCATCTGCTCCCAAACCGTAGCCGACAGCATCATGTCAAGTTCCTTTTCGCCATACGGATGTAATGACGCTTTATTTACACAGTCATCGCAGATTCCGTTCCTCCCCTCTCCCGGATCCATCGGATAACCGCAAACCCTGCATTTTCTATAAATCATAAAACCACCTTTCCAAAACCTCATCTTCATGTTAGAATGGACGTAGAAATACTGATATTTCTATTCCAGTAGCACCGGAACTCGCCAAAGTATCTGCGGTGCTATTCTTCTGTTATTTTCACTACAATGCCTCCACGCTTTGTGATCGTCTTCTGAAAACATATGCCGTTTTCTTCAGCCAATGCGGTTTCACCAGAAAGAATCTCTTTTTCAGACAGCATCCCCATCCTCCGTCCATCCGGCTTTCCGGTAGGCGTCCTCCACCTGCACCGGGTCAAATTCCCCGAGAAGCCGCTCCCGTTCCTCCTGCCCCATCTCCAGAAAGCCGGAGATCGTAACCGCGTTCTCGTAGGTCAGCGCTGCCACACTCCACAACCCCAGCCGGTACGCTTCCGCGAACCGTGCCGGCGTACTGTACAGGTCTTTCCACATCTCCTCTGTTCTTCTCATCCGCTCCTGCTCCCTCTCCATGATTTCATTTATGTATTTTGCCAGGGCATACTGGATCTCATCCTTTTCCGTGTATCCGTTACCCGGCGTATCATATCCGTTTTTCCGCTGCCATTCCCGGTGTTTTTCCGCTTCCCTCATGAGGATCTCCAGCTCCTCTCTGGTCAGCAGGCATTTCACACTGATCTCCACATATTCCTTATCCCGCTTACCCTTGTCCGCGTATAATCTGCACATACACCTCTCTCCTTCCCCATTCCATGCATCTGTCATAATCTTCCATAAAAATATCAACGGTCTCGCCGCGCGGGATGTCGCCGTCCCTGCCGCAGCCCGTGTCGGTAACCTCGTACATCCCGATAAAGTCCCCGACGCCGCCCTGCCCGTCCGCCTCATAGAGCAGCGCCACGCAGCCGAGCCACTCCCGCGCCCCGGCGATGGTCCTGCCCTCAATGGCCGGCTTTCCGCTTGCGGTGATGCCCTCGTCACAGTATGCCGTGCACTCCACGGCAAACGGCTCCCCATTGATCCGTGCCTCCGGCGGGACTGCCGCCCCTTTTGCCTCCTCTGCCACGGCTGCCAGCCGCAGGAGGATGCCAAGGATCACGAATGCCAGAAAAACATTTGCTAACTTTCTCATCCTGCTTCCTTTCCCACTCACTTTCACTACCGTTTCATAAGCTTTACGATTTCCGCGTCTGATAATCCAAGAGCGTCAAACATCTTTACCAGATGCTCAAAGTCAAAATCAAAAGTTTTTAAACGGATGCAAAATGCTGGTGCACTCAAACCTACTACTGCTGCAAGCTTCTTCTGTGTCATTTCATTTCCGCCAAGCTTTTCCTTGACCAGCTTACGGGCATCCGTTTTCATGTATTGCACTCTAAGTGGGTCTACTCTCGGCATATGTTCCACCTCCTTCCGGTTTGCATACAATCATTCTTGCTACCTCTTTTTTCGTTTCCTCAAAACAGCTATGAGCAACGCTGCATTCATGATGATAATTACCATGTTCAGTGCAATGATCAATGTTTCCATCTCGCTACCTCCTTTTTTTGTGCCGGCAAAATTTAACAGCGCTTCCTCGGATGAACATTAGACGCAAGACATTTATCTAAATTATCCGTCAGAGATTTACGCAATACTTCTTCAAATACATCGAAGTCCAGTTTTGGCTGACTTTGGACTTTCTCTTCAAGGTCATCCACTCTTTTTTCGAGTGCTTTCCACTTTTTCTTTGAAATCCGCAACCTCTCTCACCTCCTCACTGATGCACCAATTTAGTCTCTTCCCAAAAGCGAATTCGCTATCTGCTCAACCTCTTTTAACTTCTCAGCAAGCTGATTCGCTTTTTCCAAAGCAACATCTAACTGTTTTGTATTAACTTCAATTTGAATACTCCCTTTTTCATGTTTGGGATAAAACATCGGCTCTCTCGGTGTTTCCATAATTCCCACTTTTCATCATCTCCCTTCTTATTAACTCGTTGCCATTTTCATCCTCCAGACTTATACTGTAGGTACAGGTCACTGCCATGACCGAGTACATACGAAAGGAGGAGGATTTGCTATGACGGATACTGCTCAAAAAATGTATGAGCACTTCAAAACTCAAAAACAATACAATTATTCAGAGGATTCTTCTATAAAATATCTCGAAATACAAGCAATAGATGAATTAGAATCCAGCGGCTACATAATCGTAAAATCCCGCGCTCTCGGCTTCGTCATCGCCGACGCTTTATAATTTGTCGAAACCACCGCACAAGCCATATCTGCCAAACATCTCTCAAAATCTTACTTACTGGCGGATATGTGCTTCGAGGTGTTGCATCCATCTTTTTGCCATCAACATAAACCCCAACCAGATTTACTCCCTTTACCAGATTGTCTCTAAAAAGAATCGAGTAGTTCTTTCCTTCTGATTCGAAATTTATCCACTTTAGCGATGCATCTACGTCACAAACCTTTATTTTCATCACCTCCTCACTGCTGCACCAGCTCATGCTTGCTTTTCCTTTCTATCCAACCTATAATTGTCTTATCAGTGTTGCCGCACTGAAATACATAGGAAAGGAGTTCTGACATGAACAGCCATATAGAAAATGCTACTTTACTGTATCTTTTGAACCAAGATACAAAATCCCTAACGGCGGATGAACTTTATGCCCGCTATCGGGAAGCGCTTCACACTATGCAACAGTGTGAAAAAAACTATAATGAGACCCACAAGCAACAAGCTATCAGTTTTCACTAATTCTTTGTGCACTGAAATCATTGCTTTTGATGCATCGGGTATCTGTTCCTGACCAGATATCCGACACCACTCCGCTAACAGTTCTAGCTGTCGGCGGAGTATTTTTCTTCTACTCGCCTTGCGTATCCTATAATTCATTTCCTCCTGAGACTGCACCACTCTCACCTCCTCACTGATGTACCAGCTCTCTAGTGTCTTTTAAAGACACTTTTTGCAAAAAAAATTCCAACCACATCATCTGCGGTCAAGTTATATTTTTCTTTTATTGCAGAAATCTCTCCTTGCGTAAACTCCGACCCATTAGTTTCATTTAGCTTTGCGGAAAATGTACTTCTCGCAATTCCGAGATATGCGGAAAGTGTCTTGCCCGTGTCTCCATTAAGTTTCATTACCGACTCCAACTTATTTTTGTTCAACAATACTTCCTCCTTTCGTGTCTTTTTGAGACACTTTTGTTATACCATATCATTTTCTTTGTGTCAACTCATTTGTTTGAATTTCAAGACACTTTTTCTAATATTTCTTGCGTTTTTTGAATTTATGTAGTAAAATCAAGACACAAACATAATGGAGGTGCGCTTATGAGTATGTCTCAAAGGATAAAAGAACGACGACAATATATGGGGTATACACAAGAGGAACTTGCTGATAAGCTTGGTTTGCAAAAATCTGCCATCGCAAAATATGAAAATGGAAGAGTTGAAAATATAAAAAGAAGTGTTATATGTAATATGGCAACAATCTTGGAATGTTCACCAACCTATTTATTAGGATTCGACGACTCTATAGAACGTGAAGTTTCAAACATCTTCCCGATCGAACTTAAGAAATTCCCTCTTTTGGGAGAAATCGCATGCGGACAGCCGATATTCACAAATGAGGATCGCGAAAGCTATATTTTATCTGGTACGGACATCAATGCCGACTTCTGCCTAAAAGCAAAGGGCGATTCGATGATAAACGCCAGAATCCATGACGGTGACGTCGTATTCATACAAAAGCAGGACATGGTGGAAAACGGAGACATCGCGGCGGTGGTTGTAAATGGGGACAGCGAAGCAACTCTAAAGCGTTTCTACTACTATCGGGAAAAGGCTATGCTCATATTAAAGCCGGAGAACCCTTCTTATGAGGACCAGATATATTCCGGTGAGGAGTTGGAGCAGGTACATGTGTTAGGAAAAGCGATTGCTTTTCAGAGTGATGTCAAGTAAATAACTGGCTTTTTCTACTTTTGTATGTTACTATCTTAGTAGAATATACGAAAGAGTGGGAACGACTATGGGATTTTTAGATATTTTACGGATATCACAAATTAAACAAGAAAATGAACAATTAAAGCAACTAATGACACCAGAAATGCAAGATGCTGTAAATTTGCAAAATCATATTTCTGAATTGCAGAAAAAAATTGATGACATGAATAAATGTATCAACAATGAGAGCAATAAATTGACACAATTACAGCAACAGCAAGCCACATTAAAGCAACAAATCATTGTGATGGATGATGAATTGCTCTTTCAAGATTTTGCTCTTTATAAGCCTAGGTATGAATTTTGCAACTCTGATGAATATAAAGAACGATTACAAGATATCCGAAAGCAGCAAAAGCAAGCAATCAAACTTGGTAATGCAGTTTCTGGAGATATGTCTTGGACCGTGAATGGCAGCAAGTCCCAAGGTAATAAGATGGTAAAAGATATGCAAAAACTTTTGCTTAGAGCCTTTAATAGTGAATGTGACGAGACAATAAGCAAGGTAAAGTACAACAATATTGAAGCATCCGAAAAGCGTATAAAAACTTCTTGCGATGCAATTTCAAAGTTAGGTTCTATGATGCACATTGTAATAACGCAAAATTATTACAATTTAAAGCTTCAGGAACTTTATCTTGCATTTGAATATCAGCAGAAAAAGCAAGAAGAAAAAGAAGCCTTAAAAGAAGCCCGTGCCGAAATGCGTGAAGCTGCAAAACTGCAAAAAGAAATTGAAGAGCAGCGAAAAAAAGTCGAGAAAGAACAAACTCATTATAAGAATGCCCTATTGCAGATTCTCAAGCAAATCGAATCTTGCGATACCCCATCAGAGGATTTATTAAATAAAAAATCTGAGTTAGAAAGTCAACTTGGCGAAATTGAACTTACCATAAAAAATTTGGATTATCGTGAAGCTAATCAAAAAGCCGGCTATGTATATATCATTTCAAACATTGGTGCCTTTGGCGAAAATGTATACAAAATTGGTATGACTCGTAGACTTGACCCCCAAGACCGGATTGACGAACTAGGCGATGCATCTGTTCCGTTCAACTTTGATGTACATGCTATGATTTTCTCAGACGACGCACCAGCTTTAGAAAATGCTCTGCACAAGGCTTTTGAAAATCGAAAAATAAATATGATAAATCAGCGAAGAGAATTTTTCAATGTAACGCTGGATGAAATAAAAGAAGTTGTCAGAAATAATTACGACAAGACAGTTGAATTTACCGATTATCCAGATGCTCAACAATATAGAGAATCTATTAAAATGAAAAATCACGATTAAATAAAAACCGCCCCTGCGCCAACAGGAACGGATTCACTGAATGTATGAAAAGCCTCTGCTCCACGGAGTGGAGGCATCCTTAAAAACTTAATATACGTAACAAGGGAGCTGTGAAGACGGTTTTGCCATCCGTTCCGAGGCCTTGCGGAAGGTGGACAAACAATGGTTACATATTCTGACTTATTTGATTTCGTCATCATGCTTTGTGCAATCATTACACTTGTGAGTAATTACAAGCGCAAAAAATAACCGTCCACTCCCAGCTAAAGGTTGGACGGTTATTTCGTAACTTAAAACTATAACGCCGGAGCGGATAGTCCTCATCTATCCGACCGGCTCCCTTGTTAAGTGTATTATATGGCACTTTTTAAGAATTGTCAAATAAAAAACCGCCCCTGCTACAACAGGAACAATACAGATAAAGAGAGGTGTTCTTCGTGAACGAAAATGAATTTAATGAACAACTGCAAGCCTTACACCAGAGGGTCATCACAAATGCATTTACCAAAGATGATGAAGCAAATTATACCGAATCTCTTTTTGAATCAATACGCCATACCAACGAATACGGACAAGAATTTTGGTATGCACGTGAATTGCAGATTGCTCTTGAATATAAAGAATGGCGAAATTTTCATAAAGTAATAGATAAAGCTATGACTGCATGCGAAGGCAGTGAAAATGCCGTTTCCGAACATTTTGTTGACGTCACCAAAACGATAGATATGCCCAAAAATGCAACCAAAGAAATTGACGACTATGAACTTTCCAGATATGCTTGTTATCTCATTGTACAAAATGGTGATCCACGGAAAAAAGTAATCGCACTCGGACAATCTTATTTTGCGATTAAAACAAGGCAGCAAGAACTTATCAACAATTATGACGCTCTTAACGAAGATCAAAAACGTCTTGCTATCCGTAAAGAAATGAAAGAGCATAACAAGCTCTTGGTTGCTGCCGCTAAAGACGCTGGCGTTCAAACCGGACTAGACTACGCAATTTTTCAGAATTCCGGTTACAAAGGCTTGTATGGTGGTTTGACTGCGAAAGATATAAAAGCAAGGAAACATCTTGATAAAAAGGACGATATACTCGATTATATGGGACATGAAGAACTCGCCGCCAACTTATTCCGAGCAACACAAACAGAAGCCAAACTCCGAAGGGAAAACATACAGGGAAAAGAAAAAGCCAACCAAGCTCATTATGAAGTTGGAAAAGAAGTCCGTGAAACAATCGGAAGACTTGGTGGAACAATGCCAGAAAATCTTCCAACTCCAGAGAAAAGTATAAAACAAATTGAAAAAGAACAACGAGCTTTAGCAAAAAAGAAATAAAAAACCGCCCCTGCGCCAACAGGAACGGTTCATGCGCCCTCTCCGGATGCCAGAGAGGACGACTTAACCATAACATCTCCGGAGATGCTACAGCATTTCGCCAAAAATATTGTATCATCTCCGGGCAGCCACCGCAAGCGGAACTACTGTTCTCTTCTGGCTGTTATTTTTATACCCATTTTTAAGGAGGATGAAGTAATGAAAATCGAAAAACTACCATCCGGCTCATACCGAATCAGGAAAATGTACAAGGGTAAAACCTACACGGTTATCACAGACTACAAGCCGACACAGAAGGAGGCGCTGCAGCTCCTCTCTGATGAGCTCAATCAGATTGACCGGGAGCACCCAAGGCTAACCTTCAAGGACGCTGCAGAAGAATATGTCAGCGCAAAAAAGAATGTATTGTCCCCTTCAACAATCCGGAGTTACAGCGGCATACTAAGCAATCTGTCTGAAAAATTTACCCAGAAACGCATAACTGATATATCAAGTCTGGATGTGCAAAAGGAAATCAACAGTTATAGTAAAACACGCTCCCCAAAAACTACGCGCAATGCCAACGCATTTATCTCTGCTGTACTGAAGATGTTTTGCCCCCAGAAAGTAATAACGACCACCTTACCACAAAATATTAAAAAAACAGCATACATTCCGACCGATGAAGATGTCCGTTCCGTGCTTAAAGCTGCTCAGGGGACACGTTTTGAAGTTCCCCTGCTCTTAGCCGTTTATGGGATGCGGCGCTCTGAGATATGCGCACTGACACTGGACGACATCGACGGAAATATGATAACGATCAACAAAGCGAAGGTTCAGAATGAACGGGGAGAATGGGTAATAAAAACCACCAAAACGACAGACAGCACACGGACCATTTATGTGCCGGATGAAGTAATAGAAAAAATTAAGGTATTGGGGAAAATATATTCTGGCGATCCCAGCAGAATCTCCCGCTTCCTCGCAAAGAAGCAGTCAGAACTCGGTCTGCCGCATTTTTCTTTACATAAACTCAGACACTACTATGCAAGTATGTCCCACAGCTTAGGTATACCGGATCAGTATATTATGGCAAATGGCGGCTGGAAAACAGATAACGTTTTAAAAAATGTGTACCAACACGCTATGGCGGATAAAAAGCAGGATATGCTGAATTTTGCCGCTGAATACATAAAAGAAGTGCTTATAGAATAAAATTTTGTCATGAAATTTGTCACAAATTTTGTAAAACCCTTAAAAATCAGTGTTTATGCGGATTTTGTCGTCTTGTTCGAATCCCGCCGTCTCCGCTACAAAAAATGGGTTTGTGCACTCTGATCATTTGGTGCACAAACCCATTTTTTAAGTATTGTTTAATCAATCTGTCCTATCTTGTAAGCGAGTGTGTACCATACACCTATAACAGTTATAACCACCACCCCTATCACAAATAGCCAGTTTTCTTCGTATAAATCCATGCCTGCTATATAAAACTGTCGGATATAGCAGAAAATAATTGAACTTATGATTGTCATCGAAACAGATTTCTTCATCATACCGACCACAAATGTTCCGATACCAAACGCGCAAAATGTAATAATCGCTTTAAGGGCCGTCGGTATCCAATAGCGTAAAACAGAAATTTCAAATTCACCCTCTATAAGTTCCCAATACCGGTCTGCAATAACAATAAATGTTCCACAGCATAGATATCCAATTATCATCGAAAACATCACAAGTAATGTGATCAGAAGCAATTTTGCAATCATCAGTTTCCTGCGGTCTACTGGGTATGAAAACATAACCAAAATTGTTTTATGATTATATTCATTCACAATATAGGCGGAGACAAGGACAGAAAACAGCACAATATAATAAAAACAGAATATCAATCCAACTGTTGAAAACGCCGTTTCATAACTGGATTTTATTGTGGAACTGTCATTTAGTCCGACAAACAGAAAAAACATACTAATGAAAATACCAGTGATCGAGAATAATACATATTTTTTCAAACCAACTTTTTTCAATTCAAGTTTCATCAAATGTATCATAGATTTTCCACCGCCCCTCCTCCAGTAATCTGGAAAAAGTAATCTTCCAGGGAATTTTGCTTACGTCCAATACTGTTAATACCGATACCGTTTTGAATAAATGCAGCGGAAAGTTCTTTTACCTCTTTTCTGAAATCATAAATTTCAATGAGATTTTGTGAAATCACTTTAAAATCCCGTATTCCAAATTTCTGTTCGAGGATATAACCTGCAAACTCCACATTATCGACTTCTGCTTCCACGTAGTCTGTCTGATATTTATGTACGTCTGACATCGCAACCTCTTTCATGAGCGTGCCATTCTGGATAATACCAATCGTATCTGCAATCTGCTCTACTTCTGAGAGGATATGACTAGAAATAAAAATTGTTGTCCCATAATCTGTATTGAGTTTACGGAATAATTCTCTCATTTCCCGGATACCCTCCGGGTCAAGAGCATTGATCGGTTCATCCAGTATCAATAGCTCCGGCTTTGTCAAAATGGCTCTGGCGATTGCAAGACGTTGTTTCATTCCCAACGAATATTGGGATACTTTTTTGTCAGCGTCTTTCAACAATCCTACACACTCCAGCATTTCCACGATATGGTTCTTGTTATGATACCCCATATATTCACAATGCAGATCAAGATTTTGTCTCGCTGTTAATTTTTCGTAGAAATATGGATTTTCGATAATTGATCCGATTTTTTTCAACATTTCAAAGTCATTTTCAACGACCTTTTTCCCAAATATAACAATTTCGCCGGAATCTGGTTGAACCAGGTTAAGTAACATTTTCATCAAGGTACTTTTTCCAGCCCCATTTGGACCGACAAAACCGTAGATTTCTCCTTTTTTGACATGGATACTTACATCGTTGACTACCACTTTATCTTTATAAATCTTCTTTAAATGATGCGTTTCTATGATACCATTCATCACGCTGCCTCCTTTTAAAACAGTATACAAAACAAAGTTATCTTTTCTCTCTTTTGATTCTAACTTTTTTCTAACTTTGTAACCTGACTGTAAATACTGTTTTCTCCCGGGGGATGCTGCTTACTGAAATTGAACCACCCATAGAACTTGCGAGTCCTTGTGAAATGGCTAAGCCCAGTCCATTTCCCTTTTTTCTGTCTGCCGTATATGCTCTTGTAAAAATATGTTCTTTGTCTTGTTCAGTAATACCGGCTCCGTGATCCTCAACTGCAATATAGCTATAACCGCTCCTTTCATAGAGGGAAATTCCTAAAAATTTGCCAGCGCAACCATACTTGATCGCATTGTCAATTAAATTTTTGAGGATACGCCGCACCGCTTCTGTATCGACATTCGCATATAACGGTTGATCCTCGATATCGACCTCTACCTGAAAATTTTCTCTTTCCAACAGATCGTAAAACTCTAAAATAATCTCATGGCAAACTTGTGTCAAATTAACTTTTTGAATATTCAAAGCCATATCCCCGGACTGTATTTTTGCCATATCAAATAAGTTGTTTACAGAGTGAACCAGCTCCCCGGAATTGCTCTGCATTTTTTCAATCGTGGTACGCATCACAGGGGATAATTCTTCTTTTTGACTTTGCAGATAAAGCATTTCAATATACCCCCTCAAAACGGTAATAGGTGTCCTAAGGTCATGCGAGATGTTCGTAACTATCTGCAAAATTGTTTTTTGACTTCTATTGTACTCAATCTGTCTGCCATAAAATTTTTCCAGAAGATTGTTGATCTCCTCCGCAGTTTCTTTTACAACCTTCCTATCCGATGGCACAAGGATATAATTGCTCTCATCATCATTGGTTATATCGAGAAGTCTTGCATTGATGTATTTATAATCGCTTTCCATTTTCTTATTTCTGCTATGCTCCCTGAAGTAGAGAACAAGTAACACAATCGAAATTACAGCGAATACAACTTCCATTATTCTTCCTCCATCTTGTAACCAATTCCCCAAAGAGTCTTGATGTAATTCGCCTTATCTGTACCGTCAGACAGCTTATTTCTCAATCTGTTGATGTGTGTATTGAGTACACTCTCGTTTCCGTAATATGCCTCTTTCCAAATGGTATTGTAGATCTGTTCTTTTGAAAAAGCCCGTCCCTGATTCGTCGCAAGAAGTCTGATGATCTCAAACTCTGTATGTGTAAGATTTAAGTCAACGCCATTTTTCGAAACCGTATATTTTGATACATTGATGGTCAAATCCTTGTATTTGATCACCCTATCCCTGGAACTGTCTGAGCCGCTATAGACTGTGGCACGACGTATATTGGCTTTAATTCTTGCCAGTAATTCGACAAGAGAAAACGGCTTTGTAATATAATCATCTGCACCTAAATTTAACCCCATCATTTTATCTGTATCACTGTCTTTAGCAGTAGCGATAATGACAGGAATTACGCTCACACTCCTTATATATTTCAAGACCTCAAATCCGCCGGCTTTCGGCAACATTAAATCCAGCAGTACAATGTCAAATGTACGTTCTTTAAATATATCGATTGCAGTCTGTCCGTCAATGGCTGTTATGACATTATAGTTTTCACTTGCCAGAAAATCAAACACCATTTCACGAATATTTTTATCGTCTTCAACCAGTAAGATATTCATCTTTCCTGACCATCCTCCCCAGACAAATTACTACTTTTTGAATCTATACTTTCCTGCTGTTGAAGATAAAACATTGTCTTTTGCGTTTCAATTTCTTCCCTCAATTCTTCTTCCGTGGGCAGATAAAGCTTATACTTGGAAGCAAATAATTGTTCGTTACCGTGCATAACAGAATATCTTGCAATATCCTCATCCGTATCAGAACATAACACAATACCCATTGTAGGATTATCACCTTCGCTGCGTTTCAATTCATCATACATACGGATATACATATCCATCTGCCCGACATCCTGATGGGTTATTTTCTCTGTTTTCAGATCAATGAGGACAAAACATTTCAGTATGTAATTGTAAAATACAAGATCAATATAATAGTCCTGTTTTTCAGTATGAATATGCTGCTGCCTTGCCACAAAAGCATACCCTTTTCCAAGTTCCATCAAAAACTTCTGTAAATTTGAAAGAATACTTTTCTCAAGGTCACTTTCCGTAAAATCTGTATCTTGTGAGAATCCTAAAAACTCTGCAATCACCGGATTTTTAATAAATTCCAACTTTTCATTTTGACACGGTGCTGTCAGTTCTTTCATTTCACTTTCTACAAGCTCTTTTTTCTGTGTCTGAAGCATACGGTAATAATACTGGGAAGAAATATTTCTCTGTAAAGTACGAACACTCCAGGTCTGTTCGACAGCTTCCTTCTCATACCAATCACGGGCTTTGGAGTCTTTGACCTGTAATAGCACTCTGTAATGTGTCCAAGAAAGCAGGGTATTGGATTTTCCACTTGATGAGTGGAAAATTTCAGGAAACGTCTTATAGAAGGAATAAAAGTTATATAGATTAGACTTCGTATAACCTTTCCCATACTCTGCTGTCAGTTCTTTTGAAAGTTTTTTGATAATCTCAGCTCCGTATTTTGCTCTGTCCTCGCCTTGCAGTTCTTCACTGGCAATGCGATAGCCAAGCAGCCAATTTCTCTGCACAAGTGCTATATTGACCGCCTGATATGCTGCTTTTTGTGAGGACTCAATAATCCCGCACATATCTTTTAAGATGTCGTCGGTTTTCACAAAATTATCCATAATGCTATTTTTTCCGATATTCATCAGTTTATTCTCCATAGCAATCGCTCCTTTTTAACTCAACTTTTTCAATTTAACATTGATAATGTTAAAAGTTAAAGTTCCTGTCATGCGTCGTTATTTCTTAAACCTATACTTTCCTTTTCCATAACCCGATACCGCTTCAATCACATCTGCCTCTACCAAATTGGAAAGCAGTTTGGAAGCACCAGAAGCCTTTAGTTCAAGAAGTTCCATAACAGCGCTTCTTCCGAAGATTTTCTCATAGCCAAATTTATCAAAGAGCCTATGGATATGAACTGTCGTTTTGGCTGTGAAATCTTGTCCTTTTTCGGTAAGTACATTCCCAATATCCACCTTTTCAGTTTCAATGTCCACTTTTGTTTCTTCACTGTCCACTTTTTTATCGTTCCAAAGTCTACTTATGTGGAGATTGCGATTGTGCAGTTCATTCTTCTCATTCAAAAGCAAGTTTCAACAGCAAGGTGATGAATGATTTCTTCCATCGAAAGTCCCTTGTAGCTAAAGTCTTTTTCCTGTGAAAATCATATTCAAGGGTTGCTTTCAGTTCCGAAGCGCTGCCATAGAGAACGTTCGCTCCGTCAAGCACCCATTCTTTTTTGTAATATTGTAATCTCTTATCTTTCCGGCGTGTTTATAGATACCTTGAAATAGTTTTCGATGAATAGAGATATACTCATTTGGAGAAAACGAAAACGCTGTTTCCGAAAGTATCTGTGCAATACGTGAAGATACCTTATCCGCTTCTTCTGTACGCTCGTCGTCCAACAAATGCATCGGTCTTTCCTCATAGTAGTTTGTCGATAAGATTTTGCGCTTCTTTTATCGTGATTTTACCCTCAATATTTTGGATGGCTGTATCTATCAAATGCTGAGAGGGTTTCAGTCCGTCCACAGCCTGAAGTCCGATTGCTGTACTCCACGCATAGCCCTTACTGACTTTATCAGGTTCAGACTCTTTCAAATATTCCTTAAACGGGTCTTTTTCCATATCTGCTACCCCTCTTCATAGTTTTATGATCCAATGCTCATTCTCTCTTGTACCGCCTGCAAATATCGGCATTTTCTAATCGTGCATCTTCAACAAACGGGCAATCCCATTTAGGACTGCCCGTTTCTTACCACTCCAAATTATGCGATTTTTGCTCTGCACCGTCTTCTGCATCGAATGACGGAAGTTTGATACATCTATATCTTAATACAGCTTCGCCCCCGCCGGAATCCTATCATCCACCATCAGAAGATTCAGTCCTTCCTGACCGTCCTCCTCATGCACGGCTGAGATCAGCATACCGCAGGAATCGATACCCATCATTTTTCTCGGCGGCAGATTTACGATGGCGATAGCGGTCTTTCCAACCAGCTCCTCCGGCTCGTAGTATTCATGAATACCGCTTAAAATGATACGGTCTGTGCCGGTTCCGTCATCCAGCGTAAACTGGAGCAACTTCTTGCTCTTTGGCACTGCCTCGCAGGCTTTGATCTTCACCGCACGGAAATCGGACTTGGAAAATGTCTCAAAATCTACATCCTCCTCAAACAGCGGCTCGATTTTTACGTTGGAAAAATCAATCTTTTCTGCGGATTTCTCCTCTGTCCGGACTGCTTTTCCCGCTCCACCCTCGCTCTTCTTCGCGTCTAAGGATTTCATTGTGGGGAACAAGATCACGTCGCGGATTGCCGGGGAATTTGTCATCAGCATCGTCATGCGGTCGATACCGTAACCGATGCCTCCGGTCGGCGGCATACCGACTGCGAGCGCATTTAGGAAATCCTCGTCAGTGTGGTTCGCCTCGTCATCGCCTGCGGCAAAGAGCTCCTCCTGAGCCTCGAAGCGCTTTCTCTGATCCTCCGGATCGTTCAGCTCGGAATAGGCATTCGCCATCTCCCAGCCGTTCATGAAGAACTCAAAACGCTCGGTGTATTCCGGATTCTCCGGTTTCTTCTTCGTCAGCGGGGAGATCTCGATCGGATGATCCATGACAAAGGTCGGCTGGATCAGATGCTCCTCCACATACGTCTCGAAGAACAGACTTAAGATATCGCCCTTCTTGTGGTGCGGCTCGTACTCTACATGGTGCTCGTCTGCAACCTTTTTCGCTTCCTCGGTATCCTTGATCTCGTTAAAATCTACATTGGCATACTTCTTGACCGCATCGACCATCGTGATCCGCTCAAACGGCTGGGACAGATCCATCGTATGCTCGCCGTAGGTCAGTGTCAGCGAACCGTTGACCTCCTGCGCAACATAGCGAAACAGCTTCTCGGTCAGATCCATCATGCCGTGATAGTCGGTGTATGCCTGATACAGCTCCATCAGGGTAAACTCCGGATTATGTCTCGTGTCAACGCCCTCGTTGCGGAATACACGTCCAATTTCATATACCCGCTCAAGTCCGCCGACGATCAGTCTCTTTAAGTACAGTTCCAGGGAAATACGGAGCTTCACATCCTCATTTAACGCATTGTAGTGCGTCTCAAACGGTCTTGCCGCCGCGCCGCCCGCATTGGACACAAGCATCGGCGTCTCCACCTCGATAAAATTCTGTGCATCAAGAAAACGTCTGATACTACTGATGACCTTAGAGCGCTTGATCATCGTATCCTTTACGTCCTCATTCATGATCAGATCCACATAACGCTGACGGTATCTCGTATCCGTGTCAGTCAGTCCGTGGAACTTCTCCGGAAGAATCTGCAAACTCTTGGAAAGCAGCACAACCTCTTTGGCGTGAACGGAAATCTCGCCCGTCTTTGTGGTGAAAACGATACCGCGGACGCCGAGAATATCGCCGACATCATATTTCTTGAAATCCTTATAGGAATCCTCTCCAATGTCGTCCCTTGCCACATAAATCTGCATACGCCCCTTGATATCCTGAATATTACAGAACGACGCCTTGCCCATCACGCGCTTAAACATCATACGTCCGGCAAGGGAAACCTCTTTGCCCTCAAGCTCGTCATACTGTTCTCTGATATCTGCGCTGTGGTTTGTCACATCATATTTTGTGATCACAAACGGATCCTTGCCATTCGCCTGAAGCTCATGCAGCTTGTCATAGCGCACCTGAAGCAGTTGGTTTACATCCTGCTGCGCACCGCCGTTATTTCCCTGATTATTCGCCATCTTCTTCCTCCATTATCTGTTCTCTGCAAAAATCCTCTTCCTGCAAAGCTTTTCCGTTAGTTCGCCCTGTGAATGGAAAGTACCTTGTACTCGAGTTCGCCTGCCTGCGTCTCAACCTTTACGGTATCTCCGACCTTTTTGCCAAGCAGCGCCTTGCCCACCGGAGACTCATTGGAAATCTTGCCTTTTAAGCTGTTCGCCTCGGTAGAGCCGACAATCTTGTACTCCAGCTCCTCATCAAACTCGCAGTCTAAGATTCTGACGCTGCATCCGATGCTGATCTTCTCCAGGTCAACCTCTTCCTCTACAACGACCTCCGCATTTTTGAGGATCTTCTCGAGCTCCTCGATACGCGCCTCGATATCGCGCTGCTCATCCTTCGCCGCATCATACTCTGCGTTCTCCGATAAATCGCCCTGCTCTCTGGCTTCCTTGATCTTCTGCGCAACCTCTTTTCTGCGCACAACCTTTAAATCCTGAAGCTCATCCTCCAGCTTTTTCAGTCCCTCGTAAGTCAGAATGTTTTTCTTATCCATTGCTCTCTACCCTTCTTTGTATCTTTATTTTCTTCATGAATTATAAAAAGCCTCTTCAAATCGGTCACGTCCCGGCCTTTTCTTCTCTTCCTGTATGCTCTTGACAATCACAGTATTATACCCGATAGGTACCATGATGTCAAGATTTTCGCCTTGTTTCCACGGTTTTTTGTGGATTGGGACATAATATCTGCCCTTGCCGATCTGGCAGAAATGACAGCCGCCCTCCCACTCGAAATCGAGCACCAGCGTCGCTGTCGCCTGCAGCGTCTCCACGCGCTTTCCCTCCTTCGGGAAAAGCCGCACCAACAGTCCGTTCTCCTCATACATTGTCTCTGCAAATTCATAGAAATATGCGGGGCGCTGCGTGTATATTGTAAGAAAATTTAAGTCTCCCCGCAGTTGTCCCAGCACCTCCATCACGCCTGCCGGCTCAAAAATCCCGGCGCCGCCCGGCTCTTCATCAATGATCTCTAACGCCACCTTTGCGGGCGGCAGTTTTTTCTCTTTTAAAATCCCCAGAAACACGGGGCGGAAGTCCCGTAAAAAAGCATTGGAATACGACATATCCGTCTGCTCTCCCGATTACTTTTCTTCATTATATGAAAGCGTCTCTTCAAATAATGCCTGCAAGTCGTCAAAGCTCTCGATCTCATTGATCCTTCCACGCAGCTTCGAGGAATTGCGATACCCCGCCGTGTACCATGCCGCGTGTTTGCGGATCTCACGGATCCCGGTATACTCCCCTTTACAATCAAGCTGCATCCTCGCGTGGCGCAGCAGCATTTCCGTCACCTCTGCAAAGGACGGCTTTGCGAGTGTCTCCCCTGTCTGAAAATAGTGGAGGATCTGGCGAAAGATCCACGGATTCCCCTCTGCACCGCGCGCGATCATAAATCCATCGCATCCCGTCTGCTCCGCCATCGCGGCAACATCCTCCGCAGTCAGGATGTCCCCGTTTCCGATCACCGGGATCGAGACTGCCTCCTTCACCCGGCGAATGATATCCCAGTCCGCCTTGCCGGAATAAAACTGCTCTCTCGTCCGTCCGTGCACTGCCACAGCCGCCGCGCCGGACTCCTGCGCAATGTGTGCCAGCTCCACCGCATTGATATGCACGTCGTCAAAACCCTTGCGTATTTTTACCGTGACGGGCTTTTTGACCGCCCGCGCAGTCTTTTCAATGATCTTCCCTGCCAGAACCGGATTTTTCATCAGCGCCGAACCGTCGCCGTTGTTTACGACCTTTGGAACGGGACAGCCCATATTGATATCCAGGATGTCAAACGGACGCTCCTCGATCTGCTTTGCGATCTCTCCCATGATGTCCGGATCTGATCCAAACAGTTGGAGTGACACCGGATGCTCCTTTGGGTCGATCGTCAAAAGTTCCTCCGTGTTCCGGTTTTTATAGAGGATCGCCTTCGCGCTGACCATCTCCATACACACAAGCCCCGCTCCCTGCTCTCTGCACAGCAAGCGAAATGGCAGGTCGCTCACGCCTGCCATCGGTGCCAGTATCAAATTGTTTTCCATTGTCACATTGCCGATCTGCAATGGTTTTATGATGTCTCTGTGTTCCATTTCCTATGCTCTTATCTTTCCACTCTTGCGGTTCTGTTTTTTGTAAATCAGGTTCATTCCCTTTAAGGTAAGGTTCGGGTCATACACGTCGATCACATCCGTCTCGCTGGCGATAATGCGACCAAGACCGCCGGTTGCCACAACCTTGATCTCGCCCATATTCGCCTCCTCGATCATGTGGCGGACAATGTACTCGGTCTGTCCGATCTGCCCATAGACGAGCCCCGCCTGCATGGAAGAGATCGTCTCCTTTGCGAGAATACTCTCCGGCTTGCGGATCTCGATCTCCGGCAGTCTCGCCGCATCCTCCCAGAGGGCTTTTGCTGAAATGCGGATCCCCGGCGCCGTAACTCCCGACACAAACGCACCGTCCTTGTCGATCAGATCGTAGGTGGTCGCCGTCCCGAAATCCAGCACCAGAACCGGACCGCCATACAACTCATAGGCTGCCGCCGCATCCACGATACGGTCTGCGCCGATCTGGCGCGGATTCTCCGTGATGATGCGGATACCGGTCTTGATCCCCATCTCGATAATGATCGGCAGGATATTAAAATATTTCACCACCGCTCCCTCCAGAGAATGCATCACATTCGGCACGACAGACGCGATGATCACATCCACGATCTCGTCATGACCGATCTTGTTCTGCTCCAGTAAATTGATCAGCAAAATCCCATATTCATCCGATGTCCGCGACATCTTTGTGGTGATGCGAAAGCTTGTCACCACCTCGTCTCCCCGGAATACTCCGACTGTAATGTTCGTATTTCCCACATCCACCGTCATTATCATAGTTCATCCCATCCTTTCCCCATCAGGCTCCAAGCAGCCTGTAGTATAGCTGCAATCCCTCTAACAAATCCTGCTTTTTCCGCTGTAATTCTTTGATCTTGAGCGCACATCCAATGTCATCGTAGAGCAAATCGCCCTCATCGCAGGAGGTGCGAAATTCCAGATTCCCCTCCCCGTCGAAAACAAGCTGAAAAATGCCGCCAATATCCTCCGTAAACAGCACGCACATAATTTTGAGCTCGTCCTTCACCTGCGCGGGCAGCCCCCGGAACTCCTCATTCAGATAAAACTTTTTATTGTACGCACTCGCGCCGCAAAGCACTACCTCTTCCATACAATATCCTTTCTACACATATCCGTAAATTCCGCGCACCGACACCTCACCGGCTGAGACGAGCCTGCGGCTCTCCCATGTGTCCACCATCAGCTCGCCGCGCGGTGTAATGCCCATCGCCCTGCCCTCAAACGGCTCTTTCGGGTCGATGACCCTCACGCTCTGGTGCATATTGACCAGATGCGCTTCGTATTCTTTTACCAGACCGCTCAGATCCTGCGTCTGCAAAAAGACTGCATAATATCGTTCAAACTGTTCCCAGATTTCCTCGATCAGCGCCGCCCGCCGATAGTGCACTCCCGTCTCAAGGTACAGGGAAGTCGCGGTCGGCGCGATGTCCTCCGGAAAGCTCTCGTTGTGCACATTGATCCCGATCCCGACAACCACATGATTGACATAGTCAATCTGCGCGCTCATCTCCGTCAGGATCCCGCAGACTTTCTTTCTATTCATCACAATATCATTCGGCCATTTAATGCCCGCCGGTCTCCCGGTACATTTTCGAATTGCTGCCGCCACGGCAAGCGCTGCGACAAGTGTCAGCATCGACGCATTGTTCGGCAAAATATTCGGTTTCAGCATAAGTGTCATGAAAATCCCGACGCCGCGCGGCGACGCCCAGTCTCTCCCACGCCTGCCCCTGCCGGCGTCCTGCTGCTCCGCAACCACCAGCGTCCCCGAGGGATACCCCTCCTCGGCAAGCTGCTTTGCCTTTGTATTTGTGGAATCCAGCACCGGAAAATAAAAAATTTCCTGACCGATCCACTCCGTCTTTCGAATACTCTTTAACTCTTCCTCAGAAACCGTATCGGGAGATGTCACCAGACGATAGCCCTTGTTCTGGACCGACTCGATCTCATAGCCCGCCTCTTTTAACTGATTGACCGCTTTCCAGACAGCCGTGCGCGAAACGCCGAATTTCTCACACAGATCCTGCCCGGACACATAACCGTCCGCCTCCCGCAGTACGGTAAGTAGTTCCGTTTTCATTCCTTTTCTCCATCTATTCGCCCAGAGTCGCCAGCATAACCGCCTTGATCGTGTGCATCCGGTTCTCCGCCTCGTCAAATACAACCGACTGCGGACCCTCAAACACCTCGTCTGTCACTTCCAGTTCGGTGTAGCCAAACTTCTCGTAAATTGTTTTTCCAATCCCCGTATCCAGATCATGAAATGCCGGCAGACAGTGCATAAAAACCGCGTCCGGCTTCGCATATGACATAACTGTCCGGTTTACCTGGTACGGCATCAGATCCCGCAGACGCTCCTCCCAGATCTCATCCGGCTCTCCCATCGAAACCCAGACATCCGTATAGATGACATCCGCGTCACGCGCAGCCTCCTGCACATCCTCAGTCAGTGTGATCGTCGCGCCCGTCCCCGCCGCAAGCTTGCGGCAGTAATCCGTCAACTCTTCCTCCGGAAAATATTTCCGGTTCGTGCACGCCACAAAATCCATGCCGAGCTTTGCGCAGGTGACCATCAGCGAATTGCCCATATTATAGCGGGCGTCGCCCATATATACAAGACGGATTCCGTTTAATCTGCCAAACTTTTCTTTGATGGTCAGCATATCCGCCAGCATCTGGGTCGGATGAAATTCGTTTGTCAGACCGTTCCAGACCGGAACCTTTGCATACTTTGCAAGCGCCTCAACCTTCTCCTGCCCATAGCCGCGGTACTCGATACCGTCAAACATTCTGCCCAGAACACGCGCGGTATCTGCGATACTCTCCTTCTTGCCAATCTGGGATGCCGACGGATCGAGATAGGTCACGTGCATCCCCAGATCATGCGCCGCCACCTCGAAAGAACAGCGTGTGCGCGTACTTGCCTTTTCAAAGATCAGAACAATATTTTTTCCTGCAAGACTGTTGTGCATGATCCCTTGCTTCTTTTTGCTTTTCAGCTCCGCCGCCAGATCTACCAGATATAAAATCTCCTCCGGTGTGTAGTCCACGAGTTTCAAAAAGCTGCGTCCTTTTAAATTCATAACCTTCTCTCCTTCTGCCAGAATTCCTATGAATGAAACAGTCGGGCTGCCACATTTGTGGCAGCCCGTAAACTCCATATCCCTGCTTTATTTATCCCCCGTCGCAACCTCTGTCACGGATTTCACCAGTCCTGCAATTCCCTGAATCTCGGATGGGATAATAATCTTCGTCGCCTTGCCGTCTGCCGCCTTTGCAAATGCCTCCAGACTCTTGAGCTGAATCACACTCTCATCCGGAGCAGCCTCTTTGATCATACGCAAACCGTCTGCATTTGCCTGCTGGATTTTAAGAATCGCCTCCGCCTGACCTTCCGCCTCACGGATCGTCGCTTCCTTCCGCGCTTCTGCGCGAAGGATCGCCGCCTGTTTCTCTGCCTCTGCATCCAGGATTGCAGATTCTTTATTACCCTCTGCCACAAGGACGGTTGATTTCTTCTCACCCTCTGCACGAAGGATCGCTTCTCTACGCTCGCGCTCTGCCTTCATCTGCTTCTCCATCGCATCCTGAATGGCTGCAGGCGGAATGATATTTTTCAGCTCGACGCGGTTTACCTTGATACCCCACGGATCTGTGGCTACATCCAGAGTAGCACGCATCTGTGTATTGATCGTCTCTCTTGAAGTCAGCGTCTCATCGAGTTCCATGTCACCGATAATGTTACGGAGTGTCGTCGCCGTCAGATTCTCGATTGCCATGATCGGATTCTCCACACCATAAGTATAAAGCTTTGGATCAGTGATCTGGAAAAACACGACCGTATCGATCTGCATGGTTACGTTATCCTTTGTAATTACCGGCTGCGGCGGGAAGTCAACCACCTGCTCCTTTAAGGTAAGCTTCTTTGCCACGCGGTCAATAAACGGCACCTTCACATGAACGCCGACAGACCATGTTGCCAGATAGCCGCCCAGACGCTCTACAATATAAGCGTGTGCCTGCGGTACGATCTTAATGCAGGACGCCAGCACTGCCAGCACCAGAATTACCATAACAATAAATGCTGCAACTAAAAATCCCATACTTATCTCCTCCATTTCCACATCTCAGGCGTACCTCTCCGGTATTTTGCCTGCTTGTAAACATATTACTATACTTGATTTCAAATTACAAGAACAGCCGGAGAAAATCTGAAAGACAGATTTTCTCCGGCCGTCCTGCCGCTTATATTTTTATCAGTAAAATACGTGGTTGCCGATCACTACTCCCGCATGACCGGAAGAAGCTCTGCGGAAACTCATTGCTCCGCCGGTATTGTCCATACCGTTGATCGCCTCCTGCGCTGCCTGAAGGCAGCTCGCCTTGACGCCGCTTGCAATCTTATTTGCCACAGCGCCACGTCCTGCCGGCGGGAACTGGCTCGGCTGGTAGATCACGTCGTAAATGGAACCCGGATAGCTACCCGATTTCACACGGTTCATCACAACCGCTCCAACTGCAAGCTGTCCCTCATATGGCTCATTTCCTGCCTCGCACTGGATCAGCGCTCCCAACAGCGTAACGTCATCTACGGATGCCGCCACCGACTGATTCTGAACTGTGCCGGAGCTTGGCACCTGCGCCGCTGCCGCAGCAGCTTTCTCTTCCTCTATGCGCGCAAGCTCTGCCTGCTCCTCCTCTATCGTCACGCCTTCGCCAAGCGCAAGCTCTGTCGTCACATACTCGGCGCTGACATATCCCGTCTCTCCGCCGTAAGTCACGGCAACCCAGCCGTCCACTACCTCTGCATCTGTATCAACCGTCAGCGACATCCCCGTCGATACGGCTGCGATCACAGAACCGTCTGCGTTCGCATCCCTTCGAATCCTGAGACCGTTCGTCTGAATATCAGCCTCTGTGTCAAAATTCGCCGACGCATAATTCATCGCATCTGTTCCAAATACACAGTACGAGTTTAAAACATATCCGTCTACATTGCCGGAAACAATATGTGTCCAGACATCTCCGCGCTCCACGATCTCAGCCACGTCGCCCTTGTAGAGTTTTCCGACGATCTCGGAATTCTCATCGCCCGCTGCACGCACATACAGAAATTCCTGCACATCTGCCATCAACCGGTTCTGCCATGCAAGCTCTTCCTCAGATAATGGCGGCTCCACCGGAACCTCTTCCTCTGCCGCAGCGACAAGCGTATGGGTCGTCTGTTCCACATTTGCCGCAATCTCTTCCATATCTGCCAGCGCTGTCTCCTGCATCTGGTTCAGCGGTATAACAACTCCCGCCGTTCCTCTTGTAGCTAAGTCCGTCTTTGCCTTTACCTCCGCAGCCACTGGTGTCACTTCCGCCACAACCATATCCGCAGATGTTGCGACTGCGCTCATCGTTACCAGCAATCCGGAAATCACGACGCCCTCAATCGCCCTCTTTTTTAAACTCATAGAATCCTCCATCGGCGTTACTATATTATTGAAATAGTATTACACCTTTGTGCTATTTTATTCGTATTTGTTACAATTATTACGGATTTGTTACAGCGGCATTATAGCAAAACGTACATTTTTTGTCAAGCTTTCGGATTAAAGTCTTTTCAGCAGAGCCTCTCTCGCCTCCTCGAAGCCCGGTTTTCCAAGCAGTGCAAACATATTTTTCTTGTAACTCTCAACACCCGGCTGGTTAAACGGATTGACGCCAAGCAGATATCCGCTCACACCGACCGCAAACTCAAAGAAGTAGAACAGCTCACCTAAATAAAACTCATTCTGCTCCGGAATCGTCACCATCAGATTCGGCACGTTTCCATCGGTATGCGCGAGGATCGTTCCGTTCATCGCACTCTTATTGACAAAATCCATGTCCTTTCCGGCAAGATAATTTAAGCCGTCAAGATCCACCGGCTCCTCATTTAAAACAACGGTCTCTCTGGACTTCTCTACATTCAGCACAGTCTCAAACATGATCCTTGCGCCGTCCTGGATAAACTGTCCCATAGAATGTAAATCTGTGGTCAGATCCACAGATGCCGGGAACAGTCCTTTCTGGTCTTTTCCTTCACTCTCGCCGTAAAGCTGCTTCCACCACTCTGCCACATGGTGCAGGCTCGGCTCATAATCCGCCAGCACCTCTATAGCCTTTCCCTTGCGGAGCAAAATGTTGCGGATCGCCGCATACAAAAGCGCATCGTTCTCCCCGAAATCTTTTTCGAGCGCAAGCCTTCTTCCCTCTGCCGCACCTTCCATCAGCTTATCGATGTCTGCGCCGCTGACTGCGATCGGCAGAAGTCCAACCGCTGTAAGTACGGAGAAACGTCCTCCGACATCATCCGGAACAACAAAGGTCTCATAGCCTTCCTCAGTTGCAAGGTTTTTCAGCGCTCCCTTTGCCTTGTCTGTGGTCGCGTAAATTCTCTTTGCCGCACCCTCTTTTCCATATTTCTTCTCAAGCATTTCCTTGAATACACGGAATGCGATCGCCGGCTCTGTGGTTGTTCCAGATTTTGAAATAATATTGACAGAGAAATCCCTGTCGCCGATCACATCCACAAGTCCCTTTAAATATGTACCGCTGATGCTGTTTCCCGCATAGTAAATCTCCGGTGTCTTTCTCACCTCTTTTGGGAGGTTATTGTAGAATCCGTGTCTCAAAAACTCGATCGCTGCTCTGGCGCCGAGATAGGAACCGCCAATGCCGATCACCACCAGAACCTCGGAATCCGACTGGATCTTCTCCGCTGCCTTTTTGATTCTGGCAAACTCCTCCTTGTCATAGTCCACCGGGAGGTCGATCCATCCCAGAAAATCATTGCCAGCGCCACTCTTTGACACAAGCTGCTCTTTCGCATCCATTGTCAGTTTGCTCATATAAGCAATTTCTTCATCGCTGATAAATGCGCGCGCTTTTCCATAATCAAAAGATACTTTTTCCATGTTGTACACTCCTTTGTCCCTAAAATTACTTAATTTTATATAAAATTTATTAAGTACTATTTTATCAAACCTGCACCCGTCCCGCAAGCATTTCAGGGGAATACCTCGTCAAGCACTGCAGAGATCAGTTTCTGCTGCTCTGCCGCCTTCGGCTCCTGCGAAACGGTTGCCTGCTCCGGCACATCACTCCAAACATCCGCCTGCCCGTCCCCGCGCGGCTGCTCCTTCATCTGTGACACGCTATCCACTCTGTTCTCCTGTTCTTTTCCCGGCTGCTGCAATGCCTGTCCCATCTCTTTTATATTTCCTGCAATCCCCTGCATCAGTTTCGTGATTTTCCTCATCCTATGTAATATGACAAGCAGAAAAACAGTTACAAAAGCTCCCCAGAGCACTGCCAGTTCACCTGCATATCCAGCCAGAAAGTCCATCGCCTGCGTCATATCATTACCTCTCTTTTCCTGCCTTTTCACACGGCAAATTATTTCTATTTATATAGAATTATTTTAAGGCTTGGGAAAAGAAATACAAGCAGTTTTGAACGCAATTTCCGACACTTTCTGCACACGGAAACACATTTTGGCAGTCTCTTTTTATTTTATCCACTATGGCTGAATTTACAAGTCTTTTCTTGACTTTTAGACATAAGGGTATTATAAATAAGGGAAGTAGATTAGCGGAAAGGGATACTTACTATGACAAAAAAAATTGTGATGACCGGAGGGGGGACGGCAGGTCATGTAACGCCAAATATCGCGTTGCTGCCCGCGCTGCGCGCCGAGGGTTATGATATTTCTTATATCGGCTCTTATGAGGGCATTGAAAAAGGTCTGATCGAAGACCAGAACATTCCTTATTACGGAATTGCATCCGGAAAGCTCCGGCGCTACTTTGATCCGAAGAACTTTTCAGATCCGTTTAAGGTATTAAAAGGCTACCATCAGTCTGTAAAACTGTTAAAAAAATTAAAACCTGACGTCGTCTTTTCCAAAGGGGGGTTCGTATCTGTTCCCGTGGTGCTGGCTGCAAGACGTTGTAAAATTCCTGCCATCATCCACGAATCCGATCTGACGCCGGGTCTTGCAAACCGTATTGCCATCCCGCGCGCAACAAAGGTCTGCTGCAATTTCCCGGAAACGCTGTCCTATCTGCCGGAGGATAAGGCGGTTCTCACCGGATCACCGATCCGCAGGGAGCTTTTATCCGGCAGCGCAGAGGCAGCTTTTCAACTGTGTAAATTCAAGGAACACTCCAAACCTGTCATTTTAATTATCGGCGGCAGCAGCGGCTCGCGTGCCATCAACACTGCCATCCGTGGTCTGCTCCCGGAGCTGGTCAAAAATTACAATATCATCCATCTGTGCGGCAAGGGCAATCTGGATTCCACGCTCAATGCCGTACCCGGCTATGCACAGTTCGAGTATGCCAATCAGGAGCTCGCCGATATGTTTGCACTGGCAAGTCTCGTCATCTCACGCGCCGGAGCCAATGCCATCTGCGAACTTCTCGCACTGCGCAAACCGAATATCCTGATTCCGCTGCCCGCATCTGCGAGCCGTGGCGATCAGATCTTAAATGCAAGCTCTTTCCGCTCGCAGGGCTTTAGCTATGTACTCGACGAAGAACAGCTCGCCAACACAACTTTGCTCGATGCGATCGAGCACGTTTTCCACAAGAAAACTTCCTATCTCGATGCAATGGAACAGAGTAAAATGGGAAATTCCATTCAGACTATCATCGGTCTCATCAATGAAGCGGCAAAGAAAGCCTGATCGTATAGATCTCCGGTCATTTGACCGGAGATTTTTCACATAACCGCACTCTCACCATGTCACCGGATGAAAAATGCGCTCCGTCACATCCCGCCTTATTGCCTATACTGTAACGAATCCCTGATTTCCGCCATCTCCTCCTCGGAAAACGTCTCATGAGTCCACATCAGAATATCGTTATTCTTTGCATTTTTATAGCGCGGGATCAAATGCATATGAAAATGGAACACCGTCTGTCCCGCAACCTCATGATTGTTCTGGAGAATATTAAATCCCTCACATCCAAGCACATCCGTCATATGCATTGCAAGTTTCTTTGCAAGCTTCATCGCCCTGCCTGCAACCTCCGCGTCGATCTCATAAATGTCTGCACAGTGTTCTTTTGGCAGGATCAGCGCGTGTCCCTTTGATGCAGGTGCCAGATCGAGAATCACACGAAATTCCTCATCCTCATAAATTGTGTTAGACGGAATATCTCCCGCTGCAATTTTACAGAAAATACAGTTTGTGTCCTTCATATTTTTCCTCCTTAATGATCATTTGTCGAAATTTGTAGTACTATTGTTGTTGAACTTCATTCTTATTAGTGTTAAACTATATCGTGAACTTTTATTTTTGTTATGGTTTCACAGATAAGTCAGGAGTCATCGTGCTGAGCAACAAAGATTATCTTAATATTTTTCACGAAACAAAAAATTCTATTACGCTGGTAAGCAGTTCCCTGCAACTTGTAGCAAAAAAACACCCGGAAGTTGTTGATTTCGACTACTGGAAGGAAGCTATGTCCGAAATCGATTTTCTCAAGAATATGGTGACACAGCTCTCCTCTGCACGCCTCTGCGAGAGGTTAAATCTCATGCAGGTAAATATCTACTCCTTTATCCATCAGATCATGCGCACATTGCACACTCTCTCATCGGATAACTTTACCTGCAATGTCAACCTTGATGATGACCTCCCTCTGATTGAGCTTGATCCCCAGTTATTAAAACAGGCGATCGTAAACCTGATCAAAAATGCCTGCGAGGCGATGGACTGCACCGGAACTGCCACGCTCCACGTTTTCTGTCTGAATGACCGGTTACAGATTGCCATAACAGACAAAGGCGGCGGACTGGATCCTGCGCTCGCAGACACCATTTTCCAGCCTTTTATTACCTCAAAAACCGGTGGCAGCGGACTCGGACTTGTCATCACCAGACAGATCATCGAAGCACATCACGGCACACTGGACTGCGAATCGCGACCGGGTGACGGTTGTACGTTCACCATCGGTCTGCCGCTTAGCCAAAGTTAAAGAGTGTGTCCAGCATCCGCAAGGTCTTAAAATTCCCCTTGGCTGTCATTTCGCCCGTCATAAATGCCCGCTGGAAAGTCATTCTTCCACTAATGATTGCTTCCATCACCTCTGGACTTAGCTTTGCATAGATATCAATATTCTCTTCCTGTCCATAGCGGATGGTCAGGTTCTCTCTGCTTACCTCGATAAAAAGCGGCTTCTTCTTATCTGTCAGTAAAAACAGATATCTCGCACTAAAATCCGGCTGCGGCACAAACTTCTCCTCAAACTGTTCGATATAGGCGGTGTCTTCATCCTGATTCACTTTGCCCATCATGTCCTTAAACATAGAAGCAAGCTCTTTTAAATCCTCTTTCTGTTTCTTGACATAGCTGTCGTCAGATACATACTTTGACAATTCTTCGCTCTCCTGCGGCGTCAGCTCCATCTGCGGTGTGCGCAGTACGCTCTGCTTCACTGCAAGATTGCTTGTCGGAAGGCTCTTCACCTTCTGGGAAATCGTGCGGTATAGATTCTCCGCTTTTTTCTCGATGATCAGTGTGTAATCCTCGTTCACTTCAAAGCTTACCAGATCCTCGACATAGCCGCATAGCCCCTGGCATGGCAGTCCGCCCAAAAGCTCCCATGCATTTGCAAGTGTCATCTCACCCTCTCGCTCGCCATATGTCGTCGACATCACAACCGGCTGCATATACGTCTTCTGGATCTTCTCCTTATCCCCATACAGCCAGCAGGCGTCCAGAAACTGCTGCATATAGCCGCCGATCCCAAGCCATTCCACCGTCGTCGCCAGAATAATCCCATCGGCATCCTTCATCGTCTGCGGCAATGTTGCAATCTCATTCTTGTGCTCGTAGATATTGATCCTCTCCACGGTCACACGCAGCTCATACAGCACTTCTTCCATTTTATTTAATACATATAAGGTCGGGTCATCAAGAAGTCCCCTGCCTCCATAATAAATATTTACTTTCATTTGTAGCCTCCCACCTGAGTTCTTTCTTTAGTATATAAATTTTCGCCGCTAAAATCAATCTTTTTGCCGTTTTCTGTGATACAAAATAGCAGTGATCAAAAATCCACTGATCAGACCTCCGATATGCGCCCAGTTGTCAACACCGCTCGACGAAAATCCAAAATAGATCATCAGCGCGATCGAAAATACCAGCCTTCTCGCTGTGATGCCTTCCAGATGCCCCTTGTGCAGAATCAGCAGCCATAAAAAACCGCCAATCACGCCATATACCGCCCCGGACGCACCTGCTGAAACTGCATAGTCCCCGGTCATCAGCATCATTGCGCAGGAGCAGATACTCCCACCCAGCAGGGACACAAAATAAATCAAAAGCATCCGCAGCGCTCCAACCGACCGCTCCAGCCGCTCACCGATCCCATAGAGTATCACCATGTTATTGACCAGATGAGCCGCCCCAAAATGAATAAACCCTGCCGTGATCAGTCTCCACCACTGATGTCCCTCCGCAACAAGCGCCGGATACATACCGCCTGCCCTGACGACAAAACTGACATCATACGTACTTCCCAGCAATTCCATCAAAAGATAAACAAGTACATTCACCGCTATGATCCCTGTGGTCGTATAAGGAAGCGAAATTTTCTTTCTCTTTTCCGTCGGCTGCATTTCCTCAAGCATCCGGCGCAATCCATAGAACTCTCCGGGCTGATTCTCGTAAATCAACACACGATGCAGTCCCGGCTGATATGCCCAGACATTTTTACACGACGCACACAGTGCGCGCACCTGCTCCTGTGCCCCTCCGACCAAAAGTGTCAGCGCCTCCACATGGTACACCGGAAACCCGTCCGGGAAATCGGGGAGAATCCCCTGCGGGTGATAAAAATTTCCCATCACCCATTCCTCCTCATAGCGCTGCTGCTCCGGCGTCATCTCGTAACCACCCGTCTGATCTGCGGCAATAACCGCATGAAAGCCCTCCTGGTAATACCGGTAATAAATTCTCAATTCCTCACGCCGTCCCCGCAACATACGGTAACCGGCATTTAAAAACAATCTTTCCAGTTCTCTCTGCATTCTGTTCCTGCTTTCCTTCTAAAAATAATGACCTCATGCCATTATGTTCATTATAGAGACTGTGCCGCCAGAATGCAAACGCCACCTCCACATTTCCTAAATAAACCGAAACTTCTCGTCCGCAAACAACACGACCTCATTTTTTTGCAGACTCATCTTTGTCTTATAATTCAAAGGTTCTCCCCCCACGTAAGTTCCATTGGAAGAATTCAGATCCTCCAAAAAATATATATCATCCACGCGCGTGACTCTCGCGTGTTTCCTGCTCACAGTCTGGCTCGGAATATAACCGCCGCATGAAGGGTCACTTCCGATCAGACATTCCCCGTCCACGACCACAAGATTTGCGCACTGCCCCGCCCCCTCATAGCGGAAAATCCCCTCCGGCTTCTTACAGATTTCCTTTAGCAGCACAGTCGGTCTCGTCACCGTTTCCGGCTGTTCTTCCTCCGGCTCAAACACAAACCGCTCCTTTTCCTTCTCCCTCTGTGTCTTTTTGCGCGGTCTTTTTTCCAAAAATCCTCGCACGCTCTGCGGGAGCTTTTTTTGCCATTTCATCCAAAGTCGATGAATAACATTTTCCAAGCCGCGTCTCTGTGTCCCGTCCGTATCTTCCTCCGGAAGTTCCCCCTCCCCCGGCACATCCGAGCTCTCTTCCTGCCGGTATTCTGTCTCTTCCGGCTGTTCTTCCTCCTGATAAGAGAGGCGTACCTCCTCCTTGATCCTTCCCAGGCGAAAACCGCTTTTTGCCGCCTCACCATAAATTCCATATGCCAGTTCCACCGCCCGCGCATCCTCATGGTCGAGCTTTGTCAAGAGATATTCCATCAGCCGCAAAAACGCCTCGTCCACTGTCCCCGTATTTCCCGGACAATAGCATACCCATATATGCTCTGCATCATAATCGCCAAAAATACACTCCGGTTCCAGCAATAGGCTTTCCGCCCGCAACAAAATCCCTTCCAGACCTTCTGCGGCGTCATAAATTCCCATAAGGATCCGGCACAGCAAAGCATACCCCAGCTCCCTGCTTTCCAGCAATACATCCAGCGATTGCTTTCCCGTAATGTCGTACCACAACTCACTTTTTCCATCTTCGCAGACACTCTCTGCAAACAGCACACTCTCCAGAGACGCGTGCGCGATCATAGAACTCTCCCATTCGTCCGGCACCGCCGTCTGCCCGATCACCATATGACTTGTCATCAGTTTTCTAATATAGCGTATCTCCATTTTCCGTCAGATCTCCTATTCCTTCATATAAATAAAGCAGACGCACAATCCGAATCTCCTGCTCCGCTTCCAGTTCCTGCACGGTGGCTCTGCACTCCTGATACAACTCCACTCCGCCCCTGACCGCAGTCACTGTCAAAAACAACACCAGCGGGATCATAACCGCCGCCTCCACCGTAAGACTTCCCCTTACTTTCTTCATAACAGTCCGAACAGATATGCCGCAAGTAAAAAAGGCACAAACGGCATCCTGTAATTCCTCCCTTTTCGTTTTATAACGAGCAGAAACAATGCCGCCATGCCCGCAAACATGAGCGCCGTCATAAGCAATGTCAGGTTCGCCCAAAAACCAAGAAAAATCCCGCAGGCTGCCAAAATCATTCCATCCCCCGCTCCTATGCTCCCTCTGCCTAAAACCGCAGGTAAAAGCACTGCCACTCCAACTGCCATGCCAAGCAGAACATCCCCGAATGTCCGCTGCCGCCAAAGCAGATGCAGCAGAAGACCTATGGCTGCCGCGCCAACAGGTATAAAAACATGGATCCTTTTTTCTTTTAAATCCTCATATGCCGCTCCTGCCAGAACCAAAAGCAGCACCACACATGACACCTGATTTTCCATAAAATCTCCCCTCTGTCTATTCCACAGGCGCCCCACAACGTCTGCATGGCGTCCGTGCGCCTACCTCAGAAAGTCTCACCATATAGACTGTGCGCTTAATTCCACTGCAATTTAAGTCTCTGTGGTAGCGGTCGCCCTGATTCGTGATATAAAGGCTCCCCGTGCCATTCGTCTGATCGGCACACTGGCTGCACGCATAGTATTTTGCACCATTTTCATTCCGCAAATGGTCGATCTGTTCAGGCTTTACCGACCGGATACTCAACTCCAGATGCGTGCAGGTATCCGTGCTGTGGTACACACTTCCGGTCTCTGTGATATAAACCCACAGATCAGCATCATCACCGCCTGCCCCCGGTTTCCAGCCATTCCATTTCCGGCAGTCCGCGTGCTGCTCCATTGCTAACTCCTGCACCCAGAATATGCGCAGGGGTAGCCGGACCTCATAAGATACACGCAGCCGGACTTCTCTTGCGTCAAATTCAGACTGCAACAGACTGATCCCCCATTTTCCGCCACTGATATAAGCCTCCTCCAGGGGCAGCTCCCCCAACTCTTTCAAAAACAGCGTCTGCGCAGCAGCAATGTCTGCCACGCCATTTTCCTGCTCTGCTGCAAGAACAGCCATCTGTCTTCCCGTATCATTCAGCGCCTTTTGCACAACAATCTGGATCTGCATAACCCGGAAGAAAAAGAGCAGGCTCACGAAAAAGCACGCCAGAAGCGGAAGTACTACCGCCGCTTCCAAAGTGAAGGATGCCTTCCAACGGGGGCATCGCGGTGCCCCTTTACGAAGGAGAAAGCAATATGTTCCGGGGAGAGACTCTTCCTTTCCACAAAATTTTCTTTGTCTGGTTCTATTTACCAAATAAAGAGACACCGCGACACCCCCATTCTCAATAATAAGAAAAACTCTGTCGTGTCTGATACCGCAACCGCCCGATTTCCTCCTGCCCCAGCACGGAAAATTTCCAGAACAGTGTATCAGCCCCATAGTCAACCGTATAATCTGCCGCACTTATCATATGGTCCATTCTGGAATTTCTGTACAGATAGATACTCCGCAAATTCTGCTCCATCATATCCATCATACGGTAAGCCAGCGTTTTTTCCCGCAGCAGGAACAAAAACCCTTTCAGGTAATCCTGATAGCTCCATCCGTTCGCACAATCTGTCGCACGCAGACTTCCCGCAAAAAGCTGCGCCAGATTGCCAAGACTACTCGTCCACTGTGCATCGCTTTTGACAAGTGCAATCTTATCCCCGCAAAGCAGGGCACGGACATCCAGCACACTCTCAGCATACGCCCATGCACCGATCAGTCCATATTCCACCGCCTTGATGACCGCGGCATTTACCGTTACCCCCGCAAGTCCCAACGCCATCTCCGATACCATCAGCCGTTTATCCGGATCTGTCATAATGTGAACCACATTTGCAGCTTCCCGCATTAAAAGGATCCTGCCTACCACCGCTTCCAGGTTCTCCTTGTCGCTATTCTTCCCTGCCACAAGATACTCAAGCTCGTAATCGATCACACGATCTCCACCGGATACAGAAAAGTCGGAAAAGTGCTGATCCGCATACTCCATCGCGAGGATTTTCTCATACCACCCCGTGCGTGGGATGTTTGTACTGTTTCCTCTCTGCAACTGACGGTCTTCGAGAAATTCTCCTCCATCGATGGTTTTTACCGAAAGCTGTGCTGTGTCCGGAAGCACCTGTGCCAGTAACAGGCTCTGTTTGGAAGCCAGCGCTGCATCCAGAGGATTTGCGCCCGAAGGGGCGTTTGCAGGCGTTTCCACGGACACCGCCCGGCTCCCTGATTTCTGCACCGCGCTCTGTCCGGAACTTTCCCGCCCACCATCCTTTTCCCCGTCATTTTCCTGTTCTGCGGCATCTGCAAGCGCCTGCTTCGCATCCAGAATACTCTCCTCCACATGGCTTTCTTCCCCTACTGCCTGCCCGCCCACGTAACGTTCATACAGTAGCTGTGCCGCCGCCTGCGGCAGTGTCTTTTTCATATTCTCCGCAACGCAGTGCAGAAAGACCTGACCATCCCCATCTGTCAGAAGCTGGTACTCCTCTGTCACAGCAGACTGACAGAAAAGCTGCATCATTCTGCCGCCGTCACCTTCCGGTCTGAGATTCTCCCGCACCCTCGAGCCGAGCACACCAGCCGCATAATCCTCCGAGAAAACACTTCCGCCATACGCCCCGTCAAGGCACAGCAGTTGATAATCTTCCCAAAGACACGGCTGATATTCTGCAAAAACAGATTCCACAGAAAGCTCTGTCGCCATATCCGCATATGCGCCCAGCATGGTGACACGCGCTCCCTCCAGCAAAGAAAACAGCAGAGACGCCACAAGCATAAACAGCAGAGACGCAAAGACCGTGATACTCCCCCGCCTTCTCATATCAGACCTTCCCGGCATCCTTGGCGATTGTCTGGAAAATGTCATTGACCAGCTCTGTCAGCTTGTCCTTAAAGATGAGCACCAGTCCGATCAGAACCACCAGTATCAAAATCAGTTCCACAACACCCACGCCGTCTTCTTCCATCATAAATTCTCTGATTCCTCTCATAAAAATACCTCCCTGAAATTTTATATTTTATATCTTACATTTGAAATGCCATCACTGCCGGCACCATCAGCACCACGATCACAAGTCCAAGCATCAGCATCATCGGAAACAGAAGTTTTGTTCCCGCTTCCTCCCCATAGCGTTTCGCCGAAGCCTTCCGTACCTCAAACGCCCGCTCTGCCTCCTGCTCTAACAATGCCACCAGACCATAGCTCCCCATTTTAAGATTCTGAGCCAGCATCGTTCCAAGCCTCCTATACTCCGCATTTTTACACCGCTCGCCAAGTCTCTGATACGCCGCAGCCTCCCCCATGCCATTTTCCATTTCACGGCAGAGAACCAACAGCTCCTCATACGCCGGAAGTTCCTGCTCTTTTCCGCTCTTTTTCTTTGTCCCATAAGTCTGCGCGATTTTCCTGAGAGCCCCCTGTAAAGTCATACCCGCGCCCAGAAGGAGCGCAATTTTGCTCACAAGTTCGGGGTATTCCAACTCCAACAACCGCTGCCGCCTCTCCTCTTTCTCCCGTGCCCGGCTGTGTTCCAAAAGCGGCACAAAAACAGCCATCACGATGCCAAGGAGCAATACTTTTTCCGGTGTGCGGTCTTTTACTCCCCGCCAGATGAGCCTGTTTCCATCTGCCGTCTCCGGCAGCTTCAGGTGTGTCTCTCCCGCAAGCGTCCCCTGCTCCTTTAGATCCTTTTCAATCTGCCAGAGCACTTCCTCCGTCCCGCTTCTTTCCAGCGGAAATACCCGGAAATAAAATTCCTCTGTCCGCTCACTCTCCCCACATACAAGTACAGCCTTCGCCTTTACGAGCACACCCTCCCCGGGCAGTTCCCCCGCGATCACCTTTCCCTGCATATTCACGATCTCCGGCTGATCGAAACTCCACGTCGCAAGCACCTTTTCTTCCTGATAGGAATCTCTCACCGCGACTGCTCCTTCGATATGGTTGACCGACGCATTTTCACCCGGAAATTCCCTTGCGATCTCTTCCACAGCCGCCGCAAGAAATGCCTGCTCCTCCGCCGTCGTCAGGATCTGTTCCGGCACCGCAACATTATATGGAAACGGTTCTCCGTCCTCACCCACCGACAGCGTGAGCTGTTCTTCATAGCTTCCCGCCCCATATTCCTTCCGCTCCAGAAGATTTCCTTCCGCAAGACCGGAATCCGCACCGTCTCCCGCCCCCGCGAGAACCCCCATTCCCGCCGCCATGGCTACGATGCCAAGCATACGTTTCTTTTCCGGCGACAGCTTTTTTCTGAAAAATATCCACACAAAAGCGGCTGCTGCCAAAAAGCTTCCACACAGTATCATCCTCTTCTCCCAGTTTTCCACATAATCTAAATCTCAATTTCCAACACATGAGCCGACAGCCTTAACGCCATCCCATAGCCTGCCAGAACGGCAGTCATCACACATACCCCAAATGTGTTCCCGTACAGCACATCCAGAAAGTCTCCTGACGTCAGCGTCATGTAGGCAAGGATCAAAAGCGGCATCGCGTTCATCACTCTGCCCTCCAGCCGTTTTCCCGCAAGCACGGTAGCGATCTCCTGCTCCACTTCCATCCTTCCGGTCAGTTTCTTTACGGTTGTCTGGATGATTTTGACGAAATCACCGCCGCTTCTTTTTGCAAACAGAAAGATCGCGGCAAAACTCTCGATCTCCTCACACGCGCTTCGCTTTGCAAATTCGGCCAGTAGCTGCTCCACCGGTTCATTCAGACGAACCGCCGCATTGATCCGGCGTACCTCCGGCAGCATCAGCGATTCTTTTCCATACAATGCCGTAATCTCCCGCTCCGCATCACGCCACGCATTTTCCATGGAATATCCCGCAAGAAGCGCTGTGGAAAGCGCCTGCATCACCGCCTGAAATTCCAGCATCAGGCGTTCCTGCCGTTTCTTTCGCTGTTCCCCGCGAAATACGCCGGCATATACCGGACATACCGCCGGAAACAACAACATCCCCCACGGCGAGCGGTAAAACAGCCATGCCACAAGCCCCGATAACCCCAACGACACCAGAAGGCAGTGCAGACATTCCTTTTTTGAAAATACATACCTTCCATAGTCTAATTCTTCTTCTCCGGTTTTTCTGCTTCCCTTCATTCCTCCTCCGTTTCCAAAAAGCCTGCGCGACACAGCTTTTCCGTGTGATACAGTGCGTTCAGCCGCACAAGTTCTCCCGTATCACGTTTCTCCCTCATTCCTTCTGTAGAACCAAAAAGTTCCCGCAACTGGATCTCGCCGTCGGAAATACCAGTCAGCTCCGCGATGCCAAGCACCCGCCTGCTGCCGTCACGCAATCTCCCCAGGTGTACGAAAATGTCGATTCCCGATGCGATCTGGCTGCGGATCGCAGGTAGCGGCAGATCCATTCCCATGCGCACCATCGTCTCAAGACGGCTCAACATATCCCGGGCACTGTTGGCGTGCCCCGTAGACAGACTCCCGTCATGACCGGTGTTCATCGCCTGAAGCATATCCAGCGTCTCAGCTCCGCGACACTCCCCGACAATGATCCGGTCGGGACGCATCCGAAGCGCCGTCTTTATGAGATCCCGGATCGTGATCGGCTTCACCCCTTCGGTGTTGGCGTTCCGCGCCTCCAGCCGGATGAGATTCGGCTTATCGATCAGTTGCAGCTCTGCGGAATCCTCGATAGTAATGATGCGCTCTGCCTTCGGAATATACTGGGAAAGCGCATTCAGAAAAGTCGTCTTTCCGGAACCGGTACCTCCCGAAATAAAAATATTGTATCCTGCGATAACAAGCTTTTTTAAAAATTCTGCCGCCTCCGCCGAGATCGACTTTCTGTCGATCAGCTCCTCCATCCCGATCGGATGCTTCGGAAATTTACGGATGGAAACTGTCGCCCCGTCAAGCGCGACGGGGGCAAGCACGATATTGACACGCGAACCGTCGGCAAGACGTGCATCAACGATCGGCGACGCCTCGTTTACCATACGGTTACTGTACCCGGCAATCTGCTGTATCACATCATCCAGTTTCTCTCTGGAAGAAAAGCGTTTCCCAGACTCATAAATCCTCCCTCTTTTCTCATAGAAAATCCGGTCTGCCCCGTTTACCATGATCTCCGTGATCTCCTCATCCTCCAAAAGTTCCTGAAGAACATCCAGCTTGCGCAGCGAATGAAACAGTGACTGCTCCGCCATCTCCCTCTCTTTTAAAGTCAGCAGCTTTGTATGCGCATACTCATCCACATACAGAGCGATCAGATTTTCTATCTCCGCATCCGTCAGCTCACGGCTTAAGTCCATCTCCGCCAGAATCTGCTCCCGAAGCGTTGCAAAATCCTCCTCCGGCAGTCTCATAGCCCGCCTCCCCGAAAGATATTCCGCACATAATCGCCAAACTCACTCCACAAAAGCTGTCGTCTTACATCCATACCGCCCCGAAGCTGCTTCGCAGAAAACGGGAGCGCAACCATTTGCAGACGCTCGGCTACGTCTTGCACACCGCTCTTTTGCAGATACTCCTGAAACTCCGCAATTCTGGTCTCATAAAAGAATCCCGCCTTTACAAGACAGTAAATGCTGCTGCACGTGCCGAGTATTTCCTGCAGATTGCGGATTCCCTCGCCAAGATCCAGAAGCACCGTCTCAAAATCGGTTTCCTCCTCCAGAAAGGAAAGAAAGTTTAAAAGATCTCTGCCCGTCATGTCATAAAGATTATCCGGATTGCCAAACGGCGGTATGTAATAAATTCCGTTGTTTTCATAAACGCACTTCCGGAAATTCTCCGTCTTAAGCCGCCTGCCACGCAGCCGCAAAATAATGTCTCCCATATCGCACGATCCCGGCAGCCCAAACAGTTCCAGAAACCCGCTAAAGCGCATCAGATTGATATAGAGCACCTTTCTTTTTTCTGCCAGAAGCTCCGTCAGCACCAGCGAAAAAGGCATCTGCATCTCATGTACGATGGGCGAGCAGACACCGATGACTTCCAGACGCGCCAGGCGCATAAAAGTCTCCTTCTCCGTCTTGCTCCCCCCGGCCAGCGCCTGCACTTCATGGAGAATCATCTCCACCGGCTGATAGCGGAACACGGATGCTATCATAATTTTCTCTCCCTCCAGATAGGGAGAGCTTTCCGCCGCACACTCTGTCATGGTATCTTTTAACAGCACCAGCGGAATCCCCTGCCCGCGCACCGTCTCCTCTGCCTCTGCGAAGCCCCTCCCGAATACGGCAACGTCAAAACCGCACTTTTCCAGCGCCTCCAGAAAATACTCCGCCGACGAAAAGGCGTGTACAGTAAACTCCTTCGATTTATGTTCTACCAAATATGTGACGAACCGCTCCCTGTATCCGTGATCCGTGTCGCAGACCGCCACCTCGATTTTACCCAATGGCACACCCCCAGACTACTACTGCATATCCAATTAAAATTGCAAGTGAAAAATGTATCAGAGTTCTTGTCTCGTTTTCCTTTCCCAGCAGAAACTTCCGGTACAGCTTCTTCCCCAGACCAATCACCGCACCCGCAAAAAATGAAGCGAGCATGACTGCAAATAGCTGTTCCATCATCAAAAATCCACCTACTACGGAAAACAATTTGATATCTCCTGCGCCCAGTGCACGCAGTTGAAATAAAAGAAATAATAAGATAACCGGAATAGAAATGTTCACCATGAAATGAACGATGCCGATACTTCCCTCCCCCACGATGCGGAGTATCAGACCACTGAATAGTCCGAAAGCGATCAGCCGGTTACTGATGCGCTGCTCCCGGAAGTCCATAAACACTGCTGCCAGCAATAGTACAGACAGTGTCAAGCTTTTACCGTCCCCAATTCATCACCTCTCTTTTCGTTTGTAAGTCGCATTATAGCAACCGCCTTTCTCTTTGTCCAGCAATTTGGCAAAACTTTTTTACATTTGTAAGCTTTTTACGAAATTTTGCGCCTAAAATTTTCCGTTTTTTGTATAGAATGGGATTTTTTTGCTTATACTCCGAATATAGATATAGAAACAGACTCTGCCTTGCCAATAGGCAGTCCACAGAATTGGGAGGCTGTATGTTACGTTTTTTTCAAACCGGAAAAACGAATGATAACCACTATACCCTGCTTATGAACGATCTTCAAAAGACGGCACAGGAATTACAAGATGCGTACCACAATCTTGGAAACGTCGTAGACCCAGATTTGATCGACTGCTATATTTACGAATTAAATTCTGTACAGATGCGCTATAAATTTCTTCTCACAAGCATAAAAAAATACACCACAGAGGATTCTTATGCAAAGAATCCTCTGGATGTACCGGAATCCTGACACGTCTCTACCAGATCACCGCGCCCGTAGGTATACCCGGCATAAATCTGCTGGGTATTCCTCATGAGCGGCTCCGACGTATCCTCTTTCGCGGCATGGACAAAACCATCGTAGAGCTTTCGCAGCAATCGCTCTGCGGCAGCAATGTCCTCCGTCTCTCTTTTATAGATCGCCCCGGCAAGCAGATCCCTGCAAAAAATGTAGATACTGCAGAGATTTTTTGCCATATCATAGGAGAAGTCCAGCGCTCCGATCAGCTCATTCATCATCTGCTGCCCCTTGCGCAGCGCCTCCTTATAGGCTTCCCACGATTCTTCCTCATGCGCCCGGACGGCGTCCTCCATGTAAACAAACGCGATATCATACATGATCACAACCAGTTCGCCGCGGTTGGACTGACTGATCCTTCTCGTAAAATCTCCAATCTGTTCTTTTGTCAAAACAGACCTCCGTTCTCAGCTTCCATTAAGGCCGTAAAATCTGCAATACCTGCTGCGGCAGTTCATTTGCCTGCGTCAGCACGGAAATTGCCGCCTGATTTAAAACATTCTGGTGCGTGTACTCCGTCATCTCGTCCGCCATATCCAGATCTGTCAGTCTGGAAAGGGCTCCCGTCATATTTTCCTCAAAAGCGTCCAGGCTGTTTACGGAATACTCCAGACGGTTCTCGTACGCACCGATACCAGAACGGACGCTGCTCGCCTGTGCGATCGCCTCCGAAAGTCTCGTCATTCCACGGTCTGCACCGTCTACGGTCATCACATTCAGATCGTCAATGTAAAGGCTCTCGCAGGAAACCTCCGGAATACGCACTTCCATATTCTGATCCTTATTGGCGCCGACATGAAGCGTCATTCTGCCGATGTCCGTCACCTCAAGATTGATGTCTCCTTTATATCCTGCCTCTGCGAGGAAAGAAATCGACACACCGCCAATATCTGTGATCGTCACGCGGTTTCCATCTGTTTTAACCGTGGCAGAACTTGAAAAGCCGTCCAGTTTTACCTTCCCGGTCGCCGGGTCTTTTTCAAACTGAATGTCCGAACCTGTCGGCGTCACAATCTTGTTCGCTGCCGGATCATTCTTTCCGTAAACCCATCTGTCGTTATCCTTGTCTTCCACCACACCATATCCGTCTGCCGCCTTAAGACCGATCGCATTTGCCAGATCCTCATTGTCAAATGTGATCTCCACACCTGCGCTCCTGCCGTAATCGTCAGAGACAAATGACACGGCTCCCGTATTCTCATCACGGAGCGCGGACACACCGCCGATCTCTGCGGCATTGCGGATTTTCTCATACGCCTGCGCATAGGTATCGTCCGCACTGATCTCCACGGATGAGCCGTTGATGGAGATCACACCGGAAGCCCCAACCTTATTCGTATCGTCTCTGAAATCTTTGCCATCTGTTCCGACCGTCGCCTGCTTTGCAGCCTCCTCGATCGTCAGACCGTACATACCCTCTTTCACATGATCGGAAACCTGCACACGGCTTACATGATCCCCGTAAACTCTCGTGTCGAGCGATCCGTCCAGCAATGTCTTTGTATTGTACTCCGTGTCGGAGGAGATACGGTCTACTTCCTTCTTCAAGGATTCAATCTCATCCTGGACCGCCTGCTTATCATCCAGCGACATCGTACCCGAGTTTGCCGCCTGCACGGAAAGCTCACGCATACGCTGTAAAATATCTGTGATCTCACCCAGAGCGCCGTCTGCAATATGAAGGGCAGAAATACCGTCCGACGCATTGCCGGAGGCACGGTCAAGACCGCTGATCTGCGCGCGCATCTTGTTGGAGATTGCCATTCCCGCCGGATTATCCTTGGCATGATTGATTTTCAGTCCTGAGGAAAGACGCTCCATCGACTTGGCAAGATTGCCTTCTATGCCGAGCAGGCGCTTATTTGCAACTGCTGCTGATACATTATAATTGATTCTCATACCACTGTTCTCCTTTATCCAATCTGCCTTATATATCGGCGTGCTGTCCCGTTCCCTAAAGGGGTACGGCAAATTTTATTTGCATTCTGCCCTGTTTCGTATTATAATCAGTGCATTGCAGGGCATAATACCAGATATGCCGCATAGGCTTTGCCCATAGAAACACAATTAGGAGGAATAGAAAATGACGCAGGTTACCAAATCAACCATGATTGGTGAATTATTACAGATCGACCAGAATATCGCTCCGGTTCTTTTAAATATTGGTATGCACTGTCTCGGATGTCCGTCTTCCCAGATGGAGACGATTGAGGAGGCTGCTATGGTTCACGGGATTGAGCCGGACGCACTGGTAAAAGAGATCAACGATTTCCTTGCAAAGGATCTCGCATAAAAAACAGGGTTCAGATATTTACTTGATATCTGAACCCTGTTTTTTTATAATTGTGCCAGTGTCTGAAGCGCTGTACCCTTCACCACCGGCTGGTAGTGCTCTTCAAAAAAAGCTCCCGTCGCCGCCGTGCAGGTCTGCGGCGCCCCGTATTCCGAAAGGATATTGCAGACCTTGTTAAACTCCTCCGGCGTCTGCCGGTTCTTGCTGATCACAAGATAGTACCGATGTCCTTCCACACTCTTATACAGATCGTTCGTACCCGTGTAAAAACCGTCCAGTACGTGCGCGAGCCGGATCACATCTGCGAGATCGCTAAAAACAAACAGCTTCGTAATGTCTACAAGTACGTTTACCGGTGTATTTTTCTTCTTCGCGCTCTCCTCTGTGGCAGCGCCGCTGTCCTCTTTCTTCTCCGCTTCCTCCGCCTTGCGCCGTTCCTCCTGAATCTTACGGAACAATCCGAGTACGTCGTCCGCGCCTTCAAATCCTGCGGTTTCCGCACCATCCGCCCCGTCCTCATAAACATCCTCCGGATCCGGCTCTGAAAACTTCGAGAACCGGGTGTCAAGCTCCTCCGGATATTCTACTTTTGTAACAACTAATATGATCGTATCCGCCGACAACGGAATCGCCTCTATCATAAGCGGTATATCATCTGCCTCAAAACCGAACTCATATGCTGCCTGCTGCATCATATCGCGAAACAAAAGCTTCGCCTTCTCTGTTCCATATGCCAGTTCACTGAGCTTGATCTGCCGCTCTGCCAAGTCTTCTCTTGTCAATGTACAACGAATCTGATTATCGCTTACCTTTTCAATTCTCATTCCATCACTTCCTTTATCCGGAAAACCTTGTAAACTGTACATTTATTATAAACAAATGCCATAATGATGTAAAGTATACCTTTTTATTAAAAGTTTGTAAACTAAATACGTGCCGCCTTTTTTACCTTAAAATTTGTGAAATATGCACAATCTTTTGAAAAACAATTGTCAAACTACATCTTTCATGTTATAACCAGTACATGAGATGCAGATCTGCTTCGCCATGAAAGGAGCGGATTTTGCAATAGAACCATTTATTCTGTCTGGCAAGTACCGGATAATCTCCGTGCTCGGTTCCGGTAGTTTCGGTACCGTTTATCTTGCCGAACATCTCAAACTGAAGATTTTTCGCGCCATCAAATGTATCCCCAGAAACACGGCGGAAACTTCTTCGTTTTCTCTGGACTCAGGCTTTCCTATGGAAGCCGAGCTTCTGAAGAATCTGAATCATCCCGGAATCCCCCTCATATATGATATCGACGAGGACGACGATTTCATTTATATGGTTGAAGAATATATCCAGGGTGAATCACTGGACACATTTGTGCTCCATCCAAGAGACATCTCACCGGAACTGATCCTTAAAATCGGCATCCAGTTGTGCGATATCCTTGATTATCTGCATCATTTATCTCCATACCCTATCCTGTATCAGGATTTAAAACCAGAGCATATTATATTATGTGGAAATCAGGTGAAATTAATCGACTTTGGAATTGCATCTTTTTTTACCGGTTCCGGTAACTATTTCCAGCTTTACGGAACAAAAGAATTCAGCGCTCCGGAAGCGCTGTCGGGACAACCCGTCACGACGGCGGCAGACATTTTCGGACTTGGGAAAATTTTGAAATTTCTGGCGGATGCCGCCGGTGTCAAATGCTCCCGGCGTCTTCTGCACATCATACAGTGTGCCTGCGATCCGCTTCCCGACCGGCGCTATCCTTCTGTCTCCGAGCTGAAGCTGGCACTGCTTCGCGCACAAAAGAAACCTCGCAGGCAGAATCTGCATCTCATCCGAAATATTGCTGTTCTCGGGAGCCGCCCCGGCGCGGGCGCAACACACATTGCCATATCGCTTGTCTGCACCCTGCAGAATCGGGGCATACCGGCACTGTACCAGCCCGCAGACGGGCAGGCGACGCTTGACGCAATCGCAGTTTCCAACCGTCATGTAAAAGAGCAGGACGGCATCTTTTACTACCGGCATTTTAAGGGCGTCCCCGATTACGGGGACGGCGTTTCCCTCGCACTGCCCTTTGACGACTGTATCGTCAGGGATTACGGGACACAATGTACAGACTGGGAAACGGTGAAAGCCGCAGACTGTATTCTGCTTGTCCTCTCCGGCAGCGACTGGGATATTTCCGCTGCAAAGCAGTTTGCAAAGCAGCTTGCGCTGCTGCCGCAGACGGTACTGCTCTGCAACCACGGAAACAAAACGGCTGCAAAGCGTCTTGCAAAGCAGCTCGACTGCGCGGTCTATTGCTTTCCGAGCGACACGGACGCTTACAGCGTCACTTCCGAGAAAAAACAGCTTTTTTCACTGATCTTAAAACGGAGAGGAGGTCTTAGACATTTTTCACTTTGATAAAAACGGACACGGGTCACATCTGACCATCGGAATCCTCGGATGCAGCCGTGGCGCGGGCGTTACACACCTCGCGATCTCCCTTTGCAGTTATTGTTCCTCCAGATACGGAAAAAAATGCGCCTATCTGGAGCTTCACAGCAGAAATGAGATTGCAGGACTCGTCCCGGAGGAAACATTTTTACATTCCACGGGCAGCCCGGACACACGCCCCCACATCCGCATCTGCCGAACAGATTACTATCCTCTGGTCACCGCCGACGAAATACCGGCTCTTTATAATCAGGGATACGACTGTCTGGTTCTCGATGCAGGAACGCTGGAGGAAGGACTGCTGCCGGAATTCCTGCGATGTGACCGCAAACTGGTTTTGGGCAGTCTCGCCCCGTGGAAGTCCCGGGAATACGAAGCTTTCTTTCAAAAATTTACAGACAACATTGATCTTAGGAAAGGTTTTGATTATCTTGTGCAGACGGGAAATGCAAAGGAATCGGCTTCTTTTTCCAAAACACACCACATCTATCTGCAAACCGTCCCTTTTATCAAAAACCCTTTTCGGATCGAGAAGGAACTCTTCCCTTTTCTGGGAGCTTTATCCACAGAACTTTAATTTTGTTCTGGCAGCCTGCCGGGGATCAGGCAACTTATATCACGAATTTGTAACCCGCGGATTATTCCTTTTGGCAGTCAATTTACATATGGGAGATATACAAATTGGAGCATGAATCTGAATACGCACTTTATATGGAACTGCTGTCCTTAGAGGACAGAGGTATCACCATCTGGCTGGAAGGGTGTCCTGACACGTCAAGGAGTGTCGCCAGCCGGCTGTGCGCTCATGAAGAGAGCACGTATATGAGAGACTATATTTTTGACGATGACAAGGGGGTGTTAAAAGAACTGCATTTTGACAAATTGAACAGATTGTAACTATTGACAGGGAAACAGAATGACTGAGTTCCTCAATGCCCAGTCATACTGTGATATACAGCGAATAATTTGATAAAAGATACGAACCGGGACACCGCTATGCGCTGTCCCGGTTTCCACATTCCGCCAACCCTTAAACTGTCAAAAATACTTTGAATTTGACGGACAGTATGCTACAATAGGCAGGTAAACGTTACAGAGAAAGAAAGGGTTTTTTACATGAAAAAACGCACGAAGAAAAACTTTATCCCGGTGATCGCCGTGATTGTGCTCATCCTTGTCGTAGTGCTCTTTCTGCTGCTCGCAAAGGTTATTGAGAAATATACGCCTTCCAAAGAGCATCAGGATCTGTCTGAATACTACCAGATGACCACAGCGGAGGACGTCGCCATTATCTTTAATAATGAAATCCTGCCCACACACGGCAAGCTGATCGACGGTCATGTCTATCTGGATTTCAACACGATCCACGACAGGATCAACAGCCGTTTCTTCTGGGATCACAATGAAAACAAGCTGCTCTACACCACAGCGACAGACCTCATAACCGCAGATGCTGAGAGCACCTCGTACTATGTGACGAAGGACTCTCACTCCATGGATCACACCATTGTAAAATCCGGTGCAGACACCGCCTATGTGGCAATTGATTTCGTAAAACAGTATGCAGATTTCTCCTATGAGATATTCGAAGATCCAAACCGCGTCGTGATCACGACACAGTGGGGCGATTACACGGTGGCTTCCGCAAAAAAAGACACGGAGATCCGTGTGCTTGGCGGTATCAAGAGCCCGATCCTCGCCGAAGTCGAGAAGGGGACTGTGCTTACGGTACTGGCGCCGGATGAGACGTGGACGCAGGTTGCGACTGCAAACGGCATCGTCGGCTATATCAAGTCCAAGGCGCTTGGAAACACTTCCACGGAGACACGCGTCAGCGATTATGTGGAGGAAGAATTTACACATTTAAGGAAAGACTTTAAGATCAATCTCGGCTGGCATCAGGTGACAAATACCACCGCCAACAATAACGTCAGCACGATCCTGCAGAACACAAAGGGGATCAACGTGATCTCTCCGACCTGGTTTTATCTGAAGGATACCAGCGGAAATATCGGTTCTCTCGCAAGCCTCGACTACGTAAATTACTGCCACCAGAACGGTGTCGAAGTGTGGGCTCTTGTGAGCAACTTCGGCGCAAAGGATCAGGGGCTTGAGAATCCGAACCTCACCGAGATACTGACATATACTTCACGGCGCGAGGCTCTCATCAACAACCTGATCTCCGCTGCGATCCAGTATAATCTGGACGGTATTAACGTCGATTTCGAGTCGGTAGACCCGGCAGTCGGCGACGCTTACATCCAGTTTATCCGCGAGCTTTCCTTAAAATGTGCAAACAACGGACTGGTGTTGTCCGTGGACAACTATTCACCGACCGATTACACCGCATTTTACAACCGTGCAGAGCAGGCTGTCTTTGCCGACTATGTCATCGTTATGGCATACGACGAGCACTACTCCGGCTCACCCGAAGCAGGCTCTGTCGCTTCGATCGGTTTCGTCAACGACAGCGTTGCCAAAACACTGCTTGAGGTACCCGCCGACCAGTTGATCCTTGGTATGCCGTTCTATACGCGTGTGTGGAGCGAGACGCCGGTGACCGACGGATCTCAGGAAGCAGAAGGCACTTCCGAAGATACGGTTCCGTTTAAGCTGGACTGCTATTCCGTTGGCATGAAGGAAGCGCAGAACCTTGTCAATACAAACGGAGCTGTTCCGGTATGGTCTGACGAGGCAAAACAGTATTATGTGGAATACATCAATGACGGCGTCACCTACAAGATCTGGATGGAGGATGCCACGTCACTGGAGGAGAAGCTTAAAGTTATGCAGGCAAACCAGCTTGCCGGCGGCGCTTTCTGGAAACTCGGCTTAGAGACGAGTGACGTCTGGGATACCGTCATCAAATACATCAACTAACTTCATAATTCCCGGGATTCGTGAATAAGATTCTATAAACGAATTTCCGGGAATTTTTTATGAAAAAAAAGCTGGAACTCATCATGGTACTCTGCCTGCTCACCGCCTCCTTTTTTCTCGCCAGACAGGGCGCTGTCTATGTGCAGAGCGCACGGACAGAAGAAAAGAAAATCTGTATCGTCATAGACGCCGGTCATGGCGGCAGTGATCCCGGCAAGGTCGGCGTCAACGATGCCCTCGAAAAGGACATCAACCTCTCGCTCGCGCTAAAGCTTCGTGATCTTCTCGAGCAAAAAAAGATTTCTGTCGTGCTCACCAGAGATTCCGACGCCGGACTCTATCCGGCAGATGCGACAAATAAGAAGGCTTCCGATATGCAAAAGCGCTGTGAGATCATCTCCGACGCCAATCCCGTTTTCACTGTCAGCCTGCACCAGAACAGCTACCCATCTCCGGAAGTGAAGGGCGCGCAGGTATTCTATTATGGTCAGTCAACCCAGGGGAAACTACTCGCAGAGACCCTTCAGGAAAGTCTCGTCTCGCGTGTAGACCCCGAAAACAAGCGGGTCGCAAAAGCAAATGAGAGCTATTATCTGCTCAAAAAAACACCCACACCTACGGTGATCGTAGAATGTGGGTTTTTAAGTAATCCGGACGAAGCGGCTTTATTGCTGGATGACGATTACCAGAACAAGCTTGCCCGTGCGATCTATATGGGTATTTTAAAATATCTGGAGACAGAATCGCTCTTATAACACTTCGCGCATCTGGCGGATAAAGGTCTCTGCGATCTGATACAAGCGGGTGGTCTGTACCTGGTAATTTTTTTCTCCGCCAGCCGGAGTCTCCTGCTCCCCGGCACTGCCCGCAAAGCTTCCAAAGCGGTTCAGATCCAAATCCTCAATATGTGCATAATGAATATCCGCTGCCTGCTCCCCGGTCAGTCCTTCCAACAGTTCTTCCCGGTGCTGCTCTAACAGCTCTCTTGTCTCTCCGCTCTCCGCGGCGATCAGTCCGGTCACGCCCTGCTCTTTCGCATGGAAGGTTGCCGCAATCTTGCCGCGCAGCGCGCTTTCCATCGTGATATCGACAACGCCCTTCTTATCCACACCGCGGACAATCTTAAGAGACACGCTCACCACACCGTCTCCCGTCATAACCGGAACGGAATACTGCTCGTGCTTTGTGAGTGCATTGCTGATCGAAAGCTGTGCGGACAAAAGGCGCATCTCTCTCACATCAATGCTTGTCACATCATCCTTCTCTATCATTCCGCGCATGACATTCTCCGCGAGTACGCCAAGCTTCTCCTGCGCTTCTGCCATCTCCTCCGGCGCTGCGATCGCCTCGCCGAATGCATCCAGCACCTTCTGCTTCATCTCTTCTATATCATCCGCGCCGACTTCCTCTCCGGCTTCCTTCGTGCCATTTCCAAAAATCTGGCGGAACATACCGTTGCGGTTTCTAAGCATTGCCTCCATTGCCAGAATATTCGATACCGTATTCGGCATATCATACTTTTCCAAAACCGCATAAATATCCTCGGTCACATTTGCACTCTGCGTCAGACGTGCGAGCTGCTCTCTGGCATATGCCGCATCCGCCAGTCTCTCCTGCGCATCACCGTCCGCCTGCTGCAAGGCTTCCTTCAACTGCTCTGGCGTGAGATCCTCCCACGCAGCTTCATCGCGCATCAACTGTTTCATCCGGTGCGGAGTCAGTATGTCCGCCGCATCCTTCAGACAGTTTTTCTGGTATGCCGTCTCCATCTGTTCTGTGATCGAACCGGAGAGAGAGCTGCTCTGCTCCTTTTCCCCGAAGCTGTCATCCACCGTGTAGTCCATTTTTCCACTGTGGCGGGCGTTGCGCACCGCCATCATGAGATTGCGCATCGTGATATCCGTGCCCTGATGCAGCAGCGCACCGATCACCGCACCATCCGTCTGTTCTACCTGATGGATCAGACGGTAGGTACCGATATAGGAATCACGCTCCTCCTCGCTGATCGCATGGTCATGCTCCAGTTTCCACAAAAATTCCCCAAACTTCCGGCTGTCCTCCGCACTGCCATTCTCTGCGGCAATCTGCTCTGCCGCCTCATTCACACTTGCAAAATCCATATCAAGCGGATTGATGCCGCGGCGGATCATCTCTATGACAGTCGCAGGTTTCAAATTGCGGAAGGTCCGCTGCACCTCTTCGTCCACTGCTTTTACCTCCGCGATATGCTCAGGCGTCACCGGAAGCTCATTATATCCCAGAATGCGGACTGCCCTGCGGTTTGCCTCTGTCGCATCCACTCCGAGATCTGCCAGAATATCATCCACATTGCGAAATGCCTTCTGAATGGAATCTCCCAGATCTGCGCGCGGGGCTGTCATCAGCGTCTCATAGCGCTCATTCGCCCGCAGGAATGCTTCCCGCATCTCCTCCGCTCTCGTATGTACCTCGTCCACGGTAGCCGTACGAATCTCCCTCATGCCGAGGACATAAGCCGGAGCACTCTTTAAGTCCGCGATCTTCTCGGCAGTTTCCCGCAGCACGGACACATTCTCGCCGGACGCCTCCACGCCCTGCCCGCGGAGCAGATTCTCATAATAGGAATTTTCAACCGCGCGCAGCTCCTCCACAAGCTTTGCAAGCGGCTGTGTGTCGATCTGGATCCCGCGTTTTAACAATGCGTAGTTCGCCTCCGCCGTCATGGCAAGACGCGCTTCCTCAAGCTGTCTGCGCGCCGTGACAAGCGCAAGCCCCTGCTGTGTATAGCTTTCCGCCACACCGCCCTCTGTCACGCTGCCGTTTGCGGCAGTCGCTTCCCGTGCGGCGATGGCATGGGAAAGATTTTTGATGGTCAGCTCCATTCCATGCTCTGTGAGATAACCAAGATCTGCATCTGTCGCCTGCTGCAGCGTATCATATGCCTTCTCTGCCTGCTCGCTAAGACTGTACCCCGGCAGCAACAGCGCATCCTGCGGACGTCCTCCCTCTGCAACTGCAGATGCAATTCCCTCAAGCAGCATCCCGCTGTCTGCCGGAAGCGCCGTCTCATGCAGGCGATGAACATACTCTAAATTTTCTGCATTCAGCGGAATATTGTTCTCCACCATCCACTTACTTTCTGCCAGTGTCTCGTCGTTGACCGGAAGTCCCGCCTCCCCGATCACACGCTCCACCTGCCCGTGCAGCGCTTCCATATCGACCGGCGTACCGGAGACTGGCAATTTGTTGCTGCTGTGCTCCGCTTTATACAGATTTTCAATCGTTGGGGGAAGTCCATTGTCGAGCAGATATTTCACTGCTCCCGCGTCCGGTTTTCCCAGAGTACCCGCCATGTTTAACGCCTCCGCGGCGTCCCTGACATTCTCCTCCGTACACGGAAGATCCGCCTGCTGCATCGCCCGCGCGATCTGTGCGGCAGCCTCCGGGCTTCCTGCGATCGATTCCAGTTCCTCCATGCTAAGGTCATCCCCGAAAAAGGAAATATCAACTCCGGCTTTTGCGAGCTGTGCCTTGATCTTGTCCGTCTCTGTCACGATCGTATTGGAGGACGTCTCATCCAGCGAGAAACCGCTCTCCTGCATCTTGGCATAATCCTCAGCCGAGGTCGTACCTGCGAGCACCACCATCTGGTCCTTGCGCTCTGCCGCATCCAGTGCGCTTCCCTGCTCATAACTTTCCAGCGCGCTTTTTTTCTCCTCCGCCTTTGGCTTTAAATAAGTCGCATCCTTTAAATTGACCGACTCGGTATGCTCCGTCTTCTCTGTCTTCTCTCCCGCAAAAAATGCCTCTTTTGCGGACATCTCTGCCAAAAGTCTGTTTTCCGGATTCTCCGGTCCGATACTCTTCTTTAATTTATCCACGATATTCGTATTCTGCTGCTCTACTCTCATCTGTACTCTCCCCAAATAAAATCCGATATAAAATGGCGCATATCCTGCCGCAGAAAATCTGCGGCGCTATGCGCCATCCATAGCTGATATATATATCGGTAATATCAGCCCGATTGTTAAGTTTTGCGTGAGAGATTTCCCATCTGGTTAAAACCGGAACACTGCCACCCCGTACGGGGACAGCGGATAAGAAATCGAATATGGTCTGCCGTCACACTCGGAACGCTCTGCCCGAAAGACTGCCGGCCGCTCTGCGCCTTCCCCTCCAAACTCCTTCGCATCACTGTCCAGGATCAGCTTATAATTCCCTTTTTTCGGAACGCCTACCCGATAATCCTTCCGCTCCATCGGAGTAAAATTGCATACAAACAGCAAATTATTTTTGCCATCCTTGCTCTTGCGCAGGAAACTGTAAATGCTACGGTCGGCGTCATTGGCATTGATCCACTCAAAGCCCTTCCAACTGCTGTCAAGCTCATAGAGCGCACGGTTTTTCCGGTACATATGTAACAGCGCCTTCACCCAGTTTTGCATATGCTTATGATCCGGATTCTCAAGCAGATACCAGTCGAGTTCGCGCTCCTCGCTCCACTCCTGCTGCTGTGCAAACTCCTGCCCCATAAAGAGCAGCTTTTTGCCCGGATGCCCCATCATAAAGGCGTAGCCCGCCATCAGATTGCGGTACTTGTCAATGCCAAGCCCCGGCATTTTGTTGAGCATGGAGCATTTCAGATGCACAACCTCGTCATGGGAGAGCACCAGAATGTATTTTTCACTCTCGTTGTATGACATGGCAAAAGTCATCTTGTGATGATTATTTTTGCGGAAGTACGGATCCAGCTTCATATAATCCAGAAAGTCATGCATCCAGCCCATATTCCACTTATAGCTGAAATTCAGACCATCCTCCTCCACCGGTCCCGTCACCTTTGGCCATGCCGTGGATTCCTCCGCGATCATCACCGCGCCCGGATTCCTTCCAATGATCAGTGTATTGATATGTTTAAAAAACTCGATCGCCTCAAGATTTTTATTGTCGCCGTATTTGTTGCGCACCCACTGCCCTTCCTGCTTGCCGTAATCCAGGTACAGCATGGACGCCACCGCATCCACGCGCAGTCCGTCAATATGATAGTGCTCGATCCACATCAGCGCGCTTCCGATCAGGAAATTTTTGACCTCATTTTTTCCGTAGTCAAAAATTTTGGTGCCCCAGTCCGGGTGTTCTCCTTTTCTGGGATCTGCATACTCGTAAAGGCAGGTGCCGTCAAATTCTGCCAGCCCGTGGGCGTCGCGCGGAAAATGCGCCGGTACCCAGTCCAAAATAACGCCGATCTTATGCTTATGGCACTCATTTACAAAATATGCAAAATCCTCCGGCGTTCCATAGCGCGAAGTCGGCGCATAGTAGCCGGTGACCTGATACCCCCAGGAACCGTCATACGGATACTCTGAAATCCCCATCAGCTCAATGTGCGTGTAACCCATGTCCGTCACATACGGAATCAGCGCTGCCGCCAGCTCTCTGTAAGTATAAAAGCCGTCGTCCTCCCTGCCCGGATGACGCATCCACGAGCCCGGATGCACCTCATAAATCGCCATCGGTTCTGCATAAATGTCCTCTGTCTTTGCCCGGTCCGTCATCCATTTGGAATCCGTCCATTTAAAATGGTCAATATCCGCAATCGCCGAAGCCGTCCCCGGACGAAGTTCCGCATAATTTGCATACGGGTCTGCCTTGTAAAGACGCTTTCCGTCCTTCGTCTCTATCACATACTTATAGAGCTCGCCTTCCTCCACACCCGGAATAAAAAGCTCAAAAATCCCCATCGTCTCCGGTTCCAGACATTCCATCTCGTTCGCGGTCTCATCCCAGTTGTTGAACGTTCCAATGATCCACACCCTGCTGGCATTCGGCGCCCACAGATCAAAACAGACGCCGCGGATCCCGTACTGATCCGTCAGATGCGCTCCCAGCTTCCGGTAAATGTCGTAATGTGTTGCCTGCCCGAACAGATAACGGTCCAATTCAGAAAAATTTGCCATACCCCATACCCCTTTTTGCTTTAAAATTCAAAATCCTTCTCACGGAGAATGATGTAATCATCCTCGTCATACCGCTGCGATGTAATGATGCTGAACGCCTTTTTCAGTCCCCCGCGCTCCGCCCGTGCAATCGCCTTGTCGACAATCTCTTTCACCTCGGTCAAGGTCGTCGCCTCGTCGAGCTTCTGGATATTGCTGATGCAGTTGTAAAGGGCAAGCACACCCATCTCATCGATCGTATATCCCAGCTCACTTGCGTAGGATTTTGCAAACATTACAAGCTCATCGCTGGTAAAGATCGGGATATTGATCTTCTCAGAAAATCTTGCGGCAAATTCCGCATCCCTGCTAAGCGCCTTGCGGATTCCCTTCGGCGTATCCTCTATGATCACCAGTACGCCGCTGGTATCGCGCGCAAGAAGTGCGCCCAACTGGTGCGCCGTGCTCTTTGAAATGCCTCCGGCGCGCTCGATGATCAGGCAGCCTCCTGCCACCTTCCCCAAAAGCACCGCCGGATTCTTCTGGTTCAGTGTGGACGCCTCGATCTTGCCGATGCGTCCGTCCGGCTTGCCGCACTCCTTCTGGAGCGCCTTCACCACACTTGTCGCAAGCACAGTCTTACCGCTTCCCTTTCCACCCTGAATGATCATATTGCCCGTAGCCGCACTCTTTCCCGACGTCAGTCTCGCCGACGCGCCCGTAAGCGCCTGGCAGAGCTGCTTTTCCATGCCGCTGATCGGCACAAAGTAGGTGAAAAGCTCCCGCTGCTCTTTGGAGAGCTTGCGGATCACGTGTCCGTCGTCCTCCTCAGAAACAGAAACCTCCGGCACTGCCACCTGCGGCTGTCTCACGCGCTGTGTGGACTGCCTTTTGCCGGATGCGGTCTGAACCTCCGTCTGGATGTCCCGCGCCATCTGCGCCAAAAGCTCCGCTTCGATCTCCTCCGCTGTTCTTCCCTGCGCCGATTCTTTCTCATATACCGCCTGCTCCGGCTCTGTCATTTCCCCTTCGACAGCCTCTGCAAATTCCGGCTCTGCCATTTCCGGCTGTACGACCCGGAATCTTTCCCGCGCCGTTCCTGCCGTCTCCAAATCCGTGGTCTGGAAATCTGCCATTTCCCCAGTTGCAGAACCCGCTGTCTCCAAATCCGCGGTGTCCACGGTCGCAAAATCCTCAATCTCCGGCTCTGTGGCACCCACAAATTCCCCGGCACCCGGTGCCGTCTGCTCCGGCTCGTCCCAGAGCACCGATCTGACGTCTATCTCCGGTAAAATCTCCTGCTCCGGCTCTGCGAAAGCTGATCCCGCACCTGCCCCGGTATTGCCAATATTGTCAATGTTCTCGATATCTCCGGCACCGCTGCCGTAGCCGCCTGCCATCGTCCGCACTGCCGGCGCAACGCTTTCCGATACCAGGCCGGCAGCCGCAAGCTGCTCGTCGATCTGTGCATTTTCATTGGAGAGACGGTCGATCTCCTGCTGCAAAAGCTGGTTCATATTTGCAACCATCTCTGCCGCCCTGTCTTCCGCGATCGGCTTGCCGCCGAGATACTGCTCATCCAGAAGATCTTTCGGCGTAAGCCCGGAATCCAGCTTCGGGATCACATCCGCCAGACGTTCCATAATATCGCCCGCCTCCTGAAGCGCCCGTGCCTTGGCGGATTCCAGTTTGCGCTGCTCTGCCTCCAAAAGCGCCGCCTCCGCCGCGCGCTTGGTCTTTTCCCACTCGGCGAGAACCTCGTCAATGCAGAGCTGTCCCGTGATCTGCGACTCCATATGCCCGTGCTCCGGCACATACAGACTCATCTGTCCGTCCCTGTCCTCCGCCAGAAACTCCCTGAAATTCGTCTTTAAGGAATCGTCAATCTCAGCATCCGTCTCGATATGCGGCATTTCCGCCGTCTGCTGTCTGATCACTTCTTCATCCTTTGGGATCTGCAAATACGGGATATCCTCGACCAGCTTCTTGATATTGTCCATGCTGTCGTCCACGGTCTCCTTCTCCGTGGCTTCCATGATCTGCTGCATACTCTTTTGCAGCTCCTCCTGGAGATTCTGTGTGTTAAACCGCTCCGGATTGAGTTTCACCTTCGGAATCTGTACCGTCTCGCTGATGATCTCGCCGGACTCCAACGGTTCATCCGGCGTCACCTCGATCATTCCCTCTTTTTTCTGACGGAATCCGCGGTATTTCTCCTCCTGCTGGCGCGTCAGCGGCTGGTAGAGCATCTTGAGCTCCAGCGCGTGCTCCACATACGGTCCGTCGCCAAACCACAAGATCAGCTCATCGCACGCTTCAATACACTTCTCACTCATCCCCGCCCGGTGGTACAGACAAGCGAGCTCAAACGCCCACTCCTCCAGATATTCCTGCTCTTTCAGTTCTTCCAGTATGGCAATCAGCGTATTGACGTCCGCGCCCTGCGCCTTGCTTATCTCATAACGCAGTACATATTTCAGATTGTCATGCGGTGCAATCTCGACAAACTCATCGTAGTATTCCTTCGCCTCACTGTAATTTCCCATCTTGATGGCGACTTCCGCCAGACGGTAAATGATCATGCGCCCGATGGGCGAACGGTCATACGCCATCAGAAGAATATCACGGCTCTCCTCATAGCGCTCTACCTTCTCGTAGATCTCGCCTGCTTTCATCAGTGCGTTGACATTTTTTATCTTGTGCCAGTTAATTGTATCTGCAAGCTCCGCCGCCGCTTCGTACTTGTGCTCTGCGGCGAGAGACTTCATCTGATCCAGCTTTATCTTGTATTCATATTTATCCAATCGTGCCACCTCAAAATGCCCAAATTTATCTATTTTCTTTAACTTTTAGTTTATCATACGCATCTTAAGATGTCAAAAATTATCGCCGCAGAAAACGCTCCCGAAGACATAAATTTTCAGCGCTCCGGATGCTCTGTCTCCTGCTCGTCAGAATAGATGAGTTCATTCGTCTTTTTATCCACCCGCAACAGTTTCACATAGCTTGCCGTATCGGACACAAGCCCGCGCTTTTTGAGCGCGTAAGCCAGCAGATTCCGCACGATGTACTGGAGCACCGCCATGACCGGAACGCCGAGCAGCATCCCCGGAAATCCCCAGAGACCGCCAAATACCAGAATGGAGGTCACCACCCAGAACGGCGTAATTCCGGTCGAGTCGCCAAGAATCTTTGGGCCGATGATATTTCCATCGATCTGCTGCAAAATAAAGATAAATATCAGGAAATAAAGCCCCTGCACCGGATTTTGCAATACGACGATGATAAAGGACGGGATCGCCCCGATAAACGGTCCGAAAAACGGGATTACGTTTGTCACGCCGATGATCACCGCGAGCAGCATCGTATCAGGCATTTTCATAATGGCAAGCACAATGTACGCCAGCACGCCGATAATCGCGGAATCCAGCAGTTTTCCGGAGATAAAGCCGCCGAATATCTCGTTGCTCTTTCGCACCGTCTTGATCACAAGATTTGCACGTGCCGGTTTCAAAACCGCGTAAACAATTTTCTTCGCCTGCCCCGCAAACGTCTCTTTGCTCGAGAGCACATAGACAGAGACGATCACACCGACGAGTATATTGGTCACAAGCTTCACACCGTAGATGACACCGCTTGTAATAGAGGCGAGATATACCTGTGCCTGCGGCAGCAGCTCTTTCTCCACAAAAGTCTGGAGCATCACGCCCGCCTTCTCAATTCCGTCGCTGACCATCTCCGCCATCTGGGAATCCCCTTTTGTGAAATCCTCGACCCACCGGATCAGATTATTGACCTCGCTCGGAAATACGGAGATCATATTCTGGATACTGCGCGTCACCGACGGCACAACCACCCAGAACAAAAGGATCAAGATCCCTGCGAGAAACAGCAGCGCCCCTGCGATCGCCACGGCGCGCCCCAACTTGCGTGCGCGCTTCTCACTTTTCATGCGCGGCAGTGCAAACTTCAGCAGATATTTCTCAATAAACATCATAACCGGATTCAAAAGATATGCCAGGATCACGCCGATCGTGATCGGCTGCAAAATCCAGACCAGATTCCTCCAGAAATCTGCAAAGCCGTGATAACGGTATACCATAAAGAAAAACAGTATACAGCCGCACACTGTACCAAACGTCAGAAGTGCGATTGTCAGATACTGTTTCACATCCCAGTCTTTCCCCTTTTTGTCTTCCGAATTGTCCCCTGTCTCTTTCCCGATGCCCAATCTGTTCTTCCTCTTTCTCTTATAATAACGACAATGTCAGACGCCGCTTTCGCGCCGCCTGACATCTCCTCTACGTCCATTATAACCGATACCGTATTTTTTTCAATCGGAAGAGTCTTTATTTTATAATTTTAACGAATCTATAACCTCCTTCAACTGCGCCGCCGAAGCCTGGAGCTTCTCACTCTCCTCCGCACTCAGCGGGATCTCAAGCACCTTCTCGATTCCATTCTTTCCGATAACGGACGGGATGCTGAGCGCCAGTCCGTCCAATCCGTATTCGCCCCGCAGCTCCACGGAAACCGGAAGTACCGCCTGCTCATCCTTTACAATGCTCTCCGCAATACGCGCAACCGCCATCGCAATGCCGTAATAGGTCGCGCCCTTTCGCTCAATGATCTGGTACGCGCTGTCCCGCACATCCTCATAGATGCGCTTCATGGAATCCTCATGGCTGTAATGCCCGCGCAGCTCACAGAAATGATTGAGTTCGATCCCCGAAATATTCGCGCCGCTCCACACCGGAAGCTCGCTGTCTCCGTGCTCGCCAATGATGACCGCGTGCACACTGCGGCTGTCCACATCCAGATGGCGCCCAAGCAGATGTTTCAGACGCGCGGTGTCAAGAACGGTTCCCGACCCAAACACCCGCTCCACCGGATAACCGGAAATGCGCTGCGCCGCATAGGTCAGCACATCCACCGGATTCGCTACCATCATGAGGATTCCCTCAAAGGAAGTCGCCGTGATCTGCGGAATGATGGATTTTAAGATCCCTACATTCTTCTCGATCAGATCCAGCCTTGTCTCGCCCGGCTTCTGATTGGCTCCTGCTGTGATAATGATCAGGGCGCAGTCCGCCACATCCTTGTAGTCACCCGCATAAATATCCATGGACGCCGTATAGGGAAGCCCGTGGCTTAGATCCATCGCCTCACCTTCCGCCTTTGCATGGTTTGCGTCAATTAACACCATCTCTGAAAAAATTCCCTTCTGCATCAGGCTGAACGCGATCGACGCCCCCACAAATCCACATCCGATCACCGCTACTTTTCTTGCATTCATCATAATTTATATATCCTCTCTTTCCATTCTGATTTCGTTATAGTCTTAGTGTACCCATTTTTTCCATAAAATTCCGTTGTTAAAACAACAAAAAAGAGAAAAGTTAGTTTTGACAAACTCAAAACCCACTTTTCTCTTTTCTATGGTAATTATGCCCTATAATAATTGATCAGGCAGCCCTTTAAAATAATCTCGCGCTCATCGTCCGTCATTGCGCCGAGTTTTAGTGAGAACTGCCGCAGCTTAGCGCCATCCACCACATATGCAGTAATCTCGCTGCGCTTCTCCTCCACCGCCTTACGGATATCCGGCAGGAAAAGATAGTCGAGATTGTGGAACGGCAACTCGCCCTCCGGGATGATAAACGGCAGCATACCCCAGTTGATCAGATTCGAACGGTAACGCTTCGTCGCATACTCGTTGGCGATGTTCGCCCAGCCGCCGAGCACTTTCTGGCAGGACGCCGCCTGCTCGCGCGCCGAGCCGTCTCCCGGCTTTACCGCAAAAATCGTGCTTCCGAATCCGAGTGTCCCCGGCTTTTGCCCCTCTCCAAACTGCTTGTCCGGAAATGCCCTGCCGATGGCTTCCATAACCGGTCTTAATTCCTCATACGCTTCCACCGGGCAGCTTCCCGCTTCAAGCGCCTTCTGCGCCTTCTGGATCTCCTTCGCGCGCCCCACATAGAGCGGATCTTTTCTGGAAAGCGCAAACTCTGCCAGTCCAAGCGGATTGGATCGGAAGGAGGACGTCTCACCGGACGGGATCAGCTCGTCGGTCGTCGTCACCGGATCGTGGATCTCGGAGACAACCTTGAGCACCAGATTCTCCGGCAGCGCGCTCATCGCCGGCCAGTCCTTGATGTTTGGCCCAAGCTGTATCTCCACAGACTCGTCCGCCACACCCCTGCTGTCAAATACGCGGTTCTCATAAATCGTCTTGTCAAAGAAATATTTTGGCTTTGTATATACTGCATCCACGTCGGTCGCGGCTGTCAGATACCCCTTATTTGCTGCGGTTGCGGCAATGGAACGCGCATCCATCAGCGCCACGGAAGCCACCTGGCCATTCTGCACCTTAGAGCCCTCGCGGTTCGGGAAGTTTCTCGTGGAGTGGCGGATCGAAAATGCATTGTTTGCCGGGGTGTCGCCCGCACCGAAGCACGGTCCGCAGAACGCGGTCTTGACGATCGCTCCCGTCTGCATCAATGTTGCCACCGCGCCGTTTTTCACGAGTTCCATGTAGATCGGCGTGCTCGCCGGGTAAACACTCAGAGAGAACTCATCCGGTCCGATCGACGCGCCCTTTAGAATATCCGCCGCATCACAGATGTTTTCAAACCCGCCGCCCGCGCAGCCCGCAATGATTCCCTGATCCACATAAAGTCTGCCATTTCTGACCTTGCTCTTTAGATCAAGCTCCACCGCACCGTCAAAGCTGACCTTTGCGCGTTTCTCACAGTCATCCAGAATATCCATCAGATTACGATTCAGTTCCTCGATCGTATAGGTATTGCTCGGGTGGAACGGCATCGCGATCATCGGCTTGATCTCGTCCAGGTCAATCTCGATCATGCCGTTATAGTAAGCCACCCTGCCCGGATTTAATTCTCTGTAATCCTCTGCCCTGCCGTGAATCTCATAAAACTCCCTCACAGCATCGTCCGTTCTCCAGATGGAGGAGAGACAGGTTGTCTCCGTTGTCATCACGTCCACGCCAATACGGAAATCCACGCTCAGATTGGAAACGCCCGGTCCGACGAACTCCATGACTTTATTCTTCACATAACCACGGTCAAACACCTCGCCGATGATCGCAAGCGCCACGTCCTGCGGTCCAACGCCCTTTTGCGGTGTTCCGGTCAGATAGACGCCGACCACATCCGGCATATCAATATCATAGGTTCTGGAAAGAAGCTGCTTTACCAGCTCGGGACCGCCCTCTCCAACTGCCATCGTGCCGAGCGCACCGTATCTCGTATGGGAATCAGAGCCGAGGATCATCCTGCCGCCGCCTGCTAACATCTCACGCGCAAACTGGTGGATCACCGCCTGATGGGGTGGCACATAGATACCACCGTAGCGCTTCGCGCAGGTCAGTCCAAACATATGGTCATCCTCATTGATCGTGCCGCCCACCGCACAGAGACTGTTGTGGCAGTTCGTCAGCACATACGGAATCGGAAAACGCTCCAGACCCGACGCGCGCGCTGTCTGGATAATGCCGACAAACGTGATGTCATGCGACGTCAGCTTGTCAAACTTAATCTGCAATTTCTCCATATTGCCGGAGATATTGTGTTCCTTTAAAATGCCGTAGGCGATCGTCTGCTCCGCTGCCTGCTCTCTTGTCACCTCTGTTCCGGTCAAACTCTTTACTTCTGCCGGCGCATCCTTCGTATCTGCCACCAACCTGCTGCCATCTATCAGATACACACCGCTGTCGTATAACTTCATAAAGCGTTCCTCCTCACTTTTTGATATACCCATTTTGCAACAACTTCTTTCAAAAATCAAGACTTTTACACGTTAAAATATTACCATTTTAAATCATCGTTCCAATTCTACCCGATACAGCGGGAAACGGATGGTCGCACGGAACAGATCGCCGTCCACAGTGATCTCGAGGCTGCCGCCCATCAGATTCGTCAGATTTTTCGCGATCGAAAGTCCGAGACCGCTACCCTCTGTCGTGCGCGAGGAATCCCCCCGGATAAAACGCTCCGTCAGATCGTCCACACTGCTGTTTTCCATTGCAAGCGAACGCTCCGACACATTTTTAATGGAAAAGACAGCCTGATCCTCCTGCTGACTGACCTCAACATAAACCCTCGTTTTCTCCAGGGCGTATTTTGCAACATTATTATACAGATTTTCAATCACACGGTAGAGATGCCTGCCGTCCGACCAGATATAGACCGCCTGCTTCGGCAGCTTCGTCACGATCGTCAGCTCCTTGGTCTCAAATTTTTCATTGAACTCACCGCCGGTCTGGCATACCAGTTCCACAATATCGATCTGCTGCATATCCAGTTTCACATTGCCGGAACTCACCTTCGACGCTTCCACCAGATCCTCCGTCAACTGCTTCAGACGCTGTGACTTCTCATCCAGAATCCGCACATAGTTTTTGACACGCTCGTTTTCAATGTCCTCTATTTTGATCAGATTCACATAATTGATGATCGAAGTCAGGGGCGTCTTGATATCGTGCGAAACATTGGTGATCAGATCCGCCTTCATGCGCTCATTTTTTGTGTTGTCATCCACCGCGTGCAAAAGTCCGGCGCCGATATTGTTGATCGCCTCCGCCAGCTTTCTGTCCTCTCCGTGCAGATCATCCACATCGATCTTGGAATTTAAGTCACCGTCGGCGATCTCCTCCACGCCCTCGAGAATACGGTAGTGCTCCACCGCTTTGCGCAGCATCAGGTATGCCTCCATACCACAGAATGCAGCTAGCAGCAGCATAGCCCCAATGCTTTTATAGTGGAACGCGCCCAGCGCCAGCACAAAGCAGACCACGAGATGCACCGAAAATGTGATCAGCACACGCACCGTCACGGAGCGCTCACGGAATGTCTTTTCCAGTCCCCTGCCGAGCCAGCACACCAGACTGTTTTTCCACATCACCTCCGCCTTGAGGCGGCGCACCATGCTCAGATAGAAAATCAGAAAAACAGCGTCGATCAAAAAGCTGACGCTTCCCGACGCAACGAGAAGTCCTGATACATCCCATTTCTGGTTCGCGACCTTTGCCACCACGTACAAAAGTTCACTCGCGATCAGCACAAAAACTGCGATCAGAATCTCCGTCTTGATCCGGTCGACAAAGCTTAAGCTGATCTCCTCCGAGTCCTCGCGGCGTCCGGCAGCCAGTGTCAGATACACAAGGCTGACAAGCCATCCGATCATGCCGATGATCGCACCTGCGAGACTGACCTTGATCCACGGATGCAGTCTCGTATATTCCAGATTCGCCTCATACAGATCGTCCTTGGCGGACAACTGCGTATCCACGCCGATCACCAGTACGACATCCTCAAGCGGCCAGTACATCTTACTGTTATAGCCGTCAAAAAAGTAATTTTCCAGCCCGTGGATATCCGTGCCAAATTCCTTATTCTCCATGTCATAGAGCAGATAGTCACCCATTGTCTTGGCTTCCATCAGGATCGTCTGCGTGTCGAAGACCTGTCCCTCCTCAGTGTCCGGCTGGTTGGTATACCAGACACCTCCTGCCTTGTACCAGTAACAAAAGTTGGTATTTTCCTGCTGAAACTCATTGTTGTAGCGCAGATATCGCTTCTCCTCCTCCGAGCTGCGAAATTCGCCCCGCTGTGTCAGCAGCATATACTCGCTCAGATCGCTGCACTTTTGCTCCATACATGACAGATAGTAACCGGAATTTAAAAATTCCTCCGTCCCGATGTCCGCCAGTTGGAGAATATTTTTGTCGATCAGCGCCACGAGCAGAAATATGCTCACCGTCATTATCACTGTAAAAAATGAATGAAGCAGCACACCCGTGATTTTCATTCCATAGCTGTAAGATTTATTTTCCATGAAAACTCCTAGCTTTTATCTATCTTGTATCCAACGCCCCAGACCACCTTCAGATAGCGCGGCTCCTTGGGATTGATCTCTATCTTCTCACGGATATGGCGGATATGGACTGCCACCGTATTGTCGGCGCCGATCGCGTCCTCATTCCAGATATTCTCATAGATCTGGTTGATGGAAAAAACCTTACCCTGATTCTTCACCAGAAGCAGCAGGATGTTGTATTCGATCGGTGTCATCTTCACAACCTCGCCGTCCACAGTCACCTCTTTTAAATCGTCGTTGATAGACAGACCGCCAACGGTGTAAACCTCTCCGCCCGCATCCATGGCATTGCCAAGCTGCGTATAGCGGCGAAGCTGCGACTTCACACGCGCCACCAGCTCCAGCGGATTAAATGGTTTCTCCACATAGTCGTCCGCCCCGATATTCAGCCCCAGGATCTTGTCCGAATCCTCCGTCTTTGCCGAAAGGATAATGATCGGAATACTGCTCTGCTCCCGAATCTTTAGTGTCGCGCGGATGCCATCCAGACGCGGCATCATCACATCCATAACAAGAAGGTGCACCTCGTTGTCCTTTAGCATCTCCAGAGCTTCCTCCCCGTCGTATGCCTTTAACACCCGATAGCCCTCCTGCTGTAAATAAATATCTATCGCCTCTACGATTTCTCTGTCGTCATCACATACCAGAATTGTCTGTGCTGTCATCGCGTCTCCTCCTATCCCTTTCTGCATGGTGTTTTTACTCATTTTATCAATAAAATATAAATTGTAGTAGACGGGATTTCTTAAACTTTCATTAAGATTTATGGTCGTTTCCGGGGTTGAAAAAGAAATTCAGATGTGTTATAGTGAAATTACAAAGGGAAACCAAGAAGCGGCTTACCCTGAATGTTAATTTACCAACCTCTTGCGAGGTCAGCCGTCAACTATTGGGCGTAGTTGGCGGCTATTTTCTTTTATCCTCATATATCTGACGAATCAGACTTATGAGGGACACAACGAATATACAAAACTGAATCAAATCAGAATATGTAACCATTGTCACCCCTCCTTTCTTTCGTCTGGAGGGTGAACCCTCCGAAGGAGGGCAAGCCGCCTCGCTCTGGTTTCCCTAAACTTTATTATAACAATATATTTTTGTCTTTACAATCTTTTTCTTCAAACATAGTTATCTCTCATTTCTTCCTGCTCCTGAAGCTCCTCCAAAAGCTTGCAGATCCTCTGCTCCGTTCTGCCGGAACGTCTCTCCTCTTCCTCTATACGTTGCTCAACAATCCATTTTCTCTTGTTTGCCCGAACAAAGAAAGTGATCAGAAGATCTACGATCACATACGTCCAAAAAATGCTGGGTTCTGCGGGAAAAAGCGGGTATCCATATATCAGTATAAACACCGGCCATGCGATCATATTAAAAATATAAGATTCCTTTTCATCCCACGTCATGTCGTGAAACCATCTTATTTTTTCTTCCTGCATGATTTTCCCCCTACTTCTCACCCTTCAAAAATTTACCGAAAAAAGACGACCGCTCCGGCTTTCCGGATTTCCCTTCCTCGCCTGTGTCTTTGCCTTCCTCTCCTTCTTTCCATTTAAAATACTCCGAGTCAAGATTTACCCTGACCTCCGCGGCAACCGGCTCCAGCTTCTCCTCCGGCTGCTCATCCCCAGACTCCTCCGGAAGCGCCAGACCTGCCATCTCAAAATATTCCCGGTTGATCTTGATCTCCGGCTTTGGAGCGGTAAAAGCAGGCGGCTCTTCTCCCCCCGCCTTCTCTTTCGCCCTCTCCTTCTCCATCTTCCGGTTGCGCTCCTCAATAAGCTTTAAATACTTATCCGTGTCATGCAGATCCTCAAGATGCCGCCTAAGTTCAAGCTGGTCACGGGAGACCGCCGCCTTTTCCTTCTGAAGCTTCGCATTCATCTTCTCATATGCCAGCTTCACGGAATCCGCCGCCTCCTGCATGATATCCTGCACATGGCGCAGCGCCTCATCGGTATAGAGCACCGCCCCGGCATAGACGTCCTCTGCCGTATGGTTTGCATCCGCAATGATGCCCTCTCCCTTGCGGCGGAACTCCCGCTCCGCCGCGTCACGCTTCTGCTCTGTCAGTCCGCGTTCATCCATCATCTCATAAATACTGACATTCAGGCGCTGTAAAAGCAGCAATATTTCTTTTTTATCTACGATCACGCGGCTGCCCGTCCCATCATATGCCTCGCTTTTTGAAAGCAAAATATGAATGTCCCGCAAAACCTGTTCTGTCTTATCCTGCGCGCTCATCCTTCACTCCTATATCCGGTAAATGTCATTTTCTTCCGTTCCGTCTTATTTTGCCCGTATCTTTTCCATTCATACGTTTTATCAATTTTACCACCAACCGGACAAGCAATACAACCACTAAAATGAAAATCGCTGCGACTCCCACGATCATTGCCGCATATTTATTCGGATTTTTCATCAGATCCAAAATATTTTTGCTGTCTATCACCTGCTTGCGGCCTTCCATTTCACCGTAAGAAAGCGGAACGTTTCCGATGCCATCGCCGTCCTCATCCGGGAATGACTGCATATATCTGGCGATGGCGTCCCACGCCTTCAATTCTCTGTTGCCCTCCATGATGATCACATCCTCGAGATCCTCAATCGGTGTGCCGTCTGCATATTTTGGCACAACCGACAACAGGCCGTAGGACATATCTGTCACCGTGCTTAACATCTGCCCGCTGTAAAGGTCTGCAACCACGCGGTAAAGCTTATCGTCCTCCAGCTCCACTCGGTTTCCTCCATCATCCACCAGATAGGTATCCGTCACTTTATTTAAGATCAGACGATTCGGGTTGAAAGAAAAATGAAGCCCGCTGATATACAGCCGTGCCGTCGTCATAAAATCCGAAACGGATGCGTCGATCTCCGCCGCGATCTTTAACTCCTCCCCGGTCAGATACACGCTGATCAGAGGATAGCCCGGTACGCCGTCCGCGCCGATCCCAAGCGAATAGGAATTAAACACATCCTCAACAGTGATGTCTCCCGTTCCGTAGGTATCGCGCACACAGCCGCTCGGCACAACGGCGACGTCCACGGGCTCGCCGCCCTCGGCATTTTCCACAGCATAGACAAACGCATCTGCCATCAGGCTTCCGAGGTTTTGCTCGGTATGTACATTTGACAGATCATCCAGACTGGAAAAATCCACACTCTCATTGTGTGCCAACACAGTGTCTTTTGTATATCCAAAATCTTTCAGATAACCGCTGTCCACAGCCGCCATAAACTCTTCTGCCCGCGCCTGCGTCGTCTCATCCTCCGGCACACTGGCATCGATTGCCGTCAACTGGTAATCCGCCATCTCCCAGCGTCCGTCCTCCTTCTGCTTCATCGAAAGACAACCAAGATTCTTACCGTATTCACCCGCCGATACAATATAGGTGTCCCCATGTACGATCGGCTCCGGCAGCTCGGTATGTGTATGACCGCTGATGATCAGATCCAGTTCCGGCACGCTTTTCGCCAGTATCTCATCCTCGGATTTGCTCTCATCCTCCCACGTTCCGCTGTGTGAAATGCAGACGATCATATCCACATCCTCGTTTTCCTCAATCTTCTCCACCGTCTCGCTGACTGCCTCCACCGGATCGGAGAAAAGCAGCTCGCACGTCGGCGCGCACGCCAGCGCATCCTTTCCGAAAACGCCAACCACCGCAACGCTCACATCGCCCTGCTCAAAAACTGCATAATCTTTCATCCCATAAGCGTCAAAGCTGTTGCGAAGCTGTTGCTGTCCCTCCGTGAGACCGGTCTCCTCCATCGCCTCCCAGTCCACGTTGCAGACCAACATCTCCGGGAGCTTCTCCCCACTGGTTGCCGCCGTTTGCAGCATATTGGCAAGCCCCTTGGAACGGTAATCAAATTCATGGTTGCCGAGCACTGTCGCCTGACAGCCGAGCTCTCCCAGCATCCGTATCTCTGCCGCCTCGTCCTCATACACCGTCTGCACCAGCGTTCCCATTGAAAAATCACCGCCGTCGAGCACCAGCGTATCGGGGTTCTTTTCCTTCTGCGCATCGATCAGTGTCTTTATCCGCGCAAAACCGCCGACCTCCTGCGTTCCCTCCTCGGTCACTGTCGTAAAGCTGTTCAAATGCGAGTGCAGATCGTGCGTAAACATGATATCGATTTCCTTCTGCTCCGCAGCCGAAACCGTCTCTGTCACAGGAAACTGTGTCAGCAAACACCCCACGGTCAAAAACGACATGAAAAATCTTCCTCTCCCTTTCATTACATTTCCTCCCCATTTCATTATCGTTATGTGCTCTCAGCATAACATATTTCGCTTTATTTTTCTATCTTTTCCTACGGATCGCATCAATCAGCATCCACTGCAAGACGCCCTTAGATTGAAAAACAGCATGAAAAATCCGCGCCTAAAAGACGCGGATTGGAAAATCTCTGTATTCGGTTCTTATCTTACATTAAATCCTTCTGGTGTGTCGCATAGAGATATTCATCGATCGTATTGATGATGCGGTCCTCCATCAGCTCCACCGGATCATTTTTCAGCTCGCCCTCGCGCACCTTCGTGTACTGGATCGGCATAAACTGGCTCAACAGATTCAGCGGGATTCCGGTTGTGCGCAGGTTCCCGATCAGGCGGTCAGCCGCTTCGCAGACTTCCGGTGTCGGCATATAGTATCTGCACCGGTCGGAGAAAGAATATTTCCTCTTAAGGCGGATCTGGAGCTCTGTTCCCTGATAATGTTTCTTCCAGTACTTACCGTCTTTGCACATCTGTTCATCGAGCGTCTCGGCAAACTTACTCGGCTGCATATCTGTTCCGTAGAGCACTTCCTTCTCGATCTGCTCCAACGCGAACATTCCCTCGCGCATCGCAAAGGTCAGCCCCGGACCTACCTTTAAAATGCCGACACCGTCCTCCACAAGCTCGCGCAGCTTGATCTTCGTCTGGTAATCGGTGGAGTGCCCCTCAAACACAAGGCTCGGAAACTCTTTGATCGAAGCCATCAGCTCTTTTGCCTTCTCGCGGTCATACTCGGTACATCCGCTGTCCTTTTCCTCCACACCCGGCTGCACGACAACGCCGATGACACGGTTCCACACATCCTCACCGAGTCCTGCTCCTTCAAACGCCTGCCGGAATGCCGCTACGGTATTTTTAAAGTCCTCGACTCTCGTCACCTGAACGCCATTATCCTCCGCACCGACTGCACCGCCCGGGATCGGAACCTCACTTCCGATGATATAAACCGGTGGAATCGCATCCGGCTCCTGTGAGAGAAGTTCCTGATACGTCTCCTCTGCAACCTTCGCCAGACGCGCGCCGCGTCCTGCAATAATCTCGTCTGACAGACGAACATCCTCCGGATCACTGTTGACCTTCATGCTTGTATCGATATGGATCTTCGTAAAGCCTGCGCGCACGTAATGGCGGATGAGCTCTTCCGCGTCCGCCATCGCCTCCGGCTCGTCCTTCGATGCAAATGTAAGCGGTCCCAGATGGTCTCCGCCGAGGAAAATCCTGTTCCGGTCAAATCCGCAGCCATCCGCGATGTCAAAAACAAATTTCTTGAAATCGGCAGGAGTCATTCCTGTATAACCGCCGTTCTGGTCGCACTGGTTCGCCGTACTCTCGATCAAAACGCAGGAACCGTCGGAAAGTCCTCTCTTCATGACAGCCTCAATCACATACTGGTTGGCGCTGCACGCAGAATAAATGCCGACATTTTTTCCCTGCTTCTGCAGTTCAACAATTTTTTTTAATGGATTCTCACGCATTGTAATGTCTCCTTTTTGTTTTTATCGTAGCACTTTCCATGATGGTCTACTTTGGATTATTTAAACAATCATTTGCATTTTTTGAGAAAGTCAAAAATGAAAATGCAGATTTTTACGATATGTGCTATACTTGTACTGAAAACACATAAATTTCTAAAGAATCGAGGTTATCATTATGCCATTAGTTACAACAAAAGAAATGTTTGAAAAGGCACAGGCAGGACATTATGCAGTCGGCGCCTTCAATGTGGAAAATCTTGAGATGGTGATGGCAGTCATCAAGGCAGCCGAGGAGTTAAACGCTCCGGTCATCATGCAGTCCACCCCGTCCACTGTGAAGTACGCGGGACTTGACTATTATCTGGCAATGGCAAAGGCGGCTGCCGAGAGAGCCAGTGTTCCTGTTGCAATGCATCTCGACCACGGCAATACCTTTGAGCTCGCCATGCAGGCGCTGCGCACCGGCTATACCTCTATCATGATCGACGGCTCTCATGGTTCTTTTGAGGAGAACATCGCACTGTCCCGCCGCGTAGCGGATGCGTGTCTTCCTTCCAATATCAGTGTGGAGGCAGAACTCGGAAAAGTCGGAGGAAAGGAAGACGACCTTGAGGCTGAGAACGACTCTCCATACACAGACCCGCAGCAGGCAAAGGAATTTGTAGAGCGCACCAACGTGACCTCCCTTGCGGTTGCCATCGGCACGGCGCACGGACTGTATCAGGGCACACCAAAGCTTGACTTTGAGCGTTTAAGCGCTATCCGCGAGGTTGTATCAATTCCGCTTGTACTCCACGGCGCTTCCGGCGTACCGGACGACGCAGTGCGCGAATCCATCAGACGCGGTATCTGTAAGGTAAACTTTGCGACAGAGCTCCGCATCGCATACAGCGACGGCGTAAAGAAGTATCTTGTGGAGAATCCGGACGGATTTGATCCGAAGAAATACGGCACTGTCGGCATGGAGAATGTGACCGCACTTGTAAAAGAGAAGATCTGCGTATGCGGTTCAAACGGTAAGGCATAATTTATTTTCTCACAATATAAAATGACAAAAAGAATCCATCCGGAGCCTTGTGCTTTGGATGGATTCTTTTTATGGACTTATTTCATTTTTGTCAGTGCGATGATATGAAGCACGGCAAAGTAAATTCCAACGAACGCGATGCCCCCACTGAATACGAGCAGTCCGATCGAATATTTCTCAATATATGCGTTCAATACGACAAGCACAGCGAGAAGCAGGTAAAGGACGATCAGCGCGATCGTCTTTCCTCTTCCCTTATTCTCCACGATGTACTGCAATGCGGAGACGCGGCGCTCAAAATCGACGTCCGTCACCGCCTCCAGCTTCTTCAAGAAGCCGAAGCGGAAAGAGATTTCCGCAAGCAGCATCAGAATGACCCATCCGATCACTGCCTGCGTCACCGTCATAAAGGTGGCTCCGCATAAAATCGCCGCAAATAAAATGACGACCATGCGGTTCTTGTAAAACTGTGCCGCATTCTCACGCTCTTTATCTACCAGATACCCCTTCTTGGTGATCATATCGTAGTAGATCACGCGCCCTTTTTTATCTGTATAAATGTTTCTTCCTGAAAGGCGGATTTTCTCCACCGGTTGTGATTTTTTCTTAGCCATTGTTATTCCTCTTTACTGCTCTAACATTGCCTTACCCATGCAGTAGGTCTGGAGCACCTGATAATCGCGGTCAAGCACCACGAGATCTGCGTCCAGTCCGACCTTAATCGAGCCCTTGCGGTTCTCCAGATGCAGACAGGCAGCCGGATTCTTTGTACAGGAGTTGATCGCGGTGTCAACCGGAACGAGAGCCTCCTCGATTAGAATCCTCAGACCGTCGTTCAGGCGGAGCGTAGAGCCGGCAAGCCCCTTTGTCTCTGTCAGGTGTGCGCTTCCGTCCGGGTAAATCTCGATCTCATTTCCTCCAAAAATAAACTTGGAGCCGACCGGAGAGCCCTTTGCCATCAGCGCGTCGCTGACCATAATACCGTAGTGAGCGCCTTTCGCCTCAAAGAACTGGTGCAGCGCCGCCGGAGTGGAGTGATTGCCGTCGCAGATGATCTCTCCGTACATACTCTTGATCGTGTATGCCGCACCGACCAGTCCATTCGCACGGTGATTAAACGGCGTCATTCCATTGTATACATGAGTCATGGAGCGTGCGCCGTGTGCGAATGCCTGCACCGCCTCCTCGATCGTGGCAGCCGAATGCCCGATGCTCACGACGATTCCGTGCTCTGCGCAGTAGCGTGTCAGAGCGAAATCCTCGTCTGTCTCCGTCGCCATCGTGATGTAGCGGATCAGACCGTTTGCCGCCTCTTGGTATTTCTCAAACTGCTCAACCGTCGGCTTTACAATATACTGCTCCGGCTGTGCTCCCTTGTATTTCATATCAAGGTAAGGTCCTTCAAAATGTACACCCAGGATCTCCGCGCCCTCATAACCGTCTGCAACGACCTTTGCGACATTTTTTAATGCATTTGTCAGCACCTCTTCGCTCTGGGTGATCGTCGTCGCGAGCAGGGAAGTCACACCTTCCCCTACGATATTGCGCACCCAGTAGCGCAGCCCGTCCTCTTTCGCATCATTTGTGTCAAAACCGTACGCTCCGTGGCAGTGTACGTCGATAAATCCCGGAAGTATACGGTTATTTCCGTAATCAACATCTGCCGGATGTGTTCCATACGCATAGATTCCGACAATTTTTCCATCGCTTACCTCAATCTGTGCCTCCACAAACTGGTCTGCAAGCCAAACTTTTTTACTCTGAATAATCATTGTCTTTCCTCCTTACCTACTAGGAATGTCATTTCCCCGTCTTGATTTTTAACAAAACATATACTATAATTTTAAAAAGTACAAATCGATTTGCCTCATAAAGGAGCATTATCATGATCAATCAGACATCCACTGATTCCCTTGAAGCTTTTGGCTCATGCTATGATAAGCCATTACATATACAAAAGTTAAGTTTCATTCGTCACGAAATTTCCGCGTCCTCCAGAAAAATCGATATTCTGTTTACGTTTCCCTGCGAAGTGTATGTGGAATGTCCTCCGGGTCTGGCGCTTCTGCTCGTCGCGCCTGCCGAGGATATCACGGATCTGCATACTTTCCCGCTCCGGCAGAATATAAAGCTTTCCGCCGGCACGCGGTTTAACCTCATCCCTCTTGCCTCCCCGGTGACATGGCATCTGCTTGTTCCCAAGAGCTGCGCAAATCCGGCGGAAGACGCAGGGCTTTTTTCATTTACAGAGGAACTGCCTTCTTCTTATACCTACCAGCCGGTGTCTGTCCCATTTTATCTGAAGCAGATTTTAGACTGCTGGTTCACCAGACAGACGGATGCCTGCCGCCTGATGAAAGCCGCCCACAAGTTCTATGAACTGATTTACGTATATGAAGGCTCTCTCACCATCACGCTCGCATCCGGTACACATTCGCTCTATGCGCATGACCTGATCATCTATCACTCCGATGACGCTGATATTCAGCTTGGTGCAGGATGTTCCTACCTCACAGTCGTCTTTGACGTATCCCAGAAGAAGCATTTGTACATTCTGGATCATGTGTTTCACTGTACCAGCGAAATGCAGCAGATCCTGTGGAAGCTTCTGATCGAGAGCCCGGAACATTCTTACTATACGCGCACGCTCATGCTCTGCTATCTTCAGGAAGTGCTTTTGCTGCTCATGCAGTTTTATGAGACCAGAAACCACAAGACGCTGCTGTCTGACAATAAAGCGGCGCAGAACGATCTGCTGTCCGAAATACTCGTTTACATGAATAAGCACCTGACGGAGCAGGTTACCATGGAGGAGATCTGTCACGAATTTTATATTTCCCGCTCCACACTCCAGACGCTGTTTAAGACACACTTAAACACATCGCCCAAAAACTACCTGCTCAATATCAAGCTGCAAAAGAGCAAGGAGCTCATCCGGGAGAACCAGTATACGATCAGCGAAATCGCCTACAAGCTCGGTTTCAGCTCGATCCACTATTTCTCACGGCTCTTTAAAAAATATTTTAACACGACGCCAAGCGCCTACGCGAGAAAAGCAGCCAAAAATGAAAGCTCTGCGCAAAGTGACCTTTGACAGATACACCCTGCCCACAGCTTCCGTTTCAATCAGTCTGTGATGACATTCTGGATGCTGTAGCGGGAAATCTGGATCACGGTACTTTTATTGACCTCAACATCGATCATGTCGTTTTTTATCTTCACGATTTTTCCGTAGATGCCGCCTGCAAACATGATTCTTGCACCAACCTTAATATTGGCCTGCAGATCTCTCATGGCTTCTCTGTTTTTCTTCATATTGCGCGAAGACATCGCGATCAACACGATCGCGCAGAGACCGATCAGCACTCCGACCGTAACACAGGTCCATATAATAACTTCCACATTCGCATTCATATTTGTAAATTCTCCTTCTTATCAGAATATGGTCTGCCAGACGGCAGACCATATTCTTTTTCCGTCTTTCTTATTTTCTTGTGTAAGGGTAAAGTGTAACACCCTTTACCACGCGGTTTACCTCTCCGGTCGGGCATGGATTGTCCGGTGTGATCGCAAGTGAGAGAGATTTTAAAACTGCAAGTGTCTGGGCAAATAAAATGTAGTCCAGACCGAGAAGAATATTCTCATGCTCCTCTTTCAAACCATAGACAACCGTATAGTCAACAAGCGCCTTCACTGTCTCGTCCTCTCTGCTCATCACAGCCACGATCTTGTTGCCCTTGCGCTGGCCGCTCATCTCCTTGAGCAGATCGATCTCGTACTGTCTCGTGTAAGCGTCATCGCTTAAGTACACAACCGTGAGTGTCGTGTCGTCTACGATGGACTTCGGACCGTGACGGAATCCCATCGGTGTGTCGTACATGGTCACAACGCGTCCCGCTGTCAGCTCAAGCATCTTAAGCGCTGACTCCTGGGAGGTTCCCTTTAAGGTATTGCTTCCAAGGTATACAATACGCTCGAAATTATAGGTATCAACGATATTCTGTGCAACGCCGTAGCCATTGTCAAGGAAGCTCTGTCCTGCATCAGCGATTGCCTGAACCTTTGCGCATACTTCGTCAAGCTCATTTAAGTGGAAGCAGAGATAAGTTGCAAGGTACATATTGGAGTAGCTGGACGTCATCGCAAAGCTCTGGTCATGTGTCTCGTCTGTCAGATTGATGGCATAGCAGTTATGTGTCTCTGCTGCACGCTTGGAGAGCGCTCCGTTCTTATTGCAGGTTACGAAAAGATGGTAAACATTGTCGCATACGCTCTCTGCTGCATCCACTGCGCCAACGGACTCCGGTGAGTTTCCGGAACGTCCAAAGCTGATCAACAGTGTCGGCTTTGTACGTGACAAATATGCCTCCGGCGTAGCCACGATGTCAGTTGTTCCGTAAGACTTTACCTTGTGATCCAGCAGACCTGCCAGATGTGCAAACAGTGCGTTTCCAACAAACTCGCTTGTTCCTGCTCCTGTCAGGATCACATCATAATCCTCGCATTTGATCACCTGATCGATAAATTTCTGGAGCTCGTCCTTATGCTCCCTGATCTGACGGCAGGTCTTTTCCCATGTCGCCGGCTGCTGATAAATCTCCGACAGTGTAAACGTTGCGGAGGTTTCCTTCATCTTGTCCTCTGTGATACCAAAAATTGTACTCATTTTAACATTTCTCCTTTCGTCCGGGTTTTCCCCAACAATATTTATATGGTACAGATATCTGTTACTTTCTTAGATGCCATCCTCTGACTCTTCCTGCACTACCTGTTTAAATTCGTATTTTACTACCTGCTCTTTTCCAGTCTCAAGAGAGGTCTCTACCAGTGCGTCCACATCGTCCTCAAACTTGCGTGTCATCACGATCTCCACAAGCATCGGAAGGTTCGTTCCCGCAATAATACGGATATTGTCCTTGCCATGTGCAATCTGCGCAGAAACATTGAACGGTGTTCCACCCTGAAGATCGGTAAAAATAATAACCTTCTCACAGTCCTTTAATTCATCAAGCGCCTTCTCCAACTCCGCCTTAAGCTCATCGATGCCATAGGTCGGTAAGAAATCCACATAGCGGTAAGCTTCCTGCTCTCCCGCGATCAGATTTACAGAGCTTGTGATCCCGGAACCAAAATTTGCGTGTCCTGTAACGAGTAATCCTATCATAGTATCTCTCCTGTTCTCTTTCATATCTGCCTCTGCAGAATTTCTTTTCTATTTTATATTGCTATTATACCTCGTTGTCTCTCAAATACCGTTCGACAACCGGCATATAGACAGCTTTGGGATGAAAGCACGCCTTTGCACTCTGCATATAGACAAGCGCATTTTTATGATCCCCTAAACTGGAAAATTGTTTTGAGATCATAAACAAAATCGTTCCCAGCGCAAATCCATAGTAACGCTTTGAATTTACGTCCTCCTCCATCTCTTCAATCAGATCATTTCTGCCATCAAGCATGACCGCGTATGAATTCTCATTATAATGGATAAATGATTCATCGCCTGTCTTTTTGATTTCTTCTAATATCCAGTCTGCATATTTCCGATTCCCCTTAATCAGAAATGTGTGGAAATACGTTTCCAAAAAACTTTTTTTATCGTCCGGACGCTTATATTCTGCTTCCAGCATATGCCGGAGCATCTCCTCAAACTTATCCGCGTCCTTTGTTATATAATACGCTCTCAATTTATAGAGATCACAAGCATAATCACCAAGCAGCTTCCTTGTCATCTGCATATCTGCTGTTTTCTCTACGAGAATACTGTCCTTATTTTTCAGCCCCAGATTCATGGTACGCAACTGAAAACTTTTTATGCCCTGAAAGATCAAATATCCAACAGCGACAATTACTATAATAAAAATCGTTATCGTGTTCAAACAGCCACCTGATTTCTTCCAAAAATAACGTAAGGGGGGGATTAAAATCCCTCCCCTTACTTATAACGGATACCCTACTGTATCCGTGTTTCCCGAATATCTCCAACTTATTCAGCCGGCGGCTCCGGATACTGATACCACTCAACCAGCGGCTTGTATCCGCCCGGAATTGTGTTTCCTTCTGCGTCCATAGCCTTGGAATCACCAGTCCAGATACCGAATGCACATCCAACGATACCTACAACGAGGATCAGCATGATACATTTCACCGGTGTCCAGCCCTTCTTGATCAGTACATAGATTCCAAGTGTGATCAGCAACGGAATCAGCTTCGGCAATACGCCGTCGATCAGACCCTGAATGTTGATCGCAGGATCACCTACGATGATACGCAGGGATGTGCTGCCATAGTTTGCAATCAGACCACCTACAACGAAGATACCAAGGATACTTGCTGCACGTGTAAACTCTTTTGCACTCGATGTCAAAAGTGTTACTGCCTTTGTACCAAGTCCGTATGACCAGTACATCAGACCGAAACGAACGGCAAACTGTACGCCGTTGAAGATCAGCAGGAAGAGGATCGCACCTGCGATCTGACCTTCCATCGCCATGTTCGCTGTCAGACCTGCTGTGATCGGAACCAGTGTCAGCCAGAAAAGAGCGTCACCGATACCACCAAGCGGACCTGCTGCGGAAATACGTACGGAACGGATCGTTGCTGTGTCTGCCTTGCTCTGCTCTAAGGAGAGAACAATACCCATTACGAATGTTACAAGGAACGGGTGTGTATTTAAGAAGTCAAGGTTGTGAGCCATAGAAGCCTTAAGGTCTTCTTTGTTGGTATGTATCTTCTGAAGTCCCGGAAGCATTGACCAGAGCCAGCCACACGCCTGCATTCTCTCATAGTTGAAGGAAGCCTGTAAGAAACAGGACAGCCATACCATCTTATTCAATGTTTTCTTATCCAACTGTGCAGCCGGAGTCAAATCCTGATATTTATCTGGAATATTATATGCCATCCTCGTCACCTCCTACAAAACCTGCACCTGCGCCTGCGTTCTGTTTGATCTTTGTCTGTACAGTAAAGTCATAGATTGCAATTGCCACACCTACGAATGCGCAAAGCAGAAGTGTTGCGCCTGATGTTGCAGGGTTTGCTGCGCAAAGCAGAGCCATTGCGAAACCTGCAAGCAGGAATCCCCACATCTCACCGGACATCATAACCTTCATAAGGATTGCGAATCCGACAAACTTCATAGCACCGCCGGCTGCATCAAGACCTGCCATTACCCATGAGAACTGCCATGAGAAATCCTTTAATGCCTCACCGAGTGCTGTACCGCCGTAAAGACCTGCTACTGCAAGTAAACCAAACAGCGTACCAAGAATTGCCATCTCGAGGAAGTTCAGGTTACGGATACCCTTTACGTTAGCTTCCTCTGCGTACTTATCTGCTTTTGCCATCATACCTGACATAGCTGTAAATGTCAATGTAACTGCGTACTGTCCGAATACTGCGAACGGAATCGCAAGACCCATTGCAGCACCAACACCGTCTGCCGTTGCCTCCATACCAAGAGAAACCGCGAAAACGGTTGCCATGATACCGCCAAGGATTGCGTTTGGCGGCTGTGCTCCACCGATCGGCATACTTCCGATCTGAATCAACTGGTAAGCACCACCTACTACGATACCAAGCTCAAAGTTACCGAGGATTGCTCCGATGATCGGGCAGGTAACGATTGGCTGGTAAAGAGATTCTAAGAAACTGAACTGATCAATACCCATGATAAAAGCTACCACGAAGACCAGTAAAGCCTGGATGATTGAAATATCTCCCATGTCTGCTCCTTTCCAATGAAACCATAAAATTTGTTATTTGAATAATTTGTCCGTGCTCTCCGCCGGTGTGTCCGGAACACGCTTGATCTCAAGCTCAACACCAAGTTCCTGCAGCTTCTTAAATGCTGCAACATCATCATCATCAACCGCAACAGAGGTAGCAACCTGACGTTTTCCATCAGCCATGTGCATATTGCCGATGTTGACTTTCTTGATCGGCACTCCGCCCTCAACAAGCTTAAGCACATCCTGCGGTGACTCGCAGATAATTGCGATATGCTGGTTTGCCGACGCCTTGTGGATGATATTGATTGTCTTCTCGATGCTGAAAAAACGTGTCTGCGCATATGCCGGGGCAGCCATGTTCATCAGTCCTTGACGGAACTCGTCATTCGCCACTTCATCGTTTGCAACAAGCAGAAGATTCGCGCCTACGACGCCGCACCACTGAGTTGCCACCTGTCCATGGATCAGACGGTTGTCAATTCTTGTCAACCGAATATCTGGCATTCTCATATCCTCCTTCTCCTTAGATTCTCTAGCAGCTTCATGGATTTTCTAATCTTCAGCCACTATTTATAAGATATTATACCAGAATTCCACCTGAGTGATTTACACTTTTTGTTACTTCATTTGCATTTTTGATTATATAATTTTAATAAATTTTTCAGTGTTTTTTCTTTTTTTACATTTAAAAATAACAACTGTGCAGATTTTCTTTTGGTTTTCGCAAGACAGTTTTCATAATTTCATAAGAGAATCTTAAGTTTATCAGAACAACATTGCCCCCTATCCCTTCTCCGGTATCGGTATCAGCACCTTAAGGTCAAACCAGTGATCCCTCGTATCGATATCCACCGCGCCCTCATATTTGTTCGCGGTGTAGCGGATACTCTTCAGCCCGTAGCCGTGAAACTGTGTTTCCTTTTTCGTGGTGGCAAGCCGCCCCTCCTTCATCGTAAGGCTCCCCTCATAATAATTCTCAAAGCGCATCATCAGGAATCCCCGCTGTCTGCTGACCGTGACGTGGATCAGGCGCTTTTCCTTATCCGGTATCTTCAGCTCGCACTCGATCGCATTGTCGAGGGCATTGCCGAAGATACTGCAAATATCCATAATATCCATGAAATCAAGCAGGCTGCCATCGGCAACCGTCGTCAGTGTGATGCCGTGCTTGCCACAGTAGAGGCTCTTGCTGGTCAGCACCGTGTCGAGAACCTTGTTTCCGGTCTTATTCTGCAATTCATACTGGCGGATCTCCTCCTCCATCTTATTGAGAAATTCATTCCGGCGACCCGGATCCTGCTCGCTCCGCAGCACCGCGATCTGGTGTTTGAGATCATGGTATTTGTAATTGATCAGCTCTATGCTCTCACGCGACTGCTTGTACTGCTGGTACTGGTTTTGCAGCACGCTCTGCACCGCCTCAAGCTCTCTGCGCGCCTTCGTCTCCGAGCACTGTACCAGATGCGCGTACAGCATGGCGATTCCCGCTAGGTCGACGAGCGTGCGGACATTTGCGATCTGCGCCTGATACTGTCCGGAAAACGGCGTTTCCGCTGTGACGAAACCCAGATTGCTGACCGCAAACACTGCAATCCCTATGATGACCGCCGTAAAAAACTCTTTTGCACTCAGATCCATCCTGCCGTCCTGCGGCAGATGCGGTCTTAAAATATACCATAAGAGAGCATTTACCGCGCCGTAAATGCCGAGCAGAAGCAGGCACTGCACCGCCAGAGGCGGTATGCCGCCACGCCAGAAAAAGCAGGAGATCTGCCACTCGAGGGACGCCGTGAACTCAGCCGTCACAAACGCCTGCAGCCCAAAATATGCCGCCTCCATCCAGCGGATCTTACAGCAGACATAGAGAAAAAGCATCATGAGAAAGACTGCGAGTATCATGCACGGCAGCCAGAATACCAGCGGAACGCCGCCCGTCGCCACGAGAAAAAGCGCCTGAATGACAAGCGCTCCGACAGCGATACCCGCTGTTTTCCATATGTCTCTCCGCTTTTCCAGAAGCATTACAAACACGATGCAGGCAGCCCACTCCGCCACCGCGGTATAGATACGGGGAATGTCCGGCAATACATATTCCATCACTTCACCACCTCTCCCCAGTATCTCGTCATCGCTTCCATAAACTCCTTTTTGCGGGCACGGCTCAAAAGCAGCGACTCGCCCCTGACAATGGCGCAGCCGTCGCAGACCCCGTCTACGTGCGCAAGATTGATCAGATACCCCTTGTTGCCGCGAAAGAAATTCATCCCGCAGAGTTTCTGTTCCGCCTCCTGCATCGTGCCCCGCGCCTCATGTGCACCGGACGCCGTGTGAAAAATGAGATTGTGTCCCTGACTTTCAATATAGTAAATATTTGCAACGTCCAGACGGATCGTTCCGCCCTTAATGTTCACGGAGATCAGCTTCCGCTCCCGCTTTTTCATGCGCCCGATGGCACGGGAAAGACGCTGTGAAAATGCAAAATACGAGACCGGTTTTAACACGTAATCCAGCGCGTCGACCGCGTAACCACGGATCGCATACTGCGCCATATTCGTAATAAAGATAATGACAACCTCACTGTCGATCTTTCGGATCTCCTCCGCCGCCGACATACCGTCCATAAATTTCATCTGCACATCCATCAGGATAATGTCAAACTGTGCCCTGTATTTGTGGACGATGTCGTCCCCGTCCGTGTATACCGTGATGTCAAATGTCTCGCCATGCTCCCTCTCGTACTGCCCGAGATATCCGCGGAGCTGGTCTGCATACATACTCTCGTCCTCCACGATCGCTATCTTAATCATCAGACTTCTTTCTCCCTTTTCCACCGCCTCCGCGCCTAGCGCTTAAAACACGCCCGGATCAAATGTCCCGTCCCGCGGATGCGGTGTCCGTTCGCCATCTCCGTGAGCGCACGCGCCATATCCATCGTCACGAGCCCGTTTGTCATTTTGGCATAGCCGCGGATCGGCATATTGTAATTAAAAAGCACATTCAGATCCGGCTTTCCCCGGCGCTCACTGTTTTTTAACAGCAGGCGCAATGCACCGCAGAACAGCTTTCCCAAAATTCCTTTTCCATAATAGAGCTGGCATACAGCATCATTGATCCCGATCTCGCCGCCCCAGCTTCCGTCCGGCAGTTCTTTTCCATAGAGCAGGCAGTACTCCTCCGCCGAAACGTCCGTGATCTTTCCGCTGAAATAATGTGGAAATGTCTTTCTGTCATATCCGCCGTCCGCGACCGTTCCTTCTATATAAATCTCCTCCGCAAGCGACGTGTCCTCCACATTTCTGCCGATGTAAACCGTGTAGGTTCCGCGCTCCGTCTCCCAGGTATTCGTGCGCACATCAAAAAACCGGAATGTCTTGTCATCGAACGGAATTACCACTTCTTTTTCTTCTCCGGCTTTTAAAAACACCTTTGCAAAGCCCTTTAACTCTTTTGCCGGGCGAAAAACGGTCTCGGAAGCTTTCCCGATATAAAGCTGCGCGATCTCCGCTCCGTCGCGGGCGCCCACATTCCGAAGTGTGAACACGGCACGGTCATCCTCCAGGCGCAAATTCTCATATGCAAAGCTCGTGTAAGAGAGCCCGTAACCAAAAGGAAAACATACTTCCTTGCCCACAGTCGTGTAGTAACGGTAACCCACATAGAGACTTTCGCGGTATTCGCTGCTCCGCTCCTTTGACGGCCAGTAAACACACGCCGGTGTATCCTCATAGCGGTACGGATATGTCTCATTTAATTTGCCGGACGGGTTGCACTCCCCGGTCAGCACGCGAAGCATCGCGGAAGCGCCCGCCTGACCGCCCAGATAGCCGTGCACGACCGCCTTCACCTTCGCAAGCCACGGCATTTCCACCGCCGAGCCGGCGGACAGTATGACGATCACATTCGCATTGACGTCAGCAACCGCCTCGATCAGCTCATTCTGTGCCGCAGGCATCCGCATATGCACACGGTCCATTCCCTCGGACTCGTTGATTTCATCCAGCCCCGCAAAGACCAGCACGGTCTGCGCCGAACGCGCAGCAGCCACCGCTTCCTCCAGAAGCTTTTGGTTCGTTCCCCGGTTTCGCACATAGCCCTGCACACAGGCTTCCATTTTCAGACCGCTCTGACCGATCACATCGACAACCGCCTCCGGCGTTTTTGACGGATTCACGAGCGATGAGCCGGCTCCCTGATAGCGCGGCACCCGCGCAAAGTCTCCGATCACCGTCACTGCTGCCCCCGCAGAGAGCGGGAGAATATCCCCTTCATTTTTCAGCAGCACGATGCTCTCCTCCGCTGCCCGCCTTGCCAGTGCGTGATGCTCTTCCACATCAAACCGACCTTCTTTTCCGTCTGCAGTCGCCGGATGTGTTGCGAAGATCACGCCGAGCAGCTCGTCCAGACGCTCGTCCAAAACCTCCTCGGTCAGCGTTCCGTCCGCCACCGCGCGCAGAATTTCCTTTGCTCCACAGCCTTTCGTCCCCGGCATTTCCAGATGGCTGCCGCAGGCAACGCCAAGCGCATGGTCATTGCTGCCGCCCCAGTCGGAAACCACGTAGCCGTCAAATCCCCACTCGTCCACGAGGATCTCGCGCAACAGATGATAGTTTTCATTCGCATACACGCCGTTCACTTCATTGTAGGAGGTCATCAGCGCTTTCGCACCGCCCTCCTTTACCGCAATCTCAAATCCCGTCGCGTAGATCTCCCGGAAGGTGCGCTCGTCCAGCACCGAGTTCATCGCCATGCGGCGCAGCTCCTGGCTGTTCGCCGCAAAATGTTTCGGACAGGCCGCAATCCCCCTGCTCTGGATGCCGCGCACATACGCCGCCGCCATCTTGCCCGCGTGGTAGGGATCCTCCGAAAAATATTCAAAGTTCCTGCCGCAGAGCGGACTCCGCTTGATATTTAATCCCGGACCTAAAATGACGTTGACGTCCATCGTCACAGCTTCCTCTGCCAGCGCCTCGCCGATCTCCTCGCCGAGCTTTTCATCCCAACTGTTTGCCACCGTCGCCGCCGTCGGAAAACAGGTTGCCGGAAGGCTTTTTCCGAGACCGAGGTGATCGCCCGAACCGCCCTGCCTGCGCATACCGTGCGGTCCGTCCGCCATCGCCATCGACGGGATCCCATACTGTGGAAAATCCACCGTCTCCCATGTATTTTTGCCGGACATCATGCGCGCTTTTTCTTCCAGCGTCATTTTGCTGATTATTTCTCCGTATCGTAAACCCATGCTTTCTACCATCCTTCGCCATATTACAGATTTGGTTTCATCTTATCAGATTTCCCAAGCCTGCAAACCGAATCAGCACAAATGGTTCATTTTCTGCATGAATGGTCAGTGGTAGACGACCTTTCCGTCTATGATCGTATACACAATGTGGGCGTCCACTGCAAACGGAGACCCCTGGGTCAGGACGAAATCCGCGTCCTTCCCCTCCTCGATGCTCCCCACACGGTCATCCACGCCAATATGTCTTGCCGCATGGATCGTGATCGCTTTGAGCGCATCAAACTCTTTCATTCCGTCACGGATGGCACATCCGGCGCACAGCGGCAGATAGCGCTGCTCGATCACCGGGGAGTCCGTGATGATCGAAACCTGACACCCCGCCTCCGCGAGGATCCCCGGCGTCTCAAATCCCTTGTTTTTTAACTCGTACTTGGTCGCGTGGCCAAAGGACGGACCGACCGCCACCGGGAAACCTTCTTTTGCAAGATCATCCGCGATCAGCGCACCGTCCGTCGTGTGGTCAATGCGCAGATCAAGCTGAAATTCTTTTGCGATGCGGATCGCGGTATAGATATCGTCCGCGCGGTGCGCGTGCGCCTTTAGCGGTATTTCCCCACGGATCACCGGGAGCAGAGCCTCAAGCTTCGCGTCATAAGGAGGCATCTCTTTTTCGTCGCCGTTCGCCTCCTCCAGCTTTTTGCCGTAAATCTGCGCTTTGCGCAGCATCTCCCGTAGCGTCGCCGCTATGGTCATTCTGGAGTATACCACCTTGTCCTTGTAACACCTCTTCGGGTTCTCGCCGAACGCGATCTTCATCGCGGATTTCTCTTTCACCACCATGTCGTCCACGCGTTTGCCGTAAGTCTTGATCACGCAGAATGTCCCTCCGATGATATTCGAGCTGCCGGGTCCTGTCGATACGCAGGTGACACCGCCCTCGCGCGCCATCCGAAAAGTCTCATCCTGTGGGTTTATGGCGTCAACCGCCGAGAGCTGCGGCGTCACCGGATCGTTTAGCTCATTAAAGTCCTGTCCCTCATAGCCGATGGCATAGCCGTCGAGTCCCAGATGGCAGTGCGCCTCCACAAAACCCGGATAAACATCAAGCCCGGTCGCATCGATCACCTCCGCTTCGTTGATCACTTTTCCTTCCAGAACCGGGGCGATCATCTTGATCTTGCCATTCTCCACAAGGATGTCTGCGACAAACGGCTCCTCCGTGATGGCATTGTGGATCGTCCCCTGCTTTAACAATAAATATTTTTCCATACGCAGTTCTCCTTCCCGCCTCCATACGCACACTTTTCCATAGTTTTTCCTACAGTACGCGATTCTATTCCATCATTATATCACAACAAAGCCGGTCTTGAGAAAAACATTTATTTTACCTCTTTCTTCAGCACGCCGAGCAGCGCGCAGGATACCGCAGAACCCGCTGCCAGAGCGGCGAGATACAGCAATGGATTCCCCACTGTCAGGAACACGAAGATTCCGCCATGCGGAGCCATCAGCGTACAGTGAAACGCCATAGACAGCGCCCCTGCCACCGCCGAGCCTGCCACACACGCCGGTATGACGTGTAACGGGTCAGATGCCGCAAACGGGATCGCACCCTCTGTGATAAAGGAAAGTCCCATAATAAAGTTTGTCGGTCCTGCCTTTCTCTGTTCTTCCGTAAACTTATTCTTAAAGATCAGTGTTGCAAGGGCGATCGCAAGCGGCGGAACCATACCGCCAATCATGACAGCCGCCATGATATTGTAATTTCCCGCTGCGATAGAAGCCGTACCAAACACATACGCCGCCTTGTTGACCGGACCTCCCATATCCACCGCCATCATACCCCCAAGCAGCGCGCCGAGTAAAACGGCGCTTGTACCGCTCATGCCGTTTAGCCCATTGTTGATCATCGTATTGAGCGCACCGACCGGAGGCTCGACCGCATAAGTCATCACCACGCCGACGATAAAGATACCAAGCAGCGGATACAAGAGCACCGGTTTGATCCCGTCAAGGCTGTCCGGGAGCTTCTCAAAAACTTTCTTTAACAGCTTCACCGTATAGCCCGCCAGAAAACCGGCAACCAGCGCGCCAAGAAATCCGGACGTACCGTTTGCAGCGATCGCTCCGCCGACAAAGCCGACTGCAAGTCCCGGACGGTCTGCGATACTCATCGCGATAAATCCCGCCAGAACCGGAAGCATAAAGCCAAATGCAATACCGCCGATCGATTTGAACATCGCGGCAAGCGGCGTGATCGTACCGAAGTTTGCGCGCTCCTCCAGCGGAAGCGCATTTAGGTCTACGGAAAAACCATCGATCAAAAATGCGAGTGCGATCAGAATACCGCCGCCGACCACAAACGGAAGCATATGGGAAACACCGTTCATCAGGTGCCTGTAAATCCGGTGACCGACACTGTCGCCACTCTCCAGCCCGCTCTCACCCGTTTCCTTTTCCGATGCGCGATACAAAGGCGCTTTTTTGTCCATCGCACGTTTTATCAGCTCCTCCGCCTTGCTGATCCCGTCTGCAACCTTGCACTGGATCACCGGTTTTCCGTCAAAACGCTCCATCGGCACCTGCGTGTCCGCCGCAACGATGATGCAGTCTGCCGCAGCAATCTCCTCCTTTGTCAGCACGTTCTTCGCGCCGCCGGAACCTCTCGTCTCCACCTTGATTTTACAGCCGAGCTCCGCCGCCTTTTTCTCAAGGCTCTCCGCTGCCATGTAGGTGTGCGCGATTCCGGTCGGACATCCCGTAACGGCAAGTATATAACATCCGTCTGCCGGAATAGTCTCCAGCCCCGCCGCCTGCTCTTTTTTCTCATTCCAAGCGTCCTTGTCCGCCTCCGCAATATCGATCACATCGAGAAATTCCTCAATCGTCTGCGCGTTCCGCAGCCCTCTCGTAAAATTCTCGTCCATCAACAGCACGGAGAGCTTACTCAAAACATCCAGATGTACATTGTCCTTTGTGTTCGGCGCCGCGATCAGAAAAATAAGATCCACTTTTTCCCCGTCCAGCGCGTCATAATCCACACCGTCCGTCACCACCATCGCGGCAAGCCCCGGTCTTGACACCGCATCGGACTTGCAGTGTGGGATCGCAATTCCCTCACCGATCCCGGTCGTACCCTCCTCTTCTCTCGCAAAGACACCCGCGCGGTACTTCTCCACGTCGTTGATTTTTCCACTCTTTGCCATCAGCGCAACCATCTGTTCTATGGCGTCTTTCTTATCTGTGACACATCCATTCAGTTCAATGCTCTCAACTGCCAAAAGCTCCCTGATCTTCATCGTCTCTTCCTCCTTTTCATCCGTATCGTCAAACAAGCGTCAACAAATCCCGGTTCCGCTCCAGCAGTGCCAGGACTTCCTCTCTGGTGGCAAGTTCCTCCGAGAACGCCGATGCGCTTCCTGTGCACACTCCCATACGAAAAGCGTCCGCATAAGTGCCGTGCTCCAAATAGCCTGCGAGAAAACCCGCAACCATCGAATCTCCAGCCCCGACAGAATTGACCACCCTGCCCTCCGGCGCTTTCGACTGGTAAACGGTTCCATCTGCGGCAAGCAGCACCGCGCCGTCCCCCGCCATCGAGACGAGCACATTCTGGGCGCCCATCTCCTGAAGCTTCCTGCCATACCGGATCACTTCTGCTTTCTCCCTGACCGTCACACCAAAAATCTCTCCCAGCTCGTGATTATTTGGCTTGATCAAAAACGGACGGTACTTTAAGACATTCACAAGCAGATCTTTTGTCGCGTCCACGACCACACGGAGTTTCTTTTCTTTCAGATGCTCCAAAATATCCATGTACACCGTCTTTGGCATGACGTCCGGAATACTCCCCGCCATCACGAGAATATCGCCATCGCAGAGACAGTCCAGCTTCCCATAGAGCTTTTGAATATCCGTCTCCTGCATCAGGGGACCCTGGCCGTTGATCTCCGTCTCCTGATCGGAGCGAAGCTTGACGTTGATACGCGTCATTCCCTGCGCCACCTCGATGAAGTCTGCACGGATCCCCTTTTGCTCCACGAGACCCTTGAATGCTTGCCCGGTAAACCCGGCAAGAAAACCGAGCGCCGTATTCTCAAATCCAAGATTTCCAAGCACCATCGATACGTTGATTCCTTTCCCGCCCGGATAAATGTTCTCCCGGCTCGTACGGTTGACGATGCCGCAGGTAAACTGCGGAACGGTCACGATGTAATCCAGCGATGGATTCAAGGTTAATGTGTAGATCATAAAATCCCTCCTTTACAGCCTTATAATGTTCCGGCATTTTGAAAATGCCGCCTGCCCAGGCCCCGTGGTGATCACGGTCGCACGCTCAAACGGAGCGAAAGTCACGCTCGATATCTTGCCAAACTTGCTCTCGTCCGCCAGAACATAGCACTCCATACAGTTCTCCATCGACTTTTTCTTCACCATCGCCTCCTTGAGCTCCGGCGTGGAAAATCCCCTCTGGATACTGATGCCGTTCGTGCCCCAGAACCCTTTGGTAAAATTGTACTTCCCGACTGTCGCGACTGCCTCCTCTCCGACAATCGCCTCCGTGACCGCCTTAAACTCACCGCCGAGGATATAAACCGTAAATCCCCGATCCGCCAGTCTCTTGGCATGGGTGATCGCATTCGTCACAAACACCGCCTGCTTTGCGGTCACAGAATCGATCATCCACTCCGTCGTCGTCCCCGCATCGAGATAGACAAAATCACCCGGACGGATCAGCTCTGCCGCATAGCGGGCAATCCGCTCCTTCGCCTCTCTGTTCTGTTCTTTCCGGTGCATCACCTCGTCGTCTCTCGTGTCGTACTCTCCACTCCGCAAGAGCGCGCCGCCATGAACCTTTGTGAGCTGCCCGTTCGCATCGAGCGTCGTCAGATCCCTGCGGATCGTGGATTCCGAAACATTCAGCTCATCCATCAATTGCTGCACAGTTATGCTGCCCGCGCTCTCTAGTAAGGATAAAATTTTACCAAACCGTTCCTCTGCCAACATCTCTCTACCTCCAAATTCGTTCATTTTCCGTCAGAATCGTTTTTCTGACTGTATTATAGTTTCATATTCAGCCAAAGTCAATCACATTCACTCAAAATCATTCACAAAATAACCCACCGGTTTTTGTAAATTCTGCATAAAAAGAGAGTTTCGCAAGCGAAACTCTCTTTTTATTTTTCTGCAATTTTATAACCGTTGCGCTGGTTCTTTTTCACTTCATAGAGCGCCTGGTCTGCCATCTCATATAATTCATGAAACGTTTTTTCTTCCTGCACGATCACGATCCCGATCGACACGCTCGTTGTGATCGTCTTTTCCTTCGCCAGATAATTCAGCGTCAGGACAGCGTTTAATTTCTCAGCGAACGCTTTGATGGCGGAAACATCGGGTTCATTCTGGATAAACAGCACAAACTCATCTCCGCCCAGCCTTCCGGCAAAATCCGTGCTCTTTATCGCAGTTTTCATCTTTTCTCCGATCTCATGCAGTGCACGGTCTCCGATCATATGTCCAAGCATATCATTTACTTCCTTGAAATGATCCACGTCGATCAGAAACAATGCGCTTACGCCCTTCTCTGCCTCATCCGGCGCTCCGTTTAGGATGCTTTCCAATTTCTCAATAAAATATTCCCGTGTATACACTGTGGTGAGAAGGTCGATCCGCCCCTTCTCTGTGATTTCTTCTATTTTCATGTCACGGTGCATCTGCTCGTTGTAGTCCTCCAAAAAGCCCACCAGATAATCCTTACTAATCGTGAGACCGTGCACCCGGCTGTACTCCCACTCGCCCGCCATTTTCAGCCCTATGACAAAGGGTTCCACACTCTCCCCTCTTCTCAATTTTTCGTAGGCTCCTTTGTATGTCTCATAGTCACACGCCCGGATCCTTCCGGATTTCAGAAGATTCTCCGGAGAAAAATCATGGATGATCTCGCAGTCGCCCTCCTCCCCCTCATCATTGTGGTAAATGCGCAACTGGTCTTTCTGAAAATCAAGCTCAAACAATACGTCCTTCGTCTTTTTTATCAGCATAGACAGCAGGGAATTTTTGACAAAAAGCTGATCGTTCTTTTCCTTCATCCGGCTGATCAGTCTGTAGATCAAAACCCCGATACTGCCGCTTATGATCGCAACACAGATCAGTACCCCGGTCAACAGCAGAGAAAAAATATGTTCTATCTCATTGATATAATCAACCAGATAGTCTTCCACCAGCACCGAGAATACATACCAGTTGTTGATCCCTAACGGCTCATAAGTCACATATCTGCCCTCTCCGTTATAGGTAAAATGAAAATACCCGCTTTCCCCATTCTCTACATTGCTTTGGATCTCCTCAATCGTCGTACCCTCCGGAAAGTCATAGCGCTCCATCTCTTCCCACAGATTTGGGCTCTTTGCAAAGGAGTTGACATTGCTGGAAGCACTGATATACACGCCGTTATTATCAATGATCTGGAAATACCTATAGGAATCCCCCGACATTTCGATTTTATCCGAGATCGTGGAAACCGCATACTGTCCCCAGACTGCGCCGACTACTTCTTCATCCCTGTGTATCGGAATCGCCATAATAATATTATCGGAAACCCCAATAATATTGGAAATATAGATCTCATTATTTCTGATATGAACCAGAAGGTCGGTCTCTCCCGCCACCGAGACGCTTCCAGTATCATCGATGCTTTTTCCATTCAGATCGACGATACCCATTCTCTTAAAATTTGCCTTCTCCCGTATGGTTCCCAGGTAGCGTACAACTTCATCCACATCATAATCCCTGACATCATGAAAAACCTCCTCGCTGGTGTCCATAAGCTCCACGCAACGGTTGATTTCCCCCTGAATGATCTGTGTGACATAATAAGACACCTTTTCCATCTGTTCAATATCTTTTTCCAAAACCATTTTGGCAATCTTATCAAAACAGATGCTAAAGGAAACACCCACAATCACCATAGAGATTATGACTGCAATGCTGATTGTCACGATGTACTTTGCCCGTCCCCTCGAATTTATCTTCTGCTTCATTCCCAAACTTCCCCATTTCAGCGCCGCCATACAGATTCCTCCGGCGCACTCTCCCTATACTTTAACAAAAAAATCCATCGCCGTCTATATTTCCAGTGATTCTTATCCGCTTTCAATAAAAAATCATACTTTTCCGGAAAACAAAAGCACATTTACGGCAACGATCTATCTCTGCCGCAAATGTGCTTCATTCAACTAATCCAGTTTAAACTTATTTACTTCCTCATTCAGCAAATGCACAATGTTCAGATTTGTGTTTGCCTCTGTCTGGATCTCACTGACGCTTGCGGTCAGATCCACAGACATTTCCGTCACGTTCACCACGCCTTTTGCACTATCTTCCACGGCTGAATTCACCACATCGATCGCTTCCCTGATCTGATCGATGCTGTGCTTCACCTCTTTGCTTTCATCCGCAAAGTACTGCATCATTGCGCCCATATCACTGACATCACCGCGATAGTTCTCGCTGGTCTTAAGCAGACTCTCGTAACCTTTCAACGCAGTTTCATCCATAAACACAAGCATCTGCTCCGCATTCTGTGCCAGCTCGTCCACTGCTCCTACCACATTCTCGCTCACACGCTGGATCTTCTCCGCGATATCGGCAGAATTTGCAGCAAGCTTTCCAATCTCATCCGCGACAACTGCAAATCCTCTGCCCGCTTCCCCCGCGCGCGCTGCCTCGATACTTGCGTTTAACGCCAGAAGATTGGTCTGCTCTGTGATGCTGATAATATTCTCCGTCAGCGACCGAATTTCCTCAACCGCCTTGGACTTCTTAATCTTTTGGTTGACGTCCTCCGCGATCCTGGCTGCCAGAAGCTTCGCCTGTTTCTGTTCCTCCGAAGCCCTCTCATAGATATCCTTCGCCTTATTCACAATGTCAAACGACTCTTCCTTTCCGGCGCCTGCGTTTTCAGAGATAACCTCTATCAGAGAATAAACCGTTCTGGCAGACTCATTGACCTGACTCAGAGAAGCGCTCGTCTCTTCAAACGACGCGCTCATCTCCTCCATCGTTGCCGAGATATCCGTGATACTCATCTCTGCACTTGAGATATTCTCCGACACCACTCTGGAAGAGTTATCAAGCTGTACAGAATTATCTGTAATATGGATCATGATCTCACGAATATACTCTAACAGCTTATTGATATTATTCGCGATCAGCTCCATCTCATCGCCGGTATGGATCTCAAGCTTCTGCGTCAAATCCCCCTCATTATGAACGAGATCGTATATTTTCTGTCTGACTGTATTTAATCCCTTTACCGTCTGCCCGACAAAAATATTCAGTATCGTAAGCGCAACAATGATACAAACTGTCGCAACTGTCACAACCTCGATCACTGTCAGTTTCAACTGTCTGGCGACCTCAGACGCATCATAATCGCTTCCCAGCACACCGACAATCTGCCCCTTGGTATTTTCAATCGGCAGATATGCAGAGATTAAATCGCCATCCTGCGTGTGGGAAACAGAATCCTGCACATATCCCTGCCCGTTAAAAACATCCTCCAGTTCCTTATAGGAAAGTTCAAATTCGTCACCGACTTTCGCCCGTTTTTCCTCGCTGTCCGAATCTGCTCCATAATAAACCTTGCTTCCATCTGTGTATAGAGTGTACAAATACGCATTGCCGTATTTCTGCTGTACGGAGCGCATTCCCGCTAAAAGGGCTTCATATTCTGTCGTTCCCTCGCATCCCGGTTCTAACTGCTGCACCAGATTGCCGTCTGTATTGTCAAGCGCAATCTTCGCCATCATATGTGCCTGATCCATCCCCAGGGTGATGATTCCATCCTGAAGTCTGCGGTATGCGGATATCCCCATGATCATACAGACGATCAGGATCAGCAGACTTGCCGGCACTAAAATCTTATATCTTATACTTAATCTTCTTGTTTTCTCTTTCATCTGAGTTCTCCTTCGTAGCAAATATTCCTACTCTATTTTATACAAGATGTGGCTAATTTACAAGTATCAGTCGCAAATATCGTAAATTTTTATAAAGGTTTGTTGTAAAATGTAAAAAATTTTCCATTAAAAAACAAAAGAGCAGAAACCGCCCAAAAACGGTTTCTGCTTTCTTCCGGTATGCTTATTTTGCGATATCAATCCGCACCAGAGCCTTGCGAAGCGCAAACTCTGCGCGCTTGACGTCGGTTGCCTCTGTCTTGTTTGCCAGACGCTCCTCGGCGCGCGCCTTTGCCGCCTCCGCTCTGTCTTTGTCAATCTCATCCGGCCACTCCGCGATCTCCGCGAGAAGCGTCACCTGCTCCGGCAGGATCTCTGCGAAACCGGAATGTACTGCCGCCACGACATCCTCTTCCCCGTCGTTATGAATCGTAACGATCCCGGGCGCGAGAACCGTGGTAAGCGGAATGTGATTTTTATATACACCAATCTCACCGGCAGCCGTATTAAACTCGATCATCGTCGCCGATCCCGTATGGAACACACGGTCAGGCGTGATAATCTTGATCTGAAAAATTCTGCCCTCGTCTGCCATAATTCTCCTCCTTACCGCCGCTTCTACTGCCGGTTGAATTTCTCACGAACTTCGTCGATCGTGCCTGCATTCAAGAAGTAGCTCTCCGGAATATCATCATGCTTTCCTTCCAGAATCTCCCTGAATCCGCGAACCGTCTCGGCGATCGGAACGTATTTGCCCTCCAAACCGGTAAACTGTGTCGCAACAGAGAACGGCTGAGAGAGGAATCTCTGGATCTTACGCGCACGGTTTACGACAAGCTTGTCATCCTCAGAAAGCTCATCCATACCAAGAATCGCGATAATATCCTGAAGTTCCTTATATTTCTGCAAAATTTCCTGCACGCCGCGGGCAACCTCAAAGTGCTCCTGACCAACGATACGCGGGTCTAAGATACGGGAACTGGATCCGAGCGGGTCTACCGCCGGATAGATACCAAGCTCTACGATGGAACGGTCCAGTACGGTCGTCGCATCCAGATGCGCGAAAGTCGTTGCCGGGGCCGGGTCTGTCAGGTCGTCCGCCGGCACATAGACTGCCTGCACGGATGTGATAGAACCGCTCTTTGTCGATGTGATACGCTCCTGCAGCGCACCCATCTCTGTCTGTAAGGTCGGCTGGTAACCAACGGCAGACGGCATACGTCCAAGCAGCGCCGATACCTCCGAACCTGCCTGCGTGAAACGGAAAATATTGTCGATGAAAAGAAGCACGTCCTTACCGCCCTTATCGCGGAAGTACTCTGCCATTGTAAGTCCGGTCAGCGCCACACGCATACGCGCTCCCGGCGGCTCGTTCATCTGTCCGAACACCATCGTGGTCTTGTCGATAACGCCGGACTCCTTCATCTCATAATAAAGGTCGTTTCCCTCTCGGGTACGCTCGCCTACTCCGGTGAATACGGAATAACCGCCGTGCTCTGTCGCAATGTTGTGGATCAGCTCCTGGATCAGCACGGTCTTTCCTACTCCCGCACCGCCAAACAGACCGATCTTACCACCCTTCTGGTACGGGCAGAGAAGGTCAACGACTTTGATACCTGTCTCCAGCATCTCCTGGGAAGTCGCCTGCTCCTCAAATGCCGGAGCCGGTCTGTGAATCGACCAGTTCTCCACATCCGTCGGAGGATCCAACTCGTCAATCGGGTTACCAAGAACATTAAACATACGACCCAGAGTGTTCTCGCCTACCGGAACGCTGATCGGTCCTCCGGTAGCGACTGCCTCCATGCCGCGCACAAGTCCATCGGTAGGTCCCATCGCGATACATCTCACTGTATCATCACCCAGATGCTGGGATACCTCCACGACCAGCACCCTGCCGTCTCCGGCGTCAATGCGGATCGCGTCGTTGATCTCCGGCAGATTGCCTTCTGAAAATTTGATATCCAGAACGGCACCGATAATCTGGGTAATCTTACCGATATTATTTGCCATCGCTTATTTCTCCTTGCAATTATATTTTATGTTGCTATCTCCCAGTTCGCAGATTGCGTGCAACTCGCACTCGAGAATCGAAGATTCTCTCGTTCTCGTTGCACTCTCATATCAAGTGCCCTGCCGCTTCTTTTGTGCAAGCACAAGCAGCGGCACTTCACTTGATACTCAATCTGCTTATCTAGGAGATGGCGGATGCACCGGCAATGATCTCTGTCAGCTCCTGCGTGATAGAGCCCTGCCGTGCACGGTTAAATTTCAGTGTCAAATCACTAATCATTTCCTCTGCGTTGCTGGTTGCAGAATCCATCGCCTGCATTCTCGCACCGTTCTCACTGGCAACCGCCTCGACAAGTGCGCCGTAAAACAGACTGGTGATATATTTCGGGATGATCATATCGAGCGCTTCCTCCTCGTTCGGCTCATAATTCATGAGCACCTCGGACTCCGCCGCGCGACTGATCTCCTCCTCGTCAAACTCCACGGGAAGCAGCTTGATCAGCGTCGGCTCATGGCTTACCGTATTCTTGAAATGCGTGTATGCCAGATAGATCTCGCCGATCTTACCGGACACATAGTCGTCCAGCACTTTTTTGCAAAGTGCCAGGGCGTCCTCATATGCCGGAGACTCTATGATCTCAGACGCGTCCTCCCGAATGGTATATCCCTTGCGCTCCAGCGCATCCTTTCCCTTCGTACCGATGGCGTAGATCTCCACGTCATCCGTATGAAAATCCGCACACTCTGTCACGAGCTTCACAACATTGGAATTGTAGCCCCCGGCAAGACCACGGTTGGAGGTGATGACAACCACCGCCTTTTTCGTGGAATCACCCTTTCTGAGATACGGATGATCGATGGTGCCGGACTTTGCCAGCATAGAGGTCACAGTCTGGTACATATAGTTAAAATATGGATTCGTCTGCTCCGCTCTATTTTTCGCTTTCTGCAATTTAACGGTAGAAACAAGCTTCATGGCTTTTGTGATTTGCTGCGTACTCTGTATGCTGCCTTTTCTGCGCTTTATGTCTCTCATTGACGCCATAACCTAAGCACCGCCTTTCTCTACCATTTATTTTCTGCCCTCTGTCTGACCGATAAAATCAGCCTTACATTCGGTGATTGCCTGCACAAGCTTCGCCTCTGTCTCGTCGTTTATGACCTTCTCTGTGCGGATTGTCTCCGGAATCTCCGGATACTTCGTCTCCACATACTCAAAGAGCGCCTTCTCAAACGGAAGGATCTGATCCACCGGAATATCCATCAGATATTTTCTGGTTGCTGCGAAGATGATCATAACCTGCTTCTCAACCGGCATCGGCTGGTACTGTGGCTGCTTTAAGATCTCCTTGATACGCTCTCCCTGTGTCAGCTTCTCTGTCGTATCGGCGTCGAGCTCGGAACCAAACTGTGCGAACGCAGCAAGCTCACGGTACTGTGCCAGTTCGGTACGGATCGGGGCAGCAATCTTCTTCATCGCCTTGATCTGCGCAGAACCTCCCACTCGTGATACGGAAAGACCCGCGTTGATCGCCGGGCGGAAACCTGCGTTAAACATCTCAGTCTCCAGATAGATCTGTCCGTCCGTGATGGAGATAACGTTTGTCGGAATATATGCGGAAACGTCGCCTGCCTGCGTCTCGATGATCGGAAGCGCTGTCAGCGAACCGCCGCCCAGCTTGTCCGAAAGTCTCGCCGCACGCTCAAGAAGTCTTGAGTGCAGATAGAAGACGTCACCCGGATATGCCTCACGTCCCGGCGGTCTCTTAAGTAGCAGGGAGAGTGTACGGTATGCCGCCGCGTGCTTACTCAGATCGTCATAGACAACGAGCACGTCCTCTCCGTTCTCCATCCATTCCTCACCGATCGCACATCCTGCGTACGGTGCAATATACTGTAACGGCGCAAGCTCGCTCGCCGTAGACGCAACGACTGTCGTATAGGACATCGCGCCAAACTCTTCCAAGGTCTTAACGATCGATGCAACCGTAGACGCCTTCTGTCCGATGGCAACGTAGATACATTTTACGTTCTGCCCCTTCTGGTTGATGATCGTATCGATCGCGATCGCCGTCTTACCGGTCTGTCTGTCACCGATGATAAGCTCACGCTGTCCGCGTCCGATCGGCACCATCGAGTCGATCGCCTTGATACCTGTCTGTAACGGTGTATCTACGGATTTTCTCGAGATAACACCGGATGCAACACGTTCGATCTGACGGTACTTGTCCGTCTCGATCGGTCCTTTTCCGTCAATCGGCTGTCCGAGCGCATTCACGACACGTCCCAACATCGCATCTCCAACCGGAACCTCAACCACGCGTCCGGTTGTCTTTACAGTATCGCCCTCGTTGATATTTCTCTGGCTTCCAAGTAATACGGCGCCGACATTATCCTCCTCGAGGTTCAACACCATTCCATATACTTCGCCAGGGAACTCCAGGAGTTCTCCCTGCATTGCATTGTCAAGACCGTGAATACGCGCGATACCGTCTGCCACCTGAATAACCGTACCAACGTCAGCTACCTCTAACTGCGCTGCATATCGTTTAATCTGTTCTTTGATCACGGAACTTATTTCTTCTGGTTTTAAATTCATGGAGCGCATTCACCTGCTTTCAACTGTATTTTTGATAACTCGCGTGTCAGATCATAGAGCTTTGTTCTGACACTGGAATCGACGACGCGGTCGCCGATCCGGATGATCATTCCGCCGATCAGGGCGGAATCCACCGCATAATGCATTTCAAATTCCACATACCGGGTCGTCTCCAAAAGACGCTTCTTCACAGCCTCCTTCTGCGCCTCCGACAATTCCATCGCCGTCGTCACATACGCTGTTCCGATGCTCTTGTGCTCCTTGACCCGCTCCTCAAAATACGCGAGCACCTCGTCTATTTCCGCAAAATGATCCTTTTCCACGATCATGCGGAGCAGACCGGCGAGCTCGCCCGAAATCTTCCCTGCAAATATGTCTTCGATCATCTGAACTTTCTGTTCTTTTACAATCTTCGGATGATTCATCAGTTTGAACAGCTCGGGATTCTCGTTTAAGGCAGTTCTGACCGCCTGAACCTCCTCCCAGAAGGCGTCCATCTGTCCGCTCTCTGCCGCGACGTCAAACAGTGCATCACCGTATGTTTTTGATACTAGCTTTGCCATGTCGAATCACCCATTTCTTTCAATGTCTCTTCCACCAGCGTATCCTGCACAGCCGCATCAATATTGGCGGCAACGACCTTCGCTGCCATCATGGATGCAACCGTGATCATTTCCTGCTTCACCTCATCCATTGCACGCTTCTTCGACAGCTCTGCTTCGTCGTTTGCAGTACGGATGATACGGGCAGCCTCTTCTTTGGCTTCACTCTCAATGCGCGCAGCATTTTTCTGCGCCTTCTGGCGCGCTTCGCTTAAAATCTGTTCCGCCTCTTTGTCGATATTTTTGAGCCTGGCTTCATACTCTGCTTTCAGTGCCGCAGCGTCTTTCTTGTCCGTCTCCGCCGTCTCAATGTCTGTTGCGATGCGCTTCTTGCGCTCCTCCAGCATCTTGCGCGCCGGATTGAACAGCATCTTTGACAGGAACAAAAACAGGAAGAATACTGCAAGCGCCATAAGAACCACGTCGTGAAGCAGTTGCATATCCAAGCCAAAAAGTCTTTGCATTTCCTCCAAAGTCTGGCCTCCTTTCCGTTATTCTCATTCTATTGGCACAAATCTTCTGCCAATACCTCGGAAGAACGCTCCTCGTTCTTCTAATGGCACAAATCTCCGATTTGTGACTATTTAGCCCAGAGGCTGTACGAAAAGTAAGAGCATTGCGATCAGCAAGCCGTAAAGACCTGTGGTCTCCGCTACCGCCTGACCAAGAAGCATGGTAGACATAATGTCACCCTTTGCGCCCGGGTTACGTCCTACTGCTGCCGCACCGTGACCTGCCGCGATACCCTGTCCGATACCAGGTCCGATACCTGCGATAACTGCTAAACCTGCGCCAATAGCTGAGCACGCCATAATTAAATCATGTCCTGTGATATTCATAGAAAATTCCTCCTAAAAAAATTATTCTGTTTCGTAGTTCTGGCCGATGTATGTCATTGTCAACATACAGAATACATACGTCTGAATCGCTCCGGAGAACAAATCAAAGTATACATGGAGTGCTGCCGGCCACACAAGTGCAATCTTGCTCAGCAATCCATAGACCAGTGCCATCATGACTGTTCCCGACAATATGTTCGCAAACAAACGCAGCGACAAGGAAATCGGCACGGCGATCTCACTGATCAGGTTGATCGGAAACCATACCGGCAGCCACGGCGGCAATGGGGAACACATATCCTTCCAAATCTGTTTGACTGGCAGATTTTTAAACTGCGTAAAATGGATAAGGAAGAACGTAATCAGACCCAGAGCTAGGGTCGTGCCGTAATCGGCAGTCGGCGGCCTTAAACCAAATAGACCGGAAATATTGCTCATCAGAATGAAAATAAATATGGTACTGATGTAATTGGCAAACTTCGGAGCGGCAATCTTGCCCATGGTAGCCTCCACCATGCCGTCAAGTTTTTCGACCATCAGCTCCACCACATTCTGAAATCCCTCCGGTATTTCCTTTGCACGCTTCATCGCACGGTTTCCCGCGATGGCGAACGCCATCATCAAGAGCACGACGATCAGGATGCAGACGTGTGATGTGGTTATCCAGACTTCCTGGCCAAAGATTTCATATTTGAAGATACCGTGTATCATGAAATCAATGTTCTCAGCGCCGGATGACATCAATATTGCATTGTTCACTGTTTCACCTCCTTTAGATAGCTCCGCTATCTTCACTGTTTGAAGAATCATCACCTCTTCCTTGCAGTTTCATAATAAATCTATGTGCAAAGGGCTGTAAATAGGCGGAAACCTTAAGGCCCAGAACACCGATAAAAGCGGCAAACAAATTGCCGAGGTTAAAACGCATCATGACATAAAAAACCACCACGATGACGATATAGCGCAGGATGGATTTCGCAACGATCTTTTTCTGCGCGCCGGATTCCCCGTAGATATCCACCGCATCCTGCAATACGACCGCGATATGGATCGCCATGCCGACCGCAAGCACAATTCCGATCGCAAGCCCCGTCGTATAACGCAGCTTGTCGGAGACAAACCAGACGCCGATCAGTTCCACCAGTCCTCCGTATACAAGAATCCCCAGAACAAGTCCCGGTAATGCGTCGTTTAATCTTTTGAGCATACTATCTGTCTGATTCACCATCCCGTCCGTATATTTTCTTTGCCATCTTAAAAATATTTGTAAATCCGGCAAGCGCGCCCATGATAAACAGCGGCACTGCCAGAAACGGCATATCAAATTTTCTTCCCAGCCATGCGCCAAACAAGGTGCACATGACAATGGGAACGATCATATTCAACCCGAATTGTAAGATCAGGGTCAGTGTCTGAAAAACTTTTCTGTGATGCTTCATATCCTATAATACCATGTGCACTTCCCTGTTCGTGTGCTCATATCTCTGCAAAGTCACTCCTGCTGCCTTTAACATCCGCTTGGACGCCACCACCGACGGCGTGTTCTCATACTTGTCACTGTCATACACCAGACGGCGGATACCGGACTGGATGATCGCTTTGGCACATTCATTGCACGGAAACAGCGTGACATACATCGTCGCTCCGTCCAAGCTGCCGCCGCGGTAATTTAAGATCGCGTTCAGCTCACTGTGCGTCGTATAGAAATATTTGTTATCCAGCGGGTCACCCTCGCGCGCCCACGGAAATTCATCGTCCGAACAGCCCACGGGAAAGCCATTGTAGCCCATCGACAAAATCTTGTGATCCGGGCTTACGATGCAGGCTCCCACCTGCGTATTCGGATCCTTGGAGCGCATCCCGGACAAAGTCGCCACGCCCATAAAATATTCATCCCAACTGATATAATCCTGTCGTTTTCCGCTCATTCCATCCTCCACAGCAGAGTCTGCAGTCTGCGCACACAATTATTTGGTTCCGAAAATGCGGTCTCCCGCATCTCCAAGTCCCGGAACGATATAGCCGTGCTCATTGAGATGGTCGTCGAGCGCTCCGATATAGATATCCACATCCGGATGCGCCTCCTGCATCCGCTTCACACCCTCCGGCGCCGCGATAATGCACATCAGGCGCATATTTTTTACGCCCTTGTCCTTGAGCATCTGGATCGCCGCCACCGAAGAACCTCCGGTTGCAAGCATCGGGTCAACCACAAACACCTCACGGTTCGCGCAGTCCTCCGGGAGTTTACAGTAATACTCGACCGGCTCTAACGTCTCCGGATCGCGGTAGAGACCGATATGTCCGACCTTCGCCGCCGGGATCATCGTGAGCATACCATCCACCATTCCAAGTCCCGCGCGCAGAATCGGAACGACCGCAAGCTTTTTGCCCTTCAACTCCTTGACGGTCGTCGTGCAGATCGGCGTATGGATCTCCACATCGGAAAGCCTAAGATCCCTGGTCGCCTCATAGCACATCAGCATCGCAATCTCACTGACCAGTGTCCGAAAATCCTTTGATCCTGTTTCCTCTCTCCGGATAATACCAATCTTGTGCTGGATCAGCGGATGATCCATAACCATTACTTTTGACATATTTATTCTCCTTCGTTTAAAAGATTGACAAGTTTTAAAATCGTCTTGCGCAGCATCTCATAGCACAGTCCGTATGCCTGGAGCGTACCGCCGTAGGGGTCGATGATCTCAAGCTCCTCCCCCACCAGATCAGTCAGCACGGAAATATTTTCCGGCTTTGCATTCTCATAATTTTCAAGAACCTTCGCAAGCTGCGCCTGTTCCATCACAAGCACCAGCGTGTCCTCCGTGAAATCCTCCTCCGAAAGCTGGGTGGACATAAAGCCGTCCATGTTGATGCCGTTACTGACCATAACAGCTTCCGCCTTCTGGTTCAACGGCTCTGGGAACAGTACCACCAGTCCCCTCGTCAGGATCTCTACCGGATGCTTCAGCGGAAATTCTGACATGATACCCGCCGCCATCGGCGCCCGGCAGGTATCGCTTGCACAGACAAATATGATTCTCTTATACTCTTTCATCCAATAATCCTTCTCCTATACCGTGATGATCTGATGACCCGCAGCCTTTAGCAGACGGTTCATGATCGCCTGTCCAATGCGCGGGGTCGCAAAACTCTCCGAATAAATGATATCGGCTCCACGGTCGTCAAACTCCCGCAAAAGCTTGTACAGATGCCTTGCGATCGCATCCTCATCCGAACGCGCGCCAATGCTCACCGTATCTGCACCGTCATAGTGCTCCATCGTCTCGTCCGTCGCGATGATGCCGACCTTTTTACCCGCTGCCCGGCGTTCTCCCGCCAGACGGTTGATCGTCTCTATCACCTTGCCGGTCTCCCCCTCGACCAGTATCAGGTCTGCTTTGGGCGCATAGTGCTTGTACTTCATGCCCGGCGCCTTGGGTTTCTGCTCGGAATTGGAAGCGATAATGCCCGGATCGATCCGAACCTCCTCACCGAGCACATCCGTAAGCATCTCCTGCGTGATATAACCGGGACGCAGGATCATCGGCGTCTCCTCCGTCAGGTCTATGATCGTGGACTCGATCCCGATCCCCACCGCTCCCCCGTCCAGGATCATCGGTATCCGTCCGTCCATATCGCGCGCCACGTGTGCCGCCTCCGTCGGGCTCGGTCTGCCCGAAATGTTCGCGCTCGGCGCTGCCACCAGACATCCGCTCTCCCGTATCAGCCGAAGCGCCACCGGATGATCCGGCATACGCACCGCCACGGTCTCCATGCCTCCGGTCGTCTCATATGGCACTCTGTCATTCTTCCAGACGATCATCGTCAGCGGTCCCGGCCAGAAGGCATCCGCCAGAAGCTTCGCCTGCCGTGGCACCTCCCTTGCGATGGATACCAGATCCTCAAACTCCGCAATGTGCACGATCAGCGGATTGTCTGACGGGCGTCCTTTTGCCTCATATATTTTACGCGAGGCCTCCGGACGGAGCGCATCCGCGCCGAGACCATAGACCGTCTCTGTCGGAAACGCCACCAGCTCCCCGGCGCGGATCAGCGCCGCCGCCTCCTGCATATCTGTCTTGCCGGCGTCAGCAGAATCTATCTTTAAAATCTTTGTCTGCATATCCATTCCTGCCTTTCTGTATGATTATCGCACAATTCCAAAAAATAGGCAACCTACTTGCTATGTTTTTATAAATGTGGCATAATTATTTTCGTTAGGTTCATGCCATACGGCAGAAGCAGACTGATAGGCGGGTTTCCCGCAGGAAAGGAGTTTCCATGAAGATTATAAAATCAGATTTTGGCACTACGAACACAGGAAAAGAGATTCATATATACCATCTGGAAAATGCAAGCGGCGCTTATGTTGAGGTTCTTGACTTTGGCTGCCGCCTGGTAAAAATCGTTGTTCCGGACCGCGAGGGCACGATGACAGACGTCTGCCTTGGCTTTGACGCGATGGACGGCTATGAGCAGGATGATGCAAGCCTCGGCGCAGTTGTGGGACGTGTCGCAAACCGTATCAAGGACGGTCGTTTCTCCCTTGGCGGCAGGGACTACCAGCTCGCTGTAAACAATGGCTCCAACCATCTGCACGGCGGTCTGATCGGCTATGGTGTAAAACAGTGGGATGCGAAGATCAAGGACGACAAGCTGGTGCTTGTCATGGAGTCCCCGGACGGCGAGGAGGGCTACCCCGGCAATCTGACACTTTCCGTCACCTACGGCTGGTCCGAGGACAACGAGCTTTCTATTTTATATGAAGCTTCCACGGACGCCGACACACTGCTCAATGTCACAAGCCACGGATATTTTAATTTAAACGGTGAGGGCACGGGCGATATTTTGTCACACGAACTTTTTATCGACGCCGATACGATCACTGAGCTGGACGACACGCAGGCACCGACCGGAAAGATTCTCCCGGTGGATGGCACGCCGTTTGATTTCCGCACCATGCACACCATCGGAAAGTTTATGTCCTCCGATTATGAGCAGTTCCGAAAGTTCGGCACCTACGACCACAACTTTGTCATCAACGGCACCGGACTGCGCGAGGCGGCTGTGCTCCAGTCCAAAGAAAGCGGCATCCGCATGACCTGCTTTACCGACCAGCCCGGCATCCAGTTATATGTTGCCAACCAGCCGATGAAGCTCGCGGGCAAGAACGGAAAAAGCTACGAGCGCCACACCAGCGTGTGCCTTGAGACACAGCATTTCCCGGACGCGATCAATCACGAGAATTTCCCAAGCATCGTGTTGAAGCCGGACGAACCGTTCCGCTCCAAGACGCTATACCATTTTTCGACCTTCTGATTTTGGGGACAAAATGTGTTTCCTCTATAAATAGCTGTGATCAGCAATACAAAAACATAAAATCCGCCAGAAAAATTTAAAACTGGCGGATTTTATGTACCTATAAAAAATTTGCAATTTAAAAACGTACGCTCGCTATCGGATTAGAGCCAAAAAATCAAAAGCAAAAAGAAAAGAATGCAGAGCATAATCCCAATAGCAGAGGTAATTACTCCCGCAAGCGCAAGCCCGGTATGCTGTCTGGTTCTCACCAAACTGACAATCCCCATGATGAATCCACACAGACTGATGAGCAGCGGAAGCACCAGGCACCAGCAGAACACAATCCCCAATATGCCGAACACCAGAGAGGTTACTGCAAGACCGTCCTTCTTTCTTTCCAGTTGATTGATCACCACAGGTTCTTGATAAGGGGCTCCTGTAAAATCATTCTGAAACCGTTGTTCCATCGTTCCTCATTTCCCGCGGATGCAAAATCTGCATTACCTCCCGGTCCTGCGCACATCCGCGCTTTGGCAGGATCTCGGGTTCTCCTCTTTAGGATATTACAATCCACTTACAAGAATGACCACGCCGAAGCCAAGGATAATCTGGCAGACCGTTGCAATCACAAAAGCGATGATAACAGAAGAAGCCCGTTTCTTTTTCAGGAAGGTCTTGAAATACAGTACACCCAGCAGGCAGCCGATAGCCAGACCCAGCCAGGAATTAAGCAGAAAGCCCATCACGCAACTGATACCGCTCAGTACGGACACCCATGCGGGAATACTGGCCAGAGGCTCGTAGGGCTGACCGCTTCCCAGATAACGGCCATTCACCGCAAGATCCACCTTGTTGCCGATCACCACCAGGCGACACTGTACATCGCCGAAATTCACAGCATAATCGATCATCTGCACGAACCAGTTAGCGCTTTTTAATTTATATTTCGCGCCGTCAACGAATAGGGCCCAGCCGTTGTACTCAATGGTATGGTTCACTCCATTGGCGTTCACTGTCCATGTTTTCTTCATTCTTTGGTTTCCTCCTCAAATTTTTCATGTATTGTAGAACAGTATATTAAAATTATCTCAAAAATAGGTGCTCTTGGCAAGAGATTTGTCCTAAATTGAGAACACAAAATTTTCTCTCTTGTAATACTCACGCTTTTGTATTAGAATAAGCTTAAAGTTATAGATTACTGTAGCTTGGTTAATGTACATTACTTATTTAAGGAGGGAATTCAAATGGCATACGTTATTTCTGATGCTTGTGTTAGCTGTGGTACATGTGAGCCGGAGTGTCCGGTAGGCGCTATCTCCCAGGGAGACAGCCAGTACGTAATTGACGCAGGTGCTTGCGTAAGCTGCGGAACTTGTGCAGGTGTTTGCCCGACAGGAGCAATCAGCGCAGAGTAATTCTTCAAGTGCAAAAGGAAAGCCGTCACGACTGTGACGGCTTTTTCTTCTGGCTTTTTTTCCAAAACTTCTTTTTTTCTTCCCTGCCCCGCAGATTCTCACGGATGGCAGCATCCAGCTTGCGAAAGCGTTCCTCCTCCTGTTCTTCGCGCTCGCGCATGATGTAATTCATCTCCTTTAACACCTGTTTTCCAACCTCCTCACTGATATTCTCACTCAGCTTCTGATTGTTCGCCGCCATCGCTGTTCCGACAATCTGTGTCATAAGCTCGGTAAACTGCGCCATTTTATCGGTGTTGTCCAGAATACTCTGCTGGCTCTCCGCGACCGAAAGCCCTGCCGCATGGCAGGTTTCCGGCACATCCTGCACAAGACCGTCCACCGGTCCGTTATGTACGATCATACGGATCGCCTTCAACTGATACCCCTGCTCTTTTAACTCCTTGATCCTCCGGAATTCTTCAATGTTTTCTTTCGTGTAATACCGGTGCCCCATCTCGTTGCGCGGAATGTCAAGCTCCAGTTCATCCTCCCAGTAACGTAACACGTGTGATTCCACATTGACGATATTCGCCGCGTCAGAAATCATGTAACGTACCTTTTCCATTCCAAGAAACCATACCTTTCCGTAGTCCGCAGGGATTTGCTGCGGGTACAAACTTACTTCTGCTTAACTTATATTATAAGCAAGGCATACGTCTCTTACAACGAAAATCGCTCGTCTTATTTCGACAGTCTTTTATTTTTCCATGTTTGCAAACTTGGTGTACTGCGGCAGCCATACGAGATTTACGGTTCCGATCGGACCGTTTCTCTGTTTCGCGATAATGATCTCCGAGATCCCCTTCATCTCCGAGTCATGGTTATAGTAATCGTCGCGGTAGATAAACATCACGACGTCAGCGTCCTGCTCAATCGCTCCCGATTCTCGCAGATCCGAAAGCATCGGTCTGTGGTCCGGGCGCTGCTCGACGGCACGCGACAACTGCGACAGCGCGATCACCGGCACGGACAGCTCCCTCGCCAGCGCCTTTAGGGAACGGGAAATATCCGAAATCTCCTGCTGACGGGAGTCCGTCGACTTGCCCGATCCCGACATGAGCTGTAAATAGTCGATGATAATAAGCTTCAAGTCATGTTCCAGTTTATATTTCCGGCACTTGCTGCGCATCTCCGAAATCGAGATACCCGGCGTATCGTCGATGATCAGCTCCGAGTTTCCGATCGTGCCCGCGCCCTCAATCAGCTTCTCCCAGTCTGCGTCCGAGAGATTACCCGTACGGAGCGCCTGCGCATCCACTCTCGATTCCAGCGAAAACAGACGGTTTACAAGCTGCTCCTTTGACATCTCAAGCGAGAAGATGGCAGTGCACATATTCTCATGGAATGCCACATACTGCGCGATATTCAGGACAAACGCCGTCTTTCCCATGGAAGGACGCGCGGCGATCAGAATGAGATCGGAAGGCTGCAACCCCGCTGTCCGGTAATCCAGATCGATGAATCCTGTCGGGATACCCGTAACCGTCCCCGAGGTCTTAGCCGCGTTCTCGATCTTCTCAAGCGCGTTCATGACAACCTGGCGGATCGGCACATAGTCCCCGCCGCCTCCGCGCGCAGAGAGCAGATCAAACACCTTTTTCTCGGTGATATCCATCACAGTCTCCACGCTCTCCTTGCCGAGATAACATTCGTTCTCGATCTCCTCGTTTAACTTGATGAGTCTGCGGCGCATCGCATTGTCTTTTACGATCTGCGCATAATACTTTACATTTGCGGACGTCGGTACCGCGGTGACCAGATCCCTGACAAATTCCAGACTTGCAATCTCCGGCGGCACATCCTTTTCCTTTAACTTATTCTGCAGGGTGACCAGATCCACCGGCAGCCCTTTATTGTACAACTCGATCATCGTGTCAAACAAGACACCGTATTGCCGGTGATAGAAATCCTCGCTGATAAGCATCTCCATCGCTGTGACGATCGCATCCTTATCCATGATCATGGAACCGATCACGGACTGCTCTGCCTCCAGACTGTTTGGCATAATCCGCTTGATCAGTGCCTCTTCCATGCATATTCCTCCTTACGCTTCCACCACGTACACCGTAAATTTTCCGGTTACCTTCGGGTGCAGCTTAATCGCTACCTCTGTCATGCCAAACGCCCGGATCGGCTCCGGCAACTGCATTTTCTTTTTGTCCAGTTCAAGACCAAGCTGCTCCTTTGCCGCCTGCGCGATCTCCTTCGTAGACACGGAACCGAAGGTTCTTCCACCCTCTCCTGCCTTCATCTTAAGCGTCACTTTCTTTGTCTCAAGCTCTTTGGCAAGTGCAAGCGCAGCCTCATAATTCTCCTGCGCCACCTTGTCCGCGTGCTGGTTCTGTAACTTCAGGTCGTTCATATTTTGGGCGTTTGCCTCAATTCCCAGTTTTTTCGGGAAAATCGCGTTTCTCGCGTAGCCGTCGCTCACATTCACGACTTCCCCCTTCTTTCCCAGTGACTTTACATCCTGCAATAAAATTACTTTCATTCTGTAATATCTCCTTCCTTTAACATCTCGTCGATCGTGGCTCTGATCATGCGTTTTGCCTCGGACACCGAGCAGTCTGCAAGCTGCGCTCCCGCTACATTCAGGTGGCCGCCGCCGCCCAGACGTTCCATGATAAGCTGCACATTGATCTCGTCGATCGACCGTGAGCTGACATAGATTTTATTCTGGTATTCTGTCAGGACAAACGACGCCTTGATCCCCACGATGTTCAAAAGCTCGTTTGCCGCCTGTGCCCCCGCGATCGTCGGGCTCTCCACATTGTCCGCCGGACAGACGGAGATCGCAAACGCACCGCGGTATACCTCCGCGTGACGCACGGCCTCTGCCCTCGCCTTATAAGCTCCCATATCATCACGCAACAGCTTGCGGACCCTTGTCACCTCCGCACCCGCGCGCCGCAGGTATGCCGCCGCCTCAAAGGTACGGACGCCCGTCTTTGTCATAAAGTTGTTCGTATCGATCAGAATGCCCGCATAAATACAGTCCGCCTCATGCGGCGCCAGTTTAATATTTTCAGAAAAATACTGGAGCACCTCCGCGATCATCTCGCAGGCGCTTGACGCGTACGGCTCCACGTAGGCGAGCACCGGCTTCTCGATCACCTCGCTGCTCTGTCTGTGATGGTCAAAGACGCAGACCGTATCCGTGCGCTTTAACAGCTCCGGGCACTCTGTATAACTTGGTCTGTTGACGTCCACGACAACGACCAGCGTATTGCGGTTCGTCAGCATGATCGCCTCCTCGCTGCGGATAAACAGATCTGCCGGATAACCGTTTTCCTCGGAAAAACCCTCCACCAGAGGGCGGAGTGACGACGTCACCTCATTTAATACGATCTGCGCTTTCTTGCCAAGTACGCGCGCCGCACAGTATACGCCGATCGCAGCGCCGAGGGAATCCACGTCGCTGATGCTGTGTCCCATGATGATCACGTGCTCACGGCTCTCGATCACCTCGCGCAAGGCGTGCGCCTTGACGCGCGCCTTGACACGGCTGTTGCGCTCCACCTGCTTATTCTTGCCGCCATAGTAGGTGATCTCCTCACCATCGCGTACCACGACCTGGTCGCCGCCACGGCCGAGCGCCAGATCGATCGACATTCTGGCGTACTCATAATTCTTATTATAGGTGTCCCCGCCGTTTCCGATACCGATACTCAATGTTACCGCCATCTCATTTCCGACCTTGACCGTCTTGACGTCCTCAATCAGGCTGAAGCGGTCCTCCTGAAGCTGCTCCATATACTGGTTCTTAAATACGATAAAGTATTTATCACGCTCGATCTTGCGGACAAGCGCATCCATCTCCATAAAGTATTTATTCACCTTGCGGTCGATGAGGGCGACCAGAAGGGAACGCTTCACATCCTCAATGCTGTCAAGCGCCTCGTCATAATTGTCAATGTAGACAAGTCCTGCCACCAGCCTCTGGTTCTCATTTTCTTTCATGTAATGGTTTAACTCTGTCTCGTCGAAAAGGTAGAGCGCCGTCATGTACTCGCTGTGCTCCTCCAGCGTCACGCCCAGCGTGCCCGCAGCCATGTTAAAATAAATGCGCTTTAAGCTCACACGGTAGATGCGGTCACCAAGGGATATCTGCATCGTCTCCGCATCCTCCCCGCGCTGCAACAGTTCCTTTGTCAGCACCGGGAACAGCGTCGTGATCGACTTGTGGTATCTTTTATCCTTTCCCGTGACCTGCGTAAACTGCTCGTTCACCCACAGAAGCTTGCCGTTAAAGTCAAGCAATGCATAAGGTATCTCGAATTCATTGAGAAGCTGCTTCTGCACAGTCGCATACTGTGTCGCAAAATTGACAAATTCGTCTGCCAGCCGTCCCCTATTGTAAAAATACATCAGGAACATGATCAGGAAATACAACAGAACAAATCCGGAGAAATAGATACCGGATTTGACGCTTTCCATATAGACAGGGATATTTATCACGATCAGAAGGGGCGTAAGCATCACCGGGAGACGCAGATATGCCCGCAGCCTGCCACGCAGCTTTATATCATTTTTTTTCAAAACCAGACCTCCTTTAAAAAAAGACAATCAAATTATAGCATTTCAGAGGCACAATATAAAGTCCTTTTTGTGGAAACGCCGTAGAAACCCTCCGACAGATGTGATAAAATAAAAAAATGATGACTGTTCTGTCACCACTACCGGAAAAGGAGAATCCCATTGAAAATAGGAATTATTTGTGCCGGAGACACGGAATTTTTCCCGTTTCTCCGCTATTTAAAAAATGATACCGTCACAGAAAAAGCAATGCTCCAGTTTCACGAGGGAACGATCGAAAATCTCCCCGCCGTCGTGCTTTACAGCGGTGTGTGCAAGGTAAACGCCGCGATCGCGGCGCAGCTCTTGATCGACGTCTTCCATGTCGATACCATCATCAACGCCGGAACTGCCGGCGGCATCGCGGATGACGTCCGCCTTTTTGACACCGTGATCGCGGACAAGATCGCCTACCACGACGTCGCGGATGATATACTGACCGATTTCCATCCGTGGATGGAGTCCATCTATTTCGAGCCGTCCGCAGAACTCCTCGCACTTGCAAAAGCATACAGTGCCGCCTCACCGCACCGCATCCTCTTTGGCACGGCGGTGACCGGGGAGGCATTTATCAATAACCCGGAGCGCGACGCCATCCGTGAAAAGTACCACCCTCTCTCCGTCGATATGGAGACTGCTGCCATCGCGCACGTTTGCTACGTGAACAAAATCCCGTTTCTGTCGGTCCGCTCCATCACTGACACCCCGCTGCACGAGGGAATTGACAATTTTGAAAAAAACTGTGAGAGGGCTTCCGGTATCTCCGCAGAAATCACGGTGGAGCTGTTAAAAAGGCTCGCCTGACGGTCGGTTTACTCCGACACTGCTGCATCCTTCGGTGCCAGTGTCAGATAGTCTCCCCTGTCCATATCGTCGATCAGATTGTCAGAGAGGATCTGCGTGCCGTTCACCGGCTCCACTTTATCGGCAATCTCACTCAGATCTGTCTGGTAACCACCGTCGGGATTGTAACGGCAAATGCGGTAACCGTCCTGCTCATCCGCGCCATGTCCGTAATAGACAAACTCATGCCAGCCGTTTGTTATCGTGTCATAAATGGTGACAGGCGTCTGTATGCCCGCAAAATCTTCAATGATCCCGAACGTGTCGTCCTCCATTTTCTGCAAAATGACTGCCGGATAGCCGGACGGCTGTTTCGTGTACTCTCCCACCACAACGGCAAAGATTTCCTCCTGCCCATCCTCGTTCAGATCCGTGTAGTTATAATAATATCTCGTCTTATCCAGATACTCCTCCGGAATCTCATAATGTTCCGCCAAAAACTGCGCCAACTGCGGATACTCTTCATCTTCGCTGTAAACCGCAATGATTGTTGCCACATCCACATCATCCTGGGCAGAGAGATATTTCTCCTCCTGTTCACTCTCTGCCGCAGGCGGCTGTGTCTGCCCTGCATTGTTTTCGGCAGCGTCTTCCCCGCAGCCCCCAAGCAGCAGAACTCCCGCTGCGAGAACGAAAAGCCAGCATTTCTTTTCCATAGTTTCCTCCATTCTGTCCCATCGCCATAATCTGGCATAAAATCTATATTATATGATTTGATGGGAAATGCCAAGCGGCTTTCGGAATATTTAAGAAAAGGTTTATTTCAAATTTGAAAGATCTGGGTTACAATAAATACCATACAGGAATAATCTCAATGTTTATAAAGGCTTGCAAAAAAACAAATATACGAAAAAAGAGGAAAACACATATGGCACATTTCGGACAGATGTATAAAAAGAATAAAAATCATTGGATGCTGTTTCTTTTGCTTGCTGTTTCTTTTTTTCTTGTGTCCTGCACGGAAAAGGAAACAACCGGTACATTCTGTATCAGCTATAACGGTGAGGTACAACAGTTCGATTCTGATACAAGTGAGGTAACCGGACTGATCAAAAACATTGAAAGCCTCGCGTGGCTTGCTCCAAGAGGCGGGCTGGAAATGGAACTGGTTGGTGAAAATATATCCGAAGAAGATAATGCATATATTTCGAAAAGTAGTAATTGGGAAATCACAGAAAATACCGATGACATCTGGCTGAGAATTTCCGGTCATGCAGACGATCAGGGAGAAGGGACAAGCATACCGGAACATCAGGACACACTTGTATACATTCAGGATCAGGATATATACATAGGGATCCAAAACCCTGATCTTAAATGGAATATCTGGAAATTGCCAGAGTACGGAGACTGGCTGGAAAAAGAAATAAAACTGTTTATCCGCGTTGCAACCGGACTGTAAAAAAAGGGAACTTCCTCCCCCTCTCATAGAAAAAGCGGTACAGTTCTTATGATTGAACTATACCGCTTTTAGAGGCGACTGACGGATTTGAACCGACGATCAGGGAGTTGCAGTCCCATGCCTTACCACTTGGCTAAGTCGCCTTGCGCATTTCCTATCTATTCATACATATGCCGCTTATGACTGAAATATCACAAGCAATTGCTACATGATGAATTTTAGCAAAATGCGCTCCGTCCGTCAAGTTTTATTTTTCTATTCTGTCATTTTCGTTACCACTCAAGTCTCTCTTTCTCCTCATATCCGGCGTCCCTGTCATACGCAACTGCTGCCCCTTCGCTTACGACATAGAATCTGTTCCCGGCGTAGATCCCCCGGCAGTTATCTGCATTAACAGATTCCGGCAGCTCCACCGAAAGAAGCTTTTGAAACTCCCCGTTCTCCCACGCAAAAAGCAGATACTCTGACGTACCTCCATCATAATTTGCCACCGAAAATCCGATCAGATTCTCCTCTGCGTCTGCGAGCACACTCTTATACAAAAACATCGCCGGACTGTAGTCGAATCCCTTCAGCACCTTTGTGCCCAGTGTCTTAAGTTCCGCCGGATCGGAAATATCAAACATACTGAGTTTGATCCCTTTCCGCTCACCGGTATCCGGGTCTGTCTCAAAACCGATCCCCACGAGCTGATCCTCGCCCCAGAAATGCAGATACTCGGAAAATCCGGTAATCTTTAACTCCGATAGGATCTGCGGGTTTTTCGCATCCGACAGATCCACTGCAAACAGCGGGTCTGTATTCTGGTAAGTGACAAAGTACGCCATATTGCCAAGATATCTGGCGGCGTAAATCTGCTCTCCCGCAGCGATCCCCGTCAGGCTGCCCGTCAGCTTTAACTTTTCATCAAAGAGGTAAAGACCGTTTTCCGGCTGCCCGTCGCTCCAGTCTGTTGTGAGCAGCCTTAAGCTGCCCTGATACTCATGGATGGCAAAGCTGTCGTATACCTCCCCCGGAACAGAGACCGCGCCCACGGCGTTGATCACTCCATCTGCAAAAGCAAATTTTGCAACCTGCGTCAGACTCTCCTGCCTGTAATCGGTGTGGTACAGATACATTGCGCTCTCTCCGACATAGATTTCAACATAATCATTTAAAATCAGTGTGTTATCCACAACCGCATCCGGCTTCTCCACATCGACGGAAGCGATCAGCAGACCGTTTGTGCCCTGCCCGGAAAGATAGATGGAGTCCGCCCCGACCGGCTTCCCGTTTACGATCGGAATCCATTTCTCCAGATTCTCTCCATCCACTGCCTGCCCTTCCGGCAGCTCCGGCACTTCCATATACTTTTCTGTAAAAAGATAGATCACATCGCCCACTTTGCGCGAGGTCTTGTAACTGCCGTCCTGTGTGATGCTGCCCTTTAACACCGGATTGCTGCGGCTCTCAATATCGTAGGTCAGAAGCTGTGTCCTGGTGTTTGATTCCAAGTAAAAGACATCCTCACAGATCTCAAAATCGTTGTCACCGGACGGCTCGCTCTGCCCGTTTTTCAGACCGGTATCCTCCTTTTCAAGAATCACGTTCAAAACATCCCCATCCACATAGATCTCGATCACACGGTCTGCCGCGCCCTCAACCGGTATCCCGATCTCCCCTGCCTCTTTCATCTTCTCACCGCGGATGTCAATCATTTTTACGGCGTCCTCATCCACGATATAGAGATAGCTGCCATCGGTCTTGATGATATCGCTCTCATCCACGCCTTCCGTCTGCACATTCGTCTGCGAGTAGGGAGTGGATGCAGCCGAATCAAGACTAACATCGGAAGCCCCCGCCGACTCCGTTATCCCACCGTCCGCCACCGCTCCTTCCATGATCGCTTCTTCCTTCTGGTAAGAATTTTGATCCAGCAGCCGGTAAACCTCCTCGTAGTTGTCCGCAACCACATACAGATCTCCCGCGTCCGCCTTCGGCGTGCGTTCTGCCTCTTTCTCCGGCTCACTCCTGCCCGCGCTGCCCGCTGCCGGTGAGCCGTCTGTCATCACGCCCTCCTGCGCTGTCATCCCGGCTGCCTCGTCCGCTGCGGCTTTATCAGAACCGTCAAATCTAAGCTTCAACGCTCCCGCCACGCTGATTCCGCACACAAGTAAAACCGCCGCTGCCGTCATCGTCTTTCTGTAATTGCAGGTTTTCCTTCCGCGTCTTTTTGCCTCTGCGTCCAGCCACATTTTTACCGTCTCCGGCGATATGCCCTCCGGCGTCTTGATCTCCTCAGCAGACAATTTAATTTTTTCCAATATTTCTTTTTCCGTCATATGGATCCTCCTGTTCCGCTCTCTGCCCATCCCCGCTTCTGTCAGTCCCCCAGTTTTCCCGCAAGCTTCTTTAACCCCCGGCTCTCCTTCGAGCGCACGGTATTTTCATTCATATGCAAAATCTCCGCGATCTCTCTGCTCCGGTATCCAAAAAACAAGTGCATCGCAATGATCATGCGCTCCTCGTCCGCAAGGTCAAAAAAGCTTTTCCGCACAATGGCGCTCTCCTCCTGCCCGATCGCATGCTCTGTCTCCGAAAAACTCCCGTCCCATTCACACGTTTTTCTGGTGTACTCCCGCAGCTTATCCTTGCACTTGTTAGATAAAATCTGAAAGATCCATCCCTGGAACGCCTCCTCCGAGCGAAGCTTTTTCATCGAAGCAAACGCGTCTGTCACAGCCTCGCCGACCACATCCTCCGCATCCTGGGTATGCCGAAGCGTATAGAGTGCAAAACGGTACATATTTTCATAGACCTCTGCATACAGCGCTGCAAAAGCTTCTGTATCCCCCCGTTTTGCCTTTCTCACCAGCTCCAAATAATTTTCCATATGCCACCTCACTCCTCATCCATTATCTGCGCAAATAATGTCCGTATATCTTATTAGTCGCAAAATCCGTGCCTTTTGTTGCATCACGAACTGAATTTTCTTCCCCACATATAGTATATAGAATGAAAAACAAGAAAGGTATCAAAATTTATGCGGAATTTTATCATCCTTTCCATAGAAACGCATCTTTTCTTTGCCAGAATCATGCGTGAACACGCTCTTTTTCTCGCCGCAGGCTTTCCCTGCATGGAAAAAGAGCGGATCCGGCAGGCAGATTTCTTTCGGGAACAGTTCGAAAAGCTGCTGTGCGAGGTGACAGACCTTGCGTGTGGCAGAGTCCGTCCCTGCGTGCTGGATTCCGGTGAGATCGTCACGGAATTTACGATACCCGCGGAGCAGAAGACGTCTCTTCTGACCGGAATCCCCATCGACAGCAGCATCTCGGAAAAAGAGCTTTCCCTTTCCACAAATGTGGAAAAAATGGACGCAAAAGAACTTTTCCAGATCATCTGCTCCATCAACGAGCGGGCGCTCGAACTGTTAAAGGGTCTGATTGAGTTTAAAGAGTGCATTTTAAAAGACGTCGGCTGCTGCACGCTCTTTACCGCCAACTATCCTCTCCTCATCAAACATATTTTAAGAGAGGCAAAACTCTACTGTTCCCTCATCGAATCGCTGATGAATGGACGGGGCATTTCCCCGCGCAGATTGTGCGAGACGGAACGTTTCTGGAATCAGATCATGATGGAGCACGCGCTTTTTATCCGCGGTCTGCTCGATCCCTCCGAGGAGGAGCTGATCCACACGGCGGACGATTTTGCAGGCGATTACAGGAGACTGCTGCAGACGGCAAGACAGCAGGACTGCCGCGCGATCCGGCAGGCATCCCTCGCAAAAACTCTCGAATACCGCGACTTCAAGGCTGCGGGAACGGACGGCATCTTAAAATGCAATATTTCTTCCATTATTCTCCCGTTGCTTGCCGACCATGTTCTGCGCGAGGCAAACCACTATCTACGCCTCATGCGCTGCTGACCATTAAAACCAAAAAAGCACATGAAAAAAGTGTTGACAACTTTACTTGTCAAATATATAATGATGACAAGTAAAGTTGTCAACCCAAGAATAGAAGGAGATTACTATGGAAAATGGATTTACACAGAATTATTATGAACCGCCGGTGACGCCGCCCATGCCTCCCCAGGAGGATATGATCAAATCTGCCAGAAAGCAGTTTTCAAGAATCGGGTTGATGTTCTTCCTCGGAACGATCATCATCAACGTGGTGCAGATCCTCTCATCCGTGATTGTGACAGCGATCGATCCGGAGCTTGTGAGCAGCACGGCAGGCAGCCTTCTGGTCACGATGATCCCGATGTACGCCATCGCCATGCCGCTGATGGGATTTCTGATCAGCAGAATCCCGGCACAGAAGATTGCCCCAAAGAAAATGTCTGCCGGTAAATGGCTGATCGCGTTCTTAATCTGCTACGGCGGTATGTATGCCAGCAATATAATCGGTCTGATCCTGACGCAGATGATCGGTATACTCAAAGGTTCCCCGGTTACTAATGTGATGCCCGAGATCGTCATGGACTCTAATATCCTCGTAAACTTCTTTCTCATGGTGATCTGTGCGCCGGTTGCGGAGGAGATTCTGTTCCGCAAGCTTTTGGTGGATCGCATGGTAAAGTACGGCGAGGCTACCGCCGTCCTTTTTTCCGGACTGATGTTTGCCCTTTTCCACGGCAACCTGAATCAGTTTGTATACGCGTTTACACTTGGTATTTTCTTCGGATTTATCTATGTAAAAACAGGAAATATCCGCTACACGATCTACTTACATATGCTGATCAATTTCCTCGGGTCTATCCCTGGCGTACTGCTGCTCAACTGGCTGGGTGAGGACTTCCTCAATGCACTGAATGACCCTGTGCTTCTGATGGCATACATAACAGAACATCTGGGTGGTATGCTGGTATATTGCCTCTACGCTTTTGCCATGGTTGCCGTTGCAATCTGCGGCCTTGTTCTCTTCTTCGTCAATCTGAAGAAGGTACATTTTCTTCCGGGGGAGGTCACCATCCCAAAGGGCAAGCGCTTCTCGACGACAGTCCTGAATGTAGGTATGGTTCTCTACTTTATCTTCTGGATCGTGTTTATTGTTCTTATGCTGTTTGCATAGATTTCCTATCAAAAATGGATGCCCCCGCGGACATCCATTTTTATTTCCACTTTTTAATACAATTTTTCGACTACCGCCTTCGAGGTTTTCTGGTTATTCTCCATCGAGATACCAAGATTTCTCCGGTAGTATTCCTTAAACAAAATATCGACGATATAGAGCTGGCTTAACTTCGCCCCGAGAGAACCGCCCTCCAGAGGGCCCTCGTTACTGCCGCAGAGAAGAACGGCGTCCACATGGCTGGTCAGCGGAGACTTCAAAAACCGTGTGATCGCCACGACCTTTGCCCCCACCCCGCTTAAAATATCAGAGATATATACGATATCCTTTGTCGCTCCCGAGTAGGAAATCAGAAATACCAGATCATCCTGCGTCATCATGGACGCGATCATCGCCTGCATATGGGGATCGTCCACACAGTGCACTTTTTTCGTAATCCTGAGAAATTTATTGCGCGCCTCCAGCGCCGTCAGAAGGCTGTCGCCGATTCCGAAGAAGTAAATATTTTTTGCCTTCTCCATCATTCCGACCACGCGCTCAATCTCATCCCACTTCAAGAGCAGATGCGTCTCCTTCAACACGCTGATATGTGACTCCAGAATATCATCCAGCATTTTCCGGGCAGAATCAGACGTCTCCGGGTTTTTATTCTCTTTTTCCGTTCCATCGTCTGCCGACGCCATGCTTAAGGAAAGCTTCATCTTAAATTCCTGATAGCCCTTCACCCCGATGGTACGGCAAAAACGGTAGACGCTGGCGTCCGCAACCTTACACGCGTCCGCCAGCTCCGTAATTGACATAAACAGCACCTGATTCGTATTTTTAGAAACATAATCCGCGATCTTCTTCTCTGTCTTTGTCAACTGGTTATACAACAACTGAATATCCAATAGTAATCCAAATTCTGCCATGGTCTCTCCCTGCTGCCATCATATATCAAATCAGCAATACGTCTGGATCGCAACTGCGATCTGTTCTGCACAAGCTTTCGCGATCTCCTTGTCATCCTCGGTCAACTGTGCCAGCGGAGCTCTCACACCGCCCACATCCGGACCGCCCTGCAACCGGATGATCTCCTTAATGGTCGCATACATATTGCCGTGTGTCGAGCACATTTTGTAAATAATCCTGCAAATTTCATTCTGGATCTGGCGCGCACGCTCCATGCTGCCCTCCAGAAACAGCTCTCTTGCCTTGATGAAAAGCTCCGGCATTGCGGCGTATGTTCCGCCGATGCCGCCGACTGCGCCTGCTGCCAGTCCGGATACGAACTGCTCGTCAGGTCCGTTGAACACGATCACATCCTCGTCCGCAAACATCTGGATATCCTGCACCGGCATGGAGGAATTCTTCACACCGATCACTCTCGGATTCTTTTTCATCTCTCTCAAAAGACCAATGCTGAGCGCCACTCCGGCAAGCTGCGGGATATTGTAGATAATGAAGTCTGTCTCCGGCGCAGCCGCAGAAATATCATTCCAGTATTTTGCGATCGCGTGCTCCGGCAAATGGAAATAAATCGGTGGGATCGAAGCGATGGCGTCTACGCCAAGACTCTGCGCGTGTGCCGCAAGCTCACAGCTATCCGCGGTGTTGTTGCAAGCCACATGGGCGATCACTGTAACCTTACCCTTTGCCTCCGCCATCACGTTTTCCAGTGTCAGCTTTCTCTCCGCCACACTCTGGTAAATGCACTCGCCGGAAGAACCTCCGACATAGAGCCCTTTCACTCCTTTTCCAATCAGGTATCTGGTCAGCTCTCTGACCTTCTCGCCCGATACCTGTCCGTTCTCATCATAGCACGCATAAAATGCAGGAATCACTCCCTGATACTTTTCGATATTCATCTCTCATACACCCCTTTTTCTTCAAATCAAACGAATCATACTTAACCCTTGACTGCTCCCATCGTAATTCCCTGTGTAAAATACTTCTGGAACATCAGGAAGATGGCAATGATCGGAATCGCACCAAGCGCCGCTCCCGCCATGATCAGTCCAAAGTCGTTCGACATCTCCGCCTGAAGCTTCGCGATACCAAGCGAGATTGTCAGCGTATTCTTGGAATTTAACATGATCAACTGTAAGAAATAGTCATTCCATGTGTTGATAAATGTAAAGATTGCAAGCGCACCGATACCCGGCTTTACGATCGGAAGTACGATCGTCGTGAAAGTCTGGATCTCTCCCGCACCGTCAATACGAACCGCCTCTAACATCTCGGTCGGGATCGTCTCTGAAAACTGTTTCATCAAAAAGATACCAAACGGCCATCCTACCGTAGGAAGAATTACCGCCCACAGCGTATCGTGCAGCCCCAGGAAAGACATTTCCTTTAACAACGGCACAAGTACAACCTGCTTCGGCAGAGCCATCGCACAGATAAAAATACTGAACAATACTTTCTGTCCGATAAATCTCTTCTTTGCAAGGGCATATCCTGCCATCGCTGCTGTCAGACAGGTGAACGCCATCGCCAGCACGGAAATTGCCACACTGTTGAACAGCCACTGGAGTGCCGGGTTTTTGAACAGTCTCACATAGTTGTCCAGCGTAGGATTCTTTGGAAACCACTCCGGGATTGCGGCATTGATTGCCATCGGATCTTTAAAAGAACCCGTCACGATCCAGTAGATCGGAAAAATAAACAATACTGCAAGTATGATCATAATTGCAATACAAATCACCTTATAAGGTGTCATTCGCTTTACTCCGCTATTCATTCTACGCCACCTCCTACTCTGCGCTGCCGGCTCTGGTCAGCTTAAACTGAAGCGCAGAGAATACTGCAATAATAATCGCAAGGACTACGCCCATTGCATTACCGTATCCGTATCTGTATAACTTAAATGCTTCATAGTAAATATAGTACATGATCGTATCAGTTGAATGATTCGGTCCGCCCGATGTCAGCAACTGAATCAGTGCGTAACACTGGAAAGAGTTGATCGTCGTGATGACAATGATATATAAAGTGGTTGGCATGATAGCAGGCCATTTGATCTTCCAGAATGTCTGGAAACTGGTTGCACCGTCTACCTGCGCCGCCTCTACCATCGAGTTGTCAACATTTCCGAGCGCTGCCACATACAGCACGATCGGCTGTCCGATAGAGGTCGTAAACAGAATCAGGATGATACACCAGATTGCAAATTTCTCATCACCCAGCCAACTGATATTCTGGTCAATAACTCCGGTTTCTGACAATACATAATTGAACAGACCGGTATATTTGTTAAACATCCACTTCCACACTACGGCAACTGCAACTGTACCGGTAACAACCGGCAGATAAAATACGCAGCGGAAGAAAGAACGGCTGGCAGCATGGATCGGATAGATCACTGTGCTGACCCAGAGGGAAAACACCGTGACTGCCGGAACTGCCACGACAACGATGAGTATCGTGTTCTTTAATGCCTTGATGAAAACCGGATCGTTGAACATTTCCACATAATTCGCAAAACCTACAAATTCAAAGTCCGTCATGGTGTAGTTGAAAAAACTGGTCACCAGACACATCACCATCGGAACTACAATGAATCCCACAAAGAAAATCAGCGCGGGCAAGAGAAATAAATAAGCAGATCTGGTTTCCCGCATAACCAGCGCTCTGCTGCGCTTTGTAACGCCATTTTTTGTATTTTTTTTCATAATATGAAAACCCTTTCTGACAAAACTAAACTGCCTTTTTCAGAATAAAAAGGGCACCTTACTTTTCACCTACGAAAGCAGGGTGCCCTTGTTTTCTTATCACATGATTTTGTTATTATTCAGTAAATTACTGTGCTGCATCTGCGGTAGCCTTGTTACAAATCTCAACGTACTGGTCTGCTGCTGTCTGAACATCCTCGCCGCCGAAGATCTGCTGAAGCATATTCCACCATGCGGTACGCTGCTCTGCCCATCCGCCGGTTACGTTATAGTAATCGCCGAGCCATGGCATAAAGCTTGCAAATGTCTCCATACGAGCTTCGTCTTCTGTTCCGGCGTATACGTTTCCGTAAGAAGAACGTACCGGGAAGAATCCTGTGCTTGCTACACTGATCGGTCCCTGAACAGGATCGTCACAGATAAACTCGATGAACTTCTTGGAAGCGTCGATCTTAGCTGCATCGCCGTTGTCAAAGATACCAAATCCCCAGATACCGCCGGCAAGCTCCGGTGTTCCGCTCTCAGACGGGAATGCTACCGGATACGGTGTAAATGCTACCTGAGAAGCATACTGTGCCTCGTTGGAAGCGTTCCAGCAGAAGGACATTGCGATCGTTCCGTTTGCGAAAAGCTGTAACTCGTCTGCTGCCTGAGCGCCTGCATCGTAGCTGATCAGACCTTCGTTGCTCCAGTCAACCAACTGCTGTAAGCCCTTCACACCAGCCTCAGAGTTCATGGTCCATGATGTGTGCTCTGCATCTGTGAACTCTGCATTATAGAGGTTCATTGCAAGGGCACGAGTACCCTGGTCACCACCCTGACCTCCGCAGTAAACAACACCTGTTGTCTCAACGCCGCTGTCCTTTAATGCCTGGAGAGCCTTCTCAAAGTTCTCTGTCGTCCAGGTGCGGTCCTCATTGATATACTGAAGTGCGTCTGCCTTCTCAAATAACTCGTAGTTGATCGCCATCGTATGTGTTGTCATACAGAACGGATACTCATAGAAAACGCCTTCCGGAGACTTACAAGCATTTACAACAGCCTCGCTGGTTGCAGAGATGTCTGCAAGCGCTTCCTCATCCCAGAGATCTGCAAGGTCAACCATCTTGCCCTTTGCTCCCCAGTTGCTTACCAGACGCTCCGGTCCTTCCAGAATGATGTCCGGTGTTGTTCCAGCCTCGATCGCTGCTGTAACCTGGTCATCTCCTGATGTGTAGTCCAGATACTCAACAGAAACGTTGATTTCCGGATACTTCTCATTAAATGATGCGATAAATCCGTTCACTGTCTCGGCGTCTGCAAACTTACCTACCGGATATGTCCATAAGGTAATGTCTGTGGCTTCGCCTGAACCGCCGGCTGCACCCTCTTCTGTTCCAGCAGCCACATTCTCTCCCGCATCTGCCGCTGCATCGGAACCTGTTGACGTGTCAGATGGCTCTTCTCCACCACAAGCTGTGATTGAAAATGCCATAGCACCTGTCAATAACAAAGCAAGTAACTTTTTCATTCTTTGTTCCTCCTTTTATTGTTTCTATGCTGATTGTACAATGGCATATGTGATATGTCAATAGCGTTTTGAAAATTATTTTTATTCTTTTTATTTAAAATGCAATTTTTTTATTCAAATCTTTCATTTTTTATATACGAACTTTATATTTTTTAACATATAAAATTATTTTTTTTGTATAAATTTTATACTCAATTTTATTTTTATTTTTCCATTTACATTATTTTACTTGTTTTTCAAAATTTTTTCATATTTTCGTAATGAAAAGAATATTTTTTTCTTTTTGTTAGTGACAGATAATTTAACCAATGCTATAATCAAATTAGTAAATATAAGGAAAGGACTTACTGCAATGAAAACAAATCTGACAGAGATACTTGACTCTATTTATCATTCTATCGTTGTTTCGTGCCAGGCGCTTCCGGATGAGCCGCTCTACTGTGAGGAGATGTCCCTGATGCCATTTATGGCGGAGGCTGCCAAAAGAGCCGGCGCAAAATGTATCCGCACCAGCAGCGCGAGGGACGTCGCTGCGATCAAAGAGAAAACAGGACTTCCGGTCATCGGACTGATCAAACGCCAGTACGAGGGCTTCGATTCCTACATCACCACGACCATGCGCGAGATCGACGAACTTGTAGCTGTGGAATCTGACATCATCGCACTCGACTGCACCGCTTTAAAAAGAGGCGACGGTCTGACCATCAATGAGTTTATCGCACAGATCAAGGACAAATATCCCGATGCTGTCCTGATGGCGGATATCTCCAATCTGGAAGAGGGCGTCAACGCATGGAAGTGCGGCGTTGATCTCGTGGGAACTACACTCAGCGGCTACACTCCTTTTTCCAGACAGATCGACGGTCCTGACTTCGAGCTCGCCAGAGAACTTGTCAAAGCAGTTTCGATCCCTGTGATCGCCGAGGGAAAGATCCACACACCGGAGCAGGCGAAGGAAATGCTGACCACGGGCGTTCACGCGATCGTCGTTGGCGGCGCGATCACAAGACCTCTGGAGATCGCGACACGTTTTTATCAGGGAATCCGGTAGGAGGCGCCATGATTTACGACAAATTATCAAACGTGATGAATTATAAAGGGTTCCACCGCAATCTGGACACCGCGTTTTCTTATCTGTCCTCCCACGATCTTAACGAGCTTCCGCTCGGGAGAACCGAGGTGGACGGGGACAATGTTTTTATCAACGTGATGGAGGCTTCCGCGGCTCCCTCCGAAGAAAAAAATTTTGAAATCCACAAAAATTATATGGATATCCAGATCGATCTGGTGGGAACGGAGATCATCGAGATCGGCGATTCCTCCTCCATGACGGTGAATGATTACAATCCCGGGACAGATTTCGGCACTGTCTCCTGCCAGGCTATGGTCTCCTGCACGATGGGAGCCGGAAACTTTATCATATGTATGGCGGAAGAACCGCACAAGCCGGGCGTCGCTGCCCTTTCGGACACATTTTTAAAGAAATGTGTGGTAAAGGTGCGCGTCTGACCCCGCGATTATTTTTTGACTGAACGAAAGGAATCATTTTATGAAAGCGCTGGTTTTTGATATCGGCGGCACTTCCATCAAATATGGACGCTGCGAAAACGGTATTCTCACAGATGTAAACGAGACGCCCACCGACGCCTCTCTCGGCGGACGCCACATTATGGATGTGATCACCGGTCTCATCGAAAACGAGACCGATTACGACGCCATCGGCGTCAGCACTGCCGGGCAGGTAAACGCCGAAACCGGCAGCATTATCTACGCGAACAGCAATATTCCCGGTTACACGGGAACAGAGATCAAAAAAGAGCTGACCGGACTGTTTGACGTTCCCGTCATGGTGGAAAACGATGTAAACTCCGCCGCGATGGGCGAGGCGTCCTACGGAGCCGGCAAAGATTACGATTCATTTCTCTGCCTGACCTACGGAACAGGCGTCGGCGGCGCGATCATTCAGGAAGGAGCACTGTTTCACGGTTCTTCCTTCTCCGCCGGGGAATTTGGCGGGATCGTCACCCACGGAACAGTAAAGCTCTCCGGCGCAGACGTGTTTGACGGCTGCTACGAGCGGTTTGCCTCCACGACAGCCCTCGTGCGCTCCGCACAGAAACTGGACGCCTCCCTCTCCAACGGACGGAGGATCTTTGAACGGCTCGCGGAACCGTCCGTAAAAAAGCTGGTAGACAACTGGATCGACGAGATCCTCCTCGGACTCTCCACGATCATCCATATCTTTAACCCTCCCTGCATCGTGCTGGGCGGCGGGATCATGGTGCAGCCCTATATCACGGAGGAGATCACGCGCAGACTTCCGGCACAGATCATGCCAAGCTTCGCGCACGTAAAGATCCTTCCGGCACAGCTTGGCAACTCCGCCGGGCTTCTGGGAATCTATCACCTGACAGAAAAACTTGTGAATCGTGAAAAAGAGTAGGGACTTTCCCCTGCTCTTTTCATTTCTTCGATCTATTTTATAACTTTCATTCAACAAAATCTTCCTGTTTCTTAATCACGTCTCCATTGAAAACCCTGCACTTCCCCTTTATACTGAAAGACAAAGCAATCGCAACAGCGCAAAATGATACCCCGCCTTTCGCGCTAGAATGGAGGTTCTCATGGAGAAAAAAATTGGTGCAAGACTTGCGGCACTTCGCAGGGAAATGGGTCTGACGCAGGAAAAACTTGCGGATATGCTCGGGATCTCCGCGCCCGCTGTCAGTAAATGGGAGACGGACAGCTCCTATCCAGACATTACGCTGCTGTGCCCTCTCGCAAGAGCCCTAGGCACAAACGTCGACACACTCCTGCAATTTGAAGACCAGCTCACTGACAAAGAGATCACAGATAAAATAACAGAGATTATCGAAACTGCCCGTCAAAACGGTTATGAAACAGCGGAAACGATGCTGTCTGCACTCCTGCACAATTATCCCAGCTCTGTTCCCCTGAAATTCAACGCGGCGCTCACATTCGATACATTTCTTTTCTTTTTTCCGGATGTGGATGATCTGAAAAAAGATGCATGGATCCGTGAAAAAAAGAAACTTCTCATGGATGTCCGCTCATCGCGGGCAGGCTCCTACTGGCAAACTGCCACCCTGCAGCTTGCAACGATCGCGATTCATGAAAACGACCTGAACCTCGCCGAGGAACTGTTGCAGGAACTCCCGGAGCTTACCACAGATCCAACGATCGCCAGATCGCAGCTCTATCTGAAGAAGGACGAGCCGGAGGAGGCATTAAAAATCATACAGAAGCGTCTGTATTCCCTGATCCGTCAGGTACAGTTCTGCCTTATGTCTATGATGAATCCGAATGTCATCCCGGATATGGACCGGGAACTTGAGATCTGCAGGGTATATGAGAAAATCGATGATCTGTTTGGCTGCGGTGGAATGTCTGACGGAATGTTTCTGGAAATATATCTCCGGCAAAACAAGATGGAGGAAGCCGCAGAGTGCCTGACACGCTACATTAACCGTCTGACCGGATCCGCCATCCTCCCAAAGGAATTTCTTTTCTCCCCGGGTCTGGAACCAAAGGAACACCAGCCTGCCAGCACAAAGGAACTTCGCTCCATGCTCTTAAAGGCTTTAACAGAAGAGGATTCGTATGAGGAACTTTTACAATATCCGAAATGTAAAGAAGCGTTGCAGAAACTGGAATACAGCTTAAAAGAATGAAATTTCTATGAAAACAAAAGCAGGGGCGAATTTTAAATTCACTCCTGCTTTTCACAAATAACAATCTTAGGTTCTTGCCATACCGTCGACACTTAGTACAACTCCCGTAATATAGGATGCCTCATCAGACGCCAGAAATGCAAATGCGTTTGCAATATCTTCCGGTTTTCCCAGCCTGCCCAACGGAATTTTCTGAATCATAGGCTCAATGACCTCTTTCGGTACAGCTTTCATCATATCCGTTTCCGTGATTCCCGGAGCTACCGCGTTCACACGGATCCCCTTCGGTCCAAGCTCGCGTGCCAGAGAAACGGTCAGTCCGTTGACTGCAAATTTAGATGCCGGATAAGCAAATCCACTTGGCTGTCCGGAGATACTAACCATAGAGGAAGTCGACAAAATCACTCCCCCACCCTGCTCGATCATACACTCGCTGGCTGCACGCGTCGCATTAAAAACGCCCTTGACATTCAGATTCATCACTTTATCAAAAAGATCTTCCGTATACTGGGTAAACGGTGTGCTCTCTGAAATTCCTGCATTGTTGATCAGCACATCAATGCGTCCGTATTTTGTGACACACTCCTTAAAAGCGCTGCGAACCGACTCCAGACTAGATAGATCCGGACTGATTCCCCCTATTGTCGATTCCGGATACTTTTGCTTTAACAGCTCGGCTGCATTCCTGGCATTTTCTATCGAACTGGCAGTAATGATCACTGTTGCCCCTTCTTGCAAAAACTTTTCTGCAGTCGCAAAACCAATTCCACGGCTTCCACCTGTTATAATTGTTATTTTATCTTTTAATTTCATCCATCCTACCTCCTGAATATTTTAGATATACCATAACAAATTTTTTCTTTTTATTCTGTGATGACATCACAGAACGGATGTCGTGGATTTTTTGTAAAGTCTAAACAACTATTCTGTAAACACTGTATTGTACCGTTCGATACAGTCAGATAAAACATACTGGATATGAACCATACCTCCCAGATAGTCTCTGCCCGGATCCTCGATCGGCGTACCGCTCTCGACCTGATTGATCATAAACTCCACAGACTGCACCAGACTGTCAAGCAGACCGTCAAAAGGTGCCGAATTGCTGAGAGATTCCTTCATGATCTGTTCACTGTCGCTGACAGCTTCATTGTATGCTTCCACCGTAGCCTTTAATTCTTCATATAAAGGCTTTATATTGGTAAGATCCAGTTCTGTAATATTGCTGTCATCCACACCCTGTGCCATACATTCATCAATAATCTGCTGTGCAACCGTGATCGCGTGGCTGGAATTGTAGATGATTAGCCTTCCTTCCTCCAGCATTTTCTGCTCTTCAGCAGCTACCCTCTCATTGCCGATGATATTGATCTCCTCCATAAATTCACCTGACAACTGGTCAAATGCATCCACATTTTCCTGAATCTGCGTGTGGTATTCTTTTGCTTTTTCATATTCATTGTCGGCAAAATCATAGCTGTCGCTGATCTGATTAAATGTATCTATGAGATTTCGCATAGGCACTGCCACCTTCTTTGCGAGATCATCCAGCGTGTCGTAGGCAGGCTCCATATCAGCTACCAAAAGGGCGTCGTCTATAATATCCGTATTCAGATATGAAATATCAAACTTATAGTCATAGCCGCTATCGGGAATAAGGGCAAATTCATCTGCATACTCCACGACCATATAATAAGCATCCAGATTATTCAGAACCTCAACAATGGAATTATTCATCTCAACATAGATATTGTACTTGGCAATATCCATGACCTCCGGGTCAATTTCCATTTCTTCGGATGCTTCCTCCGTCACTTCCTCCTCTGTCTCACTTGCTTCCGCCTTGGCAGGAGGATTCTGTTCCTCTGTTTTCTCCTCAGAAGCCCCTTTTGTACATCCACTTACCATAGTAGCCGCAGAAAGTATAAAAACCGCCAAGAGACCTGCCACTTTTCTTCTTTTCACTATAGTTTTCCTCCTATGTCAAAATTTATTGTACAATAATACCATAAATTATATATATTTTCAACTTTTTTTATCCAAAAATAATCAAAGCTGTCACTCTATGGATTATGATATAAATTTGTATCTTATAAAAAACAAATCCCTCAGAACAAAATGTTCTGAGGGCTAAAAGGCGACTACCGGATTTGAACCGATGATCAGGGAGTTGCAGTCCCATGCCTTACCACTTGGCTAAGTCGCCATATTCTGTTGTATTTCATATTTCTTATGAAAAGCTCCCCGAGTAGGACTCGAACCTACGACAGCGCGGTTAACAGCCGCGTGCTCTACCGACTGAGCTATCGAGGAATATCTTATATTGCAAAATGACGTATCAAATACGTCATTTACTATATACTATAATAAACATATTTCTAATTAGTTTTGTACCTTCAAAACTTCATACAGATTCCGTTTCCCAAACCTTTTCGGTCAAGCCCTCGATCGATTAGTGACAGTCAGCTCCACATGTTGCCATGCTTCCACCCCTGCCCTATCCACCTTGTCGTCTTCAAGGGATCT
>JAPFDX010000028.1 GCA_026168605.1 Roseburia sp. | reverse complement strand
GCACATATCATAATCGTCGCTCTTTGTAGTTTGTTCAAACAGAAGCATCACTATTCCAAAAACAATTATATTCACAGCCAGCAGTCTATTCCAAAAACAAAGTTTCGCATGACTTCCCCAAAATTCTGATCCTTTTTTTCTTATGCTACTAAATTTTCCAATCCTTTCTATTACTGCTCTCACATTGTACCTCTATATGTTTCCCTTCTTTATATCCTGCATAAACTTCCATTCTATATTTCTATAATATTACCATTCCGAACGCCAAATCTATCCAGACATTCTTTCATTTCTTCTTTTGTCACATAATTGGCATGAGAACTTTCATTTTTTGTTTTTTCATATAATTGATTAAAATACAAATAAGATGTCTCATATTCATATCCTCCCATATACAACAATATACTTGTTGTATACATAAAAAGAAGTTTCGTCTTTCCAATATAAGGCAGCAATACCTCCCCAGGTATAGAGCTTTTAATTTCATACACTTTAACATCTGTATTGAACTTATAGTCTGTATCATCCCGTGGATGCCGCTTTAAAATAATATTCTTATAATTATTATTGATATATGTTTCAAATTTTGCTACATATTCATCCGCAGAGCTTGTTGTAAAATCCATAAGTCTATCCGTAAACACAATAACTTCCGCATCTTCAAAATTACATTCTGAAATCTCTTCGTATATATTACTTAATATATCCTGATATAACTTTATATCTGTCTGATCCATATCAAAAAGTCTGCGTATTTTTTTATAATCTGTATATAACATTCGATCTGGATTACTGCAAAACTTTTCACAATACCTCGTAGTCCTTAATGGATAACGATGACCAGGATTGGCATATCCCATATTCGCAACAAAAAAGCCCTGCCAATCATACATATTAAATATATTTTTCAGCAGACATTTATTTGCCCGCTCAAAATAATCTGACATCCCGTCTTCCAAAATAACTATCTCTTTTTCTTTTCCCATACCAACAAATGCACCGGAAATTATACCTGTATCTGCCAAAACAACAGCAATATCATAATCATCCTCTCCTACATACTTTTTAAGGAGTTTTCTACAAAATTCGGTCTGCTTTCCCCTTAATGCATACGAAAGCATCTGAAAAAAAACGCCCAAACGCTGCCGCATTGGCATTGTTAAAAATGCTCCATCTGCATCCCTGATAATTTTCTTAAATATCCCACTCTTTTCACAGTATGTGCTCATATACTCGCCCTTGGCACCATTAGGCAGGCACAAAGCCTGCCAATCATAGTCTTTACCATATGTACAGTAATACCACAAAAACTGATACAAATTATGCGGATCATATATCAAAGCTATTCCTTTTTTTCTTAAACACATTTTCTTTCTCTTCTCTATCTATCACTAAAATTTGCTGAAAAATAATCCCTAAATTTATATGGATGATTTTCAAAATCTTCTGGCAATGTTTCTGCTATTTCACATAATTTCTCATAATCCATATTCTCTTTATCTATTGCACTGTACGCAATAATAAGACGCAACGGGTCTACTTTCTTCTCATTGCAACATTTGTATATATCTTTTAAATATCCAGAATGAAATTCCGCATATCCACAAATTAAATCCAACGGATGTTGCAAACTTCTGGTTGTTATATCTCGAAGAGACACATATCCATATTCCAATAAACGAGGAATATCAATCCCCAGTTTATATCCCATCTTTTCTAATGCCATCACAACCATTTCTGTAGATGCATTTCCCAAACTACGCCCCAACCCTTGTAGGGAACAATCAATTAAATCAAATCCCTTTTCAACACAATAAATACTGTTGGAAACAGCCAGTCCCAAATTATTATGTCCATGAAAACCCATTTTTACATTAGTTTTACATCTCACAGCATCATAATATTCGCCTATTTCATGTGGTAACATACTCCCTGCGGAATCAACAAGGTACACATAATCAGCACCATATTCTTCTGCCAAAACTGCGTTATCTGCAAATTCCTGCGGCGTAACAATGTAAGACTTCATAAAATTTGTCATAACTGTAAAGCCCAACCGCTTTGCTTCTACGATATATTCCCTTGCCTTCTCTGCTTGATCTGCATTTACCCCTACCCGGATAAAAGAAACCCCATTCTCACTGGCTATATGCAGATCTTCTATACGTGCTATTCCCGGAATACAGAAAAAACCAAACTTAGAATTCTTAAGAGTTCTCCTTGCAACATTCATATATTCAATATCTGAATGCATTGAAACTCCATTTTGAGGAGAACTCGCATTGAGCCCCATACCATGTCCTATTTCAATATATTCTATACCTAATTTTTCTAATCTCTCTGTAATTTCTTCCACATCATCACATGAGAACTTAAAATCTACAGCGTAACTTCCATCTCTGATTGTAGTATCTAATATCTTCATTTCTACTCCTTTCCTCTAACCAACGCAACAATTTCTTTTTTATTTGCCAGCATATATACCATGCTTAACAACAGCAGTATCATATATGCCCCATATCGCAGTATAATTTTTTCATATACCATTTCAAACAGCATACATCCTGCTGCTACTGCCCCGAAAAATAACACAAAATATTTCATCGAAAATAAATCCCGATTTATTTTCTGTACCACTCTTCTTACTCCAAAAAATAGCACAATATAAGAAAATACTGACGTATATGCTGCTGCCACACCTCCAAAACAAGGAATAAATATGCAGTTTAATACTATATTGACTACAGCTGCTATAAATACACACAAGGAAACTTTCCCGGCTTTTTTATAAAAGAGCCCTACTGTAGTATAAAAAGTGTACATAACCATTAAACATGACCCCAGGATAAACGGCGCTATATATTCAAACTTCCAATATGCCTCTGGAGCAAGAATTTTTACTATTTCCGGAGAAACCATTAACAGTCCAAATGCCATCTGAACAAACACTAACAGATACCATTTTTGAATCTTTTTGACATTCTCAGTTTTTTGATTATCCAAGGCTCTGTATATCCATACTTGCCACACTCCGTTTGTGGCTTGCAGCACAGCATATAAAATGTATCCAACATTATAAATTAGAGCATAAATAGCCGTCTCTTCTGCGCTATAAAAGCTGGTTATCATAATCTTGTCACTCTGCTGCATCAGCATATATGAAATCGAACTTAAAACAGAGGGTACCGATATTTTCAAAGCATATATCCAATACTCTTTATTAAAAAAGCACCGCTGCCCTTTCAGCATATACAGCGTAACACACAGTGCACATACTCCAACTCCCATAACGCTACCACTTATTCTTGCATTTAATGCAACTCTGGGAAAAAGCCAGATAAACAATACTGACAGCACGATTTGCAGTATATTGGGCAATAGCATGAACACTGTCTTTATCCTATATTTGTTCTCCATATTTGCGGAATTATTAAAATAATTGACTAAAAAAAATGAGTATGCATGGAGCAACGCCATAATCAGCATAAACTGAGAGATATCCCATCCCACTGCACTTTTTAACAGTATCGCTCCCACACTAATTACAGAAAAAACAACCATGGAAAGCACCAGTAAGGATGCTCTCACATTATATATATCACGCTTATAATCAATATAAGCATTATTTAATCCAATAAAAAGATTTGCGCCAACCAGTGTTGTCAATATAGATACGACCGAATAATAGGTGCTATATAGTCCATAATCCTTCTGACTCATGATTCTGGTGAAAATAACAGTTCCTAGTAAAATCACACCCTGACCAATGCCATTTCCAAATATGTAATATATAGACGCCTTTAAAAGAGGATTGATTTTTTGTTTCATTTTTATACCCATCTTTTCATTTTAGAAGAGCCTGTTTCTGTCAATATATATTTTACGGTTTCAATAATATATTCTATATCATTATAATGATATCTTTGATCTAATGGAAGAAATATTGTCTCATCTGATAATCTGTACTCCAAACTTCCTTTAAACTTTTCTTCTATCATATGTCCCCACAGCGTCGGCACATATATCTTCTTCTCTACCAACTGTTTCTTAATATTTCTCCCTACATTTAAGGGATAAATATATGGAACACTATTTTCTGCACATTCAAATAAATTCATTTCTGCAAATGCTTCTTCATACTGCCGGAAATTATCACATCTCTTTTTCTTTACTGCCTCATAATCAATTGACTGCAATATTCTTTTTGCCAAAACTGACATTCCCTCATAATTTCTGGCAATCTCAAAATCAGCTTCTTTTTTTTTCGTATAGCAATAATTGGTTCCTTGCTCTAAGCTCTCAAACAAATATAAAGCTCTCTCACTGGCATACCCTTCAGCTATTTCTCCCCCCTCTAAATGTGCAGAAATCAAATATGCACCATCTGGAACACCAAAAAATTTTTTACATGAATATATATTGTAAATATTCTTAGACATAATAGGTTTGCAATAGAAAGAATGGCTATTATCAAGAATAACAAACGCTTTTTGAAAAGACCTTGCATACTGTGTAAT
>JAPFDX010000013.1 GCA_026168605.1 Roseburia sp. | reverse complement strand
CGATGACTGACGAATATCTACACCCGTCAGCTTACCTTGTATAGCGCTGGCAAGCGAGGTTGTTCCTGCTTTATTCAGTTGTTCTGAATTCAAATCCTGTGCCGCATAGCCTAATGCTTTGCGATCGCGTTTGATACCCATGGCAGTTACTACTACTTCATCCAATTGTTCGGCATCTGATTTGAGTATCACTCTTACATTTGGTCTGATAGCCACATCCTGCGTTTGCATGCCAACGAATGAAATTCGCAAAGTTTTCGCAGAACTTGGTACATTCAGTAATGTAAAATCACCATCTACATTGGTTATAGCACCGATTTGCGTACCTTTTACCAATACAGAAGCTCCAATAACTGGCTGCCCATCTTCTTCAGAAATCACAACACCTGTGACTTTCTGTGTTTGGGCAGTTACCAGACCTATACCCACAAAAAGGCAGGCCAATAACAGCATTAATTTTCTTTTCATAAATTCTCTCTTAAAGTTTAACTTTACATTAATTGTTTCTTTACTCTAACAAAATGCAAATATATTAATAAATATGAAACGCACAACTATTTTATTGAAAAAACCTTGCAAATCTATCAATCTGTTAAGAATTTCGATTATTTTATGCTGAATAGCATGTTTTATGCAATTATAGAACCTTAAAATGGTAATGTTTACTACCACTATGTTTTAATCATTTTGTTCTATTATTAATCCGAATATATATATTTTAAAATAAAATAGTTAAAAACGCTCTCATATTTACGCTAGTTCATCCGATAAAGCAAGATATCTTGAATCTTTTGAGTGACTTCAAAGAACAGACCGTCAAAGAAAGAGTCTTTTTTTGCAGATATTAATTCTTATTCAAACCCTGTTTTGCACAGAATATCATCTTATTTGTTTATAGTATTAATCAAAATAACTTGAGATGAATAAAATTATTTACAGTCTTGTGTACAACAGAAAGAAATGTCTGAACAAAAGAGGAATGGCACTGGTACAAGTAGAAGCTTATTTGGACAGAAAGAAGAAATACTTTTCAACCAAAGTCTATCTGAAACCGGAACAATGGGATGCAAAAAAACTAGTTGTAAAAAACCACCCTAATGCAGATGCTCTCAACCGCCTGATTTACGAATTTGTCGCAGCAATAGAGAAAAAAGAATTGGAATTATGGCAGCAGGGCAAACGTATATCATTGGAATTATTAAAGGATGCTTTAGCTACCAGAGAGAACAATTCTTCATTTATATCTTTCTTTAAGCAAGAGGTTTCGAATTCGTCTTTAAAGGACAGCACCAAACGCAATCATCTTTCTACTCTTCTATTGCTGCAAGAATTCAAAAGGGATATAGTATTTTCCGATTTGACATTCGAGTTCGTTTCATCTTTTGAGTACTTCCTGCAACAGAAAGGATATCATACCAATACCATTGCGAAACATATGAAACATTTAAAACGCCACATAAATATTGCTATTAATAAAGAATATATTGAAATCCAGAAATATGCTTTCAGGAAGTATAAAATAAAAACCGTGGAAAACAAACACACCCATTTAGTACCAGAAGAACTGGAACAATTGGAACGTTTGAGCCTGACGGACAAGCATATGAAACTGCAAAAGTCCTTGGATGCTTTTCTGTTCTGCTGTTATGCAGGAATGCGATACTCTGATTTTACAAATTTATCAAAGAAAAACATTGTAGATATAAATCAGGAAACGTGGCTTATATATAAATCTGTAAAGACCGGAACAGAAGTGCGGTTACCCCTTTATCTCCTTTTTGCAGGCAAAGGAATTGTAATCCTTAATAAATACCGCAATAATCTGGAGGATTTTTTCCGCTTAAGAGATAACTCAAATATTAATAAAGACCTGATAATCATTGCGAAATTGGCAGGGTTATCAAAAAAGATTTCATTTCACACAGCCCGTCACACCAATGCAACTTTACTTATATATAATGGTGTAAATATCACTACTGTACAAAAGCTGCTTGGTCATAAAAGCGTAAAAACGACACAAGTGTATACCAATATTATGGATATGACGATTGTCCATGACTTGGAAAAAATAAAGCAAGCAGCACTTGGTATCAAAAAAAAGACAGATAACAGCTTTAATAAGTAGTAAGCAAGTTGTTTTGTAATGCTGGAACTTTTAGTTTTCTCCTATAAAACTAAAAGTTTTACACCGATAACCAATAAATTATTCCGTGCAATCAGGTGTAAATACACATAGGGGAGGTAGCCCATTTTTAAGGCGATGTGTGGCGTGATAGATAGTTGTAAATAATTTTATCTATCACGCCTGTTTTACACGGATTAATATGCTTGAAATCAGAAGTATATCCCCTATAGTATGATAGCATAACAGATGATTTTCATTTTAAACTTGATAGAGAGGCCGAGTTCAAGTTATAAACGGAAGACTTAAGCTACCAATACTTTTTTGCTTACAAAATGTTATTTCAAAAAGCAATAAGTATATTTATGATATGATTATTATCCAACAGTCGTCCATACAAAGCGCTAATAATCAACAGTTATTATAGATTATAGGTAGCACTTTGGTAATATAATTCGATTATTAGATATGGCCAGAATGATATGTGTAAATACTTTTGCTCTGAATGGTAACTTAACTGTTACTTATAAAACTCTTATTTTTAGCAACTTATATCTTTATGAGTTCTGCGAAAACTTTGCGAATTTCGTTCGTTGGTATGCAAACGCAGGATGTGGCAATCAAACCAAATGTAAGAGTGATACTCAAATCAGATGCCGAACAATTGGATGAGGTGGTAGTAACTGCTATGGGTATCAAACGCGATCGCAAAGCATTAGGCTATGCGGCACAGGATTTGAATTCAGAACAACTGAATAAAGCAGGAACAACCTCGCTTGCCAGCGCTATACAAGGTAAGCTGACGGGTGTAGATATTCGTCAGTCATCG
>JAPFDX010000003.1 GCA_026168605.1 Roseburia sp. | reverse complement strand
CGACCCTGACATTGTAGATCTGAGTTATAAGAACAGCTATCTTGAGAGTAATTTCACGGGGGAGATCGTTCCCGAGGAATTGTATGTAAAGCTCTATGAGATTGGGGACAATACAAACTTTTACTGGTCAGACAATGTGCTCTCCGGATATGCATGGGAGTCACCAGCGGAGACTATGGCTGCAGAAAAAATGCTGGGGGTTTATGAAATTGTCTACAATCGCACGGACGGCGTTTTTTATTATAGTACGGGCGAGGGCTATTACCCGGTGAGAGAGGTGGGGATTTATGATTCCGTAGAAGGGGAAACGCGTATTTACAATTTTGCGTACGACTTTGACCGGAAGGCTTATTACTATATAGGAGAGGAACAGACAGGTGACGTCAGCGATCAGTCAGCAGAAACGGCAGAAACGGCGGAGGCGGATCTCTCGCTGGGCGTGTCACTGGAGGGGCTGGAGGAACTGGGAATTCAGCCTGATATGGCGAATGTGATTCTGGACGGAAGGGAGTATGCGTATAGCGACGGTGTGATCCGGGTGACAGATGAGAGCCTGGGAGAAGGGAATATCACGGAGGAATGGAATTATGAGGTGGACCCTGATGCGTGGACGATCTCTGTCCTGGCGGCGGAGGCGGACACAGATACCTATCTGGTTGCCGTGCAGTTCCCAAAGGAAGCCGGCTACGGCATCAGCAGTGATCTGTTTGTGCAGGCAAACACATTTGCAGCGATTGGCTACGGACTGCGCTACGGCGTCTATGCGATCCTGCTTCTCTCGCTGGCGGCGGGAGTCCTCTGTTTTGTATTTCTCCTGTGTGCGGCAGGGCACCGATGCGGTACGGATGAGATCGTCCTGACGTGGGCGGACCGGATACCGTTTGATATTTTCCTGGCGGTGATCGGTACCCCGATGGTGGTAGTGGGGATGTTGGGGCTGTATGGTGTCGCCGGTTTTGTCTCCATGATTCCCGCGATGGCAGGATTATTGTTGATCCTGCTCTGTGAGGGCTGGATGCTCTTGTTTGCAATCTTAAGCTTTGCCACACGCGTAAAGTACGGAAAATGGTGGGAGAACACGGTCTGCTGGTGGATATTGCGCCGCGTTTATAGGTTTGTGAAGCTGATCGGTGAGAATATCTCGCTGCTCTGGAAGGTACTGATCGTCATCGGCGTGCTGTCGATGGCAGAATTCTGGGTGGTTTCGTGGGACGGAATCGGACGAATTACATTGTCGTGGCTGGCAGAAAAAGTAGTTCTGGTGCCGCTTATTCTGCTTGCGGCCCTGCAGATGCAGAAGCTGAAAGAGGGGGCAGAACGCATGGCGGAGGGCGATCTTGACCACCGCATTGATACGGAAAAGATGTTCGGAGAGTTTCGCAGGCATGGGGAGGCGTTAAACAGCATCAGCACAGGAATGTCTCTCGCCGTGGACGAGCGGATGAAAAGCGAGCGCTTTAAGACGGAGCTTATCACGAATGTCTCCCATGACATCAAGACGCCGCTGACGTCCATCATCAACTATGTGGATCTTCTGGAAAAAGAGGAACTGCACAATGAGACGGCAACGGAATATCTGGCGGTTCTGGAGCGGCAGTCCGCACGTTTAAAAAAGCTGATCGAGGATCTGATGGAGGCGTCGAAGGCGTCCACCGGAAATCTGGCGGTGCATCTGGAAAAGCTGGAGGCGGGCGTATCTCTGGTACAGATCGTAGGAGAATTTGATGAGAAGATCCATGCGGCAGGACTAAAGCTTTTGGTAGAAAAACCGGAGCAGCCGATTTATATCATGGCGGACAGCAGGCATTTCTGGCGTGTGGTCGATAACCTGATGAACAATATCTGCAAATATGCACAGCCGGACACCCGCGTCTATGTGAATCTGGAAGTGAACGGGGAACTGGCGGTGTTCACCTTCCGCAATACCTCCAGATATCCGCTTAATATCAGCAGTGAGGAGCTGATGGAGCGGTTTGTGCGCGGGGACAGTTCCAGAAATACGGAAGGAAGCGGACTTGGACTCTCCATCGCCAAGAGCCTCATGGATTTGATGCAGGGAACCTTCTCTCTCTATGTGGATGGGGATCTGTTCAAGGTGGTGCTTGAACTTCCGGTGGCGAAAGAGGAAATTTAGAGAAAAGTAGTCCCCCTGAAGCTTCCGCAAAGCTTTAGGGGGATTCTTTGACCGTTCTCAAAAACTCATTTGCCTGAAAGCAGATATTCATTCCAGACAATAGGGAATTTATCCTGAATAAATTTTGCATAAGAGCAGTCCGGATTTGCTCTCATATTTTGTGTGCAAAGATCAGCTAAAACTTGTTGCTCGAAAAAGGAAATTTCTTCTGGTGTTTTTGTCTCATATTTTTTTAAAACAAAAGAACCGGATTGCAGATGCTCCATGAACCACTGGTAGCAGTCAGAAATTTTGAGGCAATTCGTGACTGGAACCGATATCGTGCAAAGTCTTGCGCAGGGAATATTTGCAAGTGGCAGTGTAGCTTCTTCTTTGATGTCAACGCTATAGATATAGCCAGTTGTACCCTTGGCGACTTCTTGGAGGGCATTGGGATACCACTCGTGATAATGAGGGGTACCATCTTTTTCAAAGCCGTAAGGAAACCAGTAATATGGGCGTTCCACAGCATTGATCAAATAAAAACCAGCGACAATTTTTGATGTGCTCATATAGAGATAGGGTTTGTCATGGTCGGCTTGACGTGGGGTTAGCATTTGCAGATTGGGAGTATTACTTCCATGATATAAAAGCATGATAGTACCTCATAAGATGTAAGTGGATATGGATATTGGTTCTTCTTCATTATAGCAAATATCAGATAAAAAAACTGCTGTTTCATGATTTTTTACCATGAAACAGCAGTTTTTTATCTGATTTTAATTCTATTTAGCCGAAGTATCTCTTTAACAGACCCTCGAATGCCTTACCATGACGAGCCTCGTCACGAGCCATCTCATGTACTGTGTCGTGGATTGCGTCAAGGTTTGCAGCCTTTGCTCTCTTAGCAAGGTCAAACTTACCAGCGGTAGCGCCGTTCTCAGCCTCTACTCTCATCTCAAGGTTCTTCTTAGTAGAGTCGGTAACAACTTCACCTAATAACTCAGCGAACTTGGAAGCGTGCTCAGCCTCTTCCCAAGCAGCCTTCTCCCAGTATAAACCGATCTCCGGATAACCCTCACGATGAGCAACGCGAGCCATTGCAAGATACATACCAACCTCAGAGCACTCACCTTCAAAGTTCATTCTAAGGTCTTTTAAGATATCCTCGCTTACGCCCTGTGCAACGCCTACAACGTGCTCAGCAGCCCATGTCTTCTCGCCTTCCTGAAGCTTAAACTTCTCAGCCGGTGCCTTACATACCGGGCAGAGCTCCGGAGCGGAATCTCCCTCGTGAACATAACCACATACTGTACATACATACTTTGCCATAATTGTAATCTCCTTTTCTTATTAAAAATTTGCTTGGATCAATATCAGTAACTATTACTGATTTTAAACTATAAAAACTTCTTTGTCAATACCTTTCTAAGAAGTTTTTTGTGTGTGCGGCAAAGAAATTTTATCTTCCGCACAAGTAGGGCATTTGCCATAAAAATAGGCAACATGACCCTCGACTGCGCCACCAAAATTCTGACTTGCCAGAATATTGATATGCTCAAGACCGCTTACTGACAAATCCATCACACATCCACAGTGATTGCAGATAAAATGGTAGTGAGGATGCATATTTCCATCAAAACGGTCAGGACCTGCCCCTGTCGAGATCTTTTGGATCTCGCCGATCTCCGCAAGCAGATTGAGGTTGCGGTAAACGGTTCCCAGACTGATATTCGGAAATTCCTCCCTGATATTCTGATAGACTGTCTCAGCGGTAGGATGGTCATATCGGTTGGCAAGGAAATTCTGAATGGACTCCCGTTGTCTGCTGTACTTTAACATAAATACCATCCTTTCAATAATAGGAATAATTCCTAATATTATAATATCGAACAGAATGGGATTTGTCAACAGAAAAATTAAAAAAGAATTGGTCATAAAGGAAGAACGGCGGCATATGAATAGGGTAAGGAGAATAGAGGTACGGAGTGCCAATGGCAGGGATGAAACGGTTTGTTACATATATATATGCATATGAGGAGAAAAAGAAGGGGGGCAATGTGGGATTTGCCAGATTCGATATCCGGGGTGAGGAATGTCGGATGGAAATTCATCTGCGGGGAGTGTATGTGAGACGTACCTCGTGCAGTGTCTGTCTGTTCCGTGTGAAGGACGGGCAGATCGAGGGATTCCCGGTCGGGGAAATGTGGCTTGCAAACGGAACGGGAGATTTCGGCGGCAGGATGAAAACAAGCCATGTGGGAGAGAGCCCGTTTTGCATGGACGATATGGAAGGGATTTTTCTCTTGACGGAGGATGAACGCATTTTTATGAGCCGGTGGAAAGAGGGGGAAGCCTGCGAGGCAGGAATTGAGAACTTTCACTTGTGGAAACCGCAGCAGATCGCAGAGGAGCCGGAAGTTGCAGCGGCGGAAGAAATGGAAGCTGCGCAGCCACAGTCCGCTGAGACCAAGGGAGGCGTAGCGTCGGTGACAGGGGAAGATCAGCAAGGGGAGACGCCCATAGAGGAGACGCCGGAACCGGAGCAGATGTCAGAGCAGGAGGCAGATCTTCGGGCGACAGAGGTTCCGATGCGAAATATTTTTCCGGAGTATGAGTGGAATGAGATCTGGGAGAACCTGAAGCAGAACCATAAGTGTTACAAGCCGTTTGAGGATGCTGCGGCAGAATGTGTGCAGATCGAGCTCAAGAACCTGCGCGAGCTGCCAAAACGCTACTGGTATCTGGGAAACAACAGTTTTCTGCTGCACGGATTTTTCAACTATCACTATCTTGTGGTTGGAAGAACGGGGGATGGAAGGTGGTTTCTCGGCGTGCCGGGCGTCTACCAGCGTCAGGAGCGCGTGATGGCGGCGATCTTCGGATTCCCGGAATTTATCGCGGTGGCGCAGGAGGGTGACGACCAGCCGTGTGACGAGCCGGTCAACCGTTTTGGATGCTGGTACCGCTGCATGGAAGAATAGGCGGGACCGGCGTCGCCAAAGTGTGGGATCATTTTTCATATGGCGACAGCCGCGCATAGCGCAGATGGTCAGTCCAGACACCCTGAATACACGTGCAGGAGCGCTCTAAGCCTTCCTGCACAAATTGCAGGGACTCCAGAAGACGGATGGAGGAAGTGTTTTCCGGGACAACCCTCGCGAAAACACGGTGCAGACCAAGATCGAGAAACGCGATGGAAACCGCTTTGGCGGCAGCCTCCCTGGCGTAGCCCTGGCGATGGATGGCGCGGTCAAATTTGTAGCCGATCTCGCAGCAGGAATACGGCATACGCGTCACATCGTGCAGACATACCGTTCCGATGATCTGCGACGGCGCATCTTTTCTGAAAACATAAAAACGGATGGTGGAGAGCTTCATGGCAAGCTTTAATTCACATTTTAACAGCGCCTGCTGGTGAATGACCGTATAGAAATTTTCCGGCAGCGAAGGCTCATAACGTGCAAACAGCTCCCGGTTGCGGAGCTGAAAGTCTAAAACCTCGCGCGCAGAGGACGGAGTCAGTATTTCCAGACGCAGGCGATCGGTCTCATAAAGCATATTCATGTGCAGTTCCTCCTGAAATCTGATGCCACGTGAAAAAGTGGCAATCGACAAATTTTCAACTATTTATTATAATTAAGATGCTGAGGACAAGAGCGGGTTTCACAGCTTTCGCCGGCGTCCATACCGTCGAATTGTTGGAAGTTGACAGAACATTAAGAATCTCTAAGATTCTCCACATTCACAAATCAGAATGTAATTTGTGAAATTTATCAGTTTCAGCTTGAAGAATCCGCGTTTGCCCTAGGCATTTTAAAAATAATATATAGTATTTTGGAGAGACTGTCTATGACACTGGATGAAAAATATATGAAGGTTGCCATGCGGGAGGCAAAAAAGGCATATGCGCTGGAGGAGGTTCCGATCGGATGTGTGATCGTGCAGAATGACAAAATTATTGCGCGGGGCTACAACCGGAGAAACACGGAGGGCAACACACTTGCGCACGCGGAGCTGTCCGCGATCAAAAAAGCGAGCAAAAAGACCGGGGACTGGAGGCTGGAGGACTGTACGATGTACGTCACCTTAGAGCCCTGCCAGATGTGTGCGGGCGCGATCGTGCAGAGCCGCATGAAAAGGGTGGTCATCGGAAGCATGAATCCGAAGGCGGGCTGCGCGGGATCGGTTTTAAATCTGTTGCAGATGGCGGAGTTTAATCATCAGGTGGAGATCGAAAAAGGCGTTCTCGGGGAAGAATGCTCCGCGATGTTGTCGGGATTTTTCCGCGAACTCCGCGAGAGGAAAAAAGCGGGCATTGACAACTGACTGTGAAACAGGATATACTTAAATCTCCGAGCAGCCGGGGTGGTAGCGGTGCCCTGTACCAACAATCCGCTATAGTTGGGGTGATGCCGATCGGAGGATCGTTAAGCGGTAGAGCAGCCCGCCATAAGTGGCGTCGACGCTTGGGTCTTGCACGGCGGGAATCTATGAACCGGGTCAGGTCAGGAATGAAGCAGCCCTAAGTAGAAGCTCCCGGGTGATGCGAGGGTGCCTGGGCTGAGTTAACTGTGGCGGTAACGTCTGTCGTTTTGGTTCGAAGGGAGGCGCTCGGATTTTGTATGCAGAAAATGATTTGTGTGGAGGATGAAAAGACGCCATGTGGGATAAAATAAGAAAAATACTGTATAAGGTGTGCGACGTTCTGGAGCTGCTTATGGCGGGCGCAGTCGGAGCGGGGATCGTCATTGCGGCGCTGACGCTCTGGCCGGAACTGACCGCGTACTGGGATCACAGAATGGAAGCCGGGGCGTTTCTCACCTATCTGGACGCCGTGTTTAATGTTGTTATTGGAATCGAGTTCATGAAGATGCTCTGTAAGCCGAGCTCTGCAAATATCATTGAGGTGCTGATATTCCTGATCGCGCGTCATATGATCGTCACGAGCACGACGCCGGTCGAGGATCTGCTCTCGGTGCTCAGCATCGGCGTGCTGTTTATCTTCCGCCGTTTCATGCTGATGACCAAGCCGGACAAGCACCACCATGTGCCGAATATTTTTGGGGCGATCAAGACAGCGCAGTCGCCGGAATTTCGTGATGCGGTGATCCGTGCGGAGGAGGAGACTGCAGGACATACCGGGGATGCACAGGAGAAGTAAAAAGTACTTTTTCCCGAACATGACAGGTATTGTGCATTTATTTGGGTACAAGGATTGAAATTTCTGGAATCTACACTATAATAGCATTTGACAGCGCAGGTTTCACGATCAAGTAAAGAGACAGACGCTATATTATTTACCATTTAAAAGGAGAGAATCAAATGTTTGGATTTGGTCAGTTGATCGATATTTTGAAGAAAAGCCCGAAGAAGATCGTGTTTACGGAGGGCAATGATCCGCGTATTTTAGAGGCGGCTTCCCGTCTCCTTGCAGGTACATTTTTACATCCGATCCTGGTGGGAGATCCGAAGGAGATCGCCGTGGTCGCAGAGGAGAGCGGTTTTAACATCCGCGGTGCGGAGATTATCGACCCGTTAAATTATGACAGATTTGACGAGATGACAGAGCTGTTCTGTGAGCTTAGAAAGAGCAAGGGAGTGACGCCGGAGCAGGCGAAGAAGGTGCTTTCCCAGGCGAACTATTTTGGAACAATGCTGGTAAAGATGGGCGTGGCAGACGCGCTTTTAGGCGGAGCGACTTACTCCACCGCAGATACGGTACGTCCGGCATTACAGTTGATCAAGACAAAGCCGGGCAACTCGATCGTGTCCTCCTGCTTTATTTTGGTCCGTCCGTCCGCAACCGGTGAGAACGAGGTGCTTGCGATGGGCGACTGTGCGATCAACATCAAGCCGACAGAGGACGAGCTGGTAGAGATTGCAGGCGAGACCGCAGAGTGTGCAAAGATTTTCGGCGTTGACCCGAAGATCGCATTCTTAAGCTACTCCACACTCGGATCAGGAAAAGGCGAGGATGTGGATAAGATGCGCAATGCAGCGGACAAGGCAAAGGCAAAATATCCGGCGCTTCCGATCGAGGGAGAGTTGCAGTTCGACGCAGCCGTATCCCCGCGTGTGGCACGTACCAAGTGTCCGGGCAGCGAGGTTGCAGGTCATGCGAATACATTTATCTTCCCGGATATCAGCGCAGGCAATATCGGTTACAAGATCGCACAGCGTCTCGGTAATTTCGAGGCATACGGTCCGATCTTACTTGGACTGAATGCGCCGATCAACGATCTGTCCCGTGGATGCAATGCGTCCGAGGTATATTCCATGGCAATCATTACAGCGGCACTTGCATAGTTTTTGCAGGGATATTTATGAAGTATATAACCGCAGCGACCGGTTTTCCGGGCGCTGCGGTTTTGTTGATAGAGATTCGGGTAGCCAAAAGGGGTTTTTCAAAAATAGGCTTGGAAAAATGCACAAAGGGTATTCTGATTTGTGAATATGGAGGAGGTTAGAACTTCTTAATGTTCTGCCAATTTCCAGCAATTCGACAGCAGGGATGCCGGTGAAAGCCCGAATTGCGCCACGGATGGCGCATAGAGGGCGGTTGCGTTCCTATATATTAACGATATTCAGAACATTTTAGAAGTTCTTAGCTTCGGAATCCTGAACAAAAAAGAATACCCTTTGTGCATTTTCCAGTTGCAGTTTGTAAAAACCCATTTTGACACCCGAATCTGATAGAAAAATTACGAAGATTTTGCGGGGAAACAAGGAGAGGGCAGAATGGAGCAAAGGCTGTTTAGCAGAGAAGATTTGAAAAAACTGATGGTGCCGCTGGTGATCGAGCAGGTGCTTGCGATCAGCATCGGGCTGTTTGACACGCTGATGGTATCGTCCTGCGGGGAGGCGGCGGTGTCGGGAGTTTCGCTGGTCGACAGCATCAGTGTGCTTTTGATACAGATCCTCTCGGCGCTCGCGACCGGAGGAGCAGTCGTGTGCAGCCAGTATATCGGGAAAAAGATGCCGGAGCGCGCGAAGCTTTCGGCAGGGCAGTTGATCTTCATTATGCTTGTGACCTCCGGTACGGTCATGGTGATCGTGCTCTTTCTACATAAGTTCTTATTGCGTGCGATTTTCGGACAGATCGATGCGGACGTCATGGCGAGTGCGGAGATCTACTTTATCATTTCGGCGCTCTCCTATCCGTTTCTCGGCGTGTACAATGCGGGGGCGGCGCTGTTCCGCGCCATCGGCAACAGCAAGATCAGTATGTACACCAGTCTTGTGATGAACATCGTCAACATTGGAGGAAATGCGTTGCTGATTTTCGGCTTCGGGATGGGCGTCGCGGGAGCAGCGACGGCAACGCTTGTTGCGCGCGTGATCTCTGCGCTTGTGATGCTGATGCTCCTGATGAAAAAGGAGAATCCGCTGTGCATCGCGACAAGGGGATGCATGAAACCGCAGTGGGAGGTCATCGCGAAGATTTTAAAGATCGGTATTCCGAGCGGCGTGGAAAACGGGATGTTTCAGGTCGGAAAGCTGCTGGTGTCGAGCCTGACGGCAACCTTTGGCACGGCGGCGATCGCGGCGAACGCGGTCGCGAACAGTATCGCGGGATTTATCAATATTCCGGGTATCTCGATCGGACTTGCCATTGTCACGGTGATCGGACGGTGCATCGGTGCGGGGGAGAAAGAGCAGGCGCGGTATTACAGCAAACGTCTGATGGGACTTGCCTACCTCGGGATGCTCCTGACAAACGTAGCTCTGGTTTTCGGTGTGCGACCGCTGGTGTCCTGCTTTGCGCTGTCGGGGGAGGCTGAGGAGATTGCGGTGGAGCTTTTGATCAGCTATGCCGTCTGTGCAGTGCTGATCTGGCCGCTCAGCTTTACGCTGCCGAACGTGCTGCGCGCTGCGGGCGACGCGAAGTATACGATGGGGGTCAGCGTGTTCTCCATGTGGGTGTTCCGCGTGGCGAGCAGTTACTTTTTCGCGGACACGCTGGGGCTTGGCGTGCTCGGCGTCTGGGTTGCGATGTATGTTGACTGGGTGTTCCGCTCGCTGTTTTTTGCGGTGCGTTACAAGCGGGGCAGATGGATGGAGAAGCGTGTCGTGTAAAAGGCTTGTAAACATACAGATTCAATGATATGCTTGGAATATAATTTCACACTACAAGGAATAGAAAAGACGATGTTTAAGAACGCAGGAAAAGCAAAAAGAGTATTGGAAGAATACGCAGTACTCACAGTAGCCACACTGATACTGGTTGTGGGTGTTTATGTGTTTAAATTCCCGAATAATTTTTCGTTTGGCGGAGTCACGGGTATCGCGGTCGTGCTGGCGGCTGTGCTTCCGTTTTCACCGGGAGATATTACGTTTATCATCAATATGGCGCTGCTCGTCGTCGGATTTGTTTTTCTGGGAAAAAGCTTTGGCATCCGCACGGTGTATGTCAGCCTGCTGATGTCGGCGGGGTTAAGTCTGGCGGAGCTGTGGTTTCCGATGGAACACGCGCTCACAGATCAGCCGGTGCTGGAGCTGATCTATGCGATCGTGCTTCCGGCATTCAGCTCGGCGATCCTGTTTAATATCGGCGCTTCCGGGGGAGGGACGGATATTATCGCGATGGTGCTGCGGAAGTACACGAAGCTGAATATCGGCGGCGCGCTGTTTCTGGTGGATCTGGGGATCGTTGTCGCATCGTGCATGGTGTTTGACGCGCAGACGGGACTTTTCTCACTCTGCGGTCTGCTCGCGAAGTCGCTCGTCGTGGATAATGTGATCGAGAGTATCAATCTGTGTAAATATTTTACGATCATCTGCAATGATCCGGAGCCAATCTGTGAATTTATCACGCACGAACTAAAGCGCAGCGCGACGGTCTACGCGGCGGAGGGCGCATACGAGCACAATCAGAAAAGCGTGATCATTACGATCATGAAGAGGAGCCAGGCGGTGGAGCTGCGGAATTATATCCGGAGGAACCAGCCGACCGCATTTATTGCGATCACAAACAGCAGCGAGATCATCGGAAAAGGATTTCGCGGATGTAATTAAGGGTGTCAAGAGGGAGGAAGGAATATGCTGATTAGTTTACTGGTTACTGTGGTATTTGGAGTGCTTTATTTCTATGTAAAGCTGCCGGCGCTGAATATGCATTCGCCGGATTTTTATCTGTTTGTATATCTGCTGTGCATCGTGTACTGCGGATGCAACATTTTCGTGACAGGCTATAAGGCTTCCGGCGTAAAGGAATATTTCAAACATTTGCTGAAAAAATGTACCGTTCCGGTGGTGGTTGCGGCGGCATTTCTGGCGATCAGCGCCATCGGCGGTCTTGCCGGAAGCGTGATTTTCCGCGCAAAGACATACGCGGAGTTACTTCCGATGCAGGAGGGCGATTTCTCAAAGGAAGTCAAAGAGCTAAAGTGGGATCAGATTCCGATGCTGGACGCCGATTCCGCCAATACGCTTGCCAATAAGAAGATGGGCGAGCTGTCGGATCTTGTTTCTCAGTTCGAGGTGGATGGTGCTTCGGCGCAGATCAATTATCAGGACAGACCGGTGCGCGCGACCTACCTCAATTATGGCGGGCTTATCAAATGGTTTAACAACCGCAGCGAGGGTATTCCGGCATATCTGCTGATCGACATGGTGACGCAGGAGGTCAGCGTGCAGCGCCTTGAGGAGGGAATGAAGTATTCGCCGTCAGAGCCGTTAAACCGCAATATTGACCGTTACCTCCGGTTCCATTATCCGACAAAGATGTTTTATGACGTGAATTTCGAGGTGGACGACGAGGGTGTGCCCTACTGGTGTGCAACGACCGTGACGAATACGATCGGTCTTTTTGGAGGTACGGATGTGACGGGGGCGGTGCTTGTCAATGCTGTGACCGGAGAAAGCCGGTTCTACGAGATCGGCGATGTGCCGTCATGGGTCGACCGTGTATGCAGTGCGGATCTGATCTTGCAGCAGTATGATTATTATGGTATGTATCAGGGCGGTTTCTGGAATTCTGTGCTGGGACAGAGCGGCTGTACCAAGACGACAACAGGCTATAACTATATCGCGATGGATGATGACGTCTGGGTTTACACCGGAATTACATCTGTGGGCGGAGATGAGAGTAACCTTGGATTCATTCTGGTGAACCAGAGGACGAAGGAGGCGCGCTATTATGCCTGCGCGGGCGCAAACGAGCAGGCGGGTATGAACTCTGCGCAGGGAGCGGTGCAGCAGTACAGCTATCAGGCGACGTTCCCGATCCTTTTAAATATCGGCAACGAGCCGACCTACTTTATGGCGCTTAAGGATGCGTCACAGCTTGTGAAGATGTATGCGATGGTCAACGTCAGCCAGTATCAGATCGTGGCGACCGGAACGACGGTGGAGGAATGTCAGGAAAATTATATGCAGCAGCTTGTCAAGAGCGGAATCGCGGAGGAGGAAAAAGCGCCGGAGGTGAAGACCTCTGAGGTGACCGGAAGGGTCGCTGAGATGCGTTCTGCCGTTATGGACGGAGATACCTACTATTTCATCCGTCTGGCGGAGCAGCCGGTTTATTATCTGGTCAACGGACGGGAATATCCGGTTGCGACGATTTTAAATATCGAGGATATGGTGACGATCCAGTATGAGGACGGCGACGGAGAGATTTTAACCGGGGTCTCGCTGGAACGGAAATAGACAGAAATAAAATATCAGGGGAAGAGGAGAAGGAAGTATGAAAATCTGGGAAGAGGAAAACCAGTGCTATGTGCGCGCGGCGATGGAGCAGAATACGCCGGAGGAAAACGAGGCGTTAAGAAAGCGTTTTGAGGAGATCGACTGGTCGGTCTTTGAGCATATTGAGCGCAAGGAGACGGTCAATGAGCGCGGCGTGTTCGCACCGCTTGAGGCGGTGGAGCTTGACGAGATCAGGGCGCGTGAGGCAGAATTCCGCGAGATCGGGCTTGAAGAGATCCGTGCGGGAAAGGTCGGTGCGGTGCTGCTTGCCGGAGGACAGGGAACGCGTCTTGGTCTGGACAGACCGAAGGGGACGCTAAATATCGGGATCGACCGAGAACTGTATCTGTTCGAGCAGCTCATCCGCAACCTGACGGATGTGACGGATGAGGCGGGCGCTTATGTGCCACTCTATGTCATGACGAGCAATATCAACCACGACGACACGAAGGCATTTTTCGAGGAGCATGGCTATTTCGGGTATCCGAAGGACGAGGTCAAATTCTTTGTGCAGGAGATGGAACCTGCGTGCGACTATGAGAAGCGGATCCTTATGGAGTCTGCGACAGAACCGGCGATGTCACCGAACGGCAACGGCGGCTGGTTCGGCTCTATGGTGAATGCTGGGCTTTTGGACGATATCCACGGAAAAGGTCTGGAGTGGATCAATGTGTTTGCCGTGGACAACTGCCTCCAGCGCATCGCAGACCCACTGTTTATCGGGGCGACGATCGCCTACGGACGGCAGAGCGGTGCGAAGGTGGTGCGCAAAGCGGCGCCAGATGAAAAGGTGGGCGTACTCTGCACGGAGGATGGCAGACCGTCCATTGCGGAATATTATGAGATGACGACGGAGATGGCGACCGCGCGGAAAGAAAACGGCGATCTGCTGTATGGCTTTGGCGTGATCTTAAATTATCTGTTTGCGGAGAAAAAGCTGGAAGAGATTGTGGATGCACAGATGCCGATCCATGTGGTGGAGAAGAAGATCCCATACCGGGATGTGGACGGGACGTATGTGAAGCCGGAAGCTCCAAACGGCTATAAGTTTGAGACGCTGGTGCTCGACATGGTGCATATGATGGATGACTGCCTTCCTTATGAGGTAGACCGTGCCAGAGAGTTTGCGCCGATCAAAAATCTGCACGGCGTGGATTCCCTGGACAGTGCAAGAGAACTGCTACGGGGCTGCGGCGTCGAATTGTAGAAGCGGTTGATTTAATAAATATTTTATCCGCATTTCACGGTGGATTCATGATTGTCTGGTATAATGGATATGTAAATGGGAGAAAGGTCTCCGGATAAACAAAGAAATGAGGTTTTTACATATTCATGGATGAACAGAGACAGACGGAAGTAGAGATTGAAGAAGTGTACAGCGGGGACAGAAATATGCTCGCCGTGAATGAGCTGATGCCGATACACTGTGTCGGAGAGGACGACATGGAGCATATTGTCGATATGACGGAACAGTTTTCGCGGACGATCGACCCGATCCTCCGGATGTATAATGCGGCGATGTGCGCGACGACGGCGCGGCTTGAGATCATTGAGGATGAGTTTAAGTACCGCAAGCTCCGCTGTCCGATCCATCACATTGATACGCGGCTGAAATCAGCGAAGAGTATTCTCGGAAAGCTCCAGAAAAAGGATCTGGATCTGACATTATCGGCGGCGTGCAATAATATTTATGATATTGCAGGCGTGCGCGTCGTATGTTCCTATATCAAGGACGTCTATCTGATACGCGACCGCCTTATGGCGCAGGATGATCTGTTCCTTATGGACGTCAAGGACTATATCGCGGAGCCGAAGGAGAACGGCTACCGCAGCCTGCACATGGTGATCCGTGTGCCGGTGTATTTTATGAATAAGAAACAGATGGTGCCGGTGGAATTACAGATCCGCACGCTTGCGATGGATCTGTGGGCGAGTCTTGAGCATGACATCAAGTATAAGTCGCTCTATCAGGGAGTGACGGCAGATTTCTCTAAGGAGCTGAAAGAGTGCAGCCGCCTGATCTATCAGGCGGAGGAGAAGATGGAGGTTATGAACCGTATCATTGAGCGGTAAGTGGGGAAGACTATAACAGCCAATCGGGGGAATTTAGAGAAAACAGAGGGATTTGCCATATGCAGAGAAGCCATATTGAAAAAGCGTGGAAGCCGCCTATATGGAAAGCCCTGGTCATCCCTCCGCTCGTTTTACTCCTGCTGTTTGCAAATACAGAGACGCTGATGGAGAAGGAGGACACGCGCATCTATAAGGTGTACTGTATGGGAGACAGCATCACTTACGGAAAGGGCGTGCCGGAGGAGGAGCGGGCAGAAGCCTCTTATCCGGCGGTGCTGGGAAAGCTTCTCGGTTCACGCTATGAGGTGGTGAATTACGGGGTGAGCGGGCGCACGCTTCTCGATATCCCGGAAAAGAGCTATCGGGCTACCGGGTATCTTGACATTGTAAAGCTCCAGCAGCCGGACATTATCATCGTAATGCTTGGCTCGAACGATTCGAGGAGAGGGCGCTGGGATGCCGGAAAGTACAAAGAGGCATATCTGGCATTTGTCCGGGAGCTCCAGGAAATCGAAAGCGCACCGGATATCTATATTATGGCGCCGCCGGAAGCGTTTCCGAGGGAGGATGGCAATATCATTCACGGCATCCGCAACGATATTATCCACGATGAGATCGGAAGGATTGTCAGAGAGGTCGCAGAGGAGACGGGGGTGCATATGATCGATCTGTATGCAGTGACGGAGGATCATCCCGAGTATTTTTATGACGGGGTGCACCCGAATCAAGAGGGGTATGCCATTGTGGCACAGGCGATCTATGAGCAGCTTGACAAAAAAGGATCATGACAGACCGGAGGAGGATGTCGATTGCACATTGGAGGAAATGAGATTCAACAGTCGTTCCATCGTCTTGAAGTCCTCCGGTGAGAAACCGCGAAATACAGTGTCAAAAAATTTTCGCTGTGCGGCTTGCCCGTCTGTCACAGCCGGCATGGCGGGATCGCAGAGTGAGAGGTGCGCCGTCTTGCGGTTGAAGGGTGTGTAGGATTTTTTGAGAAATCCACGGTTCTCAAGTGATTTGACCGAGGTGGAGACGTGCGATTTGGTCAGACGGCGGATCTCGACGATATCGGACGCCGTGTCAAAACCGGGATTGTTGGCAAGAAACAGCAGAATGTCGAGTTCCATGCGCGTCAGGTGATGCTTTTTGCATATGGGTTCTGTATGCTGCGCATAGAGAGTGTTGATCAGTATCTGGTTTTTCTGGAAGTCCTGAAGTTCACGGAGCATGGAAAACACCTCTTAAAAGTTCTATTTAGAACAATTTTAAAAAGAATACTTGGAATTGTCAATGATTTGTAGTAAAATAGAAAAGTACACAACGGAGTATGGCGTAGTTTGGTAGCGCGCACGGCTGGGGGCCGTGAGGTCGCAGGTTCAAATCCTGTTACTCCGACTGGAAAAACTGCAATGCCATTTCGGAAGATGGCATTGCAGTTTTTTTTGTGGGAAAATGTATTGTAAAAAGTTATAAAAACTTATATAATCAATTAAAAGTTATAAAAAGTTATATAACAACATAAAAGTTATAAAAGATTATATAAGAGGTGTGAAATGCAAAATCCGTTTACATTGTCATTTGGAAAAAAGCCGATACAGTATATCTCACGTATTACACAGACGAGTGAGATCATTGATCAATTTAAGGCGGAGACGCCATCTAACCAGATTTATATGATCACAGGTGTGCGCGGTTCGGGAAAGACAGTTATGATGACCAGTATTGGGGGAGAGATGAAAAAAGATCCGGGATGGATCGTCGTGGAACTAAATCCCATGCGCGATATGTTACAGAGCCTTGCGGCAAAAATATACAGTATGCCGCAGATGCACGAAAGGTTTATCAAAGCAAAGCTTGATTTTTCAGCATTTGGACTTGGGGTGTCGATAGAGAATGCTGCGCCCGTGACCGATATTGAGGACGTCATTGCGCATATGCTAAAGCAGATCAGGAAAGCTCGAAAGCGTCTTTTGATCACGGTTGACGAGGCGGTAAATTCTGAAAATATAAAAATCTTTGCCAGTGCATTCCAGATTTTTTTGCGGGAAGATTATCCCATTTATCTTTTGATGACGGGTCTGTATGAAAATATCTACGAACTTCAAAATGATAAGGCACTGACATTTTTATACCGCGCGCCAAAGCTTGTGTTGGAACCATTAAACTACACGGCGATCCGAAAGAATTATATGGATATATTCGGAATTGGCATGGAGGCTGCCGGGCAGATGGCAGCCCTCACCAAGGGCTATCCGTTTGCATTTCAGGTGCTGGGGTATCTGTACTGGGAAAACCGGGAGACAAAGTCTGTCAACGACATACTTCCGGAATATGACCAGTATCTGGAGGAGTATGTGTATGCGAAAATATGGTCGGAATTATCAGAGCTGGATAGAAAAATCTTAAATGAGATGGCGGTGAGCGGTGAGAGTAAAGTGAAACATATCCGCGAGAAGTTAGATATGAAATCAGAGCTTTTTTCGGTTTACCGTGACCGGCTGAAAAGAAAAGGTGTGATCGATACCGGGCAATATGGGTACATTAAGATGGCGTTGCCCCGGTTTGATGAGTTTGTAAAAATGCGGCAGATGTAAAAATAAAAAGTTTCAAAATCCACGTAGAATTGTGTCCGGATTTTGAAACTTTTTTACAGATGGTGTTATCCTTCAATGTATTCGTTGAAATCGTTGCGGATGGCGACTGCGGCGGCGCTTTTTGCGCCGTTTTGCTCATCCGGTTCGATAAAAATCACATTGAACTTAAAAGAAGTTGGTCGGAAAGAATATTTGTAAATCGTCTCCGTAAAAATATCACGGTATTTCTGGGAAGAAAAATAGGGGGCATCAACCAGAATGCTGTGTGGACGCATCAGGTTGTCCTGATTGGCGATCGCGACGCCCAGATAAAAAACGACGTTTTTTATCAGTTCATCGACAGCGGGATCATGCTTCGCACTTTCCATGATCTGTGCAATGTGGGGCGTGCTGTTTCCGCAAAGTTTTTTCAGGTATGGCGCTCTGCCATCGACAACAGCCTGCCGTGCGTGTTCTTTGAGTGCGCGCATTCCGGCAAGATTATTCAGGCTCCCGGTGCTTCCCCACGGTCCGAGCGGCATATTCAGATCCATGATCATGTAGCCGAGCTCACCAGCTCCGACAGGTGAGATGGAAAGGCTGCAGTCATTCTGTATAAATGGTGAAGCAATGCCGATGGTGACATACAGATAAAAGAAAGACGGAATATTCTGCAACTGTTCCCGCAAAAACAGTTGGGCGGCGAGTGCCCTAGCGGAAGCATCGTTTTCAATACTAATCGGACCGTGGTAGCCTGTATGGAGCCGCAAATCTGCAATCACATCTTTGTCATACCATTCATACTGTCTGTGGGCGAGGAGTTTTCCGGTATTAGAATCAATAAGACCGGGCAGGCAAACCCCAATTCCATAAATTTTCTCAGGAGAAACTATACCGGATTTCAAGGAAGCAGTAATCAGTTCTGCGGCTGACCGTATCGCATGGTCATATTTATCATAGAAGGTATTGTCGAGTCCGGAATAAGCAACCGCCCCCCGGTAATTGCAGATACAGATTTTGCGGGAAGCTTCTGTGATCTCTATTCCGATGAAATATCTGGAATCAGGAACAATGTTTATCGGGAGAGCAAATCTTCCGGGTGTTGCTACTATATGTTCTTTATCTTCGAAAATCACGCCGTTTTGCAGCATGGAGTTGACGTTCGTTGTAATCGTCGGAAGAGTGAGCTGCAAGCTCTCAGCGATAGAAGATCGGAGCACTGGTCCGCGCAGATAGATCATCTTGCGGATGGCAGACTGGTTCGCCTGTTTGAGACGAAACAGATTGTTCCCTTTGTTCCGGTTAGCAGAAGCCATAATGCAATACCTCCATAAATACTTAAATAAATTAAATATATGAAATATATTATAAGTGTAAACAAATTTAAAGTCAATAAAACTAATTAGTTTTTGTTATTTTTCAACAAAATCAGCTTAGTTAAATTGTCTAATTAAGATATTGAAAATGAGATTGGGAGCGCATATAATAAAAAATGTTAAATAAGTGCGAATGAAATGGGGCAGGCGAATGATCGATTTAAAAGAAAAACCGTTCTATTTACAGAATGAGGATGTTAAATGGGTGTATGAGACGCTTAGAGCAATGAGTGTGGAAGAAAAGGCAGGACAACTTTTCTGTGTGTTGTTGAAGAATGATAGTCAGGAAACTCTGGATCATGTGTTTCATTTATTGCAGCCAGGTGGATTTATGTACCGGATTATGCCGGTAAAAAATGCGGTCCATGCATCACGGGAAGTAAGGCGACGAAGCCGGATCTGTCCGTTGATCGCGGCAAACCTTGAGAAGGGTGGCAATGGAATTGTAGAAGAGGGTACACTGGTTGGTTCACCGATGGAGATTGCAGCGACGGATGATGTAGCGCTGGCAGGGAGCATGGCGAAGGTTTGTGCGCGGGAGGCAGTGGCTGTCGGCGCGAACTGGGCGTTTGCTCCGATCATTGATATTGATACGAATTTCAGGAATCCTATCACCAACACGAGAACCTTTGGTTCTGATCCGGAGCGGGTGGCGCAGATGGGCGCGGCTTATGTCGAGAGTCTTCAAAAGCTTGGGGTGGCAGCGACGATCAAGCATTTTCCGGGAGATGGACAGGATGAGCGGGACCAGCATTTGGTTACTTCCATCAATGATCTGGACTGTGAAACGTGGATGGACACTTATGGAAAAGTGTACCGGGCGGGGATTGATGCCGGGGCGCTTACAGTTATGGCGGGACATATTGTGCAGCCGGCATGGGAAAAAGCGATCAATCCGGAACTTAAGGATGAGGAATTGATGCCGGGCACACTTTCGCGGGAGCTTTTACAAGGGCTGCTGAGAGGACGGCTGGGATTCAACGGGGTTATCAGTACAGATGCGACTACGATGGCAGGATTCATGCTTGCAATGGGCAGAGAGAGAGCTGTGCCGGAGACGATCGCCAGAGGCTGTGATATGTTTCTGTTTGCCCGGAATCTGGAGGAGGATTACCAGTTTATGTTAAAGGGTATCCATGAAGGTATTATTACCCCGGAACGTCTGGACGAGGCGGTGATCCGAATTCTTGCGTTAAAGGCAGCATTGGGGCTTCACAGAGAGCAGAGAGAAATAAGCGAAGAAAAGGCAAAAATGGTAGTCGGCTGCGCAGAGCACACGCGCTGGGCGGCAGAAACTGCGGATAAAGGAATCACACTTGTAAAAGAGGAGAAGGGAGTACTCCCACTTACACCGGAAAAATATAAGCGCATTCTCTTGTACCGGATTGAACCGTCAGGTGAGGGGTGTTCGATTTACAAAGTCAGCCCGGCGGTTGAGAAAATCAAACAGAAGCTGCTGGAAGAGGGCTTTACAGTGGATGAGTTTGTACCGCAACCATATGGAGAAGGATTTACGACAAAGTATAAAGATATGGTTTCCACGTATGATCTGATGCTTTATGTGGCGAATCTGGCGACAAGGAGTAATCAGACCGTTGTGAGAATTGAATGGAAACAGCCGATGGGAGCGGACTGCGGACTTTACATAAATGACGTGCCTACGGTGTTTGTGTCGCTGGAGAATCCGTATCATCTTCTGGATTTCCCAAGGGTAAAGACTTATATCAACTGCTATTCGGGCAACGATGCGGTGGTGGACGCGCTGATTGAGAAGCTGACCGGACGGAGTAAATTTAAAGGAAAAAGTCCTATTGATCCTTATTGTGGAAAGTGGGATGCAAAATTATAAACCATAAAGGGGAGGGGCTTCTATATGGAAAATGTAAAAAAAGAAGTCTTTTTTGAGACAAGAAAGCTGACCAAAAAATTTGGTGAAGTGACAGCGGTAAATCAGGTCGATATGCAGATACGCACTGGAGAAATCCGGGGACTGATCGGGGAGAATGGATCCGGAAAATCAACAATATCTTCTATGATCAGCGCGATCCATCCGGTGAGCGCAGGGGAGATGCTGTTGCACGGTGAGGTATACCAACCCCGGGATCCGGGAGATGCGAAAGCACATGGAATTACAATGATCGTGCAGGAAGCGGGAACGATCGACGGACTAACGATTGCAGAAAATATTTTCGTGGGCGATGAAAAAAGATTTTCTCATCACGGAGTGATCAGCCGGAGGGAAATGAATGAGGCGGCACGGGCGGCGCTGGAAGCAATCGGGGTCACTGATGTGGATGTGACACTCCCGGCAGCGGCATACAGCTTTGAGACCAGAAAGCTGGTGGAGGTTGCGAAAGCGCTGTATTATGATCCGGTGCTGTTTATTGTGGATGAGACGACCACAGCATTGTCGCAGCAGGGGCGGGAAATCATTTACCGGATCATTCATGAACTCAGGGAAAAGGGAAAAGCAGTACTTTTTATTTCCCATGATTTAGAGGAGCTCATACGGCACTGCGATGTGCTGACCGTTCTTCGGGACGGCAAGCTTGTGGATACGATAGAAAAAGCAGAGTTTGATGAGAGCCGCATCAGAAACTCTATGGTCGGAAGGGAAATATCGGGTGATTATTACAGAAATGACTATGACAGTACACATGGGAAAAGGGTTATGCTGTGCGCAAAAAATATTTCCAATGCAGATCTGCACAATGTCAGCATCACACTCCATGAGGGGGAAATCCTCGGGATTGCAGGGTTGTCCGGCTGTGGGATGCATCAGCTTGGCAGGGTGCTGTTCGGTCTGGATAAGATCCGGGAGGGGAGTATTACTGCAGAGAGCGAGGACGGCAGCAGTGTTTCGGTCAAAGCCGTTGGAGATGCGCTCCGCTGTAATATTGGATACATTTCTAAAGACCGTGACAAGGACGCGCTGGTGCTTCCGGCATCGATAAAAGAAAATCTGGTTCTCGCCAACTTAAGCAGGATGGGAGGATTTATTTCCCCGCGCAGGGAACGCGAATATGCAAAAAAGCAGATCGATGCACTTGCAATCAAGTGTTCCTCCATGAATCAGGCTGTTTCAGAACTTTCCGGAGGAAACAAGCAGAAGGTTTCTTTTGGAAAATGGATAGGTAATGGGTCGAAGATTCTCATTATGGACAGTCCGACACGCGGGGTTGATATCGGGGTTAAAACCACGATGTACCAACTGATCGCGAGGATGAAAAAGGAAGGGTATGCGATTTTGATCATTTCCGAGGAGATGCCGGAGCTGATCGGTATGTGTGATGAGATCATGGTCATGAAAAACGGTGCGGTGACAAAGCGCCTGAAACGCTCGGAGCACTTATCAGAACAGCAGATCATTGAGTACATGATTTAACGAGGGGACAATATGAAAGAAGAAAAAATGAAACCTATCACATTGATAAAAAACAGCCGGAATAATATCGTGTGTTACGGCAGCCTGACGGTGGTGATCGTTCTCTTTGCAATTATTACGAGGGGACAGATTTTCTCGGCGTACAATTTGAAAAGTCTTGTGGGACAGATGGTGGTTTTGATGATCATTTCCATAGGCATGATATTTATGTTTGCACACGGAACAGTCGATATCGCTTCCGGCGCTGTGGCTGGGCTCTGTACAATGGTGATCACACTAGTGTTAAATGAGACGGCAAGTATACCGCTTTCTGTTATTGCTGCGATTGTGACAGCAGTCACGCTTTACCTATTCATGTGGTATGTCACCGCATATTTAGGACTGATGAGTATTATCGCATCGCTGGCAGTGATGTTTATTGCGAGGGGACTTGTGACTTATATCCTTTCGATGAACGACGGGAGAATTGTGATCGAACATTATGACATGATCCAGCCGCTAAAGAGTAATACCGTATATGCCCTTATTGTAATGCTTGTGATTGTGGTAGTGGGTATCCTGCTGTTTAACTATACCAGGCTGGGAAAGTACTGTAAGGCGATTGGTGATAACCCGGTCAGCGCAGAACAGAGCGGAGCCAGATTGAAAAATGTAAAATTCTGGTGTTATGTGATCGCGGGATGCTGTGTTGGTCTTGCAAGTTTGTTTTTGCTCGCACGCAGTGGGAATGTTGGAAAAAATATCGGCTCCGGCACAGAGATGGACGTTATGGTGGCAGTCATCCTCGGGGGAATGAATTTGAATGGCGGTTCAAAAAGCCGCATGGGAGCAGCGGTCTCCGGTGTCGTCACCTACACTCTGCTCTCGAACGGGCTCACGATCGCGGGCGTAGACCAGACGTATATTACGCTGGTCAAAGGAATTATTTTTATCGTTATCATTGGCATGACTCTGAGGCAGAATAAGTCGGTCGCAGAGATGCCCAGATAATATAAAAAGTAATGTAATGGGAAGGAGAAAACACAATGAAAAAGAAAGTAATCAGTATGATTCTTGCCGCTGCAATGACAGCGGTGATGGCGGCAGGCTGCGGAGGCAGTGCAAATAACACGGCAGAGGGCGAAGCGCAGACGGGCGATGCCGTTGCTGAAAGTGAAGAGGAAACGGAAGGTGGCGAACAGACAGACGATGCCTACAAAATTGGTATTGTGATGTACCAGTGGACAGATGCACAGGGCACAAATATTCAGAATTTCTGTAATTATCTGGAGAAAAACCTGAATGTAACATTTGAATATGAATCGACCTTTTATGATGATGATGCACAGGTTTCCTGCGTCGAGAATCTGATCAGCTCGGGATGTGATGCAATTATCAGCGGCTATGATACCAACCTTGTTGCGGCAATGAGCACTTGCCAGGACGCAGAAGTATATTATACGGTAGCGCTTGACCATATTACGGAGGAGGATTTTGCGGGTGTTGCTCCGGGCGAATATTTCCTCGGTGGGACAAAGCAGTTTGGCGGAGATCTGGCAGCGCTTGGCAAAGAATATGCAGATGCTGTGGCAGATTCGGGTATCAAAAATGCAGGTGGTATTTCATTCCCGGCATGGGCATTTTCGGATGCTCCGGAAATCTATGCAAGTTTCCAGAGCGAACTTACCGCAAAAGGAATCACTGTGCAGGATCTGACATTTACATCCGGTATGACGGCAGATGAAGTGCAGCAAAATGTGAAAGACCTTGTAAACCAGAATCCGGATATGGATACACTGTTTGGCATGGCTTCCGGTCTTGACTATGTCTATCCGGCAATTCAGGGCAGTGGCGTGAAGCTGATCGCAATGGGATATGACACTTCTGTCGCATCACTGATGGAGAGCGGTGCGCTGCTGGCAGCAGGAAACAATAACCATACGCAGGCAATCGCAAGCTGTGTCGCAAGAATTGTCAATGCACTTGAGGGAAACAGTTATCCGGACGCGGCAGAGGGCGCATACAATGAGGGCAGTATTGTAAACGGAGTGGCAGGGTATCCGGTCATCGGTACGCAGGAGGAACTTGAGGATTATGTTACCTATATTGTTCCAGAAGATGGAGCAAACGGATGTGTGACCGCAGAAGAGCTTGAGAACTGTATTATATCCTCTAATCCGGATGCGACAATGGCAGATCTGAATGCACTGACAAATCGCAGCCTCTCTGAAATTGTAGAGGCACGTCAGTAAACTGGTGGTGTCTGCGGCAGTCATGTCTGCCGCAGACATTTGGGAAGGATATAAGAATATGGTCAAAAAATCAGAATATTTTAAACGATATATGATGACACTTTTATTTCCGGCAGGGATGTACGCTGTTTTCGCACTGATCGCCCTGCTGACTGGAAACCAGTCTTTTTTTGCAGGATATACGACAGAAGGCATGATCCATGATACGGTTTCTAACACGATCATTGCTCTGGCAATCGCAATCCCGCTATCCGGTGGAAGATGGGATTTCGGACCGGGTGCAATCATCATGCTTGGAGCGATCATTGGCGGTAATCTTGGCATCAGGATGCAGGCAAATGCGTTCGTAATGCTGCTTTTGTGCATTGTGATATGTATCTGTCTGGCACTTATTGAAGCAGTCCTTTACGTTACACTGCGTGTTCCCAATATGATTATTTCGATGGGCGTTGTCATGATATATGAAGCGGTGAGCGGTCTGATCAACGGTGGCTGGGGTGTGAACTTTTTTGCAAATGATGCCGTATACACGGAAGAAATATTGCGTATGAACCAGTTTCCGCTGATTTATATGATGCTGGCGGCAGTCATGCTCATTTCATGGTTTCTTCTCTATAAAACAAAGTTTGGCTATGACACAAGAAGTCTTGGTTCCAATGCCAGACTGGCGGTGAATGCAGGAGTTCATGAGAAGAAAAATATTATTTTGACGTATGTACTGGTGGGCGCGCTGCTGGGATGTGCGGCGATGCTCAGTGCGTGCAGCAGCAAGGTTGAGCCTGCGAGCAATTTGAGCTCTACCGGTCTGATGTTCGGCTCAATGGCGCCGGTGCTGATCGGACTTTTTATTGGTGGGTTTACAAATATGCCGTGGGGTATTTTTGTCGGTGCGCTTGGTATGGAGATTTTTACTTACGGGCTGAATGCATTTGGCATTGACAGTTCGATTCAGACCATTGTGACGGGTATCGTGCTGGCGCTCATTATGGCGTATATCAATGATGGAATGAAACTGGTGCACCGTTTGAAGGAATTGTGCCGTTTCGGAAAAGCGGCAGCTTAGGAGGAGAGATATGGCAAGATTTGAGACAAAGTTTATCAGCAAAACGCTGCTGCGCTCCGTGGAGCTGACGGTGATCATCCCGTCACCGAGCATACCGGAGGCGCTTGGGGTTGCCGACAGAGCGGCATCTTATAAGATAAATGAGCCTTACCCTATACTGTATCTTCTGCATGGACTGGGTAACGATCACAGTGACTGGACCAGTTATACGAATGTGGAACTGTTCGCAGAAGAACAGTCGATGGCGGTTGTGATGATGTCCGCAGAAAATAAATTTTACCGAAAAAACGGTGATGGGGATGACTTTTTTAATTTTCTGTCTGAGGAGCTTCCGGCGTTTGTCTGCAATATGTTTCCGGTTTCTGATAAACCGGAGCATACCTATATCGCGGGACTTTCGATGGGCGGTTATGGAGCAATGATTCACGGGCTGAATTATCCAGAGCGTTTCGCTGCCATTGGAGCATTTTCGGCAGCGATTGGTACAGAGAATGAGCAGGAGAAGAAGCTTCTTGGGAACGGGATATTTGATCCCTATGGTCTGGTGAGAAAAAATGAAGCGGAAAGGAAGCGTGTGCCGCCGGTTTATTTTGCGTGCGGCAGACAGGATATGCTGTGGGACAAAGTAAGTGCTTATCAGGATTTTATGATGGAACATGGAATTGATGTGACGTGGGTTCCGGTAGATGGATTTCGGCACGAATGGCGGTTTTGGAATATCCAGATAGAGAAATTTCTCGAGTGGATTCCGAGAACAGACGCGTATGCCAACGATCAGAAGAAGCATAGGGCGGTATAGAGATGAAAACATTTATTTTTGATTTGGACGGGGTTTTAGTTTTTACGGATAAATTTCATTATCAGGCATGGAAAAAAATTGCGGATGGGCTGGGGATTTATTTTGATGAAAAAATCAATAACCGTTTGCGTGGAGTCAGCAGGATGGAATCACTTGATATTATTCTGGAAAGAAGCACGAAAAGATATTCTGCCGGAGAGAAAGAAGATATGGCAGAGGAAAAGAATAATTATTATAAAGAATTTTTAAAGAAGATGACACCACAGGATGTAGAGCCTGCGGTCAGGGAGACGCTGGCAGAGCTTCGGAGATTGGGACATAAGCTTGCCATCGGGTCATCCAGCAAAAATACAAAATTTATTTTGCAGCAGACAAAGCTGATGGATATGTTTGATGCGATTTCAGATGGCACGAATATCACGAGATCAAAGCCTGATCCGGAGGTGTTTTTGAAAGCGGCAACCTTTGTCGGAGACATTCCTGAAAACTGCATTGTCGTTGAGGACGCCATCGCAGGAATTGAAGCTGCAAAGGCGGCAGGGATGATGGCAGCCGGAATTGGGGAGGCAGCGCATTATGGAAAAACAGACTACCGGCTGGAACACTTTAAGGAAATTTTAGAGATAGAAGGAATATAGGGGATATACAAAAATCGCAGCAACCGAACGTGTAAGATACGGTTGCTGCGATTTTGCGCTGTCAGCGAGGATGTCTTGCTACTTATCCCCAATTTTTGAGATAACATCCTTATGAAGTTTTTTCATAAAGAGCAGTGTCAGGATCAGAGATACGATCTCTGCGATCGGGAAGGTCAGCCACACATAATCAACAGTAGCGATCTGGGCAAGCACATAAGCAACCGGCAGAAGTACGATGAGCTGTCTGGCAATAGAGATAAACATACTGTAAACCGCTTTGCCAAGCGCCTGAAAGGCGCTGCTGTATGCGATGCTGATCGCAGCCGGGATAAAGCTGAAACTTATGATGCGCAGCGCCGGAATACCGATTGCCAGCATATGCTCCGAGGCGTTGAACATCTGAAGAAGCGGTCCCGGGACAGCCTGGAATAAGAGGAAACCAAATGCCAGGATCACAACGGCATAGACAACGGTATGCTTTAAGGTCTTGGTGACACGGGAGCGGTTATTCGCTCCGTAATTGTATGCCATGATAGGGATGACGCCGCTGTTTAGTCCGAATACCGGCATGAACACGAAACTTTGCAGCTTGAAGTACACACCAAATACGGCAGTTGCCGTAGGCGTAAAGGAAATTAAAATCCCGTTCATGGCGTAGGTCATGACAGAACCGATTGCCTGCATGACGATTGTAGGAACACCGATACCGTAAATCTGCCCAATGATCTGTCCGTCCGGGCGGAACCCTTTAAACTGAAGGTGCACCTCATGATTTCGCGCCTGGTTTAAAACAAAACCGACGATGGCGGCGATGATCTGTCCGATGACCGTCGCGACCGCTGCGCCTGTAATACCCATCTTTGGAAGTCCGAGGAGACCAAAGATCAGGATCGGATCCAGGATAATGTTTACGATGGCGCCGACGCCCTGAGAGATCATGGAATAGACGGTTTTTCCGGTTGCCTGGAGCATACGCTCAAACATGATCTGGATAAATACACCGATGGACAGACAGCAGCACACGGTCATGTACTGCTTGCCGTAAACAACGATCTCCTCGATATCTGTCTGGCTGCGGAAAAATGTTTCCGAGAAAAACAGACCGATAAACAAAAAGACGAGATAGCTTAAAAAGGCAAGAAAAATACCGTTTTCTGCGATCTTGTTTACCTTGTCAAAATCTTTTTCACCGAGCGAGCGGGCAAGCAGCGCATTCATACCGACTGCTGTTCCGACGCCCACTGCGATCATCAGATTCTGGATGGGGAATGCCATGGAAACGGCGGTCAGCGCATTTTCGCTGATCTGTGCCACGAAAATACTGTCAACAATGTTATAAAGCGCCTGCACAAGCATGGAAATCATGATTGGCAGAGACATAGAGACGATCAATTTGTCAATAGGCATAACGCCCATTTTATTTTCCTGCATAAAAAACCTCCTTTTTTCAACTTATCTATATTATCACCCATTTTGCAAATATACAAGCATTAGTCGCTATTTCAGTAAATATCGCTAAATTCGGGAGATCATGCAGAAAAAAGCAGAAAAATGTGATACAATATCCCTATCATTTGAGGGCTGGAAGGGAGCGTATCGTGGAACAAAAAAATTCTTACCAGAAAATCTATGAGGTGGTGCGGCAGATTCCAAAGGGCAGCGTGGCGACTTACGGGCAGGTGGCGGTGCTTGCGGGAAACCCCAGATGGGCGCGGGTTGTGGGTTATGCGCTCCATGTGAACCCCGATCCGGACGGCATCCCGTGTTACCGTGTGGTCAACCGTGAGGGAAGGTTATCCGATGCCTTTGCGTTCGGCGGGGTAAATCAACAGAAACTCCTGCTGGAGGAGGACGGGATTGAGGTTGTGGATAACCATGTTGATCTGATGCGATTCCAGTGGAAAAAGCTGGTCTATTAAAACCTACATTATTATAATAGAAGAAATAGGAGTGAAACCGGATGAGAAAAAAAGAACGTGCAAAAGAGATTATCAGACTGCTGAAGGAGGAGTACCCGGATACGACTTGTACCCTGGACTACGACGATGCGTGGAAGCTGCTCGTAAGTGTGCGTCTTGCCGCGCAGTGTACGGACGCCAGAGTCAATGTCGTGGTACAGGATCTGTATGCGAAATTTCCGACCGTGGAGGCGCTGGCGGAGGCGGAGGTATCGGAGATTGAGGAGATTGTGCGCCCGTGCGGACTGGGGAACAGCAAGGCGCGGGACATCAGCGCCTGCATGAAGATACTGCGCGACGAGTACGGCGGGAAGGTGCCGGATGATTTTGACGCGCTGCTCTCACTGCCGGGAGTGGGCAGAAAAAGTGCAAATCTGGTGATGGGGGACGTCTTTGGAAAACCGGCGATCGTCACGGATACGCACTGTATCCGTCTTGTCAACCGCATGGGGCTGGTGGATGGGATCAAGGAGCCGAAAAAAGTGGAGATGGAGCTTTGGAAGCTGATCCCGCCGGAGGAGGGCAATGATTTCTGCCATCGTCTGGTCGATCACGGCAGAGAGATCTGCACTGCACGCACAACGCCGCACTGCGACAGATGCTGTCTGTCGGAGGTCTGCAAAAAGGTTGGAGTGAAGTTAAAATAAATCAAGTATTTTGATTAAAAGCGCACCTTGTTTGCCGGAGAAACGTATGATAGGATAGGGGAAAAGATAAATAAAATCAATTTTCTTGAATGATTTTGGAGGGGAATATGGACATAGCAGCAAAATATGGAAAATCATACTTTATGCCGCCGGAGGTGACATACGACTGGGTGAAGAAGGATGTGATCGCGAAGCCGCCGGTCTGGTGCAGCGTGGATCTGCGCGACGGCAATCAGGCGCTGATCGAGCCGATGGGACTTGAGGAGAAGCTGGAATTTTTCAGGATGCTGGTAGATATCGGATTTAAGGAGATTGAAGTGGGATTTCCGGCGGCGTCGGAGACCGAATACAATTTTATGCGCGCACTGATCGAGCGCGACATGATACCGGAGGACGTCACCGTGCAGGTGCTGACCCAGGCGAGGGAGCATATTATCCGCAAGACTTTTGAGGCGGTAGAGGGCGCGCCCCACGCGGTGATCCATCTGTACAATTCCACGTCCGTGGCGCAGCGCGAGCAGGTATTCCGCAAGAGCAGAGAGGAAGTAAAGCAGCTTGCCGTGGACGGGGCGAAACTGTTAAAGACACTGGCACAGGAGACGGACGGCAATTTTACATTTGAGTATAGTCCGGAGAGCTTCCCGGGCACAGAGGTGGACTATGCCGTCGAGGTCTGCAATGCGGTTCTGGATGTGTGGCAGCCGGACGGGGAGCACAAGGCGATCATCAACATCCCGACGACGGTGCAGATCGCGATGCCGCACGTATTTGCCTGCCAGATCGAGTATATCCACAAGCACTTAAAGTACCGCGACAATGTGATCTTAAGTGTGCATCCGCACAATGACAGGGGCTGTGGCATCAGCGACGCGGAATTTGGGATCCTTGCGGGTGCGGACCGTGTGGAGGGCACGCTTTTTGGCAACGGTGAGCGCACGGGCAATGTGGATATTGTGACGGTTGCGATGAACATGGTGTGCCATGGTGTGGATCCGGGACTTGATTTTTCCAATATTTCCGCGATCCGGGAGAAGTATGAGCGCTTTACCGGTATGCGCGTGTACGAGCGCACGCCGTATGCCGGGGATCTGGTGTTTACAGCTTTTTCCGGGTCACATCAGGATGCGATCTCCAAGGGTATGGCGTGGAGATCGGAAGGCAAGAGCGGGGAGCGGTGGGATGTGCCGTATCTTCCGATCGACCCGAAGGATGTCGGGCGTGAATACGAGTCGGATGTCATCCGCATCAACAGCCAGTCCGGAAAGGGCGGCGTGGCTTATATCCTGAAACAGAATTTCGGTATGTCACTGCCAGACCGGATGAAGGAGGAGGTTGGCTACCTGATCAAAGGGGTTTCCGACCACCGTCATAAGGAGCTGTCTCCGGAGGCGATCTATCGGATTTTTGAGGAGACGTATATCAACCGCACAGATGTGTTTGAGGTGCCGGAGTATCATTTTGAGCGGAAGAACGGCATCACGGCGCAGGTGACGATCGAGCAGGACGGGGAGCGTCGGATGATCGAGACCACCGGAAACGGGCGTCTGGATGCGGTCAGCAATGCGGTCAAGATGTATTTTGGTATTGAGTATGAACTGGCGGCGTATGAGGAGCACGCGATTTCTGCGGGGTCTTCCTCGAAAGCGGCAGCCTACGTGAAGATCGTTGTCGGTGACAGAAGCTACTGGGGCGTCGGCATCGATGAGGATATTATCTCCAGCTCCGTTGCGGCGCTGGTATCCGCTGCCAATAAGATGGCTAAGAGCGAATGTATCACAGAGGGGCGCGAGGAGCGGCTTGTCGCCATCATGAATTACATTCAGAGCCATTATGCGGACGTTACGCTGGATGTGCTCGCAGAGGAGTTCCATCTCTCGGGACCGTATCTCTCGAAATATATCAGGGAGAAATCCGGCATGACATTTCAGGATGCGGTGAAGAAAGCGCGGATGAAAAAGGCGTGCGCGATGCTAAAAGAGACGAACCAGACGGTGGAATCCATTGCTGCCTATGTGGGATATGAGAATGTGGAACACTTTAACCGGCTGTTTAAAAAAACCTGTGAGATGACGCCGATACAGTTTCGCAGAACGTATCAATAAGAAAAATTTGTGGAAAAGACACTAAATTTGCACAGAATTACTGACAAGAATATGTGGAAATGTTATAATGATAGAAATATCCTTGTCAAGGGGGAGTGGGTATGAATATGCTGGTATCCATAAGTATCAATTTATTTCCGATACTTATGCTCCTCATAATATATGCAAACAATCACAGAAAGACAGCAGGGACGGCAGATAAGCTTCTGTTTGATGTTCTGACTCTTCTTGCCATCGGGGCGATGGTGTCAGGAACGGCGGGGAAGGGACTTTTGGGTGTGCCGGGCGCTGCCGTGAAGGCAGGGCTGTGGATTTCGTATATGGTCTATGCGTCGATGATGACGGGAATTGCGGCGCTATGGCTTCTCTATATCTGTTTTCGGCTGCAGGTATGGGGAGCGGCAGGGGAGGAGAGCAGGACGCTGCGCTTTCTGGGTGTGCTCCAGCTTCTGATGACGCTTCTGATCGTCACGACGCCGTGGACGCATCTGCTGCTTTTTGTCACGGAGGACAATATCTGCCGGCACGGAGGGCTGTACGGGCTGCTCTATCTGGAATGTACGCTGTTGATCCTTGCCGGCGCAGTGATAAGTATACGAAAGGGCAGGAAGGAAAATTCCAGAGAGCGGAAGTGGGAGTGTCTTTATCTGTCGGGATGCGGATTTCTGCTTCTTGCGGGGATGCTTATCCAGTATTGCTTCGATGTGTGGTGGGGCGGATCCTCGTGTCTGTCACTGACACTTCTTTTTATCTATCTGAATACGCAGAACCGCCAGATTACCACGGATGGGCTGACGGGACTGAACAACCGCAGGGAGTTTGACAAGCAGATTTTAAAGTGGGCGAAGCAGAACGCAGGCAACTGGGGAATGTTCATGCTGGACGTCGATGATTTCAAGGGAATCAACGACAATCTGGGGCACGTTGTGGGCGATGAGGCGCTGTGGGAGACGGCGGATATTTTAAGGCGTGTCCTCGGCAGAGAGCGGACCTTTCTGGCGCGGTATGGCGGCGATGAATTTGCGGTGATCGGGGCATGGAAGGACGAGGCGGAGGCAAAGCAGGCGCTCCGTCTGGTGGAGCAGGAGGTTGACCGCTTTAACCGCACCGCAGAAAAGAAATACAGACTGTCGTTTAGCATTGGCTATGCGCTCTGGGAGGAGACGGGGGAGCCGGATCGTCTCGTGGCGCTGGCGGACGAGCGGATGTACGCCGCAAAGACGGCAAAAAAACGGGCGGCAGGACAGCACATAGGATAAAGGGGGCGGCACGGTGGATACGGTTACTTATTTGCAGATCAATTTAATTCCGATGTTGGCGCTGCTTATTATGCGTGCGAATGTAAAATATACACTCACTTATTCATGGCGCAGCCGTGCGCTGCGCTTTATGATGGTGCTCCTGGTCGGAGTGTTCTTTACGAATATCACAGGCAGATATTTCGATGGGGGACAGATGCCGGGGACGCGCGTTTTTCTGTGGCTCTCTAATGGGTTTTGTCTGGGGCTGCTAGCATTTATGGCATATATCTGGTATCTGTATACTAGGGATGTGGCGGAGAACGGGATCGGACAGCGGGGCACAGGGGCGTTAAAACTTGGCATACCGTTTTTTATTTTTGCGGCGCTGCTTCTCACGACGCCGTGGACGGGGATCATCTTCTCGCTGGACGAGCAGAATTTTTATGTGCGGGGAGACGGCTACATGGTCTATGTCGTCGTAACCTTTGGCTATGTCGTGGCGTCGTCTGTGCACGCGCTGCGCTGTGCGAAGAAGGAGGAACAGGTGGAGCGGCGTCTCGAATGTAAGACGGCTGCGGGATTTGCCATTCTTCCGGTCTGCGGCGGACTGCTTCAGATGCTGTATCCGGCAGTGGAGTTTGCCGGGCCTTTTACGGCAGCGTCCGTGCTGATGGTCTATCTGGACGTACAGCAGCGTCAGGTGATCCGCGACGCGCTGACGGGGCTGAATAACAGAGGGAGACTGGACCAGTATCTTTTGGAGATGGAAGAACAGAACTGGAGAGGAGACTCCTATCATCTGCTGTTGATGGATGTGGATCAGTTCAAGAAAATCAATGACAGGTTCGGTCACATGACAGGAGACCACGTCCTGCGCCTTGTGGCGGACCAGTTAAAAAAGACCTTTGGCAGGACAAGTTCGTTTCTGGCACGGTATGGCGGCGATGAATTTGTCGTGATTTTGAAGGGAAAGAACGACGATGAGGTCGCGGCATATATCGAAGCGCTGCGCAGGGGCATCGCCGGGATGAACTGGGGAGAGCGTGGCACATGGAATATTGTGGTCAGCATTGGCTGTGTGAAAGCAGAGGAGGCGGCGGATCAGAGCATCCGTCAGATGTTAGAACTGGCGGACGCGAGAATGTACGAGGACAAAAAGAAGAATAGAAAGAAATGAATCCGGACATACTACGGATAGCCGGAAGCGGCAAGGCGGATATGGAGGATTCATATGCAGAACAATGATAATACAATCAGACCTTTTGGCTTGCGGGATAAAGTAGGGTATATGTTCGGGGATTTCGGCAACGACTTTACATTTATTTTCGCAAGCTCTTTTTTGATGGTGTTTTACACCAAGGTGCTTGGTATCAGCGGCGGTATGGTCGGCACGCTGTTTCTCGTGGCGCGTTTTGCAGACGCTTTTACAGACGTGACGATGGGACGCATCGTAGACCGGATGCCTCCGGCGGAGGACGGGAAATTCCGCTGTTGGATCCGGCGGATGTGCGGTCCGGTCGCACTCTCAAGCTTTCTGATGTACCAGACCGCAGTTGCGTCCGCGCCGATGGTCTGGCGTATCATTTATATGTATGTGACCTATCTGCTGTGGGGCAGTGTCTTTTATACCTCGATCAATATTCCCTATGGCTCGATGGCTTCCGCGATCACGGCGGATGCGAATGAGAGAACATCCCTCTCGACGTTCCGCTCCGTCGGCGCTGCGCTTGCGGGGCTTGTGATCGGTGTGGGAACGCCAGTCTTTCTGTATACCACGGACGAGGCGGGAAATCAGGTGGTGCGGGGCGGCGCCACTTTTACGGTGATCGCCGGAGTGTTTTCCGTGCTGGCGCTGCTCTGTTATCTCATATGCTACCGCCTGACGAGCGAGCGCGTGACAGTCGAAAAAAAGCCGGATACGGAAAACCTCACGCTTCTTGCGACGTTTGGGGCGATCGGAAAGAGCCGGGCGCTCCTTGGGATCATCGGGGCAGCAGTTTTTCTGCTGTTAAGCCAGCTCCTGATCAATACGATGAACAATTATATTTATCCGGACTATTTTGGAAACGCAAGGGGGATCTCGCTTTTTACACTGTTTTCAACGCTTGTGATACTTGTGATCGTAGCTCCGCTCAGTGTGCCCATAGCAAAACGTTTTGGAAAAAAGGAAGCATCTGCAGCCGGGATGTTTTTCTCGGGTGCAGTGTTCGCGCTGTTGTATTTTTTGAAACTCGAAAATATGTGGGCATTTCTTCTGCTCTCTATCGTGGGATATCTGGGGCTTGGATTTTTTAACACAGTGATCTGGGCAAACATTACGGACGTGATCGATGACCAGGAGGTGAAGGTCGGTCAGCGTGAGGACGGAACCGTCTATGCGGTCTATTCCTTCGCGCGAAAGGTCGGGCAGGCGCTCGCGGGTGGGATCGGCGGCTGGGCACTTGAGTTCATCGGCTACGAGTCCGCGGCGGCTGCGCAGAGCGACTCTGTGCTCTCCGGGCTCTACGCTATGGCGACGATCGCGCCAGCTCTCGGCTTTTTTGCCGTGGCTCTGATCCTCTGGTTTGTCTATCCGCTGGATAAGGCGCGCGTGGAAGAAAACGGTGCTGTCCTGCGGCAGAGACGGAAGGAGTAAATGTTAAGAAAATGTTAAAAATTGGCGAGAGAGTTGATTTTTCCGTTAAGAAAATGTATATTAGGCAAAAAGGGAGTAGTTGGCATCGATAGGATGTGTGCGACGCCGTCAGTACGATTCCGCCGGAGAGCGGGATCCGGTTCGTAACGAAACAACGAGACTTTTGTTGCAATTTCAAATGATATTGCGGCGGAGGTCTTTTTTTATTCTCCGCGGCGGAAAAACGGAGGAAGAAACATGGAACTGTTAATTCAGCTTTTGCTGCTGGCATTGGGATTTATTATGCTGGTAAAGGGTGCAGACTGGTTTGTGGACGGCTCGGCAGGAATCGCGGACCGCTTCGGCGTGCCGCAGCTTGTCGTGGGTCTTACGATCGTGGCGATGGGAACGAGCGCGCCGGAGGCGGCAGTCAGCATTACCGCGGCGCTAAAGGGAAGCGCCGATATCACGATCGGAAATGTCGTCGGAAGTAATATCTTAAATATCCTCATTATTCTGGGTATCTCGTCTGTGATCGTTCCGATCGCGGTTGCGAAGTCGACGATCCGCTACGAGATTCCGTATATGCTCGTGATCACGGCGCTGCTTCTGGTGCTTGGATGGACGGGAAACATCATCGGTTTTGGCGAGGGCGTGGTTCTCTGGATTGCATTTATCCTGTATCTCGGTTACCTGTTTATGATGGCGAAGAAGAATAAGGAGGAGGTTTCCGAGGAGGCGGTGCAGCTTCCGCTCTGGAAACTGATCGTCGCAGCGGTGCTCGGTCTGATCCTGATCGTGTGGGGAAGCGACGTCACGGTTGACGCGGCGACCGCTCTCGCAAAATACATGGGACTGAGCGAGCGTTTTATCGGTCTTACGATCGTTGCGCTTGGAACCTCGCTGCCGGAGCTGTTTACCTCTGTCTCGGCGGCGATGAAGGGAAAAGCGGATATCGCGATCGGCAACATTGTAGGAAGTAACATTTTTAATATTCTGTTTGTGGTCGGTACGACAGCGCTGATCACCCCGGTTGTTTTCGTGTCAGGTTTCGCCATTGATACGATCGTGGCGATCGCTGCGGGTGTGCTTCTGCTGGTATGCGTTGTGCGCGGTCAAAAGCTCACGAGAACCGGAGGGATTCTCATGCTGCTCGGCTACGCGGCGTACTTTATTTATCTGCTGAGGTAGAGGAGGAGTCGGACAGAAAAACTGAGAAAGGATGGTGGAAACTGTGTACGGTATGAGATGCGGCAAAACAATGCGCGGTATCATGCTCCTTGCGGTTCTGCTGTCCTTTTTTTGTGCGACGCAGGAGCGTGCGCACGCGCTGCAGGCATACAGTGAACGGCAGGACGGGCGGGATACGATCCGCGCAGTCAGGCTGTTTACGGCAGAGTCGGGCAGTGAAACGTGTCTTTTGAATATGGACGGAATGATGGAGCATGAGGGGCTTCCGGAGCAGAGGATGACGCGCGTGGCACAGACACGGTTTTTGATGGCGGTATGTCTGTTGCTTTTTATACTCCGGAGCGTCTTTGGAATTGTTCTCCGGCGGTTTGACTGCCGGAGGATCGTGCTGTGGGAAAATATCGTCTATATTCACCGGACGGACGGTGAGAAAGGAAAAGTCCTTCTGTATACATAGCAGCCAGTGGTTTGATAGGAACAGGAGGAACTTTGTGGAAAAAAACAGAACAAGTGACAGGGCGAAAATTTTACTGGTCGATGAGGACGAGAGCATTTTCTATCTCATGCGGCGCGTACTGCCGAAGGACAAATACAGGATCTATACGGCAGGCAGCGGCAGGGAAGCGATAGGGATGGGAACGGGCGTCTGTCCGGAGCTGGTTCTGATGGATACGGAACTCTCGGATATGGACGGGATAGAGCTGATCCGGCAGTTTCGCGCGTGGACGGACTGTCCGATTCTGGTTTTGTCGGAACAGAGCGGGTATGCGCAGAAGGTGGATGCGCTGTATGCCGGAGCGGACGACTATATTGTCAAGTCGTTTCATGAGAAAGAACTGGCGGCGCGCGTTTATGCAGCGCTGCGCAGGCGGATCCGGAATGCGCAGAATACGTGCTATGAGGCGGGAGAGCTGAAAATAGATTTTTCAAAAAGACAGGTGCTCTTAGCCGGGGAGGAGGTACATTTTTCACCGGTCGAGTACCGGATTCTGGAATGTCTTGCCCTCCATGCGGGTACGGTCGTGACCTACCAGATGCTGCTGGAAAAGATCTGGGGACCGTATGCCTGCGGAAGCAGCAGGATCCTGCGCGTCAATATGACCAATATCCGCAAGAAGATCGAGAAGATCCCGATGGAGCCGAGCTATATCGTCACGATTCCGAGAGTCGGTTACCGTATGCTGGAAAGCTGCCAGAGATCCGTCTGCTGACGGCAGCGCTGCGTTGCGGCAGAGTGGTTTGGCTGTATTTCTTGTGACATAGGAAATTGCTGCGCAATTCTATGTCACAAAACACACTTCGTGTGAGAATGCGCACTCGCATGAGCGGAAGTATTGCTGCGCAATCATGCTCGGCGCGGCAAAAGTGTGCTTCATTTAGAGTTTATTACAGCGCGAGGGTGTGCGAAGCACACTTTTGTACCCAAAATAGTACTAAAAATGTAAAAAAATCACAAATTCAGACAAATAATAAAAAATATCGGGTAAAATAGAAGATTTTTTAGGAAATATGTGGAAAAATTTGCGCTACTTTTGTATAATAGAACCATATGATTGAAAAGGGAAGAGGAATTTGAAGAATCATGGGAAACAAAAGGCAGAAGGTGCAAAGCAAACAACAGAAGCAGAAAAGAGGCAGTCAGCAGGGGAAAACGGTACTGTTTAGTATACGCAGTAAGATTATCGTCTGTTTTTTAGTGCCGATCATCTTTATGGTCATGCTGGGGATCATTTCATATCAGAAGGCGGCGGAGGGAATGAGCACGTCGTTCCGTGAATCCACGCAGGAGACGGTTGATATGGCGTCTGCGTATGTGGATATGACCAATTCTTTCATTGAGGCGGAAGCGCTGAAGTATGTCGTGGACAGTGAGCTGGGGAAATATTTTATCGGTGTGTACGGCAATGATCCGGTGAAGGAGACGACGCTTGCCAATCAGGTCAAGAGACAGATTCTGGCATCGCAGGTAGGCAATTCTTTTATCAGTAATATCTACATCATTACTGAGGAGACGACCCCGATGATCTCGACAAAAAGTAAATCGCAGAACGGAATTTACGAGGCATACATGGCGGAGATGGCGCCGGATGGCAATCTGGCAGACTGGGATGATCACCATGATGTGCTGGATGAGAAGCTTCTCGTTCCAAAGGACAGCTACATTCTCACCTGTCAGAGAAAGGCGCAGACAGGAAAGGCAGTGATCGTCATCGACGTTAAGGCGGATGCGATCCGGTCATTTCTGCAGGATATGAATCTGGGCGACGGAAGCTATGTCGGATTTGTCACGGCAGGCGGCAGAGAGATCGCTGTGCAGCATCTTGCGGGTGAGGAGACAGGCACGCCGGTAGAGGACAGAACGGTGTTTGCAGACAAGGACTTTTTTGCGCAGACAGGAGCCGCACAGGAGGCGCAGGAGGTTGTTTTTGAAGGGGAGAACTATCTGTATTTCAGCAATGTGAGTGAGAAGACCGGAGCGACGATGTGTGCGCTTGTACCGATGCACGTAGTGACGAGCCAGGCAGAATCCATCAAGAACCTGACCGTTATGGGCGTAGTCGTTTCGAGTGTGATCGCCGCACTGATCGGGCTTGCGATCACGAGTGGGATCCGGGGGAATATGCACCGTATTTCCGGCAGCCTTAAGGTCGTGGCGGATGGCAATCTGGCGACGCAGGTTTCGGTTCGCGGCAATGACGAGTTTCAGGGGCTTGCGGCAGCGGCAAATAATATGATCGCCAATAACAAGCAGCTTGTGCAGAAGGTAAATCTGGCGACGGATAAGCTGGCTGTTTCGGCAGATGAGGTGACGGAGGCTTCGGGCGTGATCCAGGAATATTCCGTTGATATTGCACACGCGATCAGTGAGATCAATGACGGTATGGAGAAACAGTCTGTGCACGCGCAGGAGTGTGTGGTCAAGACGGGTACTCTGTCGGAGGAGATCCAGCAGGTCAGCAACATTGCAAGGGAGGTCGAATCTCTCGTTGCCAATGCCGAGGAGATGATCCACCACGGTATGGAGCTGGTACAGGTGCTCGGTGAGCGTGCCGGAGAGACAACCGCCGTGACGGCAAAGGTGGAGGAGAGTATTCTTGAGCTGAAAAAAGAGTCGGAGATCATCGACAGGTTTGTCGGTATGATCACCGATATTTCCGAGCAGACAAACCTGCTTTCCTTAAACGCTTCGATCGAGGCGGCGCGTGCCGGGGAAGCCGGTCGCGGATTTGCGGTTGTCGCGGAGGAGATCCGCAAGCTGGCAGATAATTCGGCGGAGGCGGCGGGCGAGATCCGCAACAATGTCGGGCATATCAGCGCACAGACCACGGTCAGCGTGGAGAGTGCAAAGCAGGCGGGCTCCATGGTCGCATTGCAGACGGAGGCGGTATCGGAAGTCACCGGGGTATTCCGTGATATGAATCAGGCAATGGACGATCTGTTCTGCGGCTTAAAGCAGATTCTTGAGAAAACCGGACAGGCAGACAGGGATCGTGAGGACGCCCTTGAGGCGGTGCAGAATATTTCGGCGATCATTGAGGAGACAGCGCAGAGCGCCGAGGTTGTCCGGACAGTTGCCGAGAACCTTCAGCGCAATGTCGAGAACCTCAACGGTACGGCGGAGAGCCTCGACGAGAATATGAGCGGACTTAAGACTGAAATTGCAGTGTTTAAGACGGAATAGAAACAACGGATATCAAACAAAATCGCAGCGACCGGATGTAAATTTTCGGCGCTGCGATTTTTACACGGTTTTCCTTCCATTTTTTCATATCTGTGTTACAATAAGGAAATAAACAAAACGAGGGAATTGGAGCTTATCGATGGAAAAACAGGGGAAAGCAGGAAATATCATCAGGGAGATTTTAAGCTGGGTGTTTCCTTTTTTATTTGCACTGGCTGTGACACTGGTGCTGAAAAATTATGTGATCATCAACGCGGATGTGCCGACCGGATCCATGGAAAATACGATCATGCCGGGAGACCGTCTGATCGGGAACCGTCTGGCATATCTGAAGGAAGGACCGCAGCGCGGGGACATTATCATTTTCAAATATCCCGACGATGAGACGCAGCTCTATGTGAAGCGTGTCATCGGGCTGCCGGGCGAGACCGTGACGATCCGGGAGGGCGAGATCTATGTGGACGATGAGATGCTGCCGCTCGCGGAACCTTATTTGAAGGAGAGCTGGACAGTGGCGACGGGCGACTATGTATTTGAGGTGCCGGAGGATTCCTATCTCGTGCTCGGGGATAACCGGAATGATTCGTGGGATGCGAGGTATTGGACGAATACCTATGTACATAGAGATAAAATACTGGGGGAGGCGGTCGTTGTGTACTGGCCGTTCCCACATATCGGAAAACTCAAATAGGAGGCGTGACTTATGGTAACGTTGTTGGCGGGATTTTTCATTAAGGAGAAGGAGGATAAGGCGAAAATCCGGCAGTCCTACGGAGTGCTGTGCGGCTTGGTTGGGATTTTTTTGAATGTGCTGCTGTTTGTGGGGAAATTTCTTGCCGGGGTGATCAGCAACTCGATCGCGATCACGGCGGATGCCGTGAATAATCTTTCGGATGCGGGTTCATCAGTGGTCACCTTACTGGGCTTTAAGCTTGCCGGGGCGAAGCCGGATTCGGAGCATCCGTTTGGTCATGGCAGGATGGAGTACATTTCCGGTCTGGTGGTGGCTGCGGCGATTCTTTTGATGGCATATGAGCTGATCCGTGATTCTGTCAATAAGATCCTTCATCCCGAGGAGACGGAATTTTCTGCGCTGATCCTTGTGATCCTCGTGGTATCGATCCTGGTAAAGCTTTATATGGCATATTACAACCGGGGCATTGGAAAAAAGATCAGTTCGGCTGCGATGAAGGCGACGGCGACAGACAGTCTGAGCGACGCCTGCGCAACGACGGTGGTTCTGGTCGCAAGTCTGGTCGGTTACTATACTGATTTACAGATTGACGGCTGGTGCGGTGTGCTCGTGGGTCTGTTTATCCTATATGCCGGCATCCGGGCGGCGAAGGAGACGTTGGATCCGCTGCTTGGACAGCCGCCGGAAAAGGAGCTCGTGGATGAGATCAACGAGATCGTGATGGCACATGAGCCGATCTGCGGAATCCATGACCTGATCGTCCACGACTATGGTCCGGGACGCCAGATGATCTCGCTTCACGCGGAGGTTCCGGCGGAAGGAAACATTCTGGAAACGCATGACGTGATTGACAATGTGGAGAAGGAGTTGAGGGAAAAATTAGGATGTGAAGCGACGATCCACATGGATCCGGTTGTGACGAAGGATGAGCATATCCGCGAACTGAAAGTTTCCATCAGCGCGATGCTAAAGGAGATCGATGAAGTGATCTCCATGCACGATTTCCGTGTCGTGACGGGACCGACCCATAGCAATCTGATCTTTGATGTGCTTGTGCCTTTTAAGTGCCACATCACGGACGAGGAGCTGGCAGAGCGGCTGCGGATCATGGTAAAAGAGCGTCTGGGTGATAATTATTATGTGGTAATGACGATTGACCGGGCATATGTAGCGGAATAACGAAGGATGCGGGAGAAGCGGGATGAATGACCTTGGGCAGATTTATGAGCGTTTACGCGCAAATTATGGGGATTGTGACGTGATTTATGAGAGCGGACAGCTTACCGTGAAGCTGGAAACGGGGGAGATTCAGACGGATGGGTACGGTATCCGCTTTCTTGAGGAAGGGAAAGAGACGCGTCAGATTCCGAATGGAGATACGGATGATCTCTACGAAATGATAGAAGCCTTTATTCTCTATCAGCGCGCAGGAGGTGCCTCGGCTGCGCAGCCGGAGGAAGTGAAGCAGGAGCGAAATGCGCTCTACCAGTCTGCGGTGACAGAATCCGGAAAAGCGGTGCAAAAAGTGCTGCTGTTATCCGGGGTGGGCGAGACGCTTGTTCTGGTGACGGGGCTTTTTCTGGGTAGCGGCCTGTGGCTGGTACTGCTTATACTGGCGTGGACACTGCTCACATTTGTACTCGTGGGATTCGTCTGCAAAAAAAGTATCGCACGCTACTGGCTATGTCCGCATTGCGGAAAGCTGCTGCCAACGGAGGGAACGTGGTTTGCACCCCGGATCCACTATGTATCAAGCTGTCCGGGCTGTCATGTGGTTTTGGAAAAAGATTTTTTGAATACAGATCACACCGTGGTGCGGGAAACAGCACACAGAGCGGAAAAGCAGGATTTTCCGAAACCGGGCAGCAGACTGCCGGGGATTGTGATCGGCAGTTTACTTGTGTTTTATGCGGTGGCAGCAATTTTGATGACGCTCCTTTTTATCGGAGAAATATCGACAGTCAATCTCGTGGCAGGTATACTTTTGCACCTGCCGGTGCTTGCGCTCGGCATAGCATTATTTTGCTGCCATGCGCCGGAACGGGAGTATCGAGGTGTGGCAGTCGTGGTGAGGGAAGCGGCGGTTGTCTGGCTCATTGTTTTGTTCTGTGTGGCGATGGGGCTGGCTTTTGTATTTTTTGCATGGTGCCTGTTTTCAACGGCGCCGATCGATGGATTTGGAATTTTTTGCGCGGCAGCAGGTATTCCGCTGGTCTTTGTCGGCGTATGGGCGTTTCTGGCAAAACGCAACCGCGCATTGCTGGTGTATGAAAATGGTGCGATGACCTATGTGACAAGCTGGGGGAGGAGAAAAGATTTTCTTCCGGGACAGACGATGGCAGTGTGCATGACTGCCAATGAGACGATCCAGTTTTTGGATGCGGAGGGGAAGCGTCTCTTTTCTGTCGAGAAAAATATGCGCGGGATTGACCGCCTGGCGGAGTGGATCGAGGAACAGAACATCCCCACAGAACTGACGGAGCAAATGCAGCGCCAGATGGAGCGGCAGGAAGGAATTGTGCGTCCGGTACAGTGGAGAGAGGAATATGCGACACACTGGCACAGGCATTTAAAGGCTATCCGTGTGGGGCTTGTGCTTGTCACAGGAATCTTTCTGGCGGGAGCGGTTTTTCCATTTGTATTCTATCTGCAGGGGGCATTAAAGTTTCGGATGGCGGTGTACCTTGCAGCGGGAGCGGCATTGCCAATTACCGTGTATTATCTGGTTTTTGCACCGGTATTTACGTTAAATGACAGACCAAAAGGGGCGACAGAGGAATGGCGCGCCATGCATATCAGAATCCCAGTTGTTTTACTGTGGCTTCCTGCGTTGTGGCTGATGATGCTGTTTCATTACGGATTTGATCAGTTTTTATATACCGTAGTGGATGATACGGTATTTTTTATACTGTGGTTTGGGATTGCTGCGCTTCTGTGGGCACTGTGCTTCTGGCGCACGCCAAAGCGCCTGCGCGGCGAAGGGATGGTTGCCTTGTGTATCTTCTTTTTGGCAATGGGATATCCGATGGCATATGGAACAAATCTTTTGCTGTCACCGGGAGCGGAGCATGAACCGGCAGATGTTGTAGAGCGCGGTGTAGAGGAGGATGAAGATACCGGAGAGCCGGAGTATTTCTTTGTAGTGCGTCTGGAGGATGGGACAGAAGTAAAGCTTTCTGTGACAGAGACGGAATACAAAAAGGGGGAAGCCGGAGAAGAGTTTGTGGTCTGCCAGTTTGAGAGTGTATTCGGTATCCGTATGACAGGGCTACATATCACAGAAAAATAATGAGAGGCAGAATTTTGCGAGCTGCTCTTATAAAAAAGACTATGGCGATCAGGCCATAGTCTTTTTTACTCTGTGTGAAACTTTTATTTCCATTTTGTGATCACGGGTGCGGATGTTTCCGAAGACTGCGTTTTCGTCTCAGAATTTTCAGTCTCGGAGGACTGTGTCTCCGTTTCTGTAGTTTCAGTCTCAGAGGACTGTGTCTCCGTTTCCGTAGTTTCAGTCTCGGAGGACTGTGTCTCCGTCACGGTGGTTTCTGTCTCATGAACCACATCCGGATCGATATAGACCACTTCTCCCACGCCCTCGCGCAGCACAATGCTCTTAGAACCCAGAATGTTTACTGTGATGGTGTCGCCGTCCTTCACGTTATCCAGACTGGTTGAGATAAAGGAAGGCGTCAGGTAATTGGTCGAAACCTTGGATCCATTTACGAAAATCTTGGTGTTTTTCGTGAAGTTATCACCATAAACAGTCAGCGTATTGTTGTAAGTGTTTTTGCGGACGGAGGTGATCGTGACGTCCTCGACGTCCATCACAAGATCTGTGGCAGGATAGCGATCCTCGCCGTGGTATGCGTAACGCTTGCCATACAGCAGATCGTACTGGAGATTGTCAAGACCGGATAAATAGGTCTCGGAATCTGCCTGCGTCTGGTGGTAGCGGAACATGGTTCCCTCATGGATGCCAACCTGATCCATCGTCTGTGCGAGTAACTGGTAAGCGGTGAGATCTGCATCTTCTTTTGCAAGTCCCATATTGTTCCATGTGATGTATTTGGTCTTGAAAATGCTTCCGGACTTCATATCCTCATCGGTAAGACCAAGTGTCGGAAGATGGTCGCCGAAAAATACGATGATGGTGTCCTCACCGCGTCTGTCCACGGCGGAAACAAGATCGCCGATAAAGTCATCTACCTCATGAAGCATATTTACATAGTACTCCCACTGGTTATTGGAGGATTCATCTGCCCCGCCTGTCACAGCGATCGCCGGATCTTCCAGAACCTTCTCGCTCGGATAGTCGCCGTGACCCTCCACGGTGATCGTGTAAACAAAGTCAGACTGCCCTTCGGTCGCGTCCATTGCCTTGACCGTTTCCTGGACGAGGACGTCGTCGGTCGGCCAGCTCTCGGTCGGAGTGAAGGAGGTGATATTCATCAGCTCCTTGCTGGTGAAGGTATCAAAGCCCATCATGGAAAAAGCATTGTTGCGGCTGTAAAAGGTTGCCGTATTGTTATGTACCACGTGTGTACCATAACCAAGTTTAGAAAGATTGGAGGCAACGCTCTCACAGTCTGTTTCCTTTAAGATCGTTTTGTAAGGATATTCGCCGGTGCCAAAATACTGCATACTCATGCCGGTGAGCACCTCGAACTCGGTATTGGCGGTACCTGCGCCGACAACCGGGACGGTCAGGTAACCGGTGGAGAAGTTCTGCTCTAAGGCGTGGAAATTCGGAACCGGATCCTCGGACATATTTAAAAAGTTAATATCGTATGGATCTGTAAAAGACTCAAGCAGCACACAGATCACATTTGGTGCGTTTTCCGGAGTCACGGTTGTGGCAGGACTTGCGGAATCCACAAGGGTTTCGATCGCCTCGATGGTTTCCTCGGAATAATCCTCCGGCTTATCCATGCCGCGGCCGACCACGCTGGTAGAAAATCCATAAACAAATCCGTAATCGGAATATCCCTGCGCAATATTGGAAAAATAAGAAGCAAGGATGTTTGAATCCTGGGCTGCGTGCGTCGTTACCGGAAGACCGACAAAAACAAGTGCGAGGATGCAAACCGGTACCAATACATGATGGCGCGTTCCCTGGTATCTCGGTCCTTTGACAAAGAATAAGCCTAAGAACACAAAGAAAGCGACAACGATCGAAACGACAATGGCTGCCTCGGTTGCAGTAAAATAGGTCGTGTTCTGCATCTGGAACAGGTCGGAGATCATCTTGATATCCGTATAGCTGAACGGCGTTACACGGTTGGAGAGGATCAGACCGTTGACGGTTCCGAGGAAAATCCATAAACCGCTGATCAGTACACGAAACTGCGCACGGTATTTTGTGAGATATACCAGTGTCAGCGATGCAAAAATGATCAGTGCATTATATAGGAAAGCAAGCGTGTGATTGCTCAAAAATGTGACGGCACTGACAAGATTGCGTCTGGAGATCACCTCGATCACAAAGACCAGAAAGCACGCCAGAATGAAGTGGAACACCAGCGAGTACTTGTTCAGGAATGCGATGCGCTTGTAATATTGTTCACTGTGCGGTTTCTTTTTCGGAAGAAAAGCCATGACGCGGTCTTTCGCAGCAGAAATCTTCGAAAGCACCGGAGAAAGCTTTTGCTTTAGAACATTAAATTTCTCTTTCATATAAATCCTCCCAATCAATGTAATATATATGTGGCAACAGACTGCCGGATTCACTTTGCTATTTTAAAGCTGATACTAAGAGAATATATCGTTTTTCAAGTGAAAAATCAATCGGGAAGATGTATAAAAAAGTCTTAAGATTTACTTAAAATCTATTGATTATGAATAAAGCGTGAACAAATTATGTCCAAACGGGCAAATTACTTAATAAATTTGCTGATGGCGTCGTTCAGGTCTTTGATCACCTGCTCGTTGCCGGTTTCCACGGCGTCCACCACACAGTGGCTGATATGGTCCTCAAGGATGATTTTTCCGATGTTGTTGATCGCGGAGCGCACAGCGGCGATCTGCACTAAGACCTCGCTGCAGTCGCGGCCGTCCTCGACCATTGCCCTGACCGCTTCCATGTGACCGATCGCACGGTTCATGCGGTTGATGACCATCTTTGTGTTGGCGTGATGGTGTCCGTGCGTATGCGCGGTGTCGCCGCCATGTGTATGCGTCGTACCGTCGGAATGTGTGTGTATCGTGCCGTCAGCGTGTATATGCGTATGTTCTTTGGACATATGTTTTCCTCCGTGATGAAATTGAAATTCGCATATCAGTATAGCATATCTGGTTGGAATTGAACAGAACTGTATTTTGCGGTATAATGGGCGTTGGCAAAAACAAATTTTTAAAGGCAGGAGTACAGATGAATTTATTTGACATTATCGGTCCGGTGATGGTCGGACCTTCCAGCTCCCACACGGCGGGGGCAGTAAAGATCGGCAGGGTCAGCAAAAAGCTTTTGGCGGAGCCGGTGAAGGATGCAAAAATTTATTTTCACGGTTCGTTTCAGGCGACCGGAAAAGGACACGGAACAGACCGGGCGCTGATCGCGGGACTGCTGGGACTTGCGGTGGATGATCCCCGGATCCCGGAGAGTTTTTCGCTTGCAAGGGAGAGCGGGATGACTTTTTCCATCGAGGGGATCGATCTGGGGGATGTTCACCCCAATTCCGTAAAAATGAACCTGACCGGGGTGTCGGGGCGGACGCTTGAGGTGGTGGCGGCTTCTGTCGGCGGCGGACAGATACAGATCTGCGAGTTGGACGGGCTCTCGGCGAATTTCAGCGGGGACTGCCCGACGCTGATCGTCAACAATGTCGACCAGCCCGGACACGTCACGGAGGTGGCGACGATGCTGGCAAAAGAGTCCATCAACATCGGAACGATGCAGATCTACCGCACGGGGCGCGGCGGTGATGCGGTCATGGTCATCGAGTGCGACGGGGAGATCCCGGCGGAGTCGATCGCGTGGCTTGAGAGCAGGGAGGGCATCCGCAAGGTGACCTACCTGAGTATGCAGGAAATATAGTGTAAGATTGTTTGGAAGAGGAGGTATCAGATGTACAAGTCTTTGGAAGAACTGTGCAGAATAGAAAAAGAGAGCGGCGTGCCATTCTGGAAAATCGTGCAGGAGGATGACTGCAAGGAGAGGGGCGTCAGCGAGGAGGAGTCCTTCCGGCAGATGCGTCAGATGTATGAGGCGATGAAATATGCGGATGAGCACTACGATGAAAATTTAAAGTCTGCCAGCGGTCTGGTCGGCACAGAGGGAAAGAAGATGCAGAGAGCGCGTCTGGAAGGGAAACTGCTCTGTGGCGACTTTATCGGAAGGGTGATGGAGAAGGCTTTGCGGACAAGCGAATCCAACGCCTGCATGAAACGGATCGTAGCAGCGCCGACAGCAGGCTCCTGCGGTGTGGTCCCCGCAGTATTTTTGAGTGTTCAGGAGAAACGCGGATTTTCCACGGAGGAAATGGTGCAGGCGATGTATGTGGCAGCCGGGATCGGCGGTGTGATCGCAAACCGGGCGTTTCTCTCGGGGGCAGCGGGCGGCTGTCAGGCAGAGATCGGTTCCGCTTCCGCGATGGCGGCAGGCGGCGCGGCGTATCTGATGGGCGGCGGCGGCGCAGAGATTGCAAATGCAGCGGCGCTTGCACTCAAAAATCTGCTTGGACTCGCCTGCGACCCGGTGGCGGGACTGGTAGAAGTGCCGTGCGTCAAACGGAATGTCATGGGGGCAGTGAATGCAATGACCTCCGCGGATATGACAATGGCGGGGATCTTCAGTAAAATCCCGCCGGATGAGGTCATCGACGCCATGCGCAGCGTGGGGCGCAGTATGGCGGAAGAACTCCGGGAAACCGGAAAGGGCGGACTTGCAGGCACGCCGACCGGAGCCGCGATACGCGACCGTATGTCCCACCTGATGTAGAATATATAATATAAGGAAGAAAAAGATGCAGACAAATGTATGCCTGCATCTTTTTGTTATTATTTATTGGAACGTCTCCAGATATTCATTTTCTCTGCCTCTGCGATCAGCTCGTCGCGGAAATCCGGGTGCGCGATGGAGATCAGCGCCTCCGCCTTCTGCCATGTGGAGAGACCCTTGAGGTTTACCTTGCCGTGCTCGGTCACAACAAAGTGCGTATTCGCGCGGGTATCGGTCACGATCGAGCCCGGGGCGAGGGTCGGACGGATTCTGGATTTTAAGTTACCCTCCTTGTCCTTGAAGGTGGAGGACAGACAGATAAAACTTTTTCCTCCGTTGGAGAGGTAAGCGCCCAGAACAAAGTCAAGCTGTCCGCCTGCACCGCTGATGTGCTTTGTGCCCGCTGACTCTGCATTGACCTGACCGAACAGGTCGATGTCAACCGCATTGTTGATCGAGATAAAATTGTCGAGCGCGGAGATGGAGCGGATGTCGTTCGTATAGTTGACCGGCGCGCTCATAAGCTCCGGATTCTCATCCATGTAATCGTACATCTTTTTCGTGCCTGCACCGAAAGCATAAGCCTGACGGAAACGGTCGATGTTTTTTCTGGAGCCGTTGATCTTGCCCGCTCTGGCAATGTCGACAAACGCATCCACATACATTTCGGTGTGCACGCCGAGATCTTTGAGGTCGGACTCTGCGATCAGAGAGCCGACTGCGTTCGGCATACCGCCGATTCCAAGCTGTAAGCAGGCGCCGTTCGGAATCTCATCGACGATCAGCCTTGCAACGGCTTTATCCACTTCGGTTGCCGGACCGCCGGCACCCATTTCGCCGATTGGAGGATTCTTGCCCTCCACAATATAAGTGACGTCAGAAATATGTACACCGCATTCCGTGCCGCCGAGACAGCGCGGCATATTTTCGTTGACCTCCACGATGATGTGCTTTGCGGTTTCGCACATTGCGCCGAGGTGGGATGCGTTCGGGCCGAAATTGAAAAAGCCGTGTGCGTCCATCGGGGCAACCTGGAACATGGCGACGTCATCCGGGCAGTCCAGATCGCGGTAATAGCGCGGGAGCTCGGAGTAACGGATCGGCGCGTAGTAAGCGCATCCGCGGGCGATCATTTTGCGTTCGATGCCGGACATATGCCAAGAGTTCCAGCTAAAGTGCTCTCCGGCGTCCTCACGTGCAAAAACGGCAAGCGGTTTTAAGAGGATACCACCGCGCAGCTTGACGTCGTGTAATTCGTCGGTGCGTTTTGCAAGCGCTTCATCCAGCGTCTCTACGGTGTTGGTGCACCAGCCGTAATCCACCCAGTCGCCGGACTTGATCAGTTTGACTGCCTCGTCGGCGGACACAAGTTTCTGTTTGTATTCCTGTGAAAAATCCATTTGAAAAACCTCCCTTGGTAAAATAAAAATATTGCTAAAAATACGAAAAAATTATAACATTTTTTGTCTGATTTTACAAGCCTAGAGTTCCTCCGGCAGCGTCCAGTCGCGCGAAGCCGCCCGGTACTTGTCGAGCAAAAGCTCATACTGTGTGATGAGCGCCATATCGGACGGGATCTTGGCTTTTTCCTCTGCGAGCAGAAGCTCGTAGCACTCCACGAGTCCGAGCAGCGGCAGATCGCCGCCGGTGTGGACGTCGAGGATGCTGCCGGTCTCGTAGGCGGCATTGTAAAACCATAAAACCGCCTCGGCATAATCGCGCTCTGCGAGGAAAAACATACCGAGCTCGTAGCAGATTTCCGAGCAGGGGTCTGTTAGCATATCCTTCATCGTCAGTTTGAAAAATTCATTTTTGTTTCCTTCCAGGCGGTGGATGTGCGCCAGAATGCAGGAAGCCTCCTTGCGGGCGTCGTCGGACGTGTCGTTTTCCAGAATCGTCTGGAAAATTGGTTTTGCGTCCATAAAATCTTTCGTGTCGCCGGTTTTTAAAAGCTCTTTTGCGTACATTGCGCGAATCTTGGGAGAAAACTGACCGTCGTGCTCAAAAGCCTTGATAAAAATGGAGAAATCGCGTTTGCTGTGCAGCGACTGCGGCTTGTGCAGGATTTCGATGTCGCTGTCAAAAACAACGGGCTGTAAGCGGATGGTTTCGTGAACAGGATCCACCCAGGTGAAACTGCGCAGGCGCTTAAAGAGCTTCGGGCGGTATTCCTTTTGCGTGTTTAAGACGGTGTCAAGCTCCGAGGCGTTGATGTATTTCATCTGGACGATCTCGATTTCCGGGAGCAGGCAGGATTTCAGACGCAGGAAACGTCTGCGGTTTTCCTCGTCTAAGATCTCATCGGCGTCCGCGGTGTAGATATATTCCATTGTCGCTTTGGAAAATGAAAAATTCCGCGCGGCGGAAAAATCGTTTGTCCACTGGTAATCGTAGATTTTGGAAGTGTAGCGCGCGGCGATCTCCCTGGTGCGGTCCGAAGAACCCGTATCGACGATGATGATCTCGTCCATAAGGTCCGCGATGCTGTCGAGGCAGCGGGCAAGCACGGTCTCCTCGTTTTTTACGATCATGCAAAGGCTGGTGGTTATCATGGGAATCCTCCTTCTGGTATGGCGGTATCGTTTTTATTCTGTCTGTATTATATCGCAGGAGAACCGTGGAAGTAAACGAAAATAGTGGCGGGGAAAGGAATTTTTGGGAAGGGGAAACAGAGGTGGAAAGACCGCTGTAACTGTGTTACAATGTGGGAAGTTTAAAGAGAAGGAACAGTTTGATATGAGAGAAAAGACAAAATATAACGGAAACGCTCCCGGGAGACAGAACAGCCATAAGAAGGCGGAGAGGCAGAAAAATAACGGATGCCCGTATGCGAAGAAATGCGGCGGCTGCGATTATCAGGGAACGTCATATGAAAAGCAGCTTAAGGAAAAGCAGAAGCTGGTGCAGAAATATGTTGGCAAGTTCTGCAAGGTGCAGCCGATCATCGGGATGGAACATCCATACCACTACCGCAATAAGGTGCACGCCGTGTTTGACATCGCAAAGGGCGGCGCGATCATTTCGGGTGTTTACCGCGCGGGAACACATGAGGTCGTCAATATTGATTCCTGCGAGATCGAGGATGAGATATCGGGTGCGATCATCCGCGACATCAGAGGACTGCTCCGCTCCTTTAAGATCAAAACCTACGATGAGGATACCGGCTACGGTCTGCTGCGCCATGTGCTGGTACGGCGTGGTTTTCACAGTGGGGAGGTCATGGTTGTGCTGGTGCTCGGCTCACCGATCCTGCCGTCAAAAAATAATTTTGTGAAGGCGCTCCGCAAACTTCATCCGGAAATCAGCACGGTGGTTCTGAATGTGAATGACAAGAGGACAAGCATGGTGCTGGGCGATAAGGAAACCGTGCTCTACGGAAAAGGCTATATTGAAGATACGCTGTGCGGCTGCACGTTCCGCATTTCGCCAAAATCCTTTTATCAGGTGAATCCGGTGCAGACGGAGGCGCTTTACCGCAAGGCGGTCGCCTACGCGAAACTGACCGGAAAGGAGACGGTGATCGACGCCTACTGTGGCATCGGAACGATCGGGATGATCGCGGCGAAGCAGGCGGGGAAGGTCATCGGCGTCGAGCTGAACAGGGATGCTGTGCGGGACGCCGTGATCAATGCCCGGAGAAACAGCGTGAAAAATATACAGTTTTACCAGGCGGACGCCGGGAAATTTATGGTCGGGATGGCAGAGGAGCAGAGGGAAGCGGGCAGAGCCGGAGGTGGTGCGGACGTCGTGTTTATGGATCCTCCGCGCGCCGGGAGTGACGAGGCGTTTTTGTCCTCTGTCGTGAAACTCGCGCCCCGGCGTGTCGTGTATGTTTCCTGCAATCCCGAGACGCTGGCGCGGGATCTGGGGTATCTGACAAAACATGGGTATGAGGCGGTGGAGTGCACGCCGGTGGATATGTTTCCGTGGACGAAACATTGTGAGACGTGCGTTTTACTATCCAAATGTTAAAGTATTTTAGGATAATCTATTCATGAAGGATTGCACAGAGGTGAACAATATAAATAGTAAAGATGTATTAGACAAAAAATCAGATATGATTATTTATACAACAGAGGATGGATTGGCACAGATCGAAACAACTTTTGATGGTGATACAGTATGGTTGTCAAAGGCGCAGATGGCAGAATTATTTCAACGAGATCGCTCAGTTATTTCAAAACACATTAAAAATGTTTTTGAAGAGGGAGAACTTCCGAGAGAAAGCAATGTGCAAATTTTGCACATTGCAAATTCAGATAAGCCGGTAGAATTTTATAATCTTGATGTTATTATTTCTGTTGGTTATCGTGTGAAATCAAAGCGAGGTACACAGTTCAGAATTTGGGCAACAAATATTCTCAAAGAATATATGAGAAAAGGTTTTGCTATGGATGATGAACGCCTGAAAAATCTTGGTGGTGGCGGTTACTTCAAGGAACTGTTAGAACGTATTCGTGATATCCGGGCATCTGAAAAAGTATTCTATCGTCAGATTTTAGAAATCTATGCAACGAGCATTGATTATGATCCTAAAGCAGAAATTTCTATCCAGTTTTTCAAGAAAGTCCAGAATAAAATTCATTATGCCATTCATGGACAGACAGCGGCAGAAGTAATCTATAACAGAGTGGATGCTGAAAAAGAATTTATGGGACTTACCTCATTTGCAGGGAAACAGCCAACCTTGAAAGAAGCTGTTGTTGCAAAAAATTATTTGGACGAAAAAGAACTTCGGGCGTTGGGACAGCTTGTATCTGGATATCTTGATTTTGCGGAACGACAAGCAGAACGAGAACAGGAAATGACTATGCAGGATTGGGCAGAGCATTTGGATCGTATTCTTACTATGAGTGGAGAGCAACTGCTGATTGGAAATGGAAGTATCAGCCATAAGCAGGCGGTTGATAAGGCAACTGGAGAATATAGAAAGTATAAGGAACGGACACTTAGTGAAGTGGAGCAGGACTATCTTGATTCGATAAAAAGGTTGGAACAGAAAACAGAGAAAAAATAAATCCGTAAATTCTATTTTTGCTTTTTAATTTTACTTGTTTAGCTGAAAAAAATCAAAAAGTTGGTGAGGAAGATCACTATGGTGTTGGATCCTGATTGTGGGAACATAGGCAATCCCTCTAAGGCTGAACCACGCCTTGGAGGGATTCCTTGTCACGTCATCAGGACACGCAGGGCTCTCTGCTCATCACCCATAAACCGTCACAACCACCCTCTCTGCAAGAAACTCCCCGGACTCCTGGTACTCTCCAAAGACAATGACTGAGGACTGAGACTTAAGGTCACCGGCAGAAGCGTCTGTGCAGGATGCCGTTCCGGTGCTGGTATCGATGCGGGCAGTCTGGAACCGGCAGTTCTCCTGATAGACGACGGAAACGTTGCTGTTATCGGCTTCTGCCGCGTCCGCAACAGCCATGGTTACTGTGCCATCCTCGCTTTCTGTCTGTGGGGAGAGAACAAAGCCGTCATCTGAAACAGTTACGACATTTCCGGAGAGGTCAGCCGATTCCAGGAGGGCGTCCGCATCCTCTGTCGCGTCTGTTGCCGCGCTGTCATCTGCAGAACTCTCCTGCTCTGGTGTAGTGGTGTTCGGGACATCCGTCTCCGGATCGGCGGCGTCAGGGACATCCTGCCCGGTCTCTGCCGGAGCGGACGGGGGGGCGGTCTGTTCCGGTGCGGTGTCAGAGGGTGCTTGTGCTCCGGTGTCGCCGCCGCATCCGGCGAGAGAGATCACGCACAGCAATACTGCCATGCCGGTTGCAAATTTTGTGTGTTTCATGTAAAATTCCACCTTTCTATGATTTTGAAAAATTTCTGGAACGTGACTTATTTTAGCGTTGTTTCACTTTAAAACAGCTTTAAGAAAGCTTGAATTTGCTAAAAATTTTTAAAGAAAGATCAGGTGAAAACGGCGCTGCCGCATACTTGACGGCGGTGTGACATTATGATAAGATAACAGATAACTGGCAAGAATGATTTTTATTCAGAGCCACGGACGAGACTGATAGAATGGAGATAAGAGTGATGGAGAGAATTAAGACATTAGAGACACGTAACTTATGTGAGAGCGCAAAGAACGGTGGATGCGGAGAGTGCCAGACATCCTGCCAGTCAGCGTGCAAAACAAGCTGTGGCGTAGCAAACCAGTCCTGCGAGAGCAACAAATAAGAACGGGCAATATAAGAAATGAAATGCCGTTAAGGATGCGCATCCGTATTCTGGGGGAATCCTCCCGGGTACCGGGTGCGCTTGGCATTTATATATAGAAAAACACAAATGACAGTCTATGACCAGTCGAGAAGGAGGAACTGCATTGGTACACCAGTACAAATTAAACGATTTTAACATAGTTTTGGATACCTGCTCCGGTGCGGTGCACGTAGTGGACGAAGTCGCCTATGATATGATCGCGCTTTATCCTGATAAGACAGCCGATGAGATCGTGGCGGAGATGCTGGAGAAATACAGCGGACGTGAGGACGTGACGGAGGAGGAGCTGCGTCTTTGCATGGACGACATCAGAGCGCTGGTGGAGAGCGGACAGCTCTACACCGAGGACACCTTTGAGCCGATGGCGGGCACGTTTAAGGAGCGCTCCGGCGATGTTGTGAAGGCGCTCTGTCTGCACGTGGCGCACACCTGCAACCTAAACTGCTCCTACTGCTTTGCGAGCCAGGGGAAATACCACGGAGAGAGAGCCGTGATGAGTTTTGAGGTCGGCAAGCGCGCGCTTGATTTCCTGATCGAACATTCGGGGAGCAGGCGCAACCTTGAGGTAGATTTCTTCGGCGGCGAGCCGCTGATGAACTGGGATGTGGTCAAGGAGCTCGTGGCATATGCGCGCTCGGTGGAGGAGAAGTACAATAAAAACTTCCGCTTTACCCTGACGACAAACGGTATGCTGATCGACGATGATGTGATCGAGTTTGCCAATAAGGAGATGAGCAATGTTGTCCTAAGTCTTGACGGGCGCAGGGAGATCCACGACCGCACGCGTGTGGACTATGCGGGAAACGGAAGCTACGATGTGGTTGTGCCGAAGTTCAAAAAGCTTGTGGAAGCGCGCGGCGGCAAAAACTACTATATGCGCGGTACGTTCACCCACGCGAACCCGGATTTCACGAAGGACGTGTTCCATATGGCGGATCTGGGCTTTACGGAGCTTAGCATGGAGCCGGTGGTGACCGCGCCGGGCGATCCGGCGGAGCTCACGCCGGAGGATCTTGCGATCGTCAAGGAGCAGTACGAGATCCTGGCAAAAGAGATGATCAGGCGGAAGGAAGAAGGACGTGGCTTTACGTTCTACCACTACATGATCGATCTGACGGAAGGACCGTGTATCTATAAGCGCATTTCCGGCTGTGGATCGGGAACGGAATACATGGCGGTGACGCCGTGGGGCGACCTCTATCCGTGCCACCAGTTTGTCGGCGAGGAGAGCTATAAGCTGGGCGACATCTGGAACGGTGTGACCAACACGGAGCGCAGAGAGGAGTTCCGAAGCTGCAATGCCTATGCGAGGGAGGAGTGCGCCGACTGCTGGGCAAAGCTTTACTGTTCCGGCGGCTGTGCGGCGAACGCATACCATGCGACCGGGACGATCCGCGGTGTTTACGATCCGGGCTGCGAGCTCTTCCGGAAACGCATTGAGTGTGCGATCATGATCCAGGCTGCGGAGGCGGCGAAAAAAGGAGAGGCATAGATGCAGACACCGGTTGCGGATTTTGTAAAAGAATATGCGGAGAAAAAAGGCGTCCGTTTTCATATGCCGGGGCACAAGGGAAAAGAGTTTCTCGGCTGTGAACCTTTTGACATCACGGAGATCGCAGGTGCGGACGCGCTGTATGAGGCGGACGGGATCATCGCGGAGAGCGAGCGGAATGCCACGCGGCTTTTCGGGACGGGCGGCACGTTTTTTTCCACGGAGGGATCGAGCCAGTGCATCCGCGCCATGCTTTTTCTGGCGGTGCGAAGCTGGCGGGGGGAGGGCAGGCCGTATGTGGTCGCCGCGCGGAACGCGCACAAGGCGTTTCTCTATGCGGCGGCACTGTTGGACTTTGACATCGTCTGGCTGTTTCCGGAGGAGACGCATTCCCTGTGCAGTTGCCGCATCTCGCCGGAGCAGTTGGAGGAGGTGCTAAAAGGGCAGAAGCAGCCGCCCGCCGCAGTCTATGTGACCAGTCCTGACTATCTGGGCGGCAGGCTTGCGGTCGGAGAGCTGGCGGAGGTCTGTCACCGGAATGGCACGATCCTTGCAGTGGATAATGCACATGGGGCGTATCTGCATTTTTTGGAGCAGCCGCAGCATCCGATGGATTTGGGAGCGGACCTCTGCTGTGATTCCGCACACAAGACGCTGCCCGTTCTGACGGGCGGGGCATATCTGCATATCGGAAAGCTTGCGCCGGAAACGTTTGGCGCCGACGCGAAGCAGGCGCTCGTGCTGTTTGGCTCCACAAGCCCGTCGTATCTGACACTGGCGTCCCTTGATCTGTGCAATGCGTATCTGGCGGATGGCTACGCCGGAAAACTGGCGGAGACGGTGCAGCAGTTGGAGCGGGTGTGCCGGACGCTGCGTGAAAACGGCTGGGAGACGGAGGAGACCGACCCGTTGAAGCTGACGCTTCTTTTGCCGGAAAAGGAAAACGGCAGCAGTCTGGCACGCCGCCTTGGCTCGGCGGGTGTGGAGTGTGAATATGCCGATGCGCAATATATCGTTTTTATGGCGACGCCGGAAAACGATAGCGCAGACTATGGGAGACTTGTGCAGGCGCTGGGGGTGAATCATTCCCCTTATTTGCAACGGGAAAAAATGCGTCCGGTACAGTGCGCGGGACGGTGTACGGTCCGCGAGGCGTTTTTTGCGCCGCATGAGAAAATTGTGGTGGAGCGCGCGGTGGGAAGGATCTGCGGTGCGCCGCTTGTGAGCTGCCCGCCGGCGATCCCGGTCGTTGTGCCGGGAGAGGTGATCGACCGGAATGCGGTGGCAATATTGAAATATTATAATAACGATACGGTGGAGGTTCTGAAATAATTTACAGAACCTCTTTTTCATTTTCAACTAAGGAAAAGGGGAAAACATCCGATATAAAAACTAGAAAGTTATTTCAGAGTAGAAAGGAGATGCCATTATGCGTATAGAGGCTTATAATCAGATAGCGAAAGTCTATGAGGCAAATCAGACAGCAGGCAAAGCAAAGACCACAAAAGCAGGCGCAGGACGCGATGAAGTACAGATTTCTTCATTCGGACGCGATTATCAGATTGCAAAGCAGGCGGTGGCAGAAGCTTCAGATATCAGGGAAGAGAAGGTTGCAGAGATTGCAGCGAAGATGAATTCCGGTAAATACGAGGTTCATACCGATGATTTTGCGGCAAAGCTGATCGGGAGATACCGTTCCTTTATGGTGTGACCGCAGTGGAAATCTGATGATAAGTGAGGGTGGAACGTGGCTAGTTTAATGCAGGAGCTTTTGGATGTTTTAGGAGAAGAAGAAAAGCAGTACCAGAATCTGGTGGAGCTCAATGATACCAAGCGGGAGGCTGTCATTCAGGCGGACCTCAAGGAGCTTGGGACAGTGACGGCGAAGGAACAGGAGATTGCAAGTGTTCTGGCGAATCTCGCCAACAAGCGCGGCGGGATCTTAAATGATATGGCGACGGTGCTCGGCAAAGAGCCGAAGGACATGACGATCAATAAGATGATCGGATATCTGGAAAACCAGCCGGAGGAGCAGCGGATGCTGACGGAGTGCAGGGACAGACTGCTGGCGGCGGGGAACCGGATGCGCGCCATGAATGAGCAGAATCAGGTTCTTTTAAATCAGGCGATGGAGATGGTCGAGTTTGACCTTACGCTGCTGCGGAGTATGCGGCAGGCGCCGGAGACGGCGAATTACGATAAAAATGCTTACAATACAGGAGAGTTGCTTGGCGGAAGTGGATTTGATGCGAAGCAGTAAAAGGAGGAGAGAACCATGGCAAATGCTTTTGGAAGCCTATATGTCGGCGCATCTGGTCTGCAGAACAGCCAGCACGCGCTGAACACAACGGCGAACAACCTGGCGAATGTAGATACCAAAGGGTATGTTAGACAGCAGGTGTTATTTTCAGACCGCAATTACATTACATTCAATACGACGGCTGCAATCAGCAAGCAGCAGTCGGGACTTGGTGTTCAGATCGCGGATGTTGTACATTCCAGAGACATCTTTCTGGACAGGGCTTACCGGACGGAGAACAGCCGTCAGGCGTTTTACCAGTCGACCTATGAGGCGGCGCTGGAGGTAGAGACATATTTTCAGGAGCTGGAGGGGCAGACTTTCCAGAGTTCTATGGAGGATTTCTGGGTGTCATTCCAGGAGCTTTCCAAAGCGCCGGATGACAGTGTCAACCAGAACCTCGTGATCCAGAAGGCGCAGTTGTTCCTTCAGAGAGCAGGGAGCGTCTACGACGGACTTAAGAGCTACCAGTACAATATCAACACGCAGATATCGGATGACATTGACAAGATCAATGAACTCGGCAAGATGATCCATGAGCTGAATATGCAGATCCAGGATGTGGAAGCCGGTGATATTGAGACGGCGATGACGCTGCGGGATGCGAGAGACCAGGCGCTGGATGAACTGTCGGCGTTAGCGGAGATCTCGTATCATGAGACAGAGAGCGGAAGCGTGAAGGTCAGCCTTGAGGGCGTCGAGTTTGTCGATGAGATCAGCTACCACAAGATCGAGAAGAAATACGATGAGGTAACCGGATTTATCACACCGTACTGGGGCTATCTGTCCGATACAGAAAAAGGGAAATATGCGAATGTGTTTGAATTTGACACCGATATTTCCACAGAGAACGAAAACGATATGGGAAAACTGAAAGGACTGATCCTTGCCCGCGGAGACCATATCGCGAATTATACAGACGTTTTGGGTATGGATAAGGATACCTTCAACGATACGACCGGAATGTCGATCATGCTGTCTGCACAGGCAGAGCTGGATCAGCTCATTCACGGGATTGTGACCACCTTGAATGACATCCTCTGCCCGAATATCACGGCGGACAAGATCACGGGAGGCAATCCTCTTACGGTCACACTTCCGGATGGCACGACGCGCACGATCGGTCCGAATACAAAGATCCTGGACACCGCAAATTGTGCGACCGGTTCCGATGGAGAGCTGCCGCCACAGGAGTTGTTCGTACGCGTGGGCTCGGAGCGCTATACAGAGGCGACTTATACGGACGCAAACGGTCAGCAGCAGACGATCTACATCTACAATGAGGAGGATCCGTCGGATCCGTCCAAGCAGTACACGCTGGAAAGTCTCAAGATCAATGAGAAACTGATCGGGCAGGAAGGTCTGCTGCCTCACTTAAAGCAGGACGGCACAGTGGACTATGATCTGGCGAAGAAACTTGCGACCGTCTGGGACGAGGATCTGCTTGTGTTAAACCCGAATGACACCAAGCCATGCAGCTTCAAAGATTACTATGGTTCGATGATCGGTGAGATGAGTACGATCGCAAATGTGTACGGCTCCACGGCAGCGAGTCTGGAAGGGACTGTGGCAGCAGCCGACAACCAGAGACAGCAGGTCATCGGAGTGTCCTCGGATGAAGAACTGACCTATATGATCAAATACCAGAATGCGTACAATGCCGCCAGCCGTTTCATCAATGTCATTGATGAAATGATTGAGCATCTGATCACGCAGTTAGGATAAAGAAAGAGGTGTTGCTATGCCATCTACATTTTTTGGATTAAATATTGCGGCGTCGGGCATGAACGCTTATCAGGTAGCGCTCAACACGACGGCAAACAACATATCAAATCTGCGTACCGCAGGTTATACGAGACAGCAGGCGAACCGTGTCGCTTCGGATGCACTCCGTGTTCACGCGAAATACGGAAGTGCGGGAACAGGTGTCACGACCGTCTCCATCACACAGGTGCGAAACCTTTATTTCGACACCAAATACTGGCAGAACCAGTCGGCGTTAGGGATGTATGACACGAGACTGGGACATTTACAGCAGATCGAGGATTACTTTATTGATGACGCATCGTCTAAGGGCTTTTCGACCATACTAAACAAGATGTTCAACGATCTGGATACGCTGAAGAACCACGCGTCGGATATGAATACCAGAAAGCAGTACATCGGAAGCTCCCAGAATCTTGCGACATATTTTAACAGTATCGCGAACGGACTCAGTGAATTGCAGACGAGCACGAACGAGGAGATCAAAGCCACGGTCATGAATATTAACGCGATCGCGGAGAAGATCGCAGTCTTAAATGACCAGATCAACAATATCGAGGTGCAGGGCGGATATGCAAATGAGTTGCGTGACCAGAGAGCGCTGCTGATCGACGAGCTTTCAAAGATTGTGCCGACAGAGGTGGAGGAAGTTCCGGTCAGAAATTCCAACGATCCGGACAGACCGACAGGCGCGCATTACTATACGGTAAAGATTGGCGGTCAGGTGCTTGTCAACACAGAAGAATATAATACACTTGAGTGTGTGGCGCGCGAGGAAAAGGTGAACCAGTCGGACGTAGAGGGCCTGTATGATCTGAAATGGTCAAATACGGGAAATACGTTTAACGCCGGCGGAAGTTCCATGTCGGGTTCCCTGAAAGCGCTGTTTGATATCCGCGATGGCAATAACGGAGACAATTTCAGCGGTGACACGAAGGTGGTCGACGCAAATCATATTAAGGTTACAAACCCCTCGATGACCACGGTGGAGGAGCTGACGCTTCCGGAGAGCGGCATCCTTACGATCAACGGCAGGGAGTACGCATACGAAGGCTTTACATTTGAGACGGATGCGGATGGGAACATCACATCCTACACATTCAACCTGAAAGAGAGCCTGACAGTTCAGGATCAGGGAAGAGTGGATGGAAGAACCGCGGCGGTTGGAACCTCTGTGGATTCCATGGGTATTCCATATTATATGGCGCAGATGAACCAGTTCCTGCGCAGCTTTGCAAAAGCGTACAACGACATTCACCATACCGGTGAGGACTTAAACGGTAATAAGACAGACGATTACGCATTTTTCACGGGAAAAGATCCTGTGACCGGAAAAGAGTATCTGTTCGATGGAAAGGATGCAAACGGTCAGGTGGGTACAGGCTCTGCGGTGGACAGCTATTACAAGCTGACGGCATTTAATATCTGCGTATCGGATGTTTGCCAGAAAGACCCGAACAGACTTTCCACGACGACGAATACCACCGGAACGGGCGGTGTAGATGCGTATGATCTGGTGGAGAAGCTGGCACTGTTAAAGAGCGACACGATTCTTTACCGCGGCGGAACGGCGGACGGATTCCTGAAGTGTATGATTTCGGATATCTCCATTGACACCCAGGAGAGTGAGATCTACCAGAAGAATTTCCAGAATATCGGCAAGACGATTGAAAATCAGAGAGCTTCTGTTTCCGGTGTGGATGAGGATGAGGAAGCGCTGGATCTCATCAAGTTCCAGAATGCTTACAATTTATCGTCGAAAATGATTTCCGTCATGTCTGAGATCTATGACAGACTGATCCTGCAAACAGGCGTATAGGAGGAAGAAGATGCGTATTACAAATAATATGATGTTAAACAATTCCATGAGCAACATCAATGGAAATAAGGTCAATGTAAACAACATGAATAACCAGATGGCTTCCCAGAAGAAGATCCAGAGACCTTCTGAGAATCCGGTGATCGCCATCCGCTCCCTGCGTCTGCGCAGCACCTTAAGCGAGATTGACCAGTATTACGAAAATAATATACCGGACGCGGAATCCTGGATGAATATCACAGAGACAGCCATCACTAACATGAATTCTATCCTCAAAAATATCCGTGATCTGTGTGTGCAGGGCGCGCAGGACTCCCTGACGCCGGATGACAGAAAGACGATCCTGACACAGCTTGAGAAGCTGAGAGACCAGATCTATGCGGAAGGAAATGCAGAGTATGCGGGACGTACCGTGTTTACCGGCTATCACACAAACAAGAATCTGACATTTTTGGAGAATGATAAGACGGCTTCCTATGATATTACACAGTCGTTCGGGTTTGGCGATATCGAGGAATACCGTTATCACAGTGACGAGGTAAATCTTCCGACGACGCCGGATGAAGTGCTGAAGAATCCGGTTCCGAATCCGGATGAGGCGGTTTTTGACAGGATCCGTCTCAGCTACGGCGGAATTGACAGCATCACGGACAAGAATGGCAAAGTGTTAGCTGCAAACGGAGATAAGGGAACACTCTCATACACCAACGCAGACGGGACGACGGGCGATGTGAATGTCACGGTGTACGACACACTTGACGACTGGGCGGCTGCAAATGGCGGCAAGTATGAGATTCCTGATGATGAGGCAGTCTTTATCAAAGAGACGGGTGAGATGGTTCTCGGAAAAGATACATCCGCCAATATGCGAAGCGGCAAGGCGAGCATGGATCTTGACTATAAAAAGACAGGCTTTGATAAAGGTGAGTTACGTCCGGAATATTACTTTAACTGTACGGACAATACAGACCCGAAGAATCCGGTGGAATATATCAAGTATGTGAATGGCAAGGAAGTGGAGCAGAACATCGATTACATCATCGCTCCGAACCAGACCATCACGGTAAATACCTCGGCTTCTGATGTGTTTAACGCTGATCTTGGGAGAGATGTGGACGAGCTGATCGAGGCAGTCCGCGCTGCGCAGGACGCCTTTGACAAGGTGGCAAAGGTCGAAGAGATGATGAAGATGGAGCAGTATTCTTCACCGGAGCAGCAGGAAAAGCTTAACAAGTGGCTTTCGGCTGCGAAGAAAGAGCTTGATTATGCGGATGACAATATGCAGAAGCTTTATAACAGCTACATCGGTCACTGTGACGAGTATATGGAGCAGGTAAATCTCGCAAAGACAGAACTGGGAAGCAGGGGACAGAGCCTTGAACTGACAAAGAACCGTATGTCGAGCCAGCAGACAACAGTCGAGACGCTGACGTCCACCAATGAGAACCGGGAGCTCTCTGACATTATCATCGATTACACGGCGGCATATGGGGCTTATGAGGCTTCTCTTCAGGCGGCTGCGAAGGTAAACCAGAATACATTACTGAACTTTCTTTAAGGAGAACGCCCAATGAAAGCAGAAACCAGACTTTTTGGAACGATAGATATTGCAGAGGATAAGCTCATCACACTGGAGAATGGCATGGTCGGGCTGCCGGATTATCAGAAATTTGCATTGATTTTTGATGAGGAGACCAAGGAGAAGAGCGCGATCATGTGGCTGCAGTCCATGGACGATCCACAGACTGCTTTCCCGGTCATCCAGCCGAATCTGGTGAAGCCGGATTACAATCCCACAGTGAATGAGGAGATGCTCGCTCCGCTCGGCGGGCTGACGGATGAGAATACCTATGTGCTGGTGACGGTGACTGCGCGTCCGGATGTGAAAGAGACGTCCGTGAACTTAAAAGCGCCGATCATCATCAACACGGAGACCAAAAAGGGATGCCAGATGATCATCGACGGCGATTATCCTGTCAAATACAAGATTTATGGTGCGGCAAACGCCGGAAAGAAAACGGAGGACTGACATATGCTCGCATTGACAAGGAAAAAGGGAGAGTCACTGGTTATCAACAATAACATCGAGGTAACCGTGCTGGAGATTCGCGGGGATCAGGTGAAGATAGGGATTTCGGCGCCGAAGGAGGTGCCGGTCTACCGCAAGGAGGTCTATCTTCAGATTGAGCAGGAAAACAAGGCTGCGGTGAGTGCGGAAGCACTTGAAGCTTTGAAGAATCTTTTTTGAAACGGTTAATAAAATGGAGAGTTTCTCCGATATATGACATAGAAAATACAGACAAAAGAATGCCAAGAATATCACACGGAGGTGGTAAGCAATGGGAATTGAAAAAATGGCAGGGAGTGGTGCGGTGCCGTATCAGGGAAGTGCGGCAGTGTCAACGGCAGCAGCGCAGGGCGTTGATCCGGCGGTACAGTCCAAGGGAATACCGGCATTGGGAAATACAACACAGGGTTCTTCCGTGAATACCGGAGCGGATGAGAACAAGGGGCGCGCCGAAGAACTTGCAGGCTTAAACAACAAGCAGTTGAAAAACGCAGTCAGCGATCTGAACAAGCGTCTGACAAATTCCGAAGCGATTTTCGGGATCCATGAGAAGACGAACCGTGTTACGATTAAGATTGTTGACAAGACAACAAGAGAAGTCATCAAGGAATACCCGCCGGAGCAGACGCTCGACATGATCGCAAAGGTCTGGGAGATTGCGGGGATCCTTGTGGATGAAAAGCGGTAAGGAAACTTACAGAAGCAGGAAAGGAAGGATAAGCATATGCCAATTCGTATTACGGGGTTGAATTCCGGTCTGGATACCGAGGCGATTATATCAGCGTTGGTATCCTCTTATGACTACAAGACAGAAAAGTACAAAAAAGCACAGACGAAGCTCGCCTGGAAGCAGGAAGCGTGGAAGTCGCTGAACACAAAGATTTACAGTTTTTATAAGTCGGTGGGTAATCTGCGTCTCAGCACTGCGTATGATATAAAGTCAACGATCAGTTCGGACAGCACAAAGGTAACAGTCAGTGCGGGAAGTGGGGCACCAAATGGTACGCAGAAACTAAATGTACTTCAGATTGCGCAGGCAGGTTCTCTGACTGGTGCCAAACTGGTAGACGGCACCAAGGGGAGTACGACATTAAAGGATCTCGGCTATGATGGTAGCGACGCCAAGTTTCAAGTGACAGTGAACGGCAAAAAAAAGGAGATTTCTGTAAATGCTGATACAACAGTGAATGAGGTTGTTGGCAAGTTAAAGGATGCAGGTTTGCATGCGAACTTTGATGAAGCAAACGGTCGCTTTTATGTCAGTGCAAGGAATACCGGAAAAGAAGGAGATTTTAAGATTGAAGGGCTGGATGAAAACGGAAAGAAAGCCCTAAAGAGTTTGGGACTGGACACTGCAAACGGTGCAAATAAGATTGACGGGCAGAATGCAAAGATTAAACTTAACGGTGTGGAATACGAAGGTTCTTCCAACTCATTCTCGATTAACGGACTCAACCTTACAGTCCAAGGGGTGACTGGAGATGGAGATGAAAATGCCGTTACAATTACGACAAATACAGATACACAGGCAATTTACGACAAGATCAAAGACTTTTTGACGCAGTATAATGCGTTAGTAAACGAGATGGCATCGCTTTATAATGCAGAGACTGCAAAGGGTTATGAGCCACTGTCGGATGAAGAAAAAGAGGCAATGTCCGAGGCAGAGATTGAGAAATGGGAACAAAAGATTAAGGATTCTCTTCTACGCCGCGATGACAGTCTGGAGAGCGTCTTAAATGCCATGACATCATCCATGAGTCAGGGAATAGAAATTGATGGAAAAACTTACTATCTGTCAAGTTTTGGCATCAATACACTGGGTTATCTGGATGCACCCAAAAACCAGCATTATGCATATCATATCAATGGAGATGAGGATGATCTTGCAACTTCGGGTAAAGAAGATAAGCTTATGGCGGCAATTAACTCGGATCCGGATACGGTAGTGACTTTTATGCAGAAGCTGGCTACCAATCTGTATAATTCGATTGATGAAAAGATGAAGGCTACCTCATTGAGAAGTACATATACTGTGTATAATGACAAGGAGATGGCGTCAGAGTACAGTGACTATACAGATCTCATTAAGAAGTGGGAAGAAAAGCTGCAAAAACAGGAAGATTACTATTACCAGAAATTCGCCGCGATGGAGACGGCGTTGTCGAAGCTGAACAGCCAGACATCTTCTCTGAGTCAATTATTCGGTGGTTGATAAATACATACAAAATTTTCGGGCACACCTGCACAGTCTGGCAGGTGTGCTGTTGTTGCGAAAAGGAATGTGGAGGATAGGGAATGTTACCAAATCGAGGATATGCGGTATATGCTAACAGCAAAGTGGCAACTGCAACACCGGCAGAACTTACATTGATGCTCTATGAGGGGGCGATAAAGTTTTGTAATATTGCGCTTGAAGCAATCAGGCAGAATCAGATTGAAAAAGCACATAATAATATCATTAAAGTTGAGAAGATTATCCTGGAGTTTCAGAGCACTTTAAACCACAATTATCCGGTGGCGGAAGATTTTGATGCAGTGTACTCTTATCTGATGCGCAGGCTTGCTGAGGCAAATGTCAAGAAGGATAGCGAGATTCTGGAGGAGGTTCTGGGGCATCTCCGTACGATGCGTGATACATGGAAAGAAGTGATGCACTTGGCGAAGACACAGAAATAGGCAGGAAGCGGGGAACATATATGGAGAAGAACGGATATCTTCCGGTTATGATACAGAGCCTGAAGAAGAAGGAGCATATTCTTACAGAAATCATCAGAATAAACCAGGCGCAGAGAGGTGAACTGGAAAACCCAGCGTCGGATCCGGATGATTTTGACCGGACGGTTGAGGAGAAAGCAAAGCTGATCGAAGAACTGGAACTGCTCGACAGTGGTTTTCAGGAACTTTTTGAGCACGTGCGGGATGAATTAGACGAAAACAAGGACGCATATGCTGATGAAATAAGGGAGATGCAGGAGTACATCCGTAGACTGACCGAGAAGAGCGCAGACATTCAGACGCAGGAAGCCAGAAACAAAGTGCTGATGGAGCAGAAGTTTGCGGCAGTCAAAAAGCAGGTAAAAGAGGTCAGAAAAAGTCAGAAGATCGTAAACCAGTATTATAAGAATATGATGAATACCGCATTTGTTGATCCACAGTTCACAGATAAGAAAAAATAAAATAAAAAATTAAATATAAAAAGCTAAAGTATTTGAAAGACAATCCGATATATATTACAAGTAAGCAAGAAAGCTACTTATGACTAAGTCCTGAAAGGAGCGTACGGCCAGATAAGGATAAGGTCAGGACAATTCTTATGCAGCATGGAAGCTGCACTTAATTCAAGGAGGAAAATAATATGGTAGTACAGCACAATCTTACAGCAATGAACTCTAACAGAATGTTAGGTATCACAACAAACCGTCAGGCAAAGTCTTCTGAGAAGTTATCTTCCGGATACAGAATCAACCGCGCAGCAGATGATGCAGCAGGTCTTTCCATTTCTGAGAAGATGAGAAGCCAGATTCGTGGTCTTAACAGAGCATCTGCAAATGCACAAGATGGTGTATCTGCAATCCAGGTTGCTGAGGGTGCATTAAATGAGGCTCACTCTATCTTACAGCGTATGAACGAGCTTGCAACACAGGCTGCAAACGACACCAATACATCTGTAGACAGACAGGCTATCCAGGATGAGATTGATGCACTGACATCTGAGATTGACAGAATCCAGTCTACAACCCAGTTCAACACAAACAACCTGCTGGATGGTAACTTCACTGGAAAGAATCTGCAGATTGGTGCGCTTGAGGGACAGAACATCGTTATCAGCATCAGCAACATGAGCGCTTCTTCTCTTGGAATCACGAGTCTTGATGTTTCTTCGTTCGATTCAGCTGGTCAGGCTATGACGAAAGTTCAGAGTGCTATTGAGAAGGTATCTTCTCAGCGTTCTAAGCTCGGTGCATTACAGAACAGATTAGAGCATACCATCGACAACCTTGACAACGTAGCTGAGAATACACAGGCTGCTGAGTCCCGTCTGCGTGATACAGATATGGCGGCTGAGATGGTTGAGTACAGCAAGAACAACATCCTTGCTCAGGCAGGACAGTCTATGCTGGCTCAGGCTAATACCTCTAACCAGGGTGTATTATCCTTACTTCAGTAATTGAATAAGAATAACAGCCATATTGGGGCATTCTCCGTAAGGGGAATGCCCCAATATTTTTGTCCCACTTTATGATTCGCGAAAGACAACGGAAAAAATGTATGAGAAAAATTTTTCGAAAGAATGATTCTTTTTTACCTTCTCGTGACCGTTTTGTGCAATCTCTGACCGTTCCCTTTCATGTGTCAGATAATACTCGACTTTGAAAAGAAGATCGTTTTCGCTTTCATAATAGACAAAATCCTCATTTGGTATGAAATAATCCAAAAAGTCCGTCTGAAAATTTGTGAGGAGAAATCCGCCTGCCCCCATAATGTCCATAGCGCGCAGAGGAATTCCGGACTGAATGCTGCGCAGGGAGATATTGAGGTTGATCTTGCTGTTGGCAAACACATAGGGCATTTCAGAATAATAATTGACAGCGCCCATGTTGCAGGCATTTGGGATCACGGCGTTTGGGTTCAGAGTGTAAATCCGCAGTGCACAGCGCGCGGCGACGGAGGTAAGTAATTTTTGTCTTTCCATGGAAGTGATTTTACGGTTGATGAAGTAATTGGCATAGACATACTTTTCAGACTCAGCGCTGGAGGCATCCGGCGTGTAGGGCACGGATTTTTGCATTTCACCAACAATGGTGGGTGTCAGGACATCCTCAATGAAATTGTAGCCCTGCACTTTCAACTGCGCATTCATGATTCCTTCCAGATACCCTCTGGAATAGTCGCTGATGCCGGATAACCGGTCAAAGAAGTTATGATCTTCATTGTAGAGAGAACCCACAAAGGAGACATCGGCAGAGAGACGAGATTTGTCGTAGGTCTTTGTTAGTAGATGTTCGATACGGTTTCCATTTACTGGAAGGGCGGTGTAGTAAACGGAATTAAGACCGCCATTTTTTAATGTCAGGTATTCACATTTGTCAAAGAGAAATACATAATTGTTTGGGTTTGCAAGTGTGTAGGAATAGAGCATGACATAAGGACTGTCATATACGACGGCAATGTACTTTAAGTCATGCTGCAGGCAGCACTGAGAGACAACCGGAAAATAGTTAAAGGAAAAGCAACAGTCAAACTGTTCGCCGCCGACAAATGTATCAAAGGCAGAGGAAAACGCAGAACTATTCCGCTTCTGGTAATCCACATGAAAAAAAGGGATGAGAGTGTGCCCCATCTGCTCTAGTGTAGATTGTGTATCTACCTTGCCGAAGCAGGGCCAGTCCAAGTATAAAATTCGCATGGTATGTTCACCTTTCTGATTTAAATGCAATAGAAAACAATTCGTCTAACCGCTTCGGGTAACTATAATCCCGTGCGACCTTCTCAAGTCCGTTTTGGGCGATCTCTGCCCGCTCCTTTTCGTGATGCAGGTAGTAGTCGGCTTTCTCTATGAGTTCGTCCTGGCTGGTATAGTAATCAAAGTGTACGCCCGGTTCAAAAAATTCGCATAATTCGGGCTGATAATTGCTCAAAACAAAGCCGCCACATCCCATAATATCAAATACACGAAGCGGAATACCGGTTCGGATGGGTTTTGAGGTCGTGTTTAGGTTGATTTTGCTCCCATGAAAAATTAATGGCATTTCGGTTAGTGTTTTTGCGAGACCGCGGTTATGGACTGCGGGAAGATCGGAGGTGTCGCTGCCGGTATATAGGTCAAAGGAAAAATGTTCAGACAGCGTCTTTAATGTTGTATACCGCTCGAGGGCAGTGATCTTATTGCCGATGTATAGTTGCGCCAGGATGGTTTTATCTGTCAAAAAATTTTCCAGCGGATACTGGTAAAAACCGGGGAGGTGCGCTTTGAAATCCTGGACGATCCGGTCCGTGAGCAGATCCTCAATGAAATAGTAGCCATATACTTCAAGTTGAGCAGCCATAATTCCTTCCAGATAACCACGCAGGTATGCAGGAGGATGCTCTAATTTGTCATAAGGACATTTTTCAGTGTAGAGAGAGCCAACAAAGGAACATTCGGAGGCAAACTGCTCGCACATAAGCGAAGAGACAGTCTTGATCGCCTGCTGTTTGCCAGAAATGTTTACCGCAAGCGGAAAATGGAAGACACAGTCGGGATTTAATGGGGCAATCTCGTTATACTGCTGTCGGTCAAAGAGAAAAATCCGGTTGCAGGGATTTTGGATAGGCTTTGCCCACAGTTCCATGACAGGAGAATCCACGATCCAGCACAAGTATGGAATATGAAAAATATTGCAGACATCGGATATGATGGGAAAGAAATTGATGGAAAAAACACAGTCTTGTGGATGTTCAAATAGGGAGGAACTGACAAGTTTTGCGCAGTCTCCCAGAAATAAATTTTTATTTGTAATTTCTTCGGTTAGCTCTGTGACCGTGTGACCGTTTTCGCGCAGAGCCTGCGTGATATCCGGCTCACAGATACTTCCGTAGCGATAAAATAAAATTTTCATAAGAATTTTCTCCTATTGAGGGATAATCTGATGTATAATAGAACCAGTCTTATTGTATCGGAGATAAACGAAACATACAAGAGAAAATTGACGAAGGAGACGAGAGGATGAACCCGGAAATCAGGAAGGATTCGGAAGAATATGCCAGACAAGAGGCGGAGCGGGAAGATGTATGGCAGGAGAAGTATGGGAGAAAATTGCCGGAGTTGTGTGGAAGATTTGATGAGATATTGCGAGGGGAAGATGAGGGAAAGACAGAACGGCTGGAAGTATTACTGCAATCGGACGAGGTGAAGGAACATTACCAGATGACAGAGGAGATCGCAGCAGTCACGCTCGGTGTGATGATTGCGAAGCGTGAACGATGTCCCAGAAAGAATGAGGGGATACTAAGTGGCATTGTGTCTGTGAAGCAGATGGAAAGCCGTTTGCGGAAAATGCGATTTGCAATATATGGGATGGAGTTTCTCGATGCGGAAGTTGCAGAAGAAGGGCTTTACCAGTGCATGGAAGAGGAGAGACTGACAATCATAGGGTTTGTGACAGGAGTTGTGATCATGGCAGTACATCCGCTGCGTGTCATGTTGTTTATGGAAAAGTGTTTTGAAAGGCGGAAAATGTATGGAATAGAAATTGTTCTATTGGAATATATCACACAGATGTGGGAAGGAAACCAGAGAATGGTGTGTAAGCTGGCAGAACTTTATGAAAGAATGCAAGGGGAAGAAAACGCTGTGTGCCTTAGAAAGCAGCTTGTGGATTACCCGGGTGTATGGGTAGAGAGAGAGCAAATATATCTGTTGCAAGAAAAACTGTGGCATCTCCGGTATGGAGATCAGGAGGCAGTAGAGGAACTCCTGGAACAGATGGGGGAAACACACAGAGGAGAGGAACTTCTTTTTTTGCTACTTGAACAAGAGAAGCCGTGGACACCAGAGCAGTATCTGTCTGTGGCAGATGCATGGTTTGCTGCTGGAAGGGACCATATTGGGCAGAGGGTGTTGGAAATTGGAAATAAGGAGACAGACGGGGAAGTACAAAAGATACTTCAGAATATGAGAAATAGGGAAAAGACGGATGAATGAGAGAAAAATATGCTTTATTATGTGTGTAAATAGCTTGGAATATGAGGCTGAGCAGATAAAATATCTTCAGGCACTGCGTGTGCCTGAGGGGTATGAAATGGAGGTTCTTTCTATATGGGATGCGATTTCCATGACGGCGGGATATAACGAGGCGATGGGAGCAAGCGACGCAAAGTACAAGGTCTATCTGCATCAGGATGTCTTTATTATAGAACGGGATTTTATTGAAAAGATATTGAGGATTTTTAAAATAAAGGAAATAGGTCTTATTGGAATGGTCGGCGCTGTCTGTTTTCCGGAGAATGCAATTATGTGGTATGGGGGAAGAGTAGGAAATTTGTATGGAAATATGAGATACAAGACACAGAAAAGCAAACTTCGTACTGTGCATGAAGAGTACTGCACTGTCGAGGCGGTGGATGGGCTCCTGATGGCGACGCAGTATGATCTGCCGTGGAGAGAGGACTTGTTTGACGGGTGGGACTTCTATGATGTCTCGCAGAGCAGAGAGTTTTTAAAAGCCGGATACCAGGTGGTGGTTCCGCGGCAGGAGAAACCGTGGTGTTTGCACGATGACGGATTTTTGAATTTAAAAAATTATTACAGATACAGAGAGAAGTTTTTGAGGGAATACTGTTAGAGGAAGAACAAGATGCGGATATTTTATTATACATGGAAAGAGAATTCGGAGTCAGATATATACGAGGCTTTGACCAGACTGGGACATTTTGTGGTAAAGTGTTATATTCCGATGCTCGGTTATGAGAATGATCCGGAGTTTTCAGCCAGTCTGGAGAAAATCTTTGTGGAGCAAAAGTGTGAGATGTTCCTCAGCTTTGACTTCTTTCCGCTGATTGCAAAAAGTGCAGAGAGGCTTGGGGTTATATATGCGGCGTGGATCTATGATGCACCGCACAGAACGCTCTATTCGCCTGCAGCGGAATGCAGGGGGACATATTTATTTTTGTTTGATGCAGTACAGTGTCGCGAGATGCGGGAATTGGGGCTTGAACATATATACCATCTACCGCTGGCGGTGAATACCACGCGTTTAAACCTGCAGCTTGGAGGAATAACGGAAAGTGTGGCATATGCATATGACGTCAGCTTCGTGGGAAGTCTTTATGAAAGAAATATGTATGCACAGATTTCGTATCTGCCGGATCGTGTGAAAGGGTACATCGATGGAATCTGTGCAGCACAGAAAAAAATATATGGCAGTGATCTGATCGGCGAAGTCATGAAAGGCGAAATTATAGAGGAGTTAAAGAAGTGGGTGCAGCTTCAAATAGACGATGGCTACCGGATGAGTGAGAGAGAGGTTTACGCGGATATCGTCCGTGAGAAGATCACCTCGGAGGAAAGGATAGAAATCCTGCGCCGTTTGGGAGCGTGTCATTCAGTGACGCTTTTTACAGCTTCGGATACAAAGCTTGTGCCCGGGGTGAGAACTGGAGGAGTGGTATCCTATAAGG
>JAPFDX010000001.1 GCA_026168605.1 Roseburia sp. | reverse complement strand
CCTATGTCACAAAACACACTTCGTGTGAGAATGCGCACTCGCATGAGCGGAAGTATTGCTGCGCAATCATGCTCGGCGCGGCAAAAGTGTGCTTCATTTAGAGTTTATTACAGCGCGAGGGTGTGCGAAGCACACTTTTGTTCTTTTACTTGATAAAGCAGAACGAAACTGTATGTGCATTGACAGAATATGAGAAAAGGAGTCTATGATGAAAGAGAAACTTCAAAAAATCAGGGAAGAAGCAATGCGCCAGATCAGTGAGTCGAAGGATCTGGGCAGACTAAACGACGTCCGCGTGGCGATCCTCGGAAAGAAGGGCGAACTGACGGCGGTGTTAAAGAGCATGAAGGATGTCAGCCCCGAGGAGCGCCCGCTGGTCGGACAGCTCGTCAATGAGACGAGAGAGAGCATCGAGCGGATGCTGGAGGAGACAAAGGCGAAGCTTGAGGCGGCGGAACTTGAGCTGAAGCTGAAACAGGAGGTCATCGACGTGACCCTTCCGGCGAAGAAAAATAATGTCGGCCACCGCCATCCGAACACGATTGCCCTCGAGGAGGTGGAGCGCATTTTCACCGGAATGGGCTACGAGGTCGTGGAGGGACCGGAGGTCGAGTATGACTACTATAACTTCGAGGCGCTGAATATTCCGGCGAACCATCCGGCAAAGGATGAGCAGGATACCTTCTATATCAATGACAAGATCGTGCTCCGCACCCAGACCTCACCTGTCCAGGTGCGCGAGATGGAGAAGGGGAAACTTCCGATCCGCATGATCGCGCCGGGACGCGTGTTCCGCTCCGACGAGGTGGACGCGACACATTCCCCGTCCTTCCACCAGATCGAGGGACTTGTCATCGATAGGCATATCACTTTTGCAGATTTAAAGGGAACGCTGGCAGAGTTCGCGCGCGAGCTTTTCGGGGAGGACACGAAGGTAAAATTCCGTCCGCATCATTTCCCGTTTACCGAGCCGTCCGCGGAGATGGACGTCACCTGCTTTAAGTGCGGCGGAAAGGGCTGCCGTTTCTGTAAGGGCGAGGGCTGGATCGAGATCCTGGGATGCGGCATGGTGCATCCGCGCGTTTTAAAGATGAGCGGTATCGACCCGGAGAAGTACTCGGGATTTGCCTTTGGCATGGGACTTGAGCGCATCGCGCTGCTCAAATATGAAATCGACGATATGCGTCTGTTATACGAGAACGACCAGAGATTCCTGGGACAGTTTTAGTCGGAATGGAGGAATGATTAGTATGAAAACATCATTGAAATGGATCAAAGATTTAGTTCCGGGATTGGAAGTGACCCCGCAGGAATACATGGACGCCATGACATTATCCGGCTCTAAGGTGGAGGGATATGAGCGCATGGACGAGGATCTGGAGAAGATCGTGATCGGTCAGGTGAAGAACATCGAGCGCCATCCGGATGCAGACAAACTGGTGATCTGCCAGGTGGACGTCGGCACGGAGACGATACAGATCGTCACGGGTGCACCGAATGTGACGGAGGGCTGCAAGGTCCCGGTCGTTTTGGACGGCGGCAGGGTTGCCGGAGGTCACGACGGAAGTAAAACCGAGGGAGGCATCCGGATCAAAAAAGGAAAGCTGCGCGGCGTGGAGTCGGATGGCATGATGTGCTCCATCGAGGAGCTCGGCTCCACCAGAGATATGTTCCCGCTTGCACCGGAGAACGGTCTGTATCTTCTGCCGGAGGATGCGCCGGTGGGAGAGAGTGCAGTGAGCTATCTTGGGCTTGACGACGTTGTGGTGGAGTATGAGATCACATCCAACCGCGTGGACTGCTTCGCAGTGCTTGGGATCGCGCGTGAGGCAGCCGCAACATTTGGCAGGGAGTTTGTGCCTCCGGTTGTCACGGAGACCGGAAGTGACGGAGACGTCAACGACTACATCAGGGTGCGTGTACAGGACACGGACCTCTGCTCCAGATATACGGCGAGAGTTGTCAAAAATATTAAAATCGCGCCGTCGCCGGAATGGATGCAGCAGAGACTGCGCGCGCAGGGCATCCGTCCGATCAACAACATTGTGGATATCACCAACTATGTGATGGAGGAGTACGGACAGCCGATGCACGCCTACGATCTCGACACGATCGCAGGGGGTGAGATCGTTGTCAGACGCGCGTCAAAAGACGAGAAGTTTGTGACTCTGGACGGGCAGGAGCGCACGCTTGACGATTCCGTCCTGATGATCTGTGACGGCGAGAAACCGGTCGGCATCGCGGGCATCATGGGCGGCGAGAATTCCATGATCACGGACGGCGTGAAGACGATGCTGTTTGAGGCGGCCTGCTTTGACGGCACGAACATCCGCCTTTCTGCCAAGAAGATCGGGCTTAGGACGGACGCTTCCTCCAAGTTTGAGAAGGGTCTGGATCCGAACAATGCCATTGAGGCGATGAACCGCGCCTGCCAGCTCATCGAGGAGCTCGGCGCGGGCGAGGTGGTCGGCGGCGTTGTCGATGTCTACCCGGAGAAAAGAGAGGGCAGAAGAATCCCATTTGAGCCGGAGAAATACAACCGTCTGCTGGGGACAGAGATCGCACCGGAGACGATGCTCTCCTACTTTGAGCGTCTGGAGCTTGGCTATGATAAGGAAAAAAATGAGGTAGTGATTCCGTCTTTTAGACAGGATCTGGAATGCAGTGCGGATCTGGCAGAGGAGGTCGCAAGATTCTTCGGCTACGACAAGATCCCGACCACGCTGCCGAGCGGCGAGGCGACGACGGGAAAGCTCTCCTTTAAGCTCCGCATCGAGAGTGTCGCAAGGGAGATCGCAGAATTCTGCGGTTTCTCGCAGGGCATGACATATTCATTCGAGAGCCCGAAGGTGTTTGACAAGCTGCTGATCGCGGCGGATTCCCCGCTGCGTCAGGCGGTCGAGATCACCAATCCGCTCGGTGAGGATTTCTCCATTATGCGGACGGTGTCGCTCAACGGTATGCTGACCTCGCTCTCCACAAACTTTAACCGCAGAAACAAAAATGTCCGTCTCTACGAGCTCGGAAACATTTATCTGCCGAAGCAGATTCCGGTCACGGAGCTGCCCGAGGAGCGGATGCAGTTTACGCTCGGTATGTACGGTGACGGCGATTTTTATACGATGAAGGGCGTGATCGAGGAGTTTTTGTATAAGGTTGGAATGACGGCAAAGGCGCAGTATGACCCTGACGCCGGACGTTCTTTCCTCCATCCGGGACGCCAGGCAAACGTGATCTATGACGGTGCGGTGATCGGCTATCTGGGCGAGGTGCATCCGGTCGTTGCGGCAAATTATTCCATCAAGGAGCGCGCATATGTGGCGGTTCTGGATATGCCACAGATCGTGTGTTGTGCGACCTTTGACCACAAATACGAGGGTATCGCAAAATTCCCTGCCGCGACGAGAGATATTTCGATGGTCGTGCCAAAGCATATTCTGGCGGGCGATATTGAGCGGGTGTTCGACGAGAAGGGCGGCAGTCTGCTCGAGAACTATGAGCTGTTCGATATCTATGAGGGCACGCAGATCAAGCCGGGCTACAAGTCGATCGCTTACTCTCTGTCCTTCCGCGCAAAGGACCGCAATCTCGAGGAGGCGGACATCACGGGTGCAATGCAGAAGATCGTGGCGGCGCTTACGGAGATGGGAGCAGAGCTGCGCAAATAGTTTTGGAGAAAAATATGGACGTAAAAGATTTTTATTATGACCTTCCGCAGGAGCTGATCGCGCAGGATCCTCTGAGCGACCGCTCCGGCTCAAGGCTCATGGTACTCGATAAAAATACAGGGGAGATCGAACACCGGATCTTCCGCGATATCACGGAATATTTAAGACCGGGGGACTGTCTCGTCATCAACAATACGAAGGTGATCCCGGCGAGGCTCTACGGCGTGAAGGAGGACACCGGCGCGAAGATCGAGGTGCTCCTCTTAAAGCGAAAGGAAAACGATGTCTGGGAGACGCTGGTAAAGCCGGGGAGGAAATGTAAGCCCGGGACAAAACTAAGCTTTGGCGAAGGACTTTTGACGGGAGAGGTCACAGAGATTGTCGAGGAGGGCAACCGCCTGATCCGGTTCCACTACGAGGGGATTTTTGAGGAAATCCTGGACAGGCTTGGACAGATGCCCCTGCCGCCCTACATCACGCACCAGCTTGAGGACAAGAACCGTTATCAGACCGTCTACGCAAAGTACGACGGCTCCGCTGCGGCGCCGACGGCAGGACTTCACTTTACGCCGGAGCTTTTGGAGCAGGTGCGGCAGATGGGTGTAGAGATCGCGGAGGTGACGCTGCACGTCGGTCTTGGAACGTTTCGCCCGGTGAAGGAGACGGATGTCTTAAAACACCATATGCACTCCGAATTTTACCGGATCGACCAGAGCGAGGCGGATAAGATCAACCGCGCAAAAAAAGAGGGACACCGCGTGATTGCTGTCGGCACGACGAGCACGCGCACGCTGGAATCCGCTGCGGACGAAAACGGGTATCTGCGGGAGACGAGCGGGTGGACGGAGATCTTTATCTATCCCGGCTATCAGTTTAAGGTCATCGACGGTCTGATCACAAATTTCCATCTGCCGGAGTCCACGCTGGTGATGCTGGTGTCGGCGCTTGCCGGGAGAGAGCACGTGTTAAACGCCTACGCCGAGGCGGTGGCACAGCGCTACCGCTTCTTCAGTTTTGGCGACGCCATGTTCCTGACCGATCTGCACACAAAGTAGTTGTCAGATGTCGCGAAATCGGATAAAATAAGGACAGCAAACAACGAGTGGACGCTTCGCGAATCACTCTTATGTCAACCAGCGAGGGGTGCAGGATATGGAGAAGAGGAGACACAAACGGCTGGATTTGGATGTCTCGGTAGAGCTGGAACAGCTCGGGGAAGACGGGGGAACAACATTTCATTTTACGCACGTGGACGTGACGGATATTTCCAGGAGCGGTATCGGGTTTACCAGCACAAAGGAGCTTGCCGTGGGAACCTGCTACGATGCGAAGATACAGATCTGGACGGGGGAGATCATCTGTGCGGCGATCGAGATCGTGCGCCGCGCGAAGCATCCGGATGATTACAGGTACGGTTGTCGGTTTACCGGAATGTCGGATGAGGATGCCGTGAAAATTGATGTATATCAGATTTTTCACGATATCTAAAGGTTGACAAACGATGCGATCAAAACTATAATAAGAAAGATTAGAGAATCATTTTATGATAGGTGTATAAAACCGGGGAGAGATACACTTCTGGCTGTATTTTGCTTTCCGGTTTTTTCAGTCCATGAGATCATTCAGAAGAAGGGGAGACGTTATGGAACAGTTCAAGGGAAAAATTGCGTTTGGCGGGATTGCGATCGGACCTGTCCGCACGATCGGAAGCAGTCACCAGATGGTGCGCAGAACAAGAGTGGAGGACGTCACGCAGGAACTTAAGCGGTTTTCCGATGCGAAGGAATGTGCCATTGAGGAACTCAAAGCTTTATATGAAAAGGCGCTTCCGCAGGTGGGCGAGGAGCACGCCGCGATTTTTGAGGTGCATCAGATGATGCTTGACGATGCGGATTACTGTGAGGCGATCGAGCATATGATCGCCAGCCAGCAGGTGAATGCAGAGTTTGCGGTTGCGACGACCGGAGACAACTTTGCGGAGATGTTCGCGTCGATGGACGATGACTATATGCGTGCGCGTTCTGCGGATGTGAAGGATATATCGGAGCGCGTGATCCGTATTCTGTGTGGTGTTCACGAGAGCACAGACGGAGACCAGCATCCTGCGATCATCCTTGCGGATGATCTTGCGCCGAGCGAGACGATCCAGCTTGACAGGAAGTCGGTGCTTGCCTTTGTGACCAGAGAGGGTTCTGTCAATTCCCACACGGCGATTCTGGCTCGTATGATGAATATTCCGGCGCTGGTTGCGACGCCGGCGGGCGAAGTGACAGACGGCACGCTTGCGATCGTTGACGGGAAACAAGGACTTTTTATCACGGATCCGGACGGGGAGACGAGAGAGAAGTATGAGAAACTGCTCGCGGCGGAGCAGGAGCAGAGGAAGCTGCTCGCGACCTTAAAGGGCAGGGAGAGCGTGACAAAGAGCGGCAGAAAGATCCATTTGTATGCCAATATCGGCGGTGTTTCCGACGTTGCCGCCGTACTTGAAAATGATGCGGAGGGCATCGGTCTGTTCCGCAGTGAGTTCTTATATTTACAGAATAACGATTATCCGACGGAGGAGGAGCAGTTTTCCGCTTACCGCCGTGTGCTCGAGATGATGGCGGGCAAGAGGGTGATCATCCGCACGATGGATATCGGAGCGGACAAGAAGATTGATTATTTCAATCTGGATGAGGAGGAGAATCCGGCGCTTGGATACCGTGCGATCCGCATCTGTCTGGATCGTCAGGAGATTTTCCGCACACAGTTGCGCGCACTCTACCGCGCAAGTATTTATGGAAGACTTGCAGTCATGATACCGATGATCGCATCCCGTTGGGAGGTGGTCGAGGTGAAGCGCATCATGGCGGAGGTTCGCAGCGAACTGGACGCACAGGAGATCCCTTACGGAGAGATCGAGCTCGGTGTGATGATCGAGACTCCGGCTGCGGTGATGATCGCGGACGAGCTTGCGCAGGAAGTTCAGTTTTTCAGTATCGGAACCAATGATTTGACACAGTATACTCTGGCGATTGACCGGCAGAATAATAAGCTGGACCGCTATTATGACGCACACCACCCGGCAGTGCTCAAAATGATAAAGATGGTTGTGGACGCGGCACATGAGGCAGGCATCTGGGCTGGTATCTGCGGAGAACTCGGCGCAGACACAGAGCTGACCAGAACCTTTGTCGAGATGGGAGTGGACGAGCTGTCAGTGGCGCCGGGAATGGTATTGCCGATCCGCAAGGGTATTTTGGAAGCAGAATAAAAGGAGGAAAAAACAATGAAAACATTTGATCACGTAGTGAAGGATGAACTTGGAATCCACGCAAGACCGGCAGGTATTCTGGCAAAAGAGGCAAAGAATTACCAGAGCAAGGTTACGATGAAAAAGGGTGACAAGGAAGTTGATCTGACCAGACTGATGGCAGTGATGGCTCTCGGTGTAAAGCAGGGCGAGAAGGTTACAGTAAGCGTTGAAGGTCCGGATGAGGACAGCGCCTGCGCAGCTCTCAAGAAGTTTTTTGAGGAGCAGGTTTGATCCAGGTAGAGATCTGCTGCGGCGGATATGAGGATGCTGCGGCGGCAGAGCGCGGCGGGGCAGGGCGTGTCGAGTTAAACAGCGCGCTCTCCCTCGGTGGGCTGACGCCGGACATCGGAGATCTGCTCTTGTGTAAGGAGAAGCTTTCTGTCTCTGTAGTGGCGATGGTGCGCCCGCGCGCAGGCGGTTTCTGCTATACCGCAGGCGAATTTCTCAGTATGTTAAAAAGTGCTGAGAGGATGCTTTCCTGCGGGGCAGACGGACTTGCATTTGGGGTTTTGACCCCGGAGCGGCACATCGATCTGCCGCGTACCAGACAGATGACAGAGCTCATACATTCTTATGGAAAAGACGCGGTGTTTCACCGCGCCTTTGATTGTTTAGAGGATCTGCCGCGCGGCATGGAAGAGTTGATAGAAATGGGAGTGGACCGTGTCCTCACAAGCGGAGGCGCGCTGGCTGCCCCGCAGGGAGCCGGGATGCTTGCCCGCCTGCAAAAGCAGTATGGCAGCCGGATCGAGATCCTGGCGGGATGCGGTGTGCGTAGCTCCAATGTCAGGGAGCTGATCGCGGAGACGGGGATTTCCCAGGTACACAGCTCCTGCAAGGGAGTAAAAACGGACGATACTGCGCACGGGAAAACAGTTTCCTTCGCGATCACCGAGGACGGGCAGTGGAATACGTACCCTTGTGTGGACGAGGCGGAAGTCAAAGCCTTTTGTGCCAAGGTGCGGGCGTAAGGCTTTCAGCGCTCATAGATGGTATAGTGGTGACGCTGTAACAGTGCGACCGCCGCATCCAGCGAGTCGCGGTCATACATCTCCAGACGCAGCACGCCGCCCTCAAATTCACGGTTGTGGATGATGCCGATATTTTTGATGCTCAGACGGTTGCTGGCGAGTATGGTCGCCACCGTTGCGATCTGTCCCGCCTCGTCGAGCAGGTCGAGATACAGTTCATACACCGGCTTCAGCACGCCGTTTCCGCGTATATTGATGGAATCACGGTAGTCTCTGGCGGCGGAGAAGGAGTCCGTCAGCGCCGTGCCGTTTTCTGCGAGGATGTCCTCACGCGTCTGGGAGAGCATCCGGATAAAAGTGTCGATCAGCCGGACGAGGGGCTTTTTGTTTGACAGACAGATGTTTTCCCACATGACCGGGGAGGAGGACGCGATGCGCGTGATGTCCTTAAAGCCTCCGGCGGCGATGGTTTTCATCGTCTCGTCGCTGTCGTCGCAGGCGCGCACGAGATTGACCAGATTGTAGGCGATCACGTGCGGCAGATGGCTGATGGCTGCGGTTGCGTAATCGTGAAGCTCGTAGTCTAAGACCATCGGGATTGCTCCGAGCGATTCGGTCAGCTCCGTGAAATCAGCCAGAGCCTCCGGCGTTGTCCGGGGGGTCGGCGTGATGATGTAATATGCATTTTCAAGAAGTGAGTCGCGGGAACTGGAAAGTCCCGTTTTCTCTGAGCCCGCCATCGGATGACCGCCGATAAACTGGTGCTCCATACCAAGCGCTGCAACTTCGCGGTGAATGTCGGATTTGACGCTGCCGACATCTGTGATGATGCAGCCTTTTTTTATGTTTCCGCGCAGAAAGCGCAGATATTCAATGTTTTTCTGGACGGGCATACAGAGAAAAATGTAGTCGCAGTCCGCAAAGTCTGTGACGTCGCACATGGATGCGTTTGCGATCAGTCCCATATGGTAAGCCTCTGCGATCGTCTCCGCGTGTCCCGACGATGCGATCAGCGTCCAGTCGCTGTGCAGCTTTTTTAATCGTCTGGCGATCGAGCCGCCGATCAGTCCAAGTCCGAGAAATCCGATTTTTTTAGGTGCCATAGTCTTGTCTCCATCTGTTTGATCTTTATAAAGTATCATATCATTTCCAAACAAAAAGTCAATGCGTTAAAGTATGAAAGCAAAGGAGAAATCCAAATTGTGAATAATATGTAAACAATCCTCGGGAATCTCATTAGAATATTTAAAAAGCATACATAATATATAAACAAATATATGATAATATAAATTTAATTAGTAAACATGAATAAATAAGTTGTAATAACAGAAAAAATTTAGTAGAATATAACCATATACAAAATACTTGCAGAATATGGAGGGTTTGCTAATGAATGTTTACACGACAGACAAGATTCGTAATGTGGTTTTACTCGGACATGGGGGATGCGGCAAGACAAGTCTCGTTGAGGCGATGGCTTATCTTGCAGGAATGACGACGCGTATGGGAAAAGTGGAAGCTGGAAATACGATCAGCGACTATGACAAGGAGGAGACGAAGCGCCTGTTCTCCATCAACACCTCCGTCGTGCCGGTGATCTGGGACGACACGAAGATCAACATTCTCGACACGCCGGGATATTTCGACTTTGTCGGCGAGACAGAGGAAGCGGTCAGCGCGGCAGACGCGGCGATCATCGTTGTCTCCGGCAAGGCGGGCATCGAGGTCGGCACACGCAAGGCATGGGAGCTCTGTGAGAAGTACAGACTGCCGCGTATGGTGTTTGTGACGGATATGGATATTGACGAGGCGAGCTTCCGTCAGGTTGTCACGGATCTGCAGGAGCTGTACGGCAAGCGCATCGCGCCGTTCCATCTGCCGATCCGTGAGAACGGACAGTTTGTCGGTTATGTGAACGTGCTCCAGCAGCGCGCAAAACGCTGGACGGACGACGGCGGCGTGGAAAAGACCGAGGTGCCGGATTACTCCAGAGAGAATCTTGACATCTGCCGGGAAGCCCTGATGGAGGCGGTTGCGGAGACGAGCGAGGAGTTTATGGACCGCTATTTTAACGGCGAGGAATTCTCTGAGGATGAGATCCGCCAGGCGCTCCGCGTGAATGTGGCAGACGGCAGCATCGTTCCGGTGCTGATGGGCTCGAATCTCCTGGCGAGAGGTGTGTATACGCTGCTGGTGGATATTGTGAAATATCTGCCGAGTCCGGAGAAGCGTTCCTGCACCGGTATCAATGCCAAGACGAACGAAGTGTACAATGCAGACTATGATTTTGCAAAACCGAAGTCCGCTTATGTCTGGAAGACGATCGCAGACCCGTTTATCGGAAAATATTCTCTGATCAAGGTAAATTCCGGCGTCTTAAAGACGGACGACGTGCTGTTTAACCACCACAAGGATGTCGAGGAAAAAATTGGAAAACTCTACGTTATGCGCGGCAACAAGCCGGAGGAAGTGAAGGAACTCCATGCGGGAGACATCGGCGCGCTGGCAAAGCTGTCCTCCGCGACGACGACCGATTCACTTTCCACAAAAGCAAACCCGATTTTGTATATTCGGATGACAATCTCCACACCATATACCTATAAGAGATATAAGGCGAAAAACAAGGGAGATGAGGATAAGATCTCACAGGCGCTGCAGAAGCTGATGCTGGAGGATCTCACACTGAAATCCGTCAACGACAGTGAGAACGGACAGACGTTGCTCTACGGCATGGGCGACCAGCATCTGGACGTTGTGGTGAGCAAGCTCTTAGAGCGCTACAAGGTGGAGATCGAGCTGAGTAAGCCGAAGGTGGCATTCCGTGAGACCATCCGTAAGAAATCAGACGTGGAGTACAAGTATAAGAAGCAGTCAGGCGGACACGGACAGTACGGTCATGTAAAGATGACCTTTGAGCCATCCGGCGATCTGGAGAAGCCGTATGAGTTTGACCAGTGCGTAGTCGGAGGTGCAGTGCCGAAAAATTATTTCCCTGCAGTGGAAAAAGGCGTGCAGGAAGCAATTTTGAAAGGACCGATGGCGGCGTATCCGGTTGTCGGCGTGAAGGCGGTGCTCTATGACGGTTCCTACCATCCGGTAGATTCCTCCGAGATGGCGTTTAAGGTGGCTGCGATCCAGGCATTTAAGAAGGGCTTTATGGCGGCGTCCCCGGTTCTGTTGGAGCCGATCGCATCCTTAAAGGTGGTCGTTCCGGACAAATATACCGGAGATATCATGGGGGATCTGAACAGACGCCGCGGACGTGTGCTCGGTATGAACCCGGTGGACAACGGCTGTCAGGAGATCGTGGCTGATATTCCATATATGGAGCTGTACGGCTACAATACAGACCTGCGTTCCATGACGGGAGGCAGCGGTACATTTTCCTACGAGTTTGCGAGATACGAGCAGGCTCCGTCGGATATCCAGCAGAAAGAGGTGGAAGCAAGAGCATCAAAGCTTGAGAATGTGGAAGAATAAGTAAATATTTGTACATCAGGAAAAAGGAGGGGGATACATGAGACTGCACAGAGAACTGTTACTTGTGGTGTGTGTATGCATCCTCCTTTTGAATGATCCGCAGATGCTGCGGGTGTATGAACTGGAAAGCCGGAATGCGGCGATGGGAAAAATTGAGAATATGGATATGGTGCGCCAGCCGGCGGCTGACGTGGCAGAGACGGGAGAGATTCACCTTGCCTATGCGTTAAACGGAGGAACGGGTAACAAAAATCCGTTTACCCTCACGGTGGACGAACTCCCGTATGTTCTCAATATACCGGAGCGTTCCGGCTATAATTTTGCGGGATGGTATACCGACCGCGCCTGCACGGACAAGATCACGGAGATCAACAGCCGGAATGCGGGGAATATGGTTCTTTTTGCGAAGTGGACGCGGGAGATCGACAATTATTATAATGTAGAGATGTATTCCTACCGCTCCTCCGGCATCAGGGACAGAAAACAAAAAGAACTGAAGGAGTGTTCCTATGATTTTCTCGAGGATGTCAGGATTCCCGGTATGCCTTCGACGAGAGAGCGCGATTACAGGGAGGCGCGGATCGACAGCGAGACCCAGTGTATGCAGGGACTGTGCTTTTCGCCTGACTATATTCTGATGACGTCCTACGCCGAGGAGTCGGAGAATGATGGGTCCCTCATGGTGTTTGACCGCATAAGCGGAGAATATCTTGTGACGCTGCGCATGAAGGCGGAGAGCCATCTTGGGGGAATCGCTTTTGACGGGGAGAATCTTTGGGTCTGCCATTCCAATTCCAGGACTCTGGAGCGGATTCCGTACAGCTACATCAAGGCGATCGCGGAGGATGCGCCGCAGCGCAGTGTGGATATCTCGGAGCTGACCGATGAATACCAGCTTAAGAACACGCCGTCCAGCATTACCTGCTACGGCGGGAGGATCTGGGTTGCGACGCACACGAAGCTGCTCGACTCTAAGATGTATTCGTACAGCTACGACGAGACGGGCAATCAGCTTTCTGCGGTAAGCAGTTGCCGGATCCCGAGCAAGGTGCAGGGCATTGCCTTTGACACGGATGGTTCTGTCTATCTGAGCACCTCCTATGGCAGGAATAATTCTTCCTACCTCAAGGTGTATGCCTCCCTGCTCGCGCTTACAAAGAATCCAAACGAGCCGACGATGGAGGTTGAGATGCCGCCGTGCGCGGAGCAGATCGCGATTTCGGGAGATCATGTCTACGTGGTCTTTGAATCGGCAAGCCGCAAATATTTTGAGGGGACGGATGGCAACGGGAAGGCAGAATCGCCCATTGACAAGGTGCTTGAAGTTGCCAAGGAATCGATCTGGTAAAAGAACGGAGGGTGGCGCCGCAAAGTTACGGCGACATCCTCCGTCCTTTCATGAGCTGAATGATTTTGTCCGCTTTCGCGGATTCCTCCGGCGACATATTCTGTTTTAAAATAGTGATCAAAAGTTCCGTCTCCGGATCTGTGAACTGGATATTATTTGCCTTTGCAGAATTCATCGTGGAGAGCAGAAAAGGCATCATCTCCTTGAAATCGGCAGGCTTTTGGGCGGAGGCGAAGTTCATGAGAAACTGCAGCTTCTCCGGAGCCATGTTTTGTAAAAGCGGATTGTTTTGAAATAGATCATTTCCCATTGGAGTTTCCTTTCTGAATCTGGCTAATTAAAAATGGTTTCGTAGGTTTCGAGCATGGAGACCATGTTGGCGATCATATCGAGTGTTTCCTGCTCCCTGCTGTTGCAGAACTGGCGGAGATCGTTTAACATGGCAAGCATCTGGTTGCCGCCTTCCTCGGCGGAGCACATGGAGAGCACCTTATCCTCCTGCGAAAACACCTGAATCGTATTTTGCAGCTCCATATATTTTATTAATATGGCAAACTGCTTTTTCTGTGCCTCCTGCATATAGGGGAGCATCGTTTTTAACATTTGCAGCTCCCTTGTCTGGGTCATATAGTCAAATGGCGTGAAGGGTGAATTTTCCATAAAAACCCTTTTTTCTTTCAGTCTATGCAGGGATAAGATGCTTTATGACAGGAACAGCATAGAATAGAAGGGGAGGGAAACGATATGCTGATCATAGAAGACGATAGTGTTTACGAGATCGATGAGGAGTGTCTTAAGACAAGAAATGTGCCCAGGGAATGTAAGGTGCGCGAGAAGCTGTTGAAGGAGCATAAAAAGCGCGCCGGGCAGAGACAGGATGTGGAAAAATAAGAGAACCCCCGGTTTTGCCGGGGGCTCTTTACAGAATTGCCACAGCCCGCCGGAAGTCTCCGGCAGGCGCAGCGCCGTCATGCGATTAGCAGAAGCTGTTGTTGCCGCAGCCGCCGCCACAGCAGAACAGAAGAAGGATGATCCACAGGCAACTGTCGTTTCCAAAACCGCCGCAGCCATTGTTTCCACCGCAGATACCGCCGTTGTTGCCGCCACAGCAGCATAACAACAGGATGATCCAGAGAATGGAACCGCAGCCTCCCTCGTTACAATTGCATCCACCACAGTTTGTTGCAGCTAAATCACTCATATTTGTTCCTCCAAATTTTTCTTACACTGTATCTTATGAGCCGCAGAAAAAAGTGTTACGAATTTTTGAAAAAGAATTGTGGCAAAGCGTTTCGTTTGCTATCATAAGGTTAGTGACAAAAACGATTCACGGGAGGAAAAGAATGTACACGGTATTGTTTGTGGAACCTGACGAGGTCAATGCAGCCCGCATCCGGACGATCCTAGACAGTGTGGAGCTGGATTTTGAATATGATGTGCAGACTTCCGCTGAGGAGGCGATCGCATCGGTCGAGTACCGCAGACCGGATGTGTTTGTGGGCGATATGCATATTCCGGTGATGAGCGGGACGGAACTGTTTTCCATGATAAAAATGATGTCGCCGGACACCGTGTTTCTGGTGATGACGGACGGCGGAGACCTGCGGGAGACTGTAAATTTTGTGAACACCTGCGAGGTTTTTAAGATCATTATGAAACCCTGCCGTCTGGCAGACGATCTGCTGCCGCCGATCCACGCGGCATTTTCCCACAAGGAAGAAATTCGTAAAAGGATGCAGGAGGCAGAGGCGGAGGAGCGGAAACAGAATACCGTCGCGGAGGCATATGAGAAGGCGACAGAGATCGTGCGCATGAAGCAGGAGCAGGAGAAACAGGCTGCCAATCTCATGGCTTCCCTGACGGCTGCCAATGTGGATGCAGACGGCTCCCTGGAGCCCGAGGTAAAGGAGCGCCTGAAACGCTGGTACCAGTGGATGATCGAGGAGTATGTCCATGTGTTCTTAAACGGCAGTGGAAACTACGAGCAGGTATTGCGGCAGCAGACAGCTTTCTGTAACCAGCCAAAGAGCAACTGTACGTTCCAGATGAAGAAGAACACGGCGGAGGAGATCGAAGCGCGCTGCATGAATGAGATCGCCTACATTTTGAAGCTGGTCACCGGAATCTGCAAGGATCTGCAGAAAACCTACCGGATCCAGGTGCTGATCGACGCCGCCGAGAAGGCATATATCGTGCGGGTGCGCTACCAGCTCACAAAGGATGAAAACGGGCAGGAGGTTCCGGGTGAGCAGCGCGTGAAGAACCCCGTGCTGCGCAGGGAGCTTGCCCGCGCGACAAGGCTTGCCATCGCGGCGCTTGGCGGCAGGACTGCCGTGCACCACGGCGGGCAGGAGGATATTGTGAGTATTGCGGTGCATAAAACTTTATCCGTTGACAAAGCGGAAACGAAGTGTATAGAATAAACTTATACGTTAGCCGACAGCAGGAGAGGGAGGAAGATGACGATGGAAAAAATTAAAATGACGACACCTCTGGTAGAGATGGATGGGGACGAGATGACGAGGATTCTGTGGAAAATGATCAAGGACGAGCTGTTGCTTCCTTTCATCGACTTAAAGACAGAATACTATGATCTCGGACTGGAGCACCGCAACGAGACGGACGATGCGGTGACGGTGGATTCCGCCAATGCGACGAAGAAATACGGCGTTGCCGTAAAGTGTGCGACCATCACGCCGAACGCCGCGCGCATGGACGAGTACCATCTGAAAGAAATGTGGAAAAGCCCGAACGGTACGATCCGCGCCATGCTGGACGGCACGGTGTTCCGCGCGCCGATCATTGTCAAGGGCATCGAGCCGTGTGTGAAGAACTGGAAGAAGCCGATCACGATCGCACGTCACGCCTACGGGGACGTCTATAAGGCTTCCGAGATGAAGATTCCGGGTGCGGGCAAATGTGAGCTCGTCTACACGGCGGAGGACGGGACAGAGACGAGAGAGCTGATCCACAATTTTACCGGCGCCGGCGTGGTGCAGGGACAGCACAATCTCTGCGGTTCGATCGAGAGCTTTGCGAGAAGCTGTTTTAACTATGCGCTGGATACGAAGCAGGATCTGTGGTTTGCGACAAAGGATACGATTTCCAAGAAATACGACCACACCTTTAAGGACATTTTTCAGGAGATTTTTGACGCGGAGTATGCGGGAAGGTTTCAGGATGCAGGCATCACCTATTTTTACACCCTGATCGACGACGCGGTGGCGCGCGTGATGAAAGCGGAGGGCGGCTTTATCTGGGCGTGCAAGAATTATGACGGCGACGTGATGAGCGATATGGTCTCAAGTGCGTTCGGCTCTCTGGCGATGATGACCTCCGTGCTGGTGTCTCCGGATGGAAAATATGAGTACGAGGCGGCGCACGGAACCGTACAGCGCCACTATTACAAGCATTTGAAAGGCGAGGACACCTCGACCAATTCCGCTGCGACGATTTTTGCCTGGACGGGCGCGCTAAAGAAGCGCGGGGAACTGGACGGGAATAAGGAGCTGGAGGATTTTGCGGAGAAGCTGGAAAAGGCTTGTGTAAAGACCATCAAGGATGGTAAAATGACGAAAGACCTTGCACTGATCACCACGAATCCGAATCCGGTCGTGTTAAACAGTGAAGATTTTATCAGGGCAATTCGTACAACGTTAGAAGGAATGTAATACTATGATTTTATCTTGTCAGAATATCTCAAAGTCATTCGGGACTGACGAAGTGTTAAGGGATGTAAGTTTTCATATTGAAGCGAACGAAAAAGCAGCGATTGTCGGCATCAATGGTGCCGGCAAATCTACGTTGCTCAAAATCATCATGCAGAAGGAGCAGCCGGATTCCGGGGAGGTCGTGCTCGCAAAGGATGCGACGATCGGCTATCTGGCGCAGCACCAGGACATTTCGGGCGACCTTAGCATCTATGAGGAGGTGCTTACGGCGCGCGGGGACGTGCTTGAGATGGAGCAGCGCCTGCGGGAGATGGAGGGGCAGATGGACAGGCTCTCCGGCGCAGAGCTTGAGCGGCTTCTCGACAGCTACCACCGCATGAATCATGAATTTGAAAGACTCGGCGGCTACACTTACCGCAGCGAGGTGGCAGGCGTACTAAAAGGTCTTGGTTTTTCGGAGGAGGACTTCGAAAAGAAGATGGGAGAGCTCTCCGGGGGACAAAAGACGCGCGTCTCTTTGGGCAGGCTTCTCGTGACAAAGCCGGACGTCCTGCTTTTGGACGAGCCGACCAACCATCTGGATGTGGAGTCGATCCGTTGGCTCGAGAATTTTTTGCTGAATTACAGGGGAGCGGTCGTGATCGTGGCGCATGACCGCTATTTTCTGGACCGCGTCGTGACGAAGGTCGTTGAGATTTTCCAGCACAAGGGATTTGTCTACGAGGGGAACTATACGGCGTTCGCCAGAAAAAAGGCGAAGGTGCGGGAGGATCTGTTAAAGCAGTACTACAACCAGCAGCGCGAGATCAGGTATCAGGAGGAAGTGATCGCGAAACTGAAATCGTTTAACCGTGAGAAGTCGATCCGGCGCGCGGAGAGCCGCGAGAAGATGTTGGAGAAGATCGAGCGTCTCGAGAAGCCGACGGAGGAGAATACGGATATCCATATCGTGTTAGAGCCGAATGTGACGAGCGGCAACGATGTGCTTGCGGCTTCCCATCTCGCAAAGTCCTACGGCGACAGGCGGCTTTTTTCCGATCTTTCCTTTGAGATCAAGCGCGGGGAGCGCGTCGCTCTGATTGGAAACAACGGGACGGGCAAGACGACGATCTTAAAGATGATCAACGGTCTGGTGGAGGGCGATGGCGGGAGCATCACGCTTGGCACAAACGTACATATCGGGTACTACGACCAGGAACACCAGGTACTCCATATGGAGAAAACGATCTTCGAGGAGATCTCAGACGCCTATCCGCAGTTGAACAACACGAAAATCCGCAATGTGCTTGCGGCATTTCTGTTTACAAACGATGATGTGTTCAAGCGTATCGGCGATTTGAGCGGCGGAGAGCGCGGCAGGGTATCGCTGGCGAAGCTGATGCTCTCGGACGCCAATTTCCTGATCCTCGACGAGCCGACCAACCATCTTGACATCACCTCGAAGGAGATTTTGGAGAGCGCCCTGAACCAGTATACGGGAACGGTCTTTTTCGTCTCGCATGACCGCTATTTTATCAACCAGACGGCGACCCGGATTCTCGAACTGACCGGGGAGACACTTGTCAACTATATCGGGAATTACGATTACTATCTGGAAAAGCGCGATGAGCTGACGCAGATCTATGTGCCGGAGACGGCGCAGGCGGCAGGCGCCGGGCAGGATGTGGCGGCAGCAGCAGAGAGCGCCCCGGCGGCGAAGACGGACTGGCAGCAGCAGAAAGCCGAGCAGGCGCGTGTGCGCAAGATCATGAACCAGTTGAAAAAGGCGGAGGAGCGCATCGAGGAGCTGGAGAAGGAGATCGCAGAGATTGACGAGGCGTGCGCACTGCCGGAAAATGCGACCAATTCCGCAAAGCTGAACGAACTTGGCACGCGGCAGGAGAAGTGCCGTCTGGAACTTGAGAGCTGCTATGAGACGTGGGAGGAGCTTTCGCTTCTGATGGAAAACGAATAGCACGAGGTTGTTAAATTTTTGACACATTGACAGACACCCGGATAATCATTATAATAGCACTAGTATGTTTTGCAGGAAAGGTGGAAAATGACGTGCAGGAAAAAGAGATTTCTCAGGCTGTCATTCGTAGAATGCCCCGCTATTACCGCTATCTGGGTGAACTGTTAGACGATGGTGTCGAGCGCATTTCTTCCAATGATCTAAGCCGCACCATGCGGGTGACTGCATCACAGATTCGTCAGGACTTAAATAATTTCGGTGGATTTGGACAGCAGGGTTATGGATACAATGTCAAGTATTTACACGACGAGATAGGAAAGATACTGGGGTTGAACCAGAGGCATAATATTATCGTGATCGGAGCCGGAAATCTCGGTCAGGCGATCACCAACTATGTGAAGTTTGAGCAGCTCGGCTTCGTCATCATCGGTCTGTTTGACATCAATCCGGCGCTCGAGGGCAAGACGGTGCGGGGGATCAGGATCCACATGATGGATGACCTTCCGGAATTCTGCGCCAGAAACCAGGTGGATATCGCGGCGCTGACGCTGCCGAAGGAGAAGGCGGATGCAAGCGCGCACTATCTGGTGGAGCTCGGTATCCATGCGATCTGGAATTTTGCGCACGTCGATCTGGATCTGATCGATCAGGACGTCGTGGTCGAGAACGTACATCTCTCCGACAGCCTGATGCAGCTCTCCTACAATATCGTCAAAAACAGATTTGAAAAAGAACATTCGTGATTTTACAGAAAGCGCCGGATTGAAAGGCGCTTTCGTTGATATAAAACACACTGCGTGGGAAAGGAGAAAGCATTATGCGGTATCTTGTAAACGGCGAGGAAATGAAAATCTATGACAGGAACACGATGGAGACATACCGGGTACCGTCTCCCGTTTTGATGGAGCGCGCCGCGCTTGCCGCCGCAGGGGAGATCGTAAAACGTCTGCCAAAGTCTGCGCGGGTGCTCATTGTGTGCGGCAGTGGAAATAACGGCGGGGACGGCTATGCGGTGGCGAGACTTCTTTTGCAGGAGCACTGTGAGGTTACGGTGGTCTGTGCAGCAGATACTACGCGGCAGACGAAAGAGAATCAGCTTCAGAAGGAGATCTGGCAGGCATACGGCGGAGAGATCCTGTCACAGATACCGGAGCAGGGGGCATATGACGCCGTGGTAGACGCGGTGTTTGGCGTCGGGCTTTCGCGCGGTGTGGAGGGCGGCTATGCAGATCTGCTCGCGCGGATGAATGAACTCTCCAGTTTTAAGATCGCTCTGGATATCCCTTCCGGTATATCGTCCGACAACGGGGCGGTTCTGGGAACGGCATTCCGTGCAGATCTCACGGTGACCTTTGCCTTTGAAAAAACAGGGACGGTGCTCTGGCCAGGCAACGAATACGCCGGGGAGGTGGTCGTGAAGGATATCGGGATCGACGAGAGGAGCTTTCTCGGCAGAATTCCGGCGGTCGCGGCGTTTGAGGACGTGGATCTCGCGGGGCTTCCGGCGCGCACTGCCCACTCCAACAAGGGGAGCTTTGGAAAGCTGCTTGTGATCGCAGGCAGTGTCGGTATGGCTGGCGCCGCGTGCCTGTGCGCAGAGGCGGCGTACATCTGTGGGTGCGGTCTGGTGCGGATCGTGACGCCGGAGGAGAACCGCACGATTTTGCAGACAAAGCTTCCGGAGGCGGTTTTAACCACATATTCGTCGGCAGAGGGACTGGAAACTGCCGGATTAGCGGAGGCGATCGGATGGGCGGACGCCGTTGTCTGCGGGCCGGGGCTGGGCACTTCGGATGTGGCGCGCGCGATCGTGGAGACGGTGCTGCGCGAGGCGTTCGTTCCGGTACTTTTGGACGCCGACGCGCTGAATCTGATCGCCCGCGATACCGGTGTGCTGCGGCAGGTACAGGGAGAGGTGGTCGTGACGCCGCATTTGGGAGAGATGAGCCGTCTCTGCGGGGAGAGTGTTGCCCACATCCAGAGCCGTCTCATAGAGACAGCGAAACGGTTTGCAGAAGAATATCAGGTGGTCTGCGTGCTGAAGGATCAGCACACGGTCACGAGCGTGCCTTCCCACCGGACATATCTGAATCTGTCCGGCAATGCGGGCATGGCGACCGCGGGAAGCGGTGATGTGTTAAGCGGCGTGATCGGCAGCCTGATGGCGCAGGGGCTTGGCGCAGAGGATGCAGCGCCGCTCGGCGTTTTCCTACATGGAAGGGCAGGGGATGCCGTGAGTGAAAGATACAGTATGCGCGGTCTGATGGCGTCAGATCTTGGCGAGGGGCTGCGGCTGGTGCTGCGGGAGACGGAGCAGACGGAAAGGAACAGAAAAGTATGAAAAGATACAGCAGGGTACACGCAGAGATCGATCTGGATGCGATCCTTTACAATATGGAGGCAATGCACAGCCATGTCTCCGCGGATACGAAATTTATGGCGGTGATCAAGGCGGACGGCTACGGGCATGGGGCGGTTGAGATCGCGGAGGCAATCGACGGGCTTCCCTATGTGTTCGGCTACGCGGTGGCGACCGTCGAGGAGGGAATGATCCTGCGCAACCACGGCATAGAAAAGCCGATCCTGATCCTCGGGTATGTGTTCCCGGAGCAGTACCACGAGATGATCCGCGCGCGGATCCGTCCGACGGTATTTACCAGCGATATGGCGGAGCGGCTCTCGGTGATGGCGGGACGGCTCGATATGGAGTGCCCGATCCATTTTGCAGTTGATACTGGCATGAGCCGCATCGGTTACCAGGTGACGGAGGAAGCCGCGGATGAGATGGCACGGATCGCTGCTCTGCCGCATATTGTGGTAGAAGGGATCTTCACACATTTTGCGAGGGCGGATGAGGCGGATAAGACGAGCGCGCGCGGGCAGCTTTCCCTGTTCCGCCAGATGACGGAGATGCTTGACCGGCGCGGCGTCTCGATTCCGGTGCACCACTGTTCCAACAGTGCGGCGATCGTCGATCTGCCGGAAGCGAATATGGATCTGGTGCGCGCGGGCATCACGATGTACGGCTTATGGCCGTCGCCGGACGTAGATAAGAGTGCGATCGATCTGAAACCGGCGCTTTCCCTCGTGACGCACGTCGCATATGTCAAGGAGCTTCCGGCAGGGCGCCAGATCAGCTACGGCGGCACCTACACGACAACGAAGTGGCAGACGATCGCCACGATCCCGGTCGGCTATGCGGACGGCTATGCGAGAGGGCTTTCCAACCGCGCCGACGTGCTTATTCACGGGCGGCGGGCGAGGGTCTGCGGAAGGGTCTGCATGGATCAGTTTATGGTGGATGTGACGGACATCCCGGAGGTAAAGACCGGGGATAAGGTGACACTCATCGGAAGGGACGGTGGGGAGCAGATCACGATGGAGGAGCTCGGCGAGCGCTCCGGACGCTTTAACTATGAATTTGTCTGTGATCTGGGCAAGAGGATCCCGAGAGTTTATTTGCAGAACGGAAGAGTGACAGGCACAAAAGATCATTTTTCCGAATAGAGAGAATACACCCGTTAAAATTGGCAATACTATCCTTAAAACAGTATGGAGTGGAAAGTATATGGTAATCAGACGTGGGGATATTTTTTATGCAGATTTAAGACCGGTGGTCGGTTCGGAGCAGGGCGGCGTGCGTCCGGTGCTCATCATACAAAATGACGTTGGAAACCGTCACAGTCCGACGGTGATCTGTGCGGCGATCACTTCACAGATGAACAAGGCAAAACTGCCGACACACGTGGAGCTTGACAGCAGACGTTATGCGCTCGTGAAGGATTCTGTCGTTCTTCTGGAACAACTGCGCACGATCGATAAGACAAGGCTTAAGGATAAGGTCTGCCATCTGGACGCGCAGATCCTTGTCAAGATTGACAAAGCGCTTGAGATCAGCCTGGAACTATATACATAGCTTGACTATTACACACGAAAATGGTACGATTTCTAGGTTTAAAAGTTTTCTTGTGTAAGATTGGGAAACGGAAGAGAAAGGAAAGAGTTTATGGACGATGGTGGCAATCCCATTGGGGGAATTTTGATCTTTGCAGGACTGTTGCTTGCGGATTTTGTGATTTTCGGGTTTTATGCCGCGATGCAGAATGTAAATGAGGCGACGCTTGAGAAGATGGCAAAGACCAGACAGACGAAAGCGATAACGCTGCTTTTTAAATATCTGGATAAGACGGAGCGCTATATGCATATCTGCCAGCTATTGATCCTTCTGGCGCATATGCTGCTCGGATTTTTGCAGGTGCCGCTCTGGAGAGGCTATTTCCTCTCCGGCAGGGAGAATTTTGCAGTGTTTGTGCTGGTCAATGTGGCGGTCTTTTTTGCACTGGTTTTTCTGGTGCTCGTCATCGGCATCTACACGCCGGAGAAAGTGGCGGCGAGACAGCCGGAGCGCTGGGCGCTTCTTCTGGTGCGCCCCGTACATATTTTGGAGATTTTATTGTTTCCTCTGATCTGGCTGACGGATGCGATGTCGAATATGCTTGCGCGCGTATTCGGTGTGGATCCGCTCAGCGATACCGACGACGTGACGGAGGAGGAGATCATCTCGATGGTCAATGAAGGGCACGAGCAGGGCGTGCTTCTGGCGAGCGAGGCGGAGATGATCCACAATATTTTTGAATTCGGGGACAAAGAGGCGAAGGACATCATGACCCACCGCAAAAATATTGTTGCGCTGGACGGTGCGCGGAGTTTCCGCGAGACGCTTGCATTTGTCAGGGAAAACAACTATTCCAGATATCCGGTCTATATGGGGGATATCGACAACATCATCGGCGTGCTGCACATCAAGGAGGCGCTTGATCTGTGCACGGACATTTCCGTGTATGACAAGCCGCTTACGGATATCGACGGTGTGATCTTTGACGTTGATTTCATCCCGGAGACGCGGAATATCAACGCGCTGTTCGCAAAGATGCAGTCGGACAAGAGCCATATGGTCGTGGTCGTGGACGAGTACGGTCAGACGTCCGGAATCGTCGCGATGGAGGATATCCTGGAGGAGATCGTCGGAAATATCGAGGACGAGCATGACGACGAGGAGACGATGATGGAACAGCGCCCCGACGGCAGCTATCTGATGCGGGGGATGGCGCCCTTCGACGAGGTGCTTCATGAGCTTGGCATTGAGCGCGGGGAGGAAGAGGATGAGTTTGAGACGTTAAACGGCTTTCTGATCTCACTGATCGGCAAGATCCCGGGCGACCACGAGGTGTTTTGCACGACCGCCTACGGCTATCAGTTTGAGATCCTGGCGGTGGAGAATAAGATGATCCAGAGCGTTCATGTGATAAAGCTTCCGGAGGAGTGTGAGGGAGAGCCTGCGGCAGAACCGTCTGAAGTGGCGGATGAGACTTGCCAGAACCGGGAATAGGTGTTAGAATAAACCGGAATTCGTTAGAGAAAAGAGAGGATGAAAAGTTATGTCAGGACATTCAAAATTTGCAAATATTAAGCATAAGAAAGAGAAAAATGACGCGGCAAAGGGCAAGATCTTTACCGTGATTGGACGTGAGATCGCCGTTGCGGTCAAGGAGGGAGGCCCGGATCCGGCAAACAATTACAAGCTGGCGCAGGTCATCGCGAAGGCGAAGGCGAACAATATGCCAAACGATACGATCGACCGCGGCATCAAGAAGGCTGCCGGAGACGGGGACGCTGTCAATTACGAGTTCTGCACCTATGAGGGGTATGGACCGAGCGGCACGGCGATCATCGTAAAATGTCTGACCGACAATAAAAACCGCACGGCGGCAAACGTGCGCAATGCGTTTACCAAGGGACACGGCAGCATCGGTACGCAGGGCTGCGTTTCCTATATGTTTGACGAGAAGGGACAGATCATCATCGCAAAGGAAGACTGTGAGATGGAGGCAGACGATCTGATGATGCTCGCGCTCGACGCGGGAGCGGAGGATTTTTCCGAGGAGGAGGATTCCTTTGAGGTTCTGACAGCTCCGGACGATTTCGAGACTGTCCGCGCGGCGCTTGAGAAGGAGAACATCGTGATGGCGGAGGCTTCCGTGACGATGCTCCCGCAGACCTATGTGGAGTTGACATCTGAGGAGGATCTGACCAATATCAACCGTATCTTAGATCTTCTGGATATGGACGACGATGTGCAGGAAGTGTATCACAACTGGGATGAGTGACAGGTGATACCGGCTATGCCCCAAAAAGGAGGCGTTTCTTATGCGGATACTGCTCGCGGAGGATGAGAGAGACTTAAATCACATTATCACGTTAAAGCTGAGACAGGACGGTTACAGTGTGGACAGTTGTTATGACGGGGCGGAAGCGCTTGATGCACTTGCGGCAGCGGACTATGACGCGGTGATCCTTGACATCATGATGCCGAAGGTGGATGGTCTTGCGGTTCTTGCAAAGCTCCGCAGATCCGGCGATACGACCCCGGTGCTTTTTCTGACCGCACGCGATGCGGTGGAGGACCGTGTGCGCGGGCTGGACGGCGGGGCGAACGATTACCTTGTCAAGCCGTTTTCGTTTGAGGAGCTGATGGCGCGCATCCGTGCGATGACGCGGAGCACCTTCGGAATGACGGACAATATTCTCTCGGTCGCCGACCTTACGATGGACTGCAATGCCCACACGGTGACGCGCGGCGATACACCGATCACGCTTTCTGCCAAGGAGTACGCGCTTTTGGAATACCTGATGCGCAATCGTGGGATCGTGCTCTCGCGCGAGAAGATCGAGAACCATATCTGGAACTTTGACTATGAGGGCGGCACGAATGTCGTGGACGTCTACATCCGCTATCTGCGCAAAAAGCTGGATGACGGCTATGAGAAGAAGCTGATCCACACGGTGCGCGGCAGCGGCTATGTCCTGAGGGAGGAAGTATGAAAAAACTTTCCATCCGCATGAAGATCACACTGTGGTTTGGCATGGTGCTCGCCCTGATGGTGGTGCTGACCTACACGGTTCTGATCTCCATCAGCGGTTCCATGATGCAGAAACAGCTCCAGAACAACCTTGCCGTCACGGTCGAGGACAATGTGGATGAAGTGGAGTATTATCGCGCCTTTCCGGTGAATAAAATAGATAACGGAACAGATCTGTATCTGAATTACGGAACCGGTTATCTGGAGATCGACGACGATTTCTTAGATAAGGTCAACGGTATTTACACGGGGCTTTATATGGAGGACAATTCTCTGGTCTACGGGGAAAACCCGATCGCAAAGTCACTGACGGAAACTCCCTTTCAGGATGGTCAGATGCAGAAACTGACCGTAGACGGGGAGGACTGGTATGTGTTCGACAGACAGCTCGTGACAGCCGGACTGGAGGGGCTTTGGCTCCGCGGTACGGTTTCCGCGGCGGAGGGGCACCTGCAGCTTTCTGCTATCGTGCGCTTTTCGCTGGTTTTAATGCCGATTCTGATGCTTCTCGCAGTGTTTGGCGGCTATCTGATCGCGGGGAGATTTCTGGCGCCTGTCAAGCAGATCACGCAGACGGCAGCGCAGATCGGGCAGGGTAGTGATCTGAAGCGCCGGATCGGGCTGACCGACGGAAAAGAAGATGAGCTGCACGAGCTTGCAAATACGTTTGACGCGATGTTTGAGCGCCTTGAGACGTCGTTTGAGACGGAGAGGCAGTTCACCTCGGACGCCTCCCATGAGCTTCGGACGCCGATGTCTGTCATTCTGGCGGAATGTGAATATACACTGGAGCAGACAAGGACGCCTGCGGAGTATGAGGACGCCATGCAGGTGATCTACCGGCAGGGCAGAAAAATGTCGCGGCTGATCGAGGATATGCTGATGTTTACGCGCATGGAGCGCAGAGCGGACGCATTTTCCATGCAGAGACTTGATTTTTCCGAACTTGTGGAATCTGTGTGTGAGGATATGAGGTATGTTTCGGAAAAAGGTATTTCTCTTGAGACAGAGATTGCACCGGGTGTTTCGGTGATGGGAAACCGCGATCTTCTGGCAAGGCTTCTGACCAATCTGCTCACAAACGCTTACCGCTACGGCAGGGAGCACGGGCATACTGTGGTGACGCTTTGTGGCGATGCAGACGAGGTAAAACTCTCCATAGCCGACGACGGGATCGGTATTCCGGCGAAGGATCTGGAAAAAATATTTCTGCGTTTCTACCAGTCGGACGCCGCCAGAAACGGAAACGGCACGGGACTTGGACTTGCCATGGCGCGCGAGATTGCGGAGTTTCACGGCGGAAAGCTTTTTGCCGAGAGTACGGTGGGAGAGGGAAGTACGTTTTTTCTGATCCTGAAAAAAGCGGATGCGTAGGGAGAAAGGCAGACGGCAGCCATCTATTCCGAAATTTGATAAAGATTTTTATAGGTATTCTCCATTTCCTGGTGTGCTTTTGGAGAATACCTTATTTTTTTCTAAACCATATACCCGGACAAAGAAAAATAAAAAAATTAAAATTGTTAATGTTCCTTTAATCTTTCCATTTTATAGTAAGGTCAGAAACAAGGAAGGAGCATTTTAAATCATGAAAAAAATAAAAGATTTCTTTGCAACACCTAAAAAAGCGATCATCACCTCGGTATGTCTGGTCGCGGGAGCCGGAGTTCTTGCAATCGGCATTCCGGTGGCAGCCGGCGCAGTCGCACGGGGAACCGGTATCGGAGCCACTGGGGCAGAGGACGTCGCGCTCAAGGATGCAGGCACAGATTTTTCGCAGGCGAGAGTGTACCACACCAACTTTGATTTTGAGGACGGGCACTATATCTACGAGGTGCAGTTCACCGCCAACGGAACAGAGTACGAGTACCAGATCCAGTCCTCCAACGGAAAGATCCTTGGAAGAAGCACCGAGCCGATGCCGGGATATGTGGCAGACACGAACCAGACTGCCGGAACGGCACAGGCACAGCAGCCTGCGGCAGCTTCCGCGGGACAGACATCGGATCAGAGCGCAGATGCTGCTACAAACGCCGTGACGATCAGCACCGAGGACGCCAAGCGTATCGCACTCGATCATGCAGGTCTTTCGGAAGATTCCGTAAAACACCTGAATGCATATCTGGAGTATGACGATGGGATCGAGCAGTATGAGGTTCAGTTTTATGATGGCACCACAGAATACGATTACACGATTGACGCGGTGAACGGAACGATTCTGGAATACGGTATGGAATCCATTTTCAGCTAAGAAAAATAAGAAAGGGGCAATTTAACTATGAAAATCAAAAATTTATTTGCAACACCCAAAAAAGCGATTGTAACTTCGGTATGTCTGGTTGGGGGGCTCAGCGTGCTGGCGGCAGGATCTGTCGCAGTCACCGGATCCGTTGCCAGAAATAATGCGATCGGAAATATTGCAGCGGAAGATATTGCGCTCAAGGACGCCGGGATTGCATATTCTGACGCGAGAATCCGGCGCACGGAGTTCGATTTTGACAACGGACAGTATGTGTATGAGATTGAATTTTCTTCTGGCGGAGTGGAGTACGATTACACGATCAAGGCGTCGGACGGCACGATCCTCTGGAGAGACAGTGAACTGATGGACGGTTATGTGGCAAATGCAGATCAGGGACAGTCGCAGACACCGCCTGCTACAAACACGCAGCAGCCTGCACAGGAGCAGCAGCCACAGACACAACAGCAGCCTGCGCAGGAACAGCAGCCACAGACCACAGAATCGCAGCAGCAGGAACAGCAGCAGACACCGCCTGCTACAAATACGCAGCAGCAGGAACAGCAGCCACAGGCGGATCCACAGCAGCCTGCACAGAACCAGCAGCCACAGGCACAACAGCAGCCTCCGGCAGCGCCGCAGGCAAACACAAGCAATACCGCTTACATCAGTGTGGATGAGGCAAAAAATATCGCGCTCGGGCAGGCGGGACTGTCTGCTTCCAATGTCAATTTCGTAAAGACAAAGCTCGAGAATGACGACGGGCGTGCAGAATATGAGATTGAGTTTTACAGTGGAACAACGGAGTATGACTACACGATCGATGCCGTGACGGGAACTGTGCTGGAATATGATATGGATTCCATCTACGACTAAATGGATCCTGAGAACACGAAAAATGAGCCGGGGGAATATTCCTGCGGCTCATTTTGGCTATATAAGAAACTTTGTTCCCTATAAAGCAACACCCGTCCGGGGGATCGCACTGCGGCGGACTAGCGGAGCTGTGTCATCGGGAGCATTGCTGCGCCGAGGATGCCCGGCTCTTCCAGAACCGCTTTCTTAAATATGACAGGCTGCATTCCGGCATGGATCATGGAGCGGTAATAGGTCTCCATTTTTTCAAAAAAGACGTCTTCGCCCTTCATAACGCCTCCGCCGATGACAAAGACGTGCGGGTCAATGATGTGTCCGATCGCCGAGAACATCATTGCGAGGTCGTACGCCATGTCGTCCACGATTTTTAATGCCTTTTCATCGCCCGAGCGGGCAAGGTCAAAGACGTCTCCGGCATGGGCGATCTGATCTCCGAACACCTCGCGTCCCTTGCGGGTGATCGCCGTCCCGCTCGCTTCGTTTTCGACTGCTCCGACATTTAAAATATTGTATTTTTCCCTGTTGCGGTCAATACAGATATTTCCGATCTCTCCGGCGTGGCCATTCTGTCCGCTGATGACCTTCTGGTCGATCACAAGCGCGCCGCCGATTCCGGTGGAGATCGTGACATAGTACACAATCGGGTAGTCTTTTCCTCCGCCGAGCACCGCCTCGCCCAGGGCAGCGACTTTCACGTCGTTATCCATAAATGTAGGCTTGCCAAAATGCTTTCCGATGTACTCTGCGATCGGGAAGCCGATCAGCTTCGGAAGATTGGTGGAGACGATGATCTTTCCGTTTTTGGTGTCGATCGGACCGGGGATGCCCATTCCGATCCCCTCGCACGCTTCGTAGCCGTCCAGACTCTCGATCAGAGAGATCATGGTTTCCATCACAGCCTCCGCGCCGCGCTCCGGATGGCTTTCTGATTTTTTCATACATTCGATCGTGCCGTCCTCCCGGACGATTGCTGCCCGGATATTTGTTCCTCCGAGATCAACGCCAATAAATTTTTGCATAGCTGCACCTCACCTTTTTCTTTTTATTATACTATTCGGGCAAAAAGATGCAAGATGGTTTTGTTTTCATTCCCCTATATTTCATTATAAAAAGATATGGCAATACGGAAAAAAATGTTATATGATGATAGGAGAGACTGAGAGAAGGAGCAACGGAGAAAATGGAAAACGACTACAAGATTGAGACAAAATGCATCCAGGCAGGGTGGCAGCCGAAGTGCGGCGAGTCACGGGTACTCCCGATTTACCAGAGTACGACATTTAAGTATGACGACAGCGACCAGATGGGAAAGCTGTTTGACCTGGAGGCAGAAGGGTACTTTTACACGAGACTGCAAAACCCGACAAATGATGCTGTCGCGGCGAAGATCACCGCGCTCGAGGGCGGCGTTGCCGGAATGCTGACCTCCTCCGGGCAGGCGGCGAATTATTATGCACTGTTTAATATCTGCGAGGCAGGCGACCACATCGTTTGCTCCAATTCTGTATACGGAGGTACCTACAATCTGTTTGGCACGACGATGAAGAAGCAGGGCGTGGAGTGTACCTTTGTAGACCCGGACGCACCCTATGAGGAGCTCTGTCAGGCGATACGCCCGAACACCAAAGCAGTTTTTGCGGAGACGATCGCGAATCCGTCGATCGTGGTGTTAGACATTGAGAAATTCGCACGGCTGGCGCACGAGCACGGCGTGCCGCTGATCGTGGACAACACGTTCGCGACGCCGATCAACTGCCGTCCGTTTGAGTGGGGCGCAGACATTGTGACACATTCCACGACGAAATATATGGACGGACACGCGATGGCGGTCGGCGGGGCGATCATCGATTCCGGCAATTTTGACTGGCTGGCACACGCGGACAAGTTTCCGGGGTTGACGACGCCGGATGAATCCTATCACGGGATCACATATGCGAAGAAGTTTGGCAAAGCGGCTTACATCACGAAGGCGACGGCGCAGCTTATGCGGGATCTGGGGTCGATCCCGTCGCCGATGAACGCGTTTCTGTTAAATGTCGGTCTGGAGACGCTGCATCTGCGCGTGGCGCGCCACTGTGAGAATGCACAGAAGGTTGCCGAGTTCCTTACGGGGCACGAGAAAGTTGCATGGGTGAACTATGCGGGGCTGCCGGACAACCGCTATCATGCGCTGGCAGAGAAATATATGCCAAACGGCACCTGCGGGGTGATGGCATTTGGCATCCGCGGGGACAGAGCGCAGGCGATCCGTTTTATGGATGCGCTGAAACTGGCGGCGATCGTCACCCATGTGGCGGATGCAAGAACCTGCATTTTACATCCGGCGAGCCATACACACCGGCAGATGACGGAGGAGCAGTTACACGCGGCGGGGATTTCACCGGATCTGATGCGTCTGTCTGTCGGGATCGAGAATGTGGAGGACATCATTGGGGATCTGGATCAGGCGCTGTCTGTCATATAATGTGATTGAGAAGATTGGAGGATTTTTATGAAAAAAATACTTTTTGCTGCATCAGAGTGCGTGCCGTTTATCAAGACCGGGGGACTTGCGGACGTGTGCGGGGCACTCCCGAAGGAATTTGACAAAAATGAGTGGGACGTGCGTGTGGTGATTCCGAATTATTCCTGTATACCGGAGAAATACCGGAATCAGTTTGAATATGTGACGCACTTTTACATGAGTGTGGGAAGCTATATCACGAACAAATATGTGGGTGTGCTAAAGTACGTACTGGATGGGATCACCTACTATTTTATCGACAACAGAGAGTATTTTGACTGCATCGTTCCATACGGCGATATCCGCTATGACATTGAGAAATTCTGCTTTTTTGACAAGGCGGTGTTGTCCATCTTAAAGCAGATCGGCTTCCGTCCGGATCTGATCCACTGTCACGACTGGGAGACGGGACTGATCCCCGTTTATCTGAAAAATGAATTTCAGGCGGATTCCTTTTACTGGGGGATCAAGTCGGTGATGACGATCCACAACCTGAAATTTCAGGGGATCTGGGATGTAAAGACGATGCGCGGGCTGACCGGATTTTCTGCGGATCTGTTCACACCGGATAAGCTGGAGTTCCGCAAGGATGCGAATATGCTAAAGGGCGGTCTCGTCTATGCCGATTACATCACGACCGTGAGTGATTCCTATGCAGCGGAGATCCAGACGGAATATTATGGAGAGGGGTTAAACGGTCTGCTTTCGGCGCGTCATATGGATATGCAGGGAATTGTAAACGGAATTGATTACGAGGTTTACAACCCGGAGACAGACGGGAAAATATACACGAATTACAACGCGGAGAACTTCCGCAAGAAGAAATATCTCAACAAGACGAAGCTTCAGGAGGAGCTCGGTCTTACGGTAGACAAAAAGAAATACATAATCGGACTGATTTCCCGCCTGACCGACCAGAAGGGGCTGGATCTGATCAACTATGTGATCGACCGCATCGTGGACGATTACACGCAGCTTGTCGTGATCGGTACGGGCGACCCGCAGTATGAAAATATGTTCCGCCACTACGCGTGGAAGTACGGCGACCGCGTTTCGGCGAACATCTGCTATTCTGACGATCTGGCGCACAAGCTCTATGCGGCGGCGGACGCATTTTTAATGCCGTCACGCTTTGAGCCGTGCGGGCTGACGCAGTTGATCTCATTCCGCTACGGCACTGTGCCGATCGTGCGTGAGACGGGCGGATTAAAGGACACCGTACACCCGTTCAATGAATATGAGAACACGGGAGACGGCTTCTCCTTCACCAACTACAACGGGGAGGAAATGCTCGGCGTGATCAATTATTCCAAGCACATTTTCTTCGACCGCAAAAAGCAGTGGAACCAGATGGTGGATCGCGGCATGGCAAACGATTATTCGTGGAAAAGTTCCAGGGGACGCTACGAAGGACTGTACCGCTATCTGCTCGGAGAGTGTTAATTTTCTTTTTCTGCATAAAACAAAAAAATATGCTGATACTAAAAGAAGGTGCAATACGCACCTTCTTTTAGTTGACATTAGGAGGAGATCAGTATATGCCAGAAAATCAGGAAAAGAAAAACGAAACCATCCGGGAATTTGGACAGATCGAGTTAAAAAACAACCGGGAGAACAATAAGATTTCGCTGCTCTCGATCATCGGGGAGATCGAAGGGCATGACTGTCTCCCGGCGACGACCAAGACGACGAAATACGAGCACGTACTGCCGAGACTTGCCGAGATTGAGGACAACCGGGATTCCGAGGGCGTGCTCCTTCTGTTAAATACCGTGGGCGGGGACGTTGAGAGCGGACTTGCGATCGCGGAGATGGTCGCGTCCATCAGTAAGCCGACGGTGTCTCTGGTGCTCGGCGGAAGCCACTCCATCGGCGTGCCGCTCGCGGTATCGACCGATTACTCTTTTATCGTGCCATCGGGGACGATGGTGATCCATCCGGTGCGCATGAACGGGATGGTGATCGGCGCACAGCAGACCTATGACTATTTCAAGCAGATGCAGGATCGCATCCTCCGCTTCATTGCGATGCACTCGGCGGCGCAGGAGAAGCGTCTGGAGAAGCTGATGATGAACACGGGGATGCTGACCAAAGATCTGGGGACGATCCTTGTGGGAGAGCAGGCGGTGAAGGAGGGACTGATCGACGAGGTCGGTGGCATCAACCAGGCCTTTTTAAAGCTGCACAGCATGATCGACGCCAGAAAAAGCAAAAAGAATTAAAAAAACCTTTTAATGACAATCTGCCTGAAATATGGTAAGATAAAAAATGTATGTGACAATCTGAATATGGAAAAGTACACAGGATAAGGAGGCAGATATGTCATTATTGCAGGCGATCATCATGGGGATCATTCAGGGACTGACGGAGTTTTTGCCTGTCAGCAGTTCCGGACATCTTACGCTTTTTAAAATACTGTTTGATATAGAGACGGACACCGGCATATTGTATGACGTGCTTTTGCACGTGGGTACGCTGGCGGCGATCTGTCTTGTCTACTATAAGGATATCTGGAGGCTGCTTGCCGAGGGCTGCCGGATCGTGGGCGACGCTGTCGCCAATGTCGTTATTTTTTTCCGGAATAGGATCAAAAGGGAGACAGAAAGCTACCGACGGGTGATCTGCAACGGTTACCGCAAGTTTGTGATGCTCATCATCGTGTCCACGATCCCGACCGGAGTGATCGGATTTTTCGGGAGAAATGCGGTGGCGCTGGCGTCGGAGATACTGATCGTGCCAGGCATCTGTCTGATCATAACAGCAATTCTTTTATTTGTGGCAGATCATGTCAGGGATGGCAATAAGCTGCCAAAGAGCGTTACATATACAAATGCATTCGGCGTCGGCATTGCGCAGGGGATCGCCACACTGCCCGGGCTGTCGCGCTCCGGCACGACGATCACCGCGTGCCTTCTGTGTGGATACCAGCGCAATTTCGCGGTGAAATATTCGTTTATCATGTCGATCCCGGCAATTCTTGGCGCGCTCGTGTTAGAACTCACGGAGCTGGGAGAGGTGCAGGTGACTCCCGCGGAGATCGCATATTATGTCGCAGGTATGCTGGTGGCTGCAGTCATCGGATATATCTGCATTAAGACGATGTTAGTCATCGTCCGCAAAAAGAAGTTTACAATTTTTGCCATCTACTGCCTGATCGTCGGGGCATTGTCCGTTGGCGGGTATTTTTATATGGCATAATTTTGGAGGTAATTTTTTTGACAGCAGGGAATAAAAAGCGCGCTTCCGGCAGGAAGGCACAGACCGGGCGGAAGGCGCAGGGAGCAAAACAGCAGGAAAATTTCACAAGCGAAGTGGTCCTCTGGATCGTGGTTGCCGTATCTATTTTATTGTTTATCAGCAATTTTGGCATCGGGGGGACGATCGGAAATGCGGTGAGCCGGTTCTTCTTTGGGATCTTTGGACTGATCGCGTACATATTTCCGGTGATCCTTCTGGTGGGAACATTTTTTGCCGTCTCCAACAAGGGAAACCGTATCGCCGCCGTCAAGATGGTGGCGGTCGTATTGTTTGTCATGTTTCTGTGTATGTTCATGGAGCTGATCGTTCACGGGAACGAGGTGCAGACAGCGCCGGAGGCTTACCGTTACAGCTATGAGAACCGCTTTGGCGGCGGGTTTATCGGCGGTCTGCTCACCTGGCTGATCTGTCCGAATTTCGGTCTGATCGGCTCCTATGTGATCGACGCCATTGTGCTGATCATCTCGCTTGTGCTCATCACGGAGCGCTCTGCGCTGCGCGGTGTGCAGAAGGGGAGCAAAAAGGTTTATGAATCCGCAAAGATCAGCAATGAGCGCCACAAGGAGCGCGAAAAGCAGCGGCGGGAGGAGCGTGAACTTCGGCGCATGGACCGCAAGGTGGAGGGGGTTGCCATCGATACGCGTGTACTCCCGCGTACGGCGGAAGAGCCATCGGATGAGATGAGCGAACTGACGGCAGAGGAGCCGCAGACAGAGCTGCCCGAGATCCGGGAGGAAAAACACGTCACCCTGACCTCCGGCACAGTCTATGAGGAAGAACCGGCAGGTATGCCGCCATCGGCATTTTCGGATGAAGCACTTGAGGCGCTCTCCGCCATTCCGCAGGAGAAGGCAGTGCAGCCTTATGCCGAAACCGGAGACTTTGCGCAAACAACTGTGAAAGGACAGAGTTTTTCACAAGAGCAGCGGCAGACGGAGGAACCGGGGGCACAGGCGGCGCGCAGGGGAAAGACGCCTGAGGCAGAGCGGGCGGAGGATGTTTCCGATATCGAGCATGAGATCCAGATATATACAGACAACGAGCGAGCATATGTATTTCCTCCGCTGAACCTGCTCGCGCAGCCGCCGAAGAAGGCAGGCGATTCGCGGGCGCATCTGCAGGAGACGGCTCTGAAATTACAGCAGACGCTAAAGAATTTCGGCGTGAATGTCACGATCACGAACATTAGTTGTGGTCCGGCGGTGACGCGCTATGAATTACAGCCGGAGATGGGCGTGAAGGTCAGCAAGATCGTGAACCTTGCGGATGACATCAAACTGAATCTCGCCGCTGCGGATATCCGTATTGAAGCCCCGATTCCGGGGAAGGCGGCGATCGGCATCGAGGTGCCGAACAAGGAAAACGTTATGGTATCGTTCCGCGAGCTGGTGGAGTCCGGGGAGTTTCAGAAGCACGAGTCGAAAATTTCCTTCTGCGTCGGCAGGGATATTGCGGGCAAGGTCACGGTTGCAGATATTGCGCGGATGCCGCATCTTCTGATCGCGGGAGCGACGGGCTCCGGTAAGTCCGTGTGTATCAACACGATCATTATGAGTATTCTCTACAAGGCAGATCCGAGGGAGGTCAAGCTGATCATGGTCGACCCGAAAGTCGTGGAGCTCAGCGTTTACAACGGGATCCCGCATCTGATGATCCCGGTTGTGACAGATCCGAAGAAGGCGGCGGGGGCGCTGCACTGGGCGGTGTCCGAGATGACTGACCGCTACCAGAAGTTCGCGGAGGCAGGAGTGCGTGATCTGAAAGGTTACAATGCCAAGCTTGACGCGCTGCCGACGATCGACGGAGATCCAAAGCCAGAGAAGCTGCCACAGATCGTGATCATTGTGGACGAGCTTGCCGACCTGATGATGGTCGCGCCGGGAGACGTCGAGGAGGCGATCTGCCGTCTGGCGCAGTTGGCGCGTGCCTGCGGCATCCATCTGATCATTGCGACACAGCGTCCGTCCGTCAATGTCATCACCGGACTGATCAAGGCGAATATGCCGAGCCGTATCGCTTTTGCGGTGACGTCGGGCGTCGATTCGCGGACGATCCTCGATATGAACGGTGCGGAGAAGTTGCTTGGAAAAGGAGATATGCTGTTCCACCCGCAGGGCGTGCCAAAGCCCATCCGCGTGCAGGGCGCTTTTGTCTCCGACAGAGAGGTTTCCGATGTGGTCTCCTTCTTAAAGGAACAGAACGGTCCGGGAAGCTACAACGCAGAGGTGGAGGAGAAAATGAACAGTCTCGAATCCGGCAATACGACAGTGAGCATCGATTCCGGCTCCGGTATGGGGGACGGCAGGGATCCGTATTTTGCGGATGCGGCGAGACTGCTGATCGACAAGGAAAAGGGCTCGATCGGTATGCTCCAGCGCTATTTTAAGGTTGGCTTTAACCGCGCGGCGCGCATTATGGACCAGCTTGAGGAGGCGGGCATCGTAGGACCGGAGGAGGGAACCAAACCACGGCGCGTGCTGATGTCTCCGGAACAGTTTGAGCAGTACGAAGAAGAATACTTGTAATCATGGAGGGGAAAGATGAAGAGCGATATTGAAATTGCACAGGAAGCGAAGATGTTACATATCAGAGAAATTGCAGAGAAGCTCGATATCAGTGAGGATGATTTAGAGCTTTACGGCAGGTACAAGGCGAAGCTTACGGATGAGCTGATGAACCGTGTCAAGGACAATCCCGACGGAAAGCTGATTCTCGTCACCGCGATCAATCCGACGCCTGCCGGAGAGGGAAAGACGACAACGAGCGTCGGTCTGGGTCAGGCGTTTGGAAAGCTGGGCAAAAAGGCGGTCATCGCACTGCGCGAGCCGTCTCTTGGACCATGCTTTGGCATCAAGGGCGGAGCGGCTGGCGGCGGCTATGCACAGGTCGTGCCGATGGAGGACTTAAACCTTCACTTCACCGGCGATTTCCATGCGATCACCTCCGCTAACAATCTTCTGGCTGCCTTACTCGACAACCATATCCAGCAGGGAAACGAGCTTGGCATCGACCCGAGACAGATCGTCTGGAAACGCTGTATGGATATGAATGACCGTGTGCTGCGCAATATCGTGGTTGGTCTTGGAAATAAAATGGACGGCATGGTTCGGGAGGATCATTTCGTGATCACCGTTGCCTCCGAGATCATGGCAATCCTCTGTCTGGCGGACGATATGCATGATCTGAAAAAGCGTCTCGGACGTATCATTGTCGCATATAATTTTGAGGGTCAGCCGGTGACCGCGGATGATCTTCAGGCGACCGGGGCGATGGCTGCGCTGCTTAAGGATGCGTTAAAGCCAAATCTGATCCAGACCTTAGAGCACACGCCGGCGATCGTGCACGGCGGTCCGTTTGCCAATATCGCACATGGCTGCAACAGCGTCAGAGCGACCAAGACGGCATTAAAGCTTGCTGACTATGTGATCACGGAGGCGGGTTTTGGAGCGGATCTAGGCGCAGAGAAATTTTTTGACATCAAGTGCCGCATGGCAGGGATTTGCCCGGATGCGGTTGTGCTGGTGGCGACTATCCGTGCGCTCAAATATAACGGCGGCGTGGCAAAGGCAGATCTTGGTACCGAAAATCTGGACGCGTTAAAGAAGGGGATCGTCAATCTGGAAAAACACATTGAAAATCTCCACAAATACGGTGTTCCGGTTGTGGTTACCTTAAATTCCTTTGTCACGGACACCGGGGCAGAGACAGATTTTGTGGAGAGATTCTGCGAGGAGAGAGGCTGTGAATTTGCACTTTCCGAGGTCTGGGAAAAGGGCGGCGAGGGCGGCATCGCGCTTGCGGACAAGGTTCTTGCGACTCTGGAACAAAAGGAGAGCCATTTTGCGCCGCTGTATGCGGATGAGCTTTCGCTGGAGGAGAAGATCGAAACCGTCGCGAAAGAGATTTACGGCGCGGACGGCGTGACCTATTCTGCGGCGGCGAAAAAGGAATTGAAGCGCATTGCGGATCTGGGAATGTCCCATTTTCCGGTGTGTATGGCGAAAACGCAGTATTCGCTTTCGGACGACGCGTCAAAGCTCGGGCGTCCAAGTGGATTTACGGTCAATGTGCGCGAGGTTTACGTGTCCGCGGGCGCGGGCTTTGTGGTTGCCGTGACAGGCGCGATCATGACGATGCCGGGTCTCTCCAGACAGCCGGCTGCTTACGGTATCGATGTAAACGATGAGGGTGTGATCACCGGATTATTCTAAAGGGATAAACATTTGGAAATGGAGGTTGCAATGGCACAGATCATTGACGGAAAAAAGATTTCACAGGAGATAAAGGATGAACTGCGCGGGCAGGTTGCAGCGTGGAAGGAAGACGGGACGGAAGTGACGCTCGCCGTCGTGCAGGTGGGCAATGACCCGGCTTCCAGCGTCTATGTAAACAACAAGAAAAAGGCGTGCGCCTATATCGGTATCCGGTCACTTTCCTACGAGCTTGCGGAGGAGACAACCGAGGAGGAGTTGCTTGCCCTGATTGATCAGTTAAACCGCGACGACACGGTAAACGGGATCCTCGTACAGCTTCCCGTTCCGCCGCAGATCCGTGAGGACAGGATCATTCAGGCGATCTCCCCGGCGAAGGATGTGGACGGCTTTCACCCGGAGAATGTGGGCAGGCTTGTCATCGGGGAACCGGGCTTCGTCTCCTGCACACCTGCCGGTATCGTCCAGCTCCTGAAACGCTCCGGCATTTCCATTTCCGGCAAGCGGTGCGTCGTTGTCGGCAGAAGCAATATTGTCGGCAAGCCGATGGCTCTCCTGATGCTCCGCGAAAATGCGACAGTCACGGTGGCGCATTCCAAAACTGAAAATTTAAAGGAGCTTTGCCGGGAAGCGGATATTCTGATCGTGGCGATCGGAAAACCGCAGTATATCACGGCAGATTATGTGAAAGAGGGAGCCGTTGTCATCGATGTCGGTATTCACCGGAATGCGGAGAATAAACTCTGCGGCGATGTGAAATATGACGAGGTATTTCCGGTTGTTTCGGCGATCACTCCGGTTCCGGGAGGGGTCGGACCGATGACGATCGCGATGCTGATGAATAATTGTGTGGCGTCTGTGTCACGATAAAACGGTGGGAGAGGATTATTTCATATGAAGTGTGTAAAATGCGGTGCAGAACTGAAAGAGGGATGTGTCTACTGCTCTGTGTGCGGTACAGAGTCCAGGATCGGACCTGATTACAGCGTGCTGGAGGACGACTATCTGCGCGCACTTTTGACGCAAGAGGAAGAAAAAACAGCGCAAAGGGCGGCGCGCCCGGATGCAAAGCCCCAGAGACAGGGTCAGGCGCGTCAGCCGCAGCCGGTTTCTTCGCCGGACAGGGCTGGCGGGAAAAAGCCTGCGAAAAAAAAGAAAACGGATGGCCGTGTGCCGATCCTTATCGTATGCGGACTTCTTGTCGTGGCGATCTTACTCGGCGTGCTGGTCAAGGTGATGATCGACCGGAGAAATGCAAATTCCTATGAATATCAGGTGGAATCTGCCGAGCAGGAAATGATCGACAAGAATTATGAAAAGGCGCTGCATTATTACAAGACGGCGCTGGCGCTCAGACCGGATGACGTGCCGGTGCGTCTGGCAATGGCGGAAATCTACATGGAGCAGAGCGAATATGATTCTGCTGCTGTGCTTTTGACGGAGGTTGTTGATCTGGATCCGGAGAATAAAGCGGCGTACCAGAGCCTTATTCGAATCTATGAGGAAAAGAAAGATTATGAGAGCATTGCCCTGCTTTCCGAAGGTGTCAAAAGCGAAGCGATTTTAAAACTTTTTGCCGACTATCTCGTCGCTGCCCCGGTGTTTGTTCCGGTTGGCGGTGAATATGACGAGTACATCACCGTAGAACTGACATCCCTTGAGGGTTATGATATTTATTACACGCTGGATGGAAGTGATCCCGATGCTGCGAGCGGCACGTCCTACGATCCGGACGAAGAGGGCATTTTGCTCGATGAGGCCGGAACTTATACCGTGCGCGCTGTCTGTGTCAATGAGAAGGGGATTGCAAGTGAAATTGCAGAGGCAGAATACGAGATCACGGTCGTAGCCCCTGCGTTTGCAACCGTATCACCGGACGGCGGACGCATTGATGCCGAGACGACCGTCACGATTCAGGCGGAGGAGGACTGCAGCATTTACTACACATGGGATGGCACCGACCCGACGCAGGCGTCCCTGAAATATCAGGAACCGCTGGAGATCCCGGTTGGCAATAATATTCTGTCCGTGCTGGTGGTCAATGACAAGACGGGGCTTGACAGTGGCGTGTACCGGACGAATTTTATCTATTATCCATAGAAAAGCAAAATACCCAGTCAGCAGTTTGCCGGCTGGGTATTTTGTCAGGCGAAAATCTCCGCATACAATGTCTCGATCACATGGTCGAGCAGCGATTCGTCAATGTCGGGATATTTTGCCAGAATATTGCGGCGCATCACCTCGTAGCGGGCAAAATAAAGCGTCTCTTCCGGCTGGCTGGTATCAAGTCCGTCGTCCAGAGAAGCCTGGTCAAAGTTTTCTTCAAACCAGTGCAAAATTTCTGAAAGAAGTGTTTCCTCTCTGTCCGCCGCTGCCTTGCAGGCTTTGATCTGTGCGAAGGAGCGGAGACCGATCACAAGAAAAATAACAAACATTGTTCCCATGACGAGACACATCATGACTTTCATATAGCCTGCCATGCGTATTGGCAGTACGCCCGCTGCAAACAGGGCAAGCAGGACGAGCCCCAGAGCGCCGACGAACGTAAACGTATAGGCGGTGGATTTCATATCCTCAGTCTTGGTTTTGCCCGATATGTAGGCGTGTGCCTTCGCTGTTCCACCCGGCTCTCCGGAAAATAGTTCCTCCGGCATACCGGTCTCATTATCCCCTGAAGCGGAGGATTCCATATCCATCCCGGGGAGCTTTGTCTCCGTTTCCGGCAGTTCTGACTCCACAGCACATTCTTCTAAAGTTTCGACCAGATCAACACCGCAGTCCGCGCAGTGCGTCACTCCCGGAACATATTCATTTTTACAGTTTGGACACCACATGATCATTCCCTCATTTCATATTTATTTCTTAATTATAGGGGATTTTCTAGACCTTAGCAAGTAAGATATGGTATAATCTGTCTATGAAAATTACAATTTTATGTGTCGGTAAGATCAAAGAAAAATTTTACAGGGAAGCCGTGGCGGAATATGGAAAAAGGCTGAGCCGTTACTGCAAACTGGAGATCGTTGAGGTGGCGGACGAAAAGACGCCGGACGGCGCCAGTGGGCTTGTGGAAGAGCAGATCAAGGCAAAGGAAGCGGAGCGCATGGAGCGTCATCTGCGTGACGGAGCGTTTGTCTGTGCGCTTGCCATCGATGGAAAGCAGCTTGATTCCGTGGAACTGTCCGAAAAGATCGAACGTCTTGGAACGGGCGGAACCAGCCATATCATTTTTATCATTGGCGGGTCGCTTGGCATAGCGGATTCCCTGCTGGCGCGCGCAGACCTGAGACTTTCATTTTCGCGGATGACATTTCCCCACCAACTGATGCGCGTGATCCTGCTGGAGCAGGTGTACCGCGCGTACCGGATCATGAACCATGAGCCATACCACAAGTGAGTCAAAAATTAGTGGTTTGTCGGAATGGGATATGTTCTGCCTGATCTGCATCATGAGGGGGAAACAATCTGGCAGGACAGAGAAGATAACATTTACTTACACAGGGAGGAGAGGGCAATGTTTGGATTTAAGAAACAGAGAGTGCTAAGACCCGGCGTGATCGGCAAGACGACATCCTACATGATGGCAGTGCCGAGGGATGTGGAAAGTATCAAAAATCCCATGGAGATCATCGAGCGGCTGAAAAACGGCCATTTGTTCGAGACAGACCGGGCAGAACTTGGAGAAAATGGCATCGAAGCGGTGATCCGGTACAAAGAGGAAACGCGCCGGGTGGAGATCCTTGCGGAGACATACGAGATCGGACCGCTCTATACGGTCAACCACCATCTGAGTGAGGAGAATTACAAGATCCTCACGCAGTCGGACACAGGGGTGACGGTTGCCATGACCTTTGGCGAGGACGTGCTGACATCTTACCATCTGCAATTAAAAATACTGGATACCATAGTGCCCGATATGGCGGGGGCGATCGATTTCTGTACGGAGAGGGTGTTGTCCGGCGTCTGGGTCAGACTCGCGGCACAGACGACGATCCAGCCGTCGCCGGACTATCTCTATGCGGTGCAGGCTGTGAGCGGGGAGGATGGCGAGGTATGGATCCACACGCACGGGCTCAACCGCTGCGGCGCGATCGAGGTGGAGATCTTAAATTCAGACACGGAAAATTACCAGAACCATTCCTCTATATTGCAGACGCTGGCAAAAAGGATCATCTCTGACCACACCTTTATAGAGGAAGAGGACGCATTCTGGGTGGGGCGGACGAGCAACGGCGGCTATATCGTTGTGACATGGATTTCTTATAAGGAGGCACTCAAAGGCTGCAAGAGGGATATGCTTGGCGGTCTGGACGACAGACAGGAGGCGCACAATAAGAATACGGGCGTTGTCTATGTGTATCTGGATGAGGAGGATTTTAAAAAGAAGAAATACCGGCATATATCGGTGCTCAACGAAGCGATCGCGGACAATATGCTTGTCATGTACTCTGATGAGGAGACGCAGCGGATGCGGGCGCTGGCAAAGGAGCGGCTGCACTATTTTACGGAAACCATAAAGCAGGAGGAGATCGAGGGGCTGATGAAGATCGGACTTGCGGTGGATGAGGAATACAGGGACGACAATAATTCGAGGGAACATATCTGGTTCCATGTAAAAGAGGTGAACGGCATGGAGGCGCAGGCAGTTCTGACGCAGGAGCCTTATTATATCAAAAACCTGCACGAGGACACGGAGATGGAGATCGACCTGAATGATCTGACAGACTGGATCTTGTATACACCGGATGGAGCGATCACGCCGGACAGCGTCTACCTGCTGGAAAAAGACGGAGGAACTCCATGAAAATTTTGCAGGGATGTCTGCGGTTCCTGATCGCAGTCCTCATAAGTGCGACGGCCAGCCTTCCGGTTCTGATGAGCTACTGTCAAAATCCCTGGCTTGCAGTTTTTCTTCTGGCATTCTTTGTGCTGATCAACTGCAGGCCGTGCCCTCTGGGAGAGAAAATAAAGACAAGAAGGCTTCGTTTCTGCCGGGACGGGTGTGAGCTGCTGAAACTGTTTCTGATTTCGGTGACAATATCCGGTGTGTTTGAGCTTGCGCTGATACCTTCCGTTTTCGCGGAGAACAAGCTGCTCTGGTTCGGCAATCTCGGCACGATTTTTCTCGTGGAGGCGCTCGTGTTCTGGAATGGCATCCTGCGCGTCTATTGTAGCTCCGCCCAGATTGGCATCAAGTGGAGGGTGATTGGCATTTTGTGCGGATGGATTCCCATCGTACACCTGATCGTGCTCGCCAGGATCATTCGTCTGGCATCGGAGGAGGTATGCTTTGAAAATAACAAGCTTTCCGTCAACGAGCTTCGGATGGACGAGAAGCTGTGCGACACACGCTACCCCATTTTGATGGTGCACGGTGTGTTTTTCCGGGATTTCCGCTATCTGAATTACTGGGGGCGTATCCCAAAGGAACTGGAGAGGAACGGGGCAAAAATTTACTATGGCAACCACCAGTCTGCGGCTTCCGTTGCGGACTGTGGGGCAGAACTAAAAGATCGCATTTTACAGATCGTCTCGGAAACCGGGGCACAGAAGGTCAATGTCATCGCGCACTCAAAGGGCGGTCTTGATATGCGCTATGCGATCAGCAGGCTTGGCATGGATGCGTATGTCGCATCGCTTACGACTATCAATACGCCGCACCGGGGATGCGAATTTGCGGATTATCTGTTGTCAAAAATTCCGGCGTCCGTGCAGCGGAAGGTCGCTGACACCTATAACGCCGCCTTAAAAAAAGCAGGGGATACCAACCCGGATTTTCTCGCGGCGGTCGGCGATCTCACGGCGTCCGCGTGCGGGGCGTTCAATGCACAGACTGCAGACAAACCGGGGGTTTACTATCAGAGCGTGGGTTCGAAATTAAATCTGCCGTCCGGCGGCAGATTCCCGCTCAATTTCTCTTACCATCTCGTCAGGTATTTTGACGGACCAAACGACGGACTGGTGTCCGAGAGTTCGTTTCCGTGGGGAGAGGATTATCAGTTTCTGACGACGTCCGGCGTGCGGGGGATCTCGCATGGGGATATGATCGACTTAAACCGCGAGAATATTCCGGGATTTGATGTGCGGGAGTTTTATGTCCGTCTGGTTCACGGACTGAAAGAAAAAGGCTTTTAAAGAAAAAGGAATGGAGCATGGAAATGGAACAGCAGCACAAGCGGCGGGTGCGCTACAAGGGAACGCATCCGAGAAGCTTTCACGAAAAATACAAAGAACTAAACCCTGAAAAGTATCAGGACACCATCGCCCATGTCATTGAGAAGGGCGGCACACCGGCGGGAATGCACATTCCGATCATGGTGCCGGAGATCCTTGATTTTCTGCAGATACAGCCGGGCGATTGCGGACTCGACGCGACGCTCGGCTACGGCGGTCATACGGCGAAGATGCTCGAATGTCTGCAAGGGCAGGGGCATATCTGCGCGCTCGATGTAGACCCGGTCGAGATGGAAAAGACGAGGGCGAGACTTGCGGCGATGGGGTATGGGGCAGATATCCTGACGGTTTTGCATCAGAACTTTGCCAATATTGATCTGGTCGGGGAGGAATACGGAAAATTTCAATTTGTGCTCGCAGATCTCGGCGTATCTTCCATGCAGATTGACAACCCGGAGCGCGGCTTTACCTACAAATACGACGGGCCGCTCGACCTGCGGCTTGACCCGACGAGGGGGACTTCCGCCGCCGAAAGGCTCCGGGAGCTGACGCAGGAGGAGGTCGAAGGAATGCTTGTCACAAACTCCGATGAGCCTTATGCCGCGGAGATTGCAAAGGCAGTCACTGCGGTGTTCCGCAAAGGCGGCAGGATCGACACCACATTAGAACTCCGGGACGTCATCGGACAGGCGCTCTGTGCGCTGCCGGAGAAGGAGCGCAGGGAGACTTTGAAAAAATCCTGCGCGCGCACGTTTCAGGCGCTTCGCATCGACGTCAACAGTGAGTTTGAGGTGCTCGAGGCGTTTCTTTCCAAGCTTCCGGACGTGCTTGCGCCAGGCGGACGCGCGGCGATCCTGACCTTTCATTCCGGCGAGGACCGGCTGGTCAAGCAGTCGTTCAAGAGCTTATACAGGGAGGGCGTTTACAGGGAGATTTCAAGGGATGTGATCCGTCCGTCGGCACAGGAGTGCAACAGCAACAGCCGGGCGCGCTCCACCAAGATGCGCTGGGCGGTACGGGCATAAACAACGGGCGGCTCACTTTGAAAGCCACTCACATATCAAACACAAGGGGGAACGAAACATGAGAATGTACGATTTGATCCACAAAAAAAGGGCGGGGCAGGAGCTGACCACCGAGGAGATTTATTACATGATCGAGGGCTTTACGGATGGCAGCATCCCGGACTACCAGATGTCCGCCATGACGATGGCGATCTGTTTTCAGGGGATGAGCAAGCGCGAGACGGTCGATCTGACGCTCGCGATGCGCGACAGTGGGGACGTGCTCGATCTTTCCGGCATCCACGGCGTGAAGGTGGACAAACACAGCACGGGCGGCGTCGGGGACAAGACCTCCCTCGCGCTCACGCCGATCATTGCAGCGCTCGGCGTTCCGGTTGCAAAAATGTCCGGGAGGGGACTTGGGCACACGGGAGGCACGATCGACAAATTGGAGTGCTTTTCCGGTTTTACGACAGGGATTTCCGAGGAGACGTTTGTGAAAAATGTCAATGAGATCGGCATCGCCATCGCCGGGCAGACGGCGAACCTTGCCCCGGCGGACAAGAAGCTCTACGCGCTGCGCGATGTGACTGCGACCGTGGATCAGATGTCTCTGATCGCGAGCTCGATCATGTCGAAAAAGCTCGCTTCCGGCAGCGATGCGATCGTCCTCGACGTCAAGACCGGAAACGGTGCTTTTATGAAGGATTTGGAGGATTCCGTCGCGCTGGCGGAGGAGATGGTATCCATCGGCACGATGGCGGGCAAGAAGACAGCCGCGGTGATTACCGATATGGATCAGCCGCTCGGTTATGCCGTCGGAAACGCGCTCGAGGTCTTAGAGGCGCTCGATACTTTAGAAGGCAGAGGACCGGGGGACTTTCAGGAGGTTGTCTTTGCACTGGGCTCTCTGATGCTCCAGTTTGCCGGAAAGGCAGGGGACGATGCAAAGGCTCGCGCGATGATGGAATCGGTGATCGCAGACGGCTCTGCCAAAAAGAAATTTGCAGAATTTATCGAGGCGCAGGGCGGCGACGCCGCTCCGGTTTTTGACCACTCGCTGCTCACCCTCGCACAGACAGTCGTTCCGGTGGCGGCGGAGCGCGGCGGCTATGTGCACCGGATCCTCGCGGAGGACATCGGTATCGCCTGCATGAGCCTGGGCGGCGGCAGAGAGACGAAGGAGAGCGCGATCGACCTCTCGGTCGGTATCGTTCTGAAAAAGAAAAACGGCGACGCAGTGGAGGCGGGCGATACGCTGGCGGTCATTTACGGCAATGACGACGCGAAGATCGCGCGCGCGAAGGAGCTGATCCTCGGCGCTTATGAGATCTGCGACGACCCCGCCGAGAAACAGCCGGTCATCCGCAAATACATTTTTGCTGAATAAGATCCTGCCATTTTTCATATAGTTATATATGAAAAGAAATCAAAAAAAGCCGCAGGGACGGGAAACCACCCTGCGTGAAAAAATGGTCACCAATTTAGAACTTCCCAAAGACCTGATGCTTGGGGCGAGCGTGCTCACTGTCACAGGGAGAGGGGAAGCGTTAATTTCAAATTATAAAGGAATCCTTGAATACCGGGATTCCTTTATCAGAGTTCAGACAAAAAATTGCAGGCTTCAGATCTCCGGTGCACACCTTGCAATCGATTATTACACGAATGAGGAGATGAAAATTACCGGATGGATCGAAGCGATACAGTATGAGAATTAGAAAGCCATGCTGTTATCGCTGATCAAGTACGCGCAGGGATACGTTTATGTCCGGCTGACCGGATATGCACCGGAACGGTTCCTGAATCTTTGCGGCAGCCGTGGGATACTGGTCTGGAATCTGGCTCCCTGTGAGGACGGCTATGAGTTCTGCATCAGCGCAAGGGGCTTTCGCGAGCTAAAGCCACTGCTAAAAAAGACGCGGACAAAAATACGGATTTTACGGCGTGCCGGACTTCCCTTTGTCACATTTAAGTACCGGAAACGCAAGCTCTTTTGCGCGGGCATTTTTTTGTCGGGCATCCTTCTGTATTACCTCTCCGGATTTATCTGGAATATCGAGATCAACGGCAATTCCTATCTCTCGGACGAGGTGATCCTCGATTTTTTGGAGGAGGAGACGTGCACGTTTGGCACCAGAAAGAGCGCCATCGACTGCGCCGCCCTGGAAGAATCGCTGCGGAGCCGCTATGACGAGGTGATCTGGACGTCGATCAAGATCTACGGCACGAAAATGACGGTGGATGTGCAGGAGAATCTTCTGCCCAAGGAACAGTACGAAAAAAAGGATGAGATGCCTTACGACATTGTGGCTGCGAAGGACGGAACGGTCACGGAAATCATCACCCGAAGCGGCACGCCGCTTGTTGCGGCGGGGACGGAAGTGAAAAAGGGGGATGTGCTCGTCTCCGGAAGCGTTGCGATCTCAAATGACGCGGAGGAGGTGACGGAGTACCTCTACCCCGGAGCGGACGCAGACATCACGGCAGCGGTCAGCTATCCGTATCAGGAGGTCATACCGGAAATCTATACGCAGACTGTTCCGACGGGCGAGAGCCGCACCGATTATTCGCTTACCATTGGAAATGTTACGATCAAAAATCCTTTTTTTAAAAACAGCTACAAGGACTGCCATGTGACGACGGACACTTACCAGCTTCATGTGACAGACCATTTTTATCTTCCTGTCTGGGTCGAAAAATCGGTTTACCGGGAAGTGGAAAAAAAGCAGAAAACCCACAGCGAAAAGGAAGTCCGGCAGATTGCAACAAAGAATCTTGAGAACTTCCTCAAAGATTTGGAAGAAAAAGGTATTCAAATTACGGAAAAAAATGTTATGATAAAGAAAATGGGCAAAAACTATGTGGCGGACGGCACGATTTTCGCGCGCGAATCGATCGTTTCGTACCAGCCGACAGAGTTTATGACAATCCCAGACGAAGAAAGGCAGCAAACGGATGAGTCTGACTGAAGTATCTTTTCACATACCGGCTGACCATATGGCGAACGTCTTTGGTCAGTTTGACGCATATATCAAGAAAATCGAGCGAACCTTAAACGTCACGGTCGTGGTGCGCGGCGAGGGCATGAAAATCCTCGGCGACGCGGGGCAGGCAAAGCGCGCCTGCGATGTGTTCGAGCAGCTTTTGACCTTATCGAAGCGCGGCAATGTCATTTCCGAGCAGAATGTCAACTACGCGCTGGCGCTGATGGCGGAGGAGAAGACGTCCGCCATCACAGAGATCGACCGCGAATGTATCTGCCGCACCGTAAACGGCAAACCCGTAAAGCCAAAGACGCTCGGACAGAAGGCGTATGTCGACGCCATCCGTGAAAAAATGATCGTCTTTGGCATGGGACCTGCGGGCACGGGAAAGACGTATCTCGCAATGGCGATGGCGATCACGGCATTCAAAAATGAAGAGGTGGGACGCATTATCCTGACGCGTCCGGCGATCGAGGCGGGGGAGAAGCTCGGCTTTCTTCCGGGAGATCTGCAGAGCAAGGTCGATCCCTATCTGCGCCCGCTCTACGATGCGCTCTATCAAATCATGGGGGCTGAGAGCTTTCAGCGGAATATGGAAAAGGGGCTGATCGAGGTCGCGCCGCTTGCGTATATGCGCGGCCGCACCCTGGACAATGCCTTTATCATCCTGGACGAAGCGCAGAATACGACGCCCGCGCAGATGAAGATGTTTTTGACGCGCATCGGCTTTGGCTCAAAGGCGGTCATTACAGGAGACGCCACACAGAAAGATCTTGCGCCGGGCGCGCAGTCGGGACTTGACGTGGCGCTTCGGGTGCTGCGCGGCGTGGATGAGATCGGCATCTGCGAGCTGACAAGCCTTGACGTCGTGCGCCATCCCGTCGTGCAGAAGATCGTCAAAGCCTACGAGGACTATGAGAAGCTGGCGCAGAAGAAAGAGAAGAAAAAGACGGCGGCAAAAAGCGCCGCGTATGACGGTGCAAAAAGAAAAGAAAAGCGCCGGAAATGAGAGGACGTTACCATGAGTTTAAATATAGAAAAAGAGACAGAAGCTGCATTTGATTTTGACGAGGAGGAGCTGGCGCAAAAGGTCGTCTCCTTTGCCATTTCACACGAGGATTTTCCCTATGAGGCGGAGGTCAATCTGACGCTGACGGGCAACGACGGCATCCGGGAGATCAACCGTATGTACCGTGAGATCGACGCGCCGACGGACGTGCTTTCCTTTCCGATGCTCTCCTATGACGCGCCGGGGGATTTCTCTGCCTTAGAGGACGATTATGAGGACAATTTCAATCCCGATACCGGAGAGATCATGCTCGGGGACATCGTGATCTCCACAGACCGCGTGAGGGAGCAGGCGAAGGCGTACGGTCACAGTGAGCGGCGGGAATACGCCTTTTTGATCGTACATAGTATGCTGCATCTCTTTGGCTACGACCATGTGACAGAGGAAGAGGCGGCGCAGATGGAGGCAAAGCAGAGACAGATTCTCGACGCGATGCAGATTTTTAGGGATTGAGGATTTTTTATGGGCAACAACAGGAAGAAAAACAGTACAAGCTTTTTGGTGCAGGGTTCGATCCTTGCGATGGCGTCTCTGATCAGCCGTGTCATCGGACTGGTTTACCGCATTCCGCTCACCGCCATCATCGGGGACGCCGGAAACAATTACTACGGTACTGCGTTTAAAATATATAATATTTTGCTGATCATTTCATCGTACAGCCTGCCGCTTGCGGTGTCAAAGCTCGTCTCCGCAAACATTTCGCAGGGCAAAAAGCGCAACGTCTACCGCATCTTAAAATCCGCGCTCGTATTCGGCGCTGTTTCGGGTACGATCGCGGCGCTTGTGCTGTACTTTGGCTCGGAGTTTATCACGACGATGCTGATGCGCACGCCGCTCAGTATTTTTGCGGTGAAAACGCTTGTCCCGGTGCTTGTGATCGTGGCGGTGCTCGGCGTGATGCGCGGCTTTTTCCAGGGACTTGGCACGATGATGCCGAGCGCGGTATCGCAGATCTTAGAGCAGATCGCAAACGCCATCGTCAGCGTCTGGGCGGCATATGTGCTGTTTGCGATGGGAAGCCGGGCGGGAGCGCTGCTCGGAGATCCGGAAAATTATGCGGCGGCGTACGGCGCTGCCGGCGGCACGATCGGAACGGGAGTAGGAGCGCTTGTGGCACTGCTGTTTTCCACGTTTGTCCTGGTTGTGTTTCTCGGCTCGTTCAAAAAGTCCATGCGCAAGGAACGCCGCACGCAGGTGGATTCCTACGGGTCGATCATGCACCTGCTGATCATCACGATCATTCCGGTTCTGCTCAGCAGCACGATCTACAACTGCAACACGCTGATCGACGAGGCGGTCTTTAAAAATATCGCCTATTTTCAGGGCTATGCGGAGAGTGAATACGGGGCATGGAACGGCATCTACTCGGGAAAATACCAGGTGCTGATCAATGTGCCGCTTGCGATCGCGTCCTCCATCGCCGCATCCTGCGTGCCTGCCCTCACGGCAGCCTATGCGAGCGGAAAGCGTGGCGAGGCAAAACGGCAGATCACGACGGCGACACGCTTTGTCATGGTGATCGCATTCCCGTGTGCCGTCGGCATGGCGGTGCTGGCGTCGCCAATCTTACAGCTTTTGTTCGGCGATTCGTCCAGACTGGCAGCGCAGATGCTGCAGGTGGGAGCGCCTGCGATCCTTGTATTTTCCCTGTCCACACTGTCAAACGGTCTGCTCCAGGGGATGAACCGCATGAAGGAGCCGATCAAAAATGCAGTGATCGCGCTGGTGCTGCATCTGTTTGTGCTGGTGGGACTGATGTTTGGTCTGGACTTAAATATTTTTGCGGTCGTCATCGCAAACATGGTGTTTGGTCTTTTGATGTGCATTTTAAATGCGCGCTCCATCCACCGTTACAGCGGTTACCGTCAGGAAGTGAAAAAGACCTTCCTCGTGCCCGCCATTTCCGCCGCAGGCATGGGACTTGTGGTCTGGCTGGTGTACAAACTGCTTTTATATCTGCTGCGCAGCAATACGGTCGCAACGATCGTCTCCATTCTCATGGGTGTGGTGATCTATGCGGTCCTGCTGCTGGCATTAAACGGACTGAGCGAGCAGGAGATTCTCCGTTTTCCGAAGGGCAGGAAGCTCGTGGCTCTCGCAAAACGTCTGCATCTTTTGCGCTAACTGAATAAAAAGGGAAGAAATGGCAGATACTTATCGTAGCTTAAGTCAACCGATGGGAGGCGGACATGAAGAAAACGACAGGCATTTGCCTTTTTACCGTACTGATCATCGCCTGCGTGACGGCAGGCACGGTGTTTTGGTGGAACAAAGTCCCGGAGAGCGAACCGGAGCAGGTGCTCCCCGAACCGTCCGAGGTGCAGATTGCCTCGGAGACGGAGGAACTGCTTGCGAGTATGCAGACACAAAAATCTTACCGCTATCTGCTCGTGGAGGAAAACGGTGTGCTGATCGTCTATGAGTCGGACGGAGAGACGGTGCTGCTTGAGACAAACATCCGTCTGCACGGTCTTAGCGATGAGACAAAAGCGCTGTTAAAGGCGGGGATCCCGGTGACGGACGAGCAGGAGCTCTATGATTTTCTCGAGAGCTATTCCAGCTAAACTACATTGAATATTTTAAAATGGTGTGTTAAAATCGTTCCATAGGAATGGAGATCACTATGACAGAAGCTGATGTAACCGTGATTGGCGGCGGTGCGGCAGGGCTTGTGGCGGCGGTTGCCGCCGCGCGGTGCGGCGCGAGAACGCGAATCCTAGAGCATATGGACCGCGTGGGGAAGAAGATTCTTTCCACCGGAAATGGTAAGTGTAATTATACGAATGCGTTGCAGGGTGTGTCCTATTACCGTGGGGAAGACCCTGCATTTGTATTGCCCGTTTTTGCACAGTTCGGGCATGAGGAAACGGTGCGGTTTTTCCGTGAACTCGGCATTATGCCGAAGGAGCGGCGCGGATATTTTTATCCTGCGAGCGAGCAGGCGGCGTCGGTACTCGAGGTTCTGCGCATGGAGTGCGCGTATCTGGGCGTGGAGACTGTCACGTCCTGCGCACCGGAATCCATCCGGAAGTCGGAGACGGGCTACCGTATTCAGACAAACTGCGGTACATATCAGACGCGCAAACTTATTTTTGCGACCGGTCTGCTCGCCGCGCCAAAGACAGGAAGTGACGGAAGTGCATTTTCCCATATCAAAAAACTGGGACATCATTTCATCGATATCGTTCCGGCACTTGTCCCTCTGGTGGCGAAGCAGTCTTGTTTTAAGGCGCTTGCGGGAATACGGACGGAGGCGTGCGTCACGCTGTACATAGATGGGAGAGCGGCCGTTTCTGAAACGGGGGAAGTGCAGTTGACCGATTACGGGATTTCCGGTATTCCGGTTTTTCAGATCAGCCGCTTTGCGACGAGGGCGCTGCAGGAAAAGCGCGCGGTGTCTGCAAAAATCCATTTTCTGCCGTCGCTTGCCAGGGAAGATGTGAAAAAGCTGCTCGCGGAGCGTTTTTACAACTATGCGCATGACAAGGACTGTTCGCAGGCACTGATCGGTCTGTGCAACAAAAAGCTGGGCGACGTCCTGTTAAAGGAGAGCGGTATCAGTTTACATCTGCCTGCAAAGCAGATGAGCGGCAGACAGCTTGAGCGTCTCTGCGAAGCGCTGTGCAGTTTCCAGGTCGATATTATTGGAAGTAAGCCCGTGGAGGCGGCACAGGTCTGTGCCGGAGGCATTCCTGTCTGCGAGGTAGAACAGGAGACCCTTCAGTCCAAGCTTGCGCCGGGTGTCTATTTCGCGGGCGAGGTACTTGACGTCGACGGCACCTGCGGCGGCTACAATCTGCAGTGGGCATGGTCGAGCGGCTATGTGTCGGGCGTTCATGCGGCAGAGGCGGCGTGTGGGAGAAAGGAATCAGAAAAGCGATGATACGGATCAATCAGATAAAACTGCCGATCGGGCATACGGAAAAAGAACTGGTGCAGAAGGTGTGCAGGCTGCTGCGCATCCAGGAGGAGCAGATGACGTCCCACGCCGTCGCACGGCGTTCCATTGACGCGCGCAGAAAGCCGCATCTGCAGTATGTCTATACGGTGGACGTGACAGTTGCATCCGAGGCGGCTCTCCACAAAAAAATACGCGATAAAAATATTCAGTTTTTCACACCAAAGCAGTATGTGCTGCCGGAGGCGTCGCCGGATGATTTTCCCGTTTCTCCCGTAATCGTCGGCGCAGGTCCTGCCGGACTGTTTGGCGCCTATGCGCTTGTGCTGCGGGGAATTTGTCCCATCGTCCTTGAGCGCGGGAAAAGTATGAAGGAGCGGTCAGCGGACGTGGCGCGGTTCTGGGAGACGGGCGTGCTCGATCCCTCCTCCAACGTACAGTTTGGCGAGGGCGGTGCGGGTACGTTTTCGGACGGCAAGTTAAATACACTTGTCAAAGATCCCGTGGGAAGAAACCGTTTTGTGCTGGAAACCCTTGTAAAGTTTGGCGCTCCGGAGCATATTTTATATGAGAGCAAGCCGCATATTGGCACGGATATCCTCTCGGACGTCATTCTTGCGATGCGCGCCTTTATGGAGCGCGCCGGGGCACGTTTTTTGTTTGAGACCTGTCTGACCGATTACAGGACAAAGAATGGCAGGGTCTGTGCGGTGGAACTTGATCACCGCGAATGGATACCGGCAGATACCGTCGTGCTCGCCATCGGGCACAGCGCGCGTGATACCTTCCGTATGCTGGACGGGAAGGGGGAACTTGCGCTCGCCGCAAAATCCTTTGCGGTCGGATTCCGTGTGGAACATCCGCAGGAAATGATCGATCTCCAGCAGTACGGGGAGATCTATGCGAAACGGCTTCCGGCTGCGCCCTACAAGGTGACGGCGAATCTGCCAAACGGCAGAGGCGTTTATTCCTTCTGTATGTGTCCGGGCGGGTATGTGGTCAACGCATCCTCCGAGGCAGCAAGGCTTGCAGTCAACGGAATGAGCTATTCCGGCAGAGACGGTGCGAATGCAAACAGCGCGGTGATCGTCTCGGTGACTCCGGATGATTTTGACGGCATGGACGCGCTTGCCGGGGTACGTTTTCAGGAGAAACTTGAGGAGCGCGCGTATCAGCGCGGCGGTGGGGCGATCCCACAGCAGTTGTTCGGCGATTACTGCAAGGGACAGCCGTCGGTATCCTACGGGGATTTTGCGAGTGAAACGAAGGGAGCGCACGTGCTTTCCTCGCTAAACGGTCTGCTCCCGCAGGCGCTGGAGGAGTCTTTCATCGAGGGAATGCACACGTTTGCGCGCCTCCTGCCGGGGTTTGACAGGGAGGACGCGATCCTCTCCGGAGTGGAGAGCCGGACCTCGTCCCCGGTACGGATCCCCAGGAATGAATTTTTTGAGTCTGCGGTCGGCGGGATCTATCCCTGCGGGGAGGGGGCAGGCTATGCGGGCGGCATCGTCTCGGCTGCGATGGACGGTCTGAAGGTTGCAGAGGCGATTCTAAACAGTAAACAGAAATAAGAGGAAAAATACGTGGCAGAATATACACCAATGATGCAGCAATATCTGCAGACAAAAAAAGAATATAAGGACTGCATTCTCTTTTACCGGCTCGGGGATTTTTATGAGATGTTTTTTGATGATGCGGTTACCGCATCGAAGGAGCTGGAGCTGACACTGACCGGAAAGCAGTGCGGCATGGAGGAACGCGCCCCGATGTGCGGCGTCCCGTTCCATGCGGTGGAGAGCTATCTGAATAAGCTTGTGGCAAACGGGCACAAGGTTGCCATCTGCGAGCAGGTGGAGGATCCAAAGACCGCAAAGGGGCTTGTCAAACGCGAGGTCATCCGCATTGTCACACCGGGCACAAACCTTGATATGCAGGCGTTGGACGAATCCAAAAACAATTATATCATGTGCATTGTCTACCTGGCGGACAAGTACGGCGTTTCCATCGCCGACGTCTCGACCGGGGATTTCTATGTGACGGAGGTGGACTCCGAGCGCAAGCTGATCGACGAGATCAATAAATTTGCGCCATCTGAAATTATATGCAACGAGAGCTTTTATATGAGCGGTGTGGATATCGAAGATATGCATCATCGACTCAAGATTACAATTTATGCGCTGGAGACGTGGTATTTTGGAGACGAGCTGGCAGAAAACACCTTAATGGGACATTTTAAGGTAAAGAGTCTGGAAGCGCTTGGACTTGCGGACTATAACTGCGGTACGATCGCGGCGGGAGCGCTGTTAAAGTATCTCTACGAGACGCAGAAAAATGATCTGGATCATATCTCTGCGATCCGTCCGTATTCCACCGGAAAATATATGATCATCGACAGCTCCACCAGACGCAACCTTGAGCTTGTCGAGACGCTGCGGGAAAAGCAGAAGCGCGGCTCCCTTCTGTGGGTGCTCGATAAGACAAAGACTGCGATGGGGGCGAGACTGCTCCGGTCCTATGTGGAGCAGCCGTTGATTGACAAGGTGGAGATCGAGCGGCGTCAGGACGCCATCTGTGAGCTGAACGATCATGTGATCACGCGTGAGGAGCTGCGGGAATACTTAAATCCTGTCTATGACTTAGAGCGTCTGATCACGAGGGTTACATACATGACGGCAAATCCGCGTGACCTGATCGCATTCCGCAATTCCATCGGGATGCTGCCGCCGATCTATGCGCTTTTGGACGAATTTGAGGGAGCGCTTTTAAAAGAGCTGCAGGCGGATATGGATACGCTCGAGGAGCTGCACGCACTGATCGCCTCCGCCATCGTGGAGGAACCTCCGATCTCCGTGCGCGAGGGCGGCATCATCCGGGAGGGCTACAACGAGGAGGTTGACAGATACCGCAACGCCAAGACCGAGGGAAAACGCTGGCTTGCAGAGCTCGAGGAAAAGGAGCGCGAAAAGACAGGGATCAAAAATCTACGGGTCAAATACAACAAGGTGTTCGGCTACTATCTGGAGGTCACCAATTCGTACCGGGATCTCGTGCCCGACTATTTTCTGCGCAAGCAGACGCTCGCGAACGCCGAGCGCTATATTACGCCGGAATTAAAAGAACTTGAGGACATGATCCTCGGGGCGGAGGACAAGCTCGTCACGCTCGAATATGACTTATTCTGTGAGGTGCGTGGGAAGATTGCGGAGCAGGTCGTGCGCATCCAGCGGACGGCAAAGGCGCTGGCGGGACTCGACGTCTTTGCCTCCCTTGCCCTTGTAGCGGACCAGAACAATTACTGCCGCCCGAAAATGAATGAGAACGGTGTGATCGACATCAAAAACGGACGTCATCCGGTGGTGGAGAAAATGATCACGAACGATATGTTCATCGACAATGACACCTATCTGGACAACGGCAATCACCGTATTTCCATTATCACCGGGCCGAACATGGCGGGAAAATCCACCTATATGCGCCAGACGGCGCTGATCGTGCTGATGGCGCAGATCGGAAGCTATGTCCCGGCATCCTCCGCGAAAATCGGGATCGTGGACCGTATTTTTACGCGCGTCGGCGCATCGGACGACCTCGCAAGCGGACAGAGTACCTTTATGGTCGAGATGAATGAGGTCGCCAATATCCTGCGCAATGCGACCGCGGACTCCCTGCTGATCCTCGATGAGATCGGAAGGGGCACGAGCACCTTTGACGGCCTTAGCATCGCCTGGGCGGTCGTGGAGCATATCAGCAACCCGAAGCTGCTCGGCGCAAAGACGCTGTTTGCGACGCATTACCACGAGCTGACAGAGCTTGAGGGAAAGCTTGGCAACGTCAATAACTACTGTATCGCCGTCAAGGAAAAGGGCGACGACATTGTATTTCTGCGCAAGATCGTAAAGGGCGGCGCGGATAAAAGCTACGGGATTCAGGTCGCAAAGCTGGCGGGGGTTCCGGATTCTGTGATCGAGCGCGCAAAGGAGATCGTCGAGGAGCTGATCGCAAATGACATCGCTTCCGTGGCGCGCGGCATCGAGGTAGGCACGGGCGCATCCTCCGGGAAAAAGAAAAAGGAGCATCTGGACGAGGTCGATCTGACACAGATGTCACTGTTTGATACGGTGCGGGACGACGATATCATCGAGGAGCTGCGCAACGTCGACGTGGGCAATCTCACGCCGGTCGAGGCGCTCAACAAACTGTACGAGTTACAGAATAAGGTCAAAAACCGCTGGTAGGACAAGAAGGAGGATCTATGCCTCAGATTACATTATTAAGTCAGGAGACGATCGATAAGATTGCGGCGGGAGAGGTGGTGGAACGCCCTTCCTCCGTGGTCAAGGAGCTGGTGGAGAACGCGATCGACGCGAAAGCGTCCGCAGTCACCGTGGAGATCAAGGAGGGCGGCATCTCGTTTATCCGCATCACCGACAACGGCTGCGGCATTGAGCGGGCGCAGGTTCCGCTCGCCTTTTTGCGCCATTCCACCAGCAAGATCAAGAGCATTGAGGACTTGCTGTGCGTGCGTTCGCTGGGCTTCCGCGGGGAGGCGTTATCGAGCATCGCGGCAGTCTCACAGGTGGAGCTTATCACAAAGACAAACGGTGAGCTCACCGGCACGCGCTATGTCATTGAGGGCTCGAAGGAAAAAGAAAACGAGGAGGTCGGCGCACCCGACGGTACGACCTTTATTGTGCGCAACCTCTTTTACAATACACCCGCGCGGCGCAAATTTTTAAAGACCGCGCAGACGGAGGGAAATTATATCGGAGATCTGATGGAGCGCCTTGCGCTGTCGCATCCGGACGTCTCCTTTAAGTTTATCAGCAACGGGCAGGCGAAGCTGCACACCTCCGGAAATTCCAATGAAAAAGATCTGATCTATCATGTTTACGGGAGGGACATCACGGCGGCGCTGCTGCCGGTACACGCCGAAAACGAGCTGTTTTCCGTGCACGGCTTTATCGGAAAGCCGGTGGTTTCCCGCGGCAACCGCAATTACGAGAGCTATTTTATCAACGGGCGCTATATCAAAAGCTCACTGCTGTCAAAGGCGGTCGAGGAGGCGTACAAAGGATTTCTGATGCAGCACCAGTATCCGTTCTGCGTCCTATATTTTACGTTTGACAGTGAACTTCTCGACGTCAACGTTCACCCGACGAAGATGGAACTGCGCTTTTCCAGCAACGAGGAGATCTACCGCAGGCTTTACCAGATCATCCGGGATGCGCTGACGCACAAGGAATTGATCCCGGACGTCCCGGTGGAGGCGAAAAAGGAACAGACGCGCGCGCCCATTCCTGCACATACACCGGAGCCGTTTGAGAAGCGGCGGATACAGCAGATCCGTGAAGCCGTCCGCGCGGACAGTCCCTATGAGATCAAATACCCGGAGAGAGACCGCCATGCGGAGGCAGAAAACCTTGGCGTGTTTGAAAAGCTGCTCGGCGGGCAGACAGGAAAGAAGACTGTCCCTGTATCTGAAACAGTGCCTGATGTGAAAAGCCCATCTTCTCCCGAAATTTTGCATGGGGAAGTGGTGCAGGAGCAGAGCGCTTACATGGCAACAGAAACCCCTGCGGTTTACATACAGCAGACTCTTTTGGAGCAGGACAAAGAATTCTTGACGGCAGACGCCGCAAAGTCCCACCGGATCATCGGACAGTTGTTTGACACTTACTGGCTGATCGAATATGAGGACAAGCTTTTTGTGATCGACCAGCACGCCGCGCACGAGAAGGTGCTCTATGAGCGCACGATGGCGCGTGTGCGCACGCAGGAGTTTTCCTCGCAGGCTCTAAGCCCGCCCGTCATACTCACCCTGAGCGCAGAGGAGCAGGAAATGCTCGCGCGGTATGGGGATGTGATCCGGCAGTTTGGCTATGAGATCGAGCCGTTCGGCGGCAAAGAGTATGCCGTCAACGCCATTCCGGCAGAATTTGACGGCATTGACCCGGAGCGTATGCTCCTTGAAATGCTGGATGATTTTAGCGGTATCAGCGGAAGGGAAGCGCCGGAACAGATTTTGGAGAAAGTCGCATCGCTTTCCTGCAAGGCGGCGGTAAAGGGCGGCAGCCGCTTAAGCCGCACGGAGGCGGAGCGGCTGATCGACGAGCTTTTAACGCTCGAGAATCCATACCACTGCCCGCACGGCAGACCGACGATCATCTCGATGAGCCGATACGAGATTGAGAAAAAGTTTAAAAGGATCGTATAACATGAACAAAAAACCAATGGTCATCCTGACCGGACCGACTGCAGTCGGAAAAACAGCGCTTTCCATCGCGCTGGCAAAAAAGATCGGGGGCGCGGTCATTTCCGCCGATTCCATGCAGGTCTACAAGCACATGGACATCGGTTCGGCAAAGATCCGCCCCCAGGAAATGCAGGGGATCAGGCATTATCTGGTCGACGAGTTCGAGCCGTCCGAGGAATTTCACGTCGTGCGCTTTGCCACACTGGCAAAGCAATATCTGGAAGAGATCTACGCAGCCGGAAAAATCCCCATTATCGTGGGAGGCACGGGCTTTTATATCCAGGCGCTTCTCTATGACATTGATTTTACGGAGCAGGAGTGCGACGAGGCATACCGGGAGAGTCTCGCGGAAATTGCCCGAACGAAGGGTGCAGAAGCGCTGCACGATATGCTGAGGGAAGCTGACCCGAAGTCGGCGGAGGAAATCCATCCGAATAATTTAAAACGCGTGATCCGCGCGCTGGAATTTTATCACTTGTCCGGCAGAAGGATTTCCGAACACAATGAGGCGGAGCGGCAGAAAACCTCGCCGTACAATTTTGCATATTTTGTCCTGACAGACGACCGGGCGAAGCTCTATGCCAATATTGACAGGCGCGTGGACGATATGATCGCGCAGGGACTCGTGGAGGAAGTGAAAGCGCTAAAGGAGATGGGGTGCCACAGCGGCATGGTCGCGATGCAGGGGCTCGGCTATAAGGAGATCCTGGCTTATCTGGATGGGGCGTGCACGCTCGATGAGGCGGTCTATACGATCAAGCGGGAGACGAGACATTTCGCGAAACGGCAGCTCACATGGTTCCGGCGGGAGCGGGATGTGATCTGGCTGGAAAAAGAATTATGCGGGTACGACGAGGCGAAGATTCTGGAAAAAATACGTGGCGTACTTTCAGAGAAAGGGATTGTGACACATGAATGAATTGCTGACGAAACAATATGAGACACTCGGCATCTCGAAGGAGATCTACACTTACGGGATGCGCATCGAGGAGGAGCTTTTAGAACGGTTCGCACAGATCGACCGCGTGGCAGAGTACAACCAGTTAAAGGTGATCCATGCGATGCAGAAAAACCGTGTGAGCGCGGAGTGCTTTCAGTCCAGTTCGGGCTATGGCTACAACGATCTTGGACGCGAGACACTGGAAAAGGTGTACGCCTCCTGTTTCCGCGGGGAGGACGCGCTGGTGCGCCCGCAGATCACCTGCGGCACGCACGCGCTCGCACTTGCGCTGATGTCAAACCTCCGTCCCGGCGACGAACTGTTGTCTCCGGTCGGAAAGCCATACGACACGCTGGAGGAGGTGATCGGCATCCGCCCCTCGAAAGGGTCTCTCGCGGAATACGGCGTGACCTACCGTCAGGTCGATCTGCTGTCTGACGGTTCCTTTGACTATGAAACTATCAAAAATGCCATCAACGAACGCACAAAGCTTGTGACCATCCAGCGCTCGAAGGGCTATGCCACCAGAAAGACACTTTCCGTGGAACGCATCGGCGAGCTGGTCGCTTTTGTCAAAAAGATCAAGCCCGATGTGATCTGCATGGTGGATAACTGCTACGGGGAATTTGTCGAGGAACGGGAGCCGCTTGAGGTCGGCGCGGACATGATCGTCGGATCTCTGATCAAGAATCCGGGCGGCGGGCTCGCCCCGGTCGGCGGCTATATCGTGGGGAAAAAGGAATGTGTCGAGAATGCCGCATACCGTCTGACCTCGCCGGGGCTCGGCAAGGAGGTCGGCGCCTCCCTCGGCATCATGCAGTCCTTCTACGAGGGACTGTTCCTCGCACCGACCGTGGTCGCGGGCGCATTAAAGGGCGCGATCTTTGCGGCAAACATCTATGAGAGACTCGGCTTTGACGTGATCCCCGACGGAAAAGAGAGCCGCCACGACATTATCCAGGCGGTTGCCTTCCACAATCCGGACGCGCTGATCGCGTTCTGTGAGGGGATCCAGGCGGCAGCCCCGGTGGACAGCTATGTGACGCCGGAGCCGTGGGCGATGCCGGGCTATGACAGCGATGTGATCATGGCGGCGGGGGCTTTTGTGCAGGGCTCCTCCATTGAGCTCTCGGCGGACGGTCCCTTAAAGCCTCCGTATGCCGTTTATTTCCAGGGAGGACTGACCTGGTATCACGCGAAACTTGGCATCCTAAAATCTTTACAAAAACTTAAGGAACGCAATCTTGTGAATACAGAGCGGTTATGCTAGAATACAAGGTAGGTTTTTGTCAACAATTAAAACTGCCGATATACTTCCGGGGAGAGCAGATGGAGGTATATGGAACCGAATTTTACAAGTATGAAACAGTTGCCGGATTCCGAGAAACCCTATGAGAAGTTTCTTGCGTCCGGCGTCGGAGTGTTGAGCGATGCGGAACTTCTGGCGGTCATCATCCGCTCCGGCACACAGGGAAGGAAGTCCATCGAGGTGGCGCAGGAATTTCTGGCGCAGGGCGGCGGAAGCCTTTTGAATCTGTACGGGCTTTCTCTGGATGAGATGAAACAGATCCCGGGGATCGGTACGGTCAAGGCGATCCAGTTGAAATGTGTGGCGGAGCTGTCTGCGCGGATTGCAAGGACGCGCTATCAGGACAGGATCTCCATGAATCATCCGAAGACGATCGCCGGATATTATATGGAGCGGCTGCGGCATGAGAAGCAGGAGCGGCTGATCGCACTGTTTTTTGACACGCGCTGCCGTCTGCTCTCGGACATGACACTGTCTGTCGGGAGCGAGACCGAGACTCAGGTTTCGCCGCGCGAGATCTTTCTCGCAGCGTTAAGACACCGCGCTGTGCAGGTGATCCTGCTGCACAACCATCCGGGCGGGAGCACGGAGCCGAGCGCGCAGGATGACGCTGTCACAAAAAGGGTCCTGGAATGTGGAGCTCTGCTTGGGATACCGCTGATCGACCATATCATTCTTGGAGACCTGTCGTATTACAGCTACCGGGAACACAAAAGAATCATAGATTGAGGGAGAGAACGATGACGAATAACGTGTATGGGATTGACCTTGGCACCTGCAATATGAAGATTTACTGCAAGGTGTCCAATAAGATTTTAAATGAGAAGAATACGATCGCACTGGTAAATAAAGACCAGATCTACGCTTACGGAGACAACGCCTATGCGATGTACGAGAAAGCGCCTGAGACGATCCAGGTGACATTTCCGGTTGCGGGCGGCGTGATCGCGGATTTCAACAATCTGCAGTCCATGCTTCAGATCTATCTCGAGAAGCACGCCAAGGGCAAGCTGCGCGGCGCGGAGTTTATCGTGGCAGTGCCGACGGACATCACGGAACTCGAGAAGAAAGCGTTTTACGATATGTTCTATAAGAGTAAATTAAAGCCGAAGACGGTGCTCTTGTGTGCGAAGCCGATCGCGGACGCCGTGGGTCTCGGGCTTGACGTCAACCAGCCGACCGGCATCATGGTTGTGGATATCGGCGCGGACACGACGGAGATCTCTGTCATTTCCCTCGGCGGGCTTGTGTTAAGCGCGCTGCTTCCGTCCGGCGGCAACAAAATCGACGAGTCCATCATCACCTATGTAAAGCGCAAATACAACCTTGTCATCGGACAGAAGACGGCGCAGAGCTTAAAGGAGCGCCTTGGCTCCGGTATCCCGGGCAGGGAGGACACGATGGTCGCTGCGGGACGCGACGTGGTCAGCGGTCTGCCGATCGAGCTTGAGATGTCCGGAGATATCATTTATGACGCCATCAAGGACAACCTGAACAGCATCTGCAATTCCATCAAAATGATCCTGGAGAAGACGCCGCCGGAGCTGGCGAAGGACATCATCCATTCCGGCATCTATATTACGGGCGGAAGCTCACAGATCCACGATCTGGATCAGTTGTTTGCCGATATTACGGGCATTAAGGTCAATACGTGCGAGGAGCCGGAGGAATGTGTGGTGCGCGGTCTTGTCAAGATCGTCTCCGACAGCAAGTTCAAGCATCTGGCGTACAGCATGAAGAGTAAGATATTGTTATAGAGGAAAATATGAAGCGAAAATCAAAATTTGTTCTGCCACCCAAGTACATACTGATGATATTGACCGGCGTCTGCGTCATTGCGATGCTGGTCAGCTTTACGTTCAATATTTCCGGCGGACCGCTGCACACTGTGGCAGGCTATGTCTTTGTTCCGATGCAGGAGGGCATCAATACCGTGGGCACATGGATGAGCAGCCAGGCTGAGAAGTTCCGGAACCTGAAGGAGGTTACGGCGGAGAATGAGGCGCTCAAAGAACAGGTGGACAAGCTCACCGCCGAGCTGAATACGACGAATCTGGAGCAGTATGAACTTGAGAATCTGCGCGAGCTCTTTGAGCTGGACCAGAAATATCCCAGCTATGAGAAGGTTGCCGCCAATGTCATCGGAAAGGGCGGCAGCAACTGGTTTTCCACGTTTACGATCAATAAGGGGACAAACGACGGCATCGACGTCGATATGAACGTGATCGCAGGCAGCGGGCTTGTGGGGATCGTGACCGAAGTCGGCGCCAATTACGCAACGGTCACTTCGATCATCACGGACACGTCACAGGTGAGCGGTATGGTTTCAACCACCTCGGACAACCTGATCGTAAACGGCAGCTTAAAAAACATGAATGAAAACATGGTGATCGAGTTTTCAAACTTAAATGACAGTGACAACGAGGTCGGCATAGGGGATCCGGTGGTGACCTCCTATATTTCCGACCAGTACCAGCAGGGCATTCTGATCGGCTATATCAGCACGATGGAGACAGATGCCAACAATCTGACGAAGTCGGGAACCATCACTCCGGCGGTCGATTTCGAGCATATCGAAGAGGTGCTGGTGATCCTTGACAAGAAACAGAAAGCGGAGAATGAGTAGCAGTATGAGGAGAAAAATTACCGTTTTTTTGATTTTAATTATGTGCTACCTGCTCCAGACAACCGTATTCCAGTCGCTCGCATTTGCGGGGATCTCACCGAATCTGATGATCATTGCAGTCTCGGCTTTCGGCTTTATGCGCGGGAAAAAAGAAGGGATTTATATCGGTTTTCTGGCGGGGGTGATCCTTGACATCTTTGGCGGCGGTCTGTTTGGCGGCAATGCGTTGCTTTATATGTACATCGGCTACTGCAACGGTTATTTCCGCAAGATGTTTTATCCGGAGGATATCAAGCTGCCGATGCTTCTGATCGCGGGCAGCGACATCTGCTGTAATCTGGTGATCTACTTTTTTATGTTTCTGTTTCGCGGTCGTTTTGAATTTCTTTACTATCTCGGATATGTGATCCTCCCGGAACTGGTGTACACGATGCTGATCACGATTTTCCTCTATGTGATCATTCTGAAAATCAACCAGCGTCTTGAAATGATTGAGAAAAGGAGTGCAGGCAGATTTGTTTAAAAATATAAAAAAATTGTTCCGTCTGTTTCAGAAATCGCGTCTGGCAGTTGCGGGTGTGGTTATGACACTCCTCTTTGGCGTGCTTCTCTGGCGGATGTTCGATTTACAGATTGTAAACGGTGAAAACTACCAGAATGACTATGCCTTAAAAAGTGTCAAGGAGCGTACGCTAAACAGTACGCGCGGCAATATCTACGACAGAAACGGCAAGCTTTTAGCGTATAATGAGCTGTCCTATTCCGTCACGATCGAGGATAACGGGACTTACAGCAGTACCAGCGACAGAAATGAGACGCTCAATGCACAGATCGCGCAGGTCATCACCGCGCTTGAGTCCAACGGCGATTCCATCATCGATGATTTTAAGATCGATCTTCTGGAGGATGGCAGCTATGAATTTAATGTGAAGGGAACCGCGTGGAAGCGTTTTCTGGCGGACGTCTACGGGGAAGTTTCCTATGATGATCTCGGTTACAGCACAAAGCTTGGCTATGACACCTCAAATGCCACGGCAGAGCAGGTCATGCAGTATCTGACGGACAGCTATGACATCGGTGAGGAATACGATGCGCAGATGGCGCGCAAGATCATTATCGTGCGGTTTGCGATGGCGCAGAATGCGTACCAGAAATATATCGCGACCACGATCGCCACAAACGTTTCGGAGGAGTCTGTCGCCTACATCAAAGAACATTCCGATGAGCTTCAGGGAATCGACGCTGTGAGCGACACGATCCGCAAATACAATAACAGTGAATATTTTGCCTCGATCCTCGGCTATACCGGACAGATCTCCGACAAGGAATATGAGACGCTCTCCGCACAGGATGACAGCTACACGCGCAATGATGTGGTCGGAAAGGGCGGCATCGAGCAGTATATGGACAGCTACCTAAAGGGCGAGAAGGGCTACGAGAAGCTCTATGTCGATTACATGGGCAAGGTGCTCGAGGTGATCGAACGGGAGGAGCCGACCGCCGGGAACGATCTGTACCTGTCCATCGACAGTGATCTGCAGATTGCAATCTACCATCTGTTGGAGCAGGAGATTGCCGGAATCGTCTACTCGAATATCGACAATCCGGCATCTGCGATACCGATACCGATCACGGACGTATATTTTGCACTGATCAACAATAACGTGATCGATATGGACGCATTTTACGATGCGGACGCCTCGAAAAATGAGCGGGAGATCGCACAGATTTTCAAGGCGCGCGAAGCCGTGGTGAAAAACCATATCGCAGACAGCCTTGCAAATGAAAACGGCACGCTTTTTAAGGATATGGGCGAGGAGGATCAGGACTACTTTACCTATATCATCGATCAGTTAAAGGCAGACAAGATACTGGTTGAGGACAATATCGACACCACAGATGCGGTTTACCAGGCTTGGACGGACGGAATGGTCAGTCCCGCGGCTTATTTGAGCCATGCGATCTCGCAGAACTGGATCGATATCACCAAGTTTACGATCAAGGAGAAATACTCGGACTCCACGGAGATTTACGACGCACTGTGTACCTACATTACCGAGGAGATCACGGTGCAGAAGGAGTTTTCCAAAATTATTTACGAGTACCTGATCAAGGGAAATGCGATTTCCGGGCGTCTGCTCTGTCTGGTTCTCTTTGACCAGGAGGTGCTCCCCTATGACGAGGAGGAGATTGCCGGTCTGGAGAACGGTTCGTTAAACGCTGTTTCCTTCCTCAAGGATAAGATCAAAAATCTTGACATTACACCGGCACAGCTCGCCCTAGACCCATGCTCCGGTTCCTGCGTGGTCACGGATACCCGCACGGGCGAGGTGCTCGCGCTTGTCAGCTATCCGGGCTATGACAGCAACCGCCTGGCAAATACCGTTGACGCCGAGTATTTTAACAGTTTGCAGACAGACAAGTCCCTGCCGCAGTACAACTACGCGACACAGCAGGGTACGGCTCCCGGTTCTACCTTTAAGATGGTGGTCGCCACCGCGGGGCTTGCGGAGGGATATATCACCCTCGGCGAGAAGATCAAGGATCTGGGACAGTATGAAAATGTCAGCAACCGGCCGAAGTGCTGGATTTTCTCGAAGGGCGGCACGCACGGCGACGTCAATGTCTCGGAGGCGATCCGCGATTCGTGTAACTACTATTTTTATGAAGTAGGTTTCCGTCTGAGTACCAACAACTATCAGACAAACTATAACGATGCGCTCGGCACCGAGAAAATACAAAAATACGCCTCCATGTTCGGTCTGAATGAAAAGACCGGGATCGAGATCGAGGAAACGGAACCGCGCATGGCGAGTGAATTTCCGGTTATGTCAGCCATCGGGCAGAGTAATAACCGTTACACCACCGTACAGCTTGCCCGCTATGTGACGGCGGTTGCAAACGGCGGCACGGTCTACAACTACACATTATTGGATCATGTGGAGGATTCCGAGGGAAATGTGGTCGCTTCCTTTGCACCGGAGGTGCGCAATACCGTGGATGTGCTGGACGCGCCGGAGTGGGATGCGATCCACAGCGGTATGCGGATGGTTGTGGAGAATACCGCCTCGTTTAAAGATTTTCCGATTGCCGTTGCGGGCAAGACCGGTACGGCACAGCAGGATCTGATCCGTGCAGACCACGCGCTCTTTGTGGGATATGCACCATATGAAAACCCTGAGATATCGATCGCAACCCGTATTGCCTACGGCTACACCTCGCAGAATGCGGCGGAGCTTTCAAAAAATGTACTTGCTTATTATTTTAAGGTCGAGGACGCCAAGGATCTCTTAAGCGGTCAGGCGGAGGAAGTCAGTTCCACGTCTTCCAACCAGTTTGGCGACTAATGTGTGGAGGTAGTTATGAGTCAGGCAGTTATCATTAAGAGCAGTAAATGCGGCATCACACTGGTGCTGGACGCCGCGCTGCCATTTGAAGAATTACTGGATGAAATTTTAAACCGTTTCAGAGAGTCGGCGAAATTTTTTGCAAACGCGGCGTTCGCCATCTCCTTTGAGGGACGGGAACTGACCGATGAAGAAAAATACCGGATCGTGGACGTCATCACAGAGCATACGGATATCCAGATCCTCTGCATTGTGGAGGAGGACGAGGTGCGCGACGCTGTGATCTCACAGAAAATCGCCGCCAGACAGCAGGCCGCTGCCGGACAGTCAAAAATCACCGGAACCTTTTACTATGGTCCGCTCGCCGTTGGGGAGCGTCTGGAAACCGATGAGAGCATTGTGATCGTCGGGGATGTTCCGCGCGGCGCCTCCGTTGTCTCGGAGGGGGATGTGGTGATCCTGGGCGCGCTGCGCGGAAGCGCATTTGCCGGAATGTCCGGAAAGCAGGGCAGTTTTATCGCCGCGCTTTCCTTCGAGCCGGAAGCCTACAATATTTCCGGTATTTATGGAGATATCCCCGGAAAGAACAGGGGGTCTCTCTTTTCCAAACGTAATAAGACTCCGCTGGCGATGATTGCAACGCTCAGTGCGGGTATTATTAAAGTCAGACCTTTTACATAAGGCTGAACAATAGAAAACAGGAGGTCTTTGACACAATGGGTGAAGTGATTACTTTTACCTCTGGAAAAGGCGGCGTTGGCAAGACGACTACGACAGCCAACGTTGGCGCAGGACTTTCACTGTTAGATAAAAAGGTGGTATTGGTGGACACCGATATCGGCTTAAGAAATCTCGATGTAGTCATGGGGCTGGAAAACCGGATCCTCTACAATCTGGTCGATGTACTGAGTGGAAAATGCCGCTTAAAACAGGCGCTGATCCGTGACAAGCGTTATCCCGGTCTGTGGGTGATCCCGTCACCGTGCTCCAATGAGTGTAAGGAGCGTTTCAACCAGAAGCAGATGACATCGCTGCTCGAGGATTTGCGGAATGAATTTGATTATGTCCTGATCGACAGCCCGGCGGGGATCGATGACGGTTTTCGCCTCGCAACGCTCGACGCGGACCGGATTGTCGTGGTGACCACGCCGCAGATCGCAGCGATCCACGACGCCGACTGTGTGCTCCAGTTATTAAAGCGGGAGAAGATGGGAAATGTGCAGCTTCTGGTCAACTGCTTTTGCAAACGCATGGTGAAAGAGGGCAATATGCTCGACATACCGGATATCTGTGAACTGCTCGAAGCAGAGCTTCTTGGCGTGGTCGCACAGGACGAGGAAGTGATCATCGGACAGAACCAGGGCAGACCGGTGACCGGCACGCGCGCGGCAGCGGCTGTGGGTTACCAGAATATCGCACGAAGGCTTATCGGTGAGGAGATTCCGGTCTCGGATGACATCAGGCGCGGCAAATTGTTTTCCAAAGTTCTGTGGAAAAACACCGCGGGAAAGACGGTGTGATATGTGCCATAGAACAGGGAAAAAAAACGTTGCAAAAGAGCGTTTAAAGTTGATGATAGACGCGCGAAAAAAACAGCTTGACGAGGATACCATGAATGAACTCCGGCAGGAGATCGGTATGCTTGTCACAAAATATGTCGACATTGAACCGGAAAACATTGAAATCAAAATTATTCTAAGGGAAGACAGATAATATATGCCAAAGCAATACAAACTAAAGAATTACAAATTTACATTGATCATGCTTGTGGTCGTCCTGAATATTTTGGGCGTTCTGCTCGTCGGAAGCGCAAGCCCGGGCGATCAGAAGAAACAGTTGATCGGTATGCTGTCGGGACTTGTCATTATGGCAGCCGTGTCCCTGATCGATTACAGTTTTATCCTGCGCTTTGCCTGGCCGCTCTATTTTCTTGCCGTCGCGCTTCTTGTTTTTGTGTTTGTGGCGGGAGACGACGCGAAGGGCGCGCAGCGCTGGTTTGAGATCGGAGGATTCCGTTTTCAGCCCTCGGAGCTTGTAAAGATCCTTATGATCCTGTTTTTTGCCTATTATTTTATGAAACATGAGGAGAAGATCAACAGCGTCCGGGTACTGTTTGGCTCATTTTTTCTGGTGGGAGTGATCCTTGTGCTGATTATCGCACAGCCGAATCTCTCCACAACCATTATCATGACGCTGATCTTCTGTGCGATGCTGTTTATAGCGGGGCTGAGCTACAAAATCATCGGAAGCGTTCTGGTCACTTGTGTGCCGGCCTTTCTGATACTTATGACGCTGATCATTCAGGACAAGTTTCCATTTATCCGCCCCTACCAGATGGGGCGGATCATGGGATGGCTCTATCCGGAGGATTATCCGGATAGAGCCCTCCAGCAGCAGAACTCGATCATGGCGATCGGTTCCGGGATGCTCTCCGGAAAAGGGCTTGGCAATACCGACCCGGCTTCCGTCAAAAACGGAAAGTTCATCATTGAGCCGCAAAACGATTTTATTTTTGCGGTGGCGGGGGAGGAACTGGGCTTTCTGGGGACTGCGGTCATTATAATACTCTTGCTTTTCATCACGATTGAGTGTATATTTATTGCTAGAAAAGCAAAAGATTCCGCTGGAAAACTGATCTGCTGCGGCGTCGCGGCGCTGATCGGTTTTCAGAGCATTGTCAATATCGGCGTTGCCAGCGGGCTGCTTCCAAACACGGGTGTTACCCTGCCATTTGTGAGCTATGGTCTTACTTCGCTATGGTCATTATATATAGGGATCGGACTTGTCTTAAATGTCGGTCTGCAACCAAAAAAATATTAACAGGGGGTATCTGCGAACATGAACATTGGACTGATCGCGCATGATTCAAAGAAAAAACTGATGCAGAATTTCTGCATTGCTTACAGGGGGATTTTAAGCAAAAACGAACTTTACGCCACCGGAACGACCGGAAGGCTGATTGAGGAGGTAACAAACTTAAATATTCACAAATATCTTGCCGGACACCTCGGCGGGGCACAGCAGCTTGGCGCACAGATCGAGCACAATGACATTGACCTTGTCATTTTCCTGCGCGATCCGCTGGAGGCAAAGTCCCACGAGCCCGACATCCACAGTATTCTGCGTATCTGCGATACGCACAATATTCCGCTTGCAACGAATCTGGCAAGCGCGGAACTGTTGATCAGATCATTGGACAGAGGAGATTTAGAGTGGCGTGAGATGTATAAGTAAAACGATTGCGGTTGTCACTGCGCTTGTTCTCGCCCTTGGCGTAAGCGGCTGTGGGAAAGGTAAGCCGCTGGCGGGCGCTTACGACGTCTACGGGACAGCGGACGCCCTTGGCATCTCCTCTGCGGCTTTGGCAGAGGATAAAACTTATTTTGCCAGCGATCTGTGCGTTTCGGAGGACATCGCCCTCGGCACGGACACAACAAATTCGCAGGTGGCAGAGGGAGCGGGCGTATTCAATCTTGCGACCGGGGAGGTCACCTATGCCAAAAATTTGTATGAGCGCTTGTATCCGGCGAGCACGACAAAGGTTCTGACCGCTTACATCGCCCTCAAATACTGCGAGGATCTGGACGTCTTTGTGACGGTCAGCGAAAACGCCGCCAACCAGGCGTCCGACTCGTCGGTCTGCGATCTGAAAGCAGGGGACATTGTAAAGCTCCGGGATCTTCTCTACGGTCTGATGCTGCGCAGCGGCAACGACGCCGCGATCGCGATCGCAGAACACATCTCGGGATCGGTAGAAGCGTTTGCCGAGCTGATGAACCAGGAGGCTGCGGCGATCGGTGCGACACAGTCGCATTTTGTCAATCCGAACGGACTGCCGGATGAAAACCATTACACGACCGTCTACGATATGTACCTGATTTTTGCAAAAGCACTGGAAAACGAGACTTTTACCGATATTATCAGCACGAAGTCCTATGACGTGGTGTACACGAGCGCGGGCAATAAGGCTGTGGAAAAGACATGGGAGAATACCAACCAGTATCTGACCGGGGCGACGGAGACGCCGGAGGGCTTTTCCATCGTCGGGGGCAAGACAGGAACAACCGGGGACGCGGGGTACTGTCTGGTGCTCTACTCCTACAATCCCAAGGGGAATCCGATCATTTCCATCGTCTTTAAGGCGGACGGCAAATCAAATCTCTATCTGCTGATGAACGAAATGCTGGCTGGGTTTGCAAATTAGTGGTTGTGTTTTATGTGCACATATACTATAATTGGTTTATAAAATCAACTGCTTTTATACATATTTACAAAAGAGTATGCATAAAACAGTACTACCAGGAGGAAATGGCCATGATAGAAATTATTTCAGGTGAAAAAGGCAAAGGCAAGACGAAAGAATTATTGAGCAAGGTAAATGCTTCCATCACATCTGCGTCCGGTAATATCGTATACCTCGACAAGAGCCAGAAGCATATGTATGAGCTGAATAACAAGGTCCGGCTCATCAATGTTACAGATTATCCGATTGATAATTGCGACGAATTCCTCGGTTTTATCTGCGGCATCGTATCGCAGGACAATGACCTGGAAGAGATGTATTTAGACAGCTTCCTCACGATCGCCGGCATCAGCGACGATGAGCAGATCAGTCACGCGATCCAGAAGCTTGACGTGATCAGTGAGAAGTACAATGTGAAATTCGTGCTCAGCGTATCCCGTGATAAGGCTCTGCTTCCGGAGTGCGCGAAGGCGAAAATTGTCATTTCCTTATAATTTGATTGACGTAAAAGTGCTGTGTGAAAATACAGCACTTTTTTTGTCCGGGAATGCCGTATGAGTTATTTGAATCGGATTTGTGTGATATGCGTGTGTGGCGGTGGGTTTTTCTGCGGAACAAGAATTTCAATCCATTCGAGGAAAATCCGTGAATTTATAAATCTGCACTCCGGAATCATGTCTGTGTTTTTTCACGAAAGAACGAATTGCACGCGGTGTTCGCCGGAGCAGGACATCACACGAACTTTTTAGCCGCTCTAAAAGAGTGTCCTCGCAGACATCATGAAATCGCAGCGCCGAAACTCGATACATTCTACCATTAAAAAGATTGTAGAATGTATCTCAAACATTCGGTCGCTGCGATTATGTTTTGCTCGGACACTCTTATAAGAGCGGCACAAAAGCCCGTGAAAGATGTCCTTTCTCCGGCGAACACTGTGCGCAATTTGTACTGGCGTTGAAAAAACACGGATAATCATACATTTCGGAGTGCAGATTTATAAAAATTCCGAATTTTCCGAGTGGTTGCAAATTCTGTTTCGCAGAAAAATAGACAGCCTTACGACTGCTCCATAGAGCGGATCCGTCCAAACAAACTGATCAGGTACAGTCCGCCCAGTCCGACAACGGCATAGATGATCCTTGTCAGCCAGGACATATCCCCAAAGATAAATGCCACAAGGTCAAAGCGGAAGAAACCGATCAAACCCCAGTTGACGGCTCCGATAATGACCAGTGTAAGCAATGTATAATCCAGCCAATTTGTATTCATGTGTAATTCCTCCTTTTTTCTTAGTATTTTCCAACAGAATGATATTTATGCAGCCTTGACATTGTTTTATTTTGCGTAAAATGATAAAATATAAGTATTGAATTTTTGTAGAGGTGGAAACGCTTTTGGATAACAATAAAAAGGTGGTCAAATACCACAAACCTTTTAATCTCAATATCGGGGTCATTATCTTTGTCATTATTTTTATCTATCTGGTTTACAATGTTTTTTCCTATGTGACGGCAACCCATATCTCTCCCTACGAGGTCGAGCAGGGCACGATGGCGGCAAACCACATTTACCGCGGTCTGATCCTGCGCGAGGAGCAGGTGTACTACGCAGATTATACGGGCGTTTTGAATCTCTATGTCAAGGAAGGTTCAAAAGTCAGCTACAACAACCTCGTGTATTCCATCGACGAGAACGGCTCGATTTCCGATCTGATCGATTCCACGGGACAGGACGTTTCAGCGCTTGACGCCGACGTGTTAAATGAGATCGAGGAAAATATTTACGATTTCCAGAGCACCTACGACCCGCAGAACTTTTATAATGTGTACTCATTCAAGGAAAATATCGATTCCTCGCTGAATGAAGCGCTGAATCTGAATGCCCTGTCGCAGCTTGGCGATTATACGGCGGGGGCGGCGGGCAGCGCGTTCCACACGGCTGCAGCGGACACGCACGGCGTGGTCGTGTACTACACGGACGGCTATGAGTCGATCACCCCGGACAACTTCACTGCGGATATGTTTCACGAGGCGTCGTACACCAGAGTAAGCAACCAGAACGGTTCCAACATCCAGGCGGGATCTGCTGCGTACAAGCTGATCACAAGCGAATACTGGAACATCGTGCTTCCCGTACCGCAGGCGGTCGCGGCGGAGTTGTCGGACGACGATACGCTGAAACTCCGTTTTGTGAAGGACAACAAAACGGCGTATGCCACATACACACTGACGAACCGTGATGGGCAGGACTACGTGATCCTCACGCTGAAAAATTCCATGATCCGCTACGCCAAAGACCGCTATGTCGGAGTGGAGCTTTTGCTGAACGAGGGAACGGGATTAAAAATCCCAAATTCCGCCATCACCGAGAAAAAATTTTTCACCGTGCCAAAGGAATATTTCATGCGCGGCGGCGATTCCCAAAATGAGGGGATCCTGGTGGAGCGCACGGACAAGGATGGCAAGAAATATACAGAATTTATAGCACCGACGATTTACTATGAAACAGAGGAATATTATTATATTGATAACGAGGAAGTCTCGTCGAAGGATTCCATTTTAAAACCCGATTCCAGCGCATCCTACAAGGTTGGGGAAAAGACCGCGACGTTGCAGGGCGTCTACAATATCAACAAGGGCTACGCTGTGTTCAAGCAGATCGATATTCTGTACCAGAATGAGGAGTATTCCATTGTGCGCAAGGGGACGGATTATGGCATCGCGCTGTACGACCATATCGCGCTGGACGGCTCAAAGATCAAAGAAAACGACCTGATACAGTAAAATTTATTTTTATGGAGGGAAAACTCATGATAAAAGAAAATTTAGCTGCCGTGGAGCAGAACATGAAAGCGGCGTGTGAGCGCGCCGGGAGATCGAGAGAGGAAGTCACACTGATCGCCGTGAGCAAGACGAAACCCGTCTCCATGTTAAAAGAGGTCTATGACACCGGGATCCGCACATTTGGCGAGAACAAGGTGCAGGAGATGTGTCAGAAGATGGACGAGCTGCCGGAGGATATCAGTTGGCATATGATTGGCCATCTCCAGCGCAACAAGGTGAAATATATTGTGGGCAGGGTTGCCCTGATCCACTCGGTTGATACTTACCGTCTCGCGGAGGAGATCAACATCCAGGCGAAAAAGAAAAACATCACCGTTCCGATCCTCGTCGAGGTCAATATCGCTGGAGAGGAATCCAAATTCGGCACTTCGGCGGAGGACGCCATGCTTTTGGTCGAGGAGATCGCAAGGCTTGAAAATGTGCGGATCGAGGGGCTTATGACCATCGCGCCGAACGTGTCGGACGCTGAGGATAACCGTCTGTATTTCCGCAAAATAAAGCAATTATCTGTTGACATAACGAATAAAAACATACATAATGTATCTATGAAAATACTGTCTATGGGTATGACCGGCGATTATATGGTTGCGATTGAAGAGGGGGCGACCATGGTTCGCGTGGGGACCGGTATTTTCGGTGAGAGAATATATCAAAACAGCTAGATGGCAGGAGCACATAAAATGGGAATGATGGATAAATTTTTAAACATCATGCGTCTGAATCCGGATGACGATGATGATTTTTATAATGAAGATTACGACTATGACGACGATTACGAGGAAGAGGAGATAAAGCCAAAGTCCTCCTTCCGCAAGGAGAAGAAGGCGAAGGATTATGACGACGAGGACGATTACGATTCCGGCAGATCGTATCATGAGAAGACACCAAAGACTTCCCCGAAGGTGACGCCGATCCGTCCGGTGAAGAAATCCTCCGGCAACAACATGGAGGTCTGTGTGATCAAGCCGACATCCGTGGAGGATGCAAGAGAGATCACGGAGACACTGTTAAACAACCGCACGGTCGTGCTGAATGTAGAGGGGCTTGATGTGGAAATCGCGCAGAGGATCATTGACTTTACCTCCGGTTCGTGCTTTGCGATCAGCGGAAATCTCCAGAAGATCTCCAACTACATATTTATCATCACACCGGCGTCCGTGGACATTTCCGGCGACTTTCTGAATCTGGTAGACTCTTTTAACGGCAGAAATATACAGACAGACTTTTAACTATGAACGAACAAGAACTTATCAGGAAACGCCTGATGGATCTGTCCAGACAGGCAAACCGCAAGGGAATCGTGCTGTTCAGCGATTTTCTCAATCTAAACGAACTGAATATTTACCACCAGTCCGAAAAGCTCTTTGAGACAAAGACCGAGAGCTTCGGCGGTGTCCCCTTTGCAGAGCGTCAGATGATTGCATTTCTTCCTGATGCTCTTTACTATGCGTGGAATTATCCGATCACAGCGTTTTGCATCAAACCGTCCTATCCGAAATTTGCCGAGAAGCTCGGACACCGCGATATTTTAGGCTCGATCATGAACCTCGGCGTGGACAGGAGCAAAATCGGCGACATCATTCCGGGGGACGGCGTGTGGTATCTTCTGTGCGCGGAAAACGTTGCGGACTATTTCAAAGAGAATCTCACAAAAATCCGACACACGGTGGTCACACTCGAGGAATGTCAGCCGGAGGAGATCCGTGATACCCAGACGCCCGATGAGCTTACGGGCATCATCACTTCGAACCGGCTTGATTCCATGATCGCCTGCGTTTATAAGCTCTCGCGCAGTCAGTCTCTGGAACTGTTCCGGCAGGAAAAGGTCTTTGTAAACGGCAGAATGACGACTGGCGTGACATATGCCTGCCGCCCGGGAGACGTCATATCCGTGCGCGGTTTCGGCAGGTTTGTCTATGAGAGCGTACAGGGGGAGACGAACAAAGGGCGTCTCAAATTTCACTACCGGTTATACCGAAACTGACAAGGAGGAGACTTATGGCGAAATCAATTCCCGTTGCGGCGGAGGGCAGACAGATTTACACGATTGAACTGACAGAAGATTTTGGGGCGCTGTGCGGGCACTTAAAGGCGCTTGGCTACCAGCGTGACCAGAAAGTCTGCGTCGTGACAGACTCCAATGTGGAACCTCTTTATGCGTCAGAAGTGCAGGGCTTTCTGCAAAAGGAGTTTGACTGTGTGCAGATTTTTGCCTTTGAGGCGGGAGAGCACAGCAAGAATCTGGAAACGGTCAGCCGTCTCTATGAATTTCTGATCTTACACCATTTTGACCGCAGGGATTTTCTGGTCGCGCTCGGCGGCGGCGTCGTCGGTGATCTGACCGGATTTACCGCTGCGACCTATCTGCGCGGCATCGATTTTATCCAGATGCCGACCACGTTACTGTCGCAGGTGGACAGCAGCATCGGCGGCAAGACGGGCGTCGATTTCCTGCAGTACAAAAATATGGTCGGTGCGTTCTGTCAGCCAAAGCTTGTGTACATCAACCTCTCCGTGTTAAAGTCCCTGCCCAGGCGGCAGATCATTTCCGGCATGGGTGAGATCATCAAGCACGGGCTAATCCGCGATGCAGCCTACTATCGCTGGCTGAAAGAAAATGTATCATCTATTTTCTCGCTTGACCCTGCCGTTACGGAGGAGATGGTAGCGCGAAGCTGCCGGATCAAGCGCGAAGTGGTAGAGCATGATCCCACGGAAAAGGGAGAGCGGGCGCTCTTAAACTTTGGTCATACCATCGGTCACGCCATCGAGAAGCTCTGCGATTTCTCGCTTTTTCACGGGGAGTGTGTCGGGCTTGGGATCCTGTCGGCGGCGTATCTTTCCATGCAGTGCGGGCATCTGACGGCTGAGGATGTGGAGGATATCCGCGAATGTCTGGTTTCCTTTGGATTTTCCACTTCCATCAGCGGCATCCGTCCTGGCGACGTCCTCGCCGCAACCAAATCGGACAAAAAAATGATCGGAAACCGGGTGAAATTTATTCTGTTATCAGAAATCGGAAACGCCTATATCGACCGGGAGCTGACAGACACACAGCTTCTGGATGCCATTTCCTATGTGTGTCGTGAAGATTAAGAAATTGGAAGGATGGATTGTTATGCGGACGTGTTCCAGACTTTGCAAGGGGCTTATCGGACTTTTTATTTCCACCTTGCTTATTTTACTTGACCAGCTCACAAAAAGTCTCGCAGTCACCCACTTAAAAGGGCAGGATGCCATCGTGCTGTGGCAGGACGTTTTTGAGCTGCGCTATCTTGAAAACCGTGGCGCTGCCTTTGGTATGCTTGAGGGGCGGCAGCTCTTTTTTCTGATACTGACTTCCGTGGTGCTGCTTGTCCTTGTTTACCTGTATCTGGTGCGCATACCGGGCGAGCGCCGCTTTCTCTGGATGAACATCATCGCCGTGCTGTTTTTTTCGGGCGCTGTCGGCAATTTTATCGACCGCCTCGTGCAGAACTATGTCGTGGACTTTTTCTATTTCCGCCTGATCGATTTCCCGATCTTCAATGTGGCGGACATCTATGTTACGGTCGCGGCAGGACTTTTGATCATTTTAGGGCTGTTTTACTATAAGGAGGCTGATTTTGAGCGCATCTTTCCCTCCCGGAAAAAGGAGACGGTATGAATACGGAACGCTTTGAGGTCGGGGGCGCATATGAGGGAGAACGTCTGGACAAATATTTGGGGCTGCTGTTTGAGCAGAGCGGCTCCGGTTTGTCGCGTTCCTTTTTTCAGAAACTGATCAAAGAAAATCATGTAGCGGTCAACGATGTGCCGCAGAAGGCAAATTACCGGCTAAGGGCGGACGACATCATCACTGTCGAGATTCCCGATGCGGTGGAGACGCCGATTCTTCCGGAGGATATTCCGCTTGACATTCTGTACGAGGATGATGACGTTCTCATCGTCAACAAGCCAAAGGGGATGGTCGTCCATCCGTCCGCGGGACACGCCTCCGGGACGCTTGTCAACGCAGTGATGTACCACTGCCATGACAGTCTCTCCGGCATCAACGGCGAGATACGGCCGGGTATCGTCCACCGGATCGACATGGACACGACAGGCTCCCTGATCGTCTGTAAAAATGATGAAAGCCATGTGCAGATCGCTGCGCAGATCAAGGAACATTCCGTGACGCGCCGTTACCGCGGCATTGTGTGCGGTCATGTCAAGGACGATGCGGGCGTGATCGACGCACCCATCGGCAGGCATCCAGTCGACCGGAAGAAGATGGCGATCAATGAGAAAAACGGAAAGCGCGCCGTTACCCATTATAAGGTACTGGAGCGTTTTTCCCGCTATACCTATATGGAATTTGAGCTGGAGACAGGGAGAACCCACCAGATCCGTGTGCACATGGCGAGTATCGGTCATCCGCTGCTCGGCGATACACTGTATTCCAACGGAAAAAGCCCTTACCGGCTGCAGGGGCAGACACTCCATGCGATGACGATCGGATTTATCCATCCGTCCACCGGAAAATATTTCGAGGTGAGCGCGCCTTTGCCCGAATATTTTGAGAAAATATTAAAAGATTTGCGAAGTATGCGGTAATTTCAATTATTTCTTTTAATTTTCCTAAAAATGTATTATAATCAAGTTATACAAAATGTGAAAGGCGGGATGGTTTATGGGAAATAAGATTTATACCATTGGCAGAGAGTTCGGCAGCGGCGGTAAAGATGTCGGTACCAGGCTTGCGGAACGGCTGGGGATCAAACTATATGATAAGGAATTATTACAGCAGGCGGCAAAGGAGAGCGGTTTCTGTCAGGAGATCTTCGAGAACCACGATGAGAGACCGACAAGCAGCTTTTTATATTCACTGGTGATGGACACCTATTCGATGAACGGTTACAGTTCTACACCGTTTCTGGATATGCCTCTGAATCACAAGGTGTTCCTCGCGCAGTTTGACGCGATCAAGCGGATTGCCGAGCGTGAGTCCTGCGTAATCGTCGGAAGATGCTCCGACTATGCGCTGGCAGATAACCCGGACTGCATCAATGTGTTTATCCATGCGGACATGGACTACCGCGTCCGCTCCATCTGCAAAGAGGGCAATACGACAGAGAATAAGGCAAGAGATTACATCATCAAGCAGGATAAGCAGCGCGCCAGCTACTATAATTACTACACGAGCAAGAAGTGGGGCGATTCTTCCAGTTATCACCTCACACTGGATTCCAGTAAGCTTGGAATTGACGGATGCGTCGATATGATTCTGAAATTCCGTGAGATTATGGATGCACAGAAGAAGTAGTAACTAAATATGGAAAAAAGACCGTTGACCACACATCGTCATGTGAAAAAGTCAGCGGTCTTTTTTTGTGACATAGGACATTGCTGCGCAATCTTTTGTTCTCCGACCTATGCTCCGGGTGTCCAGCCCTCGATATTTCCGGTGCAAACGGCGTGAAACAGTCTTGTCTTTACACCGGGATGCTCCAGATTGATCTGGCGGAGCAGTGATTTTACATAGGCGCGCTTGGTATGACCGTCCACCGGGCATGGATTTTTGACGACCGGAAGATTGTACTTATTCCGAAAACCTTTCACCTCCGCCTCCGTGACATAGATCATCGGTCGGATCACGGAAAGAGCGGTATCCTCGAAATACGTTTTTGGCGGAAAGACATAAAACCGTCCCTCAAAGAGCTGGGAGAGCAGCGCTGTCTCGATCACATCGTCCATGTGGTGTGCGTAGGCAATTTTGTTGCAGCCGATCTCTTTTGCCTTTTCATTTAAGGCGCCCTTGCGCATTTTGGCACAGAGCGAGCAGGGTGAGGACTCGCGCCTTTCCTCGAAAAGAATTTGTCCGATCTGGGTGTGTACGACGTAGTATGGAACTTCCAGCGCGTCGCAGAGCGCCGTCACAGCAGAGAAGTCGGTATCCTCCAGACCAAGATCAACGGTCACGGCTGCCAGCTCGAATGGCTCCGGATAAAAACGCCGCAGTCCGCTTAAAGCGTAGAGCAGCGTCAGGGAATCCTTGCCGCCGGAGATGCCGACCGCAATTTTATCTCCCGCATCGATGAGCCTATAATCATCGACCGCTTTCCTGACATGACTGTATAATTGCTGAAGTTTCATTTGTCTGTCACCTCCGATGAGACTTTTTAAATACTTTTTCAATTATAGTGGGTCTTTTTTATTTGTGCAAGTCATGTTTATTTATGCTATAATAGCAATTATAAGATGTTGGGAAAGGATACTTGAATTATGAGATTTGTAGTACAGCGCGTGACCTCCGCTTCCTGCAGCGTGGACGGGACGGTGACGGGTAAAATTGAAAACGGTTTTCTGGTGTTCATCGGGATGTCGGATTCAGACACAAAGGAGATCGCCGATAAAATGATAAAAAAGCTGATCGGACTGCGTATTTTTGAAGATGCGGAGGGAAAAACAAATCTTTCCCTGGCGGATGTGTCCGGCGGTCTGTTACTGATCTCGCAGTTTACGCTATATGCCGACTGCAAAAAGGGAAACCGTCCGTCTTTTGTCCGTGCCGGCAAACCGGATTTCGCAGAGGAAATGTATGCGTATATCATTGCGGAATGCAAAAAATCAGTTCCTCTGGTCCAGACCGGAATTTTCGGCGCCGATATGAAGATCCAGCTTTTAAATAACGGACCGTTTACGATTCTTCTGGATTCGGATGAAATCTGCAAGTGATGTAGAAAAAGAGACGTATTTGAGTTTGTATAGGGATAAATATATTTATTCGCAAAACACAAGTTTAACGAATAGTTTAATGGGGATTTTTATGAAAGAAAAAGCCTATTATGAAAATGTAAATGTGAAAAATGAAGTGAAGCTGCGCAGAATCCTTGAGACGCTTCCTGTTTTCTGTAAGCAGTTTTTTATTGGGATCGAGCCGACCACGTCCTCGAAAACACGGCTTGCCTATGCCTATGACATCGGATGCTTTTTTGATTATCTGCACGATGTCAATCCGGTTTGTAAACGTATGGAGATACGGGAATTTCCGATTTCCCTTTTGGATCAGATCACGCCGATGGATATCGAGGAATATCTTTCCTATTTAAAATATTATGAAAAAGACGGCGTCGAGCACACAAACGATGAGCGCGGCATTAAGCGCAAGCTCGCCTCTCTCCGCTCATTCTACCGCTATTTTTATAAAAATGAACTGATACAGAATGACCCTGCCGTCAAGGTGGATATGCCCAAAATCCACGAAAAGAATATTGTAAGGCTGGATATTGACGAGGTTGCGCGACTGTTAGACGAGGTGGAATCCGGCGAAAATCTGACTGCCAGACAGCAGAAATACCACGAAAAGACAAAAAAACGTGACCTTGCCATGATGACGCTGCTTCTTGGAACCGGTATCCGTGTCTCCGAATGTGTCGGACTGGATATGCAGGATGTCGATTTCCGCAACAACGGCATCAGGATCCACCGCAAAGGTGGCGCAGAGGTTGTCGTATACTTTGGAGAAGAGGTACGGGAAGCGCTCCTTGACTATATGGTGGAACGCCAGAAGATCACCGCCGCAGACGGGAGCATCCATGCACTTTTTCTCTCGATGCAGAACCGCCGGATCAACGTGCGCTCCGTAGAAAAGCTGGTCAAAAAATATTCCGAACTTATCACAAATTTAAAGCATATCACACCGCACAAGCTGCGGAGTACCTACGGCACTTCTCTCTACCGCGAGACGGGGGATATCTATCTGGTTGCAGATGTGCTTGGGCACAAGGATGTAAATACCACCAGAAAGCATTACGCCGCGATTGACGATGACCGTAGGCGAAGCGCTGCAAAATATGTAAAACTGCGGGATGTCTAAATCCCGCAGCTCAAACTGACGTAAGAGTGATTCGCGCTGTTTTTTACTGCAATACTTCTGCAATTTTTTCTTCTATCCGCTGTCTTACCATCCCGGCGATCTCCGGCGTCTTTAGCTGACCATATTCCTCGAACAGAATTGGCTTTAAATAATGTACCTGCGTCGTGACCGGACCTAACGTGAAGCTGTTAAACACTTTATAGGAATCGATCAGGGCGACGGGAACGATCGGCACTTTTGTCTTTAAGGCGATCTTAAAACTTCCCGCCTTAAAATCACACACCTTGTTGCGGTTATTAAATTCATAGCCGCCCTCCGGAAACAAAATATAGCGCCTGCCTTTTTTGACCTCCTCGGAAACTTCGTTGATGATTGTAAACGCCTGCCTGACGTCTTTCTTATCCAGCCGCTTGCCCTGGAGCAGATCGAGGAATTCACGGACAAGGATGGTGTTTGACTTTGCCTTGTCCATGACAAAGGAGCAGGGCTTTGGATGAGTGTAAATGATGCCCAGCGCATCATACTTGCCCTGATGGTTCGGGTACATCATATACCCGCCCTCCTCCGGCAAATTCTCGACACCGAATACCTTTGTGCGGATTCCTCCGGACAACTTCATCAGACGGATCACATGACGGGCAAGATGATAACGCTCCTCCTCCGAATACCGCTCCGGATGATCCGCTTCCCTGCGCATCTTGGGAATGATATACGGCGCCCGAAAAAGATTCATCAAGATCACATAGATAAACTTTATCATAACAAACAAATATCCTCCGTAAATATGACATCTGCAAAACCCGCAGCAAGTCTGCCTATATTATAGCCTGTTTTTGCCGAAAATACAATAAAAGCAATAGGCGCACCTGCTGGAATGAGATGGTCATATTCCGGTAATTTTTCCTATAACGCATCTCCTATTCCAGATATTCATCTGAATAGTAAGGGAGCGTCAGATACTGCCCGGAATGGATATCGCTGTCTGAAATGCGGTTCACCTGACAGATCTCCTCGATATAATCCTCAACACTCTCATAGCCGTCTGTCATATATGTGCTGGCAATCGACCAGAGCGTGTCACCCTTCTGCACCTGAATGCTGGTATAATATTTATAAGAAGTCTCCGCCGGCGCCGCCTGCGCCTTGGCAGGATGAAATACCACACAGCCGATAATGACTGCCGTCATAAGAAATAATGCACTCAACAAGGTAAACTGCTTTCTTCTGTCCTCTGTCTTTTGTCTCTTCATAATCCTATCCTCCCAAATCAATCTGTACCGAACATCCGTTGCGAACGTTCGTTCTTTCCTTTATCATAAATCCAGAACAGATGTTTGTCAAGTAAAAATCGAACAAATTTTCGGAATATATGTTTGCATTTTTAGCAGGACTGTGTTAGACTTAAGATAGCACTTCACATTATTTGACAAGTTCAGGAGGTATTTTTCATGGCATACGGCAAGATCAGCAGTAAGCAGAGAGAAATTTTAGAATACATCAAGCAGGAGATTTTGAATAAAGGATATCCCCCGGCAGTGCGCGAGATCTGTGAGGCGGTCGATTTAAAGTCCACCTCCTCCGTACACTCCCATCTCGAGACGCTGGAGAAGAACGGCTATATCCGCCGCGATCCGACAAAGCCGCGCGCCATCGAGATCATGGACGACAACTTTAACCTCACCCGACGGGAGGTCACGAATGTCCCGGTCATCGGGAATGTCGCAGCCGGACAGCCGCTCCTCGCAGTTGAGAATATTGAGAATTATTTTCCGATTCCGGTTGAATTTCTCCCGAATGCGGAGACCTTCATGCTAAATGTCAAGGGCGAAAGTATGATCAACGTCGGCATCTATGACGGCGACCAGATCCTTGTGCAGAGACAGTCGGACGCCCGCAATGGCGAGATTGTCGTTGCACTCGTAGATGACTCTGCGACCGTCAAGACTTTTTATAAGGAGGACGGACATTTCCGTCTTCAGCCGGAGAATGATACGATGGATCCGATTATCGTAGACGACTGTCAGATCCTTGGAAAGGTATTCGGTGTATTCCGGTTTTTCTCCTAGTTTCCTATAAAGGAAAAGCCCGCAGGAAATGATTTTTCTGCGGGTGAGTTTCGACAGATTTCTGTCCGTCTTTTATAATTCTTTTACGTCGATTTCTTTTCCATCTCTCCAGACACGTTCCAGATCATAGAACAAGCGGTCCTCTTTTGAGAAAATATGGACGATAATATCGCCGTAATCCATTAAGATCCAGGTAGAATTTGCGTTTCCCTCCACCTGCTTTACCTTCAAACCTTCCTTATACAGCGCCTCATCACACGCATCCTGCATTGCCTGAAGCTGGTTCTGGTTTGTACCATTTGCGATGATAAAGAAATCTGCGATCGGAGAAATCTCACGGATATCGATCACCTTCACATCCTCCGCCTTGCGGTCTTCCAATGCGGCAACCGCCACTTTACAATATTCCTTTGATGTCATGAATCTTCTCTCCCTTCCAAACTTTTGTTTTCAGAAACCAGATATGGACGATAGTAATCATAGGTCATTTTCGTCAGCGGATCGATCGGACCGCCCCTGCCGGAGAGATATTTTAACGTGTCACGCAGGATCTCTGCCATGCAGGCATTCAGATCACGAAAGGCGATCGTTCGCACATACGAAAGATTCGGCGCCTTGTCGCGTCCCGGCTCGATATAATCGGCGATGTAGAGGATCTTGTCCAGCACGCTCATATCCGGCGCTCCTGTCGTGTGTACCCGGATCGCGTGGCAGATCACGGGGCTTTTTACCCCATATTCGGTCTCTGCCAGGTATGCGCCGAGCTTTGCGTGTAAAAGATACGGACTCCTGTATTCAACCTCCGTGATAGGAATCTCATGCCGCCTGCAAAGTTCGATCTTCTTCTCATTTGGAATACATTTGGCACAGTCATGGAGCAGTCCTGCCAGCATCGCGTCGCCGATATCGTACTCATGTGCCATTGCAAGGCAGCCCGCCGTGTACATCACGCCCTTTGTGTGCTCGTAACGTCCCTTATCCAGTTCCTTTTTTAATTTTTTGCGAATCTCATGTAAATCCATTGTTTTGTCCTGTCACCGTTCTTTTTTATTGCGATAAATCCCGTGCGCACAGATATATTCCCACACGGCATCCGGAAGCATGGGAGGTTTTTCTTCTGCGACTGCAAGCTGTCTGCGCAGCGCGGAGGAAGAAATGTCTGTCCGTCCCCCGTAAACCGGATAGATCTCTGCGTAGAAAAGCTTTTTTAATTCCCGGATCTTCTGCTCGATCTGCGCAACGTCCATCTCATCCCGCACTGCGGTCAGAAGAACCGCTTTTTGGCAGATGATCTCCGGATGCTTCCACTCCTCCAGATAGTCCAGCGAATCCGCCCCCATAATAAAATAAAACTGCACATCCGGGTAGCGTTCACAGAGCTTTGTGAGCGTCCGGTAGGTGTAGCTTGTCCCCTGCGCCTCGATCTCCATCGGTGACATTTTAAAATGCGGGTAATCCAGCAGGGCAAGCGCTGTCATTTCCGCGCGCGCCTTCGCCGCGGTCATGCTGCTCTCCTCCTTATTCGGGGAATGGCCTGCCGGAATAAACCAGACCTCATCCAGAGAAAATTCTGCCCGCGCGCTCTCTGCAATATTCAGATGTCCCTGATGGATTGGGTCAAACGAACCACCCAAGATCCCGATTTTTTTCCGGTAATGGTTCTGTTCCATAAATTTTTGTCCTATCTGGGAAGCTCAAACTTTGAGTTTTTCTTTGCCTGACGAAACAGAATGATCTTCTTTCCGATGACCTTCACAACATTCGAGCGCGTCCGTTCTGCGATGATCGATGCGATCTCATGCGGATCGTCCGCACAGTTTTTCAGAACAGAAACTTTAATCAGTTCGCGCTTTTCCAAAGCCTCGTCGAGCGCGCTCACCAGCTCCGGCGTCAGGCTTGCCTTCCCGATCTGAAAGATTGGGTTTAGTGTGCTCGCCTCACCGCCCAGATATGCGCGCTGTTTACTTGTCAATTCCATATGTTTTCCTTCCTATTTGTAATAATCAAATTCGTGCCCATAAATGCGGACGGTATCTCCGTCCTTGATGCCTCTCTGCTCAAGCTCCTTTAAGATCCCCTGCTCTTTCATGAACTTCTGAAAGAACAAAAATCCCTTTTCCGATTCGATATTTGTGTAGCCGAGCATCTTGTCAATCTTTGGTCCTTCCACGACGAACGCAGCGTCGTCCACACGCGTTATGGTATAAGGCTCATCCTTTAAGAAACGGATGGCGGGGTCGAACTCCTGCTCATAGATGACAGGTTCCTTGCTGCACGTCTCAAGAAGCTGCTCCACATGGTAGAGAAGCTCCTTTAACCCCTTCCCGCTGACTGCGGAGATGGGGAACACCTGGATGCCTTCCTTTTCAAACTCTGCGCGCAGCGCCTGAATGATCTTATTCTCATCGCCGTAGACCGCGTCCATCTTGTTCGCGGCGATCACCTGCGGCTTCTCCAGGATCCCGGCGTCGTAAGCGGAAAGTTCCCTGTTGATCGCCTGAATATCCGCAATCGGGTCGCGCCCCTCTGTCCCCGCGGCGTCCACGACATGAATGATGACTTTCGTGCGCTCAATGTGACGCAGAAATTCAAGACCAAGTCCCACACCCTCCGAAGCACCCTCGATCAGTCCCGGAATATCTGCGATGACAAAGCCCTTTGCACCGTCGAGATCGACAACGCCGAGGTTTGGCTGTAGCGTGGTAAAGTGATAGTTGGCGATCTTCGGCTGCGCGTTTGTCACGCGCGACAGCAGCGTTGATTTGCCGACATTCGGAAAGCCGACCAGACCGACGTCCGCAATGACTTTAAGTTCCAGCTTTACCTCAAGCTCGATCGCCTCGCCGCCCGGCTGTGCGTATTTCGGCGCCTGCATCGTGGAGGTCGCAAAATGCTGGTTGCCAAGCCCTCCTCTGCCACCGGAGAGTATGATCTGTCTGCGGTTATCGCCCGACATATCTGCAATAACCTTTCCGGACTCCGCGTCCTTGATCACCGTTCCCGCCGGAACTTTTAAGACAAGATCCGCGCCGTTTTTGCCGTGACAGTTCCGCTTGCCGCCCTCCTCGCCCGGCTGTGCGGCGAATTTCCTGTGGTGGCGGTAATCCACGAGTGTATTCAAGCCGTCGTCCACTTCGAAAATAATGTCGCCGCCCTTGCCGCCGTCGCCGCCGTCCGGCCCGCCGTCCGGCACATATTTTTCACGGCGGAAGCTGACGTGCCCGTCCCCGCCTTTTCCTGATTTGATAATAATGGTTGCTCTGTCTGCAAACATGAACTTCTACCTCAATTCAACTGGAATGTCTGCATAAAATACAATAAGACCCGGCTACTTTCAGGCATCAAAATGTCTGTGCATAGTCGGGTCTGCGGTGCATCTTATTCAGCTACTGGATATACGGAAGCCTGCTTCTTGTCTCTTCCTTTTCTCTCGAATCTTAAGATACCATCTGTCAAAGCGAATAATGTATCGTCACCGCCGATACCTACATTCACGCCCGGATGAATCTTCGTTCCACGCTGTCTGTATAAAATGTTGCCAGCTTTTACGAACTGTCCGTCTGCTCTCTTGGCTCCTAATCTCTTGGACTCGGAATCACGGCCGTTCTTTGTAGAACCAACTCCCTTTTTGTGGGCAAAAAACTGAAGGTTCATATTCAACATATCTCACACCTCCCTAAATTCTAAAACGATAAACTCGTCTCCGTAAGTAGTTTGTATTCCCTGTAAGCCTAACACCAATGACTTCATCAGCAAATCTGCGTCATGCCCCGCCGGAGACCGGAAACGAACTGCTATCTCGCCGGGGACGTCTGCCTCTGTGTCGAACACCTCTGCGGTCAGCGCTTCGAGCGCATTCACCGTGGTGATCACAAGAGCGGAAATTCCCGCGCACACGATATCTTCCCCTGCGTCGGCATATCCGGCATGTCCCAGACAGGTAAAACCCAGATACCTTCCATCATGGTCTGTGAAAACCGTTATCTTTGTCATAACAATTTCCCAATCACTTTTAAAAAGTCATCTTTCATCAGAAAGATTTGATTACGCATTGATCTTTTCGATCTTAACTTGTGTGAACGCCTGTCTGTGACCGTTCTTCTTGTGATAGCCGGTCTTTCTCTTGTACTTGTAAACAATAACCTTCTTGCCCCTTCCCTCTTTTACGACGGAAGCCTCGACAGATGCGTTAGCCACATCAGAACCAACCTTGATTCCGTTGTCAGATACAGCTAAAACCTGATCAAAAGTTACTTTCTCACCAGCCTCAACACCAAGTTTTTCAATGGTAATGATATCGCCTTCGGATACTTTGTACTGTTTACCACCTGTTGCTATAATTGCGTACATATGGCACCTCCTATTATCATTACTCGCCAGTTATGGTGCTATTCTTGTAAAAGAACAGACTTATAGAACCTCACTGTGCGGCATACTTCGTAATGATAGCATACCCCGATGATTACGTCAACTGTTTTTTATATTTATTTTGGAAGAAATTTCAAGGCTTTCAAACAGCGGCTTTCGCACCTTCTTCCTCGTGACCTCGATCAATCCAAGCTTTGTGATGTCGATGAGCTGCGCAGGGATGGGATCGCTCTTTAAGGCTGCGCGGAAAGTACGCACCAGCTCCTCTCTCGCCGCCTCCGAGACAAGATTGATGAAATCCACGACGATGATGCCGGAGATATTCCGTAGGCGGAGCTGCCTTGCGATCTCGACTGCCGCCTCCTGATCGATCTTTAGGAAATTCTCCTGCGCATCCTTTTTCGCAATGTTTTTCCCGGTGTTCACATCGATCACCGTCAGCGCCTCGGTCGGCTGTATCACAAGATACGCGCCTGATCTCAGCCACACGCGCTCCCGAAGCGCCGCCTCTAACTGGCTTTTTACCCCGTAGAGTGCGGAGAGGGAAAGCAGCTTATCCCGGTAGTGGCAGATACGGACACCGCAGTCTGCGACAACTGTGTCAACCGGAACGGACACGCTGCCGCCCGTCGTCAGGCGTTCCTCCGGAATCCCATATCTTTTACAGATCTCTGCAAACAGCGCGCCGTCATCCATGACGATCTCCTCCAGACAGTCGTGGCGCAGATCGCGCAGATGCTTCATGGCTGCGGATTCCTCCCGGTACAGCAGGCTGTAGCAGGTCTTGTGGCGCGCCGTCTCCGCCATCTGCGCATACGTCCTTTTCAGTTCTTCAATCTCTATGCGCACGGTTTCTTCCGGAACGTCACCCGCATTTGTTCGGATGATCATGCCATATCCGTTTTCCTCCGACAGCCACTGTGCGAGCAGTTCCTTATAATGTCTGCGGACGTCCTTTGTAAGCTTTTGCGATACGCTCATTTTGCGGTTGCCGCTCGTGAGCACCGCATAGGTTCCGGTCATGCTCAGGTTTGTCGTGACCGCAGGCTCTTTTGTCTTTAAAGCCTCCCGCACGACCTGTACGAGAAGCTCATCGCCCGCCGCGAGCAGCTTTTTTTCGCCGGAAATCTTTTGTGTAAAAACGGGATGCTTCACGTCCTCCAACGATAGGTAACAGTTCTGCGTCGGAGAGATCTTGACAAAGGCGGCGTTTAAATTTTTCACGACATTTTCCACCCTGCCAATGTAAATGTTCCCCACAGCCGGACGATCTTCTTGCCCCAGCTTTTCCGGGAGAACCTCGATCATCCGCTTTTTTTCATCATAAAGGGCAGAAATACGGTATTCCTGCCCTCCGATCGTCTCTGTTGTGATAACATAGCGGTTCATAGCGCCGTCCCCATGTCGCCGAGAGAAATATAGCCGTCCCCATCCGCCGCGTAGACGTCTTTTCTGTGGATCTGGATGGCGTTTGCGTCATAGGAGAGTCCCATTGCTGCAAACAAATGCTCCACCACGAGCTCGGGCTTTAGGTTGTCCGTACTTCCGGTGGAAACCATCAGATAGAAGCACGGAACGGCGATACCGTCCTCCCTTACCTTTTCAGATACCTGAAAATCGTAGACGAGCTGTTTTAAATCCATGACTTTTTCACTTTTTTTCGTCTGTTTGGTGATTAGAACCTGCGCAGGCTTAGTGAAATGTTCCGCGATGCCATCCGCAAACTGCTCCACGGTCGCCACCGGCGTGTAACCTTCCTTAAAGGAAAGCTCATAATCTGCCGCCGCCACGATCGACATCGCCGTCTTTGCATCGTCGGAAAGCTTTACATATCCGGTGATCTCGACACCGTCCACCATCGTCTCATTTAAAATGCGAAGCGCCTCCGCGGTCGATGGCGACCGGTGCACCTCGATGTCCAGGTACTCGCCATCGCTTGTGACGCCCACGCCGAGCGGCGCGGCAAACGACATGATCTGGTGCGGGGAAAATCCCTCCGAATAGCAGATGTCGATCTCCGCGCGCCGCATTGCCTTCTGAAAATAGCGCATCATATCGAGATGCCCGATAAATTTCATCACGCCGTATTTCCGAAATTTGATCCTAATTTTCATAGCAGACACCTCCTCCGAATTTTTTGACGCCACAGCCCGAGCAGCGCATACGGCAGTTTGGCGTCACACTCTCCTCCATCGCGTGCTTCCATTCTCTCTGTAAAAATTCTTTGGTCACACCGGTATCGATGAAATCCCACGGGAACAGCTCGTCTAACTCACGTTCCCGCATGGTGTAGAAATCAGGGTCAATGCCGCACGCTGCAAATGCGTCCAGCCACCGTTTGTAGTCAAAATATTCTGACCACGCGTCAAAGATACCGCCGTTTTGATAGACCTCTAAGACAGCTTTCGCCACACGTCTGTCACCGCGCGCAAGCACGCCCTCTAAAACGGTCACGTCAGCCTCATGCCAGTTGTACTTGATGCTCTTGCGGTTTAACTGTTCCTTTACCGCGTCATTGACGGTCTTTGCCCTGCCGATGTAATCCTCCGGCGGGTACATCCGCGCCCACTGGAACGGGGTAAACGGCTTTGGCACGAAAAATGAAGTGCTGATGGTAATCTGACATCTGCCGTTTCTGTTCTCCTTTGGAACGGTATCGTAATAACGCGCAGCCGTCTCATTCGCAAGCTTCGCGATCGCCTGCATATCCTCTGTGGTCTCCGTCGGAAGTCCGAGCATAAAGTAAAACTTTACCTTATTCCAGCCGCCCTCAAATGCCTGCGTCGCACCGTTTAAAATATCCTCCTCCGTCAGCCCCTTGTTGATGACGTCGCGCAGACGCTGCGATCCTGCCTCCGGGGCAAACGTTAAGCTGCTCTTTTTCACATCCTGCACCTTGCTCATCACATCGAGCGAAAATGCGTCGATGCGCAGTGATGGAAGGGAGATATTGATATGCCTGCGGTTACATTCATCGATCAGGAAATCGATCAGCTCCTCAAGCTGCGAGTAATCGGAGGAGCTTAGCGAGCTCAGGGAAATCTCTTCATGTCCCGTGGACTTTAACATCGTCATGGCAAGCTGTTTTAAGCGCTCGACGTGTTTTTCACGCACCGGACGGTAGACCATGCCCGCCTGACAGAAACGGCAGCCGCGGATGCAGCCGCGCTGGATCTCTAAGACGACGCGATCTTGTGTCGCCTTGATAAACGGCACGACAGGTTTCTCCGGGTAAACAGCCTGCGTCATATCGAGCACAAGCTGTTTTGTGATCGTGCGCGGAATATCATCAAAAAGAGGCGTAAAGGCTGCCAGCGTTCCGTCCTCATGGTAGGACGGCTCGTAGAGAGACGGCACATAGATGCCCGGAATTTTCGCAGCCTCATGCAAAAATTCTGCCCGCGTTTTTTGCTCTGCCCGCATCTTTAGATAGAGGTCAAACAGAGCGTCGTACTGAAGTTCTCCCTCTCCCATATAAAACAAGTCAAAAAAGTCAGCGATCGGCTCGGGATTGTAGGTGCACGGTCCGCCCCCGATCACGATCGGACAGTCCTCGCCGCGCTCTGATGCAAGCAGCGGAATCTGACCGAGGTCAAGAATCTGGAGGATGTTGGTATAGCACATCTCATACTGGATCGTGATGCCTAAAAAATCAAGATTTTTGATCGGCTCCTGGGATTCCAGTCCAAACAGCGGAATCTGCTGCTCCTTCATGATCCGGTGCAGATCCGGCCACGGAGAGTAGACACGCTCACACCACACGTCCTCTCTTTTATTGAACATATCGTATAAAATCTGGATGCCCAGATGCGACATCCCTATCTCGTAGACGTCCGGAAAGCACATGGCAAAGCGGATCGCTACCTTGGACTTGTCCTTTACGACAGAGTTGATCTCGTTGCCAATGTAGCGGGCGGGCTTTTCTATTTTTAATAGTATTTCATCAGTCAGTGCAAGTTTTCTCATCTTTTTCCTTTCTGGTTTCGTATTGAGCAGTGCAGGCGCACTGCGTATTGGTCTTTCACATTATAAACATTTCAGGGGAGAAGCGCAAGCATCCCTTGTCGGATTTGCTATCTGCATGATAAATTTTCACATGATCTTTGGAATAGAGAACTCCCCTGCCTATAAAAATTTTGTGTTACTTTATTGCACAAGAGAAAATATCCTTGACTGTATTCCGGATTCAGATTACGCTGTATTGGACGCTCACGGACAAAGGCAAATGTTTTTTTGAGCAATATGTGGAATATCTGCAGGAAGAATACAAAAATATTTAAGGAGTACCCGATATGCAGGAAACATATTTTGAGGAAAAAGTGATCACAGATCAGAAATTGCAAAAATATACGGCAGAACGATGCAAATTTATCGACTGCGAGTTCAGAAACTGCTCTTTTGAAGAATGCAGCATCACCGGATGTACGTTTGTAAACTGCAAATTTACAAACTGCACGATCATCAGCCTGACTTCCAGATATTCCGAGGTGAAAAATGCAGTTTTTCAGAAATGCAATCTGATAGGCGTCCACTGGAACGATCTGCTCCCCTCCGGCAAATACGCACATTCCATTGACCGGCTTGAAAACTGCCAGATCAAGTATAACACATTCTCTGAAATGAACTTTATCAGATTTCATTTTTCAGGCAATTCCATCCAGGAAAGTATGTTTGAACAATGCAATTTATCGGAAAGTAATTTTTTAAATTGCAGACTGGAAGGGACGCAGATTTTCGAGTCTGATCTTCGCAAGGCAGATTTCAGGGGCGCGACAGGGTATCTGATCGACATCACTTCAAGTAAAATGAAGGAAGCCAGATTTTCCTTTCCGGAGGCGATCAATCTCTTAAACAGTCTGGGCGTGAAAATTGATTAACGATTTTCACGCCCGGATCTTCTACGGTGTCACGACAGGTTTTCCATCCTGATCCAGCAGCGGGGTGAATCCCGCTGCATTTCCGTCTCTGTGGAACACATAATTTACACCCGTTTCGGTGTCGATCCAGATTTCCGTGACACTGACCGTTCCCTGACGGTAAACTCTTTTAAATCGTTCCATAATAATCCTCCATCTACTTGCATATTATCTTGCATATTTTCTTCCTCTGTTTCTTATGACCAGATGCAAAAATTCCAATCGCTACCTCTTCCTCCACCGGACACACGCCTCCAGCGCCCTCTGCAACGGCTGTACCAGCACAAAATCAATGACCATACCGCCAATGAGCGAAAGCACGAGCGTCAGCGAGATCATCAGCAGGCAGCCGCCGACCACGCCGCCGCTCATCACATCAACGTGCAGCAGATCCTTGACGACCACATGGAGCACCGCCCAGTGGATCAGCAGAATCGAAAAGCTGTAACGGCTGACCAGACGAAGAACGATCCCGCCGCCGGTTTTATGCTCTGCGAACCGCTTTGCACCCACGAACAGCGCGGCGGAAAACAGCATCATGGTCGGCGCGGTGTTGTAGACATAATCATCGTACCAGCCGTGATTGAAAAAGATATAGCAGGTCACGGCAAACGAAGCGATCCCGCCCGCCAGCATCAGGTTCTCCGCCCGTCTCGTGCACCTTCCCGAAAGAAAATACCCCAGCACAAAAACACAAGCATACGAATCGACCACCGGGGAGAGATGTACATCCATCCCCAAAAGCGGCAGATAAGTATCCAGCGCGCTGACAAAAAACAGGACTGCGACCACCCCCGCCAGTACCCCGTCCAGGATATTCTGCACCAGATAGCGCAGAAACGGCGTCAGCACATACAGCCATAAAATAATATAGATCAGCCAGAAATGCGGCGCCTCCACGGGAGGGCCGCTCAGTATCCGCTTTAGAAACGTCAGCCAGTAGTCCGGCGCCAGCACCCCGACGCCCTCCTTCGCGCAGACGTACAAAATATAGTACACGAAAAACGGCACTGCCACCTTTGAAAAACGCCGGGCAAAAAACGTGCCCACCCGTTCGCCCTTCACCGGCAAAAGCAGTGCTCCGCTGATCATGATAAACAATAGATTGCAGGAGAGAAACACGAAGTGAAACACCTCCGCAACCTGAAAAGAAACCGTGCCCGGTGCAAGCTGTGTCCGCGCAAGCTCAAGCGTGTGGACACAGACGACAAACACGGTGGCGAGCAGACGCAGCACATCCAGATAAACCCTGCGCCCCGGCTGCCATGCGCCGCCCGCGAGACGGTTCCAGAACCTCTCTGCCCCTATCTCTGCGACAGTTCCTGTGTGATTTCCTCCCATGTGACTCCCTTTTCTGCCATCAGCACCATCATGTGATACAGGAAATCCGAAATTTCGTATTTGATTTCCTCCGGATCCGGATTCTTTGCGGCGATCACGATCTCCGTCGCCTCCTCGCCGATCTTTTTCAAAATCTTATCGATCCCCTTGTCAAACAGATAGTTCGTGTAAGACCCCTCCTTCGGGTGTTCCCTGCGGTCTAAAATAATGCCGTACACATCCTCCAGCACCTTGAGCGGATTTTTCTCCACATACTCCTTCTTCACAATGTCGTGAAAGAAGCAGGTCGGGTTTCCGGTATGGCAGGCTGCGCCGATCTGCGACACCTTCGCCAGGATCGTATCAAAATCACAGTCTGCCGTGAGAGACTTCACGTACTGCACATGCCCGGAAGTCATCCCCTTTGTCCAGAGCTCCTGTCTGCTGCGGCTGTAATAGGTCATCCGTCCCGTGCGGACCGTCGTGTCAAACGCTTCTTCATTCATGTAGGCAACCATCAGCACCTCATCGGTCCTGTAATCCTGCACAACGACCGGAACCATGCCGTCGGAATTTTTCTTAAAATCCGTCCAGCCGAGCGCGGGGGCAAAATTATCCATCTTGATGCCCTCCCTGGACAGGCGGAACTTAAGCTCCATAATGTCCGTCTGCGGGTCATTGATAAAATCTCCCGCGATCCCGCGCGTGTTGTTGCGCTTTAACACCTCCACGATCTTCTCATAATCGCAGGCGTCGAAATTTACGATATACGGAAGATCGGTGATATTTTCGATCGCATCCAGCACCGTCCGGTTTAACACCAGAAGCTCATGGAAATTCTCACGGATCTCCTCCTGATGCTTAAAGATAAAGTCAACGTTTGCAATCGACACCAGGATGCGCTCCTTTCCAAAGCGTTTGCACGCCTCCTCCGCGATCTCCATACTGCCCTGCTTCGCCCCGTTGACAATGACCTGAAGGCAGCCCGCATAGATGAACTTCTTAACGTCCTCGAGACGGTTAATGTTGCCACCCGCACAGACCTTGATCTCCACATTCCGGTTGATATTTTTGATCACATGGATATTTTTCTCATGCTCCTCGTCGTCATCCGACAGGTCAAAAATCAAAATCTTGTCAATCCCGCTGTCATTGTAGAACCGCGCCAGCTCGATCACATCGTCCACCGGGGTAAAATCGTCCATGCCCCGGACCGCCTGCCCGTTTTTCAGATAGATCGTCGCCACGATATTTTTATGTTCCATTTTTTAATTCCTTTCTCTAAAGGCTTCCCTTGGTCGACAGCACGCCGTCGATGCGTGCATCGAGAGAAACCGCTTCCGCGAGCGCCCTTGCAAAAGCCTTGAACATTGCCTCCGCCATATGGTGGTTGTTGCCGCCTGAGAGCACCTTCAGATGGAGGTTCATGCCTGCCGCATAGGAAACGGCATAAAAAAATTCTCTTATCATCTCCGTGTCCAGACCGCCGAGACGTTCTGCCGTAAATGCAGCGTCAAAGGCGAGGTACGGCCGCCCTGACAGATCGATGGCGCAGAGCACCAGCGTCTCGTCCATCGGCAGCATACAGCTCCCGTAACGACGGATGCCACTCTTGTCGCCGAGCGCCTCGCGGATCGCCCCGCCGAGCACGATGCCCGTATCCTCGACCGTGTGATGGCAGTCCACCGCCAGATCGCCTTTCACAGACAGCTTCAGATCAAAAAATCCATGTCTGGAAAAGCCGTCCAGCATATGGTCAAAAAAGCCGATGCCCGTGTCCGCCTCGCACACTCCCGTTCCATCCAGATCCAGGCTCAGCGCAATATCTGTCTCCTTTGTCCTGCGCACACACTCTGCGGTTCGATTCATAACCATTCCCCCATACTCTTTCTCTGTTTTGCAACAGCGCTTCTCTATCATTATAGTACGAACACGGCAAAATGAAAAGCCGTTACTCCTCAAATCTCACACGAATCGAATTTGCGTGCGCGGTGAGCTGCTCGCACTCTGCAAACTGCACGATATCCCGGTAGACCAGTTCGAGCGCCTCTCTCGAATAGGAGATGATGCTCGACTTCTTGATAAAATCGTCCACGCCAAGCGGCGAAAAAAACTTCGCCGTCCCGTTGGTCGGCAGCACATGGTTCGGCCCTGCAAAATAATCCCCCAGAGGCTCGCTCGAATATTCTCCGACGAAGATCGCCCCGGCATTCCTGATCTTTGTCATGACCTCGAAGGCGTTTGCCGTCACGATCTCCAGATGCTCGGAGGCAATCTCATTGGCAGCCGCAACCGCGTCCTCCATCGTGTCCGCCACGAGGATATAACCGTAGTTTTCCAGAGACTTCTCAATGATCTCCTTTCTGGAAAGCTGCGCCACAAAACGCTCTGCCTCTTTTGCCACGTCTTTTGCGAGCGTCTCACTCGTCGTGATCAGGATTGCGGACGCCATCTCGTCGTGCTCCGCCTGCGACAGCAGATCCGCCGCCACAAAACGCGGGTTTGCCGTCTCGTCCGCGAGCACCAGTATCTCGCTCGGTCCCGCGATCGAATCGATACTCACATGGCCAAAAACCGCTTTTTTCGCGAGCGCCACATAGATATTCCCAGGTCCTACGATCTTGTCCACCTTCGGAATACTCTGCGTGCCAAACGCCATTGCGGCGACCGCCTGCGCCCCTCCTGCTTTGTAGATTTCATCCACCCCCGCCTCCTTTGCGGCGACGAGTGTTGACGCACAGATTTTGCCGGAAGCGTCCGGAGGCGTCGTCATCACGATGCGCCCAACGCCCGCAACCTTCGCCGGAAGCACATTCATAAGCACCGACGACGGGTAAACCGCCTTGCCGCCCGGCACATAGACGCCCACCGTATTTAACGGCGTGACCTTCTGACCGAGGATGACGCCGTTTTCCTGCGAGTCAAACCACGAGAACTGACGCTGTTTCTCATGGTAGCTGCGGATATTGACGAGAGCCTTGCGGATCACCGCAAGCAGCTTCGGATCGACCATGTCATAGGCTTCGGCGATCTCCTCCTCCGTCACCCGCACATTCCAAGCCGTGATGTCTGCGCCGTCAAAGCGCTTTGTATATGCAAAAACAGCCGCGTCGCGCTGCGCGCGCACCGTTTCGATGATCTCATGGACGCGCCCTTCAAACTCCCCGTAGGAGTTCGGACTCCGTTTCAGCAGATTTTCCAGAATATTCGTCCTTGTCTCTTCCGTTAATTTTAAAATTCTCATGACTGCTCCTTTATCACCGTTTTTAAATCAGAAATCAGCTTTGTGATGCGCTCGTTTTCCATCTTCATGCTTACCTGGTTGACGACCATGCGCGCCGAGAGCGGACAGACCTCCTCAAGCACGATCAGCCCGTTCTCCCGCAGCGTCGAGCCCGTCTCCACAATGTCGCAGATCACCTCGGAGAGCCCGACGATCGGCGCAAGCTCGATCGAGCCGTTCAGCTTGATGATCTCGACAGTCTGGTGCTTCCTGTTGTAGAAATAGTCCTTTGCGATGTGCGGGTACTTCGTCGCAACACGGATCTGCGCGTGGTGCCGCAGCAGTTCACCCGCGCTCTCCGGTCCGCAGATACACATCCGGCATCTGCCAAAGCCGAGATCCAGCACCTCATAGATATTCCGCCGCTCCTCGAGAACCGTATCCTTTCCGACGATGCCGATGTCCGCCGCGCCGTACTCCACATAGGTCGGCACATCCGGCCCTTTCGCGAGGAAAAAGCGGAGTTTTAATTCTTCATTTACAAAAATCAGCCTGCGCGTGTCCTGATCCTTCATCTCCTCGCAGGTGATCCCGATCTGCTCAAATAATTCCAGTGTTTTCTTTGCCAGTCTGCCCTTTCCGAGGGCAAACGTCAGATACCTGCGCTCCTCCATATCCGCCACGCTTCCTTTCCCTGTCAAATACCGCTCCCTCATCACTATATAAAACGAACCTCCGCGATATGCTTTCTTTTCGCATAGGAAATGTAATCCTCCCAAGACTTTCCTGCGTCCCGCAAAATAAGCTCCACGGCGCGCCCGTCTGCCCGCAGCTCCTCCGCCCTGCGGACTGCCTCGCTGCGCCCCCCGCTTTCGTATACGATCAACAGCGTCCGATGTTCGAGCGGTATCGCAATTTTCTGCCGCAGCAGCGCAGCCATCAACTGGTCGATGACGACCGCAAATCCGATCGACGCCAGATCCCTGCCAAAGCACTGCAGCAGCTTGTCGTAGCGCCCGCCCCGCAGAACCGGCTCGCCGCTGCCGAACGTGTAGCCCGCAAACACGATGCCCGTATAGTAGCGGTAATCGCTGACCATGCCCGGCTCAAAGGAGACATAGCGCGCAATGCCGTAAATCTCAAGAATGGCATAGAGCTCCTCCAGATTGCAGACTGCCCTTTGGATGCGCGGATAAGATCCTGCAGCCTCCCGCACCTCCGAGAGTCCCACCGCGTCCGCATAGAAGTTTCCGAGCATCCCAAACAGTCTGCGCAGCTCCTCCGGGAGATCTAACGTCTCTGCAAACTCCTCCACGCCAAAAAAGTTCTTATTTGAGATCAGCTCCCGCAACTGTGCCTCCTGCTCCTCCAAAAGCCCAGCCGCGTCCAAAAGTCCGCCGAAGAAATCCGCGTGACCGACGCTGATCTGGAACTCGCCCAGTCCGGCAGCCTTCAGGCAGGCAACCGCCATCGCCAAGAGCTCCGCGTCCGCGTCCACCGAGGAATCTCCCAGAAGCTCCGCGCCGAGCTGCGTGCGCTCCTTTAAGCGTCCCTGGTAACTGTTGTTGTTCACATAGGTATTTCCCATGTAGCAGAGGCGGACGGGCATCTCCTCCTCGCTGTAATACTTCGCCGCACACCGCGCGATAGATGGCGTAATATCCGGTCTTAGGACAAGCGTGTTTCCCTCGCGGTCAAAAAACTTATACAGATCCTTCGACGGCGTCGTGCCGATCTCGCGTCCGAAAATATCAAAAAATTCAAAGGACGGCGTCTGGATCGGATGGTAGCCGTAGCGCAGGAGTACCCGGTGCAGGCGCTCCTGAAGCACCAGCTTTCTCTCACATTCCTCATCGTAAATATCCCGCACCCCGTCCGGTGTATGTAAAAGCTGTCTGTCCATCGCCCATCCCCTGTCTTTCTGAAATACTCTTTCCAATCCGCCGGTACTTTAGTATAGTAGCGTATTATCAAGTGAAATCATTATATGAAATAAACAAATCAATGTCAATCCCTCGCCAGCAAATCTTTTTGCAGCGCGTCCAGATACGGAACTAAAACCCCGCGGTTTTTCGGCAGGAAAAACTCCGGTTCCAGCTCCTCATAGCGAAAGCTCTTCCGTCCGCCCTCCTTCGCGCGGTTCCAGAATTCCAGAAGCTTCGCGAGGCGCAGATAATAAAAAATATCACGGTGCGTGTAGCTTAAGAGAAAAAAGGCGACGCCGCCCTGCTTTTCAAAATTTTCCATAAACACCACCTGGTGCTCGTGGATGTTCTGGAGCGGAAAAGTGTCTGTATGACACTCCTTCGCATCGAAACAGACCGGGATCCCCTGCACCGCGCCGATATAGTCCACCGTACTCTTCTGGTCAAAATACGCCAGCGTGATATGCCGCGTCTCCTTGTCGATATTGATCGGCGTGATCGGCGTCGGCACCTTCTGTATCAGTGCCAGACCGCTGTCCAGATATTTCTCGTTGGTCCGGTTGATAAATTCCTCCAGCGTCGAGCCTCTTAAGCCCCTCGAATTCCATGTTGCCATCTCGTTTCTCCCTTGTATCTCTAAAAACCTTCCATCAGCCAGCATGGCTTTTTATAAAAAATCTGTCCGATGGATGCGAGTGTCTCCTCATCCCATCCGGCTCCATCACGCAGGCTCACGTTGCAGAATGGCAATGTCTCTGTTTTGTACGCCCCTGCAAGAAGTCTCGAAAATTCACTGACCGGAAGCGTAAGATCCGGCTGCTCTCCGCTGTTCTCCCGCAGCTTTTTGACGCGCGTGGCGCGACCGTTTTCAAAAGTGATATGGAACATACCGTCATTCTCCTCGATCTGCCCGTCGCGGACGTCGATGCAGAGCTCACCGCTTCCTTTGTAACGTGCCAGCATCAGCGCCCTTTCGACATTGACGATGCGTACCATGCCGATATTCCTGCGGGAGCGCCTGCACGCGTCAAAGGAAAGCTCCCCAAGAAACGGCTCGATCTCAAGCTCCTCCGGAAGCGAAAAGCGTACGGCGGAGTAGTCGCTTGCAAATCCTTTTATCAGTGAGAAAAGTCCTTGAAATCCCATAGGATCCGCAAATACAAGCTTCGTCGCGGCAAGGATCCTCTCCCCATCCGCAATCTCTTTGTGAAATGTCACAAAGCCCGCCGGTATGCCGTCGTTCCCATAATAAACATATGTGTATTCCAACGTTTTGTATGGATTCGCCTCCGTCACGAAGCAGTATTCCCACTCCTCGTTACATACCATAAAATTATAGCGCTCCTGCCAGACCCCATAGATACGTTGCACATCAGGCAGCAGCCGGAGCGCGTTTTCGCTGTCCACGAGCATACAGTGTCCTTTTGTATTCCACTGTGGGATATGGGCAAGTTTCCACTCATAGATGCAGCTCTGTGCGTTCATCTCGTAACCAAATTTCCTATAGTAGGACGTTGAAAACGGATATAGGCAGGAAAACACCACGCCCTCATGGTAAAGATCTGGCAGCAGTGCTTCAAAGCAGGCGCGGACGCCTCCCTTTCTGCGGTACTGCGGCAGCGAGGACACCTCGCCGACGCCCGCCATCTCCACATGACTGCCGTCAAACTGCACCGGATAATGCAGCACGGAAATACAGCTTGTCATCGTCCTGTCATCATCCTCAAACGCCGCGTATTTCTCAAGCGGACGCGCATCTTCCCTTCCCCTTGGACTTCTGCACGCCGCCTCGTAGACCTCCTCCGGAGTTTTGTCATTGTCATAGGACACGTCAAACGCCGCCGCAAATAATTCCTTTGTCCGCTTTAGCTCCTCCGGACGTATTTTTCTCACAATCATTCCGATATCCTCCGCTTTTATTCTTTCAAATAAGTATAAGGCTGCCGCGATGATTTCGCAACCGCCTTTTCTCTTCATTTTTTACAAAACTCTCTCCTAAAATTTAACGCAGATAAACGGATTCGCTGATTTGCCGCCTAAAAACTTTGTAAAAAATGTGCGGATATGTTATACTTGAAAATCATAGGGGGTATCTGCATATGGTCATGAATGAATCTACTGAAAATTATCTGGAAACGATTTTAGTGTTGAATCATAGACTCGGAAACGTCCGTTCCGTAGACATTGCAAATGAAATGAATTTTAAGAAGCCGAGCGTGAGCGTCGCCATGAAAAATCTGCGCGAGAACGGCTACATCACCGTCAGTCCGGAGGGCTATATCCAGCTCACCGACCCCGGACGTGAGGTTGCAGAAAAGATTTATGAACGGCACACCATTCTCTCCAACTGGCTGATGATGCTGGGGGTTGACCCGCGCGTCGCCGCGGAGGACGCCTGCAAGATCGAGCACGACGTCAGCACCGAGAGCTTTGAGGCGATTAAGCGCCACATCAACGCCGGGAAGTAGGCATTGTTACATAATTCCAGAATCGTTCAAATTCCGCGCCGCAGGGCGCGGTTATTTGTCTGACAGAAAAGTTTTCTGCGGGAAACACCATGCGGTATGCGTGAAGCATCTGGGATTTGATCTGAAGTTCTTTGCGGAAACGCTCGTTGACTCCCCTGTCCCCGTATTTCACGTCTCCCACGACTGGATGACCAATCGACGCCAGATGTGCCCGGATCTGGTGGGAACGCCCGGTGATGAGGTGTACCTCAAGCTCCGTGTACCCAACCTCTGCGCGCACGGGTCTGTATTCCGTCTCGATCGGCAGAAATCTGTCCGCATCGAAAGTCCCCGGAAGTACCTCAACCACTTGTACCTGATTCTTATCTTCATCCTTAAGGAGCCATCCCTTTAAGTGGGAGCTCTCCGCGATCTCACCCTTCACGATACAGCGGTAATACTTTAAGACCGTGCGCTCCCGAAACGCCCTCGAAAGCTCCTGAAGTCCCCTTAAGGTCTTTCCGGCAGTCAGAAGCCCAGAGGTATTCCGGTCGAGACGGTTACAGATCGAAGGGCGAAAGACGGCAAGCATCTCCTCCGTCACATCACCCTCTCGCAGCAGATAGCCCAAAATGTGCTCATTGGCGGAAATATCGCCTTCCGCCGACTTCTGCGAGAGCATCCCGGAGGGCTTATTCACCACCAGAATATCCTCATCCTCATAGACGACCGGAAGGGGCTTTAAGCGCTTCATCCTGTCGTAAACCCCGGATTCCGGTTCTTTCTTTGCAAACTTTAAGAAGGTCTCGTCCGAGAGAAACAGCTTTACCGCATCCCCCGCGGCGAGCTGCTCCGTTCCGTCCGCCTTTTTGCCATTTAAAGTAATGTTCTTTTTGCGCAGCATCTTGTAGATGAAACTGCCCGGCGCATCTGCCAGCAGCTTTTTTAAATATTTGTCGAAGCGCTGTCCCGCCTCGTTTTTCTGGATCTGAAATTCACGCATTTTTTATTTTCCCGTCTTCTTTTTGTGCACGTTTCGGATGGTCTTTTTCTTTGCCGTGCCGGTTGCCTTTTTGGCTCCCGAGTTCCTTGCGCCCGCCGTCCTTGTTCCCGCGTTTCTGCCACCAGCCGCTTTCCCATAGCCTGCGGATGACCGGGAACCGCCGTTTCCTCTCGGGCGGATCAGACATTTTGCATCAAAGCCGATCAGATCGGTGCGCCCCGCTTTCGTGAGCGCCTCCACAACCAGCTCGTAATTTTTCGGGTTGCGGTACTGGATCAGGGCGCGCTGCATCGCTTTCTCGTGCGGACTGACTGCCACATAGACCGGCTCCATCGTGCGCGGGTCAAGCCCTGTGTAGTACATACAGGTCGAGATCGTGGAAGGTGTCGGGTAGAAATCCTGCACCTGCTCGGGCATATAGCCGAGATTCCTCAGAAACTCCGCCAGCTCCACCGCCTCCTTTAAGGTGGAACCCGGATGCGAGGACATCAGGTACGGCACAAGGTACTGTTTTTTTCCAAGCTTTTTGTTCATGTCCTCATACGCCTTCGTAAATCTGCGGTAGACCTCGACGCCCGGTTTTCCCATCTTTTCCAGCACAGGGTTCGAGATGTGCTCGGGCGCGACTTTGAGCTGCCCGCTCACATGATGCTCACAGAGTTCACGCAAAAATGTGTGGTCCTCGTCGTAGATCAGATAGTCAAACCGGATACCCGAGCGGATAAAGACCTTCTTCACGTTCGGCAGTTCACGCAGCTTTCGAAGGAGCTTCAAGTAGTCTTCATGATCTACTTTAAGGTTCTTACAGGGCGTTGGAAACAAACACTGCCGGTTCGGACAGACGCCCTTTGTGAGCTGCTTGTCACACGACGGCGCGCGGAAATTCGCCGTCGGTCCTCCCACGTCATGGATATACCCCTTAAAATCCGGCTCCCACACCATTTTTTCCGCCTCCGCCACGATCGACTCGTGGCTTCTCGTCTGGATGATCCTTCCCTGATGGAACGTCAGCGCGCAGAAACTGCATCCGCCGTAACATCCGCGGTTGCTCACAAGCGAAAACCGCACCTCGGAGATCGCGGGCACACCGCCCTTTGCCTCGTAATCCGGGTGATAGGTGCGCTGGTACGGAAGCGAGTAGACGAAATCCATCTCACTCTGGCTAAGCGGCTTCGCCGGAGGATTCTGCACGACAAAAAGCTTGCCGTCATACGTCTCAAACAGACGTTTTGCCACAAACGGATCGGTGTTGCAGTACTGGGTGTAAAAGCTCCTGGCATATGCGCGTTTATCCGCCAGCAGCTCTTCATAATGCGGCAGCTCAATGGCGTCGTAAATATCCTCACGCTTTCTGGTCTTATATACCGTGCCGTTGATAAACGTGATGTCGCACACACAGAGCCCACTGTTTAACGCGTCGGCGATCTCTATGATACTGTGCTCCCCCATGCCGTAGGAGATCAGATCCGCGCCGGAGTCCAGAAGGATGGAGCGCTTCATCTTATCCGACCAGTAGTCATAATGCGCCAGACGCCGCAGGCTCGCCTCGATCCCGCCGATGATAATGGGCTTGTGCTTATAAATTTTGCGTATTAGGTTGCAGTAGACGACCGTCGCGTAGTCCGGGCGCTTTCCCATCACTCCGCCCGGCGTAAACGCATCCGTCTGCCGCCGCTTTTTCGACACGGAATAGTGGTTGACCATCGAGTCCATGTTTCCGGCGGACACCAAAAATCCAAGGCGCGGCTCCCCTAGGATATTGATGGATTCCGCGTTCTTAAAATCCGGCTGGGCGATGATGCCGACCGTATAGCCGTGCGCCTCCAAAAGTCTTGTGATGATGGCGTGTCCAAAGGACGGATGATCCACATAGGCGTCGCCGCACACATAGACAAAATCAAGCTGGGCAATCCCCCGTTCCTCCATATCCGCTCTGCTCACCGGCAAAAATCCGTTACTCATCATATTCCTCCTGCTTTCGATTCTTTAACATCGCTACTTCCTCCCCGCTTAACGCGCGGTACTCGCCCGGGCGCAGATCCTCCGGCAGCACGAGAGGCCCCATCGAAAGTCGTTTCAGATAGAGCACCTCCTTGCCGACCGCCGCAAACATCCGCTTCACCTGATGAAACTTTCCCTCGGTGATCGTCAAGGTGATCTCGGAAATGACCTCCCCGTCCTCCGGCACATCCGGCTCCCCATACACATCCAGAATGACGAGCCGCCCCGGCTTGGTGAGCTTCTTTTCTCCGATATCAACCCCTTTTTCAAAAAGGTTGACATCTTCCTGCGTGACCCTTCCGCGCACTTTTGCGAAATATGTCTTCTCGATATGTCTCGCAGGGCTTAATAAGTCGTGCGCCAGCGCCCCGTCGTTTGTGATCAAAAGCAGTCCCTCCGTGTCAATGTCGAGCCTGCCGACCGGGAACAGGTCGCTTCTCGCCGTATCGGTCAGATAATCCATGACCGTCCGGTGTCTGGCGTCCTCCGTCGCAGAGACACAGCCGGCGGGCTTGTGGAGCAGATAATACTCAAACGACGCATACCGGACAGGCTCTCCGCGCAGACAGACGACGTCGTTTTCCTCGTCAACCTTTTCCTCCGGTCTGTTGACAATCGCGCCATTGACCGTGATCTGCTTTGCCTTTATCAGTTTTTTTACCTCACTGCGCGTTCCGATCCCCGCCTCCGTGAGATATTTATCCAGACGAAGCGCCATCGCTACCTCCCCGTTTCCTGCTTAAATTCAGACGTCTCATAAAGATACTCTACCACCGGATAGGAATTGACCGAAAATTCCCTGCCATCCGCATCGTTTAAGTAGATGCCAAGATGCAGGTGGACGTCAAACATCCCGGTCGTCCCCGGCGTGTCACTGTATCCTGTATCTCCCATAAAGCCCAAAAGCGTGCCCGCCTTCACACGCTCCCCGGGTTGAAATTCCTTCGCGTACTCCGCCAGATGCGCGTAATAAAAATAAGCGCCCGAATCGCTGCGGACGCCAATCCGGTATCCGCCCAGGCGCAGCCAGCCGATATTTTCCACCGTTCCGTCCGTCATGCTGTAAACCGGATAGATGCCCCGCTCATTGACCGAAGCCATAATATCACAGCCCTCGTGTCCTCTGTCTCCGCCAAACGTGCGGCTCTGCATCCAACTGTTGGCAAAGGAGACCCCAGCGTCCGGCAGCGAGGCGATCTTCCCGACCGGGAAACGCTCCAGATCATTCCAGACCGCATAGACCATACGGTATATTTTCTCAAAATCGTCTTTCTTGTATTTTTTGACAAACGCGATGTCATCCCGCAGTATATCCGTGTCCGACACGGTACACTCCGTGGCAAAATACATCGTCAGAAGCTCTGCAAACTCCTCCGTACTCTCCGTCTCCTCCCGAAACGCCAAAAGCTCCTCCTGCGAGATTCTATGCTCTCTGAGATTCCGCCATGTCGTCTCATAGGAAAAACAGTTTATCTGAAGTACCCTCTCTGCAATGTGTCCCGTCAGAAGGACATTGCAGAGAACTGCCATACAAAGCAGCAGTAATCTGCGGATGCTTCTCAAATTCATCGTGCCCTCTTAGCTACATCTTTTTAAAAATTCCTTCAACAGCTTCCATACCTTCTCCGTGGAGGAGATGCTTAAGCGCTCCTTCGGCGTATGGATATCATAATTATTCGGGCCAAAGGAAACGCAGTCGAGATCGGCGATCTTGCCCGATAAGATCCCGCACTCCAGTCCCGCGTGGATCGCCTCAAACACCGGTTCCTCGTCAAAAAGATCCCGGTACACCTCGCTGATCGTCTCACGAAGTCTGGAATCTGCCCGATACTCCCACGCCGGATAATCACCGTTTACTTCCACCTCGCCGCCCAAAAACTCGACCAGATGGGTCAGCCGGTCCAAAAGCTCCTCCTTGCGCGTCGAGACGCTGCTTCGCACGGAGGTCGTCGTAAGGAACGCGTCCTCCGTGAGCTTAAGGATTCCAAGATTCAGCGAAGTCTCCACCAGTCCCGGCATCACACGGCTCATGTGCTGCACGCCGTCCGGAACCTGACGCAGATAGAAAAGTACCTTTGACATCGACGCGTAGGACAAGATCTGCGCCTCCTGCACGCCGCCTTCTTCCGCCGTAATCTGAATCCCTGCATCGGAAGCGGCGTATTCCCTGCGCAGCACACCGGTCAGCTCCTCCAGATATGCGAGGAACTCTTCTTTCTTATCTACCGGGATCAGCACCTCTGCCGTATGCTCGCGCGGAATCGCATTGTCCTTCAGTCCGCCCGCCATCGAGATCACGCCGAGCGCCATGCGGTCAGAAATATATTTGAGCGCCCTGCCCGCCACGATATTGGCATTGGCGTGCTCCTTGTCGATCTCAGAGCCTGAATGTCCTCCTTCCAGTCCGCTCACTGTCATCTTCATCACAAGACCGCTCTGCGCCATGCGCGTCACCGCAAGCTCTGCCTCCACAGTCATGCCCCCGGCACAGCTTGTCAGAAAATGCCCCTCCACATCGGAATCAATATTCAAAAGTCTGTGGCCCTTTAACATGGACAGATCGATCACCTCTGCCCCGAGCATACCGATCTCCTCGTCCACCGTGATGACAACCTCCAGACGGGGATGTGGGATCTCACTGGATTCCAGCAGCGCCAGCGCATATGCCACCGCAATGCCGTCGTCCCCGCCGAGCGTAGTGCCCCGCGCCCGCAGGAAATCCCCGTCGATATAGAGGTCTAAGCCGTCCTTCTCAAAATCGATCTCACAGCCGTTTTCCTTCTCGCAGACCATGTCCATATGTCCCTGAAGGATCACCGGCTCTGCGTTCTCATAGCCCGCGGACGCCTCCTTGATGATCACGATATTGTTCGCATCATCCTGGTAATAGGTCAGCCCGTGCTCCCCCGCAAACGCGGCGAGATAATCGCTGATCTGTTTCGTATTTCTGGATCCGTGCGGGATCGCACAGATCTCCTCAAAATAGTCGAACACACGCTGCGATTCCAGCTTCCTCTCTTTTAACTCTGTCAAGTGACTCATATCTTACCTCCTGCTTTTCATATATTGTAGTATGAAAAAGAAATTTATATTCTTATCTCTTATCCTGTTTACCGCTTACATACTGCTGTTTCCAAAAGACGCCGTCGCCGCATCCTCCGCCGGACTCGTTCTCTGGTACGAGCAGATCCTGCCGACCCTGCTTCCGTTTTCGATCCTCTCCTATATCCTGATCGCCTCCGGATACCTGAAATATCTGATACGGCCGCTTGCGCCCATACTCTGCCACATCTTTCCGGTCAGCGAAAACGGCGCGTTCGTTCTGCTCTCCGGCTTCCTCTTCGGTTTCCCGATGGGCAGCAAAAACTGTGCCGAGCTGCTAAAAAACGGTCAGTTGTCAAAGGAGGAGGCAGACGTCCTCTTTCTTGTCACCAACAACATCAGCCCCGTCTTCATCAGCAGCTTTATCCTGCACCGGCAGCTCGCCCTGCCCTCCCATATCGCGGCAAGCTATCTGCTGCTCTATCTGCCGCCGCTCGCCTACGGGTGGTACGCGCTGCGCAAGGTCCGCAGGCTCTCGCCGCCTTCGACAGTAAAAAGACCGGCATCCAGATCTCAAATGAATTTTAAAATCATAGACGCCGGCATTATGAACGGTTTCGAAACCCTGACCAGACTTGGCGGTTACATTATGCTGTTTTCCATGCTCGCATCCATGATACAAAAACTGCGGCTGCCCGTCTCCGCACAGCTCCTTCTCACGGGACTGACCGAGATCACAAACGGCGTCTCCATGATCCCGCAGACGATACAAAATCCGGCCGCACGCTATATCCTCGCAATGGCTTTCACCGCCTTCGGCGGTCTCTCCGGCATCGCACAGACGAGTTCCATGATAAAGGACACCCATCTGTCGCTCGTCTCCTACTGCACGTTTAAAATCTGGTTCATGCTCTGCTCCGGCGCTCTCGCATGGCTTGTCACACTCTGGCTGCCCGTCTGTTAGCAGGCTTTTAGCCCAGCATATCCGAGCTGATCTCCACCTTCGGCAGTTCCTCCTCTGCGGCAGCGGAAGGCGCCGGCTCCTCCGCCGTCGGGTTTAACTCGGCGCGGTTTGCCGTCACGATATCTAAAAATCCCTGCAGGGAGCCGACGTAGGAATCGTGGCGCGCCTTCGCTGTCTCGATCGAATGGGAGATCGTGTTCTCCAGATTGCGCAGAATATCGTCCGTGTACTGCACGGCGCCCATGCGGATATTGTTCGCATCGTTGGTCGCATTGTCAAGGATCTCCTGCGCCTGCTTCGTCGCGATCATAACCACCTCATTCGCCTGCGCATATGCCTGCTGCATGATCTGGTGCTCGCTCACAAGCTCGTCCGTCTTTACCTGCGCCTGCGCGATGATCGCGTCCGCCTTCGTCTGTGCGTCGGCGAGGATCGCCTCCTTATTGCTGATGATCTTCTGATAACGCTTGATCTCCTCCGGAGTCTTTACCCGCAGCTCATTCAAAAGCTCCTCCATCTCCTCCCGGTTGACGATGATCCTGGAAGAAGAAAATGTCTGCGGCTTGCAATTATCAATATACTCTTCGATCTCCTCTATGATCTGTTCGATTCTGCTTGCCATGAAAACTCTCCTTATTTCTGATACTTAGCATAAATCCGGTCAATAAACCGGGCGGGGACAAACTTTGAAATATCGCCGCCGTAAGAGGCGAATTCCTTGACGATCGTGGAACTTAAATAAGAATACTGAAGACTTGTCGTCAGGAAGATCGTCTCGACATTTGGGTTCTCCACATGATTCGTCTGTGCAATCTGAAGCTCGTATTCAAAATCTGTCACCGCGCGGAGTCCGCGCACAATAATCGTCGCGCCGATCTCATCCATATAATCAACCAACAGTCCGTCAAAAGATGCAACTGTCACATTCTGCATGGAATCCGTCATCTCTTTTATCATACTAACACGTTCCTCAAGAGAAAACAACGAATTTTTTGCGCTGTTGTTGAGCACGCCGACCACCAGCTCGTCCACGATCGCAGCCGACCGTCGGATAATGTCAACGTGACCGAGGGTAAGCGGGTCAAAGCTTCCAGGATAAATCGCTTTTTTCATAGAGTACCTCCTGCACAAAATTAGCGCTTTCCGATAAACGCGTGTGCATTTGTCTTATAGTTTTTGCACTTCAAAAGTGTCAGTCCGTATGATTCCAGATAATCAAAGTCCGTGTCGAGCGAAACCTCCGCAATGATCTTGGTATCCTCTTTTAAGAGGGACGACGCGGAGAGGTAGCGGAGCACCTCCTGCTCCAGATTCTGCCGGTACGGTGGATCCATAAAGATCAGATCAAACTGATACTTTCCCTCCATCGCGCGCAACGCGCCGAGCACGTCGGAGACATACAGCCTGCTCTGTCTGTCAAACTTCGTAAAGCGGATATTGTCCTCAATACACGCCGCCTGCTTCTTCCCGCTGTCCACGAAAACCGCATACTGCGCCCCACGGCTTAACGCCTCAAGCCCGATCTGTCCGCTTCCCGCGAACAGATCCAGAAAATAGCTCCCCGGCACATCGTTCTGTATCATATTAAACAAGGTTTCCTTGATGCGGTCTGTCGTCGGTCTCGTCTCAAGTCCCGGTACGGACTTAAGCGGCAGACTCCGCGCCACTCCGGCTATAATTCGCATATAGATCCTCCCTCTTCCTCCAACATTCGCTTTAACAGGCGGAGCGCCGTCTCCGCCGCCGCCCGACGGACCGCCATGCGGTCACCGTCAAACAGATGCCGCTCCGCCACAGTCCGTCCTCTCATATGGCAGCCGATATAGACAAGCCCCACCGGGCACTCCTCCGTGCCGCCGTCCGGTCCTGCAACCCCGGTCACGGAAAGTGCTGTCTCGCATCCTGCCGTGCGCGCCGCGCCCTCCGCCATCGCACGGGCAGTCTCCGCGCTCACGACTCCGAACCGGCGGATGGTCTCTGCAGGCACGCCGATCATCGAGATCTTTGCCGCATCGGAGTAGGTGACATAACCCTGCTCAAAAAAGGAGGAGATCCCCGGCACGTTCACCAGCGTGGATGCGATCATGCCGCCGGTTGCCGATTCCGCAGTCGTCATTTTATAATTGTATTTTTTCAGCAGTCGGTATATGGAAACTTCTAACGGTTCACTCTGCATTATTTCTGATCCTTTAATACATCTTTATTTTTTATCACATAATCGACAAGCGATACGACCGTTAAGATGAGCGCGATATAGGTCAGCACTGTTCCGAGCATCTGAAACGCCGGATGCGGGAAATTTAAGATCAGAACGATCACCATCAGCATCTGGAATACCGTCTTAAACTTGCCCCAGTAGCTTGCAGCGATCACCACGCCGTTGTCCGAGGCGATCAGGCGGAAACCGCTGATAATAAACTCTCTGGAAATGATCACGATCACGATCCAGGAGGTAAGCTGTCCGGTCTCGATCAGGCAGATCATCGCCGCGCACACCAAAAGCTTATCCGCCAGCGGATCCATAAACTTGCCGAAATTCGTCACAAGGTTGTATTTTCTTGCGATCTTGCCGTCCAGCAGGTCTGTCAGGCTCGCCACGATAAAAATCGCCACAGCGATATAGTTGCCGTAGCCCTCAAAATAGGGCGCCAGCATAAAAAATACAAAAAACGGTATCATGATCACGCGCAAAATCGTCAGCTTATTCGGTAAATTCATACTCATAGCAATTCTCCTGTCAAATCATACTCATACGCCCCGGTCACACGCACTTTTGCGATATCCCCGGTCATCAGTTCTTCCTCTGTCTGTACGAAAATATAGCCGTCCACATCCGGCGCATCCCGGTAGGTGCGTCCGACATAGACATTTTCATCCGCGACCTTTCCCTCGATAAAGACAAAGAGCTCACGCCCCTTCATCTCCTCGTTTTTGTCAAAGATGATCTCCTCCTGGAGCTCCATGACATCCGCCTGCCACTCTTTCTTCTGCTCCTCGTCAATCTGGTCCGGAAACTCGGCTGCAGGCGTCCCCTCCTCCGGGGAATAGGTAAAGGCGCCGAGACGGTCAAACTCCATCTCGTTGATAAACCGCATCAATTCCTCGTGCATCTCCTGTGTCTCACCCGGAAAACCGCAGATCAGCGTCGTGCGCAGCGTGATGTCGGGAATCCTCGTTCTCAAATTGGTGATGATGCGCACCAGATCCGCATTGCTTGTGCGCCTGCCCATGCGCTTTAGCATCGCATCATTCGCGTGCTGGATCGGCAGATCGAGGTAGTGACAGACCTTTTCATTTCTGATCATCGCATCGATCAGTTCCCCGTAGATCTCCTCCGGATAGCAGTACATGATCCGGATCCAGAACAATCCCGGGATCTTGTTTAACTCGTCCAGCAGACGGTGGAGTGACTTCTCCCCATAGAGATCCACGCCGTAGAGCGTCGTCTCCTGCGCGACGAGGATCAGCTCCTTCGCGCCGCCCGCCACAAGCTCACGCGCCTGCGCTAAAAGCTCCTCCATCAGTACACTGCGGTAATTTCCGCGGATGTACGGGATGATACAGTAGGTGCAGCGCTTATTGCAGCCCTCAGCGATCTTTAGATAAGCAAAATGTCCGCCCGTGGTGACCGTCCGCTTCGTATGAATCCCCGGAAGTCCTTCAAGCGTCTTGTAATTGTGGTAAAAACTGCCCTCGAGCGCGCGGTGTACGGCATTCACAATATCCTCATAGGAATTCGTGCCGAGGATCGCGTCAACCTCCGGGATCTCTTTTTTGATCTCATCCTGATAGCGCTGCGCCAGACACCCGGTGACGATCAGAGCCTTCAGATTGCCATCCTTTTTGTGCTCCGCCATCTCCAAAATGGTGTTGATGCTCTCCTCCTTCGCATCGTTGATGAAACAACAACTGTTGATGATGATGACATCCGCCTCATATTCATCGTCCGTCATGCTGATGCCGTCGTCGCGCAGCATACCAAGCATAAACTCGGTGTCCACCAGATTCTTATCGCATCCCAGGGAAATAAATAATAACTTCATATTTCTCTTTTTCTCTCTTCTTTCTCATTATAAAAACATAAGAGCCGTCCACGGAGTGTAACGGCTCATCCTGTCTGCTCTGTCACAGCTTATTCTTCTGTCTCCGCCGCCTCTGGAAGAATCTTCACCTTGCCCTCGTAGACTTCCTCTACTGCGACAGAAAGAGGCTTCTGACATACGACCTTTTCCGCCATCGGCACAGCTCCCGAAATAATCTGGCGCGCACGCTTTGCAGTTGCGATCACGATCGAGTAACGGCTGTTTACCACCGGCTCCTCACCGATCTCCACGTCATTATTTACGACCTTCATAAGTTCTACATAAGATGGATGTATCATAGTTATTCTCCCTTTCTGCGCCGTTTAGCGCTTAAAACTTTTCAGTTCATTTCTCATATTATTGATCGCGCTCAGATTGCGGGATACGCGGTAATGCTCGTTTTTGATGATCTCGTGCACCTCTGCCACACACGCGTCCAGTACGTCGTTGATCACCAGATAATCGTACGCCTCAATGCCGTCCGCTTCGTCCATAGCCCTTGCAAGACGCGACTCGATCACGTCCATCGTCTCCGTGCCGCGTCCGACCAAGCGGTTCTTAAGTTCCTCCGCACTCGGCGGCGTCACAAACAGGAGCAGCGTATCCGGAAAACGCTCCTTCACCTTCAGCGCACCCTGAATCTCGATCTCTAAAATAACGTCCTTGCCCGCCTCAAGCTGCTCCTCCACATAGGCGCGCGGCGTTCCGTAATAATTGCCGACATACTGTGCATACTCGACCAGCTCGCCGTCTGCGATCATCTGCTCAAACTCCTCACGGCTCTTGAAAAAGTATTCCACGCCGTCGGTCTCGCCACAGCGCGGCGCTCTGGTCGTCGCCGAAATGGAAAGCGCATACTGGTCGCTGTGCTTTTGCATCAGCTCCTTCATGATTGTACCCTTGCCTGCACCGGAAAAACCGGATACCACTACTAAAATCCCTTTATTCTTTTGCATCGTCAAAAACCTCTGCCACATTGCCGTTGAATCTGCCTGAAAGCGTCTCCGGCTGCAATGCAGATAATATGATCGTATGATTTTCTGTAAAAATAACACTCTTGGTCCGTCTGCCCTGGGTCGCGTCGATCAGATTCTCCTGCTCCTTGCCCCTTTGGATCAGGCGCTTGGCAGGCGCGGAATCCGATGAGATGATACTGACGATTTTATCCGTATTTACCATATTCCCAAAGCCGATATTGATCAGTTTTGCCATAGCCTGCACCTACTCGATATTCTGGATCTGCTCGCGCACCTTCTCGATATCGGTCTTTAAGCTGATCCCGGTATCGGAGATCTTAATATCGTTCGCCTTCGAGAGGATCGTGTTCGCCTCGCGGTTCATCTCCTGCGCGATAAAGTCAAGCTTCCTTCCCATGCCGCCCCCGGCGTTTAAGGTGTCGATCATGCTCTGGATATGGCTTCTTAAGCGCACCGTCTCCTCGTCCACACACACCTTGTCGGCAAAAACCGCGACTTCCGTCGCAATCCTCGCATCGTCAAGCTGCCTGTCGCCCAGAAGCTCCTGCACCTTGCCGGCAAGACGCTCCCGGTATTCCCGCAACATTTCCGGCGCGCGATCCTCGATGTAATCCACATGGGAAAGCATCCCCGAGAGCTTCCCGACCAGATCCTCGCGCAGACGCATTCCCTCTGCGATCCGGCTCTCTGCAAGCTGTGCGGCTGCGCCGCGTATGGCTTTCTCAAGTCCGCTCCAGAGCTCTGCCGTATCGGCGTCCGTCTCCTCGAGCGTAAAGACTTCGGGATATGCGGAAAGCACACTCACCCGCACATCATTCTCAATGCCGAATTTCTCAGACATCTGCTGCAGATAGTGCAGATACTGCGCGGCTGCCGCCTCATTGTACTTCAATGTGAAATTCTCCGCAGCGTCCGCCTCAAATGTGATGAACACATCCACCTTGCCGCGCTCCATGTACTCCTTGAGAAGATTCCGGATCGCGCTCTCAAAGCAGTTCAGCTTCTTCGGCATCTTGATATTCACATCCAGATAGCGGTGGTTCACCGACTTTATCTCTACGGTAAACTTGCGGTTTTGGTCTGCCGTCTCACAGCGCCCGAAACCGGTCATACTCTTGATCATGAGTGTTCTCCTAATATGCATGACATGATAGCACCGCCTCCTGCAGATCAGCCGGGAAACGATGCTAATTCGATTTATTATAGAACGATTTTGGCGGGAAGTCAAGATTTTCCGCAGCCCTTTATGCGCCTTACGCTTCCAGCACCCGCAGATGCTTTAAGCTGATATCCATGATCGGCGCGGAATGTGTCAGTGCGCCGCTGGAAACGTAATCCACGCCAAGCTCTGTGATCGTTTTAATATTTTCTTTTGTGATATTGCCGGAGCACTCCGTCTCGGCGCGTCCGTCGATGATGCGGATCGCCTCCGCCATCTCCTCCGGCGTCATATTGTCCAGCATAATGATGTCTGCGCCTGCGTCGACGGCATCCCGCACCATGTCAAGATTCTCCGTCTCCACCTCGATCTTGCGGACAAACGGTGCATATGCCTTTGCGGCGGCAACCGCCTCTTTCACACCGCCCGCCGCGTCAATGTGGTTATCCTTCAGCAGAACACCGTCCGACAGATTGTATCTGTGGTTGCAGCCGCCGCCGATGCGCACGGCATATTTTTCAAAAATACGCATCCCCGGCGTCGTCTTTCTGGTGTCTAAAAGCTTCGTCTTTGTGCCCTCCAAAAGCTTTGCCACCGTGCTGGTGTAGGTCGCAATCCCGGAAAGCCGCTGCAGATAATTTAACGCGGTGCGCTCCCCGGACAAAAGCACGCGGATATCTCCGGTCACAACCGCCAGAAGCTGTCCGCTCTTAACCGCGTCCCCTTCTTTCACCTGAAATTCCACCGTCGTCTCCGGGTCGAGCAGCGTAAACACGCGCTCAAAAATCTGCAGTCCCGCAATGATACCGTCCTGCTTGCAGATCAACTGCACGTCTCCCTTTTTGTATTCCGGCATCACAGCGTTTGTCGTCACGTCCTCGCTGCTGATGTCCTCCTCCAGGGCAAGCCTGATATATTTGTCAGCTACAAGCTGCATGGTAATCGGATTCATGATCCACTCTCCTCCTCATTCTGCTCTATGTGTGCCGCCGCGCGTTTTGCGAATACCAGACTCTCCAAAAGACTGTTGCTCGCCAGGCGGTTCTTCCCGTGTACGCCGTTGCAGCTCGTCTCGCCCACGGCATACAGATGCGGCATCGTCGTCATGGAATGACTGTCCACATGGACGCCTCCCATAAAATAGTGCTGCGCCGGAACGATGGGTATGGGTTCTTTGAAAAGATCGTACCCCTCGTCCAGACATCGCTGGTAAATATTTGGAAAATGCTCCAGGATCGTCTGTTCCGGGATTTTTTCAAAAGAAAGATATTCGTGCCCCACTCCCTCCTTTTCCATCTCCGCGTGGATCGCCTTTGTCACCACATCCCTCGGCTGCAGTTCGTCGACGAAGCGCTCCCACTTGTGATTTAAAAGGATCGCCCCCTCGCCTCTTGCGGATTCCGAGATCAGAAAACTGCGTCCGGGCTTCTCACTGAAAAGGCAGGTCGGATGGATCTGCACATAGTCCATGTGTTCCAGCGCGACGCCATGCCTCTCGGCAATCCGGCACGCGTCCCCTGTCAGCAGCGGAAAGTTCGTGGAGTGCTCATAGAGCCCGCCGATGCCTCCGGTTGCCATGACAACATCCTTTGCATAGACAAAAAACGGTTCGCCGTCCGCCGTCTGTGCTTTGATCCCGCGGCACACGCCGTCCTCTGTCAGAATATCCGTCATCGCCGTGTATTCCCGTATGGTGACGTTCGGAAGCTTCTGCACTGCAGCGAGCAGCGCCGTCGTGATCTCTTTTCCGGTAATATCCTTGTGATAGCAGATGCGCGCCCTCGAGTGCGCACCCTCTCTCGTGTAGGCGAGCGTCCCGTCAGGATTTTTTGCGAAGCGCACGCCAAGCGCGAGCAGCTCGTCGATCACGGCGCGGCTTCCCCGCAACATGATGTCAACGCTCTCCTTCCGGTTCTCATAGTGACCCGCGCGCATCGTATCCTCAAAATAAGTGTCATAGTCGTCTTCATCCAGAAGTACGCAGATGCCCCCTTGTGCGAGCATGGAATCACAGCTTTCCAGATCTCCTTTGGAGAGCATCAGAATCCGCTTATCCGCTCCTAAATGCAATGCCGTATACAATCCTGCCACACCACAGCCCGCGATCACGGCATCATATTCCAACTTTTCCATAATTTTCCTCTTTATTATGTCTCTTTCATTTTTGTGTTGCCGAAAATCCTGCCCCGGCAGCTTCCCATGAGTATATCACAGTTCCGGGCGCCTGACAAGGCAGGGAAAATCAGGCGTCTGCCGTCAGATACCGCACGGACTTCTCAAAGAAGCGGTAAAAAATCTGCCCATACAGACTCCCGCAGATATTATGTAAAATCCGGAAGAAAATAGCGCCCGGAAGCCCGATCAGCCCCGTTGCGACAGCCATCGCGCCGAACGAATTGAAAAAGGACTGCCAGCCGTAATCCGCCGATAACCCGACGCCGATTCCGCCGATGATCCCCGCGTAGGACAGAAATGACGGGGGAAGCAGCAGATATAGCAGCAAAAATACAATGCCGCCAAACAGATTTCCCGGTATCCTTCCATTTGCCCGCGCTTTCGCATCCTGATGAAACGGCAGCATCACGGACATCGCCGCGATCCCCGCCCACATGGAACGCGGAAAATGAAAAAGCTCCATCAGACACATCAGGGACGAGACGCCGAGCGCCAGCGCGATCTGCCATTTTGTGCGGGAGGACGCCAGATCAAATTCAGAAAATACGTGTTTTAGTTCTCTCTTATAGACACGTCCGCGGTGTCCTCTGTAAAACACAAGCATCGTAAGCACCGCGCCGAACGCCAGTCCCACGACTCTCAGGGAAAAATCCCTGCCCGATACGTCATAGCCATAGAGCAGCAGATAGCCGAGTATGACGGTCGACTGGTTTGACATGATAAAATTGTGGCAGCTTAACAGGGCAAGCAGAAAAATACATCCGATATTTACAAACATTCCGCCCACCGGACCAAGTACATTGGCAAGTCTCGGACCGCCGGTCAATACTGCAAAAATAACGCCCATGACAAAAAGCGAATGTTTCATACAGATGCCGAAATCCGCATTTTTAAAGACCATGAGAAACAGCAGCACGACAACTCCCACGATACTGTTTTCTCCGCCGAGCAGCGCACTGGCACCCATGACAAAACCCATACAAAAAAGCATGGTAATGGCAATCTTGAACAGATAGATTCCAATATGCCGCATTTTTTCCCGCTTGTCTGCAGCATTTCTTATGACCGCCTTCGAGCCCGCCTGATTTAACTGTAATTCCTGATAAAATGTCATAGTAATCTCCATTCCAGCTTCAAATTTTGTGATTTGCAGGGAGGGATTATACCATCGGCGGACGCATTTGTCAATTTCATAAAAAACTATTTTTCCGGCTGCTCCACTGCAGCTATCACCGGCTCAAAAACACCGTCCTTTGACTTTCGCGTGAGCAGGAATAAGATTACGGCGACAAGCACGACCGTGACCGCAAGACCGCCCTCCATACCAAACGCTCCACCGTGTATCAGTTCACGTCCTTCCGTCGTCACACTCTCAAGCACCGTACAGGAAGTCTCGATGCCACTCACCCTGATCCCATAGAAATTTCCCTGCACAAAATTCCAGATAGAGTGAAGCGCTCCGATGCCCCAGATATTTCCGCGCTTGATAAAATAAACCGATGCAAAAACGCCAAACAGTGTCAGATTGAGAAAAGCAAGCACGCTGATCCCGCTGTTTGCCAGATGCAATGCGGCAAAGAAAAGTGCATTTAAAATGACTGCGACCCACATCGGATAGCGTCTGCCGATCGATACGAACAAGTAGCTGCGCAGCAACACCTCCTCCGCCATTCCCTGGATCATAAATCCGAGGGCGAACAGCAGAAAGATTCCCGGCGTAAACGACGCCGAAAAACCGGTCAGCTTCAGCGAGCCCGTCACAACGCAGAGTAAAATTGCCGCCGAAAAAATGGCAAAGCCCACGACAAGCCCGATGCCGTATTCTTTCAGAAAATCCTTTTTCACGAAACCGAGCGTCTCCATCCGGCGCTTCTGGAGCAGCTTACAAAACAGCATCGTGATCAGGATCATAAGTATGCTGGAAAAGAGCATACTGATGGTAAACGGATCGCTGCTCGTAATCCGCGTTGCTTCCTCCATCAGCAGATCATAATCTCCCGATGCGACGGCATCCAGATAGCCCTGATCGGTGGACATCAGAAAAATCTGCACCGGCAGGATCGCAAAGGACTGTGCAAATGAGATGACAAAAAACAGCACAGTAAAGATCAAAAGTTCCACAAACCAGTTTCTTCCTTTTTTCGCCGCCCGCGCCTCCAGCACGGCTCGCGGGGTTTCCAGTTTTAAATTCAACTTCATGTTCATGACTTCTACCTCCTGCCATTAAATTACCATAGCAGTGTAGTGATGTAAAGTACGAAACACAGTCCCCACTAATCTTCTGCCGCAAGCTGGCTCTCGAGCTCCTCCAGAATGTGGATCATATCCCGGATATTCCCCTGCGTGCGTACCCGCTCCTGCAGACAACGCTCAAGTGTCAGGTAGCTGATTCTCTCCGGCACAAGCCCGTCCGCCACACCCGGATACTGTTCCTTCAACTGATCGGCCAGTGTCTTTACAAGCTGCTTGTTCAGCACCTCATCGTAATGCTGTCTGCACTGCTCAAACACCATTTTGACCACCGTCTCATACGTCGTCCCGTCCACGCGTTCCAACTGCGTCTGCAGCAGGACTCTGTCATAGCAGCGGATACAGATTTCGAGCGCGCCAAGCTCCTCCCTGTCGCGGATGCGGAGCAGCGGAACAAGCATTCCCGTTTCGCCGACCAGCTTTCTTCGTTCCCGGTTGACAAGATCCGTTTTTGTCCCCTCCGCAAAGCATGGGATCAACCCGCTTCCGATCTCAATAGACAATGGCTCGGCAAAGAGATTGCCGCAGATTTCTTTTTCCAGCGCGGCGTCGTTGTTTTCCACCACACGCTGCCCCGAAAAGCCCAGAAGCTGGTTCGCGCTGATCTGCAGAATACGACAGATGCCTTCGACCAGCGAAATGTCCGGCATACCAATACCGCGCTCCCAGCGGCTGACTGCCTGCGGCGTCACACCCAGTCTCGCCGCAAATTCCTCCTGCGTCATTTTTTGATTTTGTCTGCTCTGACTGATGACTGCTCCTATTTCGTGCATAGAAATTTCCTCCATTTTTTGATTGACATAAATTTGTTGTCTTTAGTGTAACACCCGCGCAGGGATCTGTAAAACAATCCTCCGTTTGCAGACAGCTCAACGCAGCCTCTGTCTGTGCATAATTTTCACCTCCCTGCAAATACTGTTCCCATACAGTCAGTCCATAATTAAGGAGGATTTACCATGACAACGACCGATACTATTTCTCTTTTGCGCGAATGTAACGCAGGAACACAGATGGCAGTCTTTTCCATCAACGAGATACTGGAAAATGTAAAGGAACCAAAACTTTCGGAATTGCTCGCGACAGCGAAGGAACGGCACGAGCGGCTTGGCAATGAAATCCATGTGCTCCTGCAGCAAAACGGCGACGAGACAAAGGATCCCGGCGCTATGGCAAAGGGTATGTCATGGCTGAAAACAAACGCAAAGCTCGCCTTAAATGACAGCGACCGCGTCTGCGCAGAACTTGTGACAGACGGCTGCCACATGGGAATAAAAACGATCCAACGCTATCTGAACGAGTATGTAGCAGCGGACAAAAGCTCCGTGCAAAAGGCAAAGGAGCTGATAAAAATGGAGGAGGAACTGGTCGAGGCACTAAAACCCTGGCTTTAGTTTAGGGTGTTCATATAAAACCAGAACTGCCGTCAGGGATACGTTTTACACTTATCCCTGACGGCAGTTTTAAATTGACATAAGAGTGGCTCGCAAAGCGTGCCGCTCGTTGTTTGACAGTATTAAATCAATGTCTCAATCTCGTCCAGCACCTCGCCGAACACATCGAGCGCATTCTGGATCGGAGTCGCTTCCTCCATATTGATGCCGACCATCTTTAAGAGCTCTACCGGAGACTTTGAGCAGCCGCCGGACAAAAACTCCTTGTAGCGTTCCACAGCCGGAGCGCCCTTCTCCAAAATCTCATGCGCGATCGCAACTGCGGCAGAAAAGCTTGTCGCATACTGGTACACATAGAAATTATAGTAGAAATGCGGGATTCTCGCCCACTCATAGGAGATCTCCTCATCGGAAACCATATCCGGACCGTAATACTTTTTGTTGAGCTCCAGATACAGTGCGCAGAGATTCTCCGCTGTCAGGTTCTCACCGTTTTCCACCATCGCATTGGAGCGCATCTCGTACTCCGCAAACATCGTCTGACGGTATACCGTTCCCTTAAAGCTGTCGAGATAGTGATTGAGCAGATATGCCCGCTCCTTCTGATCCTCGGTATTCGCAAGCAGATACTCCATCAAGAGAATCTCGTTGCAGGTGGACGCCACCTCAGCGACAAAAATCTTATAGCCTGCATAGATGTACGGCTGGTTTTCATTGGAGTAATAGGAGTGCATCGCGTGCCCCATCTCGTGCGCAAGCGTAAACATATTGTCAAGCGTATCGTTATGGTTCAACAGTACATACGGATGTGCGCCGTAAGCGCCTGCGGAGTAAGCGCCGCTTCGCTTGCCCTCATTCTCGTAGACGTCCAGCCAGCGGCTCTCAAAGCCCTCTTTTACTTTGGAAACATAATCCTCGCCAAGCGGAGCCAGCGCCTTTAACACCGTCTCCTTCGCCTCCTCAAACGGGATCTTTTTCGCAACGTCCGCGATCATCGGCGTATAGATGTCATACATATGAAGCTCGTCCACACCGAGGCATTTCTTGCGCAGCCTTACATAGCGGTGCATCTTGTCCATGTTCTTGTTGACAGTCTCCACCAGATTGTAGTACACCTTGGACGGCACGTTGTTCGCATCCACGGCAGCCTCAAGCGTGGAGGGATAGTTTCTCGCCTTCGCATAAAAAATCTGCTGCTTCACCTGACCGTTATAAAGACCTGCCAAAGTGTTTGCAAACTGCTTGTAGACACTGTAAAAATTCTCAAAGGCGTCCTTTCTGACACGGCGGTCTGCCGATTCCTCGAGCGGAACAAAATTGCCATGGGAAAGGCGCACAGTCTCGCCATTCTCATCCGTGATCTGCGGATAGACCATATCCGCATTGCTGATAATGGAAAATACCTGATCCGGCACCTGTGCCATCTCTCCGGTCATTGCGACGAGCTTCTCCATCTCCGCGGACAGGCTGTGCGCCTTGCGTCTCTGGATCTCCCGGATCTGCCCACGGTAAAGCGCAAGCTCCGGCTCTTCGTTTAGATACTGCTCCAGCAAGTCCGTATCCGCCGCCAAAATCTCCGGCACGATAAACGCGGTGCGGCTGGAATAGTCGGTATAGAGTGTGTACATCCTCTGGGACATCGCCTGATGCGCCGTATTCTTCTGATCCTGGTCAAAGAGACGCTCCGCATAGCTGAAGGCAAGCTCAAGCTTCTGCTCTGCATCCGCCGACTTCTCGAGCACGGTGAGAAGATTCTCTGCCGATGCCGTCACCTTCCCCTCAAAGGCTTCCAGTTCCCCGGTCAGGCTCTGGCAGGCAGCAAGCTGCTCCTCCCACGCCTCCTTTGAGACGAACATCGCGCTTAAGTCCCATGTATATTCTTCTTTTACTTCACTTCTTTTTGGTAATTCTTTTGCCATCATATCCTCCTCATTCTATATTTTGCTTCTTCCATAAATTTACTATGACACAGCAAAAAAGTAAAGAGAAAACTACTGTTCCTTTTGCCATACTCCCAATATTGCCCAAATAAACATAGCCAGATTTACACTATTTTACCTTCCATATTCCACTTTTATTCGATCCAATTCGCTCAATTAACTGCTTTGATTTCAAGGAAGAAAGAGCCCTTGTGATTGTACGTTGTGATCTACCACACAAATCTACTAATTGGGCAATCGTTATACTTCCGTCTTTTCTAATCAGATCAAGCACTTTGCTTTCCATTTCTGTTATTGTGCCATTTGTTATGTCATTTATTGTGTCATTCAATGACATAATATTTCGATCAACTCTGGAAAACTCTATCGTAAAATCATTATCAGAATCAATATATCCAATCTCGACTCCATTCTCCTGACAGAGCGTATATATTTTTCGCAATCCTGACCCAAATGTTTCAACATCTTTGCATAAATATAATGTCTTTGAAATTAACTCATTGCGAAGAAAAGAGTGCAGATCTCTTGTTGCAAAATCCTCCGGACGAAACTCATTTGCAAAAGATCCTGGATTGATAATAGATATGCGATTAGAATATATATCTATTTCATGCTGCACGGAGGAATCATACCTTGCATGGGCAAAGCTGTTAATAACAGCCTCTCGTATAGCATCAATAGGGATTTCCGGTGTTTCAATTCTATGAATTCCATCATCACCAATGCGGGAACTCCATCGAATATTTTTAATGATATAGCTGGTTGCAGCATCAATTAATTCAAATATATTTCCTTCTACTCGTGATATATCAAGAAATGTATTTTTATGTTCCGTAGCAAATACTGCCATTTTCAAAGTTATTGGATGATTTTTAGAAAAGAGCATTCTGCCTGCATTGGTCAGATCTTCCCCATTTAATAATCCCAGTTTTTGCATAAGCGTATGTGCATCTGTCCCCAATTCCGGCAGTCTGCCACAACTTGTTGCATTTTTATAAAAACTGTTGAGTGTAGTTTCATCTACATCGTGTACTGTTTCTCCAGATGATTTGTTTTCCCAATTTTCCTCATATTCCTGGTCGATCATCATACTTCTAAGCTCTCCAGGAGACATTTCACGATCTTCATCAGCAACACGCTTATAGTATTTTCCAAATGCAGAGTACGGTTTGTTCTTACCTTCAAAATCTACAATGATTATTTCAACGTCATCGATAAATTCCGTTTTTATTTCAGGAAAGATCTGCGGTCTGATAGCTTCAAAGATTTTTCTTGACACATCACGGATCGTTGAATCTGCAATTGTAAATCTATTCGGTGTCCCATTGTTTTTTAATCCAAAGTATATCTTTCCCGAACCATGCTTATTTAGTATGCTGGATATAGATATCATCGCTTCATTTAATTCACTTGTAGTCTTTTTGAATTCGTTTCTTTCATCTTCTCTGAACATAGCAAATCCTCCTACTTCCATAATAACATACCACCTGACCTAATAAAACAATATTTTTGACACAATATATCATCATAGACAACTGGCTTGTGTTCTCTCAAATAAGCTAACCATTCTTTTCATACAGTTCTTCTCTCGCAGACCCTCACCCTTGCGTTTCTGCGGCGTATCAACTATAATAAATGCGTTGCCCTGCAGCAAAAACAAACACAGGAGATAGAATTTTTATGGCTTTCGACGGTTTCGTAATATCCAATTTAGTATATGAACTGAATCAGACGATTTTAAATGCGAGGATCAGCAAGATCGCGCAGCCGGAAAACGACGAGCTGCTCTTTACGCTGAAAGGAACGGGCGGACAGTTCCGGCTTGCCATGTCCGCAAGCGCTTCCCTGCCCTTTTTATACCTGACGGAACACAATAAACCAAGCCCCCTGACGGCGCCGAATTTTTGTATGCTGCTGCGCAAGCATATCGCCAACGGGCGCATTGTGCGCATTTACCAGCCGCAGATGGAGCGCATCATCCATTTTGAGATCGAGCATCTGGACGAACTGGGCGATCTTTGCAAAAAAACACTGGTCATCGAGCTGATGGGCAAGCACAGCAACATTATTTTCTGCAACTCCGACGGAATGATCATCGACAGCATCAAGCACGTCTCGGCGATGATGAGTTCGGTGCGCGAGGTTCTTCCGGGACGCGCCTACTGTATTCCCGCGACGCAGAGTGACAAATTAAACCCGCTTGAGGTGACGGAGTCCGCCTTTTTTGAAAGCGTCATGACAAAACCGTCCTCCATCGCAAAGGCAGTCTACACCTCCTTTACCGGCGTCAGCCCGGTCATGGCGAACGAAATCTGCTTTCGGGCGTCCATTGACGGAGATCTGCCGGTCGCTTCCCTAAGCAGCGACGCAAAGCTGCACCTTTACCACAATTTCCACTGGATGATGGAGGATGTCGCAAACCACAGCTACCGCCCGAACATTATCTCGCGCGGCAGGGAGCCTGTCGACTTTTTCTGTTTCCGGCTCACGGAATACGAGACGGATGACTATACCGTGACGGACTACGACTCCATTTCCCGCGTACTGGAGGAGTATTACGCCTCCAAAAATATCTACACCCGCATCCGTCAGAAATCTGCCGACCTGCGCCGCATCGTTGGAAATGCGCTGGAACGCAGCCGCAAAAAATATGCCCTTCAGGAAAAACAGTTAAAGGACACCGAAAAGCGCGAGAAATACAAGGTTTACGGCGAGCTGATCCACACCTACGGCTATGGACTTGCCGAGGGCGCAAAGGATCTTGAAGCGCTCAATTATTACACGAATGAAATGATAAAGATCCCGCTGGACCCACAGCTTGACGCGAAGGCAAACGCGCAAAAATATTTTGACCGCTACAACAAGCTAAAGCGCACCTACGAGGCGCTTACCGATCTGATCCTTGAGACAGAGACAGAGATCTCTCATCTGGAAAGCATTTCCGCCTCCCTCGACATCGCGCTCACGGAGGACGATCTGGTGCAGATCAAGGAGGAACTCACGGAATTTGGCTATATCAAGCGGAAGCGGACGGACAAGAAGGCAAAAATAAAAAGCAAGCCCTTCCACTACCGCTCCTCCGACGGCTACGATATTTACGTCGGCAAAAATAATTACCAGAACGAAGAGCTTACTTTTAAATTTGCAACCGGAAATGACTGGTGGTTTCATGCGAAGGGGATTCCCGGCTCCCATGTCATCGTAAAATCTAACAATGAGGAGCTGCCGGACCGCGTCTTTGAGGAAGCCGGAAGACTGGCGGCATACTACTCCAAAGGGCGCGGCGGCGACAAGGTCGAGATCGATTATCTCCAGAAAAAAAATGTGAAAAAACCGGGCGGCGGCGCGCCGGGCTTTGTGGTCTATTACACCAACTACTCGTTCACGATCGACTCCGATATTTCTGCGCTCACGCTGGTCGAGTGATTCGTTTTCCGGCACGTCTTAAGTCCGGGACGCGTGCATCTGTATCTGCACATCGTACGTTCCATTGGCGCGCTCCTTCCAGAGAAGCTTGTAGCCATGCGCCCGGATGATCTGTGCGACGATGCGAAGTCCCATAATGTGCGGCGGCTGTCCGGTACCCCCGGCAGCCGTTTTCTGTTGACCTAAAAGCGTCTCAACGATCTGCGCAGGGATCCCCGCTCCGCTGTCGGCAAAGGTAAGGCACAGCCCGTCCTCACACCGTGCAGCCGTCACAAAAATGCAGCACCCGTCCGGATTGTGGCGGATACTGTTGCCGATCAGATTCCGAAAAACCCGCATCAGCAGATTCACATCGCCGCAGATCTTAAACGGCTCCACCGCCTCATCCACGGAAAGCTCCAGCTCGTATTTCCCCGAAAGCCCCTGATTATAATATTCCGCCACACATTCCCGCAGCAAAGCGACGGGGGAAACCGTGACAAGCGTAAGCGACTGCGCCTGGTATTCCAGCTTGGAGGTGAGATTTAAGTCCGCGATCAACTGACGGATGATAAGGCTCTGCTCTCTTATGACCTGCGCTCTTTTCTGCGTCTCCTCCACTGTCATGCTGCTCCCGGAAAGCTCGTCCGCATATCCCGTGATCAGCGCCAGAGGCGTGCGGATGTCGTGCGACACGCCCGCAATCCATTCCGTGCGCGCCGCGTCACGCTCTGTGAGTTTTTCCTCCTGCCACTCCAAGAGACGCGCCGTCTCGTTTAATTTTGCCGCCAGTTCGCCCATCATCCCCTTTTCCGGAACCGGCCCGTGTTCCTTTTCCGGCAGGTGCTCTAAGCCCCGCGCGATCGGGCGCATCGAGCGGTAAAACCGGTAGGCAAGCCACAGCGACAGCACGAGCAGCAGGATGAGATTTGTCGTCAGCATTTGCCCGAACATGGTTGGCATATTTTGCACCATCGCAAGGTCATAGATCACACTGAAACGCACGACGCTGTCCTGATCCATGCCAAAAACCATCAGCTCCCCGCCGTTCCGCCAGACGCGCACCGGATAATCGTTTAGATACCAGCGGCTTAAGGCGGCGACATCGCCGATGCTGTAACGATGTTCTAGCTCCGCCGGTAGCTCCCAGCTCCACACGACCTCTCCGCTCTCATCCAAAAGCATCGCCCACACAAAAGAGCTCTCAGAGAGAAGACGCATCCCCTCCTCCCCCATCACGCGCACGCCGTTTTCCTGCCTCAGTGCATTTACCACCGCATCCATCGTCTCGCGGCTGATGTCCCGCCCGTTCGCCCTGCCCATATTGGTGACACCGATATAGATAAACAACGCAAAATTTAAGTAAAGCAGCAGCATTGCCAGAAAAATTCCCGACAAAATATACCTTCTGCATATTTTCCACAGACTTTTCATCGCTGACTCTCCTTTAACAAGCGATACCCAATCCCGCGCACGGTTAAAAGCCAGACCGGATGGGAGGGGTCTGCCTCGATCTTTTCCCGCAGATGGCGGATATGTACCATCAGAGTATTCTCATATCCATAATAATCATCATTCCATACCGCCCGCGTTAAGGCGTCAAAGGTCACGACGTTGCCGCGGTTCGCCGCAAGCTTTTTTAACAGGAGCAGTTCCTTCGCCGTGAGCATCGTGGTCGTTCCCTCGAAGGTGACAGTCGCATTTTTTAAGGAAACCTCCCTGCCGGAGAGATCTAGTGTTTCATCAGCGTCCGCCTCCTGCCCGCGAAAATAGGAGCGTGTCAAAATCGCATTGACGCGGAGCACGAGCTCCTGCGGCAGAAACGGCTTGGTGATATAGTCGTCCGCGCCAAGCCCCAACCCGAACAATCTGTCATTGTCCTCGTCCTTCGCCGACAAAAACAAAATCGGGACGGCGGACGCCTCGCGCATCCGCCGGAATAAGGTATAACCGTCCCCGTCGGGAAGCATGATATCCAAAATCACAAGCTTTGGCGTCTCCCGTAAAAATACCTCCATCCCCTCTTTGCAGCTCCCCGCCGTATAGACGGTCTCGTAGCCGCTCTTTCTCAAAATATCGCAGGTCATGCCCGCAAGCTTTTCATTGTCATCCACCAGAAGGATACTGCAATTATATAAATTCATGGTACGGATTCTCCTTTTCTCTCCCCAATATACCTTATTTTTCTCCGCAATGCCAGAGCCCTGCCCCAAAACTTAAGGAAAAAATAAGGCGGCTTTCAGTCTGCTTTAAGCCTTTGCCTTTAGGATAGACCTATGCCGAAACGGCAAAAGAAAAAACGGAGGTAACTGTCATGAAAAACATCATAGAAACACGTGCGCTCACAAAGCAATACAAAAACCAGCGCGTCGTCTCGGAGCTGGACTTAGCCGTTCCGGAGGGCTGTATCTACGGCTTCCTCGGACCAAACGGCGCGGGAAAATCCACCACCATGAAAATGATCCTGGGACTGGTCAAGCCAACCGGAGGTCAGATCCGCGTACTCGGACAAAACGCCGACGCGAAAAACCGGATCGCGCTGCTGCGCTCCACCGGGTCGCTCATTGAATCACCCGCCTTCTACGGACACCTGACCGGACGGGAAAATCTCTCCCTGATCGCGGATTTAAAGCAGACCGGGAAAAAGGAGGTCGACGAGGTGCTCCGCACCGTCCGTCTGACAGACGCACAGCACAAAAAGGCGTCCCAGTACTCGCTCGGCATGAAACAGCGGCTCGGCTTTGCCGCGGCGCTGCTCGGTCATCCAAAGCTTTTGCTCTTAGACGAGCCGACCAACGGTCTCGACCCTGCCGGCATTCAGGAGATGCGCGAACTCATCCGCCGTCTCTGTGAACAGTATGGGATCACCGTTTTTGTATCGAGCCACCTGCTCTCGGAAATCGACCAGATGGCAAACCATGTCGGCATCATCAATCACGGCGTTTTGATCTTTCAGGACCGTCTTTCGGCGCTCCACGAGCACAGCCGCGCGCGGATGCTGCTTCACACAACGGATGATGAAACGGCGCTTCGCATCCTAAAGCAGGCGGCGCTTCCATGTGCCTGTGCACACGGGAGACTTTACTTAAATACGGGAAAAGAGGCGGATATTCTGCGCGCCGGAACGCTTCTTTTTTCCAACGGACTTGGCATCCTCTCACTTGCCGAGGAACAAAGGAGCCTTGAGGACATCTTCCTTGAACTCACGGGAAGGAGCGTGATGTAAATGACCGGTCTTTTTGTGGAACTAAAAAAAGGACGGCACAAAAAGCTTTGGCTCGTCCCTCTGATCTTTCTTATCGTTTTATTTTTATGGTCTGCCTATACCCATCAGAATGCAGACGCTGAGGATCTTGCAGCCGGTTACACGAATATGTTTTATCAGGTTCCTCTGATGAACACGATGCTTATGCCCGTACTGCTCTCGGTGCTTGCCAGCCGCCTCTGCGACATGGAAATCAAGGGGCAGACGTTAAAGCTGCTCTACACCCTGCAGCAAAAAGGCAGCTTTTATGACCTCAAATTTGTACACGAATGTTTTTATCTGCTGCTGTTTACCATCGGGGAATGTCTACTGTTTCCACTCTCAGGAAAGCTGTACCACTTCACAGAGCCGCTCTCTCTGCCGCTGCTGCTTCGCCACGGCGTGGTGCTGTTTCTTGCCGGGACCGTCATCCTGATTTTGCAGCACATTCTCTCGCTCCTCTGCCAAAACCAGATCGCCCCGCTTTTTATCGGGCTTGCAGGCGCTTTTCTCGGACTGTTTTCGATGTTTTTCCCGCCTGCCCTCACACGGGTTCTTCCGTGGAGCTATTTTGGCGCGTTCCTTCCCTATGGTATGGAGTACGACCCCGCCACAAGGATCATGAGCTTTTATGAGCTGCCGTTCCCCATTGGTCTGTTTATCGGCTACGCAGTTTTTGGCATCGTCTTTTATCTCGTTTGCCGCAGTATTTTTCTCAAAAAGGAGGTTTGACCTATGACATTATTATGTATTCGTGCAGAAGCCGCAAAGCTGCGCCGCTCCGTGATCTGGCTCGCGTGTCTGCTGCTCCCGGTAATCCCCGCCATCATGGGCGTCTTCAACTATCAGAGTAATCTCGGGATCCTGACAAACGGCTGGTACTCACTCTGGACGCAGGTAACGCTTTTTTACAGCAATTTCTTCTATGCGCCGCTCATTGCGCTCTACGCCGCCTATCTCTGGCGCATGGAGCACATGGACCACAACTGGAATGTCCTGATGACCGTTCCCGTCCGGGTGCGCGACATTTTCTTCGGAAAGCTTGCTGTGATCTTGTTCGTCACGCTGCTGACCCAGATGATCATTTTCTCATTTTACCTCATCGGCGGAAAATTCTGCCAGCTTCCCGGTCTGCCCCCTGCCGAGATTTTCTTCTGGCTGTTGCGCGGCTCGCTCGCCGGAACTGCCATCGGATCGCTGCAGCTTCTGCTCTCCATGTGCATCCGAAGCTTTGCGCTTCCCATCGGCTTCGCACTGCTCGGGAGCGTTATGGGGCTTGTGATCTCCGGTTTTAGCGCCGGCGAGACAAGTCTCGGTCTGTGCTGGCCGTATTCCCTGATGCTGATGGGGATGAACGCAAACCGCGACACCGATACGCTTGCCGGAAACAGTCTGCCGTTTGTCGGCTTCGTCGTACTGTTCTTCTTGCTGTTTACATGGATCGCGGTGCACAGATTAAAGACGAGGGATGTGCAGGCGTAATAAGACTAAGACCATCGACCCGCCCGGTGGTCTGTCTCAATTAATATTCTCTTTTGCGGCTGATGCAGACGGTCAGCGGATAGGAAAGAGCAAATACAAGTAATGCGCTCACAAGAATCATCATGCCGCCTAAGACAATCTGCACAGGGGTCATAGGTGCCGGGAAGAAGCTGTTTATCAAAGTGGCAAGCCCCATAACAAGCCCGATGCCGCAGAGTAGGCTAACCACCAAAAACACTTCATTCCTCTCCTCGCCGCCTAAGTAGATCAGGGGAAAAAATACAGCTCCCATAAACAAGCTGATGCCAGTGCCTACCACAAGCAACATGAAAATATCTGTATTTTTGTCAAAAGGAAATCCATGCAGCAGGATTGACAGAGCCACTCCGGTTCCTGCAAAAATCATCCCTGCAGCCAGCCATAATAGCAGGCTCCAAAAATAACTCCTTACAATGGCAGATCTTTTTACGGGTGCGGTGATTTTATATTTGCTCCACTTGGTAGCGCACTCTCTTCGCAGGCTTGCAATCGAATTGAGAGAAAAGCCAATCATACAAAGCAGCGTGTAGCCAATAATCAGTGATGGAATTTTATTGTCCATAGCGACAACGAAAATGCCCAGCAAAAGCATGATAACGGAAAAAACTTTCACGTTCGGAAGCGTTGCATAAAAATTATTTTTCAAAAGCCCTCTCATACCCGTTCCCCCTTTACCAGCAACAACATGATCTCATCAACAGAAACATGATCTGTCACAATATCTTTGTACTTTCTCTGTGCCTCCTTCCCATCAGAAACTAGAACGTCAATTTGAAAATCACGTTTCCGGTAGGCAAGGATGTCCTTCGGATCTAATGCAAGAAACTGACTCTCCTTACAGCGCATGACAGCGTAATTATATACCAGATCATTTTTGGATGCGGTCATAATTAGTCTGCCGTTCTGGATGAAAGTAATGTAATCCGCAATTTTTTCCAAATCGCTTGTGATATGGGAAGATAGCAGAATTGAGTGATTTTCCTCCTGCACAAATTCGAGAAAAACATCCAGCATCTCATCGCGCATCACAGGGTCTAAGCCTCCGGTTGCCTCATCCAGGATCAATAATTGCGGATGATGCGCCAATGCCGCCGCTATCGCTAATTTCATTGTCATTCCTTTGGAGTAAGACGTAATTTTTTGCTTTGCGGGCAAATGAAATTCCTCTAAATACTTTTGAAACAACGCGTGATCCCAACTTGTATAAAGCCCTTCCATCACTCCTGATAATTGCCTGGCATTCCAGTAGCCGGGGAAATTGTCCCCGTCATAGACGACGCCAATTTTTTCCCTCATGCCTATATCTGCATCCGTCATTTCTTTTCCAAACAGCTTTACCGTTCCACTGTCCTTTCTGACTGTATTTAAAATACAACCGATCGTCGTCGTTTTTCCGGCTCCGTTTTCCCCGACAAAGCCCATAATCGCTCCATACGGAATAGAAAATGTCATATTCTCCAACGTAAAATCTGACTTTGGAAATGTCTTGGAAACCTGCTGTAATTCTAAAATATTTTCCATGTCATTCGTCCTCCTGGTAGAATAAAGTCAGCAACTCTGTCAATTTTTCAAGAGAAATATTACTTGTACGCCCAATCTCTGCGGCTGCTTGTAAATGCTCCTCTGCAATGCGCTGCTGTTCTTCCTGATAAAATTCTTTGTTTCGTGCGGACACAAAGCTTCCTCTGCCTACTGTGGTTTCTATAAAGCCATCCCTCTGTAGATCTTCATAGGCTTTTTGAACTGTAATGACACTTACGTGAATCGATTTTGCCAATGCCCGCATGGAGGGGATTGCATCCCCGGTCTTTAATTCCCCGCTCATTATCATTGCCTTAATCTGTGATGTGATTTGCTCGTATATCGGCTTATTGGCGTTATTACTGATAATGATTTCCATAACTCACCTCCACTCCCTATAATGTACTTAATGTACAAGTACATTATACTATCTATCTGTTTCATGTCAACCATGAATGCTCAGATGCGGTAAAATATGACACAAGAATTGATAGACACAAACCCACTATTCCATACTAAAATTTTCAAAACCAAAGTATTTCATTTTGCCAAAATCGTCCGATACAGTGATTTTCATTCCAACACTAAGCAGCCCCCCTGCTATGAGCGAGGATAAATATAAAGAGGCTATTATAATATTTCTCGCCCTAAAGCACTCAACACCCTATCACTTATGTTTGGTGAAGTGAAATATCAAAAAGACACCTATTGACTAATCGATAGGTGTCTTTTTGATATTTATTGCTGTTCAGAATATGTTTTTACAACATTCGCTTTCGGCACAAGCCTATATCATTCATCCTTCCGAACTTTTCTGAAATTATTAAAATCTGTCACGATCTCCTTCCAGCACCAGATCAGCGTATCAAACGCACCGACCTCATAGAGATTGATCAGGATCATTCCGACAGGGATGGCAACGATCATGCCGAACACACCGCTGACCTTATATCCGATATACATAAAAAACAACGCCGCGAACGGATCCATGCCGACGGAATCCCCGACAAGTTTCGGCTGCACGAGCTGGTGAACCGTCAGCGCGATGGCATACAGAATGATCATTCCGAGCGCATCCACATAATTGCCGGAAAACAGCTTGACTGCCGCCCACGGCCACAGAACCGCTCCCGCGCCAAAGACCGGAAGCATATCTAAGAATGCGATGCCAAAGCCGATCAGCCACGCATAATTGACCCCCAGAATGGCAAGTCCGATCCATATGATCACATAGATGATCAGCATGATCTTAAACTGTGCCTGAAAATAACCGCCGACCGCCTTCACGATCTGTCTCCACGCCCTGCTAACGTGTGTGCGGAAGCTCTCCGACATATGGTTCTCGATAAAGAGCAGCAGCCTGTCGCGGTCTGCGATAAAAAAGTACGTCGCCAGAAGTCCCATCACCACGCCAAAGAGCACGTCCGGGATCTGCTTTGCGATGCCACCGATCGCGCCAAACGTCGGCGCACTGATGTCCGACATAAATTCCTTGAGATAGACGCCCATGGATTCCCCGATCCCACTCAGATCCACGTCCTGCAGAAACGGGATTTTGTCAATGATCGCCTGAAGCTGGTCGGCTGCCCGCTGCAGCTCTGCGCCCGCGTCCTGATTCATCTTCTGCAGATATATTTTATATTTTTTTATGATTGGGGGTATAACGTTATCTACACCGTAGCACGCAAGCACCACCGCGCCGATGACCGCAGCGATCATCAGCACCGAACCGTATTTCCGCTTGATCTTAATCTTTTTCTCGAGAAACCGGACAACCGGATTCGCGATCAGTGACAAGACAAAGCCGCATACAAACGGCAGAAAGTATCGCAAAAGCCCTGGAAACACAAACACCAGAAACAGCAGTCCCGCCACCGCCACCAGCAGATTGCAAAGTATTTTTAAATATTTTGTCGATTGTTTCATTTTCGATCTCCTTATCTTTTGGTCGCAGGGATATTCTAGTAATCAAAAATCGCCTGCCAATATTCCCTTCCCACAAGCTCACTCCACTCAAATTCCTCATACGGTCCCACGTTCCCCGCAAACTTTACAGCGCGTTCTTCCAGTGTTTTGTGCTGAAATATTTTTGTCTGCACAATAGCTGTCTCTTCATATATTTCTATCTGTGCAATCATCGTTTTTTCTCCTTCGCATTTATTTATACATAGTATAAACGTCATTTCCCCAAATATCAATCTTCATACATCCATATATTTTCATTTTTTTACAATAACTTCATGTTTATCTTTCCGCCAGAAACACATACTATCGGTGTACCAAAGATAAAATATAAAAAAGACCAAAAGCATTCTAACACACAAAAGGAGGAAACAACTATGGCAAGTCGTTCATCGAACAAGGCAGCAGTTCCGGAGGCAAAGGGAGCACTCGACCGTTTCAAGTATGAGGTTGCAAGCGAGCTCGGCGTACCTTTAACGGACGGTTACAACGGGGACTTAACCTCCAGACAGAACGGTTCTGTCGGCGGCTATATGGTGAAAAAAATGATCGAGGCACAGGAGAGACAGATGGCAGGCAAATAAACTTTGCCGCAAGTAAATCTGTCGCAGGATACAGAAAACAGCGCGAAGATTCGCGCTGTTTTCTTGCTTAGTGGGAAACTCCGTTCCCTATAAAAAGATCCTCCATGGGATCACACTGCGGCGCAAGGGAACTGTGTCGCTGATGCGACACGCCGTAGGCGGAAATGCACAAATGATATTCTGATTTGTGAATATGGAGAAGCTTAGAACTTCTTAATGTTCTATCAATTTCCAGCAATTCGACGGCAGGGATGCCGGCGAAAGCCCGAATTGCGCTACGGATGGCGCATGGAGGGCGGTTGCGTTCCTGCACAGTACCGATATTTAAGAACATTTTAGAAGTTCTTAGCTTCGGAATCCTGAACAAAAAAGAATATCATTTGCACAACTTTACAAACTCATCTGATTTCTCTGCCCCTGCAAAAAATCCTCCATATAACGGCGCAGATTTTCATGCGCCTCACACAGAAGTTCCGGATCATCCGCGAGCAGACGTGTGACAGACTCCGACGCCTGCTGTAACACAGCGGCATCCTGATAGATATCGCCCAACGCAAACTGAAGTTCTCCCGACTGTCGGATGCCAAAGAAATCTCCCGGTCCGCGCAGCTTTAAGTCTGCGGAGGCGATCTCAAATCCGTCGTTGGAGCGGTTTAAGATATCCAGGCGCTTCTGCGCCGTCTTGCTCTTGGACGCGTTGATCATAATGCAGTATGACTGTGCATCGCCGCGCCCCACGCGCCCGCGCAGCTGGTGGAGCTGTGCGAGACCGAAACGCTCCGCATTTTCGATCATCATCACCGTCGCATTCGGCACATTGACGCCGACCTCCACGACCGTGGTGGACACCAGCACCTGCACCTCATTTTTCAAAAAGGCGTCCATGACCTTGTTCTTCTGCTCCGGCTTCATCTGCCCGTGCAGCAGTCCAAGCTGTATCTCCTCCGGAAAAATCGTGCGCAGCTTTTTTACATAATCGGTCGCATTCTCAAGCTCCATGCTCTCCACCTCCTCGACGAGAGGACAGATGATGTATGCCTGATGACCTTTTTTCACTTCGTTTTCAATAAATATGTACGCCTTCGAACGGTATCCGGTATCGACCACGCAGTTTTTGATCGGAAGACGCTGCGCCGGAACCTCATCGACCACGGAAATATCGAGATCATCGTACAGAATAATGGCAAGCGTCCGCGGGATCGGGGTTGCGCTCATGACAAGGATGTGCGGATGTCTGCCCTTCTCCGCAAAAATCTCGCGCTGCCGAACCCCGAAACGGTGCTGTTCGTCCGTGATGACAAGCGCCAGATTGTCATAGACCGCCTTTTCCTGGATTAGCGCGTGCGTTCCAACCACCATCGCATTCGGATAGAGCTGCAGGGATTCATACGCCATACGCTTCTGCCGCGCCGTCATGGAACCCGTGAGCAGCACAACCGGAATTTTAAGCCCAAACTGCTCGCAGAGCTTTGTGAACGTCTCGTAATGCTGTCTGGCGAGCACCTCCGTCGGCGCCATGATCGCCGACTGGTAATCATTGTGCGCCGCGTCCGCCATCGCCAGAAAGGCAAGGATCGTCTTTCCCGAACCGACGTCCCCCTGGATCAGCCGCTGCATCACAAACGGCCCCCGCATATCCTTCCGCACGTCCGCAAGCGCCCTCTTCTGCGCCCCCGTCAGTTCATACGGAAGCTTCTCTGTCAGATCGTCCACAAAAGAATCCGTCTGAAATTCAAATTCATTTTCATCGCGGACGCGCTTCTCCTTCTGATACTGCATCCCCAGGATAAAAAGGAAAAACTCGTCGAACACCAGACGTCTGCGCGCCACGATCAGCGTATCCATATCATCGGGGAAATGAATCTGCCGGATGGCGTAATTATACTCGCAGAGCTGGAAGGTATCGCGGATTTCCTGTGGAAGGTAATCGTAAAACAACTGCTCCTCCCCCAGCGCCGCCCGTATGGTCTTGGTGATGAGATTGTTTGAGATACCGTTTGTAAGGCCGTAAACCGGAAGAAACATTTTCTCCATGGCGGCATATTTCTCCGTGGGGTAAATTGCCGCCTGTTCCATCACAAGCCTCCCGCCTTTGTTCTGCACTTTCCCATAAAACACGTAGGTGCCGCCCGCCGAGATCTGATTTTTGATATAGGGCATCCGGAACCAGACAAGCTCCATCTGTATCTCCGGCGTGCCGACCGCAGTCACCGTCACCGGCATACTGCGCGTCCGGCGCACGGCAGGTGTTTTTAAGACCCGCCCGACAACTGCAGCCGTCTCACCCTCCGTGACCTCATCGACATACTTTGCTTCGGGATACTGTATATAATTCCTGGGATAGTGAAGGAGTATATCACCTACGGTGTATACTCCTAACTTTTGAAACAGTTCTTCTGTTTTCGCACCAATCCCCTTAATTTCTGAAATCAAGGAATTCCGGTCCATACTTCCTCCACTATGAAAACGCTAGTCTTCCCGCAACTGGAACCGCGCTACAAGCTCATTCAAAGATACTGCCTGCGCGGAAAGCTCCTCGCTGGTTGCCGACGTCTCCTCGGCGGTTGCAGAATTGGACTGCACCACCTCGGCGATCTGGTTGACCCCCTCTTCCGCCTGCGCCATCGTCTGCGCCTGCTCCTTTGCAATCACGCTCAGCTCTGATGCAGATTCTGCCAGTGCATTCATCTTCTCCACAACACCCGAAATGGATGCCGACACATTCTCAGCCGCTTTATTCCCCTCGGAAACCTCGTGGAGCGCTCCCTCGATCAGATCTCTTGTGTTGACCGCAGACTGCGCGCTCTGCTCTGCAAGCTGGCGGATCTCCTCTGCCACGACAGCAAAGCCTCTGCCCGCCTCACCGGCTCTCGCCGCCTCGATCGACGCGTTTAAGGAGAGTAGATTGGTCTGGCTTGCAATGCTCTCGATCTCGGACACGATATTGGCGATCTTTTGCGCCATCTCGTTGATCCGCTGCATGGCCTGTCCCATGATCTGCATTTCCTCGCTACTCTGGTTTGCATCCTTCGCACAAACCCGGAGTTGCTGGTAGGCATTGTCAACACCGTCGGCTGTCTTGCCCACCGCCTCCGTGATTGTCATAAACGTCGCCTGAAGTTCCTCGATCGAACCTGCCTGGTCGGTCGCACCCTCTGCCAGCGCCTGCGCGCCCTCCGCCATATTTCCGGAACCTGCGGACACCTGCTCCGATGCCGCCTCGATCTCACGCAGCGTATCGCTCATCGAACGGTTCATCTTGCGGATGGAAAGAAGAAGGGTATTGAAGTTTCCGGCATAGCTTTCCTCCACCTTTGTCCTGATTCTGAAATTGCCGTCTGCCATTTCTCCGAGAAGATCTGACAAATCCCCGATCAGCACACGGAGATGCTCCGCCATCGCGCCCGCCGCAGAAATAATATCCGCAATCTCATCCTTCGTCTCAACAACCGGGAAATCGGAGTCGAGATCGCCTTCCGAGAAAGTCAAAAGACGCTTTGACAACTGCCCCAGTGGCTCGGCGATTCCTTTTGCAATATTTCCACCAATCTTCATGGAAAGGGAGATTACCACACCTATGATCAGAATAATTGCCGCAATCACGACAAACATCAAAATAAACAACCCGCGCTGTACAGCGTCTCCCTTCTCGACATTGAGATCCATCAGATCTGCAAGGTCTCCGTACATTTTCTCATACGCCGGCGCGACATCCGTAAACATACGCTCCTGCGCCCGCTCCGAAATCTCTACATCGCTGGACTTGCCCTGGTCTAACACTTCATCCGAGAGCTTCCAGTACGCATCTGCATCTGCAAGGATCCTATCATAGATCTCACGTCCCTCATCGGTGACAATGATATCCTCGATCGCTGCAACATAATTTCCAAACGCTTCCTTCTTTTCTTCATAGGTCGCTATCAACTCGTCCACACGGTCTCTGTTCTCATAACCGATCGCGCCGCGCAGCGCACTTCTCGCATCCGCAAACACGGTCATCGCCTTACCGATATCCCCCTGGGAAAAGCCATAATATTTCAGTGCATGGTCATACCTTGAGCCCATCACCAAAATCGCGATACACGCCACAACTGCCGCCACACTTGTCAAAAGCGTGACCTTTAAAAACTCCCTCGTCAGCCTTTGCTTGATTTTTCCCGTTTCTTTCTGTTTCTTCAATCAAACCACTCCATTCTTCATCTGTATTTTTTCGGGACAAACAGTACCATGCGAATCATAAAAAATCACACAGTACTTAGACGAATGTTTGTTTATCTAAACTACTGTGTGATTTAAAAACACAATAAAAGATAATTTAAACATATCTCTTATTATGCTACCATATTTTCAGATATTTTCAAGTCTATTCTACTGAAATTACAAAATAATAGATTGGCTGACCGCCGTAATGGACTTCCACTTCGATTTCCGGATGCCGCTCCTCCAACTTCGCACCGAGTGCCCCGGCTGATTCCTCCGACATATCCGCACCGTAATAGATGCTCACGATCGCGGACTCCTCATCGATCAGCGCGTCCACCATGGAAAGCGTTGTCTCCTCCAGATTCTTTCCGACAGAGAGAATACCGGAATCGCCGATCCCCATATAATCGTCCTGTTTGATTTCCTTGTCGTCGATCACGGTGTCGCGCACGGCGTAGGTCACCTGTCCGGTTTTCACCGCTCCGATCTCCGTGGTCATACGCTCTGCATTGTCCTCCGGCGTGCTGTCCGGGATAAAATTGATCAGCGCAGTGATTCCCTGCGGGATCGTCTTGGTCGGGATCACGATGATCTTCTTATCCTCCACGAGGGAAGCCGCCTGGTTGGCAGCCAGAATAATGTTCTTATTGTTCGGAAGGATAAAAATCGTCTTTGCATTGACGCGGGCAATCGCATTTAACATATCCTCGGTACTCGGGTTCATGGTCTGTCCGCCCTCGATGATATAATCTACGCCGAGACCGGTAAAGATCTCATTGATACCGTCTCCGATGCTGACAGAGATAAAGCCCATCTCCTTCGGCGACTCGGTAAATACCATAGGCTCCTGCTCCTCCGCCTCACTCCGGGAAGGCACGGCTGCCGCCTGCATCTCCTTCTCCTTGAGCGCCGAAATCTTCTCATCGCGCTCTAACTTCATGTTCTCAATGATGATCGTTGTAAGGCTGCCGTAGGTCAGACCTCTCTGCATCGCAAGACCCGGATCGTTGGTATGTACGTGTACCTTCACGATCTCGTCGTCCGCCACCACCACGATGGAATCGCCGATGCCCTCCAGATATTCCTTAAACTCATTCTCCTGTCTGGTCGTGATCGGCTGTTCCAGCATAACCAGAAACTGCGTACAGTACGCAAACCTGATCTCCTGCTGTGCCTGCGCTTCTATATTATAGGAAACAGTATCCTCTGTGGCCGCAGCCTTCGGCGTCTCCTCGATCGTGTAGTCGATCTCCTTGCCGAGCAGAGAATCAAGCGCCCCCTTCATCACCTGCATCAGACCCTGACCGCCGGAATCGACAACGCCCGCCTGCTTTAAGACCGGAAGCATATCCGGCGTCTTGGCAAGGACACGGTCCCCCTCTTTGATCACGCCCTCGCAGAATTCAATCAGATCATACGTCTCATCCGAGAGTTCGATCGCGCGGTTTGCCATCCCTCTGGCAACGGTTAAGATCGTGCCCTCCTTCGGCTTCATAACCGCCTTGTAGGCTGTCTCAACGCCTTTCTCAAACGCCTCCGCCAGAATCTGTACATCGATCTCGTCATATTCTGCGATCACCTTCGCGAAGCCGCGGAACAACTGGGAAAGGATCACGCCGGAGTTACCTCTCGCGCCGCGCAGGGAGCCGGAAGAGATCGCCTTCGCCACGGACTTCATATCCGGATCCGCGATCGCCGTGACTTCCTTCGCCGCCGACATGATCGTCATAGACATATTCGTACCGGTATCGCCGTCCGGAACCGGAAATACATTCAGCTCGTTGATCCATTCTTTCTTCGCTTCTAAATTCTTCGCCCCCGCCAGAAAAGCCTTCGCAAGAGCCTCGGCATTTATCGTAGTGATTTCCACCTCAAAATCCTCCTTAATCGATCACACGTACGCCTTCGACGTAAATGTTAATTTTCTTGATCTCCATTCCGGTAAACTCCTCTACCTGGTACTTCACCGTCTCGATCAGGTTGTCAGAAACCGTACTGATGCTGACACCGTAAGATACGATCACATGAAAATCAATCGTGATTTTATTGTCCTCATCCACCGACACGTTAATTCCGTGTGTGAGATAATCTCTCTTGAGCAGCTTCACCAGACCGTCCTTCACATTGACAGCCGCCATTCCGACAATGCCGAAACACTCCACTGCGACAGAACCTGCATACATCGCAATTACTTCAGAATCAATCGTAACCCTGCCTAAACTGGTCTCCATCTGTCCATTCATATAATACCGATGCTCCTTTCAAAGCCGTTTTAACGCTAGTTTATTGCTATTATAACCGTTTTCTCCCAAAATTGATAGACATAATTTCAATTTTTTATATTTTTTTTAATTTTCACTTGCAATCTGCATATCAATCTGTTAAAATAGCCATGTTGTGAGCCTGTAAGTTGCAGGAATATCCCGCAATTAGAATAGAAATCGCAAGGAGGTGCAGGACTATGGCAAAATGTGCAGTTTGTGGAAAGGGCGCTCATTTCGGATGTAATGTGAGCCATTCTCATAGAAGATCTAACAGAATGTGGAAAGCAAACATCAAGCGCGTAAGCTGTAAGGTAAACGGAACACCGAAGAAATTATATGTATGTGCTTCCTGTTTAAAATCCGGTAAAGTAGAAAGAGCTTAATAAAAACGCCATGGCGTCCGCAAATCTGCGGACGTCTTTTTTTACCTTACAGGAAACTTCGTTTTTATCCACTTTTATTTTCCCGAAATTGTGATACAATATAAGTTAGTACATTTGCACGCCAGAGGAGGACGCCATGGAACTGGAACACGGCTTTACTACCCGAACGGAATGGGAAAATTTTTTCAAAATATATTTCGCACAGATACGTGAACTGGAGGAGTTCAACTCTTTCCAGATGGACAAGGAACCCCGGCTTTGGATCCGGGATTTTGCGGAGAAGTCCCAGGAATTAGAGCGAAAATACAGAGAAAACAATGCTTATCTGATGCGCCATGTCTACTATTTTACCAGAGAACACCATCCCTGGGAGAAAGCGGTGGCGGATCCGCTCCTCTCCTTCCTCTACCGTTACAGTACCCGTTTTGAGGACATCGAGGCTGCCTATGAGCTGGCGCAGAGCCTTTTTGCCTTCTACGATTCCCGGAATGATCCGGTCGCGCTGATGAAGTGCGATATGATCATGCTCACGGTCTACTTTTTTCTGGATACCGTTCACCTCAAAGGCAGAATCTCAGAGCGGTGTACGCACGCCATCGGAATTTTCGAGCAGTTTTATGACCAGCTCAATGAAGAAGAAAAAAGTATGGGCATGAGCTTTTATGACTATCAGGCAGTCTTCTCCTCGGAGTATCTGAATGAAGCTCCGCTTGTATCCACCGGGCGGCTTTTTGACGAATATGAAAACCGCATGAAAATGTTAAGGCGTTTCCGGGCAGAAGCCGACATGGATCTGCCGCTTAACCAGGCACTGCCCCACTTCGAAAATTGCTGGACCAGCAATTTTCTACGGCTCAGCATCAATGCGAACATGGATCTGCGCAAATATTTTACGGCAGAACAGCTTGCTTACCAGCTAACGATCGCCACAAGACTGCTGGATTCCAATTCTTTTGAGGAACATCCAACCACCCACATAAAATACCGGATCATCTGTCTGATGCTAAACTATTATCTCGGGAATCTGGACGCCGACACGGTGCATTCGGATATCATGGAGTGCGAGGCAAAGCTTGACCACAAGCGCATGACGGTCTGGGAGGAGTACGACGACGAGACGACCGACTGCTTCAACCTGGTCTTAAAAAGCCTGATGAACCTTGAGCAGGACTGTCCGGGCTGCGTGGCGGACATCCGCAAAGTATTCTGGCACCTGCTGGATGTGTACACGCATTTTCCGAGCAACAATTATCTGGAAAGCGTTGCGAACGGTTTTATCTATCTCTACCTGATACCGGCGCTGAAGTATTTAGACGATGACGAGACCATGTCCGCCCTGCTTCGTCTGACGGTCTACCGACAGCCGCAGACGCTGTTTCACTCGGTGATCGTCAGCCGCTGCGCCAGACTCGTGATGCAGACTCTCATTCACCGGCGTCCGGAAACGCTCATTGGAATACTCTCCTGCACAAGCGTCGCCGATGTGCAGAAAAAAGAAGCGGAACTGACTGCTTTTGCCGAAAACAGTGCCAGACTCCACGACATCGGCAAGATCTTGTGCACGAATGTGATCAATATGCAGTACCGCAAGCTCACGGACATCGAGTTTGAAGTGATCAAATATCATCCGGTCACCGGACTTCATATTTTACAACAGATCCCGTCGCTTACGCCATACGCAGGGATTGCCGCCGGACACCACAAATTCTGTGACGGCTCCTTCGGATATCCGTCTGATTTTGACCACCGCAGCGCCCCCGCCCGGATCGTGACCGACATTGTGAGCATCTGCGATTCTCTGGACGCGGCTACCGATTACCTCGGGCGTAGCTATGCAAAAACCAAATCCTTCCCGGAGATCCTAAAGGAATTGCAGGACGGCAGCGGCAGGCGCTACTCGAAAGAAATCGTCAGTCTCATTACGGATTCTCTCCCACTCCAACACGATCTGGAGAGGTTTTTACTCCACGACAGGGAGCAGATCTGTCTGGAACTGTACATAAAAATGAAAGGAATCACAAAATAATATGAAACAATTTATGGACAAAAATTTCTTACTGCAAACGGAGACTGCGCAGAAATTGTACTTTGACTACGCGGCTGTAACTCCGGTTCTCGATTATCACTGCCACATCAATCCGCAGGAAATCTACGAGGACCGCAGATTTGACAATATCACGCAGGTATGGCTGGGAGCCGACCACTATAAATGGCGCTTTATGCGCTCCTGCGGCGTCGACGAGCGCTACATCACGGGTGACGCCTCCGACAAGGAAAAGTTCTTAAAATGGGCGGAAGTGCTCGGCAAGGCGATCGGCAACCCACTCTTTCACTGGAGCCATCTGGAACTCCAGAAATATTTTCACTATCACGGCGTCCTCAATAAGAACACCGCGGAGGAGGTATGGGAGCTTTGCAACAAGCGTCTGGCAGAACCGGATATGACTGTCCGCAATATCATCCGCCAGTCCAACGTCACCTTGATCTGCACCACCGACGATCCGGTCGATTCCCTGGAGTGGCACAAAAAGATCGCTGAGGATGACTCCTTCTCCGTTCAGGTGCTTCCCGCATGGCGTCCGGATCGGGCGATGAATATCGAGAAGGATTCCTATCCGGAGTATCTCGCGCAGCTCTCTGAGGTTTCCGGCGTAGAGATTGCCACCTTTGCAGATCTCTGCAAAGCGCTTTCCATCCGTATGGATTTCTTTGATTCCATGGGATGTTCCGTCTCCGACCACGGTCTTTCCTATGTCATGTACCAGCCCGCCGGCGATGCGGAAATCGAGGCGATTTTTGCCAAACGTCTGGGCGGCGCTTCCCTCACACACATGGAGGAGCTGCAGTTCAAGACCGCCTTCATGCTGTTTGCCGGAAAAGAATACGCAAAGCGCGGCTGGGTATTGCAGCTTCACTATGGCTGCAAGCGCGACAACAACACAGCGATGTTCGATCAGCTTGGTCCCGATACCGGATTTGACTGCATCGACAGCTACGGTCCATCTTCCGAGCTGGCAGATTACTTAAATGCCCTAAACTGCGACGGCGGTCTGCCAAAGACCATTATTTACAGCTTAAACCCGAACGACAATCAGGCGATCGGCACGATCCTCGGATGCTTCCAGGATTCCGGCGCAGTCGCCAAGATCCAGCAGGGCTCCGCATGGTGGTTCAACGACCACAAGACCGGGATGCAGGATCAGATGATCTCCCTTGCGAGCCTCGGAAATCTCTCGGGATTTGTCGGTATGCTGACAGATTCCAGAAGCTTCCTCTCCTACACACGCCACGATTACTTCCGCAGAATCCTCTGCAATCTGATCGGAAACTGGGTGGAAAACGGAGAATTTCCTGCCGACTACGATACGCTCGGAGAGATCGTGACAGACATCTGCTACAACAATGCCGTACGGTACTTTGGCTTTGACTTGTAATTTTTAAAAAGATCAGGGCGTCACAAAGTCATGAAATTTCATGATTTTGCGACGCCCTTACTATTTGCTCAGTCACAACTAAAAATATAATATCCCGCCAGCATGGTAACCACGATCAGAATAAATCCGAGGAAACGGTTATGGATCACCAGCATAGCCAGCATTCCCATCGAGAAACAAAACAAGGCAAATCCAATGATCCGTTTCATAAACCCACCAAAAAAGCATATATCTGTAACAATATATGCTTTTGGGTCGTCACTATTCACTCTTTTCTTCCGGATTTACCGCGTCCTTTAACATCTCCTCCATCTCTTTCCCGGCTGCGTCCTTCGCCTCCTGCGATCCGCTGTTCGCAGACGCTTCCTGCGAAACGCTCTCTTTTCCGGCTGTAAATTTGTTGACAAAATCCGGGATCATGTCGAGGATCTTGGTCATACCGTCCTGATTCCTGATATTCACGAGCTTTGTCGTACCATTCTGGATCACAAGCACCGCGCTCGGCATGATCTTTCCGCCCATGCCGCCTGCGCCGTTATTCTTCTTGTCCTGCGAAAACGCGCCGGCCGCCACGCCAAAAGACACATCCACAAGCGGAAGGATGATCGTATCCCCCATGTGGATCGCGTCGCCCACGACCGTCTTTGTCGTGATAAAGCTGTCCATCCCCTTAAATAAGGATTCCACTGTTGTGTTGAAACTGTTGTCTGCCATTTTGTTACCCTGCCTTCCTTTTCCTATTTATTTTGCCCGTCTGTTATCCGAGCAGTTGGTTTGCCAAATTGCGAACTTCCTTCTTCTTCCAGAGACGCGCCAGCGACACGATAAAATGTACCACACGCATCCGCCCTTTCATATGAAATACCCCCCTCACATAGAGTTCTCCGCTCTCAAAATCCGGCACAAGATTCACCTGATACCGGTACAGAAACGGGAACATACAGAGCACGCCGAGTACCTGTCCCGTCAGCGCCGGGTCACCCGCGCCAAACCGCAGATTTGCGGCAAGCTTTCGGATCTTAAAGTGTAAAAACAGATATTTTAATTCTGCGAGCACTGACAGAAATGCAACTTTATTTGCCTCTTCCCGGGCAAGTTCCCAAAAGCTGCAAAGCTTTCTCCATATCTTCCCTGCGTTTTCTTTTATTCTGCGCAGTTTCCGAAAGAATCCGCGCAACCGTGTCAAAAACTTTGGTCTGCCGTTTGATTTTGGACTTCCCGGCACATTCTCTGTGATGTTTTCCCCGGATCCTGCATGGGGGGCTTGTACGTCCTCCGGCATCTCCTCCGATGTGGCAGTTTCCGCATTCTCCGATGCCTCCTCCATTTCCGCGTCCTCCGGCTCATCCTCCCACTCTCCGGCATCCAGCGCGCTCGTCCTTCGCGGCTTTCGCCGGATGGAAAAGCCGAAAAGCTTTACGCCCATCCGGTTCTCCCCCTCCCGGTATTCCAGAGAAAAGGAGATCAGATGGAACAGCCAGCTTGCGCACATATGCACCTCGCTGTCATCCTCCACCTGCCCCGAAATGCGGTAACGCACCGGCACAAAGAGCACGGCGAGCAGCGCCGCCAACAAGATCCCAAGCAGGATGAGCAGAATGATCCCAATGATTTTTAAAACTAATACGATAACCGACATCTGCCCTCCCGCCTGTGATTTCTCAGGTAATCGGCAACCGCAAATCCCCCGGTTGCCCGATAGACCTCGTCTATGATCGACACTGCGACCTGCACTGCCTCCTCATATCCCTTTGCAAGACCCGCGACATAGAGCCCCCGTTTCGGGTATCCCCTCTGAAGCAGCTCCTGCGAGGGAATGATATCTAGAAGATTTTTCTCATTGGACGCCAGTGTGATGACATAGATGCCAGGCTGTCCTGCATTATGGCAGATCTTCCATTTAATTTTCTTTGTCTTATGTACAATGCTCTCGCCTACATACAAATCATCATGCCATGTCATGAACGTCCGCTCCCCTGTCCATCTCCCTAAAAGTATTTGTGATTTCCCCACAAATTACTCTTTCTAAGCTCCAAATATTCATTATACGCTTTTTCTACCATCTGCCTCTCGTTCGGAAACTTCAGCAGATGGTATGCCTCGTGATATTTATAGTACCCCGAATCCATAAAATATTCCTCTCTCTGTGGTTTGCTGTAATAGCTGTCCGCCATCATCAGATACCAGTGCACCTGCTTCTCCACGGTATCCTCCGGCACAGTAAAGGAATATGTGCTTTTTCCGACATACTTCACAATGGATGCGTGCACTCCGGTCTCCTCATACACCTCGCGCACCGCCGTATCCTTATACTCCTCGCCCGCCTCCACGGTTCCCTTGGGCAGTACCCAGCCCTCATATTTATTCCTGTAATTCTTATATAAGAGCAGTATCTTTCCACGGAATATTACCACACCACCACAGCTTATTGCCTCTGTCATTGCAATCCCTCCCGTGTGGTCGTCAAACTTACATCCAGTATAATACTTTTTCTCCTTCCGCGCAACTGCCAGTGGGGCAGCTTTCTATTCTTCTCCTATATAATATTCATCAAAGATTTCCCGTGCGATCGGCACGGCATACTCACTGCCGACTCCCGAATCCTCCACGATGACCGCGACGGCGATGTCTTCTCTGCCCTCCTGGTGCGCATAGCCGACAAACCACGAGTGGCTGGAATCCGAACTGGAAGAAAATTCTGCCGATCCCGTCTTTCCGTAAACATCATACACATCATTCGAAAGCTTCGACGCAGTTCCCTCTTCTACAACCGCCTGCATATACTCCTTTAAGATCGCAGCCTCCTCCGCTGTAAAAAGCGTCTGATACTCCTTCGGCTCATACTGTTCCACCGGATTCCCCTCGTTGTCCGTCGTGTGGTCGATCACATAGGGCGTCATCAGCACGCCGTCATTTGCGATCGCACTGGTGATAAGCGCCATGTGGAGCGGCGTCACCAGCGTCTTTCCCTGCCCGATCGATGTCTCCATCACAGCCGATGCCAAATCCTCCTCCGAGAGTACAAAACTGCTCTTTGAGGACTCAAACGTCGTCGGCAGCCCCGTATTAAACAGCAGCCCGTCACACATTTCGCCAAATTCTGCGATGTCAAGCTCCAGACCGAGCGACGCATATGCGGAGTTGCAGGAATTTGCAAAAGCCTCCTTTAACGTCTGCGTGCCGTGCCGCTTATTTCCGTGACAGTGGATCGTCTTATTCTCGTGCGTAAATTTTCCCGTACACTGGTAGGAGTAGTCCTCATAATCCGAATTCTGCCGGATATACGCCAGCGTCGTAAAGATCTTAAACGTCGATCCCGGCGGGTAGAGCCCCTGTGTCGCACGGTTTAAAAGTGCCGAGCTCTCGCCCTCCTCACCGACGATCTCATCCCAGTCGCTTGCGATGGTGTTCGGGTCAAAGTCCGGCTTTGAGACCATCGCCAGTATTTTCCCGGTTTTCGGCTCCATCACGACAACCGCCCCGTCATATCTTCCAAGCGCGTCAAACGCACAGAGCTGGACGTCATAATCGAGCGTCGTCGTCACGCTGTCGCCGGGACTTTTTTCTCCCTTGATCTGGCTGACCGCCTTCTCCACATAAAAAAGATTGGAGCGCAGCAGGCTGAAATTTGCCATCTCCTCCACGCCGCTTCTGCCGCGGGTCGAATATCCGATGACGTGTGAAAAAATCCTGCCGTAGGGATAGCTTCGCGTCTCGTTTCCCTGCTCGTCCACAAGCGTCTCCGCCAGCGTCACGCCGTCCGCCGAGTAAATCTCCCCCCGGATGACATTTCTCGTAAAAAGTTCCTGCCGCTTATTGTAAGGGCTGTTGATAAACTGCTCGCTCTCGACAAACTGGAAATAGACAAAATAGCCCATCAGACACAGAAACGCCCCCAGAAACGAGTAGGTGACAACCGCAAACTCCCGGTTTTTCTTTCCCTTTTTCGCTTTTTTGCCCTTGTCAGGAAAGCTCTTCAATTTTTTCATCAAACCCTGTTTTTTTCCGTTTCGTTCGTTTTGTTCCATTGCTCTTTCCCTCATCCTGCCTCAAAATATACAGCCCCTGAATGATCGCGAACACGATCATGGTCGCCAGAAGCGAGCTTCCCCCATAGCTGACAAGCGGAAGCGTCACGCCCGTGGACGGGATAAATTTCGTCACGCCGCCGACGGTGAGGAATACCTGAAACCCGTAGACTATGCCAAGCCCCAGCGCCACCAGCTTGTAAAACTGCTCCTTCATCTGCATCGCCACATTCAAAAACATCAGAAAACAGCTCACGCAGACCATGAGAAGGCACAGTGCAAAAATGCCTCCCATCTCCTCGGAAATCGCCGAAAACATAAAATCCTGCTCGACCACCGGTATCTTCTCCGGCATTCCCTGATAAAGTCCCATGCCAAACCAGCCGCCCGTTCCGATCGCAAACAGCGACTGTGAGATCTGAAATCCCTCATTTTCGATCACGCCAAGCGGATCTGACCACGCGAGCACACGCACACGCACGTGTGCAAACAGATAATATGCCACGACCGCCGCGATGCTTCCCGCGAGCACACCGCCCGCCAGATAAAAGATTTTCCGCGTCGCCACATACAGCATCAAAAGGTAGGTGACAAAGAAGATCAGGGCACCGCCCAGATCCCTTGAGGCGACGAGGATCAGTACGTGCACCGCTGCGATGACCGTCGTGATGCACACCTGCCTGAAATCTGTTTTCTCATACAGCATACCCGCCACAAAAAACACGAAGATAATCTTGATAAACTCACTCGGCTGGATCGAGATCCCGGCGATCGAAAGCGACAGTTTCGCGCCGTAGCTCGTCGCGCCAAACGCCGCCACAAGCAAAAGCGTGCCGATCCCGGCAACCGCATACAGCCATGTCAGCCTGCGCACGAAGTGCACCCTGCGGATGAGAAACGGTATGACCAGCGTCGCCACCATCGCCGCGAGCGCGATCAGGCACTGCCTGACCGCCTTTTCAAAGGACAGTCTTGTCAGCATGATAAATCCCGTCACAAGCAGCATACACATATTGTTGACCAGAAGCCGTGATGCCCCCGGATAGACCAGATGGTAGCAGGAGATCGTGACCGCCATAAAAATCACCTGAAACACATAAAAGGCGATCGTCATCACATTGTCCGTGACCGCATAGATCACCAGATAGGCGTCCAGATGGATCAGATACATAAACACCGTCTGGCGTCTGAAAATCCTGTTTTTCTGTTCCTCATTCAGCCTGCCGCGGAACACCGCAAAACATTCGTATGTATAGCAGGCAAACAATACCGCCATCAGGTATTTGGATATTTCTACAATCAGATTCGTCATACAGCTATTCTACCCCTCGCTTATAATGCCCATTCGTATAATCGCCGTCATACAGGTTTTTAAAATCCTCCTTTTCCAACAGGAAGGTTTCCGCACAGATCTGTAAAATCTCACGCACGCGCGCCGCATCCTCGACCGTAAAGGCGAGACGGTAAGCACAAATCCCCGCCTCTTTACAGTCACGGCGTGCGCCAAACAGCACAAGCGGCGTGGTATTGTAAATCACATTGTAACACTCACTGCAATGATTCTTCACCGGAAAATATTTCCCATAGCGGTCCTTCAGATACAGCACCGTTTCTTTTGCATCGCAGGATGCCGTGTTTGCATGGACGCACTGCGCCGACGTCATCAGCGGCAGATACCCGTAGATCAGCATTTCACTGCCCGTGTTCTCCCGCTCCCTGATCTCTCCACGGTTTAATTCCAACGGAACCGTGTCGCGCAGCGGCGCGAGCTGCCAGAGCGCATCCTTCGCGCGATGGTTCCATGTATAGAGGCTGTGATCCAAAACCACGGCAAGCCTGTCCGCAAAGTGCTCCCGGGCAAAAGCCGCCGCATCGTAGCTTTTCACCACCACGCCGTCCAGACCGGACGCTAAGATCTCCTCCCGCTTCGCCCGGTAAAAGTCCGCCGTGTGCGGGCGGAACACTGCCGGAAGGATCAGATATGCCTCCCTGCCCGCCCGGTGCGCCGCGGCAACGTCATTTCCGAGATCTGCCGCAAGCGAAGCTCTCCGGTAGCAGCCGCTGTCATAATAAATTGCATCCACAAAATCATATTCCAGCGCGGCTTTTGCCTGCCCGCGCTCCTCCACGGAAACCGCAAAAAAATCCCGGCGGTCCGCCGCCTGTTCTGTCCGGGGAGATCCCGCACACGCATCTTTCTGCCCGCGCTCCTCCTTACAAGTTCTTCTTCTGCCCAAAAGAAGTTCCCGCTCCAGCTTCTCCAGAGCCTCCCTGCGCAATTGGTTTAGCGCCTGCACCGGAAGAAAAATGCCGTCGTCCGTCTCGACGGAAAGCTCCTCAAACACAAACGGCGTATTTCCCGTCTTTTGGATGCACGCTCTTATTTTCTCCTCCGAGAGCGGCTGGCTGCGCGCCACCTGCACTTCGCTTCCACACGCACAGACGCGCACCTCTCCCATTGACACTTCTATTGTAGCAGGAGAATCTTTTTTTAATCTTAAGATTCCATTGATTTTTTCTTTTATTTCGGCGTCCTCCTCCGTGGCGTGCACATACCGCCCGCGGATTTGTGCCTGCAGCGCCTCGTTCGCCTTCGCGTGATTCGGCTTGCCGAAGGTGATCATATCTTTTCCATTTTTCTTGTGGTAGTATCCGTCCGTAAAGCCGCTGCGGTTTCCCAGATCAAAGAGCTGCTGCATATCCGCTTTCTCCATCCGGTACGCTCCGGCGGCAAATGCGTGCGCCTCCTGCTCCGTCTTTCCGTCTGCAAGCGCCCCGTGCAGCGCATCCAGATAGCGGTCGGCATATTTGCGGTACACCGACACCACGCCCGCCGCATATTCCGCCTGCTTCATCCGCCCCTCGATCTTCAGCGAATACACGCCGCTCTTTGCAAGCGCCGGAATGTCCCAAACACCGCACAGATCCTTGGGACTTAAGACAAAGTTTCCCGCGGACGGCTGCTTTTTCCGGTCTGCGGTGTACACCTCGTACGGCAGGCGGCAAGGCTGCGCACATCTGCCCCGGTTGCCGCTGCGTCCCCCGATCATGCTGCTGAGCAGGCACTGCCCCGAATAACAGTAGCAGAGCGCCCCGTGCACAAAGGTCTCGATCTCAATGTCAACCTCCCTGCGGATCCGCGCGATCTCCTCGAGAGACATCTCACGCGCTGTCACCACACGGCTTGCGCCGAGCTCCTTCATATATGACGCGCCGCAGGCTCCCGTCACCGTCATCTGTGTGCTGGTGTGGATGTCCATCCCCGGAAAATTCTCCCGCACAAAGACGAGCGCACCCATATCCTGCACGATCACGGCGTCGAGTCCCTGCTCGTAGTAAGGACGCAGATAGGAAAAAAGCTGCCCCATCTCCTCCTCCTTCAAAAGTGTGTTGACCGTCAGATACACCGCACACCCGTGGATGTGCGCATAGTCGATCGCCCGCAGCAGCTCCGTCTCACCAAAATTGTTGGCGTAAGCGCGCGCGCCGAACCGGCTGCCGCCCAGATACACCGCGTCCGCTCCCGCGCGGATCACCGCCTGAAATGTCTCAAACGACCCGGCAGGCGCCAGCACCTCAAGTTCTCTTTTTCTTCTCTGCTCCATCGTATGCTCTCCTCTCCGCTGCAGTGCAGTTTTCCCAGGGACTTTGCTCTCTGTTTCCCAAACAACGAGCGGCACGCTATGCGGGCCACTCTTATGTCAGACAAAAACGGGGGACGAAAAACAAGCGCTCCGTCCCCCTCTCATTCCTCTTTAGTTGTCTACTTTACAGCCCCGCTTTTGTCCTGTTTTTTCGCCGCTGCGGATGCCTCCTCCAGCTTTGCCTCAAGCTTCGTCTTCTGCTGTAAAAGCTCACGGTTCTTCGTCTCCAGTTCTTTCACCGACTTTGCGCCGTCTTCCGCCTGGATCCGGCTGGAGATCAAATCGTGCTTTAAGTCGTAGATCTCTTTATTTTTCTGCGAAAGCTCTTCCTCGAGCTTCTCCACCTGCGCCTTCGCCTTGAAATAATCGTCCGCGATATTTAACTCCAGAAGGATCGACCGCATATCGTTCGGAAAATGACGGAGTGACTCCATCCCGTTAAACTCGTTGATCTTGTTGTTGATGTAAGCGGCAACCCTCTGCAAATATTCCTCGCCCTCATAGCCGCTTAAGGTGTATACCTTGCCGCCTATGATCACGTCGGCGCTTGTCTTTTCTGACATAACCTGTGTCCTCCCCAACCGGATACCATATGTACCCAGTGTCAGTATTCCGTCTAACTATATATGGTATATTATAATGGTATTGCCCCTGAAAAGCAACCACTTTTAGCGCAATCCGAAATGCTGGTACGCGAAATCCGTCACGACCCTGCCCTTTGGCGTGCGGTTGATAAAGCCGTTTTTCACCAGATACGGCTCGTAGACGTCCTCGATCGTGCCCGCATCCTCGCCGATCGCCGCCGCCAGCGTATCCAGTCCCACCGGACCTCCCGCAAACTTTTCGATGATGATCTTTAGAATATTGCGGTCATTCTGGTCAAGTCCCATCTTATCGACCTCCAGCAGATCAAGCGCAAAGGAGGCGACCTCCCTTGAGATCTTCCCGTCGTATTTGACCTCGGCAAAATCGCGGACGCGCTTTAGCAGACGGTTCGCCAGACGCGGCGTTCCCCGTGAACGGCGCGCCATCTCATACGCGCCCTCCTCGTCGATCTCTACGCCGAGCGTTGCCGCAGAATGTACGATGATTGTCTTTAACTCATCGACCGTATAAAATTCCAGATGATGCACTACGCCGAAGCGGTCGCGCAGCGGCGCGGACAAAAGTCCCGCCCGCGTCGTCGCGCCCACCAGCGTAAACTTCGGCAGATCGAGACGGATGGAGCGCGCCGTCGCGCCCTTTCCGATCATGATGTCGATCACATAATCCTCCATCGCCGGATAGAGCACCTCCTCCACCTGACGGTTTAAGCGGTGGATCTCATCGACAAAGAGCACGTCTCCCTCCTGCAGATTACTTAGGATTGCCGCCATCTCCCCCGGCTTTCCGATCGCAGGCCCGGAAGTGATCTTCATGTGCGTTCCCATCTCGTTTGCGATGATCCCGGCGAGCGTCGTCTTTCCAAGTCCCGGCGGTCCGTAGAAAAGCACATGGTCCAGGGATTCTCCCCGCGCTTTCGCCGCCTCGATATAAATCTTTAGGTTCTCCTTCGCCTTCTGCTGTCCGATGTAGTCATCCAGCGTCTGCGGGCGGAGATTTTTTTCGATTTTTAAGTCCTCCTCCTGCACCTCGGTGGCAATGACTCGTTTCTCCATATCCTCTGACCTCACATAAATGCCATATTTTTAAGAGCCGCCTTTAAAACGTCCTCCACGTCCGCGCCCTCTGTGATCTCGACCTTGCCGATTGCCTGTAGCGCCTCGGAGGAGGAATAGCCGAGCGCCACCAGAGCCGCGACAGCTTCGTTTTTCACGCCCTTCATGCCCTCCGCCGCAGCCTCATTTGTGTGCGCGAGTTTCTGCTCAAACGCATCCTCCAGCGAAAACTTGTCCTTCAGTTCCAAGATCAGGCGCTGTGCCGTCTTTGCCCCCACGCCGGGCGCACGCGCGATCGCCTTGGCGTCCTCGCCGAGCACCGCAAAGCGCAGATCATCCGTCGTCATCACGGAGAGGATCGCGAGCGCTCCCTTCGGTCCGATCCCGCTGACGCCGAGCAGCAGCTTAAACACGCGCAGATCGTCCTTTGTCAGGAAGCCGTACAGCACCATCGCATCCTCCCTGACATTTAAGTACGTGTAAAGTTTCACTTCCTCCCCGACGGACGGAAGATAATCAAACGTCTGTCCTGTGGTGTGAATATTGTAGCCGATCCCGCCAGCCTCCACGACGACGGTATCCTCCGACATATCCGTGAGGATCCCCTTGATGTATGCGTACATTATGCCTCCTCTGCCTTTCCCACATAGTAGAAGCCCCTGCACTCTAAAAGCTTCACAGGATAAATCTTTCCGATCATGGCAGCCGTGCCCGGAAGGTGCACGATGGAATTATTGCTAAGTCTTCCGGTCACAAGCGTCCCGTCCTGCCCGTTGACCTCCTCGATGAGCACCGGAAGCGTCTGTCCGGTCAGAACGCCCGCTTTCTCCGCAGAAATGCGCTGTACCTCCTTTAGGAGACGGTCAAAACGCTCCTTTACGATCTCCTCCGGTATCTGCTCCTCCATCGCTGCGGCAGGCGTTCCGGTACGCCTGGAATAGATAAAAGTAAACGCACTGTCATAGCGCACGTTCCTCACCACATCGAGCGTCTCCTCAAAATCTTCCTCCGTCTCCCCCGGAAACCCGACGATAATATCCGTCGTCAGCGCGATGTCCGGCACCGCCGCGCGCAGCTTGTCCACAAGTTCCAGATAGTGCTCCTTGTCGTAATGGCGGTTCATGATCTTTAAAATCCGGCTGCTTCCCGACTGGAGCGGCAGATGCAGATGCTTACATATTTTTGTAGAATTTTTCATGACCTCGATCAGCTCGTCGGACAGATCCTTTGGGTGGGAAGTCATAAAACGGATGCGCTCTAATCCCTCGATCTTCTCGATCTCCTGTAAAAGCTGCGCAAAGGTCACCGGATGCTCCAAATTTCTGCCGTAGGAATTGACGTTCTGCCCAAGCAGCATCACCTCGACAACACCATCTGCGACCAGCGCCTCGATCTCGCGCAGGATTTCCTTCGGCTCGCGGCTGCGCTCACGCCCGCGCACATACGGCACGATGCAGTAGCTGCAAAAATTATTGCAGCCAAACATGATATTGACGCCCGATTTGAAAGAATACTTGCGCTCCACCGGAAGATCCTCCACGATCTTGTCGGTGTCCTTCCAGATGTCGATCGTCATGGAAGTGGATTCCATCGCTGTCACAAGCAGTTCGGCAAATTTATAGATATTGTGCGTGCCGAACACCAGATCCACAAACCGGTAGCTCTCCTTTAACTTTTCCACGACGGACGGTTCCTGCATCATACAGCCGCAGAGCCCGATCATCATGTGCGGGTTTTTCTTTTTGTAGTTCTGCAGTACGCCGAGACGTCCGTAGACCTTGTTGTTTGCGTTCTCACGCACCGTGCAGGTATTGTAGATGACAAAATCCGCCTCCTCGGTCGCCGTCTCCACATAGCCGACCCGCTCTAAGATCCCGACCAGTTTCTCCGAATCCCTCGCATTCATCTGGCAGCCGAACGTCGTCACGTGAAAGGTGAGCGGCGCCCCTTTTTTCTCCGCAAGCTGTGCCACATACGCCTTCGCAATGTCCATAAAATAGTACTGGCGCTCCGGTTCCGTCTCCGGTATCTGCTTTTTGTCAATGATCTCTATCTCAATCTTTTTCTTCATGTCTCTTCATCCTATTCCTTACTTTGCTCCGATAAAATCGCCTTCGTCCACCTCCACGGCAAACTCCACTTCCGCGTCGTCTGTTCCGACAAGCTTCAGACGGTACAGTCCGTCATACATGGAGAACGACTCCGTCTTCATGCCGTCCGACGTCGCGCCGCCCGAGAGTTCCTCGATCGTGTGGATCTGCCCCTCGGGATCAACCATGACCAGCTTCACCTTCCCGTGCAGCACCTGAAATTTATAATCAATATCCAGCGCAATATCCCCCGGCACCTCGTAATTCCAGAGCATCACCATACCGTTGAACCCCCGGTACGTGCCCGAGATCGTATCCTCTCCTATGCTCTGTGTCAAGCCGGAGAGTTCATAGTTGCTGTAATAGCTGCCGAGCTGCTTTGCATCATAATATATGTCTGCCATTGTATCGGAAGAAACACCGCCGCATCCTGCGATCCACAGCAGCATCCCCGCAACGAGCATGGCACTTATCCTTCTTTTCACGCAAATATCTCCTTTTTCCGCTGCCCGCTTTTGCTATGCACGCACCTGTCCGTCCCCGTAAATAACATATTTCGTGCTGGTGAGCGCCTCAAGCCCCATCGGACCTCTCGCGTGCAGTTTCTGTGTGCTGATGCCAATCTCCGCCCCGAAGCCAAACTCAAATCCATCCGAAAAACGTGTCGACGCATTGACATACACACACGCGGCGTCCACCTCGTTTAAAAACCGCTCGGCATTCCTGTAACTCTCCGTGATGATCGCCTCCGAATGTCCGGTATTGTAGCGGTTGATGTGGGAGATCGCCTCGTCGAGCGAGCCGACCGTCTTTACGGAAATCCGGTAATCGAGATATTCCGTTCCCCAGTCGTCCTCCGTCGCCTCCAAAAGAAGCTCTCTGGAAACCGCGCCGCCGTCCGCCGCCACGCCGCTTCGCACAGCCTCAAGGCACGGCGCATCCGCACAGATTTTCACGTCGCTCTCCCAGAGCACACGGGCAAGCTGCGGCATGAGAGCGTCCTTCACCTTCTCGTGCACCACAAGCGACTCACAGGCATTGCACACGCCGATCCGCTGTGTCTTTGCATTGCAGATAATGCGGACTGCCATCGGCAGGTCCGCTGTCTCATCCACAAAAATATGACAGTTTCCCGTGCCCGTCTCAATGACCGGGATCGTCGCCTGACTGACGACCGCACGGATCAGACCCGCGCCGCCCCGCGGGATCAGAACATCCACATATTCGTTCATCCGCATAAATTCCGCAGTGGTCTCTCGGCTGGTATCCTCGATCAGGGAGACCGCGTCACAAGGTACTCCCTCCCCCAAAAGCGCCCGGCGCAACAGCGCGACAAGCGCAGTATTGGAGCAGAGCGCATCGCTGCCGCCCTTTAAGATCACGGCATTTCCCGTCTTAAAACACAGGGCAAACGCATCTGCCGTCACATTCGGGCGCGCCTCATAGATCATGCCGACCACGCCGAGCGGCACACGCTTTTTCCCGATCCTAAGACCGTTCGGCTGCGTTTTCATGGAGAGCACCTCACCCACGGGATCAGAAAGTCCTGCCACCTGGCGCAGCCCCTCCGCCATCTGTGCGATGCGCGCCTCATTTAACATCAGACGGTCAAGAAGCGCCTTCTGCATATGGTTTTTTCTTCCGCGCTCCAGATCCTTTTCATTTGCCGCAAGGATCGCGTCTTTCTCTGACACCAAAAGTTCTGCCGCCGCAAGCAGCGCGCGGTTCTTCGTGTTGGTGTCAAGCGTTCCCAGCTTCCGGCTCGCTTCCTTTGCTCTTTTACAGATCTCCAGTAATTCCATATGCCTCCCCGTTCCTTTCCGGCGGCAGATAGCGCTGCCGCTCCGTGTAGATGCAGTCCATGCGCACATCCGTCTCCTTTGCCAACAGCGTTTTCTCAAGCTGGTGCTCATAGGCGATCCCCACTCTGTAATACTGTGGAAATCTGGCAAAATAGCGGTCGTAGAAACCCTTGCCATAGCCGTAGCGGTTTCCGTCCAGACCAAACACAACGCCCGGGACAAGCACAACGGCGTCCGGCGCGTCCGCGCTCCGGCAGTCCGCAAGCGGTTCTGCCACACCAAAACTCCCGCGCTCCACCTGCGTCAGCGAAGTGACCTCATAAAAATCCATCCGGCAGTCCGCATTCTCTCTGCGCGACGTTTCCACGCGCGGCAGCGCCACGCGTTTCCCGTCCGAGAGAGCCCGCTCCAAAAAAGCGAGGCAGTCCGCCTCCCTCCCGAGCGGATAGTAGCCATAAATCCAACGCGTTTCCCTATACCACTCCGCCGCGCCAAGCTGGGCGCAGATGCTTCTTGCCGCATCAGCCGCCTGCTTTTTTGTCATCGCATCCCGCACTGCCCTATGGTGCCTGCGCAGCTCCTGCGGCGTCTTAGGAAAGAGACTTCTTTCCATATTTTTCTCCGAGATTCTCGACCGTTCCGTCCTCCATGACCATGTCGATATTGTTGAGCTGCGCCGTCAGACTTCCGCGCACATCTGCGATAAACTGCTTCCTCAAAAGCTCCTGCTCCTTCTTCTCCTCCGCGGTCAGTCCCTCCGCCTTGGATTTGCGGTATAATTCATTGATCCTGTTGATCTGCTTCTGTTCCATATGACTCCCTCATCTATCCTATCGTCTCTAAAATAAAATTTTCAATACAAAAGCTCTCGCTCTTATCCGCCCGAAAAACAGTTCCCCGGAAGGAATCGTCAAAAATATGATGTAAAATCCCTACATCCGCACCGTTTGCGATCACCATATCCGCGCCGGAATGTGTCGCGATCTTCGCGGCAGCAAGCTTTGTCGCCATGCCGCCCGTGCCCACATCGCTTCCCGTCGAACCCTTCGCCATATCATAGAGGGAGGCGTCCATGTGCTCCACCACCTCGATGAGCTTCGCATCGGGATTTCTGTGTGGGTCATCCGTAAACAGACCGTCGATGTCCGACAGAAGGATCAGAAGGTCCGCGCCGACCAGCGACGTCACGATCGCCGAGAGCGTGTCATTGTCCCCAAACTGCATCTCATAGGTCGATACGGTATCATTCTCATTGACAATCGGGATCACGCCCAGACGGAACAGTTCCTCAAACGTATTCTTCGCATTCTCCCGCGAGATGGGGTTCACCATCGTATTTTTCGTCATCAGCACCTGCCCGGCAACCTGGTTGTACTCGCCAAACAGCCTCTGGTAAATCATCATCAGACGCCCCTGCCCGACCGCCGCACACGCCTGCTTCGTGGAAATATCACGCGGGCGCTCCTCCATGCCAAGCGTCTGTCTCCCGGCAGCGATCGCCCCGGAACTCACCAGACACACATCCATGCCGCGGTTTCTCAGGTTGCAGAGTTCCCGCACCAGCCGCTCCAGCTTTGTAAAATTTAATTTCCCCGTCTCCTCATAGTGAAGAGAAGAAGAACCGATCTTGACGACAACCCGCTTTCTCTCACAGAAGTGAAACTTTCTCTGTTCCATTCCGCCACCCCTTATCCAGACAACCATTCTCATATCGCTAAAATTGCAATAAACCGCCTCATACTGTATAACTCTATCATATCTTCACGGAAATGGCAAAATGATTTCTACATAAATTTCATTGTTCCATTCCCCTTTTTATGGTACATTTTTATAGGAATTTACGATTTTAAAGAGACAGAGGCACGATCATGAGAAAATTAACTGCTTTTTTTCTGGCGGCATCGCTCGTATGCAGCCAGCTTCTGACCGGATGCGGCGCGCAGGATCCGGCGCCGGTGAGCAGATCCGGTTTCTATTTTAACACAGTGATCTCCGTTACCATTTATGAGGCTGTCGATGAACAGCTTTTTGACGACTGTTTTGCGCTTGCGGCAAAGTACGAAGCGCTCTTTTCCTCTACGGTTGCAGACAGCGATATCGCGCGCATCAACGATGCGGGCGGGAAGCCTGTCACAGTCAGTGACGAGACTGTGGAACTGCTGAAACAGGGGATTGCCTACGGGGAGCTGAGTCAGGGAACCTTTGACATTGCCATCGGAACACTCTCAGATCTCTGGGATATTTCCACAAAAGCGTTACTGGAGGAAACAAACGCATCGATGATTCCCAATGCAGGAGAGATTGCTGCTGCGTGTGACACAGTCGATTACCACAATATCCGGATCAATGGAAATGAGGTTTCTCTGAAAAACCCCGACACACAGATTGACGTCGGCGGCATCGCCAAAGGCTACATCGCCGACCGGATGAAAGAATTTCTGAATGAAAATGGGATTACGAGCGGTTTTATCAATCTCGGTGGGAATTTTCTTGCCCTCGGACCAAAACAGGACGGCTCCGCCTATACCGTCGGCATCCAGAAACCTTTTGCCGAGGACGGAACAGCGCTTGCCACTGTAAAAGTGACCAACGAGACCGTCGTGTCCTCCGGCGTCTATGAGCGGTATTTCGAGGTGGATGGCACGCGCTATCACCATATCCTGGATACCGCCACCGGTTATCCCTACGAAAATGACCTGCTTGGGGTGACTATTATCACGGACAGCTCTGTCGACGGCGACGCGCTCTCCACCACCTGCTTCTCACTCGGTCTCTCCGACGGCATGGCGCTCGTGGAACGCCTGCCGGATACCGAGGCAATTTTTATCACGGATGATTATGCGCTTCATACCAGTTCCGGGATTGGAACGAAGATTCCGTTTGAGGAGATACCGTAAAGTGTATTGTCAGGAAAACTTGAGGAATTTCAGATAAAAAGATCCACCTTTGCTTTGCCTGCAAACAAGAGTCAGCCCCGCCTCCATACAAAGCACCGAAAACGACGCCATATCCTGGCAATCCAGCTTTCCGATGCCATAAGTCGTGGAAATATGCTCGGCGGGCAAGCAGATTTCCACGTCCACACAAAACGGCTCGGGATATGCAGAAACAATGTCACAGTCCCATATATGAAGTGCACCGCCCTTTTTCAGAACCCGCGCTGCCTCCAGAATACACTGTCTCTGTTCAGCGGCGGTCATATACATCAGGGTAAAAAAGCAGGTTACATGGTTGAAGCTGCCGTCCGCGTAATCCAAATCCGTAGCGTCCATCAGCACCTTCTCAAATCCAGACGGCGTTTCATCCAGTTCCTCCTGCCGGTTGTCAATGGCTGTCACCTGTTCGTGATAAAGCCTCCCTATCACACCTTCACCGCCTCCGCCAATGTCCAAAATCCTGCCGGATAATTCCTTCTTTAATATTATCTTCATTTTTTACCTCGGGTGCTCCATCATGTGAATCTCTATAAGTTCTTCTCACAGAAAGTTATAAAATCCGGTAAGGGAACAACTCCCCTGCCGGATTTTTGTTTTTAGATATTTGGCATTTTCGCAGTAGGCATCATCAGAACCTTGCCGCTTCCACGGTAGACATTGACAAGACCCTCGCCGGAGGCAGCCGAACCGATCAGGCTCTTGCCGGAACGCTCCACCGTAAAATCAAGCGTTCTACTCCATGCGATCGCATAGTTTCCATCCACCTTCAGAACATCATTCTGGAGCGTGATCTCAATCAACTCCTCCTTGGGACATTCGGACTCGATACAGAATACGCCGTTGCCGTTGAGACTTAAATTGAACAAGCCCTCGCCGCCCGCCACAGCGGAAGAAAAATTGGAGCGCATCACTGCCTTGTGCTGCAGTGTGGACTCGCACGCCAGAAACAGACCGTCGTCGAGCACTACTCCACCGCCCCATGCAGCCGCATCCATCAGTATGAGATGCTTGTAGGTCGGCTCAAGCACCAGAACGCCGTCTCCCGTGTATTCCGGCTTGATGGCAGACTCACCGCTCGCTTTGCCGCGGACAGCCTTCCCCAGAAAATCGCCGACACCCTTGACGCCGGTGGTGGCATTGACGTTGCCGAGCATCCACTGCATAGCCCCCGCCTGGATCGCCACGTGGGACTTGTGCAGATGGCAGACAAGCTGACGCTTTTTCACATTCATCTGCGCGCTGTAATAGGCTGTGACCGCAGATCCCGGCGAGACACTCAGATCGCGCTGGTACTCGATCACCTGAAAGGCTCCCAGCTCAGATAAAACCCTTACGTCATCATTGTCCGTAAAATTAGAAATTTGGTACATAGGCAATTCCTCCTATAAAATAATATGTTTCGGGCACTTTTGTGCACAGATACCACATCCGGTACATTTCGTCTGATCGATATATGCGATATTGTCTACCACATGAACCGCATCTGACGGACAATTCTTTTCACAAAGATGGCATCCGATACATCCCACGGAGCACGCCTTCATGACATCCTTTCCTTTATCCTTCGAGCTGCACTGAACGATATGCTTCGCCTCATACGGTACGAACTCGATCAGGTGCTTCGGGCAGGCATCGATACATTTTCCGCACGCCTTGCAGGCCTCCTTGTCGACCAGTGCAATGCCGTCCACGATATGGATCGCGTCAAACGGACACGCCTTCACACAGCTTCCATAGCCGAGGCAGCCATAATTACATGATTTCGGACCGCCGTTTGGCACGAAAGCCATCGCCGCACAGTCCTCATTTCCGGTGTACACATAATCCGTTCCCGCCTTCTCGCAGGTGCCGGCACATTTGACAAATGCGACCTGACGCGCGCCGCTCTCCGCCTCAACGCCCATGATCTCGCCGATCTTCTCCGCCACCGGAGCGCCGCCGACCGGACACTGTCCCACCGGGGCCTCGCCCGCTACGATCGCCGCCGCCAGACCGGAGCATCCGGCGTAACCGCATCCACCGCAGTTATTTCCCGGAAGAACGTCCAAAATCGCCGTCTCCCTCTCGTCCACTTCCACCTTAAACTTTTCTCCTGAGATGCCGAGGAAAAATCCTATCAGGATACCTACACCGCCGACAACGGCGGCTGCAACTAAAATTGCTGTAATGTTCATCGCCAGTTCCCCCTTAAATCATTCCTGAGAAGCCCATAAAGGCAATCGACATTAGACAGGCTGTGACAAGCACGATCGCCGTGCCCTGAAATGGCTTCGGAATATCGTTGTATTCAATCTTCTCACGCAGACCCGCCATGATCACGATCGCGATCAAAAATCCGGTTGCCGTCGCAAAGCCGTTGACCACACTCTCTAAAATGTTGTACTCTTTGGTCACGTTCGTCAGCGCCACGCCGAGTACGGCACAGTTTGTCGTGATCAGAGGAAGATATACGCCAAGACTCTCATAGAGAGGCGGCATATTCTTCTTTAAGAACATCTCAACGAACTGTACAAGCGCTGCGATCACCAGAATGAACACGATGGTCTGCAGGTAAGTCAGGTCGATCCCCTTGCTGCGCAGAAACTCATTCGCAAGGACATATTTGTAGATCACCGCCGTCACAAAGGATGAGATCGTGATAACGAACACAACGGCTCCACCCATACCGGCTGCGGTCTCTGTCTTCTTGGATACACCTAAGAACGGACAGATACCAAGAAACTGACTCAGCACAACATTATTGACAATCGCGGAACCGACTGCAATTAAAAGTAATTCTTTCATCTGTATCTATCCTCCTATTCTGTCTTTCCCGCAGATTCCTCTGCTTTTGCCTTCTCCGCCTTTGCCGTGACCGCCTCCGCAGCAGCCTCTGCGCTGCGTCCCGTACACATTGCGGACTGTCCGCAGTGTGCGCAGTCGCCGGACAGACAGCCGGACGGCTCTGCAAGCGGCTTACCCTTCGCATCCATCTTCGCACGCACAATGTTCATCACTGCAACGAGACACGCCAGCACGAGGAATGCTCCCGGCGCCATGACAAAGATAGTGATCGGCGTAAAGCCTGCCACGCCGTTTGCCTTGTCAGCAAGCGGCAGTACCTGCATACCAAAAACCTGACCTGCACCGAGGATCTCACGCAGCAGACCGATGGAGGTAAGACCGACCGTAAATCCAAGTCCCATACCGATACCGTCAAAGATGGACGGAACAACCGGGTTCTTGGAGGCATAGCTCTCGGCACGACCTAAGATAATACAGTTTACAACGATCAGCGGAATGTACACGCCAAGACTGTCAGACAGACTCGGTGTATACGCATTCATGATAAACTGTACCATTGTCACGAGGGACGCCACGATCACGATAAACGCCGGCATACGCACGCCGTTCGGGATCACCTTGCGGAATGCAGAGATCAGCAGATTGGAAAAAACCAGCACCACTGTCGTGGAAAGTCCCATACCAAGACCATTGATCGCGGAGGAGGTTACCGCCAGTGTCGGACACATACCGAGCATCAGGACAAAGGTCGGGTTCTCCTTGATCAGACCATTCATTAAACGTTCTATATTTGTTTTCATTATTCTGCACCTCCTGCCAATACATTCTGGAAGTAGACAATGCAGGCATTCACACCGTTTGCCATCGCATCGGATGTGATCGTGGAACCGGAAATGGATTCGATCTCATTGTCCGCCGCCGGAGCAGATTTCACAACCGTAAACGCATCTACCTTTTTCCCCTCAAACTGGCTGTAAAAGGCTTCCTCTGCCGCTTTCATACCAAGTCCCGGGGTCTCCGCGATCGATGTGATGGAATAGCCGTTGACCGTTCCGTCATTGCGGATTCCCACAGAGAAGGTGATTGTAGACTGGCTCGCATCCTTCGCGGTCACCGTGATGACATAGCCGAGCACATTGCCCGAAGCGTCCTTTGCCACCTGCGCATCCTCGATCTCATCCTCAAAACCATTCTCTGCCATCAGGGTGTTCGCAGCATCCGCGTCAAAACCCGCATATGCCTCAAAGGAAGCGGCATCCTCAAACACCTCCTTGTAGGCCTTCTGTGTTTTCTCGTAATTTACCTTTGCGATCGGGTCTTTTGTGATCCCGTATACGACACCAAGCAAAAGTCCAAGCACAACGGTAAAAGCAAATAAAATTAACGCGTCATGTACAATCTTTTTGTTCATTCTATTTGCCCCCTTCCTCTTTCTTCGCTGCTTTTACCTGACCGAATGCTCTCGGAATGGTAAGCTTCTCGATCATCGGCACAAGCAGGTTGCTTAAGATGATCGCAAAGGAAACACCTTCGGCGTTTGCGCCAAACGTACGGAACAAACCTGTCAGGATACCGCAGCAGATACCAAAGATGATCTGTCCTCTTGGCGTGATCGGGGACGTCACATAGTCGGTTGCCATGAAAAATGCACCCAGCATGAGACCGCCACCGCAGAGCTGTGCGGTGATGAAATTGCCGTCGAGACCATGTCCGCCGAACAGTACCATAAATACCACAAACGAAATGATATAGGACGCCGGAATCTTAAGGTCGATCACGCCCATCAGGATCATAAAGATCGCGCCGATCAGAATCGCGATCGCCGAGGTCTCTCCGATCGTTCCCCCGGTACGTCCGATCAGCATATCCATCGTGTTGACTGCCTCGCCGTTACGCATTGCCGCAAGCGGTGTCGCACCCGTGTAGGTGTCCGTCACAAAATTGGTCATATCAGCCGCAAATGCGATCAGAAGGAAACATCTTGCGCCGAGCGCCGGGTTCATAAAGTTCTGACCCAGACCGCCAAACAGACATTTCACAAAAATGATCGCAAACGCACCGCCAATCGCCGCCTCCCACAGAGGGAGCGTCACCGGAAGGTTTAACGCCAGCAAAAGTCCGGTAACGACCGCACTCAGGTCGTCGATCGTCTGTTTTTTATGTACAATCATATTGTAAAGGATCTCGGAGATCAGACAGCTTGAGATCGTTGCTACGATCACAAGTAACGCTCTTATTCCAAAATTATAAATACCAAACAGACTCGCAGGCAGCAATGCAATGATTACATACAGCATGATGCGGCTTGTCGTGTCCTTGGCACGCACGTGTGGTGATGATGAAACATGATATAAATCACTCACAATAATCCACCTCTTTCTTTTCTCTTAATATGTGTTATTTCTTGCGCTTTGCCGCAAGCACCTGCTTTTTCATCGTCTTGATGGACTGCGCAAGCTGTTTTCTCGCCGGACAGATAAAGCTGCAGCTTCCGCACTCGATGCACTCCAGACCGTTCCACTTCTCAAACGTCTCGCCAAGACCGCGGTCTGCAAACTTCGACAGACGGGATGGAACCAAAAGCTCCGGGCAGACCTCCACGCAGCGTCCGCAGTTGATGCACGCGGTCGGCTCCATCGCGGAAACCTCGTCCTTTGTCAGGCAGAGCAGGGAGGATGACGTCTTGGTCGTCGGGATATCCAGACCAAACATCGCAAATCCCATCATCGGACCTCCGGAAATGATCTTTTCGGGCTGCTCTTTAAAGCCTCCCGCCGCCTCCACCAGCTCTGTGTAGCTCGTACCGATACTGTACAGGAAGTTACCCGGGTTCTCGATCGCATCGCCCGTGATCGTGGCAACACGGTTCGTCACCGGTTTTCCAAGCTTCACGGCATTGTGTACCGCAATGATCGTCTCCACATTGTCCACGATACAGCCCGCGTCCGCCGGAAGCATCTTCGAGTTGATCGCGCGCTTTGTCACCGCGTAGATGAGCTGGCGCTCACCGCCCTGCGGATACTTCGTCTGCAGCGCGCACACACTGATGCGCGGCTCATCCTTCACAAGCTCGGTCAGTTTTTCGATACAGTCCGGTTTATTATCCTCGATGGCAAGCACACCCTGCGCATGGTCAAACAACTGTAAAATGATCTTCATACCGGAGACCAGCTCCTCGGGATTCTCAAGCATACGCCTGTAATCCGCCGTCAGGTACGGCTCACACTCTGCACAGTTTGCAATGATGTACTCGATCTTTTCCGGCTCCTTCGGCGAGAGCTTGACGTGCGTCGGGAATCCCGCGCCGCCCATGCCGACAACCCCGGCTTCTTTTACTTTTTCAATGATCTCTTCCTTTGACAGTGCCGTCACATCGTCACACACCGTATATGACACCTCGGTAAACGCACCGTCGTTTTCAACCACAATGGAATTCACCATATCGCCGACCGCCACACGCCGCGGCTCGATCGCTTTTACCGTGCCGGATGCAGACGCATAGACCGGGGATGACACAAAGCCGCCCGCCTCTGCAATCTTCTGTCCTTTCTGCACTTTATCACCGACTGCCACAATCGGAGTGGCTGGCGCGCCGATATGCTGCGACAAAGGATAGACCAGATCACCTTTGGGCAAAACCTCTGTGATCGGCTGATCTTTCGCCAGTTCCTTTCCTTCATAAGGATGGACGCCACCTTTAAATGTTTTTGAACCCATTTTCGTGCCCCACTTTCTCTTATCAGTATTTTATTACTATCTTATAGATTATAGCACAAACCTCCGAAAATTGGACAAATTTTTTGTATTTTTTCAAAAACTCCCTGACAAATATTTCACAAACAGACAATATCTATGCTATGCTATACTATACACAATTATCCTATCGTGACAGAAATGGAGGAACCCGCATGATCACAGAGCACAAAGAGCTTGCCTTTGACTTTTCGGACGCATCCGTCAACCGCTATTTTACGGAATCCGCAATCTTTTTTGACATCGAGACGACAGGCTTTTCCCCCGCGCGCACCAGTCTCTATCTGATCGGCTGCGCCACGCGGCGTGGGGACACACTCTGTCTCGACCAGTTTTTTGCCGAATCCACTGCCGGGGAGAGCGAGGTTTTGGACGCGTTTTTCGCACTGCTTGCCAAAAAGGAGACCATCCTCACCTTCAACGGCGTCGGATTTGACATTCCCTACCTGAAGGCAAAATGCCAGAGTCTTGGCGTCCCCTCCCCGTTCGAGAACCACGCCTGCCTCGACATTTACAAGGAGGTCTCGCAACTAAAAACACTGCTGGCGCTTCCGAGTTTCAAGCAGAAATCGATTGAAATTTTTCTGGGGATCGACCGCGAAGACTTGTTTTCCGGCGGCGAACTGATCGAGGTTTACAAGAATTATACTGCGCGCCCGTCCAGGGAGGCGCTTTCTCTGCTCCTGCAGCACAACTACGAGGATGTTCTGTATATGCCGCGCCTGCTTTCGCTCCTCTCCTACCGGGATATGCTCGCAGGCGGTTGTACCGTCGCGGGCATCGAGGCGAACGAGACGCATGGCCCGGACGGAACCATCGGAAAAGAACTGATCTTTACCTTAGCCTGCGACAGCCCGTTCCCCAAGCCGCTCTCCTACCGTTTCGACGACTGCTATCTGACTTTCCGCCACACGGATGCAAAGCTCTGCGTCCGGCTGCTTGACGGGGAGCTGCGCTTTTACTTTGACCATCCGAAGGATTACTATTATCTGCCAGGGGAGGACTGCGCCGTATTAAAAAGTCTCGCCACCGGGGTTGACAGAGAACACCGCAGGCAGGCAACCGCCGCGGACTGCTATACACGCAAACACGCCATCTTCCTGCCGCAGTACGGGGATCTGTTTACCCCTGCATTCCGCAAAAACAGAAAAGACCGCAAAAGCTATTTTGCGCTCACGGAGGAATTTACCGCAGATCCCGCATTACAGACGCAGTATGTCAGACATCTGCTCTCACACATGGACGCCAGACGGCCGCCGCTCAAAAAAGATGGAAACGTCTAATCCATGCGGTGCGGTATTTTCAAACAGAATCCTTCCACCGTATGCCTCCACGATCCGGCAGACGATTTTCAGACCAAGCCCATGCTCCATCCCATCCTCCTGCGTGCTCCATCCCGCCTCTTTCCTGTGCAGGGCTTCCAGAAGATCGCCAGACATCCCAAGACCGTCGTCGGTCACCCGAAAACAACATTCCGCATCGTCTGCGTCAACCGTAACCATGATCCGGCAGCCCCCCGGATTGTGCACGACGCTGTTGCGGATCAGGTTGCAGAGCATCCGCGCAAACAGCGCTTCGTCCCCCTCGATCCAGAGACTCTCCCCCTGCCATATCTGTTGAAATTCCAGTTGATACCGCCCGCCAAGCCCGGCGTTTAGCACCTCGCTCACCGCTTTTCTTGCAACCTCCGCCGCCCGCACCAAATCTCTGCGCAGCGGCTGGCAGGAATACTCGAGCTTTGCCGTCAGATTCAGATCGTCTACCAGGGATTTGATCCGCTCGCTCTGCCTGCAGATGATTGCAGCCTGCTCTCTGACTTCTTGTGAAACGCGCGCGTCCTCTTCCAGCCCGCCTGCATATCCCATGATCACAGACAGCGGCGTGCGTATATCATGCGAAATCCCCCGTATCCACTCTGCACGGGCATCCTCCTTTTTCATCAGGTACTCTGCCGCCCGGTTCAGATCGGCATTTATCTGGGCAAGTTCCCCCATCTCCTTTAAACGGACTTCTTTTCCCTGCGAGAGCTGCTGTATACCGCTTAAAATCGGCTCCATCGCCCGCTCGATGCGGCGCGTGTTTCTCAAAAACACATACAAAAGCAGTACCAGATTCATCCCAAAAATAACCGCAGCTCCTATGACCATCGCATAAAAATCTTCTATCTTATTCGACAGATTGTATTTGTAAACGCTCCCCTTCGGAAAACCCACGACCAGCAGACCGTCCTCACGCGTCCAGACCGTCACCGGATAATCCTCCAGATACCACTTTGAAAAAGAGGCAATATCAGACGCCAGATAGCTTCTTGGCAGCTCCTCCGGCAGACCCTCCTCCCAGATGACGTCGCCTTCCTCATTCAGGAGCATTGCCCATGCCGATTCACTCCACAGCATGGAAAGCGCCTCCTCGTCCGCGCACACCACCCCGTTTTGCGATGTAACATGACCGGAGAATCGGGAAATCTGAAACCGCTCCCCAGGTCTCCCACCGGAATTGGAGGCAATGAGAAACCCGATCACCAAAAGCAGGTTCACCGCAAAAAAGAGTAAAAGGATCCCTATTGCAGAACAGATATATTTGCGAAAAAACTTTTTTGCCGGATTCATCCTCTTTACCTCCTCACCAAAAGCCGGTAGCCAAGCCCTCTTGCAGTCAAAAGCGACTGCGGCTTTGAGGGATCATTCTCCAGTTTCTCCCGCAGATGGCGGATATGTGTCGCCAGCGTACTCTCATAGCCCTCCCAGAACTCTCCGCAGATCGTCTCGCACAAGTTTCCCGTCGTCACAATCTTTCCCGCATTCTCCCACAGTTTCTCCAAAAGACAAAACTCCTTCGCCGTCAGCGGGAAGATTTCGCCATGCCTGCACACCTGCGCCTTCTCCAGATCGACCACAGCCGCCTCCAGAAAGATCCTGCGACAAGCCTTTGGATAAGCGCGTTTTAAAATCGCCTCCACCCGAAACAGAAGCTCCTTCGGCAAAAATGGCTTTAACAGATAGTCGTCCGCACCACTCTCAAAGCCCTCAAATTTGTCCTCCGGCTCCTGGCGAGCCGTCAGCATCAGAACCGGAATGCTGCTCGTTTTCCGTATCTCCTTTAACACGGCGAACCCGTCCATATCCGGCATCATCACATCCAGAATGATAAAATCGGGCTGTTTTTCTCTCCAGACCTTTAAAGCCGCCCTTCCGGAGGCAGCCGTCAAAATCTTTGTGTAGCCCTCCCGCTCAAAAATCGTATACAGCATCTGGAGCAGCTCCAGCTCATCATCCACGATCAAAATCGTTTTATCCTTCATACCACGCCTCCTTCTTCTTAATTATTATAGCGCAGACAATTCCATTTTCCTATTTCTATCACAAAATCTCAAGGAAAACTCAAGCTTGCCTCAAGGCTGGCTCAAGGCAGGTCTGTTATCATGGAGCAGAACTCAAAAAAGGAGGTAGTTTTCTATGAATCATTATGTGATCGAAACGCATAATCTGACCAAAAAATACGGGGAACAGACAAGCGTCTCAAATCTCAGTCTCCATGTACAAAAAGGGAGGATCTATGGTCTGCTCGGCAGAAACGGAGCCGGAAAAACCACGACGATGCGGATGCTGCTCGGCTTAACCAAGCCGTCCTCCGGCAATATCCGGCTCTTTGGCGCGCCGCTTTCCGGCAATGAAAAAAATGTGCTTCCGCGCATCGGCAGCCTGATCGAGGCTCCCGGTTTCTATCCCAACCTGACCGGCACGGAAAATCTGATGATTTTTGCAAAGCTTCGGGGGCTCTCCGGCAACGATCCCATCCGGCGGGCGCTTTCGCTCGTCAATCTCCCCTACCGGGACAAAAAGCTTTTTTCGCAGTATTCCCTCGGGATGAAGCAGCGTCTGGCGATCGCGCTTGCAGTCATGCACGACCCAGAGTTGCTAATTCTCGACGAGCCGATCAACGGGCTTGACCCGATCGGAATCGCCGAGGTGCGCAGCTTTATCCGGGAGCTTTCCGCCGTGCGTGGAAAAACGATCCTTATCTCCAGTCATATCCTCCCGGAAATCGCTCTGCTCGCCGATGACATCGGCATCATCGACCACGGCGTGCTTTTGGAGGAGGAAAGTCTGGCTGATCTGGAGAAAAAGAGTGAAAAACATCTGCACTTTACCGTCTCCGACATTCACGCCGCCACAGCGATTTTAGAGCAAACGCTTGGCATCCATGATTTTGAGATCCAGTCGCTGCATGAGCTGACACTGCCGTGCGGCATCGCGGAAACCGGGAGGATCGTCCGGCATTTTGTGGAAAATGGTCTGACCGTTTCGGACGCTCATCTGTGCGAGGAGACGCTTGAGGACTATTTCAAACGGATCACGGGAGGTGAGGGCATTGCTTAGACTACTGTACTGTGAATTTGCAAAGCTGCGCAGAAAACCGCTGTTTTTTATCTCAGCGGCGCTCTCCGCCGTCCTTCCGCTCGGCTATGCGCTTTTTCTCTCCGACGCTGCAACGAGCGCGGAGGCTGTGGAAAAAATGATGTCGGCGGCGCAGCAGTTGAGCGCATACTTACTTTTAATGCCACTGCTTGTGATCCTCGCATCCCATCTGCTGTTTATGGAAACAGACAACGACACGCGCAAGAATCTTTTGACGATCCCCGTTTCATCGTCCGCGCTGGCGATCACAAAGCTGTTTCTCCTTCTGTTGTTTTCGGTTCTGTTTATGGCGGTGGGAGGTCTGCTCTGCCTGATCGTCCTTCTGCTACAGGGCTTTGCGCCCGTTGGATTTTTAAGGCTCTTTGGCGTGGGACTGTTGGAGAGTGTGCTGATGTGGACGGGCGCGCTCCCCTGCATACTCCTCGTGACCGCGCTCAACAAAAGCTATATTATTTCTGTCATCATTACATTTTTCTATACGATCAGCAACTATCTGATCGCCCAGACAGATCTGTTTCTGACACAGCCGTTTGGCTTAAACCCCGGCACGCTGCTGCCCGGACCGCTGACCTTCCGGTGGCTTTACCCGTTTTATTCCCAAAGCGATCCAAGCGCGGAGCTTGCCGCCCTTTTGGAACGCCTTAGCCCCTACTTTCTGACGACGGCGCAGGCGTTTTCGGTCGCTGTGCCGGAAGCCGTTTTATTTTGTACCTTGATTGCCGCTGTATACAGACGGCAGAAATCCTGAATGGGATGATCTCTTATGAAAACCACATGGAAAGGAAAAAGATTATGTTAGATTTGATACAAGCCGAATGGCAAAAGCTGCGCCGCTGTCAGATCCTGCTGATCGGGATTGTCGCACTCACTCTGTGTCCGGTCGTGCAGTACGGAACGCAGCTTGTCATAGCGCCGGAATACCGGGACGCTGCGTTTGACTTTACGAAATTATTTGCAAATGTCGTCTGGGGAAACTCACAGACGTTTCTCCCCATCTCCCTCGTGATGCTCGGCGGCTGGCTGATCGACCGGGAATCCGCAAGCGATACACTGAAAAATATCACTGTCATACCGATACCGACGTCCAGACTCCTTCTCGCCAAATTGCTGCTGACTGCGCTTTGTGCACTGCTCTTTGGCGGTTACAGCGTGCTCGTCACAGTGCTGACCGGATTTCTTTTCGGTCTGCCCGGACTTAGTCTCTCCGTGCTCTTTGGCGGCGGTATACAGATTCTGGCGGCAGCATTTACCTCCTATCTCGTCTGTGCGCCTTTGATCCTGATATTCGGACAGATACGCGGCGCTTATCTCGGAGGCTCCATCCTCGCCTTTTTTCTCGGATACAGTATGCTGTTTTTCAAAGGCGGCTTTCTCCTAAGCGCCTACCCATTCTCCGCTGCCCTGATCCTGACCGGATTTGATATGCAGGAGTATAACGGCGCAACCTCCGCGCCGAATCTCCTTCTGGCAGCCGTAGGTCTGCTCTTTGCGATCACAGCAACTGTCCTCCTGCTGTTTTTTGCAGATCAAAAAGGAGAGGTCACGCCCCCTCCAAAGAAAAAGAAACGAGCGGCTCGCTCTGTACGCCGCTCTTAGTTCAACGATTTGTCTGCGGTGGACTGCGTCAATGACACAGATTCCACCGCAGTACAGATTTTCAGATTCAATTTTTTTGCCAAACTATTTGTCTCCCTTTTCAAAGAAAAAGGACTTATTGCGCAAAAAGCCAAGCTCACGGTAATTCATGATCTGCTCCGTGCTTCCGATAAAAAGCATACCGCCCGGCGCAAGCGCCTTATAAAATTTGGCGTAAATCTCGTCCTTCGCCTCCTCGGTGAAGTAAATCACGACATTTCTGCACACGATCAGGTGACAGCCACTCGGGTAGGCGTCCTTTAGAAGATCGTGCTCCTTAAACTCCACCCGCTTTTTCACCGCATCGGAAATCTGATAGGAAGTGCCAACCTTCGTAAAAAATTTGCGTTTGAAATCGTCCGGCACTGCCGCGATGCTCTTCTCGTTGTAAAGTCCCATGCGCGCAGTATCAAGCACCTGCTTGTCGATATCCGTCGCAATGATGCGGATATTCTCGATCGGCAGATGTCTCGAGAGCGCCATCACCAGCGAATACGGCTCGTCTCCCGTGGAGCACGCCGCACTCCAGATCTTTAAATTCTTTCCGTGCTTCTGGATCAGCTTCGGGAAAACCTCGTTTTCCAAAATCTTCCACTGCTCCGGGTTCCGGTAAAATTCAGATACATTGATCGTAAGGAAATTGATAAACTGTTCAAACTTCTCCTTGTCTCTCTTGATCAGCGCCACATACGCATCGTAATTGTCAATCTTATTCTTCGTGATCAGAGTATTGATCCTGCGCCGCATCTGTTTTTCCTTGTACGCATTTAGATCGATCTTTGAGAGCATGAGAATATCCCGTTTAAACTTCTCATAGTTGTCCGTCTCGAGCATTTCTTCTCCTCCGTTTTACTATCATGATTCCCATTAGGATAAAAAAGAGTTTCGCCTGCGAAACTCTCCGCCTGCGGCGGGTTGCATTTGCGACTTGGTTCCATTCCGCCGCAGTGCGATCCCCCGGAGGGTTTTCCCCGATAGAGAGCGAAGTTCTCTATTGGGGAAAAATAGGCTTCCACAGATGTGCAAGCCTATTTGGTAATACTTATTCTTCTTCCTGTGCAACTGCCTCGATATCTACATCTGCGACATCTGCATCCTCATTGTCCTCCGGTGCTGCCAGAGCCTTGATGGACAAGCTGATCTTCTTCTCGTCCTCGTTAAAATCAACGATCTTGGCTTCCACTTCCTGACCTACCTTCAGTACGTCTGACGGCTTCTCCACGTGTTCCTTGGAAATCTGGGATACATGAAGCAGTGCGTCAACGCCCGGCGCCAGCTCTACAAATGCGCCGAAATCTGTCATTCTTGCAACCTTTCCGGTCACGACATTGCCGATCGCAAACTTCTCTGCCGCGCCGTTCCACGGATTCTCCGCCGGGAACTTCATGCTGAGCGCGATCTTCGTCTCATTGATATCCTTGATAAATACCTTTACGGTATCGCCGACATTGAATACTTTCTTCGGGCTCTCCACTCTGCCCCAGGACATCTCGGAGATATGAAGCAGTCCGTCCGCTCCCCCAAGATCGATAAATGCGCCGAAATCGGTTACATTCTTCACAGTTCCCTCTAACACGTCGCCGATCTTGATCTTTGCAAACAGTTCCTTCTGCTGCTCTAACTTTCTCGCAACCAGAAGCTGCTTTCTGTCGCCGATGATCCTTCTGCGTTTCGGGTTGAACTCGCTGATCACGAACTCAATGTCCTGATCCTTGTACTTGTTCAGATCCTTCTCATAGGAGTCTGATACGAGGCTTGCCGGGATAAACACTCTCGTCTCATCCACGATCACACACAAGCCGCCATCCAGTACCTGTGCAACCTTTGCAGTCAGCACTTCTTTGTTCTCGAATGCTTCCTCTAATCTCTTGCTTCCCTTCTCGGCAGCCAGACGCTTGTAGGTCAGCATAACCTGTCCCTCACCGTCATTTACCTTCAGAACCTTTGCCTCCATCGTGTCTCCGACAGATACCATAGTTGTCAGGTCCACGTTTGACTCGTTGGTGTATTCATTACGCGTAATGATTCCGTCTGCCTTGTAGCCGATATTCAAAACGATCTCATCAGGTTTCACATCGATAACGGTACCCTCAACTACCTCTCCATTCCTTATTGTTTTAAATGATTCTTCCAGCATTTGTTCAAAGCTCATTTCTGACATTCTTTTGAACCTCCTCAATAATTTTGTTTGGGGTAGAAGCCCCTGCGGTAATACCTACGTTATCGACAGACTCAAAGCCGGACGGCTCCAAATCCTTTACAGTTTGTATATAGTAAGTATTTTTGCATTCTTTTTTGCATATTTCAAATAGCTTCTGCGTGTTGGAACTGTTCCTGCCGCCGATCACGATCATCGCGTCTGATCTTGCCGCGAGCGCCCTCGCTTCAGTCTGGCGTTCTTCAGTCGCATTGCAGATAGTATTTAAAACAATTATATCATACCCTTTTTCCTTGATAATTTCAACTAATTCTTGAAATTTATTGTAATTAAATGTCGTTTGTGATACAATACAGACCTTTTTGCCCTTATCCGCCGTAAAATTTCGCGCGTCCGCAAGGCTTCCGAGCACCGTTGTACTGTCTGCGGACGACCAGCTCTTGATCCCCCGGACCTCGGGGTGCGCCTCGTTTCCGACAATGACGATCTGGCAGCCCTCGCCGCTGTAACGCTCCACCAACCGGTGGATCTTTAACACGAACGGGCACGTCGCGTCCACAATGGAAAATCCGAGCGCCTCGATCTGCTCGCAGACGCCCTTCTCCACACCGTGCGCGCGGATCACCACCGTCCCCTGCGGTTTCCCCCGCAGCTCCTCCACCTCGTGGATCACCGTCACACCTTTTTCCTCAAGGTCTGAGACGACCTCCTCGTTGTGGATGATCGGACCGTAGGTGTAGATCGCGCCGCCGCCTTCTATTTTCTCATATACGGTATCCACTGCGCGCTTCACGCCGAAACAAAAACCCGCGCTCTTTGCAAGAGTTACCTTCATACCACTCCATCCTTTCCGGCATAGCAGCTTTGATACAAGCTTCTATGCGACCACCGTCTGCTCGTAGATACTGTGCAGTTCCTCCAAAACCTCGTCGATCGTAAGATCCGAGCTGTCTACCAGAATGGCATCCTCCGCCTGCATAAGCGGCGACGCCTCGCGGTGCATATCCCGGTAGTCGCGCTCAATGATATCTTTCTCGATCTCCTCCAGATCGCAGGAAACACCCTTTGCCGTAAGCTCCTCATATCTGCGTTTCGCGCGCGTCGCAGAGCTTGCCGTCAGATAGATCTTCACCTGTGCATCCGGCAGCACGCAGGTGCCGATGTCCCTGCCGTCCATGATCACATCCGCCTTTTTTGCGAGCTGTCGCTGCAATTCCACCAGCTTTTCCCTGACAACCGGATAAACGCTTGTCGCCGACGCCATGTTTCCGACCTCCTCGGTGCGGATCACACCGTTGACGTTCTCCCCGTTTAAGATCACCTGCTGTTCCCCGTTCTCATAGGCGATCGTCACATCCACCTTCGGGCAGGCTGCCGCGATCGCCGCCTCATCTTCCGCCGCGATCTGATTCGCCAGGAAATAATATGCCATCGCGCGGTACATCGCCCCTGTATCGACATAGATAAAACCAAGCTCCTTTGCCAGACGCTTTGCAATCGTACTTTTTCCCGCGCCCGCAGGTCCGTCAATCGCTATATTTACACTCATACTGTTTCTCCCTTCCTTCTATAAAATACTGCTCCCCGCCAGAAATCCCGTCGACCATGCGATCTGTAAATTGTATCCTCCGGTCATCGCGTCCAGATCGAGCACCTCGCCGCAGAAATAGAGGTTTCCGACAAGCTTTGACTCCATCGTGGACGGGTTGATCTCCTTCACCTTCACCCCGCCGCGCGTGATGATCGCCTCCTTGAAATTGCGCAGTCCGTCGAGCGTCACCGGAAACGCCTTCATCAGCCTGACAAAATTCTGCCGTTCCTCCCTCGTGATCTCGTTGACCTTCTTCTCCGGTGAAATCCTGGAAAGTTCCAGTATCACCGGAATCATTTTTGCCGGGAACAGATGCACGATGGAATTTTTAAACTGGCGGTTCTTCGCCTCATCGAACTCCCGCAGCAGACGCGCATCCAACTGCTCGAAAGAAAGCGCGGGCTTTAGATCAATCTCCATCGCCAGCGGCTTATTCACAAGCTTTGGCTTGATCGCCGCGCTCGCGCTTAAGATCAGCGGCCCGCTCACGCCGAAATGCGTAAACAGCATCTCTCCGAAATCGTCGTACAGAAGCTTTTTCCCATCCCGGATACGCACGCGGACATTCTTTAGCGCCAGCCCCTGCATCCTCGTCACATACTCCTCTTTTGCATAAAAAGGCACGAGTGACGGGTAAATCTCTGTGACTGTGTGGCCAAGCTCCGTGGCAAAACGGTAGCCGTCTCCGGTCGAGCCGGTCGTCTGGTAGGAAAATCCCCCGGTCGCCACCACCACGGCGTCCGCAGGAAGTTCGCTGCCGTCAAAAAGACGCACACCGCAGACACGCTGTTTTACAGTCTCGGACTCCGCTCCATCTTCCTCCTCCCACGTCTCCGTCAGAAGTGTCTCCACCCTCGTGTGAAGCCGTACTTCCACGCCGCGATCCTTCAGCGCTCTCTGCAAAGCCGCGATCACGTCCGAGGAATGGTCGGAGACCGGAAACACGCGCCCTCCGCGCTCGACCTTCGTCGCCAGCCCGTTTTTCTCAAAAAAATCGATCACGCTCTGATTGTCGCAGGCGTAAAATGCACTGTACAAAAACCGGGGATTTGTCATCACGTTCGCAAACAGTGTATCCATGTCTGCGGCGTTGGTGATGTTGCAGCGCCCTTTTCCGGTGATATAGAGTTTTTTCCCAAGCTTCTCATTTTTCTCAAGCAACGTGACAGTATGTCCGTTCTCCGCTGCGGCGATCGCCGCAAACATTCCCGCAGCGCCCCCGCCGACTACGATTACCCTACTCATTAAAATCACTGTCTCCTATCCTGGCATAGCGCATCTTGATCGAATCGTCGATGTAATTGATCTCGTCATTCTCATAAACCTGATACTCGTCCCAGATATCCTCGAGCATCTCAAGCGTCTTTGCCACCTCGCCCTGTTTTCTCATGCAGAGCGCCACGATCAGCGCGTTGATGACTGAGAGCGGCGCCACAAGCGAATCCACGATGGAAGCCATGTCGCTGTCCGCGATCAGGTTGCAGGAGGAATAGAGGTTCATCGGGGAATGTACGCTGTCGGTCAAGGTGATGACCTTCGCGCTCCGGTTGTTTGCAAATTCCATCGCCTTTAAGGTGCGCATGGAATAGCGTGGAAAGCTGATGCCGATGATGACGTCCTCCTTGCCGATGCGCACCATCTGCTCAAAAATCTCGCTCGAACTGCTCGTCTGGATGAGATGCACATTCTCAAACATCAGCGTAAAGTAAAAGGCGAGAAAGCTCGCAAGCGGCGCGCAACTGCGGATGCCGATAATATAGATATGCTTCGCCGAGAGTATCGTGTCGACGGCGAGTTCAAACGCGTTCTGGTCAATTTTATCCAACGTCGAATGGATCTTGTCGGCGTCCGATTTGAGCACGGACTCCAGTATTTTCGACTGGCTGATGCGCCCGTAGGTGACCTCCATGCGCTGGATCGAATTGAGCTTATTGCGCACAAGCTCCTCGAGTGCGCTCTGGAATTCCGGGTAGCCCTTGTATCCAAGATGCGTTGCAAAACGCACCACGGTCGACTCGCTGACGCCAACCACCTCGCCGAGCTTTGCGGCTGTCAGAAATACCGCCTTGTCGTAATTGTCTGTAATGTAAGTCGCAAGCAGCTTCTGTCCCTTGCTCAGTCTGCCATACGCATCGTTGATGCGGTTACTCAGGTCATTCGTATTGCCCATAGTTCTCCTCCCGAAATCGCCAATAGTTAGATTATATCAAAAATCATGCTTTTTGCAAGAACCGGACAAATGAATTTACATACAATAAGGAAAAAGGCTGCTTCACGCAGCCAGGACAATAAAAATGGAGAACAGAAAACATGAGAGATGTAACACCCGCCCAGACATTTTCGTGGACGATGCAAAACCGTCTGCCGGACGCCGTCGCGTGGATCACCGGAAACCAGGACGCCCCACACTTATCCGGTCTCGTCCGGTTTTATACGACCATCTATGACGGGATTCTGGTGGAGGCGGAAATCTTTGGTCTCCCCAATCTCACCGAAGCGGGCAGCACGAATTTCTATGGAATGCACATCCACGAATACGGCGACTGCTCCGAGAACTTTACGCACACGGGCGACCACTATTCGCGCCAGACCGTGCCGCACCCACAGCACACCGGAGACCTGCCGCCGCTGCTCGGCAACCAGGGCTACGCCTGGACTGCGTTTTATGACAAGCGCTTTGGCATCCCGGAGATCCTCGGACGCTCCGTCATCATCCACCGGATGCCGGATGATTTTGTGACGCAGCCCTCCGGCAATTCCGGTGAAAAGATCGGCTGCGGCGTGATACGCCGGAATCCGTAAAAATATTTCTTATAAAGATTCGGCTGGCAAAATGCACTTATGGGATTCTTTTTGTTCAGGATTCCGAAGCTAAGAACTTCTTTATATTCACAAATCAGAATCCCATAGATGCATTTTGACAATCCCGCCCCCCTATAAACAACAAATCCGGCAGGAGGGACAGAATTCTCTGTCTCTCCGCCGGATTTTCCCATTCTTTTATTTAGACCGGATAAGCGCCGTTCTTCGTGTCCGCGATCGTCGCATCCACCTTCTTCTGCTGTGCCTCGCGGTACTGGAAGAACTCGGTTGCAACCTGCGGGAACAGTGCGTAGGACAGTACGTCCTCATCCTGCTGTTTCCACTGCTTCATCTCTGCCTCGATCTTCGCAAGCTCCGGCTCAAGCAGATCTGCCGGACGGCAGGTGATCGCATTCTTCTTCTCCTCACCGAGAACCTTGTCTACCACTTCCGGATTAAACGGTTTTACTGTCTGACCGTACTTTCCGAGAAGGACGTCCTTCGTCTCCTTCGTCGCCACCTTGTAGCGCTCGCCCATCAGCACGTTGAACACTGCCTGCGTGCCGACGATCTGGGAGGACGGTGTAACCAGAGGCGGCTCACCGAGATCCTTGCGCACACGCGGTACTTCCGCGAGCACTTCCTCATATTTATCCTCCTTGCCCTGCTCCTTCAACTGGGAGATCAGGTTGGAGAGCATACCGCCCGGAACCTGATATAACAAGGTCTTGATATTGACGCCGAGCACCTTCGGATTCATCAGACCGCTCTCCAGTGCCTCCTCGCGCATCGGACGGAAATAATCCGCGATCTCTGCCAGCTTGTTCTGGTCTAAACCGGTGTCAAACTCTGTTCCCTTAAACGCCTCTACCATAACCTCCGTCGCAGGCTGGGAAGTTCCAAGCGCAAACGGTGACATTGCAGTGTCAATGATATCGCATCCCGCCTCGACAGCTTTCATGTAAGTCATGGAAGCGACGCCGGAGGTATAATGTGTGTGGAGCTCGATCGGCAGGCTTGTCGCATCCTTAAGCGCACGCACCAGCACATCCGCCTCCTGCGGCACCAAAAGTCCCGCCATATCCTTGATACAGATGGAATCTGCACCCATATCCTCGATCTTCTTCGCCATCTCGGTCCAGTATTCTAACGTATAGGCATCGCCTAAGGTGTAGGACAAGGCAACCTGCGCGTGTCCTTTTTCCTTATTGCAGGCGCTCACCGCGGTCTGCAGATTGCGCAGATCGTTCAGACAGTCAAAGATACGGATGATGTCGATACCGTTTGCAATGGACTTCTGCACAAAGTACTCTACCACGTCGTCCGCATACGGACGGTAGCCTAAGATATTCTGTCCGCGGAACAGCATCTGGAGCTTTGTATTTTTAAATCCGGCTCTCAACTTGCGGAGACGCTCCCACGGATCTTCCTTTAAGAAACGGAGGGACGCGTCAAAGGTAGCGCCGCCCCAGCACTCTACGGCGTGGAAACCGACCTGATCCATCTTCTCCACGATCGGCAGCATCTGCTCCGTTGTCATTCTGGTCGCGATCAGAGACTGGTGCGCGTCGCGCAGGATCGTCTCTGTTATTTTTAAAGGTTTCTTAACAACTTCTGACATTACTCTATCCTCCTATATACCAAAGATCGCCATAAATACACCGGCTGCCACTGCGGTACCGATCACTCCGGCAACATTTGGTCCCATTGCGTGCATAAGTAAAAAGTTTGTCGGGTCTTCCTCTGCGCCAACCTTCTGCGATACGCGGGCAGCCATCGGAACAGCCGACACTCCGGCGGAACCGATCAGAGGATTGATCTTGCCTCCCGTCACCTTGCACAACAGCTTACCGAACAATACGCCCGCCGCCGTACCAAACATAAACGCCACCAGACCAAGTCCGACGATCTTTAAAGTTGTCCAATTTAAGAATGCCTCTGCGCTTGTGGATGCTCCCACGGAGGTACCGAGCAGGATCACCACGATGTACATCAGGGCGTTTGACGCCGTATCTGTCAACTGACGGACAACGCCGCACTCACGGAACAGGTTTCCGAGCATCAGCATACCGACAAGCGGAGCTGTCGTCGGAAGGATCGTACATACCACGATCGTCACGACGATCGGGAACAGGATCTTCTCTAGTTTGGAGACCGGTCTCAAATTGTCCATCTTGATCGCGCGCTCTTTCTTCGTGGTAAACAGCTTCATGATCGGCGGTTGGATCACCGGAACAAGCGCCATGTAAGAATATGCAGCCACCGCGATCGGTCCCATCAGACCGGACTGTCCCAGTTTTCCTGCGAGGAAAATGGAGGTCGGACCGTCAGCGCCGCCGATAATGGATACGGCTGCCGCTGCCTTGTCATTGAATCCCCATAAGATTGCAAGGAAATATGCGCCGAAAATACCAAACTGAGCCGCAGCTCCCAAAAGGAAACTGATCGGGTTCGCGATCAGCGGTCCAAAGTCGGTCATCGCTCCCACTCCGAGGAAAATCAGAGAAGGCAGAATCGACCATTCATCTAACACATAAAAATAATGCAGTAATCCACCCACGCCATTGCTCATCTGCTCCGGGCTTGCAAAAATATCCGGGTAGATATTTACAAGCAGCATACCGAATGCGATCGGAACGAGCAGCAACGGCTCAAACCCCTTTGCGATCGCCAGATACAGGAAAACACACGCGACAAGAATCATCACAAAATTTCCCCATGTCAGGTTAAAGAAAGCGGTCTGTTCCAGGAGGTTGCCCATTGTCTCTGTAAAATAGCTCATTGTCTTCCTCCTAATAAACTTAGTTTAACGTTGCAAGTAATGCTCCCGCCTCGATCATATCGCCTACATTTACATTGATGCTTGCCACAGTACCGTCCTCCGTCGCAACAACCGGGGTCTCCATCTTCATGATCTCTAAGATCAGAAGTGTGTCGCCTCTCTTTACGGTCGCGCCGACAGAAGTCTCAATCTTAAACACCTTTCCCGCTGCTCCTGCCTCGATCTTCACGCTGCCTGCTCCCGCTGCTGCCGCAGGCTTTGCTGCAGGTGCCGCCGGAGGTGCCGCTGCACGTCTCGGAGCTGCTGACGGTGCGCTCACTGCACCGTTTTCCTCTACGGTCACATCATAAACCGTTCCATTTACTGTGATTGTATAGCTTTTCATCAAATTTTCCTCCTTATATTATCCAAAATCAAATGTTTTTGTAAAACTTACCATTTCTTAGCGAAATGCCCTTTTGCATGGCGAAGAACACCACTTTTGCGTTCTTCTGTGTGAAATCAGAATTTCTTAACGAAATGCCCTCTGGCATGAGTTTTAGAAATTCTTTTCACGCTAGCGTCTGTGGATCGAGCGCACCACGAAGGAATCCGCAGATGTCCCCTCGCTTGCCGCGATCGCCGCCGAGATCACTGCCACCAGTTCCAGATCATCGGTCAGCGGCGCTGTTTCCACGGCTTCCGCCGCAGCCTCTGCCGGCGCTGCCTCCACAGCCTTGCCCTTGCCGGACATCTTATCCTGGATCACAGAGATAAACCGGAAGCAGTAAATGATCAGACTGATCAGGATCAATACCACAAACACGGTACCCATACCCATCAGGGTATTCAATGCCGCCTTTTCCATCTTCTCACCGAGGGTGTACACAAGATCCACGTTGGTGTCAACCAGATCCACCTGCTCGGTCTCATAGTTATACTCAAACACAAACGTCATGCACAACTCTCGTTTTTCATACTTAACGATCTGCTCCAACGTCAGTGTGTCCTGCGCCTGGTCAAGGGAAAATTCTCCCATTCCCTGATATGCGCCCAAATCCGGAACCAAAGCTGCCCAGTTCTCAAACAGCTTTGCAAATACATCGTCTACATTTGCCCCGACATATGCCAGATCCTCTGCACTCATGGCGGTAAGCTGTTCCACATTCTGACTCATGATCATCTCACAGTCGGAATAGCTAAGACCATAGAAATCAAAGGTTTCCTTGTCAATCCCACAAGCACTCAGACCAAGCACCATCATGATAAGGCAAAGCATAAGAGATATTTTCTTCTTCATAAACTTCACCTTTCTATTTTGTTCTGTGCTTCTTGTCCGGTGTCACTGCATACTTGGTATACAGAAGTTCAAATGCGTTCACAAGATACTTTCTCGTGTCAGCCGGATCAAGGATCAAATCCACATATCCTCTTCTCGCTGCCGTCACAACGCTTCCCTGCAGTGCGTCGTACTCTTTTGCCTTCTCGGAGAGTTCCTCCGCGGAAGCGTCTGCGTACATGATCTTCGCTGCCATCTCGGCGTCCATCGTGCCGACCTTTGCATCCTGCCATGCGTAAACGAAATCCGCGCCGACAGACTTGGAATTCATCGCCACATAGGCGCTGCCGTATGCCTCTCCGGTGATCAGGTTCACCTTCGGGCAGGTAGCTCCCGCAAATGCAGCCGTCAGATGCGCAAGCGCCTTCGCAAGCCTCTTCTCGCCGCACATACAAGCCTTGTAACCCTTTACATTGGTGAGCGTCAGCACCGGAATGTCAAAGGCATCGCAGAACTGTACGAACTCTGCCGCCTTCTCACAGCCCTTTCCGTAGAGAACGTTCTCAAACTCCTCTGTCTTGTTGCCCTCCTCATCATAAACCTCTGTACAGTTGGCAACAGCGCCGACCGTCATGCCGTTTAACTTGATGAATCCGGTCACCATATTTCTCGCGTAGCCCGCCTTTGTCTCAAAGAAAACTCGTCCATCGGAAACCTCCGACAAGAGGTATCTCGGATCGCCCTTCATGGCAGCCATGTTCTCGCATACACGGTTTAAGTCATCCTCACACTCGCAGGTATACACATCGCCCTCATTATTTAATGGCAGGATGCCGACAAGCGCACGGATGTCTGCGAGGATCTGCTCCTCTGTTCCGGTGGAATCAATGCAGCCGTTCTCATCCGCCGCAAACGCAGCCGAGGAGGTATCGCACTTGTCGATGCGGTTGCCCTCGATGGCATTCGGGGAGTTGATAAACATCTTTCCCTTACTCTCCTCGATAAATGCAAAATCGCACAGAGCCGGAACCACGGAAAGACCGCCGCCACAGCTACCGAATACAGCCGCGATCTGCGGAACAACACCGGAAGCAGCCGCCTGCTTTGCGTAGATCTGTCCCAGACCGTCAAGCGCATCCACGGACTCCTGAAGGCGAACGCCCGCGCAGTCGATGAACCCGATCACCGGAGCCCCCATCTTCATCGCCATGTCATACACTGCCGCAATTTTCTTTGCGTGCATCTCGCCGATGGTACCGTTTAATACGGAGGCGTCCTGGCTGTAAATAAACACCAGATTGCCGTCAATCAGCCCGTGACCGGTGATCACACCGTCGGAAGGTGTGTCTGCCGCCGCCAGATTAAAATCTGTGCTTCTTGCTGTCACGAGAGAACCGATTTCCATAAAGCTGTTCTCATCGACTAACCCGAGAATGCGCTGCATCGCCGGGCTACCATTCGTACTATTCATTCTTTTTCCCTCCATCTATAAATTGTTTTCCACATCATGCGATATGGATTCATAGTGAATAAAATTGTGCGTCCTTATGTAAAAAACAAATTCCGCTAGGATAGATTATAGTCGATTGCCACAAAGATTTCAAGCGAATTGTTAAATTTTTGACATTTTCATGACCCCTGCATATCCCCCAGCGAAAACAGCTCCGCCACGCGTGAAAAACACCACCCGAAATCGATCGCTCTCGTCTCATTGCCCGCCGTGACACTGCGCTCTCCGATCACCTCCCCGTCCAGCTCATAGGTGATGTTTCCGAGATAATCGCCCTTCTCCACCGGGGCGGTAAGCTCCTCTGCGATCTGATAGCGGACAGCAATCTCCTCCCCCTCTGCCAAAAGCATCTGTTCCGTTCCCTCGTACGCGCCGACCACAGGTCTGGTCCAGGTATGTTCTCCGATCCGCGATCCCTGCCCCCCCGCTGTGGAAATGGGTGCAATCTCCTTTTGCGGCAATTCCGTCACACTTTTTTTCTGATAATTCTCGATGCCGTAATTCATCAGCTTCTTCGTGTCCGACCACTTGTATGTTTTATTGTTCGGCCAGCCGCACGCCAGCAGCGCCACGATATACGTCCGCCCGTCGCGCTCGAGCGCACCGATGTAACAGTACCCGGCAGTTCCCGTGAACCCGGTTTTTCCGGAGAGCGCCCCGTCCATCATCTGCAAAAACGCGTTGTGGTTATGGCACTCGTAGGAGGACTGCCCCTCCACATCGGAAAAGCTGTGGCTCGCCGCCCGCGTGATGGTGAGAAACTCCTCCGCCTTTGGAGACTGTCTGATACAGTAGCGCATGATCAGCGCCAGATCAGCCGCCGTGGTGTGGTGAAATCCCCCGTCGTCCTTCCCGTCGAGACCGTTCGGCGTGATAAAATGGCTGTCCCTGCAGCCGATCTCCTCCGCCTTCCGGTTCATCATCGCCGCAAAGCCCGGAACGTCCCCCGCGATATGCTCCGCGATCACGACCGCACAGTCGTTAAACGATTCGAGCATCAGCCCGTAGAGCATATCCTTCAGATAAAATTTCTGTCCCTCCCGCATCCCCAGATGCACCTTCGGCTGTGACGCCGCGTAGGACGACACCGTCGTCTGGCTCTCGATGTCGCAGTTTTCCAGCGCGATGATACAAGTCAAAATCTTGGTCGTGCTGGCGTTTGCCATCGCCTCATATCCGTTTTTTTCGTAGAGGATGCGCCCGGAATCGCCATCCATCAAAACCGCCGACTTCGCATACAGCTCCGACTCCTTCGGAGGCTCCCCCGCCAGAACCTCCGCCCCCGGAAAAAGAAAAAAGCTGATACTAAGGATCACCGCTATAATTCGTCGATACACATTGTGCTCCACAAGTTAAATTCATAAATCTATATGCGCAGGACGGCAGCTTCATACGCAAAAGGAGGATGCCGCGGCAAAAGCGCGTCATCCTCCGAACGTTGTCTGACTAAATATCCATCTTCATGTGCATCTCGGCTTCCGCCTCCTGCTTAAACTCCTCGACCTGGACCGGATTTAAAACCGGCAGTTCATCGACCGACTGCACGCCGAAGCTCCGCAAAAACTCCTCCGTCGTCCCAAAAAGCAGCGGTCTGCCCGGCGCATCCAGTCTCCCGAGCTCACAGACGAGATTGTACTCCACGAGCTTGTTCACCGCATGATCGCAGGAGACGCCGCGGATCTTCTCAATCTCCACCTTTGTGATCGGCTGCTTGTAGGCGATGATGGAGAGCGTCTCAAGCAAAACGTCCGTCAGCACATGGCGTTTCGGCTGTTTCGCCACCTTGATGAGGTACTCGTACATCTCGCTCTTGGTGCACATCTGGTAAGCGCCGTCAAGCTCTATGATACGCACGCCGCAGGACGCGTCCTCATAGCGGTCCATCATCCCGTCAATAATCCTCTTTGTCTCTTTTTTATCTAATTCCAGAGCGTCTGCAATCTTCTCAATCTCCACGGATTCTCCCATGGTAAAGAGGATCGCCTCGATCACCGCCTGATACTTCTTCTCTTCCATCGCATCTCCATTTCATCGATCCTCACGCCACGATCTTCGAGCGGATCTTAATATCGTCAAAGGTGTATTCCTGGGAAATAAAGATCTTCCCCACCTTCATCAGCTCCAAAACCGCAAGAAACGTGACGATGATCTCCATCTTGCCCGCCTGCGCTTCTAAAAGCTGCCGGAAGGAAAACTCACTGTGCGTCATACAGTATTCCTCGAGATATGCCATCTTCTCGGAAAGCGATACCTCCTCCTTCTCGATCTTGCCAAACTTCGAGCGCACCGGATCGATCTTGTCCACCTGCTTTTTCATGATCGACTTAAAAATCTCATTGAGCTTCGCAAGCGTCAGATCAGAGACCAGCTCCTGAATGTCAACCGGCTCCTCATAGTCCGCGACCTCCGGCGGGATCGTCGGCTCTTTAAAAAGCACGCGCTGCGCGTCCATCTGCCGGTCGCGCAGCTCATAAGCCATGCATTTGTACATCTTGTATTCCAAAAGCTGCTGTACCAGCTCCGCACGCGGGTCCTCCTCCGCTTCCTCCTCCGTCTCCGGCGCAGGAAGGAGCATCCGCGACTTGATATCGATCAGCGTCGCCGCCATCACGAGAAATTCACTGACCACGTTCAGATCCTGACGCTTCATCTCTGCAATGTATTCCATGTACTGGTTTGTGATCTCCACGATCGGAATATCATAAATATTTACTTTATTCTTCTCCAGCAGATGCAGCAGCAGGTCGAGCGGTCCCTCGAACACCTGAAGCTTCACAGTCATATCCATCGCAGTGCCTCCTGATCTTATGGCGCAAAAATCTCCAACGTTTCTATTTTACCTTGCTTTTCCATAAAATTCAAGCATTTCTGCGCATAATGTACGTGCCGTGCCGCTAGAATGTATCAATAGCAGGTTACGGAGTATTTTTCTTGAAACGATACTTTTCCTTTTTTCTCGGACTCTTACTCGCCGTCTCGGCACTTCTTAGCGATATCACACCCGTAAAAGCGGAAGACGCCGCGCTCTCCGTGTCCGCGCCAAGCGCGCTTTTGATGGAGGCGTCCAGCGGAACGGTGATCTACGAAAAAAATGCACATGAGATCATGCGCCCGGCAAGCATCACCAAGATCATGACGCTGATCCTGATTTTTGACGCGATCGAAAGCGGACAGATTTCCCTGACCGACACGGTCACCGTCTCCGACTACGCCGCCAGCATGGGCGGTTCGCAGGTGTTTTTGGAACCGGGCGAAACACAGACCGTCGAGACGATGATCAAATGTATCAGTGTCGCGAGCGCAAACGACGCCTGTGTGGCGATGGCGGAGCATATTGGCGGCTCGGAATCTGAATTTGTGCGCCGCATGAACGAGCGCGCCAAAGGGCTTGGCATGAATGACACGACCTTTGTCAACTGCTGTGGGCTGGAGGTCGAAAACCACATGACGAGCGCCTACGACATCGCCCTGATGTCCCGCGAGCTCATCACGCGCCACCCGCAGATCCACGACTACTGCACCATCTGGATGGAAAACATCACACACACCACCGCAAAGGGAACGTCGGAGTTTGGTCTGACCAACACCAACAAGCTGATCCGCCACTATGAATATGCGACCGGGCTAAAGACCGGCTATACAAGCCTCGCGAAATACTGCGTCTCCGCGACCGCGGAAAAAGACGGGATGAAGCTCATCGCCGTGATCATGGCAGCGCCGGATTCCAAAAGCCGCAACGCCGACGCTGTGACGCTGTTCAACTACGGCTTCGGTCAGTGCCGTCTCTACACCGACGCCAACGATGACCGCCTTCCCGCCCTTGAACTAAAAAAAGGCATCACCGAATATGCCGACATCGCCTACGACAGCCCGTTTACCTATCTCTCGACGGACGGCTCTGACACCACAGGTATCAAAAAGGAGCTAAAGCTCCCCAAAGAAGCCAAAGCTCCGGTGAAAAAGGGCGATATCGCCGGAAAAGCAGTCTACTATCTCGACGGAAAGGAGATCGGCTCTGTCAATATCCGCTACACCGCCGATATCCGCGCCGCGGAGTATAAAGATTATTTTCTGAAAGTGCTGCGATTTTTCCTGTAAAACATTGCCTTTCTACATCAGCGGTGCAAAAAGCCGGAGCAGACTCTGCAAAATACGTACCGGAAGCGGACGTTTTCTGCAAAACTCCAGTCCGATCTCCTGCGAGCAGGCGAAAGTCTCCATACAGTCCTCCTTCACCTGCATGACAGCCCTGGAGCGGTACATCCAGACGCCACATTCAAAATGCAGGTACAGACTGCGGAAATCCAGATTGACACTCCCGACCGTGGCGATCTCATCGTCACAGACAAAGCTCTTGGCATGGATGAAGCCCGGCGTATACTGGTAGATGCGCACGCCCGCCTCCAAAAGCGGTCTGTAATAGGACTGCGTCAGGAGAAACACCATCTTTTTATCCGGGATCCCCGGCGTCACAATGCGCACATCCACACCGCTCTTGGCGGCGTTGCGCAGCGTGACGAGCGTCTCGTGGTCGATGATCAGGTAGGGCGTAAAAATATAGACATAATTTTTCGCCCTGCTGATAATGTTCAGATAAATATTCTCGCCGACATTCTCATGATCGAGCGGGCTGTCGCCGTAGGGCTGGACAAACCCGTCGTCCATAAACGGTTTTTTCTGGTACACGGACGGCATATACTTCCGGTAATCCTCCGTGGAATGCACGATGCTGTCCCACATACCGAGGAACATATTGGTGAGGCTCCAGACGCCCTCCCCCTCGATCCGGATCCCGGTGTCCTTCCAGTAGCCGAAGCGCTCGATCCTGTTGATGTACTCATCTGCCAGATTGATGCCTCCGGTAAAGCCGACCGTGCCGTCCACCACAAGGATCTTGCGATGGTCACGGTTGTTCATGATCACGGACAGCACCGGACGGAACGGGTTAAACGCCGCACACTTGATACCCTTTTTCTGCAAAACCTTATAGTAATGCGGCGGCAGCGTACCGATACAGCCCATGTCGTCGTAGATCAGGCGCACCTCGACCCCCTGCTTCACTTTCTCCTCGAGAATATCCTCAATGGTCTGGAACATCTCGCCTTCCTTGATGATAAAATACTCGAGAAAAATAAAATGCTCGGCGCTCCGCAGCGCCTCCAGCATATCCGGGAACATATCCTCCCCGCATTTGTAATATTTCGTGGCGGTATTGCGGTAAACCGGAAAATGACCGAAATCACTGATATACTTGGACTGGCAGTACACGGAGGCATCCGTCTCCTGCAAAAGCTGCTCCGCCGCCTCATCGTGCGTCAGCCCCTCCGCGATCTCCCGGTTAAACTTCTCCATATGCCGTCTCATATATCTGGTCAGATTTTCTCTCCCAAACAGAAAATAGAGCAGCGTTCCAAGGATCGGCGACAGCAGGATCAAAAACGTCCATGACAGCTTATTTGCCGGATTGCTCCAGCGGTTGATGATCACGAGCACCAGGATGATCGCTATTCCGCGGATGAAAAGATTGACATAGGTAAACTGGTAGCTGAACTGCCACAACACGGTAAAAAGCCATGCCACCTGAAGCAGAATCGCCAGACCGACCAGGGTCATTCTTCCAAACAACAGATGCGCTATTTTTTTCATAAGTAGACTCCCTTCCTGCGAAGTATTCCATAGATTTCTCTATTCTAAAATGTTTCTTAAGAAAAGTCAACCGGACCGCGGACAAGATTGTCCACATGGATCACTCCCCAGCTCTTTTTGCCAAATGACGCTCCCCTCGGATAGGCGCGTTCATACAGACGCAGTTTCATCTCCGCCGGAGCAAAATGCGGATATTTCTGAAATGCAAGCGCAAGCGCTCCCGTCACGACCGGAGCTGCCATCGACGTCCCGCTCTTTGACAGATACCCGCGCCCGTCCCGCGCACAGCTTGTAATATCCGTTCCCGGCGCAAGGATCTCCGGCTTGACAATGCAGCACTCCGTCGGTCCCATGCTGCTGTAACCGCTCTTTAAGCCCTTGCCTACGCCCTCTGCGCGCGCATCATCACAGCTCCCGACCGTGAGGATCTTTCTGGAAATGCCCGGGATCGTCACCGTGTTGTCTCTCGGTCCGTTATTGCCCGCCGCCGCCACGACCATGATCCCGCGTTTCCAGACGTCGTCCACCGCATCCAAAAGCTCCCTCTGTTCCCGCTTTCCCGCGCCGGGCAGCATCCCAACGGAAATATTCAGCAGGCGGATATGATACAGATCCTTATGCTTTATGAGCCATTCCAGACCGCGCAGCACCCGCTCCGTACTCCCGTTTCCCTTCTCGTCAAGCACCTTTAGCATCACGATCTCCGCTTCCGGCGCGATGCCCCGGTATATGGCGCTGCCGTTTGTCTGCCGCGACACCGCCCCGTCGCCCGCGATGATCCCCGACACATGGGTGCCATGCCCGTTGTCATCGTAAAGTCCCGTCTTTCCATAATAAAAATCCGCAAATGCGCGAATCCTTTTCCCGAAATCGGGATGTGGCGCGATGCCGGTATCCATCACCGCCACTGTTACATTTTTTCCGGTCAGACCGGATCTATATGCATAATCCGTATGGATTATTTTTCTGACACGATTCATAAAAAAATACCTTTTCTTATAACTTATGCAAAGTCATAGAAAAGGTATTTTTGATCTACTTAAGATTCTGAAATTTTAAATCTGCCGATCAGTTCCTCCAGACTGAGCGCCTCGCTGCTCATCTCCTCGCTGGCAGCCGCACACTCCTCCGAAGCTGCAGAATTGCTCTGTACAACCTCATTGATGTGATCGACGCCCTCATTGATCTGCCAGATCGCCGTCGTCTGCGCCTTGAGCGTTTCCGCGATCTCATTCACTTCCGATACGATCACCTTGGAGTTATCGGCGATATCCTCAAGCTGCTCCGCCGTCTGCTCCGCGATCTGCATTCCCTTCTCGACCGCTTTCACCGATGTGCCGATCAGATCTGCCGACTCCTTCGCCGCGCTCGCACTCTGTGCCGCAAGCACCGTTACCTGATCCGCAACAACCGCAAAGCCCTTGCCTGCCTCTCCCGCTCTCGCCGCCTCGATCGAAGCGTTTAAAGCCAGCAGATTTGTCTGTGCTGCGATCTCATTGATCGTCGCGATGATCTTTCCGATCTCCTTGGAGGACTCGTTGATCTCATGCATCGACTGTGCCATCTCGTGCATCTTGTCGTTTCCGTCGAGGATCTTGCCGCCGACCGTCTCGATGGTACTGCTGATCTCAGCAACGTGCTCTGCATTGCGTGAAACACGGTCTGCCACACTTGCGATCGTCGCGGTCAACTGCTCCACAACCGCCGCCTGATCGGTTGCTCCCGACGCCAGATCCTGCGCGCTTGCAGCGACCTGTTCCGAGCCTCCGGACACCTGTCTGCTCGCTTCGCGGACACCCTTGATCGTGTCCGCCATGCTCTCCTCAAACATCATAAACGAATTTAAGATTCCGATGAAATCACCTTTCCACTCCACCTCCGGCTGCACGTCGAAATTGCCGGAAGAAAATTCGCGCATCGCACGGTCAATATCGTCCACGTAAGAGCTTAAGGTACGGATCGACTTGCGCAGGCTGTGCGCCAGAATACCGATCTCATCCTCTGAACGATAGTCCACATTGCTGTGAAGATTGCCTGCCGCAAGCTCCTCCGCCACATTCTTGATCTCGCCCAGCGGCTTCGTGATGGAAGTGATGATCACGCTGCTCACCCGTATCGAGAGGATCACTGCGATGACAATAAATGCGATCACGCCGATAATACCGATCACTGCCATCCATGTCGTAAATGCAACTGCATTTGCTGTCCGCTGATCCGTATAATCATCCAGCTCGTTCGCAATCGCGATCAGATGATCCAGAGCCGGCACACACTCGGTCAGGATCCTGTCCAGAGCCTCCGCATCCCTGCCCGCCTCGATATCATCCATGATCTCATAGCCGATCGTTCCCCAGTCGGTCAGCGCCTGCTCATAGCTCTGGTAAAGCTCGTCCTCCACGACCCCGGTCTGCTCCAGCACCTCAAGCTCCGTGCCGATCTCCTCCATCTTTGTGCCAACCAGTTCCCTGTAACCTGCATAGCTGGACTTATCCGGATTCAGCGCCATCTCGCGGATACTTCTCGCCGCGATGTTCACATCGATCCTGCATACCTTCACCGCCGTATCGGCGCGCTGAACCTTTTGAACCAGATAGGACATACTCGCGAAGAGCAGTCCCGTCACAATGAGCGACAAAATTCCGGAAAAAAACATCATCTGAATGACAGTCCGGTAACCAGACTTTAACCGCTCCTTCAGATGCAGCCGTTCCAATCTCTCTTTCATTTTCATTCTCCTTTGACTCCAATTACTTTGGCACTATTATACCACCCCCCCTAAAATTTCAACACTTTTAGCTCTTTTTTTGTCTTTTTTAGTCTGTTTTTGTGTTTTTTTCTATTTTTTCTCCTGCAACAGACTGCACAATCCCATCACCGCCACAAACAGGATACCCGCAACCACCCACAGAACCCATGTATTTCCCCAGTCGTTCGTCCAAAAACTCCATCCAAAATAGACGGCCGCCACCATCAGCCAGTAAACTGCCGCAACAGACTGCCGGATGTGCCTCCTTCTGTTTTCCTGCAAACCGGATGTGCCCTCCGCCAGAAGCTTCTGCATCCCCGCCTGGCGCACCCCCGAAATGATGAGGACTGCCACGCCTGCTCCGGCAAGAAGCACCGTTGCCGCGAACATAAGCGCCGCAAAAAGATCATTCTCCGAAAATGCTCCGATGAGCAGCGGAACAGGCGCAAGAATGGAGATACAGGTGCCCGCAACTCTATATCTGACATAAGTACCCTGATAAGCCTTCTGCCGCTCCCTCACCATTCCCGTCACACCGTATTCCGTCTCAAACGGCTCCTTCCCGATGAAATCAAACGGTGCATTTTTAAATTCGCAGAAAAGAAACAGGGCGACGGCTACCGCAACGAGCATCAGCAGCGCGGTCAGACCGACTCTGCCCGCCATATTTTCAGATATGCCACTGGCTGGAACCTCCGCCGCCGCATACAAAAGGATAAGGGGAAGTCCCGCCACGATACAGAGAAAGGTTCCAACCGCGATCTGTACCGACGCGGATTCCCTCCATTCCAGAAAAGCATTCGCCTGCGCAAGCGTGACGCGCCGCACAGACGCACCGCTGTTTTCCTCCGCAAATTCTTCGTCCTCCATCTCATCCCTGAGCAGGTAATCGGTCGTCACTCCAAAGAGACTTGCCAGCATCAAAACTTTTTCCAGCTCCGGTATCGTCTGCGCGCCCTCCCACTTGGAGACAGCCTGACGGGATACTTTCATTTTTTCCGCGAGCTCCTCCTGCGACCATCCGTTCTTTTTCCTTAGTCTGATTATCTTGTCTGCCAAGATCATACCTTTTCCCTCCATTTTATGATGTCGGCGGCGTTCTGCCGTCCGCTATACAAAAAGTATCCCTTTTTCCGGTTGCATACTACCAAACGGCGGCTTACAATCTGTCAACCGGCGGTTACCAGAAAATTTCCGATAAAGTAAAGAAGCGTTTTCTGCCACATGGGCGGCAGAAAACGCTTCTTTTGTCTTATGGAAAAATATTTATGCCTCCGCCGGCACATCCTTGATGGAGAAACTGATCCTTCCCATCTTGTCCTTGCCCAAGCAGACAACCTTTACCTTATCTCCCAGTGTGAGGACGTCCTCCACACGGTTAATTCTCTCCTTCGCGATCTTGGAGATGTGGACCATACCCTCCTTACCCGGTGCAAACTCTAAGAATGCGCCGAACTCCTTGATGCTGACAACCGTTCCGACAAAGATCTGTCCCTCCTCGAAATCGGTCGTGATCATGCGAATCATCTCAACCGCCTTATCCATCATCGCCGCGTCCGTTCCGCAGACAGAAACAGAACCGTCGTCTGTGATGTCGATCTTCACGCCGGTGCGGTCAATAATCTCATTGATCGTCTTGCCTCTCTGACCAACCACATCACCGATCTTTGCCGGATCAATCTGGATCTGGATGATCTTCGGCGCATATGGTCCGACTTCTTTCCTCGGCTCTGCGATCGCCTTTGACATCACCTCGTCCATAATGTAAAGTCTCGCCTCTCTCGTGCGCGCGATCGCCTCCTCCACGATCGGTCTTGTCAGACCGTGGATCTTGATATCCATCTGGATCGCGGTGATACCCTTATGTGTACCGGTTACCTTGAAATCCATATCCCCGAAGAAATCCTCAAGTCCCTGGATATCTGTCAGTACGATGTAATCGTCATCGGTGTCTCCGGTCACAAGACCGCAGGAGATACCTGCAACCATAGCCTTGATCGGAACACCTGCCGCCATCAGCGCCATGCAGGATGCGCAGGTGGACGCCATGGAGGTGGAACCGTTGGACTCGAACGTCTCGGACACCGCACGGATTGCGTACGGGAACTCCTCCTCGGAAGGAAGCACTGCCATCAGCGCCTTCTCCGCAAGCGCACCATGACCGATCTCACGGCGTCCCGGTCCGCGGGAAACTTTCGTCTCGCCCACGGAGTAGGACGGGAAGTTGTACTGGTGTAAGTATCTCTTTGTCGTGATATTCTCATCCAGCCCGTCGATCTTCTGAACCTCAGAGAGCGGAGCCAGTGTCACAACGTCGCAGATCTGTGTCTGTCCGCGCGTAAACATTGCGGAACCATGTACTCTCGGGATCAGATCCACCTCGGCAGCCAGCGGACGGATCTGGTTGATCGCACGACCGTCCGGACGCTTGTGGTCTTTTAAGATCATTTTGCGGACAGTCTTCTTCTGGTACTGGTAAACAGCCTCGCCGAGCACGGCAAGCCACTCCTCGTTGTCCGCAAACGCCTCCTCTAACTTCGCCGTGATCTCACGGATATTCTCTTCTCTCTTCTGCTTCTCATCGGTAAAGACAGCCTCTTCCATCTGCTCCGGAGTCACGATCTCTCTGATCGCCGCAAACATCTCCTCCGGGATCGCGCAGCTCGTGTACTCATGCTTCGGCTTGCCGACCTCCGCACAGATCCGGTTGATAAATGCAATGATAGTCTGGTTGATGTCGTGGCACTTGTAGATCGCCTCGATCATCTTCGCCTCCGGGATTTCATTCGCTCCCGCCTCGATCATGATCACCTTCTCCGCCGTGGATGCAACGGTGAGCTGCAGATCACCGTGATCCCACTCCTTCTGGGACGGGTTCACGATAAACTCGCCGTCCACCATACCCATCTGGGTCGTCGCGCACGGTCCCGCAAACGGAATATCAGAAATCGTGGTCACGAGCGCAGAACCGATCATGCCGACGATCTCCGGACGGCAGGACGGATCCACGGACATCACCATGTTGTTGATCGTGACATCATTCCGGTAGTCCTTCGGAAACAACGGTCTCATCGGACGGTCGATCACACGGGAGGTGAGGATGGCATTCTCCGACGCCTTTCCCTCTCTCTTATTAAACCCACCCGGAATCTTGCCGACTGCATACATCTTCTCCTCAAACTCAACGCTTAACGGGAAGAAATCAATGCCATCCCTCGGTTTGTCCGATGCTGTGACCGTGGACAATACAGTGGTCTCACCATATTTTAATAATGCGGCACCATTTGCCTGTGCACAGACTCTGCCGATATCGACGGTCAGGGTTCTGCCTCCAAGTTCCATTGAAAAACTTTTGTACATATCTATTCTCCTTTGGGAATCACTCCCTGGCTATTGAAAAAATAGAGCGGGTATTACTCCGCTCTATTTTCAGACGGGCATCTGTACCCGTCTTTTGGACTATTATTTTCTCAGACCTAAACGCTCGATTAAAGAACGGTATCTCTCGATATCCACTTTCTTTAAGTAAGCCAGCAGACCACGTCTCTGACCAACCATCTTAAGCAATCCTCTTCTGGAGTGGTGGTCGTTCGGGTTCTCCTTTAAGTGAGCGGTAAGCTCCTCGATACGTGCTGTCAAAAGTGCAACCTGTACCTCCGGCGAACCTGTGTCGTTTGCTGTTCTTCCATACTCTGCGATAATGCTCTGCTTCTTGTCCTTTGCGATCATGTGATGATCCTCCTTCTTCTTATTCTCAGATAACGTCTGCGACGTCTCCGGGCAATCCGCCCATCGCCCTGCGATATTCAGTAAAGGTCGGAGTGTCCAGTTACCGAATATGGGCTAAACTCATACTTAGCCATTGTAACACAGAGAATCCCTCTTGTAAATGACTAAATTGATATTTTATGCTACTCATTGATGATGCGCACCACCTTCACCGGTGTGCGGTAGTAAGCGCCGGAAATCTTGATGCCGGTACGCGGTGAGCTTGCGTGCACAACCTGTCCTCCTCCGATATAGATTGCCACGTGGTTGATCCCGCTGCCGTTGCCGTAGAAAAACAGATCTCCCGGCTTCGCCTCGGATGCGGAAATCTTCGCGCCGCAGTTCGCCTGCGCACGGGAGGAATGTGGCAGGGAAATTCCATAGTTGGCATAGACGCTCAGCACAAAGCCGGAACAGTCTGCACCTCTTGTCAGGCTTGTGCCGCCCCAGACATAAGGATTTCCGACAAACTGTGTCGCGTACTGTACCAGAGATACGCGCACGTCCGACACGCCCTGACCGTAACGCACCTCCGTCATGGTCATCGCCTTCGGCAGCTCTGTGGAAATATTCACATAATCAGAAGAAACATATCCCTCGTCGCTGTCGACATTGACCTTCACCCAGCCGTCGAGTGTCTCGACAACCTCAAGCTCCTCGCCCATCGGCATGGAGGTGATGATGGTACACTCGGTGTTCGGCTGCTCTCTCACATAAAGCGTCGTCGTCGTGACGGTCGCCACCGTCTGCTTCACCTGCTCGGCGCGTGCAACCGCAGCCTCGCCGCTCAAAAGGTATTCGGACTTGACAAATCCCTCCACCTCGCCGGACTTGATCTTCGTCCACTCGCCCTCCACCGACAGGATCTCACAGCCTGCGTTGTTCGGCATCTTGCCGACCAGCTTTCCCTCTGTCGAAGGAGTCTCCCTGACGTTCAGATTTCCGTCCACCGACGCAACTCCGATATTGGTATATCCGTATGCCGACGTCTGCGCCTGGGCTGTCTGCTCCTGCGCCGACGCCGTCATCACGGTATCCGTCTCCTCAACCTGTGCCACAACAGCGTCTCCTGCACTGCTTAAATATGCCGTGACCGCGCTCGTCGCTCCCGATGCGAGGGTCATACGGTCTGTATAAGCCTCCATATCCGCATACAGCTCGGAAGAGACACCCGCGCGGACGCTGCCGCCCGTCACAGCCGTCTTCTCCCCTCTGTCCGGATTCATATATACAACTGTAAATGCCATCGTGCCGGCAAAGAGCAGACCTGCCACTCTTATCATTCTTGCCTTCATAAGACCTCCTAAGAATCTTTTCCGTTCTTTCGCTCCGTGTTCCAGTATAACAAGCACATTTTACGGTGTCAACATATTTTTGTAATAATTGTGTAACATTTCATTCTGCAAATGATATGCCTGCACCGTTTTATCACTTTTCACAAAAGAAGGTCCTTCCATACGCAAGATCTCTCTGCATCTGGCTCTTTAACTCGCCGATCGTACCAAACTTCCGTTCTTCCCGTATCTTTGCCAGAAACTCTACCGTCACCGGCTTATCATACATATCTCCCGAAAAGTCCAGCAGATGCGTCTCCACGCCGACCGGATTTCCCGCGCCGACCGTCGGCTTGCAGCCAACGTTCGTAATCCCTCTGTATCTCTCTCCGTCAATGGAGACCTCCGTCACATAGACGCCGTTTGGCGGGAGCAGCTTTTCCTCCGGCGGAAACTGGTTCATCGTCGGTATGCCAATCGTCCTGCCGAGCTGGTTGCCGTGTCTGACCACCCCCGTCACAAAATAGCGGTAGCCGAGCAGGTGATTGGCTTTTTCGATATTTCCACGCGCGATCTCCTCCCGCACAAACGTACTGCTGATGTCGCGCGCATCCTCTTTCATCTTCTCGACGACGATCACCTCGTAGCCGTACTGCTCCTCATACGAAAGCAGCATCCGGTAGTCGCCCCGCCTGTTGTGCCCGAAATGAAAATCCTTGCCGACCACCATGCATTTCACATGGAGCTGGCGCACGATCTTCTCGATAAAATCCTCCGCCTCCATGCACATGATCTCCTGCGTGAACGGGCACTCCACGAGATAGTCCACGCCGAGACGCTCAAAAATGTGCACCTTTTCATCATTTGTCGTAAGTACCTTTGCCGCCGTCTGCCCGGCATTTCTCTTTGGCGGAATGTCAAAGGTGAAGATCGCCGCCGAAAGCCCCGCCTTCTTTTTTTCTGCCATGTGCTCCAGCAAAAGCTCGTGCCCTCTGTGGATCCCGTCAAATTTTCCGAGGGAAAGCACCGTGTTTTCTTCTATATAAAAGTCTGTCGTATTTCTGATATATTTCATAATTCCATAAACACCTTCAATGGTTTATAGTCGTTCTGTCCTGCCTGAAATTCGTAGATTCCGATAAAATGTCCGTCCGCGTCGTACACGCGCACCGGATTTTTCTCCCACGCGGGCGCATAGTCTGCGAACATCTCCGGGCGTATGCGGTTGCCATTGTACAAAAGTTTGTCAAACTGCTTTTGCACCACCGCCTTTTCGTACTGTAAAAAGACGGAGTCCGTGTCTCTCAGAAACGAAAAGCGCTCTGCCCCCGCCTCCTGCACCGCGAGGCGCTCAATCTCCGAAAGCCGTAGCGCGTCCGCCACACGGAAATCTGCCACGCGCGTCCGCAGCAGCTCTTCCATGCACGCGCCGCAGCCCAGCTTCTCGCCGATGTCCTGACACAGCGTGCGGATGTATGTGCCCTTGGAGCACTCCACACGCATCGCAACACGCGGAAGTTCCACCGACCGGATCGTGATGGAATGGATCCTCACCTGCCTTGCCGCGCGCTCCACCGTAACCCCGGACCGCGCCAGATCGCACAGCTTTTTCCCTCCGACCTTTAAGGCGGAATACATCGGAGGGATCTGGTTGTAATCCCCCACAAAGCTCATCACCGCCGCGCGCACCTGTTCTTCCGTGACCGTAACCTCACGCTGCTCTAAGATCTCTCCCGATATGTCCTGCGTGTCCGTCACCGTCCCGAGCAGCATGACCGTCTCGTACTCCTTGTCCTTGTCTGTCAGCAGATCGCAGACCTTCGTCGCTTTGCCAAGACACACAGGCAACACGCCCTCTGCATCCGGGTCAAGTGTCCCTGTGTGTCCGATTTTCTTTGTCTTAAGTATTCCGCGAAGCTTTGCGACCACGTCAAAGGAGGTGTAACCTTTTTCCTTGTATACATTGATAATTCCACTTGGCATCTTTTGTTTACTCTTTCTCTCTGATCTGTGCTAAAACCTGCTCTTTGATCTCTGCGATCACCTGCGCGGGATCCCCTTGCACCGAGCAGCCCGCGGCGCGCACATGACCGCCCCCGCCATAGGAAACGGCAATCTTTGCCACGTCAACCGTCTCCGCAGAGCGCAGGCTCACCTTGTAGCCGTCCTCCCCGGTCTGGTACAAAAAGACCGCGACCTCGACGTCCTTCGTGCTCCTTAACTGCGCGACGATCCCTTCCAGATGCTTCGGCAGGACATCGTAAGCGCGCATCTCCTCCGCCGTGATCACGCTGGAGATCAGCTTTCCGTCCAGATGGAGTTCACTTTTCATCAGCGCCAGCCCCGTGATGCGGTTCTGGTTGTAGGTCTTTGTGAAATATGTCTCATCCACGATCTTCGGATAGTTGATGCCGAGCTCCATCAGCCTGCCCGCCGCCTCCATCGTTTTCCGGGAGGTGCAGGAATACTGGAACACTCCGGTGTCATGCACCATTCCGGTGTAGAGGCACTCCGCGATCTCCTTTGTGATGCGCTCCTTCGGGAGCAGATCGTACACCAGCTCGCTCGTGGAACTCGCGTGCGGGAAAATGTAATCCTCGTCGGCAAATCCGGTATTGCTCACATGGTGGTCAATGCAGACCGTCCGCTTTGCGCTGTTGCAGTAGCGCGCCGCTTCGCCAAGCCTTCCCGGATCGCCGCAGTCCTGCGCGATAAAGAGGTCATATTCCTTATCCGCACTGCAATCTGAAGTGATCTCCTCCGCGCGCGCCATAAACTGAAAGATATTCGGGATCGGCTCCAGGTAGACCGCCGCCTCGATCTGCGGGTAATAGGTTTTGATGTAATTGTAGGTTGCAAGGCAGGAGCCCACGCAGTCGCCGTCGGGATGGATATGCCCCCCGATGGCAACGCTGCGCGCTTCCGCCAGAAAATCATCCAGATTTGTCATTCGTCACTCTCTCCGTCATCCTCGTGCATCCCCTTTGTCACGTCGTCAATCATTTTTGACATACGCACACCGTATTCGATGGACTGGTCCAGAATAAAGGTGATCTCGGGTGTGTTGCGCAGATTGATGCTGCGCGCCAGTTCTCTGCGGATATAACCCTCCGCGCTTTTTAAGCCCGCCAGCGTATTCTTCTGCGCTTCCTCATCGCCCAGAACACTGATATACGCCTTGCAGGTCTTTAAATCCGGTGCAACCTCCACCGTCACCACGCTCGTCATCGGATGGATCCGCGGGTCTTTGATCTCCCCGCGGATGATATTTGACAATTCGCGCAGCACTTCCCCGTTGATCCGGGTATTTTTAATACTGTTTTTTCTCATGCTATCTCCTTATTCCGCTCCGGCAGACTAGCGCGGCACTTCCACCATCTTGTAAGCCTCCACGATATCGAACTCTGCAATATCGTTGAAGCCTTCAAAGACAAGACCGCACTCGTAGCCTGCGCGCACTTCCTTCACGTCGTCCTTGAAACGCTTTAAGGATGCAAGATCGCCCTCGAAAATCTGTGTTCCCTCACGGGAAATGCGAACCTTGCAGCCGCGCTCAAACGTACCGTCAAGCACATAGGAACCCGCAATGTTTCCAACGCCGGACGCCTTGAAGATCTGGCGCACCTCCGCGTGTCCGAGTACCTTCTCCTCGAATACCGGATCCAGCATACCCTTCATCGCCGCCTCTACGTCCTCGATGGCATTGTAGATGACCTTGTAAAGTCTGACGTCCACGTTTTCCTTCTCTGCCGTCACCTTTGCGGTCGGGTCCGGACGCACATTGAATCCGATGATGATCGCGTTGGACGCGGATGCAAGGCTGACATCGGACTCGTTGATGGCTCCCACGCCGCCGTGAATTACTTTGACTACCACTTCCTCGTTTGACAGCTTCACGAGGCTCTGCTTCACTGCCTCCACAGAACCCTGTACGTCTGCCTTTACGATAATATTTAACTCCTTCACATTTCCGGACTGGATCTGTGAGAACAGATCGTCCAGAGACATCTTCGCCTTGGTATCCTCAATCAGGCGGTTCTTGCTCTCGGAGATATAGGTCTCCGCAAACGCGCGCGCCTCCTTCTCGGTGTCGGTGGACACGAAGGTCTCACCTGCCTCCGGAACAGCGGAGAGTCCCAGGATCTCCACCGGAGTGGACGGACCTGCCTCCTTCACTCTGCGTCCCTGATCGTCGATCATCGCACGCACCTTGCCGTAGCAGCTTCCGCACGCAACCGGCTGACCGACCTTTAACGTACCCTTCTGCACGAGAACGGTCGCCACCGCGCCGCGTCCCTTGTCGAGCTGCGCCTCGATGACAAGCCCTCTCGCGTTTCGCTTCGGATTTGCTTTCAGCTCAAGTACCTCCGCCGTCAGAAGGATCATCTCAAGCAGGTTCTCGATACCCTCTTTCGTGTGCGCGGACACCGGACAGAAGATGGTGCTTCCACCCCAGTCCTCCGGGATCAGCTCATACTCGGACAACTCCTGCTTTACACGCTCGATATTGGCACTCGGCTTATCGATCTTGTTGATCGCAACGATGATCTCGACACCCGCTGCCTTCGCGTGGTTGATCGCCTCCACAGTCTGCGGCATCACACCGTCGTCTGCGGCTACGACAAGGATCGCGATATCGGTAGAATTTGCACCGCGCATACGCATCGCCGTAAACGCCTCATGTCCCGGTGTATCTAAGAACGTGATGTTCTGGTTGTTGATAGACACCACGGAAGCACCGATGTGCTGCGTGATCCCGCCCGCCTCACGGTCTGTCACACGCGTGGAACGGATCGCATCCAGAAGAGACGTCTTACCGTGGTCGACGTGACCCATCACGCAGACTACCGGCGGACGCGCTACCAGAGTCTCCTCGGCGTCGTCCTCCTCCTTCAGCAGCTCTGCGATCACGTCGATCTTCTCCTCCGGCTCGCATATGCAGTTAAACTCCAGCGCGATCTCCTCGGCTGTCTCGTAATCAACCTCCTGGTTGACTGTCACCATCGTTCCCTTTAAAAACAACTTCTTCACGATCACGGAAGGCTGTACTTTCATCTTATCCGCAAGTTCCCGGATCGTCAGCTTCTCCGGGAGAACAAGCGTGCGGATCACCTCTTCCTCCTGCTTCGGCTGCGGCTGGTGCTGCGGTTTCTTCTTTCCGCCGTTCTTCTCAAGGTTGATAAAGCGCTCCTGCTTCTTTCCGCCGAGTGCATCGTAATCGCCGCGCTGTCTGTTGTTTCTGCCACGGTCCTGACCACGGTCTCTCGACTCCTTGCCACGCAGCTCCTCCGCTGCCGGTGCGGACTCCTTGTTGAAGCGGTCGATCTCACGGTCCAGTCTGCCGCCCTGCTGGTTGCCGCGGTAGGAATTGCCGCGTCCGCCGTTTCTGTCTCCCTGACCGCCATTCTGGTTCAGTCTGCCATTCTGGTATGGTCTTGACCCACCATCCGGTCTGCCGCCACGGTTTCCGCCAAAGCCGCCCTGTCTTGCCGGTCTGTCTCCGTTATTCGGGCGACGGTCTCCGTTATTTCCACGGCGGTCTCCGCCTGCCGGACGACGGTCGCCATTGTTGCCGCGGCGCTCCCCGTTATTCGGGCGACGGTCGCCGTTATTTCCGCCTGCCGGACGGCGTTCGCCGTTATTTCCGCTGTTTGCGTACACATTCTCATAGACGTTGCCGTACACATTGACATTCGGGCGCTTCTCGGTCTTGATGGTCTCCGGCGCTTTTTCCACCGGCGCTTCCTTTGCCGCCGCTGCCTTCTCTGCCGCCATGCGCTCCGCTGCTTCCGCCGCCTTGGCTGCCTCCGGATTGATCACGCGCTCAAATGCCTTTCGCACATCGTAACCGCTGACCGGCTTATTCTGGTTCTGACGCTGCTCCGGTCTGCCGCTGTTTCCACGGCGCTCCCCGTTATTTCTGCGACGGTCGTCGCCATTGCCGCGGCGCTCGCCGTTTCTTCTGCCGCCGCCGTGTGATGCGCCCTGTTTACTATACTGCGCATTAAAGACTGCCGTTATACTGGACTTTTTCTTCGGGCGCTCTTTCTCCCCCGCATCGTCCTTTGCCCCGGCATTTGCAGACTCTGCTTTCTTTTGCGCAGCTTTTGGCGCTTCTGTCTTCGCAGCCGCCTTTTCCGGCTCCGCCTTCTTCGGCTCGGCTTTTGCCTTCGGTGCTTCTGCCTTTGCAGGCGCTGCCTCCTTCGCCGGCTCGGCTTTTGCCTTCGGCGCTTCCTTTGCAGGCTCCGCCTTCGCAGCCGCCTGCCCTGCCGCGCTCTTTCCGAATTTGCCGCGCACCATCGCCTGCACCTCGTCGTCCACATTGCTGCTGTGCGACTTCACCGGATGCTCCGTCGTGCTTAAAAATTCTATGATCTGTTTATTTTCAATCCCTAACTCCCTAGCGAGTTCATTCACTCTCATTTTTGCCATCTATCCTGATTCCTCCCTTATTCAGTTGTTACTATCTGCTTTATTTTTTCTTCGATCGACCGCGCCAGCCCTTCGTTTGTGACCGCGAGTGATGCACGAAATTCTTTTCCTATGAAATGTCCGAGTGTCTCCTTATCTGCGTACCGGTACATCGGCACTCCATAGAACTCTGTCATGTTGGAAAACATCTTCTGCGTGTTGTCAGATGCGTCTGACGCCACGATCACCAGATATGCCTTTCCCTCCTTGACCGCTTTTTCCGTGGAAAACTCTCCGCTCACAATACTGCCGGACTTCGCCGCGATGCCAAGCATCGATAATACCTTATCTGGTTTCAAGCTCCTCCATCTCCTTTGTCAGCACGTCATACACTTCCTGCGGGATCGGCATTTTAAGCGACCGCTCCAGACCCTTGCTCTTGATCGCCGCAGCGAGACACTCGCTGTTTTGACAGATATAGGCTCCCCTGCCGTTTTTCCTGCCCGTCGCATCCAGAAGGATCTGACTCTCGGTCTCATCCTCCGACGCCGTCTTGATCACGCGGATCATGTCCTTCTTCGCCTTCATTTCCCTGCATCCCACACACTGGCGCATCGGAATTTTTTTATTCTTCATAACTGTCATCCCCGGCAGTCTCATTGTCATCGTATTCCCCGGAAACATAATCCTCTTCGGAAACACCGTCTTCCCCAGAAACAAATTCTTCTTCGGATGCGTAATCTTCCCCGGAAACATAATCTTCCTCAGATGCGTAATCCTCCGTGGAGTCGTAATCCTCCTCGTAGTACTCGTCATCCTCATAGTCGTTCTCATAATCGAGGAAATCGCCCGACTCTCTCGCCTGCGTCTCGCTCTTGATGTCGATCTTAAATCCGGTCAGACGCGCCGCAAGTCTCGCATTCTGTCCCTCCTTGCCGATCGCAAGCGACAACTGGTAATCCGGCACAACGACCTTCGCTGATTTCTCCTCCGCGTCCGCGATCACGGAGATCACCTTCGCCGGACTTAATGCATTCTCGATCAGCATCGCCGGATTCTCGTTCCATGTGATAATGTCGATCTTCTCGCCGCGCAGCTCATTTACGATCGCGTTGACTCTCGCACCGTTCATGCCGACGCACGCACCCACCGGATCGACATCCGGGTCGTTCGACCACACGGCGATCTTCGTTCTGCTGCCCGCCTCGCGCGCGATCGCCTTGATCTCCACAATGCCTTCCTTCACCTCGGTGACCTCGGACTCAAACAGGCGCTTTACCAGCTCCGGATGTGTTCTTGACACTAAGATCTTCGGTCCCTTGGATGTGGACTTCACCTCAAGCACATACAGCTTGATGCGCTCGGTTGGCTGGAACACCTCGCCCCTGACCTGTTCGTTCTCGGTTAAGACCGCGTCTACCTTGCCGAGATTGATGCTGACATTTCTTCCGATATAGCGCTGTACCACACCGGTGACAACATCCTTCTCCTTGCTGTAATATTCATCGAATAATACCTTGCGCTCCTCCTCTCGGATCTTCTGTAAGATCACATTCTTCGCATTCTGTGTCGCGATACGTCCGAATTCCTTTGACTGCACTTCCACATTGACGATGTCGCCCGGCTCATATTTTGAGTCGATCATCTTGGCATTGACCACGCTGATCTGCTCCACCGGATCCTCCACCTGCTCCACAACTGTTTTCTCCTGAAATACATGATACTCGCAGGTATCCGGATCAATGCTGACTTTTACATTTTCGGACTTGCCGAAATGATTTTTGCACGCGGTGATGAGAGAATTCTCGATCGCCTCAAGCAATGTCTCCTTGCTGATATTTTTCTCCTGCTCCAATATATTCAACGCTTCCAACAATTCACTGTTACCCATTTTTTTATCCTCCTATTATTTACTAAGCGTATGCAATTAAAAATCAAAAGCCAGACGAATGAGCGCAATATCACTTTTCTCAAATGTGAGCTGCTCCCCATTCTCCTGCCGGATCGTCACCGTCCCGGCATCGTATGCCGTCAGGACGCCGTAAAATTCTTTCTCCCGGTTGATCGCACGGTAGGTGCGGATCTCCAGTTCCTTTCCCATGCTGCGGACATAATCTTTTTCTTTTTTCAGAGGTCTTCCCAGCCCCGGCGAGCTCACCTCAAACACATAGGAATCCTCCACGAAATCTTCTCTGTCTAAAATCTCATTCATCTCTCTGGCGACCGCCTCGCAGTCGTTCACTGTGATGCCGCCTTCCTTATCAATATAGGCGCGCAGATACCATGTGCCGCCCTCCTTCACATACTCCACATCCACCAGCTCGAAATTCATCCTCTCAAGGATGGGAGTCAGCAGTTCTTCGGTGCGCGTTTCGTAATTTTCACGTTTTGACATGTGTACACCTTCTTTCTCAATATTCAATTTTCATCCGGCGACCGGAAACCTCTTATGTCAACATAAATTGAGAGAGGACCTAAGCCCTCTCTCAATCCAGTCACCGTGTTATCAATTCTAAGGATAGCACTCTGCGTATAAAAAAGCAAGTGGTTTTTCTGCTATTACCTTGTTTTTCTTTGCATTTATCATGTGACACTCTCTATTTTTCTATTCTTCGCGTCTGCGCAGTAACCGCAATGTGACAAGACCTGCGAAGGAAACAAACATGGCAATATACCAAAGATGGGAGATACCGTCCTCTCCCGTCTGCGGGCTCGTCGTCTGTCCCGGTACGGTGCTGCCGCTATTTACAGTTCCTGCCGCGCCTCCAGTATGGCTGCCACCTCCGGTACTTCCACCTCCGGTGTGGTTGCCGCCCTCCTGACCGCCGCCGTCTCCGGTGTCTCCGCCTATGTTACCGCCCTGGTCTTCGCTGCCGGTGTTGCCACCGGTACTCTTATCCTTGTACTCCGCTGTGATCTCCACGTTATTTGCCGGCATCGCAAAGGTTGTGGCAGCGCTCTCTGCATTTGCAAATGCCACTCCCGCACTCTGCGTGCTCCAGCGCACGAATTCCTTGCCCGTCGGCACGTCTGCCGTGACTGTCACAGTCTCGCCCGCCTTGGCACTCTGTACATTCGCATGACCTCCGGTCACTTTCACCTCATACCGTACTGCCTCTTTATCTTTAAATTCTGCCGTAAGCTCCACTTCATTGGCTGGCATGACGAAGGTTGTGACAGTGCTCTCTGCATTCGCAAACGTCACTCCCGCACTCTGCGTGCTCCAGCGCACGAACTCCTTGCCCGCCGGCACGTCTGCCGTGACCGTCACAGTCTCGCCCGCTCTCGCTTTGTCTGCACTGGCATGACCGCCGCTTACTGTGATACCGTATTCCTGCACTGCTCCGATATTCAGCCATGCATTCTGCGTTTTCACGGAATAGTTTTCATTGACATTCCCCACAACGCCGATCTGGATCTCATACTGACCGGCGGTACCTGCGTCCGGCACGTCTGCATATGCCATCTTTATCGTTCCCACACTTTCGCCCGCATCAGGTCCTCCTGACACAAACTCATAATCCACGCCTTCCTTAGGAGAATCAAGACTTGGAACAGCCGCACCAATCTCAATATTCCTATTGAGCGCGCGCAATTCCAGCTCTCTTGGTTTTATCTCAAACTCTGTGGTCGCCTCAGCAATCTTCCCGTCTTTCTCATAGCGCAGCGTGATCCGGTATCTTCCAACATTCGCAGGTACCGTACTGCCAAGATCCTTCTGTTCTTCCACATCATAATAGGTAACCGTCACATCGTCCTTACTGTACCCGGGTCCTACGCTCCATCCCACGTAACCGTCACTGCTGTATTCCATATCAGAAATCTGGAATCCCGGATCAACGATCTCTTTCGATGTTTTCTCCACACAAATGGTATATTTTAGATCTTCATAAAACTTTGATGTAAATTTCACACAGATGGTTCCCTTGCCATCCACATCCAAAACATCAAAAGTGATCTTGTCAGATTGCAGGTTTACATTCCGTATCACCTGATCATAATCACCGGCAGAATTATCTATACCATACGTTTCGACCACATATCCCACCGGAAGATCAAATGTAACCTCCACACCACTCTGGGCTTTATCATACATCTTATTAATGTAGACATCCCCCGGATTTTGCGCTTTTCTTACCACGAGCGCCGGATTCACCTGCGCCTGATAGAAATTTCCGTCTTCCCGAAGCTTCGCGTCATCATACCATTTGCTCCATTCTCCGGTAAGCGTGATCCCTTTGACCTCTGCCGTACTGTAAGTTCCCGGAACATCACTTGAAATCTGTGCCTCTCCCTCAAAGGACAGCCCCTGAATCGAGGTATCTGCCCAGTGAATTCCTGTGATGGCAGTAGTCTTCTTATTTGGCTCGTACACAAAATCCTGCAAGGAAACGCTTGAAATATCGGAGCGCTCAAGTACTCGCTTATTCAGCGCAAAGACACCGCTCTGCGTAAATCTTGCAGCTTCCAACTGACTGTTTCCGCCAAAATCCACGGTAATATCCACGCTCCCAGCCGGAATCTTCTGCTCCGCGGTGTCATAGAGGAGTACAGCCTTTCCATTTACCACATCCGCTGACCCAAGCAGCGTATTTCCGCAATAGAAATCTGCTTTATCTGCCCCCGCCCGATACGCAGCGCCTGTCTCCTTCTTCGGCTCTGCGGTAAAAGTAAGCTTCACGACCTCACCGTATGTATAAGAATTTTTCCCGGCTGCCAACGCTCCTTTGGTCTCTGTCTCACCTTTTACAATCGCAAACGGTATCTCTACCGTTCCCTTGTAGCCGCCGATTCCCTCTACCACAGCCTTCGCACTGGTGGTGCCGGAAGTAATCTGAACATTATTTTCGTAGCGAACGATATAGTCTGTTCCCTCCGACAGCGTTGTTCCATCCACCGTGACCTGAACGGAAGGCTTTATTTCCTTCCCCGTGTACTTCTGATCCGGGATCGCACTCACGTGCTTGTCAAGAATTTCCTTGGAGGCTGTGCCCTCGTTTTTGTAGATCGTAAATTCTGCACTGGCAACGGCATCATCCAGAATGTCTCCCACTGTACCGGAATCATGTTCTTCTTTTGTAAAGAAAACTTTATATTTTCCGGCTGTGACTTTACTGCTTATCTCTCCGGTGGAATCACCCGGAGCAAACCAGATATAATATTTTTCCTCAAAATCATAAGTTCCGCCGTTCCAGTTTCCAAGATTCCAGACAAATATATCTGTTCCCCAGTTTGTCTCATCTCTCTTATCTACATCCTCCGCCCGGAGTACATAAGCATTAAATTCTGTTTCCGGTACATAAACCTCCCCATTCTTATCCCTTGTCTCTGTCACGAATAGCTGAGATGGTTCTATTTTATCATGACTTAAAGATTCAGTTTTTACAACATCATAATCAATAAACGCAGGCGCTGAAAGCACTTCAAAGCTTCCAAACTCTCTCTGGTCCGCAGGCGTACTGTTTTTCGCTGTCCACACGCCGTCGTTCAGTGCAAGCGAATAATTGTTTCCATAATTCGCATCCAACGTGATACTTCCCGTTATATTCTTCGATGTACTTTTGATATAAGCTTTTCCGTCCACAAGACTTCCAGCCAGTGTCAGAGATCCTCCCCACGTCTTAAACGTCGTGCTGCCACTGATCTGCCCATTCACCGTCAACGCGTCATCCTTGTCAAGGATCAATGTTCCTCCACCGCTAAAGTTGCCCTGAATAACAGTACCCGGCATGGATGCAAGGTTTAAGGTCGTTCCCGCCGGAACCTCTATATTTCCAAGCACCGCCTGCGTTTTTGCAACCGGCTCAAAAATAGCGCCGTTCTTAAGGATGACATTTCCGCCGTTCACCGCGATCCGGTTCACGGAAACATTGTCGAATGCGAGATTCGTGTTGCTGTTTCCCTCAAAATACTTCGTCCTGCAGGATTCGATATTCTGACCGGAAACCGTGATGTTTACCGCTCCCGCATTGGCGCTTGCAAAGATCCCGTCCCGCACGGCTGTCCTAGCGTCAATGACAAGATTCATCGTTCCAGTATACGGCACCTTGTTATCCACACCCGCATCATGTCCTATGTAGATCGCCTGAATATTCGTCTTATCGTTCGCGTTTTTAATGGTGAGACCTGCCCCGTTCTGCTGTACCGTCGTATTCCGGTAGCCTCCCGCGTATACGGTCGGAAGCAGCTCTGCCTCATCGCCTCCAAACCCGCCGAGAGAACCGTCAGACCCCTTCGTGTAGCAGCTTACGTTATCCAGTGTCAGCGTATGACCTGCCAGAAAAATCTCACGGTGCGGCACACTGCCAAGTGCCCCGCTCGAGATAAAGTTCATTTCAATATCCTGAAACGTCACATTGTCCCCGGTGAGCTGGATCGGTGAACGCAGGGTCAAAATACCAGAACCGTTCCCTTTGATCGTCACATTCCCCCGAATCATTACCGGAGAGATGCTGTAATCGCTGCTCTCCGCTGTTCCGGAAAGCGTGATGCGCTTTGTCACGATGATCTCATTTACACTGCTGTTGTTTAACGCCCGTTCAAACTGATCCGACGTCGAAACTGTCACAGAACCGCCAGTTGCCAGCTCCTGAAGGAACAACGCCTCCTGCGCGTCACTGGCATCCCCATCCTTCACGCCCTCATCCGAGACAGGCGCTTCCGGCATCCCGTTCGCCGTGCCCAGCGCTGTTTCCGTGTTCTCCACAGTTTCATTCTCCGGGGTAGTCGCCTCCTCCGTTTCAGGGACAGCCACTTCCTCCGTACTTTCCTCCGGGATGATTACTTCCTCAGTATTCTCCTCTGCACTTTCCTGCGTCCCCTCCTCCGGAACCGTTACTTCCTCTGTGCCCTCCTGTGGGGTGGTCACCTTTTCCGTCCCCCCCTCGTTACTTTCCGCAGAAATACCATTCTCCTGAAAATACTCCGCAGAAACTATCTGCGGGCAGGTCGATACCAGCATGACCACACAAAGTAGCAGACTCAGTACTTTTCTCTTCATTTTCATAACTTCATAATCCTTTCTTTTGTGTTTCTTCTCATTTTCCCATGAGGCTTTTCTCTTTCCCGGGAACAAAACTTTTCAGATAGAGAAAAAGTGCTGAGAATTCTTAATTCTCAGCACTCCGGGTTGGGCTGTTAATAATAACAGTAGCAGTTCGTAGGGGAATCGAACCCCTGTTTCCGCCGTGAGAGGGCGGCGTCTTAACCGCTTGACCAACGAACCGTACAAGAGATATTATAGCAGGAAAAATTTAAAATGCAAGTACTTTTTTAAATTTTTTTCATTTTTTTGATTTCCCGTGAACTTCAATACGCAAAATCTCCCTTCTTTACATATCTTTACATATTCAAATAGTAACCTGATAACTCCATTTTGCCTCTATTCGTTTTAGCTTTATTTTTTCATTTTGAAGAAAAACAACGAGTGGCACGCTTCTCTCTTATCAGGCAAAAAAGAGAACGGAATCTATTGTCCGAATTGTATATATTATATATTTTTTCAAAAACTTTCAAAAAGTACTTGCATTTTTCTTTTTTTCTGCTATAATAACTTTTGTAAGGTTCGTTGGTCAAGCGGTTAAGACACCGCCCTCTCACGGCGGAAACAGGGGTTCGATTCCCCTACGAACTGCTCACTATGTTGGTATTTAAAACCCTGAAGGCTTTGGTCTTCGGGGTTTTTCTCTATCGATCTATCGAATTCGAGTGTCAAAAGAGGATTTTACAAACTACGACTGGCAAAATTCACAAATGGTGTTCTTTTTGTTCAGGATTCCGAAGCTAAGAACTTCTAAAATGTTCTGAATACCGTTAATATGCAGGAACGCAACCGCCCTCTATGCGCCATCCATAGCGCAGTTCGGGCTTTCGTCGGCTTCCCTGCCGGCGAATTGCTGAAAATGGCAGAACATTAAGAAGTTCTAAGCTTCTCCATATTCACAAACCAGAATACCATTTGTGAATTTTGCCAATCCAATGTTTGCCCCCTTGACACCCGAATCTTTATATGAAATCTCACCCTTTTCAGAAAAATGTGTGTAATTCCCATTAAAAAATCCAGAAAAATGTGTTATACCACTATCCACTGCTTAGAAAAGAGCTGCTCTGACACAAGTCAGGGCAGCTTTTTCTCCATACAACGCGCACTAGCACCGCTTTATGATCTGAATGATATTTGCCAGTTCATCGTCGTTGATGCTGATATAAAATTCCGATTCCACACGTGCAAGGCTCTCTTTCAGGTCATGATACAGTCGCTTATTTTTCGCGATGATACTCTGTGTATGTCTGTTCTGCGGTGCGGTCTCCTGCTTTTGTATGCGGTAGATCATGCAGGCAATGTGCATAAACAGCCCGATCTCCTGGTCGGAGGAAAGCCCGCGCGCTGCCTTCCGGATCTTCCCGAGCACCGACGGCAGCACCTCCTTCAAAAGCTGGATGTCAAAGCCCTCCAACGACTCCTCCAGATACGCATAGATGGCGTTGTAATTCACTCCCGTCACCGCCTGCGTCGTCTCCAGCGAGAGCAGAATGTCCAGCTTGTCCGACGGGGTGTCAAAAAGCTTTGAGACTGGGATATAGGGGATCCCGTACAACTGCGGGTCATACGCACCCACGACGCAGACGATCTTCTGCTTTTTCTGGATCTGGTTGACCTTCTTGAGCAGATAGTCCCTGTCCGAGATCGCCAGCGGGACAACGTCCGTATTCTCCAGATGGATGTGTGAGACAATATAATTTTTCATCTGGACCGCCGCGCCCTCGCCCGTCATGCAGAGCGTGATGATCACCTGCGGATTTCCCCGGTTTCTCGAGGACTGCTCGAGCTCCTGATAGACCTGCTGGTAGGACTCCATCACCTCGTGATACACCTCGTCCAGTGAGTGATAGCTGCTCGCCTTTCGCGAGGCGTCCAGCGCGATGAGTGTCGCCGGAACGCAGACGCTCTTGATCTCAATCCCCGTCTCCGCTCCGATCATCCCCGCCATCGTCTGCAGCGAACCCATGTCATAGAGCATCAGCACGCCCTTTCCCTGATCGATATCCAGAAAGGTCTGCTTCAGGTTCTCATACACCTGCTGCATATCCTCATCGAGCACGAGATCGAACGCATAGATATTGTCGTCGCCGACGAGAGCATTCGCCACCTTCACAATACTGGATGCCGTCGCATTTCCGTGCATCGCCACAAGCACCACAGGTTTGTTTTCCAGCGCGCTGCCACGGTGCGCCTGACAAAGAAACATCGTCAGGAACGCAACCTCATCCACCGGCAGCGTGACGTCAAATTTTTCTTTCAGCTCTCCGGCAAATTTTGAGCAGAAAATATACTCCTCGTTGTATTCCTTCACGACCTTCGCGATCTGCTCATCCGTCATCTTCTGTGTCCCAAGCTTCCGTTCTGTCACCGACGATACGTGCAGACAGATCGCATAAAAAGCAGCGTCTGGATAGACCCGCTCAAACCGCTCGGACGCTTCCCGCAAAAAACCGTGCACCAGCTCAATGATCCCGGAATCCACGATCTTTGACAGGGATTCCTTGTCGATCTCCTTTCTGCCCATGCTCTGGTCGATCTCGTAAAAAACATGATCCAGATTCTCATGCAGGATCGCGGAGATATCATCCCCCTCCACGCCGTGCTCCTTTAACTCCTCCACCTTTCTGTCGATCATCTCATAGAGCGTGTCCCCCGGGCTTTTCTCCGTCGTTTCCGCACGCTCCGGCTCGCGGAGCGTATCGACGCACCACCCGGAAAAAATGTACGAGTAATTATCCGGCAGGATCGCCTCGATCTGCGTCCGGTATTTGCGGTACGAGAGAAGCCCCCTGCGCACATAATCCGGAAAATCGCGCATTGAGACCTCGATCTGTTCCACCTTCCGGTCAAAATTTCTCGCATATCCGTTGGCACAGCCGATCCTGATATCCTTTTTGAGCTGTTTGACATTGAACTGGCAGGGATATAACAGCAGCGCACGCAGAAGTTCCGCATTGATCTTGATCTCCCGCTTCATGCGCACCGCTTCCTTCTGGAAAAACTGCTGCACCAACTCAAACCTCTCCAGAAGCGTCCGCGACGAGAGCGCGGGCAGATCGACGACGATGGAAAATTTTGAAACGTACAGGCTTAGCTGTGAGGAGGTAATCGCGTCGTCCACCGAATAGATCAGAACCATATCGGTAAAGGAGGTCTGAAAACTTTCCACCTGACGCAGCAGCTCATCCTGCACGCCGGGTCCCAGACAGTTGATGTGGTCGATAAACAGCACGCCGTTTCTTCCTCTGTGAAACGCACCGTCCGTCTCGGAAAAGAATACTTCCCTTCTCTTCTCCCCGCTCTCCTCCTCCAGATAGCGGCAGTTGATCTTCACAAACGGCGCGTCCGCGCCGAGAACCCCCTGCTCCTTGGCAAATTCGTACACCAGGGAGGCGAGCATACTTTTCCCCGAGCCGTCCGGCCCTTTGATCAGAATGGGGAGCGCGCCGCCCGGATAGAGCAGCGCCGCCTTGGTGAGCTGGATCGCCTGCTTCAAGCTCTCCGATGCTCCGACCAGCTCACGAAAGCACGACTCCTCCCCCTTCTTCACCGGAAAATAGTAGACCGGTCTGCCGTTCGTCTTCCTGATCCGGTTTTCCTTCACCAGTTCATTTAAAAGCTTGCTCAGATTGGAACGCTGCATCCCAAACACCTCGGAAAGCTCCTGCGTTGTAAACCGGACGCCTTCCGGGTGCTCCTCCGCCTGTTCCTGCATATATTCCAGTACAATCTCTCTGCTCAGTTTCATTTTTACTTCCCTTAAACAATCTCACCGTTTGTCGCAATGACTTTCCGATACCAGTAAAAGCTGTCTTTCCGGTAGCGTTTCATCGGGGAGGTCTTTGCTTTCTCGTCGTCCTCGTCCCTATCCACATAGATAAAGCCGTACCGTTTTGTGATACCCTCTCTCGTCGATACAAGATCCACGGCGCTCCACGGACAATAGCCAAAGAGCAGCGCACCCTCGTCCATTCCCACGCGCATCTCCTCGATCATCCCCCGCAAATGCTCGATGCGGTAACTGTCATGAACCGTCCCGTCCCCCTCCAAAACATCCGGGCGTCCATAACCGTTTTCTGTGATGATCAGGGGCAAATGGTAGCGGTCGCTCAGCTTCCGTGCGGTGATGCGGATGCAGCTCGGGTCAAAGGCATGACCGTCCTCACCCTTTGGGAAATACGGGTTATTCACTGCCCGTCCCACCCCCGGTTTCTCGGTCAGCTTGACGAGATAGCTCATATCGCGGTTGTCACCGCCGACCATACTGCTCCAGTCGATTTCATAATAATCACAGTGCTCGACCGTCTCGTTGCCATAGCAGTTAAAGCCGATAAAATCAGGCTTGCCATTCGCCAGTGCCTCCATATCGCCCTCCTGTATATCGAGCACGATATGGTTCAGCTCAAAATAACGGAACACTGATTTTGGATAAGCGCCGAATACCAGCGGATCGACCCACATATGGTTGCGCAGATCCTCCATATTCATCGCCGCGATCGTATCCTTCGGGTCTGCACTTGCCGGATAGCACGCACAGAGATTCGGCGCAGGTCCGATCTTTGCATCGGGACATAGTTCATGGCACAGTGCAATCGCCTTTGCCATCGCCACAAGCTGCAGATGACCGGTATTGTAGAGGGCGTTCAGATCGTTCGCCTTTCCGGTAAGCATATCCACCGCCCCGTAATAGATCATGACATTATATTCATTGTTCGTGAGCCAGTAGCGGATGTCATCCTTAAAGTTTTCAAACAGAACCCTGCAATAATTGACATACGCCTCTGCCGTCTTGCGGGAGTGCCAGCCGTTGTACTTCTCCTCCAGCGCCGCCGGAAGGTCGAAGTGATAAATCGTCACTAAGGGTTCGATTCCATGCTTATGACATTCGGCAAACACATTTTTATAAAATTCGATCCCCTTTGGATTGACTGCTCCTTCTCCGTCCGGCAAAATTCTTGCCCAGGAAACGGACATACGAAAGACCTGAAATCCCATCTCCGCCATCAGCGCAATATCTTCCTTGTAATGATGATAAAAGTCGGAAGCATATTTAAAGGAGCAGCACCCCGGATTGATGTGCTTCTTGTCATAGTCCCACGTCGTAAGCCCCTTGCCGTCCACGTCGTAAGCGCCCTCGATCTGTGCGCTTGAGGAGCTTGCGCCCCACATAAAATCCTTTGGAAAACCCATCTGCGCGCCCTCCCCGTGCCTATTTCTCTAAAAATTCAACGAGATCTCCGTCGTACACAAGCTCCATCATCTGGTACTCATCCTCGTCCAGATGACCGATCCTGTTTCTCGTTCCGTCGTTTACGATCGGCTTCTTCACGATCTGGATCTCCCCGGCGTAATGCTTGTAGTTGTCGTTTACCATCACGACATCGCCGACTGCAAACATCTCATCCTTGCAGGCGCGTGGCTCTAACACCTCGGCCGGAAGGCTGTACTTAAATCTGGAAATCCTCGTTCTCCAGATCCACTCGGAGCTGTCTCCCATATCAAGGTGCGGGAAGAAATCAAACAGCACTTCCTTTTCCTTCTCGGTAACTTCCGGATCGAGTGTGACGCGCAGACGCTTCACCTGTTTGTCTAAGCTGATCAGTCCATGATCCACCAGCATCTTTAAGGTCGGGTCGAGCTCTCCGTTTAATTTCTCGCTCTCCTGCATCACCTCCTGCAGGCGTTTAAATTCCTCCTCGGTCGCATAGGCGTTTCCGATCAGAATATCGTCCACATTTCCGGTAGCCAGAAGCATTCTCGCCTGCAGATCGATCGGCAGCGTGCGCAGACGCTCTACCGTCGGAAGCCCGCAAACTGCGTCCCATACGCCGTGTGTGCCGGGCGCCGTCGAGGAAATAAACGCACCGATCCTAAGATCCTTTGCACAAGCCTTCAGTTCTATATTTTTCTCCAGGAACTGCTCCCACTTCATCGCCGTGTAGCGCTGCGGGTAGAAGTTGTGGCAGACATAAAAATCTTTTGCGTCAATCCCCTGCGCAAGCAGCCCCTTCACAATCTTAGGCGCATTGTTGAACTCGATCGTGATGCCGTAAGGATTTCTTACAAGCTTTGCGTCCTCGGCAGCCCCAAAGCTTAAGTCCATGCGCAAAATATCCACATCAATGCTCTTAAATACGCTAAGGTCATCCGCCTTTGCTCCCATTTTCTCAAAGCACATCGGGTTGACGTCCAGAGACACCTTTAAGTTGTTCTTGTGCGCAGCCACGATCAGCTTTCTAAAATATTCCAGCACCTCCTCTTTTGTGCCCTCCACGGAAAACATACTGGAAAATACCCTCGATACGCCGTATCTGCCTGCCAGTTCAAAATATTTTTCAATCTCCTCCAACGGACTTAAGTCCGGATAGACAGAAATTCCCAACTCATGCTTCATGTTATCCTCCGCCTTTCTCTTTTTCTGTAAACCTTGCTTTATACTAATGTAGGAAGCAGATCGTATCGCCCGGCTTCACTTCTTTTAACAGGATCTTCTCCTCCGGTGGAATGTGTCCCAGCAGATTGCGCTGACCATCCACCTTCATCTCCTTTAACACGATCTGAACCTCGCCGCGGTAATGCTTTAAATTGTCATTTACGATGACAACGTCGCCCGGCTCATAGTATTCCTTTCCGCTCTCCCTCGCCGGGATCGACTGCTTTCCGTACTGGATGCGCGTCCAGCGGGAGCGGATCATATAGTATACGTATTCGCCAACGCCGTGCGTCGGATAGTCGAACAGAATCTCTTTTTCCAGATCGGTCACGCCGTCCGCAAGCTCTACGCGAAACGGTACTCTTGTCAGATCGCCGTGCGGCAAAATCTTCGCGAGCATTCCAAGAGACTCGTCCGCAGGAACATTCACATATGCACTCTGCATTACCTCATGGATCGCCTGAAATTCTTCTTCACTCGCAAACGCATTTCCAAACAGCACCTCATCCACATCGCCGAGTGCGATCAGATGGCGCACCTGCAATTCCGCCGGGATCCAGCGGTGATCCTCAAGCGTCGGCAGGCCATTCTGCACCGGCCACGGTCCATGCGCTCCCTCACGGTTGCTCGAGATAAAGATCGCGCACGGGATCCCAAGCTCCTTCAACTGTCTGTTGACCGCTCTTACGGATTCCAGATTCCCCGCCGTGTATCTCTCCGGATAAAAATTATGGCAGGCGGAAAAGTTCTTCGGATTCGCGCCATTCTTTAACGCCAGCTCGATGCCCTGCACCATCGCCGCGTTCAGCTCAATGCCGATGCCGAGGTCATTGTTGATCAGCGCAACGTCCCTCTCATCCATATAGCAGAAATCCATACGGATGATGTCGATCCCCATCTCTTTAAAAATGGTCAGATCTTTTTCACTGGCGCCCATCTTCTCCAAAAACTCTGTATTGCAGTCGCCGGACACCTTCATGCCATAGCTGTGTGCAATGTCACAGAATTTTTTAAAATAGGCAAAAACCTCCTCCTTTGTTCCGGGAACCGAAAACATACTTGTAAATACCTTTGTAAAACCATATTTTGAGGCGGTTTTTAAATACCGATCAATCTCCTCGATCGTCTCCTGCTCCGGATACAACGATACTCCCAATGTAAGCATACTCACTCTCTCCTTTTCCTATTCAGCGTCAGCCTCTGCTGCCGCTTTCTCGTTTGCGATACACTGCTTTTCATATAATTTGAAGAACGGATACCAGATGATCCAGCATACCGGGAACATCAATATAGCAAACACACAGTTTCTCCAGTCAAGCGTCGTGATATAGTTCTGGAAAATCAGCGGCATACACGCCATGACCAGAACGGACGGATACGCCATCAGTCCAAAGTAGTATGCAATTCCCATCAGTCCCATGACAACAATCGGACATAACACGAACGGGATCAGCAAGATCGGATTGTACATGATTGGGAATCCGAACACCATCGGCTCGTTGATCCCGAAGAATCCCGGCACCAGCGATGCACGGCTGACCGCCCGTATCTGCTCTGATTTTGATTTGTAACCCATGATACACACCGGAAGCGTATTTCCGGCGCCGCCCATGATCCCGTTGGCACCCATCAGGAAAATAAAACTAAACTGCAATGGCAGACCCGCTGCCGCAAGCTCTGCGTTTGATGCATAAACCTCGAGCATCGGGATCATAAGCACGGAGTAGATGACCGTTGTCCCATGGATTCCAAAGAACCAGAAAAGCTGTGCCAGCAAAAGTACAATGACCATACCTACCGGGGATACCAGATAGTTGATCGGAATCGACAACACATAAATGATGAGGTTTGCCAGTGTCGTCCCGGTAAAGCTCTCGATCAGAAGGGAGAGTCCGTACCAGAGAATGATATTGATGCCTGCCGGGATAATGCTGTTAAATCCGTTTAACACACCCTCCGGAACGGAATCCGGCAGCCTGAGCATCCAGTTGTGATCCACGGCAAACTTCGTGATCCGCACGGAGAACATTCCCACGATGATCGCCACAAAAATGCTCGAGGAACCAAGTCCCGCAAAATCAAGCACCTGCTTGGTTGTTCCGTCTGCCAGAGCCACCGTCTGCACCGGCGCACATAAGAGCAGAAAACATACCATCGACGTAAATCCGCTCTGCAGAGGATTGACTTTTAATTTCTTTGCGTAATTATAAGCCAGGGAAAACGCCAGAAAAAATGCCAGAATTCCCATCGTCATATTATACACAAGGTAGATGGAATCGTAAACCGTATCTCCCGCTTTCCATCCGAAAAACCCGCCGATGGCGCAGATGATCTGCACGACAGCTCCGATCATAACCAGACCCATCGTAGCGCCCATACCGTTGCTCAAGGTTGAGAATGCAGGACTGGTCGAAAGCTTCACGCTAAACTCCTGCAACTTTGTCATAAATTTGCTGTTTGCAAATCTTTCTAATGCTCCGCTGTTCATAATTTTCCTCCTCCTGTCCGGTTCATTCTTATTTTCCGTCCACCAGACTGTGTGCCAGTTTCATCACGTTCGCCGCATTTCCCATGCCGTAATCTGCCGGCGGGATCTTTGCAACCGGGATCCCCACGCATTCTTTGATCTCATCCAGTGCGAAAGAGATCTGCGGCCCGATGAGCACGCAGTCGTACTTATGCCACTCTGTCTCCACATCGCCCTTTCCGATTGCTGCGATCACCAGCTCCTCACCTTTTTCCGCACAGTATTTCTCCATCTTCTTCATTAAAATACTTGTAGACATACCACCTGCACACGCTAATAAAATTTTCATACCTTTTCTCTCCTTTTCCCAATGTTTGTTTGCTAATTTGCCTTGTCTGCCTTGTTCTCGTGCAGCCAGATCATTTCCTTGATCAACTGCTGCGCCATCATGCTTGTCATCAGATGATCCTGCGAGTGGATCAAAAGAACATTGATCTCAAGCTTCTTGTCGTTTGCCTCCGCAACCAAAAGCTCCGTCTGGCTCCGGTGCGCCGCCGTGGATTCCGCCCTCGACTCCTCCATCAGCTCCTTTGCCCGGTCGAAATTGCCTTTCTTCGCCTCGTCAAGCGCCTGAAACGCCTTGTCCAGGGCCTCCCCGGCGTGCGCAATGATCGTCATTGCAATCGTTTCCGTATCCATTCTGTTTCCTCCTTCTGCTTTCCTTGTTGTTACCACGATCATACATTTTTTATTCCCCCTCTGCAAACGCCTTGATCTCCGGCTAATCCGCAGATTTTATACACTATCGCTGCATTTTATACACAAGGTTCTCCCACTGTCCGCCGTTCCCATTCTGCCGCGGGCGCTTTGTCGAAAAACTCCGCCCCCACGCCTAAATGTCCTACACACTTTGTTCCTATTTTATACACTTTTTTGAAAAACAAAAGTGTGGGATGGTTTGAAAAGGCGGAGGGTTTGTGCTAATATGGGAATATAAAGATCAGACAGAAAGCAGGTGGAATTTTGACAGTAACTGAAACGATAGATAAAAAGCATCAGGAGGATTTAAAACGGCTCAAGAGTTTTCGTCTGCTTGACGATGATTTCCTCACCAAATGTTTTGAGGGCAAAACCGAATGTATGGAACTGGTGCTGCGGATTGTCTTAGACAAGCCGGATTTAGATGTGGTCGACGTCCGCACCCAGGTGTTTGTAGAAAATCTGCTGAACCGCTCGGTTCGGCTGGATGTGCTCGCAACGGACAGCGCCGGACAAAAATTCAATATAGAAGTCCAGCGCGCAGACAAGGGTGCCGGCAGAAAACGGGCGCGCTACAACAGCAGCATGATGGATGCAAACCTCTTGGAAAAGGGTGAGGAATTTGACGCGCTCCCCGAAACCTATGTCGTTTTCATCACGGAGAATGATGTGATCGGAAAAGGGCATCCTTTATATCAGATCGAGCGCTGTTTCCTTGACACCGGAGAGAAATTTGGGGACGGTTCGCATATTCTGTATGTAAACGGCGCGTACCGTGATGAGACGCCGATCGGCAAACTGATGCACGATTTTTCCTGCACCAATCCGTCCGATATGTACTATGGAGTGCTGGCAGAACGGGTAAAATTTTTCAAAGAGAGTAAGGAGGGAATTGCAGTTATGTGTAAGGCTATGGAAGATATGAGAAATCAGACACTTAGGGAAGGTATGATGGAGGTTGCCAAACGTATGCTGACCGACGGTGCTCTTGCATTAGAAAAGATCGCGGAGTATTCCGGTCTTTCCCTTGAGGAAGTAAAAAAACTGAATGCTGACAAAACGGCAGGGTGATCTCGCACCCTGCCGTTCGTTGTTTGATCTATAATTAAATTTTCCTACTCCTCATATCCGTTCGGATTGTTCTTCTGCCATCTCCAGGAATCCTCGCACATCTCGCGGATGCCAAACTGTGCCTTCCAGCCAAGCTCGCGCTCCGCCTTCGCCGGATCACAGTAGCAGGTCGCAATGTCGCCCGGACGTCTGTCCTTGATGACATAGGGAACCTTCATGCCCGTTGCCGCCTCAAAATTTTTCACGATATCGAGCACACTGTAACCGTGTCCCGTTCCGAGATTGTAAATACAAAGTCCCGCGTTCTCCTCGATCTTCCTAAGCGCTTTCACATGACCCACTGCAAGATCCACGACATGGATGTAATCCCTCACGCCCGTTCCGTCCGGTGTGTCATAGTCGTCGCCAAAGATGCCGAGCTCCTTTAATCTGCCGACTGCCACCTGCGTCACATACGGCATCAGGTTGTTCGGGATACCGTTCGGATTCTCGCCCATCGTGCCGCTCTTATGCGCGCCGATCGGGTTAAAGTAGCGGAGCAGGATCACGTTCCACTCCGGATCCGCCTTCTGGATATCCATCAGCACTTGCTCTAACATCGACTTCGTCCAGCCGTACGGGTTGGTGCACTGTCCCTTCGGGCACTCCTCCGTGATCGGGATCTGCGCAGGATCTCCGTACACCGTCGCTGAGGATGAAAAGATGATATTCTTACATCCGTTCTGACGCATCACGTCCACAAGCACCAGTGTCCCGGCGATATTGTTGTTGTAGTATTCCCACGGCTTTGCCACGGACTCGCCGACAGCCTTTAAGCCCGCGAAATGAATACAGCTCTCGATCTTCTCCTCCGCAAAAATCTTATTTAAAATATCCCGGTCGAGAATATCTCCCTCGTAAAACTTCACATCCTTTCCGGTGATCGCCTTCACACGCTCCAGCGATTTCTCGGACGAATTGCTCAAATTGTCAAGTACCACCACATCATATCCCGCATTCTGCAGCTCCACACACGTATGGCTGCCGATATATCCGGCACCCCCGGTCACTAAAATTGCCATAACACTTCCACCTTTCCTTTCTGCCTTGCGCGCCCTGCGCACTTCTTGTTTCTGGTGTCATTATAGCTTATCACCCCCTAAATGTATATAAGAAAAAAGTGTGGATTATATGTAAAAATGTTGCATCTTTCAAAAATCTTTCTTATAATAGGGCTATATCATACCCGTTGTGTTCTGTGGGGAAACGAGGATCTTGCCATGATAAAAAACTACAAAAATTCCTATAAGGTTGCAGAGAAGGAACTGGTCTCCCTTTCTGTCTACAATGTCGGTTTTCAGAAATGCGATCCGCTCTACCAGTGGGGTCCCGGCATCCGCGACCACTATCTGATCCACTATATCATCTCCGGGAAGGGCTACTATAAGCTTGGGCAGCAGACCTACGAGCTTGGTGCGGGCGACACCTTCCTCGTCTACCCAAATACCGAGGTCACCTATTACGCCGCCGAGGAGGATTCCTGGGAATACGCATGGGTCGGCTTCACCGGAAGCGACGCCTCCATAATCCTAAAGGCGACCGATTTTACGCCGGAGGTTCCGTTTATCCGGAACACGCCGCTCGGCGACGCCATCCGCCGCCAGATCCTGCACATCTACGACGCGCGCGGCAACGAATTTGAGCACGCCGTCGAGATGACGGGACGGCTCTACACCATGCTGGCGCTCTTTCTGCACGGGGCGTCGCACACAAACACGCAGAACTCGGCAAACAGCTATGTGCAGAAGGGGATTGAATTTATCTCCTCCAACTATTCCTACGCGATCACCGTGGAGGATATTGCAGATTATGTCGGGGTCAGCCGCAGCCATCTGTTCCGCTCCTTTGAGACGGTGCTCGGACGCTCCCCGAAGGAATACCTCACCGATTTCCGCATGAAGCAGGCGTGCTATCTCTTAGAGCACTCCGACCTCTCGATCACGGCGATCGCAAACTCGCTCGGCTTTGACAACAGTCTCTACTTTTCCAAGACGTTTCACCGCCAAAAAGGAATGTCCCCCAAAGACTTCCGAACGGCAGCAGGACGCCCGACCCCCTAGTCGGGCGCCCTGCAACGTCTCTCTGTCTTATTTTTCCCACTCCAGGATCATGCTCTCATACGGGCGGAGCGTGCCAGCCTCCCCATCATCGGGATAGTTGTGGATCATTTTTTTCTTTCCCTGCCATTCCCGCAGCAGTTCGCAGTCTGTCTCTTTGTCTGTAAAGTTTGCGACAACGAGCCACTCTTTTTCTCCCAGCCTTCTTATATAGGCAAAGATAGCCGGATCTTCCTCAAGCAGTAGCTCAAATTCGCCCTCTGCCAGGATCTCATGCTCCTTGCGCAGGCGGATGAGCTTCTGATAGTAATGGAATATGGAGGACGGATCGTTTCTCTCGCGCTCTGCGTTGATCTCCACATAATTCGGATTTACCGCGATCCACGGCGTTCCCGTCGTAAATCCGGCAGACGCCGTATCGTCCCACTGCATCGGCGTTCTGGCATTGTCGCGCCCCTTCGCATAGATTGATTCCATGATCTCCTCATGGGAATATCCCTTTTTCAACCTCTCCCGATACATCCCGTGAATCTCGATATCCTGATATTCGTCGATACTCTCATAGCGGATATTCGTCATTCCAAGCTCCTCGCCCTGATAGATATAGGGCGTTCCCTGCATCCCGTGGAGGATCGTCGCAAGCATTTTTGCGGACTCGATGCGGTATTCCCTATCATTGCCCCAGCGCGAGACGATCCGCGGAAGATCGTGGTTGTTCCAGAACAGACTGTTCCAGCCGCAGCCGTGCAGCTTTGTCTGCCACTTTGCAAGATTTTGTTTCAGCGCCACAAACGGCAGCGGGCAGACGTCCCACTTTTCTTTTCCGGGCTGCTGGTCTAACATCATGTGCTCAAACTGAAATACCATTGAGAACTCGCTCCCGTCGGGATTGCTATAAAGCTTTGCCCGCTCGATATCTACCCTTGTCCATCCACAAGAGGATCATGTCGTAAATCTCTCTCCGAAGCTTTGGATTCTCCCAGTTGAGATCCGGCTGTTTCACCGAGAACTGGTGAAAATAATACTATCCGACCGCCGACTCCCACTACCACGCAGGACCACCGAACGTGCTGCCCATGTCGTTTGGAAGTACGCCCTCCTCCCCGTCGCGCCACACTGAACGCGTTTTTTAAAACCATCTTCTGGCATTATAATACTCTATAAAAAAGTGTCTTCGACACTCTCAACTCCCCCAGCCCCTCATTCATGAGGGGAAGGGGTTTTCTTGTGTCTTTCTTTATTGTAAAATTCTATTATGAATATATTACAATCCATTTTTACTGATTATTATGAACATATCATTTACGAACTCCATCCACGTCCTGCCGTCATTGAAAATGTCAACAGGATGATCCATTGTGGTGACCCTTCTCACGGTGGTGCCATGTATGGCTGTCCTCACTGTGGGAATCTTAAATTTGTTCCCTTTCGCTGTAAAAACCGTTTTTGTCCTTCCTGTGGAAACAAATACAACCAGCTTCGTTCTTTTCATATGTCCTGCAGGCTTGTTGCCTGTGTTCATCGTCATTGTGTTTTCACTATCCCCGAAGAACTCCGCATTTATTTTCTCAAAGACAGAACTCTCTTAAACTGTTTATTTCATTCTGTCCGCGACGTTGTCCTTCGTATGTTTTCTAAAATGAATAAAACTGAAAACTTTACCCCCGGACTGGTCTGCGTTCTTCACACCTTTGGACGTGACTTAAAGTGGAATCCCCATATCCATGCCCTCATCTCCGAGGGCGGGGCTGGCAGCATCACTCCCTGGCGTCCTATGAAACACTTTGATTATAAATTCCTTCGTAATGCCTTTCGCAAAGTGCTGCTTGAAAAGCTTGTTTCCTGCACCGGTCCATCTTTCCGTAAAGTTAAAAATGAAATGTACACAAAACACGCCGACGGTTTTTATGTTCGTGCAAAGCCAAATCTCTGCTCTCCTGATGTTACCATTAAATACATCAGCCGGTACCTCGGCAGACCTGTCATTACTACATCGCGTATTGATAATTATGACGGCGAAAATGTAACCTTTCATTACACCAGACACGAAGACAGCAAAACTGTTACTGAAACCATTCCTGCTTTGGACTTCATCCAGAAACTTATTGTCCACATCCCCGAAAAACATTTCAAAATGCTTCGCTACTATGGAATATATGCAAAACATCATAAACAGGAAAAAAATCTTCGTAAATGCATTTCTGCTGAAAAGCAACGTTTCCTGCGTTCTGTTCAGAACTGGCGCCACTCCATTCTGCTCTCTTTCGGATACGACCCTCTCTGCTGTTCCGAGTGTGGTACTTCTATGTTGGTTTTAGAAGTTTACCATAAAAAAACTGCACTATTTGAACAATACCGAAAGGTTATGGGATATGGATAACTCCATGCCCATAATAATTCTTTCTCCATAGTCAGATAGTGCAGCTCTCCTAAACCAAAACAAAAAACTTCATAAACAACGTCATGGCGAATCTACCCATTCGCTCTTTTGTCATTTCATTTTTTATTTCCTATTCATTATACACTATTTCTGACAATTTGAGAAATTTCCTATAAAGTCAAAAAAGGGTGACCACAGTCACCCTTTTTGACTTTTAACAGTTTACTCTGTAATGGGAATGAATTTTAGGTCTTCATCCCGACCAATGGAAACGGATTTAAGGTCGCCGTTCCGACCATAGCATCTTCTTTTTCTAAGTAAAGTATACATTATCATATGCAAAAAGTCAACGCCCTGCGACTTCTGTCATAAAATGCATCCTCAACTCTGATACAGATGGACAGTTCCTAGAACTTGCCTTCCTTATGAGCTTCCTCAATGGCCACAGCAACAGCAACAGTCATTCCGACCATCGGGTTGTTGCCTGCGCCGATCAGACCCATCATCTCTACGTGAGCCGGTACGGAAGAAGAACCGGCAAACTGTGCGTCAGAGTGCATACGTCCCATCGTGTCTGTCATACCGTAGGAAGCAGGACCTGCAGCCATGTTGTCCGGGTGAAGGGTACGTCCTGTACCGCCGCCGGATGCTACGGAAAAGTATTTCTTACCCTGCTCGATACATTCTTTCTTGTATGTACCTGCTACCGGATGCTGGAAACGTGTCGGGTTCGTGGAGTTACCTGTGATAGATACGCCAACGTTCTCATGGTGCATGATCGCAACACCCTCCTGCACGTCGTCTGCGCCGTAGCATTTTACAGTCGCGCGGAGTCCGTCAGAGTATGCCTTCTCATATACCACGTTTAACTTTGCTTCCTTGTAATCGTACTTTGTCTCAACAAAGGTAAAACCGTTGATACGGGAAATGATCTGCGCTGCATCCTTTCCAAGACCGTTTAACACCACGCGAAGCGGTTTCTGACGCACCTTATTTGCCTTCTCTGCGATACCAATCGCACCCTCAGCGGCTGCGAAGGACTCATGACCTGCCAAAAAGCAGAAGCACTCTGTCTCCTCCTCCAAGAGCATCTTGCCGAGGTTACCGTGACCAAGACCAACCTTTCTGTGGTCTGCAACGGAACCCGGAATACAGAATGCCTGAAGACCCTCGCCGATCGCTGCGGCAGCGTCGGAAGCCTTTGTGCATCCCTTCTTGATCGCGATCGCAGCGCCTACGATGTAAGCCCAGCACGCGTTCTCAAAACAGATCGGCTGGATTTTCTTGACCTGATCGTATACGTCAAGTCCAGCGTCTTTTGTGATCTTCTCAGCTTCTTCGATGGAGCTGATTCCATAACTATTCAACACAGCGTTGATCTGTGGAATTCTTCTTTCATATGATTCAAATAAAGCCATTGTCTTCGTTCTCCTTTCCTTACTCCTGACGTGGGTCAATGATCTTGGCAGCATCTGCTACGCGGCCGTACTGACCTTTTGCTTTTTCCCATGCAGTGTTCGGATCATCGCCTTTTTTAATGAAATCCGTCATCTTTCCAAGGGAAACGAACTGGTATCCGATCACCTCGTTGTCCTTATCGAGAGCGATCCCTGTCACATAGCCTTCTGCCATCTCCAGGTAACGAACGCCCTTTTCTCTGGTCGCATACATCGTACCAACCTGGGAGCGGAGTCCTTTTCCCAAATCCTCAAGTCCTGCGCCGATCGCAAGTCCGTCGTCAGAGAACGCACTCTGTGTACGTCCGTAAACGATCTGTAAGAATAACTCTCTCATAGCTGTATTGATCGCGTCGCACACAAGGTCTGTGTTGAGCGCCTCAAGAATGGTCTTACCCTGTAAGATCTCGGCTGCCATCGCTGCGGAATGTGTCATACCGGAGCATCCGATCGTCTCGACTAACGCCTCCTCGATCACACCGTTCTTTACGTTTAATGAAAGCTTGCAGGCACCCTGCTGCGGAGCGCACCAGCCTACACCGTGTGTAAAACCTGAAATATCTTCAATTTTTTTAGAATGAACCCATTTGCCTTCTTCCGGGATCGGAGCTGGTTCATGTTTTGCGCCTTTTGCTACCGGGCACATGTTTTCAACTTCCTTAGTGTAAATCATTTTAAGACTCCTTTCACTTAAATAGAACTGTGTTGTTAAAGTTTGTTACACATTTAACATACTGCAAATATTTTCGCACATTTTCCCCGAATAGTAAAGTCCTAATTCGTCGAAATTTGGTTTTTACTGTTTCTCTGCGACCTCACTGCGGTTCTTGTAGATGGAATTTGCAGGGATCACACCGCGCACGGAGGAAAGCGGGTAGATATTGCTGCCCCTGCCGATGACCGTTCCCGGATTCAACACCGAGTTGCAGCCGACCTCCACATAGTCGCCGAGCATCGCGCCGATCTTCTTTAATCCTGTCTCAACCTGCTCTGTTTGATCCTTCACCGCCACAAGCGTTTTGTCAGACTTGATATTGGAGGTGATAGAGCCCGCTCCCATGTGGGATTTGTAGCCGAGCACAGAATCCCCGACGTAATTGTAGTGCGGCACCTGCACCGAATTAAAAATAACCACGTTTTTTAATTCCGTGGAATTTCCGACCACGGAGCCGCGTCCGACGATCGCGCTGCCGCGCACAAACGCACAGTGACGGATTTCCGCCTCCTCGTCGATGATCAAAGGTCCGTTTAAAAAGGCGGTCGGCGCTACGTTCGCGCTCTTTGCCACCCAGATGTCCTCACCTCTCTGCTCAAAGCGCTCCGGATCAAGCTTTGGTCCGAGCTCCCGGATAAAGCCGCTGATCTTTCCGAGCACCTCCCACGGGTACGTCGCGCCTTCAAATAAATCCTTTGCGATCGTCTGTTCCAAGTCATAAAGGTTGCTGATTTTTGCCTGTTCCATTGTTTCAAGTCCTTTCTTCTTACATAAATACAAACGAAACCATCTGCCCTTGCATCCAAAGCCGTATCGCCCCAAGGATCGCGAGGTGCGCCGGATAGAACACATAGAAGAACCACTTGGAAACCGTCCTCCCGTGCTCCGCCCGTTTTCCGTTATATAAATATTGTATCACAAATCCCGACACAAGAATACCACTCATGGACCCGGCTGTGCACAAAAGCGCCTTCGGCACTGCATACCAGTCCAGATAATTGATCAGATTTAACACCCCGAACGCCACTGCAGAACCGATATAGGCGGCGCGGATCCTCTCCCTGTCACCACGCCACTCGTCAAACAGGATCGTAAACATCGGGGCAAAAATCGCCCAGTCGCTGGATACCGACAGAAACACCAACAGCATTACCACGACCATACGGAATATACCGGGCATCATCCGCTCCCGCACCACCAGGATCAAAAAGCAGACCAGAAGCGTGAACATCATATTCCTGCCATTGTTATGCGGAAACGCAAACGCAAAGGCAGGCTGCGAGACCAGCGCAAACACCAGCAGGCGGATCCCGTACTTTTTCTTGGAGCGGGTATACCGATACCCCTCCACCAGAAAATAACACATCGTAATCGCCGTGAAATAACCGATGTCCACAAACACTTCATAAAGCACTGTTCCAGGCTGCAAAAAGACATTTGCGATGTGGTTGAGCAGCATCGCCGCCATTGCAATATATTTGATCGTATCACGGTTTAGTACCTTCCAATTTTCTTTTTCCAATCGTTTCAAACTCCCTTCTGCTCTTTGGGCTGTGACGCTTCCTCTTGCTGCTCTCCGCCCGGATTTTCAAAGTCAAAAGAAATTCGCTCATCCGCAAATTTTAAGCAGGCTTCAAAGGCATTGCCCGCCTTTGAGACAAAACCGGAAATTTTTTCCTTCGTCCTTCCGGTCTCAAGAAGCTCCCGCATCACGTCCTCAGACAGCGCCACCGATGCAACCGTGTGACCGACCTTAAAACCGCAGAAACACTCATAATACCACTGGCTTCTCTGCAAAAGTTCTCCGCATTTCGGGCATCTGACCGTCGTTTCCACCGGCTTTGGCTTTTCGGGAAAATCAAACGCCACCTGCCCCTGCTCCGTCAGCTTGAGCGGCGCGTCAAATTTCATGCCCGTCTTTGCGACAAAACCGGAAATCACCTCTGTCCTGCCGCGCAAAAGCAGCTCCTTCACCTGCACCTCCTTTAAGGTCACGCCGGCGATTTTTCCGATCGAAAAACGGCAGCTCTGTGGATTGTCTTTGGAATAATTCGCACAGCCATAGCCGAACATCGTCTTTACGATCGCACCGCCGCACAGCGGGCACTTCACATCCTTCACACGCGGCGCTTCCAAGTCCGTAAAGTCAAATTTCAGACCGGTCACCTTTCCCGCTTCATCCCGTGCGAGCGCCACGCGGGCGTCAAATTTTTTGCCCGATTTCGACTTAAAGCCGCGGAGCGTTCCGGTTCTGCCGTTCGTCAGAAGCTCCTTCACATTTGCCTCCGTCAGCGTTTTTTCTGCCATCTTGCCAATCGAAAAGCGGCAGCTTTCTGGGTTATCCTTCGCGTAATTCGCGCAGCCAAATCCAAACGGCGTCTGCACAATGTCCCCGCCGCACAGCGGGCAGACAACGTCCTTGACCTTCTTCGCCTCGACGTGCTCAAAATCAAATTTCAGGCTGACCGCTCCCGCCTCGTCCCGTGCGAGCGCCACGCAGGCGTCAAATTTCTTCCCGCTCTTTGATTTAAAGCCGCGGATCGTTCCCGTCCTGCCGTTTGCCAAAAGCTCCTTCACCTGCGACACATTCAAATCTTTTCCCGCAAGCGTTCCGATGGAAAAACGGCAGCTTGCCGGATCTCCCGGGTCATAATTCGCGCAGCCGTAGCCAAACGACTTCACGAGCATTGCACCGCCGCAGACCGGACAGCGCGCATCCTCGATGACCTGCGCCTCGTTCTGGGAAAAATCAAACGCAATGTTTTTTTTGCCGTCCTCCGCGGTCTCAAACACTAAAGCGGCGTTAAATTTCTTCTTGTTTTTTGCGGTAAATCCCCTGATCTGCCCCGTTCTCCCATTTGCGAGCAGCTCCGTCACATCGTCCACGCCGAGCGCCTTTCCCGCGATCTTTCCGACAGAAAAGTAGCACGCCTCGGGATTTTCGCGGTGGTTCACACAAGTGTAACCAAACGGTGTGATCTCTATCGCAGAGCCGCAGACCGGACATTTCACATCGGGGAGAAGCTCCGGCTGGTTTTTGGAAAAATCAAACCCGACGGAGACCTTTCCCTCCTCATCCTTTTCCAGAACAAGACTTGCGGAAAATTTCTTTTTCGACTTTGAGGAAAACCCGGTCAGCACGTCCGTGTGCCCATCGGTCAAAAGCGCCTTCACTTCCTCCTCACCAAGGTCCCTGCCCGCGATCGTGCCGATGGAAAAACGGCAGCCCGTGCCGTCCTTTTTATAATTGCTGCACCCGTAACCAAACGGCGTCGTCTCAATCGTGCCGTCACAGACCGGACATTTGACGCCGAGACTTTTCTTCGCGGCAAGTCCGCGCCCGCCTTTTCCGACAAACGGATGGATGCGGGCGGCGATCTGCTCGGTCAGGTCACGGTCGATCATCGCCACCGTCTCCCTGCGGATAAAATCCTCCAGCTTCGCGCGGTAGTCCTCCATGACCACCGTCCCTCTCGTGATGCCGTCGAGCCCCTTTTCCCATGACGCCGTCATTTTGGGATTCAAAAGCGCGGGAACTGTGAGCGACACCACCTCAAAGATCATCTCACCGAGCCGTTCCGGTGTGAGCACCTGTGTTTTCTTGTTCAGATTCAGATAACCGATCCGGACAAGCTTTCGTATGATTTCCGCCCGCGTCGCGGACGTTCCGATGCCCGAGCCCTTGATCTGCTCGCGCAGCTCCTCCTCCTCGATGAGCTGTCCCGCGTTCTCCATCGCAAGCACCATCGAGCCGGAGGTGTAGCGTTTCGGCGGCGATGTCTTTCCCTCCCGCAGGGAAAAACCAGCGACTGCCAGCGTATCTCCTTTTTTGATCTGTGCTGCCGCCGCAAGGAGACTGCGGTTATCCAACGTGATGTCATCATGTGTGACGCCATCACTCTTTGGATCTTCGTGCTCTATGCCATCCCCACCGCCGCTCGCCGTCCCGCCTTTTGGGCGCGCCGCAGGACTCTTTGGCATTCCCGCAATCTCAAGATACCCCGGTTCCTTTAACTCCTTCGCCGACGCATACAGCTTTTCGCCGTCCATATCCACCACCAGCTTCACCGTCTTATATTCGGCGGGCGGATAAAAAATGCTGAGGAAACGGCGCACGATCAGATCGTACACCCTGCGCTGCAGCTCATGCAGCGAGCCAAGCTCCGACAGTTGTCCGGTCGGAATGATCGCATAGTGGTCGGTGATCTTCGCATCGTCGGTGTACTGCGTCTTTGCAATGTTTTTATATCTGTCCTCCGCCAAAATACGCTCTGTGTATTTCCCGGTCGGCTCATAGCCCTTTAGCTTGTGGAGATTTCTTCCGATCTCCTTTGCCACTGCCGAGGAGAGCACGCGCGCGTCCGTTCTGGGGTAGGTCGTCAGCTTCTTCTCGTAGAGCTCCTGCGCCACTGCAAGCGTCTCGTCCGGGCTGATCTTAAAGCGTTTGGCGCACTCCGCCTGTAGTTCCGCCAGATTAAAAAGCAGCGGCGCACGCTTTTTCTGGACGCCTTGCTCCAGGGTGTCCACAACCGCCCGCCTTCCTGCAAGCGTGTCGATCAGCTCCTTCGCATCCTCCTGCTTTTTAAAACCGTTTTCCTTATATAGGAGCGGCGAGCCAAAATACTTCGAGCCCTCCACCGCCTTCCACTCCGCCTCGATCACGTCCTCCTCGCCGCTCCCCTCCGGCAGAAAGTTCCCGATCACCCGGTAAAACGGCGTTTCCACAAAGTTCCGTATCTCGCGCTCGCGGATGACGACCATGCCGAGCACACACGTCATGACGCGCCCGACGGCAATCGCCGTGTAGCTGCGCGTCGCCGCCGCATCGTTTAACAGTCTGCTGTATTTGACGGACATCGCGCGGGAAAAATTGATTCCCATCGCATAATCCTCGATCGTGCGCATCACGCCGGATTTTGCCAGGTTGTCATACTCCGACATCGCGCGCGCCTCGCGGATGCCGCGCAGGATCTCCTCCTCGGTCTGCGAGTCGATCCAGACGCGCAGCTCCCGCATCCCCTTGCGCACGCCGCCGAATTTTCGGATATTTTCCTCAATCGTCTGTCCCTCTTTCCCGGCGTCGCCCGCCCAGTAGACGGTGTCGATGTCCTCCCGGTGCAGCATACGGTGCACCACGTCGTACTGCCTGCTCACATTCGGGATCACGTTATACTTGTACTGCTCCGGCAAAAACGGCAGATCCTCCAGACGCCATTTCTTATATTTCTCGTCGTACTCCTCCGGATAAACCATCTCCACCAGATGACCGACGCACCATGTCACCACATAGCTGTCATTTTCTATGTATCCGTCCTTCCGCCCTGAAACGCCCAGAATCCTCGCAAATTCCTGCGCTACGCTCGGTTTCTCCGTGATAATCAGGGATTTTGACAAAACTGTTTCCTCCAAATCCTGTATTCTGTGTGCTTAGGCAATGCTGCCTGCACCGCCCGGTAAAAGTCCGGATCATTATATCATTTTTTTTATTGGGCGGCAAGGAGAAGGAAAGGGCGGGAAATATCTCTTTTTTCTTTTTCATATCTTATGCCAATAAAACAGGGAGATAAGAAACTTATCTCCCCGGCAATTTTTATTGTTCATTCATACATTCCTGAATCAGTTTTTTCAGTTCCTGCACTTCTTCCGGAATCGCACCTTCCGCCGCATCCGCCATAAGCCTGCGAGCGTGCTCCGGCTGGTAGTCGTTGTCTGCAAGACAGATACCACCACATATCATTGCACCGTTCTTTCTTCCTTCAACTGCAACACTGAGATTATATACCTTTACCGGTCCCTGCGTCGTGTAGAGGTATCTTAACCCCTGATAACTGCCATTATCCACCAACACGCGCATCCCCATATGCATCTCTTCAGCTCTCACATACCCCGCGTCGGTCGCAACATAATGACCCGCTGTGACAGCGACCTGCTTTCCGTCTGTCGTCTCAATCCAGAATAGTTCCGTATCGTCGCCTCGCCACGTATTTGTGACCTCTCCCAGCGTCCACTCTGCATCCACACGGATTTTCTCTCCGATTCCGATCCGTTCGATCTCCTTTACCGTACCATTCGCCATCGCCACAAGCGTGCCCTCTTTTACACAGCCCAGACACACCTCAAGGCAGCGGATTTTCCTGCAGGAGTATCCCATATCCGCCTCCAGCAGGGACGACAGATACAAAATATCCTCATACTTCAAGGGACTCTGGTAAAATCCGACTTTATAAGTAAGATGGGCTCTGGTCCTCGCAAAATAGTAGGAACTTGGAACCCGCTGTTCCCAGTCCGGACAGAACAGCCACTGGAACGTTTTGTCCGCCACCTGCAGATCCGCCGCCTTTTCATCACAGCGCACAGCTCCACTGCCAAAGTCCATGATTGCTAACGTCTGTCCCATCTCCAGACTCTCCGGATCCACCTGCCTGGAAAGTCCGATATTGCCCGCTGCCTCCAGCTTCACATGGACGAAACCTCCCTCATAAGCATCATCGTACACATAATCTACCGTGTTGTCATTCCAGGGATACCGGTTATAGATAGCACGAACCGGCGCATCATCCCCTGACAAGTCCTGCAGTACGTCGTCCTGATTCTTTTTCGGGGCAAGTACCTGCGCTCTCGTGTCAAATACCGGCTCTGCCTCCAGACAATGTACCACAGTTTCCTGCAGGGCTGTCATGGACAGGTATCTGTCTGTAAAGGTTGTCAGATCCGTCAGTTCGACTTTATATCTGGAACTTCTGGGCAGAGCAACAAACTCGCACTTTGCCGCGGTAAACTGCTGCGGCTGCGGCGGTGAAAAACGCTCTTGCGCAATGATCACACCCCTGTCATCATAAACTCTGATCGTGAACCACTGCACCATCGGTTTCCTGCTGTAAGAGAGCGCGTAATAAACAACAAGTTTGCTCTCATCCGCAGTATAAAAAATCCCGGGAAAATACACCGCATTGCGCAAATCGCCCGCATCCGTCTCCAGAACCGTCCGGTACTCCGCGATCCCGCGATCCATATCCATCCGGCGCTGCCGCTCCAGCGCCTCCTTTACAAGCGGATACCGCTTAAGACGCGCCTCGCCGCCAAGCAGTTCCACCACCTGCACATAATCTCTTTCCTCCGATAGATCAAATGTTTTGCAACCGAAATCAGACATCTTTCTCCTTTCCCGCGTCATACTTCTTCACGTTTGGAAGCTTTCTTTTTTGCCAGAAGCATCTGCAGATATGACTCGTCCATCATCTCTACCCTCTCGTCCTGCAGGGCGGCGTCATTCGGCTGCGGCAGCTCCTGAAGTTCGACCTGCATATCGATGGCGGCAACCGCATACTCCGGCAGCGGCTGGTCAAGCCGGACTTCCACCACGCCCGGCTCCCTCTCCCGCTGCTGCGGATCCGTCATGTCTATATTGATGTTTCCCTCATGGATCACGATCCTGCGGATCCTGTGGATCAAATAGGTTCCTGCGGCAAGCGCGGAGCAGCAGACGATCATCATCTGTGTGCCTTCCATCTCGATCTCCAGCCACGATCCCAGCTTTAGTCTTGCATCCAGCTTCCGGATCTTTGCCAGATCCACATGGTTGTTGCTTCCATAGACGGTGAGGACACCGCCCCCATCCGCCGCCTTCTTCGGCTGAACTGAATTTAAAAAGATTCTGTCATCCCCTCCTGCAACGGCGTTCGCAAAACTCTCCGTCACATCTATCCTGGCAAGACCCGGGATCTTGCAGGTATCCGACTCTGCACTGTACTGCGTCGGCGTGGAGTATACAATATAATCATTGGTGACCGGCGATGTATTGCACAGAAAAATCTTGTCACCTTCTTTTGTAAATACCGCCTTGTCCAGCCCGTCGTCACGTGCATCGTTTCGGAAGAATCCAACATAGCCGCCCGCCGCATTCTCCTCCGCGCCAAAGGTGTTCACCAACAGATTCCCCACAACCTTCCCAACCGTAGGAATCACAGACGCAATCGTATCAAAAAAACCGTTTTCCATACTTGTATCTCCTTTCGTATTTTCTATATTTGTAATTATATCATGGAACCGATAGCTTTCTCAAGCTTTTTTCTCATTTCCCTTGCAATTCCTTCCCGACACTGGTATGATGTTTTTAGAGTAATTATCAACTTTTTTGTTTTCGAAATGTTGTTTTAAACAACACAAGGAGGAATCCTATGAAAAAATTATCCGTAGACAGACTGGCAGAGACCGTCGCCAACAAGAGAAAAGGAAAGAGCCTGACGCAGGCGCAGCTCGCGGAGGCAACCGGCATCCACCGTACAATGATCGGCAGGCTTGAAAATAAAAGCTATGTTCCGTCCATTGAGCAGCTTCAGACGCTTGCAGAAGTGCTGGATTTTGAAGTGACCGACCTTTTTGAGGAGGAGATTCCACAGACGACACCGCAGGCGGCACTCTCCCGGAAATATAACATTGCAGTTGCCGGAACAGGATATGTCGGGCTTTCTATCGCGACACTGCTCGCCCAGCACAACCATGTGACGGCGGTGGACATTCTTCCCGAGAAAGTCGAGATGTTAAACAATCGTATCAGTCCGATCCAGGACGATTACATTGAAAAATATCTGGCGGAAAAGGAATTGGATCTGACCGCAACCCTCGACGGCGCTGCCGCCTACAAAGTCGCTGATTTTGTGGTGATCGCAGCCCCGACAAACTATGACAGCCGCAAAAATTATTTTGACACCTCCGCCGTGGAGGCTGTCATCGAGCTTGTGCAAAAGGTAAATCCAGACGCTGTCATGGTGATCAAATCCACTATTCCGGTTGGATACACGGAGTCCGTGCGCGAAAAATACAAGACCCGCAACATCATTTTCAGCCCGGAGTTTTTACGGGAATCCAAAGCCCTCTACGACAATCTCTACCCGTCCCGCATTATCGTATCGACGGATTTTTCGGACGCCGCCCTTACAGACGCCGCCCACACGTTCGCCGCACTGCTGCAGGACGGCGCGATCAGGGAGGACGTCCCCACACTGTTTATGGGATTTACGGAGGCAGAAGCGGTCAAATTGTTTGCAAACACCTACCTTGCCTTGCGCGTGTCCTATTTTAATGAACTGGATACCTATGCAGAAATGAAGGGGCTAAAGACAAGAGACATCATCGAAGGCGTCTGCCTTGACCCGCGCATCGGCAATCACTACAATAATCCAAGCTTTGGCTACGGCGGTTACTGCCTGCCCAAAGATACCAAACAGCTTCTGGCAAATTACAACGACGTGCCGCAAAATATGATGTCCGCGATCGTGGAGTCCAACCGGACCAGAAAGGATTTCATCGCAGACCGCGTGTTAGAACTCGCCGGGGCATACGCGCCCGACAGCCAGTGGACCGCGGATCCCGGGGAAAACAAGACCATCGGCGTGTACCGCCTCACGATGAAGAGCAACTCCGACAACTTCCGCCAGTCCTCAATCCAGGGCGTCATGAAGCGCATCAAGGCGAACGGCGCCACCGTCATCATCTACGAACCGACCCTGCCGGACGGCGAGTCCTTCTTCGGCTCTGTCGTCGTCAACGACTTAAAGAAGTTTAAGAAAAAGAGCCAGGCGATCATCGCAAATAGGTATGATTCCTGCCTCGATGATGTGGCGGATAAAGTGTATACGAGGGATATTTTTAAAAGAGACTGAGGGTGTCACTGATCTATGAAAAAGGTCTCCTGCGATTTTCTGTCACAAGAGACCTTTTACTGCTCACACATACGTTTGTTGAAAAATAAAAAAATAAGGTACCCTATGCCCGCCCCAAGAACATTATGAAAAGGATCATCCACAAGTTCAAACAGACCTCTGCGCAAAAAAAGCTGGGAAAATTCAATGATATAAGAAATCACAGCCGCCAGCGCAACGGTATGCCTGAACTTTATTTTTCTGCTGAGTGCCGGAAATAAAATCCCGACCGGAAGCAGCAGGAGCACATTTAAGAAATTTTCCACCAGCAAATCCATCCTGCCTGCCCAAAACACTTCTCTGTAAGACCAGAACGGTTGCAGACGGTACTGATATACTCCTGCATCATTTCTTGCATACACCGTGGATATGAATACAAAAGAAAGGTATGTGACAAAAAGTATCCAGGCGACAGCCTGGGTTTTCCTGATATATTTTTTTCCTGCAAGATATACCATCAGAAAAGTCATCAGAAAAGCAGTGATGACTATAAAAATCCAGTTCTGCACACTTAGTAATATCACGGATTGCCGAGCATAATTGAGTATGAAGTCTATATGATCCAAAGCAAAATCCTCCCTCCGTTACATGAAAAATTTGAACTATGAGAGAATAAACACTACCTTTTACACTGTTTTAACAGCATTTTTAAAATGTCCCTCATAAAAAGGAACAACAGACAACTATATCCCAATATATATACAATCCCTCCCCCAATACATGATTCCATCCGATTCCCTACAAAGTAAATACATGATGCCAGTACGACAAACAGAAAATCTTTTTTCTTTAAACGCAGGTATGGAAACCTTGTCAAATTAAAAAAAGTCCACAACATCATACACAGCATAGTGGCATATGCAAAACTCAGCATCGTTTCAGAAATAAAAAAATAAAATACAAAATTCATAAGTATCGATAGGACAATAATCAGTAATAAGTTAATAAAATATTTTTTTTGTTCATGATACACTTTAAATAAATTTATATAAATCGCATAATTTAAGGAATAAAAAATCTGACCATAGAATAAAATTACAAGAACCGGAATGGATACCGTATACTTCACCAACCACATTTCAATAATCCGCTTTAAGACAAATACCCCGGAGAGCAGAAAAAAAAGTCCAACAATCATAATCCGTTTCATCAAATATTCAAAATCTTGCGCTTTTCTTTTGCTGAAATGACTGAACAATGTGTATGCAATCGGGTTCGCAAACATATTGATTGCTGCAAGAAATTGCACTGCAAAAGAATAATAAGAAAAGCTGGTAAGTCCCATGTTAATTTTTACAAACCATTTGTCGATTCCGGCAAATAAAATATATGCCATATTTCCCAGCATAAGCAAAAAGCCCAACTGGGAATTTTCTACAAATCTCGCCAGTTCAAATCTTCCCATCGTGATTTTGTTTGACCTATTAAAAATAATCAACACCAAAATCATAACCAGATAATTGATCACAACTGTCGTTATCACAAATACTTTTCCATCCGATACCCCAATAATGAATAAACAGAATATATCCGCTATAATGGTTAAAATAGAATGTGTATTATAAAGTTTTCCATAGTTTTCAAAGCTTCCAACTGACTGGAAAAAATTCAGAAAATAGGTAATCATAACCGATGGAAGAAAGGAAAGCCCAACCATAAATGTTATGAAATCTCTGCTGACAATTCCTACTATACTGACAGCTATTGTCCACACGAACTGCCAGGTCATCAGTGTCGTCTGCTCATTGGCAAGTTGCTTTCTTGGTATTTCTTCCAAGAACTGTCCCCCATGCTTAAGAAACACGCCTTCACAGTACCCAAGACACGACAGTCCGATATATGATGTATATAACTGAAAAACCTTAATATAACCATATTCTTCCACATTTAAATATCTTGGAATAAAAAATGTTGCCAATACGGTAACAAATAATTTTATTAAATTAGGCAAAAATACCCGCATAATATCTTTTTTCATTCCGGTCTCCATCTAAAAATTATTATCCTGTACTCTAAAAGTTCAAGCCCTCCACAAAAAACGGAATAATATAGCTTTCCATTCCAGCACCAAGAAAATATGCCAAAAATCTACTGCCCACAAGCCCTAATGCTAATGCGAATACCAATAATTGTTTTCTTTTTGTTATCTTCTTTTTTATATAATTGGCATATACAATATAATCCATCACTAAAATTGTACGGGGAAGTCTTGTAAAATCATCTGCCAGATACACCAAGGGAAGAAATGAGATTGACAACACATTGATGTGTATGCACACTTCATAAAATTTTTTCTGTTTTTCATCTGCATATTCCATTAAATGCCTGGACCCCCAGATTCCCATTACAATAATAATCAAAAAAAAGCATATAGAGATAATATTTTTCATTTGAAACTTACTGAGATACCTTAGCAGTTTCTGAAATGCAAAAGCAGGAAGAACTTTATTTATGATAGGTAAAAATATGTTTATACTGGCTGTCGCCACCGTAGCACCGAATGCAATCTTATAAACATTTTTTTCTTTTACAGCTACTGCTAAAAAAATTAAAAATATAATGCAGGATATCTGAAACATTGCTGCTACTATGCAACATATGGCATACTGTATCATTCCTCTTTTTGTACCTTTTATTAAATACCGAAATCCGAATAGCACCAATGCAGTTCCCATAAAACTTCTCTTTTGCTCTGCATCCAGCAAAAAAGGATACAAAAAATAAAGACATAATACAAATGCCGGATTTTCAGAATACTCTAAAATAAATCTGGCGATCAGCAAATATGCAATAAGTCCAAATATAGCAAAATACATCACACTCGACATTCCCATGTACTTTGCCAGAAGCATTGTTGCCTGAAAACCAATTTCAACATCAAGCGATACTGTAATACCAGAGATTGTCTGATACATCCATTTGTAACTCTGATGATCCGGGCTTGTCTGATTTCCCCAGAACAACATCCACATAAAAAATAAAAACAGAAAAAATACAATTTTACTATTTCTTTTTACAACGCCTGCTACTTCTAATACTCCCGCTATAATAAAACTCATATTCCTCTTCTCCTGCTGCCATATTTACCTATGGCATTTTCCCATATACACCTTTCCTATAATCACGATAGCCCTTCATGCAGGATTTCAATTTCCGCCATTTTTGCGGCTCTCCTATGGCAATATTAAAGAGAAGCCTCCACAATAATAAATAACTTCTCCATTTCAACTGACTGTCTGACTTATATTTCTGGCGATAATAGCAATTATTTCGAATCATATAATAATATCGTTCCTCTTTATGATGAACGACCCTTAACTTCTCTGCAAGAAAGCTGTACTTCACCCTTTCTCCTACTTGTTGTTCAAAATATGACGCTCCCACTCTGACCAGTCTGTAACCATGCTTTATCAAATCAGTAGAAATAAAATTATCTACATAGGAAATAAAATAATCTTTAAGTGGTAAAATCTTCTGCACAGCTTTTACATTCACAAAGCTGGATGACGTAAGACACATCCCAACCTCTTTCACTTCCTCACGTCCTATGCAGGGTTTTCCTGCAACCATCCTATTCTTTTTTTTATCCCAGTACAACTTCGCAAAATTTGCCACATATATTGCCACATCATCTTCATTGCTGCCCTCAATATAGTGAAGCATTGTACGAATATCCACTGCACTGTATCTGCTGTCCTGATCCATTGTGAGAATATAATCCAGCTTCTGTGCCATTGCCCATTCAAATGCACAATTTAACGCTGCACTCATTCCTTTATTTCCGTCCATGTTCTTGTATGTAATTTTCTTGTTGTCTGACAAATAATTTTTTATCGTATGAGAAAGCGCGGTGGAATTATCCACAATCAGAATATTATCAAATATCTTCTCGTAAATTTTTAATTGTTCTAGGACAGCCTCCTCCGGATTATAGTAAATTACCGTCACTCCAAATTTCATATCAAAACCTCAACATCTCATAGATTCTTCGCATTTCTTTGCCTACATTTTCAATTCCAAATTCCTTTATCCGCTCTGCATTATGATTTCCAAATTCTTTTAAATCCTTCTCTAACAAACTCTCAATCGCCTCTCTGCAATCCTCAGTACTATAAGGATCGAAACATCTCCCGCCTCGTTCATCTATTAAATCTACATTTCCCCTGATTTGACTGCACACCACCGGTAAACCGCTTGCCATCGCTTCCATCAGCGCCACCGAAAGTCCCTCCTGCAATGACGGAAGAATAAAGAAATCTGCCGCTTTCAAAAGCTCTGAAATATCACTTCTAAATCCCAGCAATTTCACATTTTTCTGCAAATTATTTTTTACAATCAATTCTTTTAAATGTTCTTCCTCTGCACCTTGTCCTGCAATACAATAATAAATATCTTCTTTCTTTAACTCCGCCAACGCTTTTATTACGATCTGATGGTTTTTTCTCTTACTCAGCTCTCCCACCGACAGCAAAAGAATATCCTTCTCCGAACACCCCATTTCTTTCCGAATCATCTTACGTTGCAGCATATTAGTCAGATTTTTAATTCTCCCCCCCCCCTATATTTTCATACAATTTTCGCATAATTTCCGCGCTCTTTTCTATGCTGAAATTCTGTACTGTTTTCAAATTGTTTTCTCCGCATTTTTTTCGGAAATTCTCATCTGAATACATCTTGAAAATAGCTGACTTCATTGCTTCCTGATCCAATGGTTTTACGCAACAGCCACTGACGCCATCCTCTGTATAATCTTTTATCCCATTTACACAAGAAGAAATTAAGGGCAAACCACACGCCATCCCTTCCAGAGGGGCAATTCCGAGTCCTTCCCGAACAGATGGATGTACAAAACAGTCTGACGCCGCACAAAGCTCCGAAATATCTGTGCGGTTTACCAAAAGCAATATGTTTTTCTCCATATTCCCTTCCTGGATCAAAGATTGATACTGCTCTCTGGCGTTTCCTGTTCCTGCAATACAATAATAAATATCTTCTTTTTTTAACTCTGCCAACGCTTTTATCACGATCTGATGGTTTTTTCTCGCTGACAATTCCCCAACAGACAGAAGCAGAAATGCATCCTTTGGTATACCAAGTTCTTCCCGTTTTTGCTCTCTGCTGGAAATCCCTACGGAAAACTTGTTTAAATCAACCCCTACACCAGGAATATATACCACGCTTTTTGCGTACATTTTCTTCTGTGCCAGTGCATAATCTTCTTTGTTAATGGTGATAAGAACATCTGTCATATAAGAACAGAATTTTTCAACGGGATAATACAAAAGCCAGTTTTTTAGCGGTGCTCCTTTGAAAAAATGAAACCCATGTGCCGTATAAACAGTTGTAACATTATATTTATGACCAGCCATCCGTCCTAAAACTCCCCCCACCGGAGTATGGCAGTGTATCAGTTGAAACGAATACTCCTCCATCAGCCGGCAAAGTTCTCTGTATGCCACAATATTTTCTTTGCGGTAAGGACTTCTCTCAAAAGGAACTTCGTGTTTGCAAATACCCTTCATCTCCAATAGATTTACGACATTTGCGGGATTTGCCGCTATATGCACTTCATATCCCAGCTCCTGAAGCAGTCTGATATCATTCTCTTCAAAATGTAAAAAACTTTCTCTGTGTGCTATTACCAGTGCCCGCCTCATGTTGGAAACCTCCTGACACAAATCTCACTGTACTTCATCATGCAGACACCTTCCTCGTACCTGCCTGTCCGTTTCTCATTTACCCTCCCTGCAAGGTTATTGACGATCATTGCCATGTGATCACAACCACACGCAAACGCATGGGGATAACCTCCGCCAAAGCGTGGATTAACCTCGGAAATATAAAACTTTCCATCAATATCAAAAATATCAATATCAATCTCACCAGACCATCCGCTTTCTTTGACAAACTGTTCAATAAAGCAGAACAATTCCTCATTCCGGAATGAAACTGCCTTATCTGTCTCCCCTGCCCGCATCACGAGCTTCTTTTTGGTAAAGACAGAGACAACCTCACCACTTAACAGATCAATATAGACATCCGCTCCTATTTCCTGCCCATCAAGAAACTCCTGGATCATCAGATGATCATTGTGCTGAAAAAGCATCTCCACACTTTCTTTGTCGTACACTTTAGAAATAGCAATACTTGCGCTCCCGCGCACAGGCTTTATGAAAACCGGATAGTTGATCTTTCCCGCATCCACATCCGCATAAAATGCTTCTTTGTCTGTATAGCTTCTTGCACAGTTGTATCCCCGCCCTTTCAGCCATTCATACATTGCCATCTTATCAAGCGCGCGCTCACACAATTCATAAGAAGAACCTATCACCTTCACACCTATTGCAGCAAAATCACTCTCATACTGTGCCAGCAGGGAAAGTTCCGGGTCGATCAGGCTGAGCACTCCGGTGATCTTTTCCTTTTTACATATATCGAAAATCTCATCCATATAGCCTTCCTCTGTGATACGCGGAACTTTATAAAACCGGTCTGCCTCATATACGGCAGGAGCAAGTTCACTCATATCCGTTGCAATAACCTTCCCTCTCGTTCCCAGTGCATTTTTAAAATATTGTACAACCTTATTTCGTGTTCCAGCACTCAGAATCAAAATATTCATCTGTTTCATTTTCCTTTCCAATCTCCTGATGTATGTTTTAAATCATCAAAAAACAACGGTGTTCCTCCCGTATGAAGAAACAGAACATTTTTATCATAAATACAATTTTGTTTTAAATACTGCATCATTCCATAAAATGCTTTGCCCGTATAAGTTGTATCCAGAGGAATCCCATACTGTTTCAAAACGAAATGAATCATCTTATCAATTTCAGGAGAGGTGCTTCCATATCCGTCTCCTACATATGTATCCTCAAAAATAACTGCTTTTTCAATCTCGTCACTGTCTGTATCAATTTTATTTTCATACAGATAATCCTTGATACTGTGTAAAATAACTTCTCTGCCTACGTCCTTTTTTCTGGCAATACTAATTCCTATGATTTTTCTTTCTTCCTTATGGATAAGCTGCCCACAGACCAGCCCTGCCTGCGTTGTACCCGTTCCAGATGCGTGAAAAATGTAGTCAAAATAACAATGATGCTCCTTCTCATACTGCCTGATTTCTTCATAACAGTTCACATATGCCTGCGTCCCAGTATTCCCGTGTCCGCCGCCTGCAATAAAATACGGGCGGTAGCCCCGCTGTTCCAGTGCTTCTATTTTGGTTTGATTGTATCGTGTACATCGCAAACAGGGCAGACTGTGATCTCTGCCTTAAAATTCTTCATCATCACGCTATTGTAAGTTTCCTCCGATGCTTCCTCCGGAGAAATGATATAACACGGTATCTCCCTTGCAACTGCAAGATTGGAAATCACACGGCAGTGATTGGAACTACTGCTGCCATAAGTCACCACACAGTTATAGCCGCCATGGTCAATTTCCCTAAAAAATAACTGTGCTTTTCGCGCCTTATTTCCGCCAAAGGAGACCGGAATCAAATCTTCACGTTTTATATATAAATTATTTTCAAATACTCTATCTATTCTGTAAACCGGGGTATCCCCCCCCATAAAAATCGTCTCTGGTCATTCCATAGACGCATCTGTCCACAAAATGCCCCCTTCTGAACAAGTCCTTCCGGAGTACGCCCTCCCGTCGAAAACCTACACGCTCATACAACTTCTCTGCTGCCAGATTGTCTGCATCCATATAGAGATAAACACGGTTTAAACCCAATTTTCCAAAGGCATATTCTAAAAGCAGTTCCGTCGCCTTTGCCGCTATCCCTTTTCCCTGATAACTACATTCACCAAGCGTGACATAATATTCTGCCTTTTGATATTTGAGATCAATGGACAACAGCCCAATTACCCCAACCGGAACACCATCTGCTTCAATCACCGCGTCGTAGCGGTCTGTTCTGTCTCTGTTTTTTTCAAACCAGTTTTCAGTTTTTTCAATTTCCAATGGAAGATCATAGTGTAAATAGGTATGATTACGCGGATCGTTGATCCATCTTACCTTATTCGGTATATCTGTTTTTTCAAACTTTCTGATCGATACTATCATATCGCCCTCACTTTTTGGCAGTCTCATTTTTGTGACAAGAATCTGCCTGAGTACCATAAATATTTTCTGATTTTAATACCTTTTTCACCGTCAGGAACAATACCTTGATATCAAGCCCAATACTAAAATTTTGTATGTACTGGTTATCAATTTTAATCCTATCATCCCATGAGGCAGAATTACGCACCATCACCTGGGCAAGTCCCGTGATACCCGGGCGCATTTCAAATCTCTTCTTTGCCCATTCCGGATAATTCCCGTATCCGGGATAGGGATGGTATGTCACTGGCGGGCGTGGTCCTACCAGACTCATGTCCCCAAGAAACGTATTCACCAGATTTGGAAGTTCGTCCAGACTCGTTGCACGCAGTATACGTCCAATCGCAGTGATGCGTGGGTCTCTTTCTGAACTGACCCGCAATCCTTCTCCCAGATGCTCCGCATTTACGACCATCGTCCGAAATTTAAGGATCTTAAATATCTTACCCCTTTTGCCCAGACGCTCTTGCCGAAAAAATACCGGTCCTTTTGACGTCATCTTGATCAGCATTGCAATGATTAAAAAAACGGGAGACAGAACAATCAAAACCATGCCACTGACAAAAATGTCGGTAAATCGCTTTATCACCAACTGCATCTTTTTCATCTCTGTTCCATCCTCTACTCAAAACATCCTCTTACAACTGCAATCACCCTCTCCTGCTCCTCCGCCGTCATCTTATTATCACTCGGCAGGCAGAGTCCGCGCGCGAATATATCCGCGCCCACATCCATCGGCATCCCGTCTCTACCACGGTTACCACCTGCAAGATATGCATTACTAAGCCCTCTTCCGTCCCCTTCCCGCGTCACAAATGGATTCATCCGGTAAATCGGCTGCATATGCATCGGTTTCCAGATCGGTCTGCCTTCCGCGTTGACGGATGCCAGCGCTTCGAGTATCTCTGTGGGGCAGCTTTTGCCATGTTCTGCGATGTAGAGCGCGTCCGTCTCGCCCCGCACCTGCCTGCACACAGCATCTGGTTCGATCAGCAGACAGCTCAGCCAGAAATTTGGCTCTGAACAATCTGCATCATAGGGATTCATGCGGACCGGCAAATCCCGGAGTCCCTCCTGATACCGCTCATAGATCGCCTTTTTCTGCAGGATATGCTCTTTTAGATGCGGAAGCTGCCCGCGGATCACTCCAGCGACAACATTGCTCATGCGGTAATTGTAACCGAGTTCCTCATGCTGGTACCACGGCGCATTTTCGCGTGCCTGCGTCGACCATTTGCGCACTTTCTCCGCCGCATGAAGATCATCGGTCAGCAGCATACCTCCGGCGGAACCTGTGATGATCTTATTCCCGTTAAAGGAAATCATGTTGTATGCTCCAAAAGTCCCCGTCTGTTTTCCCTTGTAGGAAGCGCCGAACGATTCCGCCGCATCCTCGATCAGGATCGCGCCATGTCTCCCACAGACCTCCCGAAGTTCGTCCAGCTTTGCCGGCGTGCCATAGAGATGTGCCACCACGACCAGCTTTACCTCCGGATAGAGTTCAAATGCCCTCGCAAGTGCAGCCGGATCCATATTCCAGGTATCGTATTCTGCGTCGATAAACACCGGAATCCCCCCCTCGTAGATCACCGGATTGACTGTCGCATCAAATGTCATGTCGGAGCAGAATACCCGTTTTCCCTCCAGCGCGCCGTGTCCGGTCTGCGGTTGTCCGTAGAGCTTTACGCCGGCAAGCCTGACCGCCAGATGAAGCGCAGCCGTTCCGGCAGAAAGCGCCACAGCACAGTTGCATCCCGCCATTTCCGCTACACTTCGCTCCACCTCATCAATATTCGCACCGACGGTCGACATCCAGTTTGTCTCGTATGCCTCCGTCACATACGACAATTCCTCCCCGTGCATGGTCGGCGAGGACAGCCACACCCTCTCCGAAAAAGGACGGATTCCCTCTGGCATTTTAAACACAATTTCCACACTCCTTTCGCCGCATATCACAGCTACTGTCTTTTTCCATATCGGAGAGTATACTCTCCGGCTTATCCTCCGGTATCCCTGCCGGATGGTAGGTCGTCACGACCGCCGAGAGCATATCCCGGATATCCTCCCTGCCCTCATAGGCTGCGTTCATCAGCCAGCGGAACTGTCCGAGGAACTGATCCTCGTCAAACGGAATCGGTGAACCGATGTGGATCAGCTTATTCGGCGTCGTCTTCATGCCTTCCTCAAGCATAAGCTTTTCCTCATAAAGCTTCTCCCCCGGACGAAGTCCTGTATACGAAATCTGGATATCCACATCCGGACGAAGTCCCGACAATTTGATCAGATTTCGCGCCAGAGTGTCAATCTTCATCGGCGTACCCATATCCAGAACAAAGATCTCGCCTCCCTTTGCATAGGTTCCAGCCTGGAGCACCAGGGACACAGCCTCCGGTATCGTCATAAAATAGCGGATGATATCCGGATGGGTCACTGTGACCGGACCGCCCTTTGCGATCTGCTCCTTAAACCTTGGGATCACCGACCCATTGCTCCCCAATACGTTTCCAAAACGCACTGCCACGAAATCCGTACAGATGTCTGCCGGAGGCTTTGCTTTCTCTCCACCCTGCCGTCTTGACTCAGGATGTAAAGAGAGCTGCGGCAGCTCGCCCGCCCTTCCCGTCTTGATCATGCGGTCAAACGTCTGGATCACCATCTCACACAGCCGCTTGGATGCACCCATCACATTTGTCGGATTTACCGCCTTATCGGTAGAGATCAGCACGAAACGCTTACAGCCGTTCATCATGGCTGCATATGCGGTCTTGTACGTGCCCACGGCATTGTTCTTGATCGACTCGCAGGGGCTGTATTCCATCAGAGGCACGTGCTTGTGCGCAGCCGCATGATAGACGACCTCTGGTTTATATTTCTCAAATACCTGGTTGATTCTTCTGCTGTCGCTCACCGAACCGATCAGCACATCGAGATTCAGATTCGGATAACTGTCCTTAAGCTCAAGCTGGATCGCGTGCGCGTTGTTCTCATAAATGTCAAAAATGATCAGATGTTTCGGGCTGTGCTTTGCAATCTGTCTGCAAAGCTCACTGCCGATTGAACCACCTCCCCCTGTCACAAGGATGACTTTTCCCTGAAGATAGGCAAAAATCTCATCCATATTTACACGGATCGGCTCTCTGCCGAGCAGATCCTCGACATCGACCTTCTTTAGCGCGCTGACACTGACCTCACCTTTTGCAAGCTGATACATTCCCGGCAGGCTCTTTAACTCACATCCCGTCTCCTTGCAGACGTTTAAAATATCCCTCTTGTCCTCCGCGTCCGCGCTTGGAATCGCCACATAAATCTTCTCGATCCCATACCGCTCCACAGCTACCGCGATGTCATCCCTTCCTCCAACGACCGGAACCCCGTCGATATAGCGTCTCCACTTATTCGGGTTGTCGTCAATGATACAGCACACCTTCTCATTCAGTTCTTTCGCGCGGGAAATATCGCGCAGAAGCATCTGTCCGGCAGCGCCTGCACCAACGAGCATGATACGTCTGGCACGGATATCCCTTTCATCCACTTTCTTTCTCTCACGCTCCAAAAGTACAAAACGGTATGTAAAACGGATCCCGAGCACACCCATAAACTGCACGAGCATCCCCAGTATATAATAGCTGATTGGCATACGGATAAATAAAAGGGTGATTCCCACCGTGTGGAAAATCCCCGTGATGACAGACGCCATCGTCACACGCGCCAACTCATTGTAGCTGGCAAACCGCCAGATACTCTGGTAAAGCCGCAGATACCAGAATACCGCCAGACAAAAGACGGTATAGACTGGAACAAATCCCAGCCATGCTTCCAGATATTCTTCCGGTATCAATTTGTAACGACAGTCAAACCGAAGCCACAATACAGCGGCATAAGATAAATTTGAGATAATTGCGTCATAAACCATCAGATAAATCGCAACTACCATCCAGTGTTCAAAACGAAATTTCCTTTTCATTTCATGCTCCTTTGTACTTCAACGCTCCGCGCGCCTACTGCGGGGGATAAAACCTTTCTACCCCCCCCCCAAAAAAACACGCACCATGCCGTGCCTTCACACGGTTTTTCCTCTATTTGTTCAACAGTACCGCCGACACCAGCCACCGCTCAGTCGGATGATTCTTAATGCAGGTGGACAGTGTGAGGATAAAATCCCCATACTCCACACTGATGTCTGAACGCACATGGGAATTCATATCCCGCACACCCGTGATCTCGCTGACATAATCCGAAAATCCATCTTCTGTCGAATAATCATAGTTGTACAGCAGATGATCATCCGTAAAGGTAGACGCCGCGAAGATTTCATAGACGAGTACCTCTCCATCCGGCGTGTAGATGTAAACATACGGATGCTCCTCAAAAAAAGTATTGTCTGCGTAATCGTGCAGGCTTCCAAACATCGTCCCGTTTCCCATGTTATGTCCGTACAGCACCGTATTCGGATCGCGGAACTCCTTGCCGTTGATCGTCTGGGTATAGATACAGCCCGGATATCCGCTGCTTCCATCCAGATTTCTGTCCAGATAGTAGTCATCCTCGGTCGGATGCTGCAGCACGGGGTAATCAACCTGCGTCCCCGGTATGTAGATCCACGCATAAATATCCGCATTTTCCTCCCGGATGGCATCCCAGTCCAGATGCTTCTCCGGCACTTCGATCCCGAGTTCTGAAAGAATGTCATTCTCCTCCGTCCCATCCGTCTCCGCCGGTTCCACTGTCTGTTCCGAAAGCTTGTCAAAATTCTCCTCCGCCTGCCGGCGATTGAGATGATCCTTTCCCATCAAAAACAGACAGACAAGCAGTGCGATTCCAAAAATAACCGCCAATATTATAAATAAACGCCTGTTCGGCTCTTTTTTTCCTGATTCATCCTTCTGATTCATCGTAATTTTTCATTTCTCCCTTTGAGGGCGGGGCGGCCAGTGACCGCCCCGCCATAAACCACCACATGCTAATGCATTATCATATTGTTGTTTTGATTACTAATTAGTTGAATTTTACTTTTCTTGCGCAAACTACAACGCCTGCAAGGCAGATTGCTGCCAGTACCGGCATCATTGCTGCCTCTCCGGTCTTCGGAGAAGTAGCTGTTGTGTTGGAAGCTGCTGCTGTACCTGTAGCTGCTGCATTTTCAGCCTTCATATTCTCGTAGTACTCCGGAGAGTATGGTAACTCCTCAGCAGATGCCACAGAAGCAGTCTTTACAACCGCAAATGTAGAGAAGCTGGGAGCTACGAATGTAACTTTTCCGCCATCACCTACAGTAGCGTTAAGAACCTCACTTGTTCCGTCATCCTTGATATGAAGAACGAACACACTGTCGCCCTTCTGAAGGCTCGGAACAGTTACGGTAACAGTTGCGCCGTCTTTTCCGTCAAGGTTGAAAACAGCAAGGACACTTCCCTTGCTACCCTCATTGATGTGCTTGGTTGCCTCGTCTACTACCTTCTGTACTTCCTCTGTTGTTGCAGCAGAGAGTGTTGCACCCTCCGCCTCCGTAACAACGGTAGTAACACCTTCTGCTACGTCAACCTTATCGGTCGGTTTTACAGGCTCCTCAGTTGTCGGGCTGTTCGCTCCGAACACAGTTGTGCTCATAGACAGCACCATCAGCGCTGTCAGCACGGAAAGAAATTTCTTTTTCATAATGCACATTCTCCTTTCGTATATTTTGTACATGTGGTTTCTATATCAAATCCGCCTTCGGCGGATCCAATATCCTTTCATCAGCCGTCCACCGGCTCATAGAAAATATCCAGGATCATCTCATACAGTGCCGTATCATCCACGTGATACTCCTCATACACGGGTCCCATGGAAACCTCCCCCGGCACACGGTACATTCCGGAAACGTCATAGGTATACCCCTGCGTCTCCGTCACAAGCTCCACAAAATCTATGTTCGTGACCATATAGTCAGAAATCTCTTCACTTAGCATCTGAACCGCCGCCTCGCTTGCAGCGCTTTTCGCCTGCGTCAAAAATGCCGTCAGATATTGCTGCTGACGCAAAAGGCGCCCCGACGCGCTGTCAAATTCATCTGTGTCGCGCGCGCGCAGATAGACATACGCCTCTTCCCCGGTCAGTGTCACCGTCTCGCCCTTTTTCAGGTCAACGCCACGGCTCTCATCTTTAAGATCCTCCAGCACCTCCACAGTCACGCCGCCCACCGCGTCATTGAGCGCCGGAACGCCGTCCATCCGGAGGGACAGATAGCCGTTGACCGGAAGATTGTAAAAAAGTCTCGACACTGCATCCACACTGCGCAGACAGCTCGTGCGCATACCATCGCCGTAGCCGTGCTGCAGACAGATCTGGTGTTCCTCCTGCCGGACGAAATTGCCTTCGCTGTCATACACATCCACCGCAGTCATCGTATTGCGGTGAATTGCGATAATGGAAAGCTTTTTTGCCGCATCATCCCGCACCAGCAGAAACATGGCGTCCGACTGACCGCCGCTGATACCGTCCTCTGCCGGCTTTACCGGCCCCGGTTTGTCAACACCCAGAAACAGATACGTCTTGATCGCCGTATTGTAGCGGTACTGACTGCCGTTATAGCTGACGATGCCCTCCTGCCACTTCTCCTCCCCGGCGGTCTCCGTACCCTCCATCTGTGCCGCATCCGCTCCCGAAACAGAAACGTCGCCCTTTCGAACCGCGAGGATAAGTACCACAACAAGCACGATCACAAGAAGCGCCACAAAAATAAATACTGGCACGCGATTCTGTTTTCTTTCGATTTGTTTCATTTCCTTTTTCATCCCATGTCCTGCCTCTTATCCAAAACCTTCCGGCTGTACGCTTCCTACTCCGCAAGGGTGCCGTTCATCCTATACTTCCTCGTCAGGATACGTCCGACGGCATTGTCGATCTGTTCCTCCGCGATCTCCCCCGCTTCTGCCGCTGCAAGCACTGCCGCATAGGCATCCGGGAAATTTTCAGGACAGTAGATGAGGTCCGCCCCCGCCTTTACGGCGAGCACTGCAGCCTCCGCCGTCTCATACTGACTCTTGATATTTTCTGCCGCAAGACTGTCGGTCAAGATCACACCCTGATATCCCATCCCGCGCACCTGCACCACACACTGTGCCGACAGCGCACAAGGAAGATCCGTCTCCCCGGTCACCGCCTCATCGGCGTCCGCCGCAAGCATCACCCACGGCGTATCCGCCGCTACCTGCGTCTGCGGGAAAGTAACCGGCATTGTAACTCCTGCGCTCTCCGCGTTTAATTCTTTTGCCGCAAGCACCTCGACCAGCGCATCCTCCTCGAACGCATCCGAGATCCCAATCGTGGGAGTTCCGCCGCCTCCGTCTGCGGTCGCTGCGACAAACAGTGGAAGTCCGATGCGTTCCTCACTGATACCGAGCGCATTGAAGATCAGATTTCCCACCTGCTCCCTTCCCTGGAAATTGGTGTCAGAATACACGATTCCTCCGACCGGATAGGTATCCATGGCATTTCTTGTTCCCTGCCCCGCAATACTCACCTGCTCAGACTGGGTCAGTGACTCCGGTGACGTCAGAAACATCTGCGCCACCTTCTCTTCCAGAGTCATCGCCGCCACCTTCTCTGTGACCTCGGGAGCAAATCCGGTCTCCTCCGGCGTCTCCAGGGCTTCCTCCTCCGGCAGTTCTGTCTCCTCCTCTGTCTCGGCTGCAATGATCTCCTGCGTCTCTGTGCGTGCCGGTGGATTCGTCTCTTCAGTTGTTGATGCACGAAGCTTTCTCACTCCGCCAAAAACGACGGCTGCCGTCAGGATCACTGCCTCTGTGAGAACCAACAGCCTCGCTGCGCCCTTCTCCGGTTTCATACGCTTTCCTCTTGTTCCTCTTTCTTATAGTAATCACCGTAGTAGCTTCCATAATAATGTCCGTAATATTTGCCGTAATGATTATTTTCCATCCGCACCTTGTTTAACACCGCGCCGAGAATCCGCACGCCAGATGCCTCAAGCTGCTTTTTCACACTGCCGATCAGGCGGCTGTTCGCCATCCCCTGCGCGATCACGAGCACCGCGCCATCACAGTGCTTCGCCACGATTGCCGCATCGATCGCCGCACCGATCGGCGCACAGTCGATCAGCACATAGTCAAACTGCTCGCGTGCAAAATCGATCAACTCCGAAAAATAACGTTTCTCCAGAATCTCCGTCGGATTCGGCACAGACGGTCCTGCAAAAATCATAAACAGCTTCGGGATCTGTGTCGCATACAAGACGTCTGTCAGTTTCTTCTGTCCGGAGAGATAGTGGGACAATCCCTGGATCTCGCTTTTCTTCACCGTCTTTGCGCGCAGGCGTCCGACGAGCACCGACTTGCGCATATCCGTATCGATCAGGAGTACGCTCTTGCCGGATTCCGTCAGGGAGCGCGCCAGATCAAACGTCACGGTGCTCTTCCCCTCATTCGGGAGCGAACTTGTGACAAGGATTGTCTTCACGTCATCCCCACAGAACTGCAAATTTGTCTTGAGCGCGCGCAGCGACTCGGTTTTCGCATAGCTGTTTTTTCTGACATTTTGTAACTCTATACTTTCCATTTCCCGTCTCCCTAAGCTTTCTCTTCTGATTTCTTACGGCTCTTCCGCTTCTTTCCGCCGGACGTCTTTCCGTCGTACTCTTCCTCCTCGAGCGGCAGCGTGCCGAGCAGGTTCATGCCAAGTTTCCGCTCCACATCATCCGCGCTCATGATCGTGTCGTTCATCAGATAAGTGATCACCACGACCGCGACTGCAAGCAGCATACCCACAAGCGCGCCGATCACAACATTCTTGATAACGTGCGGGCTCACCGGCTCACCGTCGGCATATCCCTTCTGGATGATCGTCGGCGGATCCTGATCCATCTTCTCCGAGATAAACGCTGACGCCACCTCCGCGATCTCATCCGCGATATCCTTCGCCCGTCCGGCATCCTGATCCCGCACTGTAATCTCGAGAATACGGGAATCCGGCGGGTTGTTGATCGTAATTTTACCGACTAATTCCTCATAATTCTCCTCAAGACCCAGATTTGAGGCAACCTGCTCGACGACCGGTCTCCCTTTCACCACAACGAGATAGTCCTGCGTCAGATCCGATCCCATCTGGATGTCCGCAACGCTCGTGATCGACGTGCTCTTCGAGAGCACATACAGCATGGATGTGGACTCATACTGCGGCGTGAGCAGAAAAAAACTGATCACAAATGCGATCACGCCAACCATCACCGTGGAAAGCACGATCACCTTCCAGTGCGCGAGCAGCTCAAAGAACAGCTCCCTCAGATCAATTTCAATTTCATCGTCCCTGTATTTTTCCTGCATGACAAGTTCCTTTCAACGCTTTTATCATCTAGTCCGCAGCATTTTCCAGCACTCTCTTCGCATTCTTATAAAAGAGTCTGTCGGCGTCTGCCTCACCGTATTTTTTCAGCACGTACTCATAGCACTGTCCGAGATGGCTCTGTCTCTGGTGCACTCCGTGCGCATCACTTCCAATCATATCCGCAAAGCCGCCCTTTAGCAGCTTCCTGCAAACGTGTTCCAACTGCCGTCCGTCAATCCCCAGTACACTGTCGGCATTCATCTGAATGTAAGCCCCCAGATCTGAAAGTTCCCCACAGAGCTTTGGTTTCTTCTGGATGCACGCATAGCGTTCCACATGGGCGATCACCGGGATATATCCATAGGAAAGGAGCTGTCTGGTATATTGCAGCATAGCACTATATTCCGTTCCGTAGGAGTACTCGGTCAGAACATAATCGCCTCCTGCGAATGTCGCGCATTTTCCGGTTGTAAACGCGTCCACAATGTTACTGTCCGCATGATATTCACATCCCAGATACAAACGGATGCCTATGTTCTCCGCCTCCACGGACAACGCTTCATAATTTTCCACGATCCGTTCCTTTGGATATGAAAACATCCCATGCCGGTAATGCGGCGTCAAAATCACAGCCTCCGCCCCCTGAGCATACGCATAACGGAGCATCTCCACTGATTCCTCCATGTCCTTCGCTCCATCATCTACCGCAAACAGCGAGTGATTGTGAATGTCTATCATTCTTTTTCTCATCGTTGTCTCTCTTATTTTCATATGTATCATGTAATTCGTGTTTATAACAATAAATATAGTCAAGTTATAAACACCATTATTTAATCACAATTATTTCATTGTGTCAATCAATATCTTGTTGTAAACGTGTTTTTTATTCACGTTTATATAGCGATTTCAATTTACGTTTGCATGGTGTTCTATTCAATTTCAAAATTGAGATACTATATTTGTGTGACTTGAGAAGAATGTGACTGGAGGATACCATGAACCGAAAACGTGAAACCTATGATAGAATTACAGTTGGCGAACGCATTCGCAGGAGAAGAATACAGATTGGACTATCGCAGGATGAACTGGGAGAGCGGATTGACCGCGCTGCCAAATACTGTTCCGATATTGAACGCGGCATCTGTGGTATGTCGGTGGAAACCATGCTGTCTCTCGCAGACAACCTCGACATGAGCCTTGACTATATGATGTTTGGAGATGTCTCCGAGGAGGAGCTTGCCAGACAGAAGGAGGATGAAACAGCACTGGTACATATTCTTTCCAAGTGTACCCCACGGCAACGAGAATATGCAATCCGCTTGTTAAAGCTATACATCGCTTCTATGGACTGTGATAGCGCCAAAGACCAAAAGTGTGCTTCGCACACGATCACGCCATAATAAACTGCAAAAGGGCAGCTTCTGATGATCCACAAAATCATCAGAAGCTGCCCTTCTTCTATATTATATACGATTCCTTATTTCTTCCCGATATATCCCTGCGCCTTCAGCAACTCTGCGCAGAGTACCGCGCCGCCTGCCGCGCCGCGCACAGTATTGTGAGACAGTCCCACAAACTTCCAGTCGTAAACGCTGTCCTCGCGCAGACGTCCAACCGAAACGCCCATGCCGTTCTCATATTCCACATCCAGCGCCACCTGCGGACGGTTGTCATCCTCAAGATACCGGATAAACTGCTTCGGTGCACTCGGAAGCCCAAGCTCCTGCGGCACACCGCGGAAATTTTTAAGCGCGTCAAGGAGCTGCTCCTTCGTCGGCTTCTTCCGGAATTTCACAAAAACTGCCGCCGTGTGTCCGTTCAGCACCGGAACGCGGATACACTGGCAGGTGATCACCGGGGACTCTGCCGGAACGATCTGCTTCTTCTCATCGTCGACGTGACCCCAGATGCGAAGCGGCTCCTTCTCCGACTTCTCCTCCTCGCCGCCGATGTAGGGGATGATATTCCCAACCATCTCCGGCCAGTCCGCAAATGTCTTTCCCGCTCCCGAAATCGCCTGATAGGTCGTCGCCACCACCTCGTACGGCTCAAACTCCTTCCACGCGGTCAGCACCGGCGCATAGGACTGGATCGAACAATTCGGCTTTACTGCGACAAACCCGCGTGTCGTGCCAAGTCTCTCCTTCTGATATTTGATCACTTCCATATGCTCCGGATTGATCTCCGGCACTACCATCGGAACATCCGGCGTCCAGCGGTGCGCGCTGTTATTTGAGACAACCGGAGTCTCCGTCCTGGCATATGCCTCCTCGATCCTCTGGATCTCCTCCTTTGTCATGTCGACGGCGGAAAATACAAAATCCACCTCCGCTGCGACCTTCTCCACCTCGTTGACATTCATGACCACAAGTTTCTTTACCGCCTCCGGCATCGGTGTGTCCATCTTCCAGCGTCCACCGACTGCCTCCTCATATGTCCTGCCGGCACTTCTCGGACTTGCCGCAATGGTCGTCACCTCAAACCACGGATGGTTTTCCAGCAGCGCAATAAATCTCTGCCCGACCATACCTGTTCCGCCTAGGATACCAACTTTTAACTTATCACTCATGATTCCCGATCTCCTTACTTTTCTTATCTTCGCCTCTCGTCCGCACATCACGGACAAGTGTCTTTATAGTAAATATATTATGCCATTTTGCACAAAAATGCAATGCCTATTTTGTAAGAAATTCTTTTTCAATGGCGATCACCTGCTCCATCGCCTCTTTTCCGGGCGCTCCGATCGTCAAGCGCTTGTTGACACAAGTCTCCATCGAGATCGCCTCGTAAACGTCCCCGGCAAACACCGGACTGAATTTTTGCAATTCCCCAAGCTCCATGTCGTCGATCGCGATCCCCCGATCGATGCAGGCGAGCACGATCTGCCCGACGATCCCGTGCGCATCCCGGAAAGGCACGCCGTGGCTGACCAGGTAATCCGCCGCGTCCGTCGCGTTTGTAAAGCCTCCGTTTGCCGATGCGCGCATATTCTCTCCACGGAATTTCATCGTTTCAAGCATTCCGGTAAAGAGCGCGATACAGCCTTTCACCGTGTCCATCGCGTCAAAAGACAGCTCCTTGTCCTCCTGCATATCCTTGTTGTAGGCGAGCGGGATCCCCTTCATCGTGGTGAGCAGGGACTGCAGCGCGCCGTACACCCGCCCGGTCTTTCCGCGCACCAGCTCCGCGATGTCCGGGTTTTTCTTCTGCGGCATAATACTGCTTCCGGTGCTGTACGCGTCGTCGATCTCGACAAACTGATACTCGTTGGAATTCCAGATAATGATCTCCTCCGAAAAACGGGACAGATGCATCATGATCGTGGCACACGCCGCCAGATATTCGATCAGATAATCGCGGTCGGACACACCGTCCATGCTGTTTAGCGTCGGTCCGTAAAAACCGAGCAGCTCCGCCGTATATTCCCGGTCGAGCGGGTAAGTCGTGCCCGCAAGTGCTCCCGAGCCGAGCGGACAGTAGTTCATGCGCTCATAAATATCGCGCAGCCGCAGGCAGTCGCGCTTAAACATCTCAAAATATGCACCCATATGGTGCGCCAGCGTCACCGGCTGCGCCTTTTGCAGATGGGTAAAGCCCGGCATGATCGTCTCCGTGTGTTCCTCCATGATCCGCAGGATCACGGCGAGCAGCTCCTTTAGCAGCACGTCCGTCTCCTTCACCTGCTCTCTGGTGTACAGACGCATATCAAGCGCCACCTGGTCATTTCGGCTCCTTCCGGTGTGCAGTTTCTTTCCGGTTGCGCCCAGCCGCCCGATTAACTGCGCCTCCACAAAGCTGTGAATGTCCTCATACTCCTCCGTGATGGCAAGTTCGCCGCTCTCCACCTCCGCGAGGATCTCTCCCAGACAATCCACGATCTGCTGCGTCTCCGCATCGCTAAGGATCCCCTGCTTTCCGAGCATCCTCACATGTGCCACGCTCCCCTCGATGTCCTGACGGTACAGCCTTCTGTCAAACATGATCGACGCATTGAACCGGTATACCAGCTCGTCCGTCTCCTTCGTGAATCTTCCTCCCCACAACTGTGCCATATTCTATTCCTCCCTGTTCTTCTGCTCCTGCTCCTTCGCCGTGATCTGGGCATCCCGCTGTCTCTTGGAAAAGACACAGCCGCAGTAATACTGGCGGTACATCCCGTACTCCTCCGACAGCTCCACCGAGCGCTTGTAACCGTTTTTCTTTTTAAAATCAGAGCCGAGATAACGGATGCCATACTCTGCGCCCAGCCTCTCTCCGATCTCGTTGAGCTTTCCCGCATTTTTGAGCGGACTGATCGACAGCGTCGTCGTAAAATAATCCATTCCCATCTCCCGTGCCAGTTCTGCAGCCTCCCGAAGGCGCAGCTCGTAGCAGCGGAAACACCGCTCGCCGCCCTCCGCCAGATCCTCAAGTCCCCGCGCCGTCTCATAAAAGCGCGCCACATCATAGCTGCCCTCCACAAACGACACCGGATATTTCGCCGGCATACGCCGGATAAAATCCCGCTGTTCTTCCACGCGTTTCCGGTATTCCTCCTCGGGATAAATATTGGGATTGTAGTAAAACACTGTGATACGAAAATAGTCCGACAGATATTCCAGACAGTAAGAACTGCACGGCGCACAGCAACTGTGCAGAAGCAGCGACGGCACCTCGCCCGCCGCCTCCATCCGGGAAAGTTCCCGCTCCAGTTCCTTCTGATAATTTTTCGTATATTTATTCGTGTTTTGCATGATTTCTCCCTATTATAAACAATATTATTCTGAATTTCAATACACATATGAATATTTATTCATAATTATACAAGAAAGTTCCTCTCACTTTCCATGCCCCGCACATTCATCCGCCCATGCGAGTATCTGCTCCGCCCGGCATCTCCATGTGTGGTGCGCTGCAAACTCCCGGTACGCCCGCTCTGCGATCTGTTCCCGCAGATCCCTGTCCGCAAGCAAAAGCTCCGCCTGCCCCGTCAGCTCTCTGTCATCCGTCAGTGAATAAAAACACATTTCCCGTCCGTTCGCAAAATGCTTTTCCAGATACGGATTTCCATCCGTCAGGACAACTGCTCCGTTCGCCATCCCCGCCACGATCCGGTCGTGCATCCCCCGGTTAAAAATCGGCGACACATTCAGCAGGATCTGTGCCTTGGCGATCCGCTCAAATGAGAGTCCGAACGGCACGCTGCGCTCCCGCCTTAAATTCTGCCCCATTTTCTCATGGTACTTCTCCCAGCCCGTCCCCATGACCGTGACCGGAATATTTTCAGTGAGAAGCGCATCGAGCACCTTTTTCCGAAAATAATCGCGCACATAGGCGTCCACTGCGTACATCCCGTTCATAACCAGCGCGAACTGCTCCCGCTCCAACTCTGTTCCCTCCGCCGCAAGCTCCTCGCGAAACGCCTGCTCCATCGGGACAAGCGGCTCAAAGACGCGCCGTTCGATCAGCCGTTTCATCCGCCGACGCAGCGGCTCATCCGATGCCTCCACCACCGCGTAGACTGACTCCGGGTCATCGTAAGTCCCCGGAAACAAAATGCGGCACTCTGCGTCCCTCTCCCCGTCGTACAGTGCGCGCGTCGCGCCGAGGGGCAGCGTATGTACATCCGCCACGCCGGGATAATACTCCCGCACATACGCCTCCTGCGCCTCGTCCAGCACCAGCGCGTGCAGATTTCTCACCCCGCTCGTCAGCCCCGTATAGTGAAACAGCGGGTGATCGAGAATATAATCAAAAAACGGCGCGCGCAGCCTGTCCAGATAGCGGCTTCCATCCTCCAGTTCCATACGCGGAAGCATGGAATTGAAATCCACCGCCAGACGGTATGTACCTGAAAGAAGCGGCGCAAGCGCCGCGTCCAGATCGTCATCCGGCGCAAGCTCGCAGACCTCCGCCAGGAAACCAAGCTCCTCAAACGCCGCCGCAAGCTGATGTGCAAAAAAATTACCGGAACTGTAACAGATCTCTCTGGAACTGAAAATCAATACCTTCTCCACCTGATCTCCTCCCACCAACGAGCGCCACACCTTGCGTGCCACTCTCATGTCAACAACAAAGGACTTCTGCAAGACCTAGCGCCCCCACAAAAGTCCTTTTTTCTAATCTCTCAAATACTTCAATGCAAAGATCCCGACAAGATAGATCACACAGCATAACAGCATGAAAACAACGTTTCCTGTGACAACTCCCGCGATCACCTGTGCTGCGATCACCAGACCGTGCAGCCAGATTTGCACATCGTGCAGGCAGACTGCCATTCCCGCCTCCAGCAGCACAATGACACAGACCGGAACCGCCGGTATATGCAGTCCTAAAATGGACGCCAGTATCACCAGAAGCGCTGTCACGATAATTCCAAAAACAATGAGCATCCTTTTATTTTCTGTCTTTTCCACCAGATACCCTCCTCTCTTTTCCTACATCCCCCTAAGATGCTTGTGCACTCTCTCGATCAGCATATCAAGCGCGACCTTATTCTCTCCGCCCTCCGGAATAATGATGTCGGCGCGCCGCTTGCCGGGCTCCACAAACTGCTCGTGCATCGGCTTGACCGTCGTCAGATACTGGTTGATCACACTGTCGAGTGAGCGTCCGCGCTCCTTGACGTCGCGGATGATACGGCGCAAAATGCGCACGTCCGCATCCGTATCGACAAACACCTTGATATCCATCAGCTCACAGAGCGACGGCTCTGCAAAGATCAAAATCCCCTCCAATACGATCACCGGCGCCGGATGGACCAGAACCGTCCGGTCGGAACGATTGTGTGCGGAGTAATCGTAGAGCGGCATATGGATTGGTTTTCCAGCCTTCAGCATACGGATATGCTCACACAAAAGCTCCGTATCAAAGGCGTCCGGATGGTCATAGTTGAGTTTCGTGCGCTCCTCATAGCACATCTCGTCATGGCGCTTATAATAATTGTCATGGCGCAAAATACTGACCTCATCGCTTCCGAAGCTGTCAACCAGCCTGTTCGCAAGCGTCGTCTTTCCACTCCCGGTGCCCCCCGCAATTCCAAGCAATATCGTATTCATGTGAAAACTCCTCTGTACTTCCGGCATTATTTTCCAATGATCGCGAGCGTCGCGCTTGTCCCGAGCCTGCTTGCTCCGGCGTCGATCATCGCCTGCGCCTCCTCCGCGGTATGAATACCGCCGGACGCCTTCACGCCCATCGCATCCCCCACTGTCTTACGCATCAGAGCGACGTCCTCCGCTTTCGCACCGCCCGTCGAGAATCCGGTGGACGTCTTGACAAAATCTGCTCCCGCTTTCTTTGCGAGCTCGCAGGCTTTCACCTTCTCCTCATCCGTCAGAAGGCAGGTCTCAATGATCACCTTTAACACAACATCGCCGCACACCTCTTTTAAGGTTCTGATATCATTTAACACATAGTCGTATTTCCCGTCCTTGAGCGCGCCGACATTGATCACCATATCGATCTCGGTCGCACCGTCCTCGATCGCAGCCTTCGTCTCGAATGCCTTGACTCTCGTGTCGGACATTCCAAGCGGAAAGCCAACGACTGTGCAGACGTCCACGTCCGAGCCCTTTAACTTCTCCGCGACAAGCTTGGTGTAGTACTGATTCACGCACACGGAAGCAAAATCATTCGCAAGCGCCTCCTCACAGATCTTTGCCACCTGTGCCTCGGTCGCCTCCGCCTTTAAAATTGTGTGGTCAAAATATTTTGTAGAAATCATGTTCTCTCCATTTCTGCACCGTACGGTGTCTTTTCTTCTATTCCTGCACATTCTTCGGTCCAAAGCCGAGCGGAAAGAGCTCCTCCAGGGTCATCACCCGGTATTCGGTTTCCGACTTCACCAGAATGACCTGAAACGTTTTCTCATCACAGAATTCCATCATCACCTGGCGGCAGACGCCGCAGGGCGGACAGTAGTCAAACTCTGCCGCTCCCCCTGCCCCGCCTGCGATGGCGATCGCCTGAAAATTCCGTTCCCCCTCGCTGACCGCTTTAAAAAATGCTGTGCGCTCCGCACAATTTGTCGGTGTGTAGGAAGCATTCTCAATATTGCATCCGGTATAGATTTTTCCCTCCCGCGTGAGCAGTGCAGCCCCCACGCGAAAGCCGGAGTACGGCACATACGAATATCCACGCATCCGCAGCGCCTCCCTGATCAGTTCCTCCATGCCTTACACTCCTTTCCTAGCGGGCTCCCTTGTCATATGGGATACCCTCTGCCTTCGGTGCACTCGAGCGCTTGGATGTAAATGCCAGCACAACCAGAGACACGATATAAGGCAGCATATTGTAGAGACCGCCCGGAATGTTTAATTCCACAAGGAAGTCAAAACCAGCGTACACGTTCGACAGCGCACGGAAAAATCCAAACAGCAGCGCCGCGAGGGCGATGTTCTGCGGTTTCCACTTACCAAAGATCATAACGGCAAGGGAGAGGAAACCAAATCCTGCCACACCGTACTCAAACTTCCACTCGGACACACCTGCGGTGATGTACATGATGCCCCCGAGACCGCCCAGCGCGCCGGAGATCAGCACACCCGCCCAGCGCATCTTGTACACATTGATGCCCACGGAATCCGCTGCCTGCGGATGTTCACCGCACGCCATCAGGCGCAGACCAAACTTCGTCTTATACAAAACCACAAAGGAGACAACCAGCACAAAAACCGCAAGCAGCATCAGCCAGTTAAATTCAAATCCTCCGATGTTGACAATAAACGCTTTCTTCTCCTCAATGTACTGCACGATCGAGGAATGGTCGTCCGGATTGTTGATCGTATTGATAGACTTTACGATCACGGTTGCCGCCGCCGTACCAAGAATATTCATCGCCGTGCCGACCAGCGTCTGATCCGCCTTAAAATGGATCGCTGCAACTGCAAGCAGGGCAGAATACAGCATACCGATCAGCAGCGCTGCGAGGATCGTCGCCGCAACTACCACAAACGCCGAAGTCCCATCCGGGAGATACCGCATCATCAGCGCTCCTCCCATCGCTCCCATAACCATGATACCCTCAAGCCCGAGGTTGATCACGCCTGAATGTTCCGAGAAACAACCGCCGAGCGCTACAAGCATAAGAATACAGGCAAATAAAATTGTATACTGAACTAATAATACCATTATTTATCTCCTCCTTTCTCTGCTTTCTTCTTGGCGTGCTTCTCCTCCGACTTCGCCAGAGAAGTGTTGATCAGCATCTTGAGGAATCCCACAAATCCGCAGAGATAGATGATCAGAGCGGAAATCAGTTCCGAAATCTGGGAACAGTAGATCGTCAGATCCACGTGTGTTCCTCCCTCTGTAATGTGCTGGATAAAGAAGGAGGAGAAAATTGCCCCGATCGGGTTTAAGCCGCCGAGGAACGCCGCCGCGATCCCGTTAAAGCCCATCGTAGGAACAGAGGAAATCGTCACCTTCCATTGCTCGATGTCCGTCTGGTACAAAAATGCACCTGCCAGACCTGCCAGAGCGCCGCTGATGGCAAGTGAAACGATAATATTGCGTTTCTCCGCCATACCGCAGTACTTCGCCGCGTTTTTATTGTATCCGGTCGCCTTTAACTCGTAACCGAACTTTGTCTTGTTCAATACCACCCACACCAGGATCGCAAAAATGATGGCAAGCGGGATCGCGATGCCCACATATTTATTTCTGCTGAAAAACTCTTCCAGTCCAAGCGTCGGCAGGATCGCATCTTTTCCCTTCGCCTTGAGCGCGTAGGTGTAAGCGCTCGACGCATCCTTGACGTTTGTCAGAACCATATTGGTGAAATAGAGTCCGATCCAGTTTAACATGATACCGGAGATCACCTCATTCACGTTGCAGTATGCTTTAAGCGCACCGGTGATCACACCGAATGCCGCGCCCGCAAATGCTGCAAACAAAAGGCATGGCAGCCAGCCCCATCCGAAACCGAGCGCACCGTACAGACACGCGCACGCACCCATCACATACTGTCCCGCCGCACCGATATTAAAAAGTCCCACCTTGTAGGAAAACAGGATCGAGAGCGAGCACATGATCAGCGGCGCTGTCTTCGCAAGCGTCGTGCCCAAGTGCTTTAACTGCATATTTGTCCTGCTGTAGCCGAGGAAGTTCTTCGCCACCGACATAATCGCCTCAAACGCACCGGTCGGCTCGATCAAAAGCAGCACCAGATATCCCACAAACATACCGACAATGATACAGATCAAGGAAGTGAGCAGTGACTGCACTCCCTCGTTCTTTAGAATTTTTCTCATGATACAGTCACCTCCGCTTTCTTTGCTCCTGCCATATAAAGCCCAAGCTCCTCCTGCGTCGTCGTCTTCGGGTCAAACTCACCAACGATCTCACCCTCATACATCACCAAGATGCGGTCCGGCACATCCATCACCTCATCCAGTTCCAGAGAGACGAGCAGCACTGCCTTTCCGGCATCCCGCTGCGCCACAAGCTGCTTGTGGATGTACTCGATTGCCCCGACATCCAGACCTCGTGTCGGCTGCACCGCAACCAGCACCTCCGGATGCTTGTCAATCTCACGCGCAATGATCGCCTTCTGCTGGTTACCGCCGGACATACTGCGCGCCACTGTCACCGGTCCCTGACCGGAGCGCACATCGTACTGCTCGATCAGGCGCTCGGCGTTCTCACGGATGTTCTTAAAGCGCAGAAATCCCGCCTTGTTCGTAAACTCCGGCTCAAAGTATCTCTGAAGCACCAGATTCTCCTCCAGTGTGTAATCGAGCACCAGACCATGCTTATGACGGTCCTCCGGGATATGGCTCAGCCCCATGACACTGCGCTGACGGATGGAACTGTGCGTGATGTCCTTGCCGCACAGCTCAATCTTTCCAGATACCAGCGGCTCCAATCCAGTCAGACCGTGTACGAACTCCGTCTGTCCGTTTCCATCAATCCCCGCGATGCAGACAATCTCCCCCGCGCGCACTTTCAGCGAGACATTCTTCACCGCGTTATTCTTATGCGCCTTGGAGGCAACCGTCATGCCCTCGACAGAGAGTAACACTTCGCCCGGTTTACTCTCCTTCTTCTCCACATGAAAATTCACGTCTCGTCCCACCATCATCGCGGACAGCTCCGACATCGTCGTATGCGCAGTCTCCACCGTTCCGATATATTTCCCCTTACGGATCACGGTACATCGGTCGGCAACCTCCATGATCTCCGCAAGCTTGTGGGAGATAAAGAGGATACTCTTTCCCTCCGCCGCCAGATTCTTCATGATCTGCATCAGCTCCCTGATCTCCTGCGGCGTCAGCACAGCCGTCGGCTCGTCAAAAATCAGGATCTCATTGTCGCGGTAAAGCATCTTCAAAATCTCTGTGCGCTGCTGCATACCTACCGTGATATCCTCGATCATCGCATCCGGGTCAATATGAAGTCCGTATTTCTCCGAAAGCTCCATGACCTTCACCCGCGCCTCGTTTTTCTTTAAGAAACCGTATTTATTCGGTTCTACGCCCAGAATGATATTGTCGAGCACAGAGAAACACTCCACCAGCTTAAAGTGCTGGTGTACCATTCCAATGCCCAGTTCATTCGCATCGTTTGGATTGTTGATTTTAACCTCTTTCCCGTCCTTCTTGATGATACCCTCTTCCGGCTGGTATAATCCAAACAACACACTCATCAACGTAGATTTTCCGGCACCGTTTTCACCAAGAAGTGCATGGATTTCACCCTTTTTCAACTGGAGTGAAATATTGTCATTGGCAATGATACCGGGGAATCTCTTTGTGATGCCAAGCATTTCAATCGCATACGACTGTCCCAAAACTTTTTCCCCCTATGTTCATAAAATCTTTATATATTAGTTATACCGTTTTTTTATACTTTTTTCAAGGAATTTTAAGAAAAACCCCGCGTATATGTCTTTCAAAAACATAATACGCGGGGTTTCTCATCCTGGCAAAACATTTCCTTTTGCCAAAAAGCTCTTCAATTATTTCAGGTTTCCGAGGTTCTCAAAAGTGATCGCTGTCACTTCCGGATCCTTGCTTGTGTCGTTGGAAACTGTGATCGTTCCATCGAACATCTGTGCAACCAGTGTGTTGTAATCTTCCTCTGTGAAGGTATCAGACCACTGTGTCGTCTCTACCGGAAGCTGTACATAGTTGTCAGCCGGGTTTGTGCCGGAAACAAGACCAAGTGTAGAGATCTTTCCTGCGTAGTCTGCCCATTTGCCCTCATTGATCACTGCGTTCAGTGTGTCGATCGTCGTCGGTGCAAGACCCTTCATAGCGGATGTCACTGTGATGCCCTCGCCGTAAGCTTTGTCGATCACGGCTGACTGGTCTGTATCCACACCGATCACCTTGCCGTCTACCTTTGCAGCAGCCTCAGCAGCAGAAGTGTAGATACCGCCGCCGCACGCAAATACAACCTCTGTTCCGTCCTGATACCAGGTATCCATAGCTGCGGTAATGTCCGCATCTCCGTAGAACTGGTTTCCGTATGCGTATTTTACTTCCACATCGGAAAGACCAAGCTCAGCAGCAGCATCGTCAGCGCCCTGAACAAATCCGTAACCGAAACGGATAACCGCCGGAACTGCCATACCGCCTAAGAAGCCAAGGTTCTTATAGCCAAGCTTCACTGCCGCATAACCTGCCATGTAACCGGAAAGCTCTTCCTGGTATACTGCGCAGTATACGTTGTCCATATATACATAGTCCTCTACATTCCAGTTGTCCGGATTGTAGTCATACTCCTCGCCTGCCAGTGCAACGCCTGCCTCGAGAAGGTCGCCTGCAGCAACGTCAAGCGCGATAAACTTAATATCCGGATAATCAGCAGATACCTCTGCGATTGTTCCGCCAAACGCATAACCCGGCAGAACGATCACATTGTAGCCGTCGTTGATCGCAAGTTCCACCGAAGCCACACGGTCTGCGGTAGAGTCAGCAGCCGGTTTGTAATACTGGAAATCAATTCCATTCTCCTCGGAAAATGCCTTGCACGCCTCATAGGTCGTCTGGTTGAAGGACTGGTCTGTGATATCACCGTAATCTGTGATCATCGCAATGCTGTACTCGGAAGGCTCCGCTGTCTCCTCGTCTGCACCGCCTGCAGCTTCCTCTGTTCCGGAAACTGTGCTGCCTGCATCCCCCGCCGGCTCGCTCTCATTTGAACCGCAGCCTGCAAGCATGGATACTGCCATAGCTGAAACCATCAGTAAGCTCAGTACTTTCTTCTTCATAAATAGTTCCTCCCTGCTTTTTCATTGTGGCTATAAGAAACACCGGATTCCCGGCTCCGCTTATAACCCGTATATAAAATAAAATCTCCCAGACTTTGCGGTACTGAGAGTTTTATTTTAAGCCGATAGTCGGACTCGAACCGACGACCTACGCATTACGAATGCGTTGCTCTACCAACTGAGCCATATCGGCGTATACACTGTATACACAGCTCCATTCCTATATGTGATGTTCGCCATCACACTAGGTTATTATACAATAAAATTAAAAAAAAGCAAGCATTTTTTCAATTTAATTCATGATTTTATCCTGTTGATTTTTTACTACACTTGTGTTATGTTAAGAACACGCAGAAATCTGCGTATTTTCCCGTCGTGATCAGACCTTTCCTGCATCTGCATTTTGCATTTCAGGAGGTATCTTACTATGAATTACACTTATTCCGAATTTAAACAGCATATCTTATCCGGTCTCAAGGAACGCCTTGCACCCGGCACAACTTTTACACTCCAGGACATCATCAAAAACAACGACACGCATCTTGACGGTCTCACGATCCTCTCCCCGGGGGCAAACATCGGTCCGACCATCTATCTGAATTACTATTTTGAGCAGTATCTGGAAACGGGGCGGTCGCTGCCGGAGACCGTGGACGACATTTTAAAGTCATGCGGGGACAGCCCGGATCCCTCCAGCGTCGATATCTCCTTTTTCACGGACTACGACAAGGCAAAATCCCGGATCGTCTTTAAGCTTGTCAATTACGAGCGCAACCGCACGCTGCTCTCGGACGTCCCCCACTTCCGTTTTTTAGACCTCGCACTCGTCTTTCAATGTCTCGCCGAAGTCACTCCCACGGGCAGCGCCTCCATTCTGATCCACAACCGCCATCTGCCCTACTGGGGCATCACAAAAGACGATCTCTATGCACTCGCACAGCAGAATACCCCAAAACTTCTCTCCTATGAATTCCTCAACATGAAAGACGTCATCCGGGAATTGTTCTCCGCTCCCGATGCCGGACAGCCTTCGGACACTGCCGCAGGCTTCCCCATGTATGTGCTGACCAACCATTGCCGGCTCAACGGCTCCGGCTGTATGCTCTATGAAAATCTGCTCGAGGCGATCGCCGGACGTCTGAACGCAGACCTTGTGATCATCCCGAGCAGCATCCACGAGGCTTTGATCCTCCCCTCCGGAATACCGAAGGATATCGACGCTCTCTCCGGCGTGATCCGGGAGGTCAATTCCTCCCAGTTGTCGCAAGAGGAAATCCTGTCAGACCATGCGTATTATTTTTCCAGGGAAACGGGAAAGATCACGATGTGACCGCATCCCTCAGACGTCATCTGCCAGCGCCGCGTAGAGTTTTTCGTATGCACGCGCCGAGCTGTCCCATGAAAAATCCTGTTTCATTCCGCGTTTTACGATCCCATCCCATGCTTTTTTGTTCTTATAATAAGTCGTCATGGCATAGCGCAGCGTCGCAAGCAGCTCATGCGCGTTATAGTTTGCAAAAGAAAATCCCGTCCCGGTGCCCTCATATTCATTGTACGGAAGAACGGTGTCCTTCAGTCCCCCTGTCTCGCGCACCAGAGGCACCGTGCCATAGCGCAGGCTCATCATCTGCGATAAGCCGCACGGTTCGAACAAGGACGGCATCAAAAACGCGTCGCAGGAGCCATAAACCCCGTGTGCCAGCTCCTCGGAATATCCGATGCGCACGCGCATCTTATCGGGATATTTATCCGCAAAATAGCGCAGCATATTCTCGTAGCGCTCCTCCCCCGTTCCGACTGCCACAAACTGCAGCCGCTCCGTCGCAAGCAGTTCATCCAGAATATACGCGATCAGATCAAACCCTTTCTGGTCCGTCATGCGGGAAACCATGCCGAGCAGGAATGTTCCCTTCTCCTGCGGAAGCCCCATGATCCGCTGAAAATGCGCCTTGTTGGCAGCTTTGCCCTCCGCAAAGCGGTCCACACTGAAATGGGCGCTCAGATAAGGATCAGTCTGCGGGTCATACTCCCGGTAATCGATGCCGTTTAAGATGCCGTAAAGATCATGCTCCCTTGCGCGCATCAGTCCGTCCAGACCCTCTCCGCCCTCCGGCGTCAGGATCTCCTTCGCATAAGAAGGGCTCACGGTCGTCACCGCATCCGCATAGACGACCCCACCCTTCAGACAGTTCGCCTCATCGTAGGACTCCAGCTTGTCCGCCGTAAAAATCTGTTCCGGCAGTCCCGTGATATCCATGACCGCACGGATCCCAAAGCGCCCCTGAAACTTCAGGTTATGAATGGAAAATACGGTTTTGATCCCCGAATAATATCTCTCGTCGCCGTAGAGTGTCCGCAGAAAGACGGGGATCAGCCCCGTCTGCCAGTCGTGGCAGTGGATGATGTCCGGACAGAAATCAAGAAAAGGCAGCGCCTCCAAAACCGCCTTGGAAAAATAGGCGAATTTCTCAACGTCCTCATAAATATGATTGTATGGGCGGTCTCCCGCAAAATAAAACTCGTTGTCGACCAGATAATAGGTGATTCCATTGTGCTTTGTCTCAAAAATCCCTACATACTGGCACCGCCAGCCAAGGCGCACATGAAAATGACATAAAAAACGAAGCTGTCCCTTCCATTTCTCATCCATGCACAGATACTTTGGCATGATCACGCGCACATCGTGGCGCTCCCTGTCAAAATATCCGGGCAAAGAACCGGTGACATCTGCAAGTCCACCGGTTTTCATAAAAGGTACAGCTTCTGAAGCCGCAAATAAAATTTTCATCATAGGATAACCCTCCAAGATCTGCTCATCTTGGAACTATTATAACTCTTTTTGACACTCCTGAAAAGTGTTAATACATTTTATACTCCAGACGGATCCGGTCGGTGATGAGTGCGATAAACTCGGAATTGGTCGGCTTTCCCTTGCCGTTGTGGATTGTATAGCCAAACATCTCGTCGATCGTGTCCATCTTCCCCCGGCTCCATGCCACCTCGATGGCGTGGCGTATGGCGCGCTCCACCCTGCTCGCCGTCGTCTGGTATTTCTTCGCGATGGTCGGATAAAGCACCTTTGTGATGGAATTTAGCATATCCATATCGTTCACCGACATGATAATGGCATCCCGCAGGTACTGGTAACCCTTGATATGCGCGGGCACGCCGATCTCATGGATGATCTCCGTGACGTCCGTCTCAAGATTGCGCTCCGTCAGATCCTCCGCCTTCTCATAGGCATTGATCTTGCGGATTTCCGCACTGCCGTCCCCGACGCTGCCCCGGACGTGCTTGATGCGGTTTAACACCATATCGTTGTCAAACGGCTTCATAATATAATAGTCCGCGCCGCGGTTAAAGGCGTCCTCCGTAATTTTCTCCTGCCCGATGGCGCTGATCATGATAAAGGTCGGATGCTTTTTGATGCTCGCATCATTGTTCACGCGGTCTAATACCCCAAGCCCATCCAGCTTTGGCATCACGATATCCAAAAGCACCACATCCGGTTCTTTCGTCTTTATCACCTGATATGCCTCCTCCCCGTCCCGCGCGGTTCCGATCACATCCAACTCCCCGTCACTTTCGATAATATCCCCCAGCAATCGCAGCATTCTCTCATTATCATCCGCAATCGCCACCTTTAATCTCTCCATTTTAACTCCTCCTGCGACAAAACATTTTCCGTCTCCATAATACGTACTTTGTCCCCCTGTTTTTTGTCGAAGCGCGTCGGCAAGGAAAATGTTTCCATTTTATTCTGTGTTCTTGTGACAGTTTCTGTTCTGACAAACGTCTTCCCACATGAAATGTATTATATCCCAGCCACTTTGGTTTTTCAATGTCTATTCTTGTCCCTTTTCCCGGCAAGCCACTCCACAAAAAAAGAAAGGTGTGATACATGACTTCCAGAATCTTTCAGGTCGCAGAATACAACAAAGCTTTCAATCAATATCTTCCTTATGATATTGACCGGCACTATATACCAGTCTGTGGGTTTACAGAAGCATATCCAAAAAAGACATCCTGAATGTATCCATTATCTTTCACTGTTACCCTCTATCATTCATTCGCCGGATTATATCGGCATAAATCCAAACGAATCCGGCACTAGTTTTGAGCTCGTTAAGACTTTCGACCAAAATATTCAAATTGGCATCAAACTGGATATGCACAGCGACTACCTCTATGTCGCAACCCTGCACACAATCACAGAAGCGAAACTGAAACGGGGTATTGAAAACGGCAGATTAAAAAAATTTGACAAATAAATTCGGATGTACTATAATTATAGTGCATAAAATAGTAATGATTCAGATTACAAAGGTCGGAAAGGCTCCCGACGCACTCAAAAGAAAGAGTACCTGAGATGATGGATACGCCGCCCATCTTGCAAGCTGATAAAACAACGAGTGGCGCACTTTGCGAGTCACTCTTATGTTAAGGAAAAGGGATAGCTTACCAGCTACCCCTTTTCCTATTTCGTATATTCTCTCACTCATCCCCCAGCATTTTCTCAATAAAAATCCCATACCCGCGTGTCGCGTCAGACACAAACACGTGCGTGACGGCACCGACGATTTTTCCATCCTGAATGATCGGGCTTCCGCTCATCCCCTGGACGATTCCTCCTGTCAGGTCAAGAAGCTTCGGATCGGTCACCCGGAACAAAATCCCTTTATTCTGTTCAATGTCACTGTAATCAAGGCTCTCGATCTGGATCTCATAGGTTTCATATTCCCCCGATATCGCAGATATGATGTAGGCGGTTCCGGGTCTTATATCCTGCTTATAGCAGATTTCATAGCTGTCTCCGGAAGAAAGCTCGCCTTTCGCCTCCAGCAGCCGCCCCCGGATCCCGAGCTCTGAATTTTCGGTGATCGTTCCAAGGCAGTGTCCTCTTCCATAATCGATCACCCCGGACAGCTCTCCCGGCGTTCCGCTCTCCCCTCTCTTGATCCCAACGATGTCCGTCTCATAGATCCAGCCGTCCTCCAGCGTCATCTGCGTTCCGGTATCCCCATCGCTCACCGCATGACCCAGCGCCCCGAAAACTCCGTCCGCCGTGTGGTAAGTCATCGTTCCGACACCCGCCAGATCATCCCGCACCCAGATGCCAAGCAGATACCTCCCCTGCGCACTTTTTACCGGAGTCACCGACACCTCGATGTATTCCCCGCCCCGGCGGATGCCGAGGATTTCCCGCTCCTGTCCGTAAGCGTCAATCTTTTCCACCAGATCCTCTTTCTCATAGACCGGCTCGCCGTTCACACTCACAATATAATCTCCACTTTTTACCAGATTCTGCGCAGGATGGCACTCCCTGCCGTCCGCGTCCGTCACCCGCGACGTCCCGAGCACCAAAACACCGTCCGTCTTGACATAAATACCGATCGGCAGTCCGCTCGCGTAGACCTTCTGTGGCTCGACGAGCATCACCTGCACATCCTTCACCGGAAAAATGCCAAACAGCTTGCAGGTCACCGTATACCCCGGCATCCGCTCTGTCACGCTCGTCTTTGTCAGATTGTCAAAAACCTCTGCGTTTTCCTCTTTTAACACCACACTGACCGGAACGTCAAATTCATAATCCATCTCATTTCCGGTCTCTATATAGATCTCGTCCGGAATCGCCTGATAAAATGTCTTTACTGCAAACGCCATGACAAGAAATGCGCCGATCCACGTCATCTGCCACACAGCCTGATAAAATCTTTTTTTCATGATAACTCCATTCCAACAACGTAATGCTCTGATGTCAATAAGGGAAGATACCGAAATGTATCTTCCCTTATTATATGGACATTTTGATTTTTCAAACGTGCGCTTTTTCTTTTCCAGTCTTTTTCTGCTGTGCAAGTTTTTTCATTTCTTTTGCGCTTTTGCGGACCGTATCGGTAATCTCGACGCCGCCCAGCATACGCGCAAGCTCCTCGACGCTCTCCGCGCTGCCCAGTCTGCGAATCGTGGAGATGGTCATCTGATTCTGCACGGATTTCTCGATCAGATAATGTGCGTCTGCCATCGCTGCGATCTGCGGCAGATGGGTGATGCAGATGATCTGGTGTTTTCTCCCGAGCACGTTCATCTTCTCGGAGACCATCTGTGCCGTCCTTCCGCTGATCCCGCTGTCGATCTCGTCAAAAATCAGCGTTCCCACCGCGTCCTCGTCGGCGAGCACCGTCTTGACCGCGAGCATGATACGCGAGAGTTCACCGCCGGATGCGACCTTCCCAAGCGGCTTTAAAGGCTCGCCCGGATTCGTCGAGATCAGAAACTCTGCATCGTCAAAGCCGTTTGCCGTAAAATCCGGCGTCCGTGCGAACTCCATCTGAAAACGGACGTCCAGAAAGTTGAGATCCTGTAATGCCTGCGTCACCGCCTCCGTCAGGCGTACCGCATACTCCTTACGGATCTCAGACACCTCAAGGCATTTCTTTTCCAGTTTCTTTTTCGCTTTCTGCGCTTTTTCTTTTAAATCCTGCAGATAAGCGTCATAGTCTTTCAGCCGGGCAAGGCGCTCCCTCTTTTCGTCCAGCGCCTCCAGGATCTCCGGGATCGAACCGCCGTATCTGGATTTTAAGTGATTGATCTCATCGAGACGCTTCTGCGTCTCATAAAAGGTCTCATCGTCAAATTCCATACCATCCACATAATCGGAAAGCTCCCGGTTAAAATCATTGAGCAGATTGTCAATCTCCGCCAACTCCAGCTCCAGCTCCCCGAGACGGTCATCGTAGGAAGAGACAGACGATAATTCCCGCAGTGCGCGTCCGAGAAAATCGGATGCCCCCTCTCTGTCGCCTCCGGTGCTCGCATAGGCGCTTCCGACCGCCTCCGTGATCTTCCTGCCGTTGCTGAATCTGCGAAAATCTGCCTCCAGCTCCTCATCCTCGCCCACGCGCAGGGATGCCTGCTCGATTTCCTTTACCTCATATTCCAGAAAGGAGAGTTCGCGCAGACGCTCATCCTCCGCCACATCCGCTTCCCTCTGCTCCTCCATAAGCTTCCTATAACTGCGGTAGCACTCGGAAAGTTCCGCCTTTTTCTCCGCAAGCCTGTCCGCGGCATAGTCGTCCAAAATCTCCAGATGCTTCTTCTTTGAGAGCAGCGACTGATGCTCGTGCTGTCCGTGAATGTCGATCAGAACAGCGGCGATTTCCCGGATCCTTGACGCGGGCACGGACTCCGCATTGACCCGCGAAGCGCCCCTGCCGTTTACGATCCTGCGGCTTAAGATCACCTCGTCATTTTCGGGATAGACCGAGAGCGCGGCAAGCTGCGCGCGCACCCGCTCGTCCGTCACACGGAACACGAGTTCCACCAGCGCAGGCTCGGTTTCCCCGTCCGTCCTGCTCTCCCTGAGCATCTCCTTTTGTACTTTTCCACCGAGCGCCAGATTGATCGAACCGATGATGATCGATTTTCCCGCCCCGGTCTCACCGGAGAGGATATTTAATCCCCCGGCAAAATCGACCTCCGCCTCCTCGATCAGCGCTAAGTTTTTCACATGAAGACTCTGTAACATGAAACCTCCTTCTACTCTCCCACAAGCTTCCGCAGTCTGCTCATGATCACAACCGTGTCCTCATTGCTGCGGATCGCGCACATGATCGTATCGTCCCCGGCGATGCACCCCACAATCTCATGGAGATGCATTGCATCGAGCGCGGCGGCGACCGCCATCGCCATACCTGCCACGGTCTTGATGACCAGAATATTCTGCGCCATATCCATCGACAGAAAACCGTCGCGGAAAATACGGGTATACTTCTCCGACAGATCCTCCGACGTCTCCACCAGCGCGACATATTTCTGCCTGCCGCCGCTCATCGAAAGCTTTGTCAGCTTCAGCTCACGGATATCCCGCGACACCGTCGCCTGTGTGACCTGATACCCCTCTCTCTCCAGATAATCCGATAACTCTTCCTGCGTCTCTATGTCATTCCTGCTGATCAGCTCCAGAATCTTTGCCTGACGTCTCGTTTTCATCCGCGTCTCCTGCCTTTCTGCGCGGCGGCATATCCGCGCGCTTTGCGACTCTATGTGTAAGTCCGCATCTTCTTCCCCAGTATCTCCAGAAAGCTCTCATTGCTCAGGCGGCAGATGCGCGCCGTCTCCTGCGCCCTGCGGATCACTACGCGGTCGCCGACCAAAAGCTTCTCCGCGTTGTCCCCGTCGAAACTGACCTCCACCGTCTCGTCCTGCTGGTGGCGTCTTGGTACAAGTTCCACCGCCACCTCGTCCTCCGCTCCGATCACAATGCTCCTCGTGCCAAGATTGTGGGGATTGATCGGCGTGATCAGGATCATCTGTGCCTTCGGTTCGACGATCGGTCCTCCCGCCGACATATTATATCCGGTCGAGCCGGTCGGCGTGGACAGGATCAGACCGTCGCCGCAAAAGGTATTGAGGTACTCTCCGTTGACCAGAACGCGCAGCCGCACCATCGAGAGCGGCCCCGTCCGGTGGATCACGACGTCATTTAAGGCGATCCCGTAATCCGCGCGCGCGCCAGCCTTGATGCCGTAGCCCTCGAGCATCATACGCTGCTCCACGAGACAGTCATCCGCCATCAGGCGGTCGATTGCGCCAAACACACTGCTCTCCTCAAGCTCACAGAGATAGCCGAGCGTTCCCAGATTCACGCCGATCAGCGGAATCCGGCTGCGCACCAGCCTTGTCGCCGCGCGTATCAGCGTGCCGTCCCCTCCGAGCACCAGCACACACTCGGTCTCCTTCGGGATCTCAGATATCTCCGGCGCAGCCTGCGCCGTCTGCTCTCCCTCACTGAAAAAACAGTGGCAGACGCCTCCCTTTTCCGAAATATAGGAAAGCACCGCCTCCGTCAGTCTCCTCTCTTCATCCTTATGCGTATTGGTAATGATCAGAAAATGCTTCATATTATTTGTCAAGCTCCCCATGCGCAGCGTCCACCACGCGCCGGATATCAACGGACTCCTCTCTTCCTCCACAGGCTTCTTTTTGTATATAGACCAGATACTCGATATTGCCCTCCGGTCCCTTGATCGGGGAATATTCCAGATTTTTCACAAAAAATCCCTGTTCCACCGCAAAACCGATCACCTTTTCGATCACTTCTTCATGCACGTCTTTGTCGCGCACTACGCCCTTCTTGCCGACCTTCTCACGCCCCGCCTCAAACTGTGGCTTGATCAGGCAGACCATCTCTCCGTGCTCCTTCAAAAGGGCATGGGCAGATCCCAATACCTTCGTCAGCGAGATAAAGGACACATCCACCGATGCGAAATCAAGTGCATCCGCGATGTCCTCCGGCGTCACATACCGGATATTCGTCTTTTCCATGCACACGACGCGCGCGTCCTGACGCAGTTTCCACGCAAACTGCCCGTAGCCTACGTCCACGGCATAGACCTTTGCGGCGCCGTTTTGCAGCATACAGTCGGTGAACCCTCCGGTGGAGGCGCCGATATCCATACAGATCTTTCCGTCCAGCACAATGCCAAACTGCGTCATTGCTTTTTCCAGTTTCAGACCGCCGCGGCTGACATACTTTAGTGTATTTCCCCTGATCTCGATCGCCGCCTCCGTGTCAAACATCGATCCGGCTTTATCCTCTCTGGCGTTTTCCACAAAGACGTTTCCCTCCATGATCATCGCCTTCGCCTTTTCCCTGGAGGGCGCAAGCCCCCTGTTTACCAGTAATATATCTAACCGCTCTTTCAATCGTCCGTCCTCTCTGTCCCTTGCTTCCGGTATGCTTCCAGCACGCGCTCCGTCACCGAAGCCGCATCGATGCCAAGCTCCTTCCGCAGAATATCCACATTGCCATGCTCCACGTAGGCGTCCGGGATCGCTATGGTAAGCACGGTGATGGAACTGCCGCACTCATTGTAAAACCGTGTGATATGCTCGCCAAATCCGCCGTTGATCACATTCTCCTCCATCGTGACGATCAGCCTGTGGTTTGCGGTGATCTCACCAAGCGCCTCCTCATCCAGAGGCTTTGCAAACCGGGCATTGATCAGACTGCTGGCATATCCTGCTTCCTTTAACCTGTCATGCACCTGTTCCGCCGTCTTCACCATCGAGCCGAGGGCGAACAGCGCGATCTCCGACTCCCGGTAGATCCACTCGCATTTGCCGTACCGGATCGGCGCACGGTACTCCTTTAATCCCGCGTACGCCTCGCCTCTCGGATAGCGCACGGCAATCGGCGCGCCAAAATCCACGGCAAATTTGATCATATCTGACAGTTCCCATTTATTCTTTGGGGCTAAGACTGTCATATTCGGGATACACGACAGATAAGAAATATCAAAAATCCCCTGGTGTGTCTCCCCGTCGCTCCCCACCAGTCCCGCGCGGTCGATCGCAAAGACTACCGGGAGGTTCTGGATGCAGACATCGTGCACGATCTGGTCGTACGCGCGCTGCAAGAAGGACGAATACACCGCAAACACAGGCTTCATCCCGCCCGCCGCAAGTCCAGCCGCAAACGTTGTCGCGTGCTGCTCCGCGATCCCCACATCAAAGAAACGGTCCGGAAACATATTGCGGAAACGCTTTAATCCCGTGCCATCCGCCATCGCCGCCGTGATCGCGACGACCTTCTCATCCCTGTCGCCGAGCTTGCGCATCACCGTGGAAAAAATATCGGTATAATTCGCCGTCGTCCGCTTATGCTTCGGCAGCCCGGTCTCGATCTCAAACGGCTCTGTGCCGTGGAATCTCGCCGGATGCCGCTCTGCGGGCGGATACCCTGCCCCCTTGTGCGTCATCACGTGCACAAGCACCGGTCCGTCGATGTGGGACGCCTCGCGCATCAGCTTCATGATCCCCTTCATATCGCCGCCGTCCACCGGACCGAGATAGATGATCCCCATCTCCTCAAAAAACATGCCCGGGATAAAAAGCTGCTTGATACCGCTCTTGGTGCGTCTGATCCGCTCGACCATCCGGTCGCCGTAGACCGGGATCTTATTGAGGGAATTCATCACACCGACCTTGAGGTCGCGGTAGGCGTTTGCGGTGCGGAATTCCGAGAGATAGCTGGAAAGTCCGCCCACATTCTCGGAGATCGACATATTGTTGTCATTTAACACAATGATAAAATTGGATTTTAGCTGCGCGGCGTTATTTAACGCCTCAAATGCCATACCGCCGGTCAGCGCACCGTCGCCGATCACCGAGACCACCTTGTAATCCTCCCCGGTGATCTCTCTGGCATATGCATAGCCAAGCCCCGCAGAGATCGAGGTGGAACTGTGTCCGGTGTCAAAACTGTCGCAGTCGCTCTCCTTCCGCTTCGGGAAACCGCTCATGCCTCCATATTTGCGCAGCCCGTCAAATCCCTCCCGCCTTCCGGTCAGGAGCTTGTGTGTGTAGGACTGGTGCCCCACATCCCAGATCAGCTTGTCCTTCGGCAGATCAAGCGACAGATGGAGCGCCATCGTCAATTCCACCACGCCAAGATTCGACGCCAGATGCCCGCCGGTCTCCGATATTTTTTGAATCAAAAAGTCCCGGATCTCTCCGGCAAGAATTTTCAGTTCATCTTCCGAGAGTTTCTTGATATCATTTTCTCTTTCAATCCGCTCCAGTACCATACCAGATTCCTCTCTTTCCGATTTTGTATAGGAACTATTTTTCCCTTGAGATCAGGAAACGGAGCAGCTCCGTCAAAAATTCATTTTTGACGGAAAGCGTCTCCATCCGTGCGATCGCACGCTCCGAAATCTCCGCCACGTCGCGCTTCGCCTGCTCCAGTCCCTCAAAGGACACATAAGTCGCCTTCCGGTTTTTCTCATCGCTTCCGATCGGCTTGCCGAGCACTTCCAGCGTGCCTGTCACATCTAAAATATCGTCCTGTATCTGGAAGGCAAGACCGACCTCCCCCGCAACCGTCTCGATCAGTTTTTGTTCTTCCTCTGTCGCGCCCGCGAGCACAGCGCCGATGGCCATCGCACTCTCAAGCAGCGCGCCGGTCTTTAGACGGTAGATAAAGTCCAGCTTCTCCCTGGTCATGCCGGAAGTCCCCTCGGACTCCACATCCACGACCTGACCGCCGACCATCCCGTAGATTCCCGCCTTTCTCGTCAGGATCTGAAACGCCCGTCCGATGCGCGGGTTCTCCGGCTCGATGTCAAACGCCCCCGCCGCCGTCTCATAGGCATAATTTAAGAGCGCATCCCCCGCCAGGATCCCCATCGCCTCGCCGTAGACCACATGGGTCGTCTTCTTCCCCCGGCGGTACTCGTCATTGTCCATCGCCGGAAGATCATCGTGTACTAAAGAGTAGGTATGTATCATCTCGATCGCCGCCATAAAAGGCTCGATCACGCGCGAGGTTCCGCCAAACAGACGGTAGGTCTCCGCCATCAGCAGCGGCCTAAGACGCTTGCCCCCGGCGCGCACGCTGTAATTCATCGCCTCCATGACCGTCCTCTGATATCCGTCCTCCTTCGGCAGATATGCCGCAACGATGCGCTCCGTCTCCGCTGTGCGCCTTTTTAGCTCTGCTCTGATATCCATGACATACACCTCCCCAGTGTGTTCTTACCATTCCTGCGGACTGCCGTCCGCAGCGATCACCTGAATCTTCTTCTCCACCTCATCCAGCAGTTCGTTGCAGACCTTTAGCTGCGCCACTCCCTGCTGGTACAGACGGAACGACTCGTCGAGCGATACCTCCGGCTGTTCCATCTGTGTGATCACATTCTCTATCTCTGCAAACGTCTCCTCCAAAAACATCTTCTTTTCTTCCGCCATCGCTTTCTCCCTTTCATTTTCCATGCACATCACGCATCCCTCTCTGGAAAAATCTCCCGCACCTCTGCGCGCAGCGCGCCGTGTAAAAGGCGGATGTCCAGCACCTCGCCCTCACGCACGCATGCTGCGTCCGTCACCGCGTGTCCGTCCTCACCGGAAACATAGGAATATCCCGCGCGGAGCTTTTTCACCGGGGAAAGTCCCTCCAGCGTGCCGGACAAAAGTGCCAGCTCATGACGCCGCTGCCCCAAAAGCTGTGTCATACGCTGTGTTATGCGCTCCTGAAGATCCGCCGCATACCTGCGGTTCTCGTTCAGCCTGCTCTGGGGGCTTAAATATTTCAGTTTCGTCTGCGCGTGGGAAAGCCGCATCCTCGCAGCGGCAATCTGCTGCCGCAACAGGCGCGCCATATGCTGCTGCATCCCTGTGAGCTGCTCTTTCGCGAGCGCATAGTCAAATACTGCAAGCTCCGCTGCCGCCGACGGCGTCGGCGCGCGCAGATCCGCCACATAGTCGGCGATCGTCGTGTCTGTCTCATGCCCTACCGCAGAGATCACCGGGGTCTCACATTCAAAGATCGCACGCGCGACTGCCTCCTCATTGAACGCCCACAGATCCTCGATGGAACCGCCGCCGCGTCCCACGATCATCACATCCACGCCGAGTGCATCCAGCGCACGGATACCGTTTACGATACTCGCCGCCGCACCCTCCCCCTGCACCAGCGCCGGATACAGAATCAGTTGCACATAGGGATTCCTCCGCGAGGCAATATTCCGGATATCCTGGATCGCCGCCCCGGTGGGCGCCGTCACGATACCGACACGCCGCGCATATCGCGGAATGGGTCTTTTATACTCCGCCGCAAACATCCCCATCTCCGCAAGTTTGCGCTTTAACGCCTCAAACTTGAGATAGAGATGTCCCTCCCCCGCAAGCTCGATCTCCCTCGCATAGAGCTGATACTTGCCGTCGCGCTCATAGACCTCGATGGAACCGGTCACAATGACCTTGTCCCCCTCCTTCATCGGAAAGGAGAGTCCGCGCCTGCTGCCCGCAAACATCACCGCACTGATCGTCCCCATGCTGTCTTTCAGCGTGAAGTAGATGTGCCCCGACGTGTGGTATTTACAGTTTGACACCTCTCCCCTGACACTGATACGGTTTAACATAAAATCCTGTGCGAACATATTTTTGATATATGTATTGACCTGTCCCACAGAATAGACATTCTTCATCATACAAGCTTACCCAAAATCCCGTTTACAAACGATGGGGAATCCTCCGTGCCGTACTGCTTGGCAAGCTCCACCGCCTCGTTGATGGCAACGCGCACCGGGATCTCCTCCTCGTAACGCATCTCATAGACTGCCAGACGGATCAGGGTCAGATCGACCTTGCCCATTCTGCTTGTCTTCCAGCCCTCCGCGACCTCATTGACCGCCGCATCGATCTCCGTGATGTGCTCCGCGATATCCATACACTTCTGCTTAATATAAGCACCGTCCTCGGCATCCCACACCTGCTCCGTCTCCTCGTAGGCTGCAATCTGCTCCGGAAGATCCGAAGCATCGTGAAATTCAATGCCAAACAGCAGCTTAAATACCTGCTCTCTCAACTCTCTTCTCGTCATATCTGATTCCCTTCTTCGTTTCCTGTTAAGCATGGAAAAAAGGATGCCGCGCGGACACCCTTTATGATATTCCCAAAATGCTATTTGCTGCTGCCCATATCCACCGATGCAATGCGGATATTCACAACCGACACGCAAAGTCCCGTCATGTTTTCGATTGCATTCTTCACGCGTTCCTGAACCTTCGCGGACACCTCCGGGATCGAGTAGCCAAAGGAAATGTTCAGCGCGACGTCCACCTTCACGCTCTCCTCCGCCACTTCCACGCGGATCCCCTTGGAAAGATTCTTCATACCGAGTCTGCTCACCAGCTCATTTGTAATATTGCCCGCCATCGAACCGACACCGTCCACCTCCGTGGCTGCAAGTCCTGCGATGATGGCGACAACTTCATCTGCGATCTTCACTTCTCCTAAATTACCGTCCTTTATTTTAAATGTTCTGCGATCCTCACCCATATCAACTGCCTCCTAAGTGATATTATGCATCTATTATAACAGACTATTCACATTTTGGAAACCAGAAAAATCTTAATTTATTGTGTATATTCTAAAATAACATCGTTCCTACAAAACCGTATATTTTAAAATATTGTAGCATCCGATCGCCGTGATCACGTAAAGCAGCACCTGAAACAGTTTCTCAACCCCCTGGTTGTTCATGCGTTTGGAAATTGCAGAGCCGACAAGCGCGCCACCCACTCCGCCTGCCATCATGGCGATCAGATTCACCCAGGAAAAATCGGGAACTGTCCCCGATGCAAAGGCGGTTAGGATGCTCGACGTCTGCGAAAAGATAATGATATAAATGGAATTTTTCGCCGCCTCCTTCGCATCCATGGAGAAAAAGAAAAACAGCACCGCGACGTTGACCGGACCGCCCCCGATCCCGATAAACGCGGAAATCATCCCAAGCGTTACGCCGATCAGCACGGAAGCCGCAAAATTTTCCACGTGCTTTGACGTCAGCTTATGTTTGTTTTTCACATAGACCAGGACAACGATCGTGACAACCACAAGACAGGCTGACTGAATCGCTCCAAGCATCCGCTCATTGCCAAAACCGGTTCTTACCACGTCAAACAGCCACTGACCCGAAAGTCCTCCGAACACAGCGCCGAGTGCCAGCGCCGTACTTGTCTTTAACTGTAACCGGATGCCGTCATTTCTGTTGCGGATCAGCGAGCTGACAGACATGGCAAGCACCGTGCACCCCGAACAGAAACTGACCGTCGACACCGGAAGAAGCCCCAGCATATCCATCACCGGTTTGATGATCACGCCGCCGCCGGCGCCCACGATCGCCCCGACGCTCGACGCGATGATACAGATCAAAAATAAAATCACTGGTAACATTTTTCTCTCCTCACTTTCCTACTCTGCCGCCTCTGTCATAACATCAAGCAGCACATAGTTCTCCACCGGAACGGCAGATGCAACATCCCCCGCCTTCAAAAACTGTTTCTGCTGTGTCTCATAAAGCTGCTTTACCGTGCCGTTTTCCGCACCGATCGCGACAAATCCGGCAGTCGACCACTCCGCATCCCACTGCTGCCCGCGGACTGTTTTCTCGTCGGCTCCGATGACCTGTGCCACCCACGACGCCACTCTCTGCATATTCTCCTCGATCGCACGGTAGTTCATGCTGCGGTATAGCGCTCTTGTAAAGCGCACCAGAACGTCTCTTTTCTGCGACGCAAACGTCTTTCCGGTCACCCACGAGGACAGCGACGCCATGCGGTTTGAAAAGTTCATGTTATTGGCGAGCACGACCGCATCGCCGCCGAGCTTTTTCTGGACCTCCAGCGTATACGGCGACCAGAGCGCACAGGCGTCCAGCGTTCCGTTCAGCATACCCTTTACGATCTCCTCCGCCCTCTGATCCACGATCTCGCAGTCCTCCCTGCAAAGCTCCACACTGTCTAACGCAAAATTTAAGATCGTGTCGCTGGTCGACCCGGCAACCGTACCGATCCGCTTTCCCGCCAGCGCTTTTAAGCTGCGGATGCCGGATGTTCTCTTTCCGATCACCGCCTCCGCATTGGAAATGTGGGACAGCAGGAATACCACCGCATCCCCCTCCACACAACGCCTGTGCGCGCCGTCTCCGATATAGCCGACGTCAATCTCGCCGTTCTTTAGCCCATCGACAATCTGGTTGCCGTTGCCGTACTGTTTCAGCTCAATAGAAATATTTTCCTGCTGCAAATGTCCTAATTTTATTGCCGCCACGATTGCACAGAGACTTCCGTAATTCGGCATATAGCCAATCTTAAGGTGTTCCTCCTTCTCCTGCACCGCGGCATCCTCTTCCTCTATGTAAAACCTGGATGCGTGTTTTAACTCCTCGCTGACATTGGAAAGGTCAAATGCCATCGCCGTGATCCTTCCGGTATTCTTCACCACTTTTCCAAAGTCAGAGACGATCATCTCCGTCGCCTCATAATTGTTTGCACCAAGCTTTTCAAGCTCCTTCATATTTTCCAGGATCACATTCTTTGACAGCTCCAGCTTATCCATATTCTCTTTCAGAAAATGTACGCGCTCCTGTACCTGCCCGATATGATCCTCAGTCTGACCAAGAAACGTCTTTGTATTCTCCAGATTCTCCGTCTGGTGCCGGAATGTCTCCTGGATCTTCTGGATGCTGTCCACCGAATCGTTTGATTTTGCCTCCAGCTCCTTCATGATCCTGCCGATATTCTCCGCACTGCTTTTACTCCGCTCGGCAAGCTCCTGGATCTCCTTTGCCACAACGGCAAAGCCCCGTCCCGCCTCCCCGGCACGCGCCGCCTCGATCGACGCATTTAAACTGAGCAGATTCGTCCTGTTCGCGATCTCGTTGATCAGTCTGGTCGCCTCAAGCACTTCAAGCGCCGCCTGATTCGTCAGTCTCGTGTTGACTGCCACTTCCTCGATCCCCGCCGAGGTCTCCCTGTTCTCCATCAACAGTTCTTCAAAATATTCCATCACCCGGCTGTTGCTCTCCGTCATCCGGTCCGCAGACTCCGCCAGATTTTTTACCGCATGGATATCCGACTCGATATCCTGTCCCATCTCATCTGAGATCTCTTTGATCTCACTGATATTGGTCGACAGTTCATTGTTTCCATCGCTGATCTCGCCGATCGAGCCGTTGACCGCCTTCACCGCATTGTTTGTACTGCCTGCAATGTAATTTAACTGCATGACATTCTGATTCAGCAGCTTTGTATTTTTTAGTATTTTTCCTGCAAACGCCCGGAAAGACGCCGTACTCTCGCTCTGCGTTTCTCCTGTCTTCACATTTCCTGCATTTTTTCTAAACAGTCCCATGCACTTTCTCCTTCGCCTGACAGTACGAAAAATGGAGCTGCAGACGCAGTCCATTTTTCGTATTGTACTTCCCTATTCTCTCTTTGGATCAGCCGCAGCATCCCCCGCGGTGTCCATAGGCATCCATGCAATCGTCCGCCGGATTCTTCATGCACAGATGTACCGCCGCCTTCTTGAAGGTCATCGGAAGCGCCAGAATATTCGGGTTCTCGCCCACAAACTTCTTCTTCGCGTCCAAAAGCGCCTCCTCAAAGGTCGCTCTCGTCTTTAAGCCCATGCCTCTCGCATAGCCCGGCTCCTCCGCGCCGACGATATAAATCGCGCTGGTGTTCATCTCCGCGATATGTCCGCAGGACATCATGGAGAATCCGTGGAACGGATGGAACGCGTTGCAGAAACGGTATTTGCGGATATACTCCTCATTCGTCGCAAAATACTCGCCGTAGCGGTTCATATCCGGCAGCGTATCCATATGGTCGTGCTGGAACATCGTGTAGAGTTCTCTCAAGTACGGCCACAGTTCGTCGTGGAAATAACCGTTGCAGGTGGAGGCACAGATAATGACGCAGTGATCGCTCATGATTCTCTTATAGCGGAGCACCTGGGCGCTAAGCGCCTGCATCATCATGATCGGGTTCGTGCCCATTCCGTCACCATAGTGGAACTTCTGCGGCATACCAAATACCAGCACGTCATATTTCTTCTCCGCCCAGTGCACATAGGTTCTCTTGTCCGCCAGCTTCCAGCTCTCCGGCATCATTTCCTTTGCGTAGCCGGAATAGATCGCGATCTGTCTGGATGAAGTGTCGAGCACCGCGTCACAGCAGAAGAACGGATGCCCCATCTTCTCCTCCATGTGCATACTGATCTCATCGAACTTGTTGCGCATTAAGCTTCCACCGTTGACCGGAGTAAAATCGTCGCGGTGCATCACAGACGGCACATGGTGGCTTGCGATCGACTTCCAGTTCGTGATCCCGGTCGCGCTGTGCTTGTAGCCGCCCGAATAGCCGCCGTAAGGATTGCCCTGCACGTGTCCGATCAGGATCGGAATATCGCAGTCGAACACATACTTGTTCATATAAACCGGATCGCCTCTGTGGGTCGTTCCGAGGTCTATCATATGCTCGGCGTCCTCGCTGTCATGGCTGATGATCTGTCCGGTATGCCAGAACTCATGGAACAGCTCCGGTCCAAAGATTGCCAGCGCATCGGACTCCTTGCTTCTCGGATGAAGCCCGTTTGAGATGATAAAAAGAATATCTTTCTTCTCAACGCCTGCCGCATACAGCTCCTTTAAAATGTATTTGATACTCAGCTTTCTGTGGCTGGTCGGCTGCTCGCCGCCCTTCACGCGGTCCGGAACGATGATCGTGACCGTGCTTCCCTTGTGCGCAAGCTCCGTCAAAGTCGGCATTCCGATCGGATTTGCCAGACTCTCCAGATACGCCTCCTCCAGCTTATCCTCCGGGATATAGTCCGGGTCTTTTACCGTCTCACCCGGGATAAAAATGTCTGTGTTATCCGGCAGCTCCGCCGCCATCGTGCCCTGCCCATACTCAAAATCAATTTTCATGTTGCCTTCCTCCTTTTAGTTTCCGCCGTTCATATAAAGGCGGATGATTTCCAGATATTCCTCCGGATAATATCCGATCTCACCGGAAAAACGTGTCAGCGCGATCAGACCTCCGTCGATCTCGTCGATCGAAGCGAGCATCGCCGCGTTCTCCTGCTTTAAACCGCCGCCGTAGACAATATCCATGCCGCCCGTCTTTTCCTTGACAAAGCGCGCGATCTTCGTGATATACTCCTGATCCGCCGGGGTCTTGCCCGGTCCGATCGACCAGACCGGCTCGTAGGCGATCACAACCCTGGAGGTGTCAACGCCGGAAAGCCCGATTTCGAGCTGTCTGCCGAGCACCTCCTGCCAATGCTCCTGCTCCTCGCTCTTTTCCCCGATACAGTAGAGCACCGTCATGTCCCTTGCGATCGCGCACTGGATCTCCTGATTTAACAGGCGGTTCACCGCGTCCGTATCGGTCACACCCGCCTCGGCGAGAATCCCCGCCTTGTCATTTCTCTCCTCACAGTGTCCGATGATCGTGGTCTCGCAGCCCGCCGCCGCCATCGCGGACGCCGGACGGTTGGTCGTAAACGCGCCAAAGTTTCCGCCCACAGCGGTGTCTGCGCGGTAGACGCCCTGACATCCGATCTTTACCGGGCTGTTCTCGTTTTTCGCTGCCGCTGCGCCAAGCAGATGCAACTCCGGAAAATACATCCCAAACTCCACTTCCGCCGGATCGTACACACGCAGCGCGTCCTGCGTGTTTGTCACAATGTGCGCCGCCCAGTCGCCCATCGGCGCAAGGCGGTTGACGCCGCCAAACTCCGTGGGAACGTCAAATCTCTTTAAATTCAGATAGATATGCTTCATAACGCCCTCCCTTAAATTCCGGCTTTCTTATAGCGCTCTGCCATCTCGTCGAGTGTCACCACCTCAACCTTCGGCGCCATGCCGTAGCTTCCGAACTTCACGATCAGCGTGCCGACAACCTCTTTCACGCCGTCCTCCACGCACTTGCAGATTCTCGCCACATCGTCGTCCGGCACGTTGCCGTACATCAGCGTATCCATGATCGGTGGCAGGAACACACGTGGGTCGAACGCGGATTTATTTTTCTCCAGAAGCTCGTAAATCTCCCCGATGGAAGCGCTTGTCTGGAGCTTCTTATCCGCCGCAAACAGCTCTTTCATATTGCGTGTCACCGCAAGACGGATGTCCGTATCCACATTGATCTTGTTGATGCCGCAGTGACCTGCCTCGATGAGCTGGTTGACATCGATACCGTAGGCGTTTGTGATCTCCCCGCCCAGTCCGTTGATCTCCTCCACGATGTACTGCGGAACGGTGGAGGAGCCGTGGCTTACCAGATAGCCCTCGATGCCCTCATGGCGCATACACTCCTTGATGGCGATCGCGATCTCCTTGCGGATCACTGCATTCTTTCCCTTGTTCGCGCCGTGCATCGTACCGTAGCTGATCGCCAGCGCATCCACGCCGGTCTTTCTGAAAAATTCAATCGCGCTCAGGGGATTCGTGTAAGTGCTGTCCGCAGAAAATACGTGATCCTCCACGCCCGCGAGCACGCCGAGCTCACCCTCGACGGAAACGCCGCGCGCGTGCGCATATTTTACAACCTCTCTGGTGATTTCCACATTCTCATCGAACGGAAGAGAACTTCCGTCGATCATAACGCTCGTGTATCCCCCCTCGATCGCAGCCACGCAGGAATCGAAATTCTTGCCGTGGTCTAAGTGCAGCGCAACCGGGATCGGGCTGTCGGTGCCGTATTTTTTCACGGCGTCGGCAATATTTTTTGCCCCCTTTTTCTTATCTTCCAGCGTCGCGTTCATGAAATCGGTACGTCCGCCCATAAAGCCGTTCGCCAGATCAGCACCCTGCAAAATCGCCGGGCTGCGGAACATCTCATGAACATCGATCACCGCCTTTGCCTGGCATACCGCATTCACGTTGAACGCTCCCTGCGCATAATCATTCTTATCCGCAGCATCCAGAATTGCTCTCATTGGTACTAACATAGTTTTTTCCTCCATTTATCATAATTTATTGATTCCACGCTGTCATTTTCTGCAGTTCCCCGCCGATCAGCGGTCTGCACCATTCCTTGAATGCCTCTGTCACACCGTTTCCCGCTTCATTGATGTATTCGTCGGGCATCGTCCGCTCGTACATCATCACCTCGTCGATATCCACCAGAAACGGCTCTGCCTTGTAAGGCTCGGTGGAGATCCGACGGAATGCGACCATCTTGCCGTTCGTACCCTTTAGTACCTCTGCACACGCCATCGCTCCGGCGAGCACCGCTTCCTCTCTGTCCACCGCGCTCTGCATCGTAACCGACGCTCTGCCGAGCAGTCCCGGCTTCTCGCCTCTCGCCTTATAGCCGAGACGCTTGATGACAAGATTCGCCAGATGTGCGCTCACATCCCCGAAATAGGTGGCGCGTCCCACCTGAAATACCGGGGGCACGACCGGTTTCCCTTCCGCGTCGCGCAGTCCCTCGCTCGCCACGACCACGATGCCCGACTTCTTCTCAAGAAGTCTCTTTACATCCTCTATGTATCTGTCCTCGTCAAACGGACGCTCCGGCAGATAGATCAGATCCGGTCCGTTGCCGTCCCCGTCCTCCGCGAGTGCGCTCGCCGCCGTGATCCAGCCCGCATTTCTTCCGGAAGCCTCGATCACCACCACATGGATCGGCAGTCCGCGCACGTCCGCACAGACCTCCTTGACGCTCTGCGCGATGTAGCGCGCCGCGCTTCCAAAACCCGGGCTGTGATCCGTGATCGCAATGTCATTGTCCATCGTCTTTGGGATCCCCATGACGCACACATCAAATCCCCTGCGCTGGCAGGTCTGATACAGTTTCCCGCAGGTATCCATCGTTCCGTTGCCCCCGTTAAAGAGCACATAGCGGATGTTTTTCTTTTTCAGGATATCTGCCATGCGGTCGTATTCTTCCTGCTCCAACTGGTCCCTCGATGTGCCGATGGCACTCCCCGGCGTCTGCAAAAGCAGCGCAAGCTCCTCCTGCGGTATTTCGGAGAGCTCTAAAAGCTCCTCCCGGAGCAGTCCGCCCGTTCCGTTTTTCGCCGCATAGATATGGTCTAATTCCGGATGTTTTTTCGCCTCTGTCACCGCGCCGTACAAGGAGGCGTTAATCACCGCCGTCGGCCCGCCCCCGTGCACGATCAAAATATTTTCCCCCATATGCTCCTTTGTCCCGCTTTCTCTCTAAAATAAATGCTCGATATTTAATTCGTGTATGATCTGCACGATCTCCTTTGTCCTGCTGCATCCAAACTTCCGCAGCAGCCCCTTGATCTGCGTTTTGATCGTGCTCGTCTCCACACAGCGGATCTTTGCGATCTCACTGACTTTTAAACCCTGCAAAAGAAGCTTGATCATCTCGCGCTCCGTCGTCGTGAGCTTGGAGATATTGTTGATAAAAAATAATAAACTTCGCTCGCTTCTCTGCAGTCTGACATATTCCTGCATGATCGTCTCATGGATCATGCTCTGCATGATCGGATGTCCCTCGTAGGCACAGCGGATATGCGTGAGCAGCTCCTCGTCCGGACACCCCTTGACCAGATAGTCCACCGCTCCCGCCCCCATCGCGGTCACAATGATCTCCCTCGTCTCGTGCGCCGTCAGAAAAATGACATTTGCGGACGGATTCTGCTCGCGTATTTTCTCAGTCGCAGTGATGCCCGCGTTCATGCATTCCATCTCGATATCCATGAGGATGAGGTCATATTCGGTATTTGCCGCAAGCTCCGTGATCTCCCTGCCGCTCGCCGCGCATCCCACAACCTCCATATCCGGCTGTCTCGACAAGAGCTCGCTCATGTCCTCGCGCAGCAGTTTAAAATCATCCGCGATCAGGATCCTGATTTTTCCATTCATCGGTCTAATACTTCGGGAGCAGGATAAAAAAGCTGCTTCCCTCTCCCTCCTTACTTTCTACACGGACAGAACCCAGATGGCTCTTTGCAATCTCCCGGACATAGTAAAGTCCCATTCCCCAGTTGGAATTGGAATTCTTGCTCGAATAAAACGGTTCAAAGACCTTCTTCATACTGCCTCTGCTCATTCCCGTCCCGTTGTCCCGCACCTCGATCACCGTATACAGCCGCTCGTTGTGACACAACAGCGCCACCTCCCCGTCATTCCCGCGCTCTGCTGCGAGCACTGCCTCCTGCGCGTTGATCAAAAGATTATTTAACGCCCCGCACAGATGCGTCTTGTCGGCGAGCACCGTCAGATCCATATCTCCCTCCACACGGATCCTCACATCCGGATATTTCTGGTGGAACCGCATCAGCGTGTCGGAGGCGATCTCCTCTATGCGTACCGGCATCAGATAGATCGCGCTCGTCTTTACGGAGCGGTACAGTTCCTCCATGCGCACCAGCATCGTACTGTTGATCTGCTCCAGCGCATCCACGCATTCCTTCACCTGTTCCACATCCACCTTGGGTTTCTCATAGAGCTGCCCGATGCGCTTATAGATCACCCTGCAGGAGAGAAGCTGGTTCTTCATGCCATGTGCAAACATCGACACACCGACCTTCGCCGTGTCAAACTTGCGCTCCATCACCACATCCTCGCGGCTTGCCTCATAACTGCCCTGCGCATACCTGAAAAAGCTGAAAAAACCGAGGATACAGCAGATGATACTGGTCGCCACCAGTGTGATATAGCTGAGCAGGGACGGCTTGATCTGCAGATATCCGACCCCGCCTGCCGCTGCAAGCCCATATTCGTAAAAATGGTAAATCTGTCCCGGATCCTGTCTGTAATACAGACAGTATATACCCAAAAGCGAAATCAGGCAAATCATAATCATGGAAAACTGCCTGCGGCAGAACTTCATGGTGATCTCCGTAAACTCTCTCAATAACAGAAGCACCGCGGCGATCAGATACAGTGTGATCCAAAACAACGTGATGTTTCCCAGCCCCTTGTATACCGAAGGATGATCCACTGTCATCCCCCGGTAGACCACCGGATAGTAAAGCACCAGCGTGACAGCCGGCGGCACCGCCACCAGCTTCGGAAGCCACGTACTCTTGCGGACAAATCCGATCATGGAATAGCTCATCGCCATCTGGATGAGAAAGAGGGGGAACAGCGTCCGTCCCAGCGCTACCAGAAATCCCATCTGATCCAGTGTGATCAGGAAAAACCGGATTCTGTTTTGAATGCCCCTTGAGAAATAGAAGAAGTGCATCACCTCCTCTGATATTCCCCCTTTCTTGGCAATGAAGATCATCACACCGCAGATTTCAAGCATCAGACTAAAGCACAGCCCGAACAGATAAATGGACTCCTTCGACTTCTTCATGCACAAAATCCAGACGGACACGATCACAAGAACTGCTGTCAGTATAATTAACACGGATACTATCCCCCTTTTGTCTGTCAGTTTCTATCCCTATCATAGCACACAAAAGTCCGCTTATCCATGCCTCTTATCTGTGAATTTTTCTCCCCTCCGCAAATACCAGGGAAATCTCATTCTCCTCATCCAAAATCACAAGATCCGCATCCTTGCCGTCGGCGATCGAACCCTTCCTGTCGTAGACGCCGACCAGTCTCGCCGGATTCTCTGTCAGAAGCGGAATGATCTCCTCCAGTGGTTTTCCCGTAAAGGACAGCAGATTTTTCAACGCGACGTTCTGCGTTAAGGTACTCCCCGCACGCACGCCGTTCTCGGCAAGCTTCGCATCGCCGTCCTCCACGACAACGTCATTCACGCCAAGCTTGTATTTACCGTCCGGAAGTCCGGCTGCCATGATGGAATCCGTGATCGCAACCACACGGTTGTTTCCCTTTACCTTCAGCAAAAGTCTCACCACACCCGGATGCAGATGTCTGCCGTCGCAGATCGCCTCGCAGTAGATGTCGGACTCCAGCGCCGCCCCCATGATCGCCGGGAAATGCTGGTGCATCAGCTTCATCGCATTAAAGGTGTGCGTGCAGCACGCAGCGCCATTGCGGATCGCTTTCCAGCTCGTGTCGTAATCCGCTCCGGAGTGACCGATGGAAACGGTGATCCCAAGCTCCTTCATCGCCGGAATATCGTCCGTGATCCCCTCCACCTCGGGAGAGATCGTGATATACCGGATATTTCCCTCCGCGCGCTCCTGATACTCACGGAGCAGCGGCATATTCGGTTTCTGGAGCAGATACTCCGGCATCGCCCCCTTGTATTCGCTGGACAAAAACGGTCCTTCCAGATGGATGCCAAGGAGGTTTGCCCCCTGATGCTCCATGCGCTTGTGTTCCTTAAACTGGTCGATGCACCACTCCGTCTGCTCTTTCGTATCCGTGAGCACGGAGCAGAGCCACGCCGTGGTGCCGTTCCCCGCCATAAAGCGGCTGATCTTCTCCAGGTCCTCCGCTGTCGCTGCATTGACGTCGACACCGACTGCGCCGTGCGTGTGCACGTCGATAAAGCCCGGAACGACCTTTTTGCCCGCGGCGTCAACCGTTTCCACATCGGCAGGAACTTCCGCAGACGGCTCGTGCAGCTTTATCTTTCCATCGCAGATTTCTATGATTTTCTTCTCAAATGTTCCGTCTGTATAGACTTCACCGTTGACAATAAAATATCTCTCCATCTTCATCCTCTCCCCTTATTCCGGCAGATTTGCCACAAACTCCGTAAATCTGATATTGATATCCGGGTGTCCCTGCAGCAGGCTCACCGGAAAATGTGCGCTTCTCTCACCGTACGCGGCGTGTCTGACCACACTTCTGTGCCAGTCCCTGAAGCAGCCGAGACGGATTTTTCTCGCATGGGAAATCTCATAGATACCAATCGTGATACAATAGTGCGGCATATCGTCCATCGCGCCGTTCAAATCCCCGATCGAGTTGACCGCTCTCGTCTCTTTCGAAATCGGAAGCACTCTTGTCTTCTGCGCGAGGAATTCCTCCGGGCTAAGGTCATCGGACGCCTCATTGAACGCTACGTGCCCGTTGATTCCAATACCTCCAAAGCAGATATCCACACCCCCAAGCTCCTCGATCAGCTCCGGGATATAAGAGAGATTCTCCGGATCCGGGAATACGCGCTGCTCAGGCGGCATCACAAGCTCCGGCTTGATCTTTGTGTAGACCGTGCGGTCCATAAAGCCCCGGAAACTTAATCTGTGCTCCTCCGGGATCCACTGTTTGTCGTCCGTCAGGTATTCGTCCATATTGATGAACCACACATTTTTCAGGCTGATGTTTTCCTTGTTTACAAGATCCACAAAATACGGATACTGTCCCACCGGTCCTACCGGACAGATAAATACGGTTTTCTCACCGAGCGCGTTCTTTCTCTTGATCTCCTCCGCCATCTCCTGTGCCATCGCCTCAAACACCGTGGCATTGTCCTCCATCACGATCAGAGGGATCTTTGGATCTGCCAGAAGCTGCTCTTTATTGTAGTAATAGTAATCATGAAACATTGTTTTTCCTCCTTTATAATAAGTAATAGGGCTACCGAAAGCAGCCCTATTATCTCTCAACTGCCTCCGCATCTACCGGAAGCTGTCTTTTTCATTTTTAATACTGACCAGCCTCAACCATTACGTCAAGTAATACATAATCAGCTACTGCCGGCTCTGTCTGACCTTCCTCGAACACAACTGCACCGCTGTCGATCAGGTTCTTCTTCTGAAGCTCATAGTAACCCTCTACGGTTCCGTCTGCTGCGCCCTCCGATACTTCTTTTCCGGTCAGCCACTCTGCATCACCGCGCTGCTGGTATACGGTATCTTTGTCCTGAGCAACCTGTGCTGCAACTAATTCAGCAGTCTCTTCCTGATGCTCGGTTGCCGCATAATCCATTGCCTTGAATAATGCTCTTGTAAATCTTACCAGTACGTCCTTGTTCTCTGCTGCGTAATCCGGCATTGCGATCCAGCTTGCCAAAGATACAGTCTGGTCTGCAAATGTAAGGTTATCTGTCAGCTTTGTGGCATTTGGCATCTCGTCTAAGATCGTAAGGCTGTTTGGTGACCATGTCGCACACGCGTCAACACCACCGGATAACATTGCTGTCACGATCGCGGAAGCGTCCATGTCAACCGCTTCGATGTCTTCCATTGTCATTCCCGCTTTTGTCAGGGAATTTACAAGGATATCCTCACTGGATGTACCGGATGAGTAAGCGACTTTCTTTCCCTTTAAATCCTCAACCTTGGAGATACCCTCTCCGCCGATCAGCGCATCGCCGTTGGAAATATGGGATAATGCAAAGATCGTAGCCTGACCGCCGATGCAGAGCTTGTGTGCGCCCTGTCCGATATATCCGACGTCAATGCTTCCAGACTCCATCGCTGCGATGATGGTAGGACCATCCTGGAACTCTGTGAGGTTTATGGTGATACCCTCCTCCTCAAAATAGCCCTGGGCGATCGCATTCTCAACAGACCAGAGACTTCCATAGTTTGGCATATATGCCACATTCAGGGTTACCGGCTCTGCTGCCGGAGCCTCCTCCGGCGTCTCTGTCTCAGGTGCAGCCGGCGCTTCTGCCTGCTGTGTCTCAGAGGACTTTCCGGTATCTGTGGAAGCCGGTTCATTTGTTGTGTCCCCGCCGCAGCCTGCCAGCATTCCCGCTGTCATCAGCGCTGCCATCAATACGCTTACAATTTTCTTTTTCATGTTTTTACCTCCCTTAATAGGCTTTTATTTCAGCCGGTTCCCCGGCCAAAGTACGATATTATTTTCTGACTTCCAGATACTCCTGGTATACCTGACTCCAGATATGGTTCTTCAACTCGAGGAACTCCGGCGACATCTTCGTCTCCTGCGTACGCGGATAAGGGATATCGATGTCAACAATCTCCTTGATGCGTCCCGGTCTCGCGCTCATGATGATCACCTTCTGCGCGAGAATGATCGCCTCATCCACGTCGTGGGTGATAAAGAAACACGTCTTTTTCTCCTTCTCCCATGTCTCAAGCAGCTCCTGCTGAAGCTGTGTTCTCGTCTGTGCATCCAGCGCTCCAAACGGCTCATCCATCAGAAGAATGGACGGGTTTACCGCATATGCCCGCGCGATCGCGACACGCTGTTTCATACCGCCGGAGAGCTCCTTCGGATAGTGATCCACGAAATCCTCAAGCTGTACCATTTTGATGTATTTCATGGCGATGTCTTCCGCCTCTTTGCCCTTGATTCCCTTTAAGTTCAGACCGAACATAACATTTTTCTTGACGGTCATCCACGGAAACAGTGCGTACTGCTGGAACACAACACCACGGTCCGTTCCGGTTCCCTGCACTTCCTTGCCGTCACAGTATACTTTTCCCGAGGACGGCTCGAGCAGACCTGCGATAATATTGAGCAGTGTGGATTTGCCACACCCGGAAGGTCCAACGACGCAGATGAATTCATTTTCCATAATGTCGAGGTTTACACCGTTTAACGCGATCATCTCGCCGTTTCTGGTGTCGTAAACTTTTCTGACATTGTCAATTTTTACTTTTACACTTCTCTCTTCTCCTGCCATCCCGTGAACCTCCTTTCTAAGAATTTAACAAACTTCTCAACCAACATTCCGATGATACCGATAATGATGATGTACAAAAGCATCGGCTCCGACTCAAAGCTGTTGTTCAGCGACCGGATTCTCATACCAAGTCCTGCGATCGCTCCCGTGGACTCCGCCGCGATCAGTGTGGTCAGCGCCGTCGAGCTTCCCAGACGGATCGCTGTGATGATAAACGGCAATGTTGCCGGCGCGATCACGCGGAAGAAAATATCCTTGTCTGTTGCCCCGAGCACTCTCGCCGCCTTGATCAGTGTCTCATCCACATTGATCACACCCTGATAGATCGTAACCGTCATGATCAGGAATGTCGCGATCGTGATGACGATGATCTGCGGTTTCCGTCCAACTCCGGCGGAAATAACAACAAGCGGCACATATGCCAGAGGCGGAATGTTACGGATGAACTGGATCCACGGCTCGATGATGTTGCGCACCGGCGCATACCATGCCATCAGAATCGCCACCGGCAGCGACAGTACAAATCCAATCGCAAAACCTGCTGTCACAGAGATCAAACTGCTGCCGATATCCTGCCAGAAAACCCCACGTTCAATCATGACCGGCAGTGACTGTATCACCTTTACCACATTCGGAAAGCTTCGCGCCGTCTGTGGATTCAGTGACAGTAAATACCACACGATCATCGCTGTCACAAACGACAGAAGCAGCCATGCCCATTTCGGAATTCTGTCAGCTTTGCTTTTCTTCTTCATTTCCCTCTCCCTTTCTCTCTTCGTTTTTCATTTGTTAATCCCATTGTAGCACCTTCCTTTATTTTTATAAGGTGGAAGTTTTTTCATCCTTTCTGCAGCGGATTCTCTCTTTATACTATAAGAAAGAACTTATAGGAAAACGACAATCAGGAGGTTTTTTATTATGAAAGTAACGCTTCATTCCGAAAATTACACCGTCGTCATCGACACCCTGGGCGCGGAGTTAAAATCCTTCCGCACACCGGAGGGAAAAGAGTTTATCTGGAACTCCGATCCCAGATTCTGGATGCGCTCCTCGCCGCTTCTGTTTCCGACCATAGGGAATCTGCGCGACAACAAAACGATCATCGACGGCACGGAGTACCCGCTGCAAAAGCACGGTTTCTGCAAGGAATCCGAGTTTACCGTTGAGCGGGCGGACGATGAGTCGGCGACCTTCCTTCTCACGGATTCCGGGGCGACCCTGCCGTTGTACCCGTTTCACTTTGAGCTCCGCTTAACCTACGCCTTAACCGCAAACCGCCTTGCGATGACCTATCAGGTAAAAAACACAGACACGCGGGAGATCTTTTACCACATCGGCGCGCACCCTGGCTTTATGTGCCCGCTGGAGGACGGCGAGACACTCTCCGATTACCGTCTCGAATTTGAAAAGAAGGAAAATCTGGACGCGACCGTCTACGACTTAGAGCATCTGTGTTTCTCCTCCACCGGAAAACGCCGCTTCGGAGAGCGCAGCCGCTTTCTCCCGCTGCACCCGGATATGTTTGACAACGACGCTATCTTGTTCCCGCACACCAGCTCGCACTCCGTGAAACTGGCCAATCCGTCCACCGGAAAAGGTGTTCTCCTCTCCTATCCGGGCTTCGTCTCCATCGCATTCTGGACGCTCCCCGAGGGGCGCGCGCCCTTCCTCTGTCTCGAGCCGTGGAACGGCGCAGCCATCTACGACGATGAGGATGATGTGTTCTGTCATAAGCGGGATATCATCACACTGCCGGAGGGAGAAAACGCGGCGTATGAGCTCTCGATCGAACTATTAGATCAGTAATATGAAAAACCTCCGGACTCTGATGCGGACAAACCGCTCAGTCCGGAGGTCTTCCTCCTAGTCTGACAATACGATACCTTCCATATATCCCTGCTCACAGTACATTTCCCGTATCACCTCGTTCATAAGTTTCTGTCTTTCATATCCATTGCCATAATGGATCCCGTCCGGAAACCGTTCCGCCGGATAATATCTCACGCTCTCAAAATATTCTGGAAACATCTCATTCATACCGTATTTTTCCCATTCGAGGGCAAAATTTTCCATCTGTATATGCATATCATCAGTATCCGCAAGCGGCGGCGGCAACACGGAAAGTTTCACCCCATAGGAATCACAGAGCTCCTTGATCCTCGGCAAATATCGTATCGTCTCTCCCGACATCTTCCCCTGCCCTTTTTCCAACACATCCTTATCCTGATTGCGGCGTAGCAGATAATTCAAATAAATTTTCTGATTTACAGATGAATTCGTAATCAACTCTGCCACCCCTGGGTTTAGTGCCCATCTTCCAAATGTATCACACGCTTCTGCGTATGTTTCTTTATCCAGCTCATTGATCAATCCAGCCTTGGAAAATGGTCCTGCAAAATACTGGTAACCATAAAGTGCACTCATCTCCGCTTCCAGTGTATACGGGCCAACCAGAAGCAGAACCTCCGTCGCATCTTCGTGATTTTCCAAAAACTCCCGGATCAAAAGATACTCTCCCGCCATCGTCAGTGCATGATTATTCCCTGCCATAAGGTACGTATCATTATCCTCCTGAAGTTTGTCAAACATCTGCTTGCAAACACAGTCTCCCACAATCAGTTTTTCATAAGAATCCTGCTGTCGCACCGCCCGGATTACAGAGTCAGTTTCCATCTCACCGGCATGGTACCCTGTACTGAGCGTAATGCGGGAAAAGAACTGTCGAAACGGCGGCAATGCAGACAAGACGCACACCATTGCAAACACAACAACGGACATATAGGAGAAAATTACTAATTTTTTTATAAAAATCTTCATGATACACTCCTAAAACTGGAAATAAATAAACTCCTGCGCCGGTCTCCCGTAATCCTGAACCAGAGCGATCAGAAATCCTGCCCATATCAGCATATAACTCCCCCACCGGAACAACGTACCGCGCGCACAAAACCATTTTCTGATCTCAACCCCCTTTTCATGAAGAAAATCCACCAGAAACAGCACCGCGATCGCCAACAGCATTCTGGCTGACTGTATGGGTTCAAGTCCCGGTATGGCGCAAACCACATCCACCATCTGCCCGATAACCTGACGGTCTGCCATAAAGTGCAGCATGGCAAGCGCCCGTTCCATATCCGGCGCCCGGAAAAACAACCATGCCAAGTCACAGAGTCCAAATGTGATCAGTATGCACAGAAGCCTATAAAATTTTTGATCCTTTCTAATGTGCAGTTTTTCCCTGATGTGTTCCCGGAGTTTCTTTGTCATTCTCCCTGCGATCTGATAGACGCCGTGGAGACCACCCCACACAACATAATTCCATCCCGCACCATGCCACAATCCGCTGAGCAGAAAGGTCACCAACAGATTCACGTATGCCCTGCATTTTCCGCAACGGTTTCCACCAAGAGGAATGTACACGTAATCGCGAAACCAACTGGACAGACTGATATGCCAGCGCCGCCAGAAATCCTGCACGCTCGTCGCAAAATACGGCTGTCTGAAATTATCCATCAGACGGATTCCAAGCACTTGTGCTGCTCCGATTGCAATGTGGCTGTATCCGCCAAAATCACAGTAAATCTGTATTCCAAATAAAATGGTCGCAAAAAGCACTGCCCCTGCTGTATATTCCCAATAATTGTCATAGATCAGATTCACTACTACCGCCACCGTATCCGCAATCCACATCTTTTCAAAAAATCCCCATACCATCAGCAATAGTCCATTTTTTGCAGAATCATAATCAAACTCTGCCGGTTCTTCCAACTGATGAAGTAAATTGCCGCTCCGCTCGATCGGTCCTGCCACAAGTTGTGGAAAGAAAGAGAGAAACAGTGCGTATTTCAGAAAATTCTTTTCCGCCGGTATCTCCCTCCGGTACACATCGATCAGATAACCAAGCCCCTGAAATGTATAAAATGAAATTCCAACCGGAAGAACCAGAGAAAACGGCAGACTGACTTCCAAACTACTTCCAGATAATATAGCCAGCCTATTGACACTCTCAATCACAAAGTCCAGATACTTAAACAGAAACAAGATTCCAAGCACTGTCACCGCACACACAGAAAGGCAAATTTTTCTGCGCCGCTCCGCTCCCTGCGTCATCCAGAATTCCAGACCGCGCGCACCCAAATAGCTGATGAGTGTAACTCCGAAAATCAACAACGCATATACTGCATCCCAGCTCATATAAAAATAATAACTCGCAATTAGCAGCCAGAGTTGCCGCATCTTTTTTGGTAGCACAAAATAAATTCCCACTACAATGGGAAAAAATACCAGAAACTCAAACGAATTAAACAGCATCCTGTATCTCCTAACGATTTCTCTTATGTAATATACAAATGCATTTTCATTATACCCCCCCCCGGTATTTTTTTGTCAATACAAATTACATATAGGAATTTTATAGGAAATGATATTCCATAAAAAAAAGAACGCGAAACCATCGCGTTCTTTTTTCGTACATCTTCTATTTTCCCACAATCTCCTCCGTATGAATGAACTCATACGGCGTCTGCTGGTACACGTAGTAATTGAGCCAGTTGCTGTACAAAATATTCCCGTGGGAACGCCACTGGAGCTTCGGCTTCGCCGTCTCATCGTCGTTCGGATAATAATTGACTGGAAGCGTGATCGGCAGTCCCTTGTTTTTGTCGCGCTTATACTCCTTATCCAGCGTAATGCGGTCATACTCGGGATGTCCCATGACAAAAATCTTTCGCCCCTCGTCCGCGATCGCAAGAAATACACCGGCTTCCTCGGACTCCGCCAGGATCGTGAGTTCCTTCACTTTTCGGATATCCTCCGTGCGCACCTCCGTGTGTCTGGAATGCGGTGCCATAAACCAGTCGTCAAACCCTCGCACCAGAGGTACTTTGCGGTTTCTCACATGGTGCTCGTAAACGCCGAACATTTTTTCCGGCAGCAGATACTTCTGCAAGCCATAATGGTAGTAAAGCCCCGCCTGCGCTCCCCAGCAGAGGTGCAGCGTGGAAGTCACATGGGTCTTGGTCCACTCGAAGATCTCACAGAGTTCCTCCCAGTAATCCACATCCTCATACTCCATCTGCTCCAGCGGCGCTCCCGTGATGATCAGTCCGTCAAAGCGGCGCCCCCGCACAGCCTCAAACGTCTCATAAAACTCATTCAGATGGCTCATCGACGTATTCTTTGATTCATGTGTGGAGACGGTGATAAACGTCACATCCACCTGCAACGGCGTATTCGACAGAGAGCGCAAAAGCTGCAGCTCTGTCTCCTCTTTCAACGGCATCAGGTTGAGGATTCCAATCTCGATCGCCCGTATATCCTGATGCACTGCACGATTTTCATCCATAACAAATATATTTTCCTTCTCCAGTATTTCTTTTGCCGGCAGATCACTCTGCGTCTTGATTGGCATATCTGCTTCCTCCCTCTATCGGTCTAACATCTCCCGGAGCTCTTCCTCGGAAAGAACCGGAATCCCGAGTTCCTGCGCTTTTGTGAGCTTACTCCCCGCGTTCTCGCCCGCCAGCACATAGTCTGTCTTTTTGGAGACAGAGCCGGAGACCTTTCCCCCGTACTGCTCGATCAGCTCTTGTGCCTCCCTGCGCCCGAGCGTCGGCAGCGTGCCGGTCACCACCACGGTTTTCCCGCTCAATACGGAATCGGTCACCTCACGCTCCGCCGTCTCCATATTGACCCCGCAGGCGCGCAGGCGCGCGATCATTGCACGGTTGCCCTCCTCCGAAAAAAAGCCATGGATGCACTGTGCGCTGATCTCTCCGATATCATTGACCGCCACAAGATCCTCCACCGTCGCCTTCTCCAGACGCTCCATCGTCTGAAAATGCTTCATGATCGCCTTGGCAGCCGCCTTTCCGACATTCGGGATCCCAAGCCCGGTCAAAAGCTTGTAAACGTCATTTTTCTTGGATTTCTCGATCGCATCCAAAAGCTTGTCCGTATTTTTTTCTTTGCCGATGACGCCCTGCTCGATCAGGGCATCCCTGTGTTCATGCAAAAGATAAATATCTGCGACATCCTTAATATACCCCATCCGCACCAGTTCTTCAATATAAACCGTGCCGAATCCCTTGATGTCCATTGCATCCCTTCCGACAAAATTGATGATATGGCGTTCCAACTGTGCCGGACAGTTTGGAGAGGTGCATTTGATATCCGCCGTGTCGCGCTCGCGCTCCGTCTTTGCCCCGCACGCCGGACAGGTGTCCGGGATCACAAACCGCTTCCAGTCCGCGGGACGCTTCTCCCTGCGCACCTCCTTGATCTTCGGGATGATCTCCCCGGACTTATAGACGACGACCGTATCGCCGATACCGATGTCAAGCTCGTCGATAAAATCCTGGTTGTGAAGCGTCGCACGCGAGACCGACGTGCCGCAGAGGCGCACCGGTTCAAAAATCGCCGTCGGTGTGATCCTTCCGGTCCTGCCGACCGATAGCTCGATGTCCAGCAGACGGCTCTCCTTCTCCTCCGGCGGATATTTATAGGCAACCGCCCAGCGCGGCACCTTGGAGGTCGCCCCGAGCTTCTCGCGGTCGGCGTAGCTGTTGACCTTCACCACCGCACCGTCAATATCATAGGCGAGCTCGCCGCGCCGCTCACCGATCGCCTCGATCACTGCCCAGACCTCATCCGCCGTGCGGCAGACCTTATAATCGTCGATCACATGGATCCCCTGCTTCTTTAAATACTCATATCCTTCCGTGTGCGTTCGAAACTCCATGCCACGCACCTGCTGGATATTAAAAATAAAGAGCGAGAGTCCGCGCTCCTTCGTCACGGAGGCATCCAGTTGGCGCAAGGTGCCCGCCGCGCAGTTTCTCGGATTGGCAAACGGCTTTTTCCCCAGCAGCTCCTGTTTTTCATTGACCGCCTCAAAGGCAGCGTTTTTCATATAGACTTCCCCACGGATCTCCAGATATTCCGGCGCATCCTTAAGCTTCTTCTTCACGTCCGGGATTGCCAGCGCATTCGCCGTGACGTCCTCTCCAAAGTTGATTCCGTCTCCCCGCGTCTCCGCCAGCACAAGCGCACCGTTCTCATAGCGCAGCGCCATGGAAAGCCCGTCAATCTTGTATTCCACCACAAACTCCGGCTCATCGAGCTGTTCCCGCATCTGTTCCACGAACTCGGTGACCTCCTCTTTTGAAAAGACATCCTGCAAACTTAGCATGGGCACATTGTGGCGCACCAAAACCCCCGCCGTCCGCTTTGCCTTTCCTCCGACCTTCTGCGTCGGTGAATCCGCAGTCACAAGCGACGGGTTGTCCTTCTCGAGCTGCTTTAATTCCCGCATCATCATGTCAAATTCATAGTCTGTGATCTCCGGGTTGTCCTGATTGTAATATTTGTCACTGTGGTATGCGATCTTCTCCCGCAGCGTGGCAATTCTCTCTTCCGGTGTCATTTTCCTTTTCCCTCCTGCCTCGGAAAGACCATCTCATTCGAGGACGTGCGAAGCATCTTTTGCAGCTTCCCGTACTCCTCCGCTGTCACGGCGCGGTACTTCCCTTTCTCTAAGTTGCCCAATTCTATATTCATAATACGGACGCGCACCAGTTTCACAACACGGTAGCCGAAATATTCACACATCCGGCGGATCTGACGGTTGAGTCCCTGCGTCAAAATGATCCGGAATTCACATTTTCCGGTGCGCTCCACCTTGCATTTGCGCGTCGTCACACCAAGCTCACGGAGCGGCACGCCGCCCGCGAGCCCGCGCAGAAAAGAATCCGTCACAGGTCTGTTCACCGTCACGATATATTCCTTCTCATGCATATTTCCCGCGCGCATCATCTTATTGACAATGTCCCCGTTGTTCGTCAAAAGCAAAAGTCCCTCCGAATCCTTATCCAGTCGCCCAACCGGATAGACGCGCTTCGGATAGTGCACATAGTCGATCACATTATTTTTCTCACGCTTCTCTGCCGTGCACACGATCCCCACCGGCTTGTAGAGAGCCAGCAGTATCATCTCCTCCTCTTTGCTGACCTCTCTGCCGCAAAATGTCACACTCTGCCCCGGCAGCACTCTCGTTCCAACCTCCGCTGTTCTCCCGTCCACCGTGACGTTGCCCTCCGCGATCTGGCGGTCAGCCTCTCTCCTGGAGCAGACGCCGGCTTCGCTTAAGAATTTATTGATCCGGATTCCTGTTTCTTCCATAAACTTCGCTCCTTTGAAAAAACGGAGACTTCACTCTGAAAAGTCTCCGTTTCCTTCTACTGTAATAATGATGATTTAATATAACCGGTCTTGCCGTTCCAGTTTACCTTGGTCCAGCCCTCCGCATAGCTCATGACAACGGTAACCGTCTCTCCCGCATACGCGGTTCCGACTCTGTCCGAATCCTCGCTCATGCTGGAACGGATATTTACGGTATCCTCAAGACGCACCTCTGTGCCCTCGGAAAGAGCAGCTCCCGTATCCGCAGGCTCCTCTTCCGTCGTGCTGTCCGGTGCCGGCGCTTCTGTCGAGAGATATTCGCTCTTTATGTAACCGTCATAGCCGCCGTAGTTTACCTTGCTCCACTCGCCTTCCACTGCTGTCCTCGTGATCGCCGTGCCCTTATCGACACTGCCGATCTTCTCGGAAGTGGTATCCGCTGCCGCCCTGACATTCACGGTATCAACCGCATAGACTGTTTCCTGCTGCGCAGGCGCCTCTGCCGGTGGCTGCTCGGTTGCAGGCTCCTGCGGAACCTCCTCCTGCGGCTGTTCGGTCGCCGGCTGCTCCGATACCTGCTCGGTTGCAGGCTCCTGTGGCGTCTGCGTATTCTGTGCAAGCTGTGTCACCCATCCCGTGATCGCATTCGGAATCGTCGTCGAGATCATCGTCGACAGATTTGCATCCTCGCTCACCGCGGTGTCAAATCTCGCCTGCACCTCACTCTGGAGCGCGATCACGTCCGCCTGGTTCTCAAATTCCTGGATCAGATTCTGCACGCTCGTGTCAAGCGCATTCTCCTGATTGGCGAGATTGTACTGGCAATATAAATTGTCGATGTAGAGAGAGCCGTCCTCGTTTGTCCTCACATAGAAGAAATCCAGTCCCGGCGCCAGTGTGTCCACTCCGGTAAACTTGATCTCCATAGACACCGACACCAGATAGGACTTCTCGTCCAGTCCGCTCTTGGTGTAGCACTTGATATTCTGATACTCGTCCACATACTCGCTGAACATCGCGATATAGCTCTGCTCATTCTCTGAGACCGGGGAAGCGATCGAAGTGATCGTCGCGACATCCCCTGCGGCATACGCCGTGTAATACTGCTGGATCAGGGCATTGACATCCTCATGGGCGTCCACCTGATACTCCTCCACTGCCGCCGAGGTATCATCGGTAATGATCCCGTCTCCATTCTCCGGCTTTGCGCACATCGCAAGCACGACCACCATGATGACAAGCAGTGCGCCTGCTGCAAAATAGCGGATGTGCTCCTTGATAAACTGTAAGATTCTGTCATTTTTCTGCTGTTTTAATCTATCTTTTAATTTGGAATTTTCCATTGATTATCCACCGTACCTTTCCAGACCGTACAAGCTCTTCCAACACTTCTCCCAATCATAAACGGCAGGGAAACACCCCTGCTGTATCTCTCAAAATGCACCCGGCGGGAATCGAACCCGCATTGCCGGAGTCGGAGTCCGGTGTTCTATCCATTAGACTACGGTTGCCCGTTGTCTCTCCTACAAGAAACAACTCATTTATGGTAACAGAAAGTTTTACTTTTTTCAAGACATATATGCAAAATTTAAGAAATGGATTGAAAAAGTACTAGAAATCCGCCTCCATACAGCGCAAAATCTCCTGCAAAACCCGCTCTCTGCCGCCCTTTTCTCCTCCCGGGATCTGTACGGCGGCCGCAAGCGCCAGCTCCGACACCCCGTTTTTCTTCAAAAAGCGGATATCCTCCTTACAGATCTCCCCGCTCCGCGCCCCGGCAACCACGCGGTTGACCGTTGCAAAGATCTCCATCAGTTCGCGGAAACGATTTTCCCGCTCCAGGATACTTCTCCCATATGCCTCCTGCTCCATTCCCGCCGTCGCGATCACCTGCATACAAAGGCGCAGCTCGCCCGTCACATCCGACGCCTCCATCATCACATCCGGGCGCTCCTCCCTGCGCTTCAAAAAATAAGCTTTTGCCCCCACAATATCGCGGCGCAGAAAATACTCCGCAAGCCGCTCCTTCAGTTCGCGTGTCTCCGCCTTCTCGCCGATCATCCCGACCTTACATTCCTTCACGCGAAGCTTCTTCTTTCTCACCCATACAAGAAGCAGAAATTCCGAGATAAACCCGAACACCCGCTTGTGGTACGCGTCCTCCCCGGTCTCAAGGCAGATGCGCTCCGACACCGCCGCAAAAATCGAAAACAGCCATTCACAGTAGGCGTCATACAGCGGTTTCGATGTGACAAACATATTTCCGAAATAGGTCTCCGTGCTGTTGACCAGACGCACAAACAGCTCATGGTATTCCGGGTAAAGTTCCCGGATCACCTCGCCCGTCGCATCGAGCGCCGCCCGGTTGTGGTTCGCCGAGAATCCGTCATAATAGGAATTGTTCAGTTTCACCCGTTTTGTCGTCACAAGGTCGTATTCCGACAGAAGCGTCTCATACTCCGCCTCCGTAAAAACCTGCTCCCTCTCATTGATCAGATAGCGTCTGTAATGGCACGTGCCGACATAATCGACGTCATGACAGTTTTTCCAAACCCAGTATAACCCGGTCAGTTCACTGTAATAGCAGTTTAACTCCGAAATGTTTTCTCCCGTGTCGTCCCCCGGATAGCCCAGATCTGCGCTTTTCGCGCGCCCCACGTGAAGCGGCTGGTACAGCGGGTCTTTCGGTGCCTCAAATTTTTTATGTGTCATTGTATAGATGCGAATCTTCATACTTTCCCTCTTTCGAATATACGTTCGATTGTTATTTACTTTCCGGCGACGTTCTGGTATAATTATTGTATCATATTTGAGGCAAAAGTGGCACTTCAAAGTGGAACTGGCACACTGCACAAAGGGTATTCTGATTTGTGAATGTGGAGAATCTTAGAGCATCTTAATGTTCCGTCAGTTTTCAGCAATTCGACGGCAGGGATGCCGGCGAAAGCCCGAACTGCGCCACGGACGGCGCATAGAGGGCGGTTGCGTCTGGATACAATACCTATCCCGGAACATTTTAGAGGCTCTTGGATTCGGAACCTGAACAAAAAGAATACCATTTGTGCAGTGTACCAGATGCAATCTTTGAAAGCTGCTTTTTGACCGCTACATCATTTTAGATACTTTTATTAAGAACAAAGCCGAAAGGAGACCTTCCCATGCCGGAACCCGTAATCTATCATATCGATGTCAATTCCGCCTTTTTAAGCTGGGAAGCCGCCCGCCGTCTGGAGGAAAACCCGGACGCTCCCGATATCCGCACCTTTCCCGCCGTGATCGGCGGCAACGAGGAGATGCGCCACGGGATCGTCCTTGCAAAATCTCCCTTCGCAAAACGCTACGGCATCCGCACGGGCGAGGCGTTGGCGTCCGCGCGGCGCAAATGTCCGGTTTTAAAGGCTTATCCGCCTGATTTTGACCTCTACGTCCGGCGATCCGGTGAGTTTATGGAACTTCTGCGCAGATATGCGCCCGCCGTTGAGGCGTACAGCATCGACGAGGCATTCTGCGACATGACGGGGACGAAAACTCTCTACGGTGATCCGGTCGCTTTCGCGCACAAATTAAAGGATATCATACACGACGAACTCCACTTCACGGTGAACATCGGCGTGTCAACAAACCGTCTGCTCGCCAAGATGGCATCCGATTTTGAGAAGCCCGACCGCGTGCACACGCTTTTCCCCGACGAGATCGCCGCCAAATTCTGGCCGCTTCCGGTGGAAGAGCTGTTTTTCGTCGGCCGTTCCTCAGCACGCCGTCTGCGTGGGCTTGGCATCACAACCATCGGGGAGTTGGCGCAGTCCGACCACGATATGATCGTCTCCGTTTTAAAATCGCACGGCGATACGATCTGGAATTACGCCAACGGGATCGAGTGTACGCCGCTGACGCACACCGAGCCTGCGAACAAGTGCTACGGCAACTCCATGACCATCCCCTTCGACGTCACGGATTCCGATACCGCCAGGCGCGTCCTGCTCTCCCTCTGTGAGACAGTCGGCGCAAGACTGCGCGCCGCAGGCGCTTACATCAGCGTTGTGCAGGTGCAGATCACCGACTGTGAATTTCACAACACCTGCCGCCAGATGACCCTGGATTCCTCCACAAATGTGACCGAGCGCATCTATGCGTGCGCCTGCCGGCTCTTTGACGCTGCATGGGATCACTCTCCTATCCGGCTCCTCGGCGTCTCCACCAGCCATGCGACTTCCGAGACCTATGAACAGTATGACCTGTTCGACAACGGTCGCAACGAGAAGCTCGCGAAGCTCAACTCCGCCGTGGACAAGATCCGCAGCCGCTATGGTGAGGATTCCATCCGGCGCGCCTGTTTTCTCGGGCAGGACAACGATGACAGTGAGATTTCCCATATGACCGGGGGCATGAGCCGCGCCAGACGAAACGATACCTGACCTTCCCCATACATTCTCTTTTCTCTACTGTATGCGCCGGAAACAGGATTGTCAATATAAATATGGGCGAAGTTTCGCCTATGGGTCTGCGCGCTGCAACACACTCTCTTGCAATCCCACGCCCCCCTATTGTATAATGAAACCATACGAGATAAGAAAGGCAGACACACGATGGAAAATGAACACATCCGACAGATTTTAACCGACATTGAACATGGTAAAATTTCAGCAAGCGAGGGCTATGCCAGACTAAAGCTCACCCCGTATGAGGATCTCGGCTATGCCAAGGTCGACCATCACCGCGAGGTCAGGCAGGGAGCGCCGGAGGTCATCTACGGCGCATCCAAGACAAAGGAGCAGATCGAGGGCATCATTGGCAGCCTTTTGGCGCACTGCCCGGAAAATATACTGATCACACGGCTCGCACCGGAATCCGCAGCCTATCTCGCCGACCGCTTTCCCCTTTTTTATGACGACGTCTCACGCATCGGCATCGTCAACCGGACAAGCCACGTTTCCGCAAAGGGGACGATCGTCGTCGCAACCGGCGGGACCAGCGACATACCGGTCGCCGAGGAGGCAGCTCTCACGGCGGAGGCGCTCGGCAACAAGGTAGTACGTCTCTACGATGTGGGTGTTGCCGGACTGCACCGTCTGCTCTCAAACCTTGAGGTGCTAAGCAGCGCCAACGCGGTGATCGCCGTCGCCGGGATGGAGGGCGCGCTCGCGAGCGTGATCGGCGGGCTCACGGACTGTCCGGTGATCGGCGTGCCGACAAGCATTGGCTACGGCGCAAGCTTTCAGGGTGTCTCTGCTCTTTTATCCATGTTAAATTCCTGCGCAAGCGGTGTCTCCGTCGTAAATATCGACAACGGCTTCGGCGCGGGTTATCTCGCCAGCATGATCAATCATACCGGCGGCTGAGAAACGGAGGTTTTTATGAAGACAATTTATCTGGAATGTAATATGGGCGCTGCCGGAGATATGCTGATGGGGGCATTCTATGAACTGTGCCCGGACAAGGAGCTGTTTCTCCAGACTATCAATGAGGCTCTCGCTCCGCTTGACATCACGATTTTTGCGGATCCGGTCACCCGATGCGGCGTGCTCGGCACACATATGCGCGTGGTCGCCGCAGGCGAAGAAGAAGGAGGACATACGGAGCACGCACATTCACACGACGACGGACACACGCACGATCATGCGCATGAACATCCCCATGAGCATACACACGACGATCATACGCACGACAACGGACATATGCACGGGGACGGGCACACCCATGACCATTTTCATGCGGACTATGCCTCTATTCTTGCAAAGATCTACACCCTTCCGCTGCCGGACGAGATCAAGGAGGACGCCTGCTCCATCTACCGCCTGATCGGTGAGGCGGAGGCAAAGGTGCACGGCACGACCTTAGAGCAGATCCATTTTCATGAGGTCGGCACGCTTGATGCGCTCGCCGACGTCGTGGGCTGCGCGCTCTTAGTCCACATGATCGCGCCGGAGCAGATCCTCGCGTCCCCGGTCCATGTGGGAAACGGTTTTGTGCGCTGTGCGCACGGCGTTCTTCCCGTACCTGCCCCCGCGACGGCAGAGCTTTTGTGCGGCATCCCTTACTATACCGGTTCCGTGACCAGTGAACTGTGCACCCCGACCGGAGCCGCCATCTTAAGGTATTATGTCACACGTTTCTTCCCAATGCCCACCATGACCACCACCGCCATCGGCTACGGCATGGGTACGAAGGAATTTGAGATCGCAAACTGCGTCCGCGCCTTTCTGGGAGACACGATCTCCTATCTGCCTGTGGAGGACGAGGAAACCTGCTCCTGCGATGACGTGGTTCTCTCTATCTCCTGCAATCTCGACGATATGACGGGGGAAGCGGTCGGACTTGCCACCGAGATTCTCACGGCGTCCGGAGCGCTCGATGTGTGGACAACCCCCATTCAGATGAAAAAGAACCGTCCCGGCATCCTTTTGACCTGTCTTTGTCTGCCGGAGGAGCGCGAGAAATTTACCGGACTTATTTTCCTGCACACCACGACGCGCGGCGTGCGCTACCAGAGCTTTGAGCGCGCCAAGCTGGAATCCACCTTTGAGACAAGGGAAACTCCCTATGGGGACGTCCGTCTCAAGCGGAGCGTGGGCTACGGCATTGAGAAGGTGAAACCGGAGTTTGAAGATCTAAAGGAGATCGTGCAAAAAAACGGCTGCTCGCTTGCCGACGTCACGCAGTCGCTGTACCACTCCAAGCCTGCGAGAAAATAAGTACGCACCCACATCAAACATGGGGCTGTCCGGAATAGGACAGCCCCATGTTTATGATACCTAATCTTCGATTGTCAGCGTTCCCGCTCTCGCTTTCAGATCCACACTGCCCTGATCCGCCTTATACATCTCAAGCAGAATCATCCAGAGTCTGTGAATCTGTTCCATCAGCACCGCAGAGGTCTCCACGCTGTGCGGCAGCAATGTATGCAGATCAAAGTAACGGATGCCAAGCGGCGGCACAAACACCATGTTGCTGCTCGTCACCCGCTCTCCCGCCGTCTTGATCAGCTCATAGGTGATCATACAAAATTCTGCATCCCTGTATTTACAGTAATAAGAGACATAACACTCATCAATCACCCACTCCACACCGTTTTCCGTCTCGCGCGGTTTGTCTGTCTCATCGTTTGTCTCCGTCGTCTGCACTTCCACATTCCAGTGGATCCTTCCCTTTTTCGTCTCCTCCATCAGCTCTGTGAGCTTCCTGCCCAGTGCTTCCTGTTTCATGTATTTTACTCCCTTCCTTTCGCATAAGTATTGCCGCCGCACGGCTGCATCATGAACGCACATAAATCTCCGAGAGATTTTCCAAAATCGCGCCCGCCACATCTGGCTTATTCATCGTATAAATATGTACGTGACTGACACCGTTCGCGATCAGATCAATGATCTGCTCGGTCGCATAGGCAATTCCCGCCTGCTTCATCGCTGCCGGATGATCTCCAAAACGGTCCACGATCGCCAGAAAACGCGGTGGCATCATGTTTCCCGAAAGCGACATGATGCGCGCTACCTGCGCCCGGTTCGTCACCGGCATGATCCCGGCGACAACCGGAACATCAATTCCCCTTTTCAATGCCTTATACAAAAAATTGTATAGAATATTGTTGTCAAAAAACATCTGTGTCGTCAGAAATTCGCAGCCTGCTTCCACCTTTTCCTTCAGGTGCTCCAAATCCTCAAACATCGTCCGTGCCTCCGGGTGTCCCTCCGGATAGCAGGCGCCTCCGATACAGAAATCGCCGTACTCCCGGATCTGCGCGATCAGTTCGCTCGCATGATGATACTGGTTCGGCAGGGGAAAATCGACATCTGCCGGGATATCTCCGCGCAGTGCCAGAATGTTCTCGATCTTCTTTTCCTTTAATTCCGCGAGCACCGAAGCCACCTTTTCCTTCGTCGAGGACGCACACGTCAGATGTGCGAGCGCCGGAATGTGGTTGACATTGCACACCTCGTCGGCGAGTTCCACCGTGTAATCGGACGTGCCGCCCGTCGCACCATAGGTCACGCTCATATAGGCGGGCTTTAGCGCCGCCATTTCCCCGACCAGTTTTTTATAGTTTGCAAGCTGCGCGCCCTGTTTGGGCGGAAACAGCTCGCAGGAAATCGTCACTTCCTCTTTCTGTAATAATTCTGTCAGTCTCATCCTCTCTCCTGCTCCCTCAAAAACTTCTCAGCTTATCTGTCCCGTCGTCCACCGTATTCTCGATGTGGCGGATCTCAACAAAATAGGAGTAGTCATCGTTCACCCTGACCTCGACCCGGTCTCCCACCTTGTGTCCGAGCAGCGCCTTGCCGAGCGGCGACTCGTTGCTGATCAGATTCTTTAACGAATTGCCGCGCACTGTCGTGACAATGCGGTAGGTTTCCTCCTCGTCGTCCTCCTCGAAATAGACCGTGACCGTATTGTTCATGCCCACTTCATCCTCCGCGGAATCCGTGGAAATAATTTTCGCCGTCTTGATCATCCGCTCCAGATAACGGATCCTGCTCTCGTTCTGGTTCTTGTCCTTCTTTGCCGCATGATATTCAAAATTCTCGGAGAGATCCCCGTGCGCACGCGCTTCCTTCACCGCCTCCAGCGCCTGCCTGCGCACCACGAGCTTGCGGTACTCTATCTCCTCCTCCATCTTTTTGATGTCCTGCTCTGTCAGCTCATCATACATGAAACGATTTCCTCCTGTCTATAAGATTTTGGTGCAAAGGAGCTTTTTCAAAAATTAGGTTCAGCAAATGATACAGCCGGTATTCTTCTTGTTCAGGTTCCGAATCCAAGAGTTTCTAAAATGTTCCGATTTAATTCTTGTTTCCCGACGCAACCACCCTCTATGCGCCGTCCAGGGCGCAAGTCGGGTTTTTGCCGGCATCCCTGCCGTCAAATTGCTGAAGATTGACAGAACATTAAGAAACTCTAGGATTCTCCACATTCACAAGTCAGAATACCGGTTGCGCAATCTGCCAACTCCGATTTTGAAAAGTGTCCTCTTGCCCCGGCATCCCTATAAATTCGTATTATAATAATTTCGCTGGCTCCCGTCAAATCCCAAGTGCGTGCCAGAACTGCGCATCCCGCGCGCAAAGCCACTGCACCTGATCGTCAACCGGGCTCTGGGCGCACACCGTAAGCACATAGCCGTCGGGCAGCGTCCAGGTGCGCAGCCGGTATCCGCTGTCTGCCACAGTGTCTGAAAGCACGGAAAAATCAGCAAGCGGCAGGCGGATCCCCTCGCCTACCGCTTTGATATAGCTCTCTTTTCTTGTCCACAGTCTTGTAAACGCCACATCTGCCCGGGCGCTGCCCTCACGTTCGCAGATTTCCTGCAAATAGGCGGTCTCCTCCTGCCGGAAAAAGCGCTTCGCCAGTGCGAGCTTCGCCGGACGGACAGCCTCCACATCGATCCCGACGGAGGTATCCGCAAATACCGCCGCCGCATAGTGTCCGCTGTGCGAGAGGTTGAAAGAAAAATGCCCGCCCGTGGCAGGATACGGTTTCCCGTGCGCTCCGTTTTCCAGCGTTACCGGCGTCCTGTCACCGCCGTCAGCAAAGAGCGTACAGCCGCGCTGCCTCATCCCGTACTCAAGCAGAAGTCCCGCGCCCATGCACCGCCACCGGTCCGTTTCCCGGCGCAGTCTCCCAAGCTGCGCCCTCCGCTCCGGCAAAAGAAACCGGAGACCTTTTTCAGACAATGCTTCATCGGCGAACGCCCGGACATCCATGATATATATTTCCATAACAGTCACTACCTCTGTGCCTCTTCCTGCGGCAGCTCCTCCAAGGCAAAGCGGCTGCCCTCCTGCAATGCCGTACACAATGCCTTGTCCGCCAGTTCAAGCATCTCAAGCGACGCTTTCTGTCCGTTTCCTGCAAGTGACGCGCCCACGGAACAGTCGAGCGCGATCCCATCCGCGCCGATACCCCGGATATCCTCCAGAAATGCCAGGCACATCCGCTTGAGCTCTGCCGCCTGCACATCGCCTGCAAAGCTTACCACAAACTCTCTTATGCCGCTGCGCGCAATGACATCTCCCTGCGGGAAATAGCGTTTCAGGCGCCCTTCCACCACATAGAAAATCTGATCTGCCACCTTGTAGGTGTAAGCGTCTGCCAGTTCTGCAAGGTTGTTCAGCTCCACAAGCAGCAGCGCCTTCACATACCCACTCTGATTCCTTGCGTGCGACGTCTCCGTTTTTTCTTTTGCAGGCTCGCGCTCGAATTTCCGAAGCGCGCTCGCAAGTCTCTGCTGTGCCTCGAGCACATTGTGCACGCGCCTTGCCGCGATCTCCGGAATAAACGGCTTGACGATATAGTCGTCCGCGCCGAGTTTTAACGCCTGCACCTGACGCCGCGTCGTATCGTCCGCCGTGATGATGATGACCGGAATACCCGAAATCCTCGCATCCTTCTTCTTACACTGTAAAAATTCAATCCCGTCCATCTCCGGCATCATCAGATCCAGAAGAATGACGTCCACCTCACCCGGATGCTTCCCCAGACGCTCCAGTGCATCCCTGCCGTTCTCCGCCTCGAGCACACAGTACTGCTCGTCAAAAATACACTGCAGGGACGCGCGGTTGACCTCCTCGTCATCCACGACCAGAATGGTCTTCCTGTGATGCGGCCGCACGCCAAACGCCTGCCGGTACTTCCGCAGCTCGCGGTCGATCTCCTTCTGCTCGGTGACATCGGTAAGCGTGCCAAAAATCACGTGCTCCATACCAACCTGATTGATATATTTTAATTTCAGCCGGATCCATTTGAATCTGCCGCGATCGCCCTTGCGCAAAAACTCACATTCCGTCATCTCCTTCGTCCCGACAACCTCACGGAACGCTGCCTTGAGGGTATTCTGCCCCTCGATATCCACGGAACTTAAAATACTCTTCTGCACATCGTCTATATCACTGTATCCAAACAGCTCATAGTATGCTTTATTCACACGGATGATCTCAAGTCTCTCCGGATCCTCCTCATACTCATAGACTGCCACCGCCTGAAGCATATCGGAAAACAGGATCTCCATCTGCGAGGCGGACGTCCACAAGCTGTCCGCGTCCAGAGCACTCTCCCGCTCCTGCGCCTCATGATCTTCCCCACTCTCAAAAGCGAGCTCCTCGTATTCCGTCACCGGCATGGGCTTCGCAAAATAAAAGCCCTGCACATATTCACAGCCGATGCTCCGCAAAAAGTCCACCTGGTCCCGGCGTTCCACGCCCTCCGCGATCACCGGCATATCCAGCCATTTTGCCATCCGCACGACGGACGCCAGAATATTCTCACTGCGTCCCTGTTTTCCCATGTCCGACAGAAACTTCATATCGATCTTTAAAATATCGACGGCGATATCCTTCAACACATTTAAGGAGGAATATCCGCTGCCAAAATCGTCCATCAGGATCGAAAATCCGGCGTTTTGCAGTTTTCCCATCATCTCCCGTATCGCCTGCGGATTGTTCGTGCAGGCGCTCTCCGTCAGTTCTAACTGCAACAAGCGGGGCGGTATCTGATACCGCTCCACCAGACCGATGATCGTCTCCACCAGACGCGGATTGTAAAGGCTTACCCTTGAGATATTGACAGACACCGGCTCCGGGTTTCTGCCCTCTGCAAGCCAGCGCGCCAGCATCTGGCAGGTCTTTTCCCAGACGTAGAAATCGAGCTTTGTGATAAAACCATTCCGCTCAAAGATCGGGATGAACTCTCCCGGTGAGACAGTCCCATAGATGGGACTGTGCCAGCGCACCAGCACCTCCGCCCCCTCGATCGTATTGTTTTGCAGGTCATACTTCGGCTGGAGGTAGAGCACAAACTCATTTCTCTCCAATGCGCTGCGCATATTGCTCACGATCCGCTGCTCCTTCAAAAGCCCCTCGCTTAAGTGCGGCGTATAGAATGCGTAATTGCGCATATAGTTTCCCTTGCACTGCTTCACGGCAAGGTTGGCCCGGTCGTACATCCGGTCTACCGAAAGATCGTGGTCGTCTATCACATAGGCGCCAATCACCGGGATAATATCGTATTCCAGGTTATAATTCCGCAGCCTGCTGCGCAGATAGCGCGCAAACTCCGCAACCACCGTCTCACTCTGATATGGCAGACAGATACAAAAAATGTCCGCCTCTATCCTTCCGTAGCAGATGCGCGAACTCTCCCCCGCAAACCGCGAGATCTCATCCGCGATGTAACGGAGCAGACCATCTCCCGTCTCCGTTCCGAAAAAAGTATTGACAAGCTGAAACTTCTCCACATCGATCCGCAGAAAAACAAACGGATCGTCCGAGTACTTTTGCAGGAGTATATGCGTCCATTCGTAAAATCTTTTTTTATTGTAGATTCCCGTCAGCGTATCGAAATCCGCACGGTATTTCAGCTCCCTGCTCATCTGCTGCTGGCTTCGCTCGATCACATTTTTAAGGCGGAAACGGATCACCGTCGGATTGTACGGTCTGTGCACAAAATCCCACGCGCCAAGCTCCAGACTCTCGCACTCTGCGACGGAATCCCCCGCGTCCGCCAGCACGATCACAGGGATCCGCAGATACGTCTCCGTCTTGTGGTATTCGCGCAAAAACTGATAGGCGCTCCGCTGTGGCAGGGACAGCTCCAGCAGCACGGCAGAAAATATCTCCCGCTCCGCCTCCTCATTCAGGATGTCAAACGCCTGTTTTCCGTCCACTGCCCCCGTCACATCATAATCGTCCTGTAACATCTCTCTTAAAGCAAGTCTCTCTGTTTCGGCATGATTCACAATCAATATCTTATTCTTCTCAGCCATCGTCCTTCCTCCAGCTTCCGTCCGATCCTTACGTCAATACCGAAATTTTAATTTCTTACTTTATCATAGCAAAGCCGCACCGTCTTTTCAATCTTTATCTTCCAATTTCCGCATCGCTTTCTTAAACTGCACCGCAAACAGGATCATTGTAAAGATCACCGCCAGAATATCCGCCACCGGCTCTGCCATATAGACCGCACGCGTCTTATCCTCCATCAAATGCGGCATAATATAGATCAGCGGCAGCAGCAGGACAAATTTGCGCATGACAGCGACCGCGATCGACGCCCCCGCATTGCCGATGGAGATAAAGGTAAACTGGCACGCCATCTGGATGCCGAAAATACCCATTGCCGCACAGTAAATGCGAAGCGCGCTCTTCGTGTAGGCGATCAGAGCCGCATCCTCGGTGAAGATCATCGCAAACATTTCCGGGAACAGCATCAAAAGCGCCCAGATGGTCACTGCATAAGCCACCGTATACACCAAAAGCAGACGGAATGTCTTTTTCACGCGCGCCGCATTTTTCGCGCCGAAATTGTAACTGGAAATCGGCTGCGCGCCTTGTCCGAGCCCCTGCATCGGCAGCATGGAAAACTGCATGGCGCTTGAGAGGATCGTCATCGCACCGACTGCCACGTCGCCGCCGTATTTCAACAGAGAAGCATTGAAGCAGACAACGATCACGCTCTCGCTCGCCTGCATGATAAACGGTGCAAGTCCAAGCGCCATGCCCGGAAATACAATGTCCGCACGCATCTTAAGATATTTCCTGCGGATGCGGATGACCGTCTTCTTTCCGGTCAGGAAACCCAGCACCCAGACCGCCGAGATCGCCTGTGAGATCACAGTCGCAACAGCGGCTCCGCGCACGCCCATATCAAAGCCGTAGATAAACAGCGGATCCAAAATGATATTGCATACCGCGCCGATCAGAACGCTTAACATTCCCGTCTTTGCGAATCCCTGCGCCGTGATAAACGCATTCATTCCGAGCGTCAACTGCACAAAGACCGTGCCGATGGCATAGATGTTCATATAGCTCGTCGCATATGCGATCGTGTTTTCACTCGCGCCAAACGCCAGAAGAAGCGGGCGGTTAAACAACAGCAGAACGACTGTCAGAATAGCGGAGATCACAAGCTGGAGGGAAAAGCTGTTGCTTAAAATATGCTCCGCCTCGTCGTTGTCCCCCTTGCCCATTGCCATGGACGCCCGCGGCGCCCCTCCGTTGCTGACCAGCGCCGCAAATGCGCTGACGATCATAATGATCGGCATACACACGCCCACGCCCGTGAGCGCCAGAGCCCCGTCTCCCGGCATATGTCCGATATACACGCGGTCTACAAGGTTGTAGAGCAGGTTGATGATCTGCGCGGCGATCGCCGGTATCGATAACTTCCACAGCAGTTTTCCGATGGGTTCCGTTCCCAAAAAATCATTGTTCTGTTTCATCTATGGTTCTCCTTGTCAATATTGTTCTATTTAGAACTATTTTCTTCCTTATTATACACACCGGATAAATTTCTGTCAAATCCTCATGCGCCCGAAAAGAGCATATGTTTTACATACAGTTCCTGAAACAACGGCTGCTCCGCCAGACGGATTTCTCTTGCACACGCACAGATCCGCCCGATCTCCTCCCGCTCTTTTTCGCCGGAGAGCAGGTAGCGCTTTGCGCCTTTTAACGATGTGTTTCCGGCGGCTGTCACCCTTCCCGCAAACGATGCCGGAAACATTCCGATGCGCACCGCTTTCTCTGTCTGCATGGAATAGCCGAACCCTCCGGCGAGCAGGATTTCTTCGCACGCCATGCCATCCCCTGCTCCGGCGGCGGCAAGCAGCGTCTCGATCCCTGCACGGATCGCGCCCTTTCCCATCTGCACCTCGCGGATGTCCCTCTGGTAAAAGCGCACGCCCTCCGCAACCGGAACGCCCTGTGTAAACCACGGTTCCTTTAACGTCCCGTTTTTATCCACCAGATGATGCTCCACAAGCCCCGCTGCAATGTCGATGATCCCACTGCCACAGATCCCCACGGCGGGTGCCTCCCCGATCGTCTCGCACAGAAAACGTCCGCCCCAGTACGCCGCATGGCAGACAGCGCCCGGAACGCCGGGCATACCGCAGGAGATATTCCCGCCCTCAAACACCGGACCTGCCGCAGTGGATGTCACAAACAGCGTATCCTTCTGCCAGAGCGCCATCTCACCGTTCGTCCCGATGTCAAGGAGCAGGCAGCGCCCCCGCCGCTCCGTCATCCTCATCCCGTAGATGCCCGCCACGATATCGCCGCCGACAAACGCGGAGATCCCTGACAAAACAGTCACCTTCATCCGCCACCCGTCCACGCCGAACAGCGCATCGGCATCCGTCTCATAAAGCCCGTTGTCCGCCGGAGCAAACGGCGCGCGCCCAAGCCCCTCGCAGGAAAGTCCCCGCAGCAGATGGCACATTGTCGTGTTTCCGGCGATCACCATATGACTGACCTGCACCTCACATTTCACCTGCGCAAGAAGTTCCTCCGTCAGTCTCACCAGATCTGCGCAGATACTCTCGCGCAGAAGCGCCCCTCTGCCCTCGTTTGCCGCCGCGATCCGTGAGAGCACATCCGCACCGTACACTCTCTGGTGATTGACCCCGGTCGCCGTGGCAAGCGTCCGCCCGTCCTCCAGTGAAAAAAGTTCTGCCGCGAGCGTCGTCGTGCCGACATCCACCGCGATACCGAAGACGGGGGCTCCAGTTCCCGTCTGCACCGGAACGTGCTCCGGACACGCCCGGACCTCCCCCGTTCCGGCAAGCACCGCCATCTGCTCCTCGTCGTCTTCCAGAAGGATCCGGCAGGGTTCTTTGACACGCACCGCGCAGGCGAGCCGCACGCCCTTTCCCAGCTCGTCTGCGCTCAAAAGTCTGCGCTCCTTCTCTGTCGGCTCAGGCGCGCCCCACGCAAAGCGGACGCGGCATCTGCCGCACTCTCCCCTCCCGCCACACGGCGCAAAAAATGCGACGCCATGCTCACCGAGAAGCGTCAGCAGCGTTTTTTCTCCCTGCATATTTTCTATGTATATTTTTTGTCCCGTCCGGCACCGGATGATCTCTATCATAGGTTGTCCTCACTTTTTACTTGCAGGAACACCCAGGCTCCTGTAAACTATAACCATATCATAACACAATGGAGGCAGCTTATGAAACTTATTTCATGGAATGTAAACGGACTTCGCGCGTGTATGCAGAAAGGCTTTCCCGACTTCTTCGCTTCCGTGGACGCAGATATTTTCTGTATTCAGGAATCGAAGCTCTCCGAGGGACAGCTTACGTTAGATCTCCCCGGCTATCACCAGTACTGGAATTACGCCGAGAAAAAGGGATATTCCGGCACGGCTGTTTTTACAAAAAAAGAACCGCTCGCCGTCACCTACGGCATCGGCATCCCGGAGCACGATCATGAAGGTCGCGTGATCACGCTGGAATATGAAGATTTTTATATGATCACCTGCTATACGCCAAACTCCCAGAACGAGCTTGCAAGACTCCCCTACCGCATGAAGTGGGAGGACGCATTTCTCGCTTATCTGCAAAAGCTTGACGCAAAAAAACCGCTGATTTTGTGCGGAGACTTAAATGTCGCACACAGAGAAATTGATCTGAAGAATCCAAAGACCAACCGGAAAAATGCCGGCTTTACCGACGAGGAGCGCGCAAAAATGACAACGCTGCTCTCCTCCGGTTTCACCGACACCTTCCGCTATTTCTATCCCGATACAGAGGGCATCTATTCGTGGTGGTCGTACCGCTTTAAGGCGCGGGAGAAGAACGCCGGATGGCGCATTGATTACTTTATCACGTCCGCCTCCCTAAACGACAGACTGACCGGTGCAAAAATCCACACAGACGTATTCGGCTCCGACCACTGTCCGGTGGAGCTCACCATCGATCTGTAAACGGCATCAGAGCCCGTATACCTTCCGGTACAACTGTTGCCTGATCCCTTCGTACCCCTCCCGCGACACGCCGGAGGGGTATGTCATGATCTGAAGCGGCAAATCTTTCGCCTCCGCTGACAGCGCCGGCTGCACATAGTCCTCGTAAGGATTTAACACAAATCCGTTTCTCTCATAAAAATGGATCCGGCGCACCGCCATCTCATAATCCGGCGGCTCGACCTCCAGAACAGTCTGCACGCCCAGCCCCTGCAAAAGCTCCTGCAAAAGCCCCGCGCCAAGCCCTCCGTTGCGGCAGCGCCCATCCACCGCAAAGTGCTCGATAAACGCCAGATTTTCCAGCTCCCACACGGCAAAAAACGCCGCGAGCATCCCGTCCCTGCGATAACCGTACAGTCTGTAACAGGGATTTTTTAACAGCGCTCTCTGCCCCTCCATGGTTCTTCGCTCATCCAGCGGAAAACTTTGCTCCATAATGCTCCATACCTCTGCAAAATCCTTTTCTCCCAGCCGTCTCAGCCGTTTCATCTCACTCATAATTCCTCCATTCCAAAGGTGCAGGCGTCCCGAAATGGAACGCCCGCACCTTTTTTCTATTCTTTTTTTGGTCTGCGGAAAACCACCCACAGAATCACTGCAAGCAAAAGCACCGCAAACGTCATCCACCCAATCAGTACGGGGAATTCCCGATCCTTAAACATATCATAATAACCCTTTAAATACACCACCACAACGATCAGTGGCAAGATATAGGTCATATAAAAGCGCAGCCATCCCGCAGCGGGAAGTTTCTTCCCCTCCCCCGTATTGACCTCCGCAAGGAAATGCTCAAATCCCCACCCGTTCTTTTTCATGCAGAACAGCACAAACACAATGCTTCCAAGTGGCAGAAGATTTGACGACACGAGGAAATCCTCCATATCCATGATCGTGCTGCCCGCGCCGAGCGGCTGCACGCCGGAGAGCACGTTAAATCCAAGCACTGCCGGAAGCGACAGCAGGATGATCAACACGATGTTAAATCCCACCGCCTTGCTGCGTTTCCAGCCTCCCATATCCATATAGAAAGAAATGATATTTTCGAACACGGCGATGACCGTCGAGAGCGCGGCAAACGACATGAACACAAAAAAGCACGTTCCCCAGATCCTTCCGCCGCTCATGTTGTTAAACACGTTCGGCAACGTGATAAACAACAGGGACGGTCCTGCGTCCGGCTGCACACCGTAGGCAAAGCACGCCGGGATAATGATAAAGCCAGACATCAGCGCCACAAATGTATCGAGCACAATGATACCTCCCGCCTCACCGGGCAACCTGCGTTCCTTTTTCAGATAACTGCCAAAGATCTCCATCGCACCGATGCCGATGCTGAGTGTAAAAAACGCCTGCGACATCGCCGCATAGACGACCACGCCGATCCCCTGCTCTTTCACAAGTCCAAAATCCGGCACAAGATAGAACTTCACGCCCTCCATCGCGCCTGGCAGCACCAGAGAATGTACGGCAAGCACCACGATCAGGATGATGAGAAGTGTCATCATCACCTTCGTGATCTTCTCAACGCCGTTCTGGAGCCCCATCGCGCAGACTGCAAACGAGATCAGGACAGCGGCGATCATCCAGCCCGACATGAGTGGCGCATTTCCAAGCATCTGGTTAAACGCATCCGCAACGCCTGCGCCGTCCAGTCCCGCGAGCCCGCCGCTCGCCATCCGGAAAGCGTAGTACAGCATCCATCCGCCGACCATAGCATAGAACATCATCAGCAGATAGCACCCAAAGATGCTGATCCATTTCAGACGGTGCCACGATGTGCCCTTCTGCTCCAGCTTCTCAAACGCTCTGCCCATGCCGACGCCGCTTCCCCTGCCCACCGCAAATTCGCAGATTAAAATTGGCAGTCCCAGGATTACCAGAAACGCCAGATAGATTAAAATAAATGCCGCTCCGCCATACTGCCCGCAGATGTAGGGGAATTTCCATACATTGCCAAGCCCGATGGCGCAGCCTGCGGACACGAGAATAAATCCCATTCTCGAGCCAAAGGTTTCTCTTTCTTTCATAACTTATACTCCAATATTTTTGATATAGGAGAAAGTATAGCAGATTTGCGGGGAAGGCACAAGTGGCGGCTGTCAGAGTTCCGGGAATCGTATGTTTGTCTCTTCTTATACGTTAGATACAAAACGCTGCGTAGAGAGGAAAAATCTTTTTATTGTCCTCAAATGCAAAGTTTTTCGCATCAATTATGATTACCCAGTAATTCCTATATCATAAAAAGGGGTTCACCCTCAATCTGGTGAACCCCTCCACGCTCAAAATCTTTCGATCTCAAGCTATTTGTTCAATTCTCTTATTTATTGCTGATCGCTGCCTGTGCTGCTGCCAGTCTTGCGATCGGCACACGGAACGGTGAGCAGGATACATAATCCAGACCGATCTTATGGCAGAACTCTACGGAAGACGGATCTCCGCCGTGCTCTCCACAGATACCAACGTGCAGCTTCGGATTTACCGGCTTGCCAAGCTTGATCGCTGTCTCCATCAGCTTGCCGACGCCAGTCTGGTCTAATTTTGCAAACGGATCGTTCTCGAAAATCTTGGTGTCATAGTAAGCGTCTAAGAACTTACCTGCATCGTCACGGGAGAATCCGAATGTCATCTGTGTCAGATCGTTTGTACCGAAGCAGAAGAAGTCAGCCTCTGTTGCAATCTCGTCAGCAGTTAAAGCTGCTCTCGGGATCTCGATCATCGTACCTACTTCGTACTCAAGATTTACGCCGGATGCTGCGATCTCAGCGTCTGCTGTCTCAACCACAAGCTTCTTCACGAACTTAAGCTCCTTGATCTCACATACAAGCGGGATCATGATCTCCGGTTTTACCTGCCAGTCAGCGTGTGCCTTCTGTACATTGATCGCTGCGCGGATCACAGCCTTTGTCTGCATCTTTGCAATCTCCGGATAGGTCACTGCAAGACGGCATCCTCTGTGTCCCATCATCGGGTTGAACTCATGCAGGGATGTGATGATATTCTTGATCACCTCCACGCTCTTGCCCTGTGCGTCTGCCAGTTTCTTGATGTCCTCTTCCTCAGTCGGAACGAACTCATGCAGAGGCGGATCCAGGAAACGGATGGTAACCGGGTTACCCTCAAGTGCCTCGAACAATCCCTCGAAGTCTCCCTGCTGGTACGGAAGGATCTTATCGAGAGCTGCCTCTCTCTCCTCCACGGTATCTGCACAGATCATCTCGCGGAATGCAGCGATTCTGTCCTCCTCGAAGAACATATGCTCGGTACGGCAAAGACCGATACCCTCTGCGCCAAGCTCGCGTGCCTTCTTCGCATCTGCCGGCGTATCTGCATTGGTGCGAACCTTTAAGGTACGGTACTTGTCAGCCCATGCCATGATCCTTCCGAACTCTCCTGCGATCGTAGCGTCAACAGTCGGGATCAGACCTTCATAGATATTACCTGTGGTACCGTCGATGGAAATCTCAGAACCCTCGGTAAATGTCTTTCCGGCAAGTGTAAATTTCTTATTCTCCTCATCCATAGCGATATCGCCGCATCCGGATACACAGCAGGTACCCATACCACGCGCAACAACGGCTGCATGGGATGTCATACCACCACGAACGGTTAAGATACCCTGAGCTGCCTTCATACCGGTAATATCCTCCGGTGAAGTCTCAAGACGTACCAGAACGACCTTCTCGCCCTTCTCTGCCCATGTAACGGCGTCGTCTGCTGTAAATACAACCTTACCGCAGGCAGCTCCCGGTGATGCACCAAGACCTTTTCCTAACGGAGTAGCAGCCTTTAATTCCTTTGCATCGAACTGCGGATGTAACAGTGTGTCTAAGTTACGCGGGTCGATCATTGCAACAGCTTCTTCCTCTGTTCTCATACCCTCGTCCACTAAATCGCAGGCGATCTTTAATGCAGCCTGCGCTGTTCTCTTACCATTTCTGGTCTGCAGCATATAGAGCTTCTTGTTCTCAACCGTGAACTCCATATCCTGCATATCTCTATAATGATTCTCAAGGTTTGCACATACCTCTTTGAACTGTGCAAATGCCTCCGGGAATTTCTCTTCCATCTCTGCGATCGGCATCGGAGTGCGGACACCTGCAACAACGTCCTCACCCTGTGCGTTTACAAGGAACTCACCCATCAGCTTCTTCTCGCCGGTAGCCGGATCTCTGGTAAATGCAACGCCTGTGCCACAGTCATCACCCATGTTACCAAATGCCATGGACTGTACGTTTACAGCGGTTCCCCAGGAATACGGGATATCGTTGTCGCGACGGTATACGTTTGCACGCGGATTGTCCCAGGAACGGAATACAGCCTTGATGGCTCCCATCAACTGCTCCTTCGGATCATCCGGGAAGTCCTGTCCGATCTTCTCTTTGTACTCAGCCTTGAACTGGGAAGCAAGCTCCTTTAAGTCCTCAGCGGTGAGGTCAACGTCGAAGGTAACACCCTTCTCCGCTTTCATCTTGTCGATCAGCTCTTCAAAATATTTCTTGCCGACTTCCATAACAACGTCGGAATACATCTGGATAAATCTTCTGTAACAGTCCCATGCCCAACGTGGGTTGCCGGACTTCTCAGCGATAACATTGACTACGGTCTCATTTAAGCCGAGGTTTAAGATGGTATCCATCATACCCGGCATGGAAGCTCTTGCTCCGGAACGAACGGATACAAGCAGCGGATTCTCCTTGTCGCCAAACTTCTTGCCGGTAATCTCTTCCATCTTGCCGATGTACTCATTGATCTGTCCCTGGATCTCTGCATTGATCTCTCTGCCGTCCTCATAATACTGGGTACAAGCCTCTGTGGTGATCGTAAATCCCTGTGGTACCGGAAGTCCCAGACCTGTCATCTCTGCAAGATTTGCGCCCTTACCGCCGAGAAGCTCACGCATATTAGCGTTACCTTCTGTAAACAAATACACCCATTTGTTTGCCATTTGATAATTCCTCCTAAACTTACTATTCTTTCAATAGGAAAACCTATGCGGTTCCTCTATCGCTGTGAATTATGTATGTGCCTGAAAACGCACATATTTATCATAACATAATTTTACCAAATAGCAACAAGTTTTTTCGCCATTTTTTGCCCCTTTTTGTTACAATTTCACACAGCAAAACGATGTTTCATAATATGAAACATCGTTGAGTTTTCCTCCAAAATGAGACCGAGAAGGCTTCGCCAGCAAAACCCTCTCCCGATACAATATCTTTAATGGATATGAAATCCGTACTGCAGCAGATTATAGAGCATATCTGCCTGCGGCTGGAACGCACGCGCCCCAAAACTGTCAAGCATGGCGATCCACACAACCGACAATACAAAATACCATGGATACTTCTGGATCCTCTGAGTCATCCTTCCATATGCATATACCATGGCAGAATCCTTTTTTGCCAGATAAAACAGAAAAATAAACGTTGGCATTGCCAAAAGCGGCGCTAAATGCCTCCCCCAGTCTACATGGATCACAAACATCGGCACGAAACACAGATGTGTCAGTGCGATATAAAAATAAGGCGTGCGGTAAAACTTTACCCCCACCTCTTTTAAATGTCGCCATACATCCTTCCACACCAGACCGTAGATAAACAACACCGGCGCGAGAATAAGCAGAATCAAAAACAAATGGGCAAACGGAGCTTCACTCCCTTCATAAAATACTTTCGTCACATTCTCCCACTGATATTCCATACTTCCAAAATACTCAAGCTAGATGGCATACTCAGAAATATCAAGATCGGTCCTCTGCTGTAAAAAAGCGATCATTTCCTCCGGCGTCTCGAAATTCACACTGCTGAAAAACTGAAACCACACTGCGACGGCAACATTGATCAGTCCCGAGATCACCGCAGCGATCAGGGAACGTATATGCACCTTATTTTCCCGGAACACATCATAACACATCAGTATTACGATCACCGGATAATATAAAAATGCAAATCCCTGATGAATGGCAAGTCCGATCACTCCCAATAATGTGTACATAACCATCTTCACATACACATTATGTATCCACAATGCTGCCAGTACCGCAAGCATCACGACCAAAAGCATATAGACATCCAGTCTGCCAAGATTCTGCTCGTTCCACACATAGGCAATGGAAAACGGCGCAGCGACATAAATTACAACAGTTCCAAGAATCGCATTCCGATCTGCCAGAGATGAAATCAACGCCTTGCGGATCAACTGTCCAAGCGCAATCGAAAGGACAGTGATTGTCAGCATAATGCCAATCCCGACATATTTGTATGCTACCGTCTCAAACAGATAATCTCCGTAAAATAAGCGGTAAATGCTTCCTATCAAAAATCTGGATCCCATTCCCATAGAATAGTCCATCGCGCACCACGCAGAAGACCACGACTGTAAATCCAGCGCTCTGCCAGTCAGAAACTGAAACTGAAGAACTATGAAAATCACTGTTTCATACGAAATTTTATCCCAAAGTTTCCTTATCCAGTTCATCCCTTTCCCCATTTCATCCTATCGTCTCTTACCATGCAAATTTCTTTGCGAAATAAGTGTCCAGTTCTTCGATCTTAATGCGCTCCTGCTCCATCGTATCGCGGTCGCGCACTGTGACAGCGCCATCCGTCTCGGACTCGAAATCGTAGGTCACGCAGAACGGTGTACCGATCTCATCCTGTCTTCTGTAACGCTTTCCGATATTTCCCCTATCGTCGAACTCACAGTTATAAGTTTTGGAAAGCTGCGCGTAAACCTTTTCTGCCCCCTCGGAAAGTTTCTTCGAGAGCGGAAGCACACCGATCTTCACCGGGGCAAGCGCCGGATGGAAATGAAGCACCGTTCTCATATCCGGCTTCTCCTCCGTGCCGATATTCTCCTCGTCGTAAGCTGCGCAGAGGAATGCCAGTACCACACGGTCCGCGCCGAGCGACGGCTCCACAACATACGGCACATAGCGCTCATTCTTCTCGTCGTCAAAATATGTCATATCCTGACCCGAGACGTCCTGATGCTGTTTCAAGTCATAATCGGTTCTGTCGGCGATGCCCCACAGCTCGCCCCAGCCAAACGGGAACAGGAACTCAATGTCCGTCGTACCCTTGCTGTAAAAGCAGAGTTCCTCCGGTGAGTGGTCGCGCAGACGCATCTCATCCTCCTTGATGCCAAGCGTCAACAGCCAGTCGCGGCAGAACGCTCTCCAGTACTGGAACCACTCCAGATCTGTGCCCGGCTCGCAGAAAAATTCAAGCTCCATCTGCTCAAACTCACGCGTGCGGAAGGTAAAGTTGCCCGGCGTGATCTCATTGCGGAAAGACTTTCCGATCTGTCCGATACCAAACGGGATCTTCTTGCGGGAGGTTCTCTGCACGTTCTTGAAATTCACAAAGATCCCCTGCGCGGTCTCCGGTCTCAAGTACACCGTATTCTTCGCATCCTCGGTCACACCCTGGAACGTCTTAAACATCAGGTTGAACTGGCGGATATCCGTAAAATTGTGCTTGCCACAGGTCGGGCAGGCAATCTGGTGCTCCTCGATAAAATTCTTCATCTCCTCCTGCGTCCAACCGTCCACAGAGCCTGTAAGCTCCACGTGGTTCTCGTCCGCGAAGTCCTCGATCAGTTTATCCGCGCGGAAACGCTCATGACACTCCTTGCAGTCCATCAGTGGATCCGAAAATCCTCCGAGATGTCCGCTCGCCACCCAGGTCTGCGGGTTCATCAGGATCGCGCAGTCCACGCCGACATTGTACGGGTTCTCCTGGATAAACTTCTGCCACCACGCTCTTTTCACATTGTTCTTGAGCTCCACGCCAAGATTTCCGTAATCCCATGTATTTGCAAGTCCTCCATAAATCTCAGATCCCGGATATACAAATCCTCTCGACTTTGCCAGTGCCACAATTTTTTCCATTGATTTTTCCATAATTTTGCTCCTTTTTCTATTTGTATACAATAAATGTATAGACTTCCGACTTCATCGGTCCGCTGTATCCTTCTTCCGCCGGACTTCCCGACTCCCCTGCACCGTCTGCCGAAACCTCTGTACTCTCCACCCCGGCTGTACCGGAATCCGCCGCAAGATCATATCCCTCACGGACAGACACATGGTTCGCATCCTTTAATCTGACGTTCTCGCAGGAAACATAGCGGATCTCCCCGTCCACGCTGATATCCATATTTGCCCGGACGATGACCACGTTCAGATCCTGCTCCTCATAAATCTCTTGTTTCGTCGCCATGCCGGTCACCTTACCGTCCTCCACTTTGGCAAAATCACCGTCGTAGATGTAACCCGCAGCAAGAGAATCGATCACCGTTCCCTGATACATCTCAATGCCGTTCATGGCGCCGTAATCGGCAGCCGTCCTATACTTCATCCGAAGCTTCGCCGTGCCTTCCAGAAACGACAGCTCCTCGACCTTCACCGTGTTTCTGCCGTGTTCCTCCGTATATTCTGCCACGGCTGTCTCAATGTCGCTCTCAAGCTCCTCCGTCTCATAATAGTCCGAGGTAAATTCCTCGACATCGACAGATACCACGGAACCGTTTTTCTGCACGTATACGCCGCTCTCCTCACTCTCCGGCACTGACCCGCAGCCGGCGAGCAGACTTATGCACAGTGCGAGCACCATACATCCCAACTTTTTCATACATCAATCTCCATTCCTCACAGAATCTCTATATTACAGTGAATACAAGCTATTATACTATTTTCGGAATATGATTTCAACCAGTAAAATCACCGGCGGATACAAGCTGTTCCGCCTCCAGAAGAATCTTTAACGATTTAAAAGAATGTCCGACATATATCGCCAGATACTGCGCGAGCAGCCGCTGCAATTCGGCGAGCACCCGGTCGCTCACGCGAAAGCTGTACAGTTTTCCGATATCCGCCGAGATAATGTACTGCATCGTGTACATCGTGGACTCCTCGATACGCACGGCGTCCGGCACGCCGCCCGCACACGCCGCGCAGACCGCGCCCCCGCGCTTTTGGGAAAACCACAGCAGCTCCTCTTTTTTCCCGCATTTTAAGCAGGAAAACACATTGGGAGCCTCCCCGTTTACCGCGAGCGCCTTCAGCTCAAAAATACTGCGCACCAGCCGTTTGTCGTAAGCTGTGCTCATCAGCGCCCGCAGCGACTGGTATAAAAGCTTTAGCATCTCGCGCTCATCATTGTTCTCCTGACAGTAGTAATCGGCAAATTCCAGAAAATAAAACCCGTAATATGTAACATCAAAATTCTCCGCAAGCTCCCTAAAATAATTTTGGATCGACGCCCGCGCCACCGTGTAGGAGCTCCTGCCCTCAAACAGTTCAAATTCCCCGAAGGAAAAGGGATTTGTCGCCGCCAAAAGCTGGCTTCCCGGACGCCTTGCGCCCCTTGCAAACGCCGTGATCTTCCCTCTCTCCTTCGTCAACAGTGTGATTCTTTTGTCATACTCGCCAATCGGCATAACCTGTAAAACCATCCCGGTCACTACGATATTCTGTCCCATCCGGTCTCTCTTCCCGCAGACTCTGATCCGCCGCCTGCAATGCCCCGCCGTTTTTGTAACGCAGATAATCCTCCACCTTACCCGTTGCCGTAAATTCCATCCATGCCTCATCCATGCGCGCACCCTCCGTTTCTCTGCCAGCCCTTTTGTCTTTGGTCAAGCTGTGTGTTTAACGTTAGGTTCTCCCCGCACGGGTGCTTCTATACCAGTGAAAAATTGGCAGCTAGATGTCCTCCGGCTTATAGCCGAAATTGCGGATCATGGAATCGCTGTCCCTCCAGTCTTTCTTCACCTTCACCCAGAGCTTTAAGTTCACTTTGGTATCAAGCAGCCGCTCGATCTCATAGCGGGCGTTTGAGCCGATTTTCTTTAACATTGCCCCGCCCTTTCCGATCACGATGCCCTTGTGCGAATCGCGCTCACAGACGATCGTCGCGTCGATGTCGATAAGGTTTTGTCTGTCGCGCTCCTTCATCCGGTCGATGTAGACCGCGATGCCGTGCGGGATCTCATCATCCAGCGCGTGCAGCGCCTTCTCGCGGATGATCTCCGCGACGATCGCGCGCTCCGGCTGGTCCGTCACCGTCTCCTCGTCATAAAACATCGGTCCGTACGGCAGATATTTAAAAATCATATCCAGCACCGTGTCGGTATTTTGTCCGCGCAGCGCGGACGCCGGGATGATCTCTGCAAAATCATAGACCTTGCGGTAGGTGTCGATAAATTCCAGCACCTTCTCGCGCGCCACCGTGTCGACCTTATTGATGACGAGGATCACCGGCGTTTTTGTCTTTTTCAGTTGGCGGATGATGTGCTGCTCCCCCGCGCCGATAAAATTCGACGGCTCGACCAGCCACAGTATGACATCCACCTCGCCGAGCGTGTGCTCCGCCACGTTTACCATATATTCACCCAGCTTGTTTTTCGCCTGATGGATGCCCGGCGTATCCAAAAATACGATCTGCCCGCGCTCCATATCCGTGTACACCGTCTGGATACGGTTTCTCGTCGTCTGTGGCTTATTGGATGTGATCGCGATCTTCTGCCCGATCAGATGGTTCATCAGCGTCGATTTCCCCACGTTCGGTCTGCCTATGATCGTCACAAATCCTGATTTAAAACTTTCGTTCATTTTCCTATCCTCTTCTCCTTTAACTGATCGCCTCTAAGTTCTCAAACATTTCCGCATTTTTGCGCAGGGCATCCTCCCCGCCGACCACGCAGAGCGCCCCGTCGGAGAGCACCGACGCAAGCAGACCCTTTAAGGCGCGGATATCCTCCTGCGTCGCCCCGATGATCTCATCGCGCTCCTTCTGGATCTCCTCGTAGGTCAGCTCCTGCAAATATGCCATCATGGAGCGCGCACCCTTTGCCCGCGGTCCAAGCGGCATATCCAGATCGCTGACCGTTCCGATGATATATTTGGTCATCTCGCGCTCATCCGCCTCAAATTCCCCGACGTACTCCGGGATCCCCTCATACACCTCGTTTGTCGCCGCGAGATTCGGGTCGCGGTAGGACACAAAATACGTGTCCCCGTTGCGCATATACTGGTTCATGCAGCTATACGCACCGCCCTTGACGCGGATGTTCACCCACAGATACTCATAGCCGAGGATCACCCGCAGGATGCGGAGTGCGCCGTGGTACTGATAGCCATGCGCGGCATAGTTTCCGGCGCGCGCCACATACTGCACCTGCGAGGCGTCCATAAAGCCCTCGTTGCGCAGCGCAAGCTCCACCGGCGGAAGTTCCCTTGCCGCCGCCGGTTTCTCCGGCACCAGAAGCTTTGTCTTTAACGCTTCCACCGCACGCTGCACGGCCGCGAAATTCCCGCTCTCACAGGTGATCCCCACCATCAGGCGGTCCCTGGTAAAAATGCGGCGCGAAAGTTCCTGAAGCTTTGCGATCAGCGCATCCTTTTTCTCCTCAAAATGGCTCTCATAATCCGCGATCAGGCGGTACGCCGCGATCCCGCCGATGGCATCCTGATAATACGCCGCCCTGGAAAGGTATGACATTGCGCGCGTGTGCGCCACAATATGACCGTAGGAGCTAAGCGCCACCTGAAGCCCCGACCGGATCTCGCCCAGGATCTCATACAGGCGTTTCCCGTCCGTAAGCTTTGAGGTCAGGATCATCTGCTCCGCCAGGTGCATGGCGTCGGAAAGCTGCGTGGGCAGCGCTTTTGCCCGGATCTCAAAGAACAGTCCGAGACGGTCCCTGTCTCTCACACTCGGATAAATCCCGACGCTGCTGCCGACGCCTCCCGTCCGGATGTTGATCTCATTTGCGAGCTCCGCATAGCTGTACTCCGCCGTATCCACATAGCCCAGCACACTTTTTAAAATGCCAAGATACGGGAGTTCCTCCGTCTTAAAATCGCGGATGTCAAAGAAAAGCGTCAGGTAATCGATGCCGTTCGTGTCGAGTTCATGATGCACCAGCGTCGTCTCCCCCGACTGCACGATGCGGTTGCAGAGCGGCGCCGCCTCCTTCCCGAGATCCTCGCGCCGCAACATTGGGATCTTCTCCAGCTCCTCCTTCGGCGACGGCTCTTCCTGATAGCGGCGCAGGCGCTCTGTGTCTTCCACCAGACGCCGGATCTCCTCCCCGGTCAGGGAATTTTTGTACTCTTCCAGTTTTTTCTCCCGCTCCGCCTCGCGCGCAGCGCCAAGCCCTTTCTTCGGCACTGCCGCCACGACCGCCATATGCGTATTGTCCAGAAAATATTTCTGCACCAGCTCCTCAAAATAGCCGCCGTTCTCCGCCTGCTCCCTTAAAAAACGGTACACAGAGAGCGCGTCCAGATGCAGGAACGGATGCTCCTCATCGTACAGCCAACTGTCAAGACACTGGATTCCATAGAGCAGCCCCTTCGGGAACTGCCCGTAATCCGCCTCGCGGAAACGGAACTCCGCACTGTTGATGCCTGCCAGCAGCGCCTTTTTGTCGATGCCGTCTCTCACCTGCGTCTCCAGCGTCTCACGGATCACGGAGACAAAACGCTCCTTCTCGGAAAGATTCGTGTTCTTCGCCACGATCGAAAACACCATCTGCAAGGTGCCGTAATCCTGGTCGCACGAGATATCCCTGCCGATCCCCGCGTCCAGAAGCGCCTGCTTCACCGGCGCTCCCGGCGAGGAGACAAGCGCGTAATTTAAAATGTCAAGCGCCTGATAGAGCCTTGGATCCAGCAGCGTCCCCACCGCGACATTGTAGGAGAGATACGTGTTGTCCTCCTCCTTCTCGCCGGACGCCACCGGATATTCCCGGATGATCTCGCGCGGCGCAAAAAAAGGCTCCTGCATACTGATCTGTGAGCGGATCTCCTCCTGCTCGTACGCGCCCAGATACTGCTCATCCAGCCATTTTAACTTCTCTGCGACGTCCATATTTCCATACAGATAGATGTAGGAATTGGATGGATGGTAGTATTTCCGGTGAAAATCCAGGTACTCCTCATAGGAAAGCTCCGGGATATGTTCCGGGTCCCCGCCGGCATTATTCGCATAGACCGTGTCCGGGAACATCGCGCTCACGATCTCGTCTCCGAGCATATCGTCCGGCGAGGAAAACGCCCCCTTCATCTCATTGTAGACCACGCCGTTAATTGTCAGCGGGTCATCCGCACCGGCAAGCTCGTAGTGCCATCCCTCCTGCGCAAAGATCTCGCGGTAACGGTAGATATTCGGATGGAGCACCGCGTCCATATAGACATCCATCAGGTTCTGGAAATCGGCGTCATTGCAGCTCGCCACTGGATAAACGGTCTTGTCCGGGTAGGTCATCGCATTCAAAAAGGTATTCAGCGATCCCTTGACAAGCTCCACAAACGGATCCTTGACCGGATATTTCTCCGAGCCGCACAGCACCGTATGTTCAATGATATGCGGCACTCCGGTCGAATTTTCCGGCGGTGTGCGGAATCCGATGTAAAATACCTTGTTCTCGTCGTCGTTTGCGATCACGGCGATACGCGCGCCGCTCTTTTTGTGCCGGAGACGGTATCCCACGGAGTGGATATCACCCAGCGTCCGCTCCTCCAATACCTCATATGCCTGAAGTTCCGAAATATTCATGTTTTCAAATTCCTTTCCCTTTTCATCAAAAGAGGATATCGGCGCCGATCCGCTGATATCCTCCCGGTTAGTCTTTCACAGATATATTCCTAAAATTAAGCGATGCGGCTCACATTCGAAGCCTGCGGACCTTTCTCTCCATCCGTCACCTCGAACTCAACCTTCTCGCCGTCCTTTAATTCCTTGAATCCATCCATGTTCAGCGCAGAAAAGTGCACAAAGATATCATTCCCCTCTGCGTCCGAAATAAATCCATAACCCTTCTTGGCGTTAAACCACTTGACAGTTCCCTGCTGCATAACAAAACCCCTCCTAAATATACAAATATAGCCATTCCGGGATGCTTTTTCAAACATCTCATTGCCTAATGCACTAAATTTAGCATATATCACTTTTTTTGTCAACGTTTTTCCATTCTCATTGTCTAATCTGCACATCGATCTGCTGGTACGGAATCGAGATACCGTTCTCGTCAAACGCGTACTTGATGTTCTCGGTCAGCCGCCACTTCGCCTGCCAGTAATCGTTTGCCCCGACCCACACGCGCACACCGAGATCCACCGACGACGCGCCGAGCGCATCGACATAGACGATGGGCTGCTCGTCCGGCAGCCGCGCAGGCTCGTCCGTCGCAAGACGGTTTAAAATCTCCTTTGCCGCGCGGATGTCCGCCTCATAGGCAATGCCAACGACCAGATCCACCCTGCGCCTGTCCATATGCGTCACATTTGTCAGGCTGCTGTTTGAGAGCATACCGTTGGGGATCACGATCATTTTATTGTCAACGGTCAGAAGCTTCGTGTAAAAAATCGAGATCTCCGACACCGTTCCCTCATTCTTATTCGTGTCCTCTATGATATAGTCCCCCACCACAAACGGTTTTAAGATCAGTATCAGCACGCCGCCCGCAAAATTTGACAGACTCCCCTGCAGGGCAAGGCCGACAGCCACACCTGCAGAGCCGAGCACGGCAACCGCAGAGGTCGTCGCGATCCCAAACATTCCCATGATCAGAAAGATCAGAATAACGTAGAGACTGTATTTGACCAGCGGCAGCACAAACTGCCGCACCCCTGTGTCCGTCCCCGCGCGTTCCAGCGACCGCCGCACCAGCTTTACCACCCATTTGATGATCCGGCTGCCGACGGCATAGATCAGGATTGCCAGCACGACCTGAAACGCAAAGTTCAAAAGATCCGGCACAAGGCTCTCCAGCCATGCCCCGATCAATCCCGGGTTCTCGGCGACCGCCGCCAGATTTTCCTGCGCGCTGTTTAGCGCCTCAAGCGTTTCCGTCGTATCTGCAAAGTTTTCCGCTATCATTTGTCTCCTCCTTTTCCGTTATCTCCTGCCCGATCGCGTGAATAAACAGACCACTCCGAAGTTTCGGCTCAAACCACGTTGATTTCGGCGGCATCAGACATCCGGCGTCCGCCACCGCAAACAATTCCGATATCGCCGTCGGATACATGGCGAACGCCACCGCGCAGTCCTCCTCACAGCGGCGCACCAGCTCGTCAAGTCCCCGGATGCCGCCGACAAAGTCAATGCGCCCGTCCGTCTTTGGATCGCCGATGCCAAGCACCGGATTTAAAAGCTTCTCCTGGAGGATGGAGACGTCCAGATCCGCCACCGGATCCCCCGGTCTCCTGTCCTCCGCACGGATTCTGCACCAAAACCAGTGCCCCTCCATGTACATCGTAAAAGTTCCGCGCTCCGGCGGCCGTCTCTGCTCCTGCCCGGTGATCTCCGTCACGTCAAAGCGGCTTTTCACCTCGCGGTAAAAGCTCTGGAACGAATAGCCGTTCATATCCCGCACCAGGCGGTTGTAATCCATGATCATCAGTTCATCATCCGGAAACAGCACCGAGAGGAAATAGTTAAACTCCTCCTCCCCCGTGTAAGCCGGATATTTTTTGCGGTACTGCTCACACACACGCACCGCCGACGCCGCCCGGTGATGTCCGTCCGCGATATAGATCTGCCCGATGCCTGCAAACGCCCGCGCGATCTGCCCGACGGCTTCCTCATCGCGGATGACAAAGACGCGGTGTCTCACGCCGTCCTCCGCGACGAAATCATATTCCGCCTCCTGCCGCTTCGCCTGCGCCATCTGCGCGCGGATCGTACGGTCTGCACGGTAGGCGAGAAACACCGGACCTGTCTGTGCCCTGCACGCCTCCACATGGTGCACGCGGTCCTCCTCCTTCTCGGCGCGCGTATTCTCGTGACGCCGGATCACCTGACCGAGATAATCGTCCACCGACGCGCACGCCACGATCCCGGTCTGTGTGCGCCCCTGCATCGTCAGCTCATAGACATAATAGCACTTCTTTTCCTCGCGAAGAAACGTGCCGTCCGCCAACGCCTCCCACAGCATATCGTGCGCTTTCCTATAAACCCGCGCGTCATACATATCCACGGACAGCGGAAACTGGGTCTCTGCCCGGTCGATCCGAAGGAAAGACTCCGGATGTTCCTTCACATACTTCGTTGCCTCTTCTCTGTTATAAACATCATAAGGGAGGGCAGCGACTGCCGCTGCCTTCCCTCTCTGTGGTCTGATGCCTATAAATGGTCTGATCTCTGCCATTCTCTGCACCTCATTTATTTCACTTTGCGCACCCGAAGCACGCCCTCGATCTGATCCAGTTTTCCCAGTACCTCTTCTGTGACGGGCGCGTCCACGTCGATCAGCGCGTACGCATAATCACCTTTGGACTTGTTCGCCATCCCGTCGATATTGATGCCGGCATCGCCGAGGATCGTCGTAAAACGGCTCAGCATACCGCTTGCATTCTTGTGCAGGATGCCGATCCTGCCCGCCGTCATGCAGGCGGCCATATTGCAGTCCGGGAAATTCACGGAGTGCATGATGTTTCCGTTTTCCAGATAATCGCGGATCTCACGCACCGCCATGATCGCGCAGTTGTCCTCGGATTCCGCCGTGGATGCGCCCAGATGCGGCGTCACGATACAGCCCTTCGCGCCGACCGTCGTAGGATTCGGGAAATCGGACACATAGCGCTTGATTTTTCCTGCCGCGAGCGCCTCAACCATCGCCTCCTCATCCACCAGAAGATCGCGCGCAAAGTTTAACACGATCGCCGTCGGCTTCATCAGCGCGATCGCCCCGACGCCGATCATCTTCTTCGTGGCTTCCAGAAGCGGCACATGGATCGTGATATAATCACATTCCCGGTAAATGTCCTCGACATTGCTGATGTGCTTTACACTCCTTGAAAGATTCCACGCAGCGTTCACGGAGATATAGGGATCATACCCGTACACCTCCATCCCCATGTGGGTCGCGGCGTTCGCCACCAGCACGCCGATCGCGCCGAGACCGATCACGCCGAGCTTCTTTCCCGCGATCTCCGTCCCCGCAAAATTCTTTTTCTGTTTCTCCGCCGTCTTTGCGATATTCGCATCCTCCCGGTTTGCAAGACACCAGTCGATCCCCCCGACAATGTCTCTCGACGCGTAGAGCATCCCCGCAAACACCAGCTCCTTCACACCGTTTGCGTTTGCCCCCGGCGTATTAAACACCACGATCCCCTGTTCGGCACATTTTTCCAACGGGATATTGTTGACGCCTGCCCCGGCTCTCGCCACCGCTGCCAGCGTCCCCGGCAGCTCCATATCATGCATCGACGCACTCCTGACAAGAACCGCCTCCGCGTCCTCGATGCGCTCCGTCTTCTCATAATCCCCCGAAAACAATTCCAGCCCAACCGGGGCGATTGGATTTAAGCAATTATAACGATACATCCCGATTCGCCTCCTCAAACCTTCTCATAAACGCCACCAGTTTCTCCACGCCCTCCTTTGGCATCGCGTTGTAGATGGATGCGCGCATACCTCCGACCGAGCGGTGTCCCTTTAAATTCACAAAGCCCGCCTCCGCGGCTTCCTTCACGAATTTTGCATCCAGCGCCTCATTTCCGGTCACGAACGGCACGTTCATCAGCGAACGGTCCTCCCGCACGACCGTGCCGGAAAACATCTGACTCTCATCGAGAAAATCGTAAAGGATCTTCGCCTTTTCCTCATTGCGCTCTCGCATCGCAGCGAGACCCCCCATCTTCTTCAGCCACTTGAACACCTTGCCGCAGATATAGATGCCATAGCACGGCGGCGTATTGTAGAGCGAATCATTGTCTGCGTGCGTCTTGTACTTTAGCATAGTAGGCGTCCCGGGAAGTGTGTCCTCCGTGATCAGATCCTCGCGGATGATCACGATGACAACGCCCGCCGGGCCGATATTTTTCTGCACGCCGCCGTAGAGCACGCCGTATTTGCCAACATCCACCGGCTCTGACAAAAAGCACGAGGAGACGTCCGCGACGAGCGTATGCCCCTTCGTATCCGGCAGCTCTTTATATTTTGTTCCGTAGATCGTGTTATTCTCGCAGATGTACACATAATCCAGATCCTCCGGTATGTCGAGATCGGAGCAGTCCGGTATGTACGAGAACGTTTTATCCTCCGAGGACGCCAGCTTTACCGCCTCACCGTAGATCTGCGCCTCCTGGTACGCCTTCTTCGCCCACTGTCCCGTGACGATGTATCCCGCTTTTTTATTCTTCATCAGATTCATCGGGATCATCGCAAACTGCTGGGATGCCCCGCCCTGCAAAAACAGTACCTTGTAATTGTCAGGGATCTGCAAAAGATCCCGCAGATCCTGCTCCGCCTCTTTGATGATGCCGTCATACACCTTGGAACGGTGGCTCATCTCCATCACAGACATCCCGCTCCCGCGGTAATCCATCATCTCGTCCGCCGCTTCCCTTAAGACCTCCTCCGGTAACACCGCAGGGCCCGCTGAAAAATTGTACACTCTGCCCATAACCTAACCCCTTTCTTTGTTCTGTTTCAGATCCTCCGCCGTAAACGCCGTGCTGATGTCCGCTCCCGGAGCGACCATCGGCCACACCTTATCGTCGCTGCCCACGATGCAGTCGATCACAACCGGGCCGTCCGCCGCAAGCGCTTTTTCAAGTGCCTCCCGAAACTCCTCGCAGCTTGTCGCGCGGTAACCGGTCGCCCCCATCGCCTCCGCCAGTTTCACAAAATCCACACCGTCGTCCAGGATCGTCGCGGAATAGCGTTTCTCATAAAACAGATCCTGCCACTGCCGCACCATGCCGAGCACATGGTTATTCACGATCACCTCGATCAGCGGCAGCCTCTGGCGCACCGCCGTCGCAAGCTCATTCATATTCATGCGGAAGCACCCGTCTCCCGCGATATTGATCACCTGTTTCTCCGGGTTCGCCACCTGTGCGCCGATCGCCGCACCCAGTCCATATCCCATCGTCCCGAGTCCGCCGGAGGACAAAAACGTGCGCGGATTCTTATAGCGGTAATACTGTGCCGCCCACATCTGGTGCTGTCCGACCTCCGTGACGATCACCGCCTCGCCGCCTGTCGCGCGGTAGATCTCCTCCATCAAAAACGGCCCGGTGAGCGCACCCGCCTCATAGCGCAGCGGAAATTTTTCCTTGTGCTCCATCACGCGCGCGATCCACTCTGCATGGTCAAGCTGCGGCAGCTTTTCGTTGATCCGTTTTAAAATCTCCCGCAAATCCCCGGTCACACAGGCGTCCACGCGGATATTCTTGTTGATCTCCGCCGCGTCCACATCAAACTGGAGGATTTTTGCCTTCCTCGCGAACTTCTTCGCATTGCCGAGCACACGATCCGAAAAGCGCGTGCCCGCCGCGATGAGAAGATCGCAGTCGCTCACGCCGAGATTCGACGTCTTTGTGCCGTGCATCCCGAGCATCCCGGTATACAGCTCCTTCGTCCCGTCAAACGCGCCCTTTCCCATCAGCGTGTCGCACACCGGAGCGTCGGTTTTTTTCACAAATTCCGCAAGCTCCTCCTGCGCTCCTGAAATCACCGCGCCGCCGCCGACAAAGATATATGGCTTTTTCGCCGCGAGTATCATCTTCACCGCCTTTGCGATGTCCTCCTCCCGGATCGTCTCCGTCACCGGAAGGATCGGTTCTGCCTTCCGGAAGGTATATTCCGTCTTTGCCGCCGTGATGTCCTTTGGGATATCAACAAGCACCGGTCCCGGCCGCCCCTTTTGTGCGATCTGAAACGCCCGGCGGATGGTGTCCGCAAGCTTTGTGATATCTTTTACAATAAAATTATGCTTTGTGATCGGCATTGTGATCCCTGCGATATCGATCTCCTGAAAACTGTCCTTGCCAAGAAGCGGCACGGTCACATTGCAGGTGATCGCCACCACGGGAACGGAATCCATGTAGGCGGTTGCGATCCCGGTGACCAGATTGGTCGCTCCCGGCCCGCTCGTCGCAAAGCAGACGCCGGTCCGCCCCGTGCTCCTCGCATATCCGTCCGCCGCATGGGCTGCTCCCTGCTCATGGGAAGTCAAAATATGCCTAATCTCATTCTGATGCTTATAAAGTTCATCGTATACATTTAAAATGGCTCCGCCCGGATAGCCAAACACGGTATCTACGCCCTGTTCTTTCAGGCACTCGATCACGATTTGCGCACCTGTCAACTGCATACCATATTCCTCACTTTCCAAGTCTGCGCCCGGTCGGACGCTCTCTGAAGTATATTCCTGCTATTCTCCCTGAAGTTCCAGCACTGCCCCGCGGTTTCCGGACGTCACCAGAGACGCATATCTCTTCAGATATCCGGTCGTCACCTTCGGCTCTCGCGGCTGCCACTTCGCTGCCCGCGCCGCCAGCTCCTCATCGGAGACTGCGAGTGAAAGCGAAAGTTCCGGGATATTGATGCGGATGATGTCGCTCTCCTCAACGAGCGCGATCGGTCCGCCAACCGCTGCCTCCGGCGACACATGACCGATGGACGCGCCGCGGCTTGCGCCGGAAAACCGCCCGTCCGTGATCAGCGCCACGGAAGAACCAAGACCCATGCCTGCGATCGCCGAGGTCGGGTTTAACATCTCGCGCATCCCCGGTCCGCCCTTCGGACCTTCGTACCGGATGACGACGACGTCGCCCGCAACGATCTTTCCGCCCTTGATCGCGGCGATCGCATCCTCCTCACAGTCAAAGACTCTCGCCGGCCCTTCGTGTACCATCATCTCCTCGCAGACTGCAGAGCGCTTCACCACGCTGCCGTCCGGTGCGAGATTCCCCTTTAACACGGCAAGTCCTCCGGTTTTACTATATGGCATTTCCACCGGTCTTATAACCTCCGGATTTTTATTCACGGCGTCCCTGATATTTTCCCCGACGGTCTTTCCCGTCACAGTCATGCAGTCCGTATGTAAAAGTCCGATGTCCGCAAGTTCCTTCATCACCGCATAGACGCCGCCCGCCTCGTTCAAATCCTCCATATAGGTAGGTCCCGCAGGCGCGAGGTGGCAGAGGTTTGGCGTTTTCTCGCTGATCGGGTTCGCAAATGCGATGTCAAAGTCAAAGCCGATCTCATGCGCGATCGCCGGAAGGTGGAGCATACTGTTTGTCGAACAGCCGAGCGCCATATCCACCGTCAGCGCATTCAAAATAGCGTCTTTCGTCATAATGTCACGCGGGCAGATGTTCTTCCGGTACATCTCCATCACCGCCATGCCTGCGTGCTTCGCCAGCTTGATACGCTCGGAATAGACAGCCGGGATCGTACCGTTTCCGCGCAGTCCCATGCCGAGCGCCTCCGTCAGGCAGTTCATGGAATTGGCTGTGTACATACCCGAACAGCTTCCGCAGGTCGGGCATACCTTTTCCTCGTACTCGCGCACATCCTCCTCGGTCATCGTCCCAGCCGCGTAAGAGCCGACCGCCTCAAACATGGACGATAAGCTCCGCTTCTGTCCGCGCACACGCCCGGCTAACATCGGTCCTCCTGAGACGAAGACGGTCGGCACATTGATGCGCGCCGCCGCCATCAGAAGCCCCGGCACGTTCTTGTCACAGTTTGGCACCATCACGAGCGCATCAAACTGGTGCGCGAGCGCCATGCACTCGGTGGAGTCCGCGATCAGATCTCTCGTCACGAGAGAATACTTCATGCCGACGTGCCCCATCGCGATGCCGTCGCACACCGCGATCGCCGGAAATACCACGGGCACACCGCCCGCCTCCGCAACGCCGAGCTTTACGGCGTTCACGATTTTATCCAGATTCATATGCCCCGGCACGATCTCATTGTAGGAGCTCACGATGCCGACCATCGGCTTTTGCATCTCCTCCTCGGTAAAACCCAGCGCATTAAAAAGACTTCTGTGGGGCGCCTGCTGCATCCCTTTCTTTACCTGATCACTCTTCATTATTCCTATTCCCTTTCTGTTTATAAAATCCGCTGACAGATCAGATCTCCCATCTCCTTCGTACCGACCTGCGTCACGTCATTTTCCTGCGCCATGCCGGACTGCGGCATGATGTCGATCGTGCGGTAGCCGTCCTTTAACACCTGCTTTACGGCTTCCTCCACGGCGTCCGCCTCCCTGTCCAGATCAAAGCTGTACCGCAGCATCATCGCCGCGCTTAAGATGGTAGCGATCGGATTTGCGACGCCCTTGCCCGCAATATCCGGCGCGGAGCCGCCGCTCGGCTCGTAGAGACCAAATTTCGTATCATTTAAGCTCGCGCTGGAGAGCATCCCGATCGAGCCGGTCACCATGCTCGCCTCGTCCGAGAGAATATCGCCAAACATATTCTCCGTCAGGATCACATCAAACTGTCCGGGATCTCTGACAAGCTGCATCGCGCAGTTGTCCACCAGCATATGCTCGCAGGAAACCTCCGGGTATTCCGCCGCAACCTCGTCGACAATCTTTCTCCACAGTCTGGAGGAATCGAGCACATTCGCCTTATCCACGCTCGTCAGCTTCCTGCGGCGCTTCCTCGCGATGTCAAAGCCGCGCTTTGCGATCCGCCGGATCTCCTCCTCATTGTAGACCAGCGTGTCCGTCGCCGTCATCACACCGCCGACTTCCTTCGTCTCGCGTGCCCCGAAGTAAAGTCCTCCGGTCAGCTCGCGCACGATCACCATGTCAAAGCCGTCCCCGATCACCGCATCGCGCAGCGGGCAGGCTTCCCGCAGCTCCCCGTACAGACAGGCGGGTCTTAAATTGGCAAAAAGATTTAACGACTTGCGCAGCCTTAACAGTCCGGCCTCCGGGCGCTTCTCCGGCGGGAGCTGATACCACGGCGAGGTCGCCGTATTGCCGCCGATCGAGCCCATCAGCACCGCGTCGGACGCTTTCGCCGCCGCGACCGCCTCGTCCGTCAGCGGCTCGCCCACCGCGTCGATGGAACATCCGCCCATCAAAATCTCCTCGTAGCAAAATGTATGTCCGTAGACTGTCCCTATTTTATCTAACACCTTTCTGGCTTCCGCCACGATCTCCGGTCCGATACCGTCCCCGGAGATTACACCGATCCGACACTCCATACGCTGTTCTCCTCTTTTCTCTGGATTCCCGTCCGTCGTTCCCGTACTTTAGCACGCTACCAACGGACAGTATATGAATATTATCATAATGGAACCGGGAGCACATTGCAACCGTCTGCCCTATTTTTCTTTTTCATGGATTCTATAACCGGGTCTTATACAAAAAACCTGTCATGCTTGTACATAACAGGTTTTTTCTTCCTTATTCTGCTGCGTCTTCCGGTTTCTCCACCTGGGCGACTGCTGCCTTCTGCATCGGGATACGGCAGTTTTTGTTGCTTCCAAACTCAACGATGATTGTGTCGTCTGCGATATCGATCACCGTTCCGTAAAATCCGCTTGTCGTAAGTACGGTATCTCCGACCGCAAGCGCGGCAAGCATTGCGTTTTTCTGCTTTGCCTCCTTCTGCTGCGGACGGATCATGAAGAAGTACATAAACACGAATAAGATCACAAGTGAAATGATCATACTTCCCATGCCAACCGCTCCGGTAGCTGCATCTGTTGCTAAGATTGATAACATCCTGATTCCTCCTAAAAATTACTTATCACACGGCGTCCTGAAACGCTAAAGAACATTGTACACAAAATATACTGTTTCGGCAAGCCTTTTTCACGCATTTTCCTTTTCGCGTCCAAGCTGTCCCATGCCGTAGAGTTTTTCTTCTTTGTAGGAGCCAAACCGTCCGGCGTCAAGCGCATCGCGGATCTCTGCCATCATCGTGTTGTAGAAATACAGATTGTGCAGCACGCAAAGGCGCATCCCGAGCATCTCTTTCGCCTTTAACAGGTGACGGATATATGCCCGGCTGTAACGGCGGCACGCCGGACAGCCGCACCCCTCCTCGATCGGGCGCATATCTTTCTCATATTTCTGGTTAAACAGGTTGATCTTGCCCTGATTGGTGTAAACGTGTCCGTGCCGTCCGTTTCTGGACGGGTAAACGCAGTCGAAGAAATCCACACCGCGCTCCACGCCCTCTAAGATATTGGCAGGCGTGCCGACTCCCATCAGGTAGGTGGGCTTGTTCACCGGAAGATACGGCACGGTCTCATCCAGAATGTGGTACATCTCCTCGTGGCTCTCGCCGACGGCAAGTCCGCCCACGGCATAGCCGTCGAGCTCCATCTCGGAAATGCGCTTCGCGTGGTCGATGCGGATATCCGCGTAGATCGCACCCTGATTGATGCCGAACAACATCTGGCTTTTGTTCACCGTATCGGAAAGACCGTTCAGTCTCGCCATCTCCTTTTTGCAGCGCTCCAGCCAGCGCGTCGTGCGCGCCACGGAATTTTCCACGTACCCGCGCTCCGCCAGCGCCGGAGGGCACTCGTCAAACGCCATCGCGATCGTCGAACCGAGATTTGACTGGATCTGCATACTCTCCTCCGGTCCCATGAAAATCTTTCTTCCGTCGATGTGTGAGTGGAAGTATACGCCCTCCTCCTTGATCTTACGCAGACCCGCGAGGGAGAACACCTGAAAACCGCCGGAATCCGTTAAAATAGGGCGATTCCACGACATAAACTTATGCAGTCCGCCCACCTCTTTGATCAGCCTGTCCCCGGTGCGCACGTGCAGGTGATAGGTGTTGGAAAGCTCCACCTGACACCCGATCGCCTCGAGATCCTCCGTTGACACCGCTCCCTTGATCGCGGCAACCGTGCCGACATTCATAAATACCGGCGTCTGGATATCCCCATGCACCGTGTGAAATACGCCGCGCTTCGCGCGCCCTTCCTGCTTCAATAATTCGTACATTTTATGTTTCCTTTCATGATCCTTTTGCGGTCAGTGTGTCCAGCACCGCAAAATATTCCTCAAACGTCTTTTTGCAGCATCCCGGATCGTCGATCCATATGCCGTCCACCAAAAGTCCCGGTAGCGAAAATGCCATCGCCACGCGGTGATCCTCATAGGTTGTGACCACGCCTCCGTGCGGTGTGCCCGGATGGATGGTGACGGCGTCGTCCTCCTCGTCACACGCAATGCCAAGCCTTCCCAGCTCCGTGACGATCGCGTGGATTCTGTCGCACTCCTGCCCCCGGATGTGCCCGATATTACAGATTTTTACCGCCTCATCCGCAAACGGCGCGATCGCCGCAAGCGTCAGCGCCTGATCGGAAAAATCGTTCATATCGACCGTGATACCGCGCAGTCTGCCGCCCTTAGGTCCCGTGACCACGATCCCCGCCGCCTCGTCCGACACCGTGCAGCCCATCTGCCGCAAGACCTCCAGAAAACGCAGATCGCCCTGCGTGTTGTCCCCGTGTACCCGCCGCACCAGCGCCCTGCCGCCCGTGACCGCTGCCGCCGCGTAAAAATAGCACGCCGCCGACATATCCGGCTCTATGTCATAGACCTCCCTCCGATAGGAAACGCCGCCGTCCACGCGGTAATCTGCGCCGTCAAACAGAACCTCCACGCCAAACTCCCGCATCATATTTCGCGTGATGCGGATATACGAGCCTTCCTTTTTCTCACCGGTAATGTGAACGCAAAGCCCTTCCTTTATCATCGGCGCGCACAGAAGCAACGCGCTCAAAAACTGCGTGCTTTTGCTGATATTGAGGGAGAGGCAAAGCGACTTTTCCTCCGGCGCACCGCCATGCCCTCTCCCCAGGATCCGCACGGGCAAAAAGCCCTCTCTCTCCAGATATGTGATGTGCGCTCCCGCCTCTGTGAGCAGATCAAACAGCGGCTTCATCGGTCGCCGCTTCATCTGCTCGGACGAAAGAACCGTGTAATTTCCATCCGAAAACGCGAGCATCGCCGTCAAAAAGCGCGCCGCCGTTCCCGCGCTGCCAACGTCGATCACCGCCTCCTTCGCCGGAATCTCCCCGCCGCTGCCCGCGATCGTGACCGTCCGCTCCGCCTCCCTGACGTCCAGGGAAAAACCGAGACTCCCCAGCGCTGCGAGAAAATGTCTGGAATCATCCGAGAACAGCACGCCCGTGAGCGTGACGTTGCCCGCAGAGAGCGCAGCCAGAAACAGCGCCCGGTTCGTGATGCTCTTAGATCCGGGCACCTCCACCCTCCAGTCCACCGGTCTGTCTGCTTTTTTCACAAGATAACGCGCATTCTCCATCCGGTCTGCCGCCTCCTTCTTTTTCCGGCGCACATTTGAGGCGCGCCGCTTTGTATTCCTTATATTAACACATTTCAGTTGCCACGCAAAGCCAAATATTTTATACTGGGAAAAAACAGATTTTCGAGGAGGTAGATTATGGCAGGTTCTACATTTGGCACATTATTCCAGATCACTACATGGGGCGAATCCCACGGACCGGGCGTCGGCGTCGTGGTCGACGGCTGTCCGGCGGGACTTTCCCTGTGTGAAGAAGACATCCAGAAATTTTTAGACCGCCGCAAGCCCGGGCAGTCCAGATATGCGACCCCGCGCAAAGAGGACGACGCAGTGAAGATCCTCTCCGGGGTCTTTGAAGGCAAGACCACGGGCACACCTGTCTCCCTCGCCGTCTACAACGAAAACCAGCTCTCAAAAGATTACAGCGACATCGCCTCCTGTTACCGACCGGGGCACGCCGACTATACCTTCGATCAGAAATACGGATTCCGCGACTACCAGGGAGGCGGACGCTCCTCGGGCAGGGAGACGATCGGGCGTGTCGCCGCAGGCGCCATCGCCGTAAAGATTTTGCAGCAGCTTGGCATCACGCTGACCACCTACACGAAATCCATCGGACCGGTCGTCTGCCGCAGCTTTGACGCCGCCGTGATCGGTGAAAATCCACTCTATATGCCGGATGCGGACGCCGCCGAAAATGCGCAGGCGTACCTCGACGCCTGCATGGCGGAACAAAATTCCTCCGGCGGCGTCATCGAGTGCATCATAAGCGGAATGCCATCGGGGATCGGCGACCCGGTTTTTGAAAAACTGGATGCAAACCTCGCCAAAGCCATCCTTTCGATCGGTGCCGTCAAGGGCTTTGAGATCGGCGACGGCTTCGACGTTGCAAAGGCGACCGGAAAAAGCAACAACGACGCCTTCTGCCCGCTGCCGGACGGCGGCGTCGGAAAAGCGAGCAATCATGCCGGAGGCATTTTGGGCGGTATGTCGGACGGAAGCGACATCATCCTGCGCGCCGCCGTCAAGCCCACGCCGTCCATCGCAGCCAGCCAGCAGACCGTCAACAGTTTGGGTGAGGAGATCTCCATCCGGATCCGGGGACGCCATGATCCTGTGATCGTTCCCCGCGCCGTTGTCGTCGTGGAGTCGATGGCAGCCATCACGATCGTAGACGCGCTCTTTGCCAACATGAGCGCACGTATGGATGCCGTGTCAGATTTCTACCGGAGGAAGCCGCCGCAGTGCGATCCTTCCTTAATAGGATTCAGGTGACAAAAGTGGATTTTACAGATTGTGACTGGCAAAATGTACAACCGGTATTCTTTTTGTTCAGGATTCCGAAGCTAAGAACTTCTAAAATGTTCTGCGTCTCCATAAATGTGCTGAAACGCAACCGCCCTCTATGCGCCATCCATAGCGCAATTCGGGCTTTCGCCGGCTTCCATGCCGTCGAATTGCTGGAATCTGGCATAACATTAAGAAGTTCTAAGCTTCTCCATATTCACAAATCAGAATACCGGTTGTACATTTTTCCAATCCCATTTTTGAAAAGCCCATTTTTGCCACCCGAAGCCTGAATACGAAAAAACGCAGCACCGAAAATTTCCTTCGGTCGCTGCGTTTTTTGTCCCGGATGATCCTGCAGCAGCAGTCCATCCGTCCGTGCACAGGTCATATTTTCTAGCTCCGCCTCATATGCTGATGCGTAAAGAGGTGATCCTGGCAATATTCGTAATTCCCCTCGCACTTGGAACAGAAACGAAACTCCAGCGTCGGGTCGTCGAGCTCAGTCCTGCCGCACACGGCGCACTTGTGGTGCGCGCCCCCGGCATAGGAGTTCTGCGGTCTGCTCATCTGCGACTTAAACTGCTGTCTGCGCTTCACCTCATGCGGCGAGTAGCGTTTCACATCGCGCGTCGAAAGGAAAAAGATGATAAAGTTCAACAGCGACATCACGATCGCGATCCGGCTTGCCCAGTTGCCCTCGATGAACTGCGCCACCGTCAGAATCGCATAAATCACCGCCATCCACTTCATCTTGACCGGGATGATGTACATCAGCAGAAGCTGCATCTCCGGGTAGGTGACGGCAAATGCAAGAAAAATGGACAGATTGATGTAATTTGTGCTGAATCCATACCCTAACAGCATCGCGGACATCGTCACACCGCCGCCGAGGAGGCACATGATCCCATAGAGGATAAACGCACCGATCACAGTGAAGATCATACCACTGAAAATATAGACATTAAACCGGAACGTTCCCCATGTCCGCTCGAGCGCCGAGCCAAGCTGGTAATACAATAACGCCATGATCAGCAGGGAGAACAGACTTCCCATAGACGGCATAAAAATCCATGTGACCAGACGCCAGACCTGTCCATGTAAAATATGGTATGGACTCAGCATCAAATATTCAATGATCGCCGGATTTGCCTGAAAAAGTATATAGCCGATGGAGTACGCGCCGATCAGCCAGAGCATCAGATTCGGAACCGCATACCGTCCCCATTTGCGCTCCATTTTATTTAACCAGTTCATAATGTTCCCTTACCTTTCTGATAAATACTGCTTTTTCCAGTATATCCATACACTATTTTTTTGTCAATCCGCACGCTTTTTCTTCACAAAAAGTTTATATTTTTCCTACGTTTTGCACATTGTCATTTGGCATATCCTGTCGTATAATGTACATTGTTTTCTATTTTACTACTATATAATGGTGTTGGAGGCAAAAGGATTTTTCTGATCGGCCTCCGGAGGATCACACAAATTGTATTCTTTTTGTTCAGGGTTCCGAATCCAAGAGTTTCTAAAATGTTCCGGTTTCGGTATTGTTTGTGGACGCAACCACCCTCTACGCGCCATCCGTGGCGCGGTTCGGGTTTTCGCCGGCATCCATGCCGTCGAATTGCTGGAAATGAACGGAACATCAAGAAACTCTAACATTCTCCACATTCACAAATCAGAATACAATTTGTGCAATCTTCCGGTTTCAGACAAAAAATCTGTCTCAAACATCTTATCATTTTAGAAATAAATCAGTATGGCACCAAGGCATCATGGAGGAAATCTATGGACAACAATACATTCTGTAAACTTGGAATCGACATCGGTTCCACGACAGTCAAAATAGCCCTGCTCGACGGGCAGGATTCTCTGCTCTTTGCCGATTACAAGCGGCATTTTGCCAATATTCAGGAGACGCTCTCCGATCTGCTTGCAGAGGCTTCCGAAAAGCTCGGCGACCGGGAGGTATTCCCCGTGATCACGGGATCCGGCGGTCTGACGCTCGCCAAACACCTGAATGTCCCGTTTGTGCAGGAGGTCATTTCCGTCTCTGCCGCACTGTCGCACTATGCGCCTGAGACAGACGTTGCGATCGAGCTCGGCGGGGAGGACGCGAAAATCATCTACTTTGAGGGCGGCAACGTCGAACAGCGCATGAACGGCATCTGCGCCGGCGGTACCGGCTCTTTTATCGACCAGATGGCGTCTCTGCTCCAGACCGACGCCACCGGTTTGAACGAATACGCAAAAAATTACAAGGCGATCTACCCGATCGCGGCGCGCTGCGGCGTCTTTGCAAAGACGGACATCCAGCCGCTGATCAATGAGGGCGCGACGCGGGAGGACTTGTCCGCATCGATTTTTCAGGCGGTCGTCAACCAGACGATCAGCGGTCTCGCCTGCGGCAAACCGATCCGTGGTCACGTCGCTTTTCTGGGCGGTCCGCTCCATTTTTTGCCGGAGCTTAAGGAGGCGTTTATCCGCACCCTTCACCTCGACGAGGAGCACGCGATCACGCCGGAGAACTCCCATCTGTTCGCAGCCATCGGCTCCGCACTCAATTATCAGGAACAATACCGGACGACGCTCGGGGCACTGCTGACACAGCTAAAGTCCGGCATCAAGATGGATTTTGAAGTCGCACGCTTAGAACCGCTCTTTGAGAGCCAGGAGGACTACGACGCCTTCCGCGCCCGCCACGACGGTCACAACATCAAAACAGCGGAGTTCTCTTCCTATGAGGGCAACTGCTATCTGGGCATAGACGCCGGCTCCACGACGACGAAGATCGCGCTCGTCGGTGAGGACGGCTCGCTTTTGTACTCTTTTTACAGCAGCAACGACGGAAGTCCCCTCTCCACTGCGATCCGCTCGCTCAAAGAGATCTACGCCCTGCTTCCCGCATCGGCAAAAATCGTGCACTCCTGCTCGACGGGCTACGGGGAGGCTCTTTTAAAAGCCGCCCTAATGCTCGACGACGGGGAGGTGGAGACGGTCGCACACTATTACGCCGCCGCTTTCTTCAACCCAGACGTGGACTGTATTCTCGACATCGGCGGCCAGGACATGAAGTGCATCAAGATCAAAGACCAGACGGTGGACAGCGTGCAGTTAAACGAGGCTTGCTCCTCCGGCTGCGGCTCCTTCATCGAGACATTCGCGAAGTCCCTGAACTATTCCGTGCAGGATTTTGCAAAAGAAGCTCTGTTTGCAAAAAATCCGATCGACCTTGGCACGCGCTGTACCGTATTTATGAATTCCAAGGTCAAGCAGGCGCAGAAGGAGGGCGCGTCCGTCGCGGACATTTCCTCCGGTCTTGCCTACTCGGTCATCAAAAATGCGCTCTACAAGGTGATCAAGCTCTCCGACCCACACGAGCTGGGACAAAATATCGTCGTGCAGGGCGGCACGTTCTACAATGACGCGGTGCTCCGCAGCTTTGAGAAGATCTCCGGCTGCGAATGTGTGCGCCCGGATATCGCGGGTATCATGGGCGCTTTTGGCGCTGCGCTGATCGCAAGGGAACGCCACGAGGAGGGCTATGAGACCTCCATGCTCTCGATCGACGCCATCAACGAGCTGACCTTTGACACGAAGCTGATCCGCTGCAAAAACTGTACCAACCACTGTCTGCTCACCGTCAACCGTTTCTCCGGCAACCGCCAGTACATCACCGGCAACCGCTGCGAGCGCGGTCTCGGCAGGGAGAAGAATGCGGAGCAGATCCCAAACCTCTACGAGTATAAAAACAAGCGGCTCTTCGACTACACACCGCTCACCCCGGAGGAGGCAAAACGGGGAACGGTCGGTATTCCCAGAGTGCTCAATATGTATGAAAACTACCCGTTCTGGGCGGTCTTTTTCCGTAGGCTGGGCTTTCAGATGGTGCTCTCACCGCAGTCTACCCGAAAGATTTATGAGCTTGGCATCGACTCGATTCCGAGTGAATCCGAGTGCTATCCCGCCAAGCTGACCCACGGTCATGTGACATGGCTGATCCACCAGAACGTAGATTTTATTTTTTATCCGTGTATTCCGTATGAGCGCAATGAGTTTCCGGATTCCAACAACCACTACAACTGCCCGATCGTGACATCCTACGCCGAGAATATCAAAAACAATGTCGACGAGATCACGTCCGGTCAGGTGAAGTTTTTAAATCCGTTTATGTCATTTGCCGGCGAGGACACCCTCTCCTCCCAGCTCATCAAGACCTTCTGCAATCCTGATTTCGGGATCACCGAGGAAGAGATCCGCGACGCGGTTTCGGAGGGGTGGAAGGAGCTCGCCGTCGTGCGCATGGAAATGCAGCAGAAGGGCGAGGAGGTTCTCGACTACCTGAAGGCGAACAACAAGCGCGGCATCGTCCTCGCCGGACGTCCGTACCATGTAGACCCGGAGATCAACCACGGCATTCCGGAGCTGATCACCTCCTACGGCATTGCGGTGCTGACAGAGGATTCCATCTCCCATCTGCACGAGGTGGAGCGGCCGCTCATCGTCATGGACCAGTGGATGTACCACTCCCGCCTATATGCCGCCGCAAACTATGTCAAGACGCGCGACGATCTGGATCTGATCCAGCTCAACTCCTTCGGGTGCGGTCTCGACGCGGTGACCACGGACGCCGTAAACGATATTTTGACAAAATCAGGAAAGATTTATACCTGCTTAAAGATTGACGAGGTCAACAACTTAGGTGCGGCGCGCATCCGCATCCGTTCCCTGATCTCCGCGATCCGCGTGCGCGAGAAAAAGCAGGTAAAACGTTCCGTCGTTCCGTCGAGCTACGATAGGGTGGTCTTTACCGAGGAAATGCGCAAGAACTATACGATCCTCTGCCCTCAGATGTCCCCGGTTCATTTTGAACTGCTGGAACCGGCATTCCGGGCAGCCGGATATAATTTTGTCATTCCGGACATCCCAAGCCGCAAGAGCATTGACATCGGTCTGAAATATGTCAACAATGACGCGTGCTATCCGTCTCTGATCGTGGTCGGACAGCTCATGTCCGCCGTCATGTCCGGGGACTATGACATGACGAGAACCGCGATCGTCATCACACAGACCGGAGGCGGCTGCCGTGCAAGCAACTATATCGGTTTCATCCGCCGCGCACTGGAGAAGGCAGGTTGCCCGGATGTGCCGGTCATTTCCTTAAACCTCAGCGGACTTGAGGCAAACCCGGGCTTTCAACTGACGCTTCCGCTGATCCAGCACGGTCTCTACGCCCTGATATTCGGCGATATTTTCATGCGCTGCGTCTACCGCACCAGACCGTATGAAGCGGTGAAAGGGGCGACCGATGCGCTCCATGAAAAATGGAAAAAAGAAGTCATCGCCTTTGTCGGACAGAAAAAAGCGCTCTCGCACGCAAAGTTCAAGAAAATGTGCCGTGCGATCATCCGCGATTTCGACCAGCTCGCGCGCGTTGACATCCAGAAACCGCGCGTCGGCGTGGTGGGGGAGATCCTGGTCAAATTCCACCCCGCTGCCAATAACCATCTGGTCGATCTTCTGGAGGCGGAGGGCGCGGAGGCTGTCGTTCCCGACCTGACGGACTTTCTGCTCTACTGCTTCTACAACACGGGCTTTAAGGCAGACAACCTCGGCATGAGCCGGAAATCCAAACGCGTCGGACGCCTTGGCATCCGCTTCTTCGAATGGCTGCGCAGCGCGGCGCGCGATGAATTTGCAAAGAGCGTTCACTTTGATGCGCCCGCGCACATCGATGATCTCGCATCCTACGCAAGGGACATCGTGTCTGAGGGAAATCAGACCGGGGAGGGCTGGTTTTTGACCGGGGAGATGCTGGAGCTGATCCACACCGGAACGCCGAATATCGTCTGCGCACAGCCGTTTGCGTGCCTGCCGAACCATGTAGTCGGCAAGGGCGTCATCAAGGAGCTGCGCCACCGCTATCCGGAGTCTAACATCGTCGCGATCGACTACGATCCGGGCGCAAGCGAGGTCAACCAGCTCAACCGCATCAAGCTGATGCTGTCAACGGCAAATAAGAATCTGAAAAAATAGACACACGGAGGGAATCCTATGAAACCTATGGTGAGTATCATCGTTCCGATTTACAATTCAGAAAAATATTTAAACCGCTGTGTCGACAGCATTTTAAATCAGGAGTACAGCAGCTTTGAGCTGTTTTTGGTAAACGACGGAAGTACGGATGCTTCTGGCTCTATCTGCGATGCCTACGCAGCTTCCGATGCGCGCGTGCGCGTCATCCACAAGCCGAACACGGGCGTATCGGACAGCCGCAACACGGCGATTGGGCTCGCGCAGGGCACATACCTGCAATTTCTCGACAGCGATGACTGGATGACGCCGGACGCGACGAAGCTGCTCGTTCGGGCGGCGCTGGATCATGACTGTGATCTTGTCATTTCGGATTTCTACCGTGTGGTGGAGGATCGTGTTTCCCAGAAAGGGGATATTGAGGAGGACGGCGTTCTCACGCGCGAGGAGTTTGCCGAGCATATGATGGAAAATCCTGCGGACTTTTACTATGGCGTTCTCTGGAACAAGCTCTACCGCAGGGATCTGGTGGAAAAATACCATCTCTCGATGGATACCGATGTGAACTGGTGTGAGGATTTCCTTTTTAATCTGGAATATATCCTCCACGCCAGTGTTTTCTACGCCCTGCAGGTGCCCATCTACTATTATGTCAAAAGAAAAGGCTCTCTCGCCAGCCAGGGCATGAGCATCAGCAAGACCATCAAAATGAAATTTATGGTTTTTGAATACTACAATAATTTCTATAAGAATCTTTACGATGAAAAGGATTATGAAAAGAAGCGGCTCTCTGTGTACCGCTTCTTTGTCGATGCCGCCGGGGACGGCGCTGTCCCCCCTGCGCTTCTTCCGGGCGTCTTAAAGCTCGGGGACGAGCGCACGACCATCAATTCCGATGCCGCGGCAAAAGAGGGGATTCTGGCAGAGGCGTACCGCAGCCGCAAGCTGTTGGAGCGCTATCTGGAGACAGCCGCGCTCCGCAATGACCTGACTTTAAAGGAAGTCACCCTACTGCTGTATCTAAGCCAGACAGATACCCCAAACACCCGCAAGGATCTGGCGGATTTCTGCGGCATGAGCAAAAACGGTCTCTCCCTGACGCTGCAGCGCCTCTCCTCCAAAAATTATGTAAAGATCACCACCGCGACAGATACCGCCACCAAGTCTTCCCGGCGCACGCTGCAGGTGGAACTGCTCCCGTCTGCCCTTACGCTTCTTCCACAGCTTCAGACTGTGCTCGTCGATTTTGACGCCGCACGCTTTGACGGCTTTACGGAAACCGAATACGAGGAGTACTGCCGTCTGTCCGCCAAAATGAAAGAAAACATCCAGCGTATTCTGATGACCTAGGCAGTTTTCCCTACTGCCAGTTCACCCAGCGGTCGAAATTCATATCCCATCTCCTCCCACTTTGTGAGCAGCTCGTCGAGGATCTCCCCGTTTGTCTTTGACGTGCTGTGGAGCAGGACGATGGCGCCCGGGTGGATTCTCTTCAAAAGCTTATCAAACGCCTCCTCCTTTGAGGGCTGCGCATCCACATTCCAGTCCACATACGCAAGACTCCAGAAAAATGTCTCATATCCGAGCTGCTTTGCCATCTCAAGATTTTCTGTACTGTATTTTCCCTGCGGCGGACGGTAATATTTCGCCATCTCTTTTCCCGTGATCTCTGAAAACAGCGTCGCCACATCGTCCATCTCCTTCTGAAAGGAGGTCATATCCGATATGGACGACATATCCGGATGGTGATAGGTGTGGTTGCCGACCGTATGTCCTTCCGCCACCATCCGCTTTGCGATTTCCGGCGCGGTCTCAAGGAAATGTCCCACGACAAAAAAAGTTGCGGGCGCGTTGTGCTTTTTGAGCGCATCGAGGATCGGCTCGGTGTTTCCGTTCTCATAGCCGCAGTCAAACGTCAGGTAGATCACCTTTTTGTCCGGATCTCCCACATAAAACGCATCGTACTTCTTTAACTCCTCCGCCGTCACATTGCCGGACGGCTGCGCCCCCTCCGCGCCAAAACCAAGCCCCCAGTTGTCCGCCTGACCGGAAAGCGTCATGGTGCTGACGGCATAATCCTGCCGCAGATGCCCCGTCTCCCATCCGACCAGAAACAAAAATGAAAACAGCAGTACAAGTCCGAGGGCTTTTTTTAGATCAATCTTCATAGCATCTTCCAGATATTTTTGTATATCTTATGAGACAGAGGTGTTGTCTCATGCTATGGGATATGGTTTTCTATACTTCCAGCTCCGGTATCTTCTTCGAGCACGCGATCGCCAGCGCCCCCGGTCCGATATGGCAGGACACACTCAGGGACAATGGATGCATGACAATCTCCATGCCCGGAAATGCCTGCTGCACCTCCGCATAAAACGCTTCGGCAGCCTCCCTGTCGTGGGTGTATGCAAGTTCCAGATAGAGATGCTCCCCTGCGGCATCCTGAAAACGGTTTTCAAAATCATTTTTCATCGCGTCGATCATCATGCTCTTCGCCTGCTTCACCGTGCGCGCTTTCGCAAACGCGTCCAGCTTATCGCCCTGGATCTGAAGCACTGGCTTTAACTTGAGCAGTGTACCGATCGCCGCGGCTGTCGGCGTGATCCTGCCGCCTTTTTTCAGATAAAACAGGGTGTCGACCATGATATAGATCGAGGAATTGAGCTTCTCACGCTCAAGGATCCCACGGATCTCCTCCGCTCTCCTTCCCTGCGCGGCGAGCGCCATCGCGTCGAGCACAGACTGGCGCTGTGTCACGGAAATCCGCTGGTTATTGACCACCTGCACCTTTCCCTCATACTCCTGCGAGAGCATGATCGCCGTCTCGCACGAACCGCTGAGCCCGGAGGACATCGGAATATGCACAATCTCATCGTACTCCTCCAGCAGCCTGTCCCATGTGTCCGTCACATTTCCCACCAGAGGCATTGAGGTCGAGATGTCTGTGTTCTGCGTCAGCATCTGATAGAACTCGTCCTGTGTCAGATCAATATCCTCATAATATGTCTTATCGCCTGCAAAAAATGGCATTGGCAAAATCGTTACGCCGAGCGCCTCCGCTTCCGCCTGTGTAATTCCGCTGTTGCTGTCAGATACAACCGCTACCTTGCTCATAAAATCTTCCCCCTATAATGTCCTGGAACGTTCTGTGATATTCTTTTTAAAATTGATGATCTCATGCTCATATTCCTCATTCATATAGGAGGATGTGATCATAAAATCTGCAGATGCACGGTTATTCGCAATTGGAATATCGTAGACCTGTGCAATGCGAAGGAGCGCCTTCACATCCGGATCATGCGGCTGTGCAGTCAAAGGATCCGAGAAAAAGATGATAAAATCCACTTTTCCCTCCACGATCTTCGCGCCGATCTGCTGGTCGCCGCCGAGCGGACCACTGTTATATCCGCGCACCGGAAGTCCCGTCCTGTCTGTGATCATGCGTGCCGTCGTCCCCGTGCCGCACAGAAAATGGTTCTTCAGGATCTCCTTGTTCTCCTCGCACCACTGGATTAAATCCGCTTTTTTATTATCATGTGCAATCAATGCAATATTTTTCTGTCTGCCAATCGTCAGTGTGATGTAATTATCGTCCATGTACACTCTCCTTTGTAAAATTGTATACTTTTTTATTATACCACAGACTTACGGATATTTACAAGTAGCGGAAAACAACATCACTCCGGCAGCTTCACCCTTCCGTCTGCCAGCATTTCCACGAACGCCGTATCCCGTATGATCCACGGGTCTTTCCCGATCAAACCATTTTTCTCACAGATTTCCTCGGGCGTCGCCCATTTCAGCTCATATCCCTTTGCGATCTCGCTTGGAGTCAGGTGCAGTGGATCCTGCCGTCCCTCCTCCGTCCTGCAGTAATAAAACAGAGAATGACAGACATATTTCTTCGACGGGTCAAAGATATCGCGGCGCATCTCGATAATCTCTCCGAGCTCCTCTGTCTCCCCGCCTTTCACATAGAGTCCCGTCTCTTCCCGCACCTCCCGCACCAGCGCATCGATCCTGCTCTCACCGCTCTCCACGCCGCCTCCGGGCAGCTTGTACTCCCCGTCCCTGCTGCACTGCATTGCCAGCTTTCCATCGCGCATGATGATCCCGCGCACCGTATATTTCTCATAGATCCCGACCGTGTCCTGATAGTCTTTTGCGTCAAAGGTTGCAAGGATTCTCATTTGTTTCCCCTCCTCTTAGGCATTTGTCCGATTCTTTTTATTGTTCTCGATTATAGCACGTTCCATTCCACCTTACAATCCTCTGTTCCTCCGTAAACTGTTTTTTGAACAAAAGTGTGCTTCGCACACCCTCGCGCTGTAATAAACTCTAAATGAAGCACACTTTTGCCGCGCCGAGCATGATTGCGCAGCAATACTTCCGCTCATGCGAGTGTGCATTTTCACACGAAGTGTGTTTTGTAACATAGGATTGCGCAGCAATTTCCTATGTTACAAAAACAAGGCTGTCGCCCTGACGGATCTCCATCCGTCCGGACAACAGCCCTATATTTCATTCTTTATGATTTTTACGGCTCTTACATCATTCCCATGCCGCCTGCACCGCCTGCCGGCATTGCCGGAACATCCTCTTTGATGTTTGCGACAACAGACTCTGTGGTAAGCAGTGTGGATGCAACGGAGGTTGCGTTCTGCAGTGCAGTTCTTGTCACCTTCACCGGATCCAGGATGCCCTGCTCTACCATATCCACGTACTCCTCGGTCGCAGCATTAAAGCCGACGCCCTCTGCGGACTCTTTCACCTTGTTGATGATGACAGCGCCCTCCAATCCTGCGTTTGCAGCGATGTAGTAAAGCGGAGCTTCCAGTGCCTTTAAGATCACCTTCGCACCTGTTCTCTCGTCGCCGTCCAGAGTATCAGCCAGCTTTGCAACTTCCTTGCTTGCATGGATATACGCAGAACCGCCGCCTGCGATAATGCCTTCCTCCACGGCTGCTCTCGTCGCATTCAGAGCATCCTCCATGCGGAGTTTTGCTTCCTTCATCTCTGTCTCGGTCGCTGCGCCGACACGGATAACTGCCACGCCGCCTGCCAGTTTTGCAAGACGCTCCTGCAGTTTCTCCTTGTCAAATTCAGAGGTCGTCTCCTCGATCTGTCCACGGATCTGGTTCACTCTGCTTGTGATGGCTTCCTTGTCGCCTGCGCCGTCTACGATCACAGTGTTCTCTTTCTGAACCTTGACGGATTTTGCACGGCCTAACTGGTCTAATGTGGTGTCCTTTAACTCCAGTCCCAGATCGGAGCTGATCACCTGGCCGCCTGTCAGGATCGCGATATCCTCAAGCATTGCCTTTCTTCTGTCGCCGTAGCCCGGAGCCTTGACTGCCACTACGTTGAATGTACCGCGCAGCTTGTTGACGATCAGGGTTGTGAGCGCCTCGCCCTCGATGTCCTCTGCGATGATGAGCAGTCTCGCACCGCTCTGTACCACCTGCTCTAACAGCGGCAGAATCTCCTGGATGTTGCTGATCTTCTTGTCTGTGATAAGGATATACGGATCGTCGAGAACTGCCTCCATCTTATCCATATCGGTGCAAATATAAGCGGACAAATAGCCGCGGTCAAACTGCATACATTCCACCAGATCAAGCTCTGTCTGCATGGTCT
>JAPFDX010000030.1 GCA_026168605.1 Roseburia sp. | reverse complement strand
GGCGGTGGACCGTGCGGTGGACGACTGTATACGGGAAGGTGTACTGGAAGAATTGCTGCGCAGCCAGCGCGAGGAGGTGCGTTCGATGTTACTGACAGAGTATGATGAAGAGCGTCATATCGAGAATGAGAGAAGGATCGCGGCAGACGAAGCCTACGCCCGTGGAGCAGAGTGGGGAAGAGAAGCAGGACTTGCGGAAGGAGAAAAGAAGGGACTTGAGGAAGGGAAGAAAGCGGGGGAAGAATTGTTTGGCGAGTTGACCAATCTTCTGCTGAAAGCTTCACGTATTGAGGATTTACAGAGAGCAACGGAGGATAGGGAATACAGACAGAAACTGTATCAGGAATACGGATTGAAAAAGTGAGGAACAGGATGAAAAAGGGAATTATATTTGATATGGACGGAACACTGTGGGATTCCGCGGAGAGTGTGGCAGAGGCGTGGAGGGACGTGATCCGGGCGTCCGGTATGCTGAAAAGGGAGATCACGGCAACCGACATCAAGGGCGTGATGGGAAAGACCATGGATGTGGCGGCAGACATTTTATTCAGTGAATTGTCACAGAAAGAGCGCATGGATCTGTTGGATCAGTGCTGCGGACTGGAAAATGAGTATCTGCGTGAGCACGGCGGAATCTTGTATGAGGGTGTGAGGGAGACGTTTCAGAAACTGCGCGGGCAGGGTTATCATGTGTCGATCGTGAGCAACTGTCAGGCGGGTTATATCGAGGCATTCCTCGACCACTACAAGCTGTGGGACGCCATCGACGACAAACAATGCTACGGGGATAATCTCCTGCAAAAGGGGGAAAATATCAGGATCATGGTGGAGCGCAACAAACTGGAGCAGGCGGTCTATGTCGGGGATATCCAGGGAGATTATGAGGCGAGCTGCGAAGCCGGGGTTGCTTTTATCCATGCGGCGTATGGTTTTGGCACGATCGACGCAAAAGTGCCTGCGATTCACAGTCTGTGGGAGCTGACCGGGATGGATATAGACGCGGTTTCTGCAAAAAAATAAAGAGGAAAAATTGCAATATGACAAAACTGGATGAACTTCTGCACGAGATCAACAGAGATCATGTTTATATACAGACGCACAATTTTCCGGATCCGGATGCGATCGCGAGCGCCTACGGTCTTCAGTACCTGCTGGAGCACCGCGGGGTTTCTTCGACGATCTGCTATAAGGGGAAAATTGACCGTTACAGCACGGAGAAGCTGCGGCAGATGATGAAGATCGAATTTTTGAATATCGAGGATCTGGAGTCGGTGCTGACAGACGAGGATGAGGTCATCCTTGTGGATGCGCAGAAAGGCAATTCCAACATTATAAATATTGCCGGGGATGAGATCATCTGCATCGACCATCATCCCTGCAATGACAAATACAGCTACCGTTTTCAGGACATCCGTCCGCAGACGGGAGCGTGTGCGACGATGATCGCACAGTATTTTTTTGAAAACGATGTGCCGATGAATGAAAAGATCGCGACGGCGCTGACCTACGGCATCCGCATCGATACAAACAATCTCTCGCGCGGTGTGTCAAAGCTTGATTTCGAAATGATCTACCGTATGTATGACCTATGCGATTATGAGACGATCCATATGCTCGAAAACAGCAATCTCTGCTTTGAGGATCTGGTCGCCTACTCCAAGGCGATTTCCAGCATCGAGGTGTATGACAATATCAGCTTTGCGGATACGGGCGAGGATTGTCCGGTCATCGCAAATATTTCTGATTTTATGCTCGCGCTCAAGGAGGTTTCCTTCTCTGTAGTCTACTCGCGAAAGGACGGGGGCATCAAGCTGTCGGTGCGCAGCGAGAAGGCGTCTCTGGATGCGGGGAAAATCGTGAGCGAGGCGCTTGTCGGCATCGGAAACGGCGGCGGACACGCGGAGATGGCGGGAGGATTTGTACCGTTTGATGGAAATGAGCAGGCAGCGGTGGTGCTGCTGGACACGATCAAGGAGCGGTTTGTCTCTGTGATCGGATCCTATAAATGAGGCGCCTATGGCATGGCGGGAACTGGAAAACCGCTTGACAATGGCAATGTATGACTATATACTTATTCATAGCTTGAAAAGACGATGACGAAGACAGTACCTGATCTGTGGAACATGACAGAGAGCCGGAGATGGTGGAACCCGGCAGCAGTACCTTATCAGGGAATATCACTTCCAAGTTGCAGTCCGAAATGCCGCAGGATCCGGCAGAGTAGACACTGACGTTTTTCCCACGTTACAGGGAACGGGTATCCGGATTTTCTTCAGAGGAGGATCCGCGTACATTGTATTTAGGTGGTTACGATCAAAGGCTCTCGTCCTATTTACAGGATAAGAGCCTTTTGCTGTATGGGAAACTTCGTTTCATATCCAGCAAACCCCTTTTTATACGTTATTATTTGATGGAGGTTGAGATGTACAACAAAGTAGACGCGAACCTGAATTTCGTAGACAGAGAAAAACAAGTGGAAAAGTTCTGGGAAGAGAACGACATCTTCCGCAAGAGCATGGAGAACCGCAGGGAAGGCGAGACGTACACCTTCTATGACGGACCGCCAACGGCAAACGGAAAGCCGCACATCGGACACGTGCTGACGCGTGTCATCAAGGATATGATCCCGCGATACCAGACGATGAAGGGCAAATATGTGCCGCGCAAGGCGGGCTGGGATACGCACGGGCTTCCAGTGGAGCTTGAGGTGGAGAAGCTGCTCGGCTTAAACGGCAAGGAGCAGATCGAAGAGTACGGGATGGAGCCTTTTATCAAGAAGTGCAAGGAATCTGTATGGAAATACAAGGGAATGTGGGAGGATTTCTCCGGAACCGTCGGTTTCTGGGCGGATATGGACGATCCGTATGTGACCTATGACGATAATTTCATCGAGTCCGAGTGGTGGGCGTTAAAGCAGATCTGGGACAGAAAACTTTTGTACAAAGGCTTTAAGATCGTGCCATACTGCCCGCGCTGCGGTACACCGCTCTCCTCGCAGGAGGTTGCGCAGGGCTACAAGACCGTGAAGGAACGCTCTGCAGTTGTGCGCTTTAAGGTGGTAGGCGAGGACGCTTATTTTCTGGCATGGACGACGACGCCGTGGACGCTTCCGTCCAACGTGGCGCTCTGTGTGAACCCGGATGAAACCTACTGCAAGGTAAAGGCGGCAGACGGCTATACCTACTACATGGCGCAGGCGCTGCTCGATCAGGTGCTCGGCAGGCTTGCAGGCAAAGAGGATGAGAACGAAGCAGAAAAGGCGTATGAAATCCTGGAGACCTATACCGGAAAGGATCTGGAGTACAGGGAATACGAGCCGTTGTTTGCGTGTGCGGGTGAGGCTGCCGCAAAACAGCGCAAGAAGGCGCATTTTGTGACCTGCGATACCTATGTCACGATGTCGGACGGTACCGGTATCGTACACATCGCGCCTGCGTTCGGTGAGGATGACGCGCAGGTCGGAAGAAAATATGATCTTCCGTTTGTGCAGTTTGTCGACGGCAAGGGTGAGCTGACAGAGGAGACCGCCTATGCAGGCGTCTTTGTGAAAAAGGCAGACCCGTTGATCTTAAAGGATCTGGAGGCTGAGGGAAAACTTTTTGACGCGCCGAAGTTCGAGCATGATTATCCGCACTGCTGGCGCTGTGACACACCGCTGATCTACTACGCGCGCGAATCGTGGTTTATCAAAATGACAGCGGTGAAGGAGGATTTGATCCGCAACAACAATACGGTCAACTGGATTCCGGAGTCGATCGGAAAGGGACGCTTTGGCGACTGGCTGGAGAACATCCAGGACTGGGGCATTTCCCGCAACCGCTACTGGGGAACGCCGTTAAATATCTGGGAGTGTGAGGTCTGTGGCCATCAGGAAGCAATCGGAAGCCGCGAGGAGCTCGCAAAGAGAACGGGAAATCCCGACGATGCAAAGGTGGAGCTGCACCGTCCGTATATCGACGAAGTGACGTTCACCTGCCCGGACTGCGGCAGAACGATGCGCCGTGTGCCGGAGGTGATTGACTGCTGGTTTGACTCCGGTGCGATGCCGTTCGCACAGCATCACTATCCGTTTGAGAATCAGGATCTTTTTGAGCAGCAGTTCCCGGCGAAGTTTATCTCCGAGGCGGTCGACCAGACGAGAGGCTGGTTCTACTCCCTGATGGCGGAGTCCACGCTTCTGTTTAACAAAGCGCCTTATGAGAATGTGATCGTGCTCGGTCACGTGCAGGACGAGAACGGTCAGAAGATGAGCAAATCCAAGGGCAATGCCGTCGATCCGTTCGAGGCGCTGGAGAAATACGGTGCAGACGCGATCCGCTGGTATTTCTACATCAACAGCGCGCCGTGGCTGCCAAACCGTTTCCACGGCAAGGTCGTGCAGGAGGGACAGCGCAAGTTCATGGGTACGCTGTGGAATACCTATGCGTTCTTTGTGCTCTATGCGAACATCGACGGATTTGACGCGACGAAATATACGCTCGATTACGAGAAGCTTTCCGTGATGGACCAGTGGCTGTTATCCAAGCTCAACACGGTCGTGAAAGAGGTGGATCATGATCTCGGCAATTACCGCATCCCGGAGGCTGCGAGAGCGCTGGATGATTTCGTGGACGACATGAGCAACTGGTATGTCAGAAGAAGCCGCGAGCGTTTCTGGGCGAAGGGCATGGAGCAGGATAAGATCAACGCCTACATGACGCTTTACACCGCGCTTGTGACGATCTGCAAATGTGCTGCGCCGATGATCCCGTTTATGACGGAGGACATCTACCGGAATCTGGTGTGCTCGATCGATGCAAATGCGCCGGAGAGTATCCACCTGTGTGATTTCCCGGTGGCAAACGAGGCTTATATTGACGCAGAGTTAGAGAAAAATATGGATGAGGTTCTCAAAATTGTCGTGATGGGACGCGCGTGCCGCAACCAGGCAAATATCAAGAACCGTCAGCCGATCGGGACGATGTTTGTGAAAGCGCCGTTTGAGCTTCCTGCGTTCTTTACGGAGATCATTGAGGATGAGCTTAACGTGAAGAAGGTGAACTTCACGGAGGATGTGAGCGGCTACACCAGCTATACGTTTAAGCCGCAGCTTCGCACGGTTGGACCGAAATACGGAAAGTTCTTAGGACAGATCCAGAAAGCGCTCGCGGAGCTTGATGGCAATGCTGCGATGGCAGAATTAAAGGCAAATGGCGTGCTCGCACTCCCGTCTGTGAGCGACGAGGTGAAGCTTTTGGAGGAGGATCTTCTGATCACGATGGCGCAGACGGAGGGCTATGTGACGGAGGGCGACAATACCGTCACAGTTGTGCTTGACACCAATCTCACGCCGGAACTGATTGAGGAAGGCTTTGTGCGCGAGCTGACGAGCAAGATTCAGACGATGCGCAAGGAGGCAGGCTTTGAGGTGATGGACCAGATCGCCGTGTTCTATGAGGCGGACGAAAAAGTGGCGGCAATCTTTGCAAAGCACGGAGACACGATCCAAAAAGAGGTGCTGGCACAGTCAGTTGCGGCGGAAGTACCCGATGCGGAACCGGTATACCGGAAGGAATGGAACATCAACGGAGAGAAGGTTCTTCTGGGAGTGAAGAAGGAGGACGTTTAGAAGTGAAAGGGAATTTTTTTGACAAAAAGAAGTTCATCAGCGACGTAAAGGAAAATATCAAAAATCTTTACCGCAAGACGCTTGAGGAGGCGAGCCAGCAGGAGATTTTTCAGGCTGTCTCCTACACGGTAAAGGATGAGATCAATGACAGATGGCTGGCGACACAGCAGGCATACGACAGGGAGGATCCGAAGATCGTCTACTATATGTCGATGGAATTTCTGATGGGGCGCGCGCTTGGCAACAATCTGATCAATTTAAAGGCTTATAAGGAAGTGCGCGAGGCGCTCGCAGAGATCGGGCTGAATCTGGATGTCATCGAGGACCAGGAGCCGGATCCGGCGCTTGGCAACGGTGGTCTGGGGCGCTTGGCAGCCTGCTTTCTGGAGTCTCTGGCAACGCTTGGATACGCAGCCTACGGCTGTGGTATCCGCTACCGCTACGGTATGTTTAAGCAGAAGATCCAGGAGGGGTTTCAGGTGGAAGTGCCGGACAACTGGCTGAAGAACGGTTATCCGTTTGAGCTGCGCAGACCGGAGTATACCTATGAGATCAAATTCGGCGGTCATGTCCGCACCGAGGAGAAGCCGGAGGGTGGTATGCGCTTTGTGCATGAGGACTATCAGTCTGTGCTTGCGGTTCCGTATGATATGCCGATCGTCGGCTATGGCAATAATGTGGTCAACTCCCTGATGATCTGGGACGCGGAGGCGAAAGAGTATTTTGAGCTGGATTCCTTCGACAAGGGCGATTACATGAAGGCGGTGGAGCAGCAGAATCTTGCCAGAAATCTGGTCGAGGTACTCTACCCGAATGACAACCATGTGGCAGGAAAGGAGCTGCGCTTAAAGCAGCAGTATTTTTTCGTGTCGGCGAGCGTGCAGCGTGCACTTGCCCGCTATAAGAAGAATCACAGCGATATCCACAGACTGCCGGAGAAGGTGACGTTCCAGCTCAACGACACACATCCGACCGTGGCGGTGGCGGAGCTGATGCGCATCCTGATGGATGAGGAGGGTCTCGGATGGGATGAGGCGTGGGAGATCACGACAAAGACCTGTGCGTACACGAATCACACCATCATGGCGGAGGCATTGGAGAAATGGCCGATTGAGATCTTTCAGCGCCTGCTTCCGCGCATTTACCAGATCGTGGACGAGATCAACCGCCGTTTTGCCGCGCAGATCCGGGAGCGTTTTCCGGGCGACGAGGGAAAAGTGGCGCGCATGGAGATTCTGCGCGACGGTCAGGTGAAGATGGCGCATCTGGCGATCGCGGCGGGATATTCGGTGAACGGTGTGGCGAGACTGCACACGGAGATCTTAAAAAATGAGCAGCTTCACGATTTTTATGAGCTGTTTCCGGAGAAGTTCAACAATAAGACGAACGGTATCACGCAGAGACGTTTCCTGATGCACGGAAATCCGCTGCTTGCAAACTGGGTGACGGAGCATATCGGAAACGGCTGGATCACGAAGCTTTCGCAGCTCGAGAGACTTGTGCCTTACGCCGACGATCCGAAGGCGCAGAAAGAATTTATGGAGATCAAGTACCACAACAAGGAGCGTCTCGCGAAGTACATTAAAGAGCACAACGGCATCGAGGTGGATCCGCGCTCGATTTTTGATGTGCAGGTAAAACGTCTCCATGAGTACAAGAGACAGCTTTTAAATATTTTGCACGTGATGTATCTGTATAACCAGATCAAAGATCACCCGGAGATGGACTTTTACCCGAGAACCTTTATCTTTGGGGCGAAGGCCGCTGCCGGCTACCGCAATGCGAAGCTGACGATCAAGCTGATCAACAGTGTTGCGGATGTGATCAACAATGACAGCAGCATCGGCGGAAAATTAAAGGTCGTGTTCATCGAGGATTACCGCGTGTCAAATGCGGAGTGGATCTTTGCGGCGGCAGACGTCAGCGAGCAGATCTCCACGGCGAGCAAGGAGGCGTCGGGAACCGGAAACATGAAGTTCATGTTAAACGGCGCACTCACGCTCGGCACGATGGACGGCGCGAATGTGGAGATGGCTGAGGAAGTGGGGGCAGACAATATCTTTATTTTTGGTATGAGCTCCGACGAGGTCATCGCACACGAGCGCAACCGCGACTATAAGCCGATGGAGATCTTTAACAGCGACCCGGAGATCCACCGTGTGCTCACACAGTTGGTGGACGGCACATACGCGCCGAACGACAGAGAGTTGTTCCGCGATCTCTACAACTCACTGCTCAACACACAGTGCACCCAGTATGCCGACACCTACTTTATCTTAAAGGACTTCCGCTCCTATGCAGAAGCACAGAAGCGCGTGGAGGAATACTATAAGGATAAGGATGCGTGGGCAAGAAGCGCGATGCTGAACGTTGCGCATAGCGGAAAGTTCTCGTCTGACCGCACGATCCAGGAATACGTGGATGAGATCTGGCATCTGGATAAGATTACGGTTTCCGTATAGAAACAATGAGCGGCACGCTTTGCGTTTCCACTCTTATGAAAAGCAGAGATTTTTGTAAATCCGTGACGGAAGGATATAATGTTTTTGTTCTTGCGGATGCCACGCAGATGGCACACGGCGTTCGCCGGAATTAAGGACATATTTCGCGGACTTTTGCGCCGCTCTTACAAGGGTATCCAGACAACGAGTGGCACGCTTGGCGCTCCCACTCTTATGTCACAAAACAAATCGCAGCGACCGAATGTTTGAGATTCATTCTGTACTCTTTTGAATGACAGAATGAATCGAGTTTCGGCGCTGCGATTTTATCATGTCTGTGAGGATACTCTTTTAGAGCGGCTAAAAAGTTCGCGTTATGTCTTGTTCCGGTGAATGTCCGTGTGCCGATTGTGTTGTCAGCCCCAAGAACTTCACTTTATCCAGTCACAGATTTACTAAATCCCTGCTTTTTTAAAATTTTTTAACGGTTCATCTCCGGCTGGAAGTCCGAGGTGTCCTGATGTCCCGCGATGATGCTGTTGATCTCGTCGAGGTCGGTAAACACCATATCGCCGATGACGCTGTGCTTGATGGCAGCCATGGCGTTGCCGTACTCGAGCATTTTCCGGCAGTCGTGGTGCTTTAAGTAGCCGTAGAGCGCGCCGGAGACGTAGGCGTCGCCGCTGCCGATGCGGTCTACGACGTCGATGTCCTGATAGGGCGTTTCCTCGTAGAAGGCGTCCTCCGTGGCAGAGTAGATCACCGAGGTAAAATGGTGTTTTTTCGGCGTGATCACGGTGCGCTCCGTGGAGGCGACCACGGAGATGGGATATTCCTCGCAAAAGGATTTCTGGATTTCCCGGATCGTTCCGGTTTTTCCGAAGGTCAGGCGCGCCGTGTCCGCGGAGCAGAAGAAAATATCCACAAAGGGAAGAATGGACGTGATGCACGCTCTTGCTTCTTCGCCGCTCCAGAGGTTCGCGCGGTAGTTGACGTCGAAGGAGATCAGTGCACCGTGCTCCTTGAATTTTTTTATGCACTCGATGGCAAATTCCTGCGCCCTGCCGCCGAGACCGAGCGTGATGCCGCTGGTGTGAAACAGACGCGTGTTGTAAAACATTGTCTGGGGAACGTCCGAAATGGATATACTGTTGATGGAGGAGTGTTTTCTGTCGTAGACGACGCGTGGTTTGCGCGGGTGGGAGCCGTACTCATAATAGTAGATGCCGATGCGGCTGTCGCCTGCGGTGTCCTCGATCAGGTAATTATCGCTGACGCGGGAGGCGTTGAGCTGGTTTTTGATGAATGCCGCGAGCAGATTGTGCGGGATCTTTGAGATGATGGCGGTCTTTAAGCCGAGCTGCCCGATCTCCGAGGCGATATTGAGCTCTGCGCCGCCGAGGTGCTTCATCAGGGTGTCTCCCTGCGCGAGCCGTCCGTTGATCGGCGTGGAGAGACGGAGCAGAATCTCTCCGAGTGTGATAACGTCATATTTTCGGTCCATGAATGGTTTCCTCCTTGTTCTGTGAAATGATAAAATAGTTTCACTTTATGAAACTTTATTTTGAAATACGAACCTCTATGATTTTATTATATACGATGCAGAACAAATAAAAAAGCAGAAATAAAATTTTTATGAAAAAGCTATTTGACATTCTTGTTTTAGATGGTATAATTTGATTATGAAAAATGAAACATAGTTCCATATTATGAAACTTTATTTTAGGAGGATGAAAAAATGGCAAAGAAAGTCGTTACATTTGGTGAGATCATGCTGCGTCTTGCACCGGAGGGGTATTACCGTTTTGCGCAGGCGGAGAGCTATGGCGCGACCTACGGCGGCGGAGAGGCAAATGTCGCAGTTTCTTTAGCAAACTATGGGATGGACGCAAGTTTTGTGACAAAGCTTCCTGCCCATGAGATCGGACAGGCCGGTGTGAACGCGCTCAGAAAATACGGCGTTGACACATCAGACATCGTGCGCGGCGGCGACAGAGTGGGTATCTATTTCCTGGAGAAGGGCGCAAGCCAGAGACCTTCCAAGGTGATCTACGACCGCGCGGGTTCTTCCATCGCGACTGCGACGACGGCAGATTTTGACTGGAATAAGATCTTTGAGGGTGCAGACTGGTTCCACTTTACCGGGATCACACCGGCGCTCGGAGATAATGTGGCAGCTATCTGCCTGGAGGCGTGCAAGGCGGCGAAGGAGAGAAATATCACGGTAAGCTGTGATCTGAACTACCGCAACAAGCTCTGGTCAAAGGAGAAAGCGGGCGAGGTGATGGGCGAGCTCTGCAAATATGTGGACGTCTGCATCTCCAACGAGGAGGATGCCAACGACGTGTTCGGCATCAAGTCTGAGGGCACGGAGGTTACTGCGGGCGAGCTGAATAAAGAGGGCTACAAGGAGGTTGCACAGAAGCTGACGGAGCGTTTTGGTTTCCAGAAGGTTGCGATCACACTCAGAACGTCCATTTCTGCAAATGACAACCGCTGGGCGGCAATGCTTTACGAAGACGGACAGAGCTACTTCTCAAAGGAGTATCTGATGCATATCGTGGACCGTGTCGGCGGCGGCGATTCCTTCGGCGGCGGTCTGATCTACGCGTGCTTAAATGACTACAAGCCGCAGGAGGCGATTGAGTTTGCGGTGGCTGCAAGCTGCTTAAAGCACTCCATCGAGGGCGACTTTAACATGGTGAGCGTTGATGAGGTGCAGAAGCTGGCGGGCGGCGATGCTTCCGGACGCGTGCAGAGATAAGAATACAGAATATGACCCGGCTGGGGTTGTGCGAAGGGGCGCTGTGTATCACAGCGCCCCTTTTGGTACTTATGGAATGGTAAAAGTACACAAAGTGTATCTGGCGGATTTCTTGCAATTTTCACAAAAATAATATTGTAATATAAAATTTACTGAATTTTCAAGGGGAAAATGTGGTAAAATAAAATTAGATTGCAAAGAAAGGGGGCGCTGCGGGACGTGTTTCAGATAGGGGAGTATGTCGTATATGGGATCAAGGGCGTTTGTCTGGTAGAGAATATTACACATATGGATATCTCGGGAGTGGACAAGGAACGCTTATACTATGTTTTGGCTCCGGTGGGGGAGAGCACCGGAAAAATATATGCTCCGACAGACCATTGCAAGGTGATGATGCGCAGGATCATCACGAAAGAGGAGGCAAAGCGGCTGATGGAGGAATTGCCGCAGATTGAACTGCTGGGAGTTTCCGATGAGCGGGAACGCGAGGCGAAATACAAGGAGGCGCTGAACTCCTGCGATTACCGGAGGTGGGTCAGCATTGTCAAGACGCTCTATGTGCGGGGGCAGGAGCGTGTGGCGCAGGGGAAGAAGATCACGGCATTGGACGAGCGCTATATGCGGACGACGGAGAATGAGTTGTACAGCGAACTGGCACTGACGCTCGAGGTGCCGAGAGAAAAGCTGGAGCATGAGATGCGGGAGCGTCTGGTGCAGGGATAGACAGATGTGGAGAACAAAAGTGTGCTTTGGAAGCACACTTTTGCCGCGCCGAGCATGATTGCGCAGCAATACTTCCGTTCATGCGAGTGCGCATCGTCAGATGGACTATATCGTGGTATTGATGCCGTTGACTGCGGCGTGCTCGTCCTCATCCATCGGAATGACGAGACATTTTTGTCCGTCGATCACCTGCGCGTGGATCTGCCCAACCTTTTCTGGCTTGACCCGCAGGATCACGTCATAGGTTTTGACAGCGGGGACGTCGTCATCGTCCTCCTCCGACGGAGTGACCGGAAGTGTGCGGGTCTCGGCGAGCTGCTGCTTTAGGTTTTCCACCTGCTGCACAAGTTCAAGCTTTTCTTTGCGCTTTCCGTTCGCCTCCACGAGCTTCGGGTCTACCAGTTGTCCGGCTTCCGGGAGCTCCTCATGGAACACATCCTCATACACTTTTCCGATCACGGAGACCTGATCCTCCGCCACACCGCTTTCCGTCAGCACTTCTGCAATGACGTCGGAAGTCATAATGACCGGATCTGGCTGGGCTGTCTCGTCCTCGGTGACGGGGATCATGTCGTTGAGACTCCCTTGAATATTTAAAAACAGTGCGTCGCTCTCCTCGTCATCCTCGCCGATCACTTCTTTGACAATATTCTGGAAGGTCAGCTTTTTCTCGGTAGCGGTCAGCTTCGTGCCGCAGCCGAGACCGGACTCCATAAATTCCGCGTGCGGCGTCTTGGTATCCCTTGTGTAGAACAGGACGGAGTGGATGTCGGTGCTGCGGTCGGTAAAGGCAGGGAACACAAAACCGGTGTCCGGCGCGCCCACGACCCAGTCGCGGATGCGCGGTCCGATGCGGTTTTCGCTCTCGCGGTAGCCGAGCCCCGGCTTGGTCAGGGAGACCGGACAGATGGCGCAGAGCAGATACTCGTAGACCTCCTCGGACTCGTCCAGCTTGTTGTTGTCGGAGGTCTTTGTCATGACGTCGTAAGCGTCATGGAATACAAGGATCAGGTAGTTGCCGACATAATCATAGCTGTCGATCACGAGATCGTAGAAAGCATCCATCAGTTCCTCGCTCTTTAGCGCGTCTGCGCGCAGTCCCATCAGAAATTGCTGTCTGCCGCCTGCCACCTCCTCGGCGGTCGGAAACTCCAGCTCTAAAAGGTTATTTCCGATCGTGCCGGAGAGCACCTTTTTTGCGATTTCCAGATATTTATAAAATTCTTCGTCTTCCAGATTTAAAAACGTCTGCCCAAACGAGGTCACTTTGTTGCGGTCTGCGTCCACATAGCAGCCGCAGAGCCTTGTGAAGGTGCAGGCTTCTTTTTTAAAGCGTCTTTTTAGTTCCAGTATGTCTTTTTTGTTCATGTATGTATCTCCGTTTCTCTTAAAAAAGTACAGTAAATTTATTATAGCGCATTTTCGCGCAGACGCAAGGAGGGAATTTTGGATAGACTTATTTTCTGCGGACTGCTATAATGGAAACAGCGTGCAAATAAGGATAAGGAAAAGGACATGGCAAAGTTATATTATTATTATGGGGTGATGGGCAGCTCCAAGACAGCGAATGCCCTGATGACACATTTTAATTATGAGGAAGTAGGACAGAAGGCGCTTTTGTGCAAGTCGGAGCTTGACACCAGAGACGGTGCGGGAGTGGTCCATTCCAGGATCGGACTGGAGCATCCGTGCATTTCTGTGGAGGCGCTTCACGGGATGCCGGAGGAGGAGATCCGCCGGTACGACTGCATCATAGTGGACGAGGTGCAGTTTGCGACGCCGGAGCAGATCGACTTTCTCTCGGATATTGTGGATTTTATGGATGTTCCGGTCGTCTGCTATGGGCTGCGCGCGGACTTTCAGAATAAGCTGTTTCCGGGAAGCGAGCGGCTGATCGCGATCGCGGATGTGATACAGGAGCTAAAGACGATGTGTTGGTGCGGGAGCAAGGCGACCTGCAACACCAGATACAATGAAAGCGGTGTGGTGCGCTCAGGCCCGCAGGTCATGCTCGGGGCAAACGACCGCTACGTGCCGCTTTGCAGAAAGCATTTTAAGCTTGGAATGTTAGGACCACACAGGGAGAAAACAGAGGAATGAGAATTATTATTTCACCTGCCAAGAAAATGAACGTCAATACAGATACACTTTCACCCGCCGGCGTCCCGCGCTATATCGGGGAGGCGGACGCGATCCGGGAATGGATGCAGGGATTAAGCTATGCAGAATTAAAAAAGCTGTGGGGATGTAACGAGACGATCGCCGCACAGAATTATGAGCGGGTCAGAGGCTGGGATTTGCACAGAAACCTGACGCCCGCAATTTTATCGTACGAGGGCATCCAGTACCAGTATATGGCGCCCGCCGTGTTTGAGAAACGGATGCTTGCGTATGTGCAGGAGCATTTGAAAATCCTCTCCGGATTCTACGGTGTGCTGCGCCCGATGGACGGGATTGTCCCGTACCGCCTTGAGATGCAGGCGAAGGCGAAACCGCAGGGCGCGGCTGATCTGTATGCCTACTGGGGGGATAAAATATACCGGGAAGTGACGGACGGGGCGCATATCATCATCAATCTGGCGTCAAAGGAGTACTCGAAATGCGTCGAGAAGTACCTCAGACCTGGGGATATTTTTATCACCTGCGTGTTTGGGGAGCTGTCCGGGGATAAGGTCGTCCAAAAGGGAACCTATGCGAAGATGGCAAGGGGAGAGATGGTGCGCTTTCTGGCAGAGCACGGGATTACCGATCATGAGTCTGTGAAAAAATTTGACCGGATGGATTACAGGTATAGCGAAACGTATTCCACGGAGCGGGAGTATGTTTTTTTGAGGGAGAAAGAGACAGTGTAAAAGTCTTTTCTCCCGTTATGTTAATGGCATTCCGGTATTATCCGGCATATATGCTTTCTTTGGCTTTTGAGGATTGTATCTGATAAGTACAGAATCGCCCTCTTTTAAATCCCCTAATGGAGCCTTTGATTCCATTCCAACGGCAATGCCTGCAACTTTATATGTTCGTACTTTTTGATACCGTAATTGTTCTGTTCTTTGATATGCTTTCCCGTCAATCATGTATTCTGCAGTTAAAAACCATACATTTCCATTCCATCTCTTCTTAATTACTTTACCCGTGATTTCGGTCGTACATTTTTTCTTTTGAAATTTAAACATTGTAGTTGTTCTTCCTCACAGAAAAATGGCTTATTGTTGTGTTGCATATATTATACCAGCTTTCAAACAGTCCTACAATATTTGAGTGTACCTTGGGATTTGTTTTGGTAGGTATGAAAGAATCACATAATAAGCATTATAGTAACCTTGCTTGCTGTACTTGTCTTATATATTGCGTTTCTTGTGTTTTATGCGAAACCGGAGATACTGGAGGCAGATCCTGCTTTTACAGTGGAAGATATAGAGATACAATAAAGATATGTATGGCGCCTGCTTCTGTCAAATCCAGCAGCGCGGGTGCACGGACCGGAGCGAAGCGGAGAAACTCGAATGTGGGAGACTATTCGGATTTAGTTATTAAAAAGATGTATTCCTCATGATCTTCTTCCGTCAAATCCATAGCGCGAGACGGTGCACGACGTCCAGTGGACGTCGGCTTTGCACGGACCGAAGCGGAGCGGAGAAACTCGAATGTCCGAGTCCGGCAGGACTCGTTTATAACAAAAAGGACATCCATCGGATGTCCTTTTTGTTATAAAGAGAGCGCGAGACGGGACTCGAACCCGCGACCCCGACCTTGGCAAGGTCGTGCTCCACCAACTGAGCCACTCGCGCATAAATATCTGTGTGCTAAGCACATTTGATATAATACTATGAGCGAAATAAATTGTCAACAGTTTTTTGAAAAATTTAGAAAATATTTTAAAGGGGGATATCCTTCTGCCAATCACCAACAGCGCGAGACAGTGTACGACGTCCGGTGGACGTCGGTGCTGCACAGACCGGAGTGAAACGGAGACACTTGAATGTGGGAGACCCTCCGTCAGGACTTAGCTGTTAAACACAAAGTATCCCTCACGACAACCTTCCGTCAAATCCAGCAGCGCGAGACGGTGCACGACGTCCGGTGGACGTCGGCTCTGCACGGACCGGAGTGAAACGGAGAAACTCGAACGAGCGAGTCCGTCAGGACTCAGTTATTAAAAAGACGTATTCCCCATGATCTTCTTCCGTCAAATCCAGTAGCGCGAGACGGTGCACGACGTCCGGTGGACGTCGGCTCTGCACGGACCGGAGTGAAGCGGAGAAACTCGAACGTCCGAGTCCGGCAGGACTCGTTTATAACAAAAAGACGTATTCCCCATGATCTTCTTCCGTCAAATCCAGCAGCGCGAGACGGTGCACGACGTCCGGTGGACGTCGGCTCTGCACGGACCGGAGCGAAGCGGAGAAACTCGAACGTCCGAGTCCGGCAGGACTCGTTTATAACAAAAAGGACATCCGATGGATGTCCTTTTTGTTATAAAGAGAGCGCGAGACGGGACTCGAACCCGCGACCCCGACCTTGGCAAGGTCGTGCTCCACCAACTGAGCCACTCGCGCATGAATGTCTGTGTGCCAGACACATATGATATAATACTATGAGAAAAGCAAATTGTCAACAGTTTTTTGAAAAAATCAAAAAATATTTTGGGAGAATATCTGTCATGTTCCATATACCCGTTCATATACTGTAATAATCAGTATCGGGAGGCTTCAGATGAGCGCAAAGACAAAAATTGTAGTTCTTCATATGAAAGAACTCATTTATACACTTATTTTTGCAGGACTTGGAATCTTACTTATTATTTTGCTGCTGTTTATGTTTTGGCCGGGGAAGGGTGGCGAGTCTGTACCGACAATGAACTATGTGGCGGGAGTCTATACCTCCTCAATTATGTTTGGTGAGCATACGGTGGATGTGCAGGTGATCGTGGACGAGAGCCGCATTCAGTCGGTTTCGATGGTCAATCTGGATGAGAGCGTGGCGACCATGTACCCGCTGATGCAGCCGGCTTTAGAGAGTATCGCGGAGCAGGTCGTCGAAAAGCAGTCAACGGAGGGGATCCAGTACAATGCAGATAACCAGTACACCTCGGTGGTGCTATTGAACGCGATTGAGAATGCCCTCTCCAAAGCGGAGATTGCGGAGGGAGAGACGGAGGAGTGAGAGAGAAGCGGACAGAACAAAAGTGCGCATTCTCACACGAAGTGTGTTTTGTGACATAGGATTGCGCAGCAATTTCCTATGTCATGAAAAAAGCGCAGCGCCGGAAACCTATCCCGGTCGTTGCGCTTTTTTACTTTATAGGAAACTTCGTTCCCTATAAAGTAAAACCCTCTGGGGGATCGCACTGCGGCGGAGAGGAACCGTGTCGCTGATGCGACCCGCTGCAGGCGGAGAGTTTCGCAGGCGAAACTCTTTTTAGAATCACTCCGCTGTGGTGAGCGAGTTCATGTAGTCATTGATGGCGGTTAGATTGGTATAGACAGCCGGCCGGCTGTTCTCATAGACGCCGTAGGCAGAATAGCCTGCCCAGCCGATCACTGCAATCAGAAGCGCCCAGCCACAGAGGACGGTGATGGTGTGACGTCTCTTCTCGCGGGCAACAATCTGCTTGCGGTTTGTTTTCAGTTCTTTTTTGCGGTCTACTTTTGCCTGACTCATACATATCTCCTTTATCATTTCCAGTGCAACAGCACATCATAGTCTGTAAAAATATAAAACTAATATATCGTATTTGAAGAAAAAAAGCAATAGAAATGAAATCTTGTCATTTTGTATGAAATTCGGTAAAATAAATATTTAATAGGTGGGAAAGGTGGAAAAAGGCATGAGCTGTGCAGATAAAATTTTTGTGGCAATGTGCGAGGACATTCTGGCAAACGGGACAAGCACGGAGGGAGAGAAGGTTCGTCCGCACTGGGAGGACGGCGCGAGCGCGTACACGGTCAAGAAATTCGGCGTCGTCAACCGCTACGATCTGTCAAAGGAATTTCCGGCGATCACGCTGCGCAAGACGGCGGTTAAGACGTGCACGGAGGAGATGCTGTGGATCTGGCAGCGGAAGTCCAACAACATCCACGACCTAAACAGCACGGTCTGGGACGAGTGGGCGGATGCGGACGGATCCATCGGCAAGGCGTACGGCTATCAGCTCGGCGTGAAACACCGGTACAGGGAAGGGATGATGGATCAGGTGGACCGCGTGATCTACGATCTGAAGAACAATCCCTTCAGCCGCCGCATCATGACAAATATTTATGTGCATCAGGATCTGCACGAAATGAACCTCTATCCGTGTGCATATAGCATGACGTTTAACGTCACACACCGGGAGGGAGAGGAGAAGCTGACGCTCAATGCCATCTTGAACCAGCGCTCGCAGGATGTGCTCGCGGCAAATAACTGGAATGTCTGTCAGTATGCGGTACTGATGCATATGCTGGCGCAGGTGTGCGGTATGCAGGTGGGCGAGCTTGTGCACGTGATCGCGGATGCACACATTTATGACCGTCATATCCCGATCGTGAAGGAGCTGATCAAAAGAGAACAGTATGCGGCGCCAAAATTTTACCTGAATCCGGAGATTAGAGATTTTTATCAGTTTACGACAAAGGATATCACGATCGAGGACTATGTGACGGGACCGCAGATCAAAAATATCCCGATCGCGGTATAAAGGCGGCAGAGACAACGTAAAAAATATTTCATATCGAGGAGGAAGAGGAAAGTGAACTTGATTGCAGCAGTGGACAAAAACTGGGGAATCGGCAGGAAAAATGAACTTTTGGTGCGGATTCCGGCAGACCAGAAGTTTTTTCGGGAGACGACGACCGGAAAGGTGGTCGTGATGGGGCGAAAGACGCTCGAGAGCTTTCCGAACGGTCTCCCGCTGAAAAACCGTACGAATATCGTGCTGACGCATGACGAGAGCTACCGTGTGCCGGGCGCGGTCATCGTACATTCGAAGGAGGAACTGCACCGGGAGCTTGCGCGGTATGACAGTGAGGACGTCTATGTGATCGGCGGGGAGACGATCTACCGCCAGCTTCTGGATGAGTGCGATGTGGCACATATCACAAAGATTGATTTCGCATATGATGCGGACGCCTATTTTCCGAATCTGGATGAGCGCCCGGAGTGGAGGATCACGGCGGACAGCGAGGAGCAGACCTACTTTGATCTGGAATATTATTTCTACAAATATGAGAGAGCCGGGCGGTAAGGCGGCATAGGCAGGCGAGTCAGAAAGGAGGACGACATGGATATTACAGGCAGAAAGTTATTTGTAAAAGCATTGCAGGAAGAAGGCGTGGACACCATTTTTGGCTATCCGGGAGGTACGGTCACGGATCTTTTTGACGAGCTGTATAGGCAGGACGGCATCGAGGTGGTTCTGCCGAGACATGAGCAGGGGCTGATCCATGAGGCGGAGGGTTATGCGAAATCCACCGGAAAGACAGGGGTCTGCCTTGTGACGAGCGGACCGGGCGCGACAAACATTATCACCGGGCTTGCGGATGCGCACTATGACAATGTTCCGCTGGTGTGCTTTACAGGGCAGGTTCCACTCGCCCTGATCGGAAACGACGCGTTTCAGGAGGTCGACATCGTGGGGATGACCCAGAGCATCACGAAATACGGTGTGACTGTGCGAAAGAGGGAGGATTTGGGACGCATCATCAAGATGGCGTTTCACATCGCAGGTACGGGCAGACCAGGACCGGTGATTGTCGACATTCCAAAGGATATCCAGACGACGGCAGGGCCGGCGGAATACCCGGCGAGTGTGCAGATCCGGGGCTACAAGCCGAATGATACTGTGCATATCGGTCAGCTCAAAAAGGCATACAAAATGCTGCGTGCGGCAAAACGCCCCCTGATCCTTGCGGGAGGCGGCGTCAATGTGGCGCGTGCCAACGAGAAACTGCTCGCTTTTGCGGAGAAGACACAGATCCCGGTGGTCACGACGGTCATGGGAAAGGGGGCGGTTCCGACCAGCCATCCGCTCTATGTCGGAAACAGTGGAATGCACGGGAAATATGCGGCGAATATGGCGGTCAGCCAGTGCGATGTGCTCTTTTCCATCGGCACGCGCTTTAACGACCGTATCACCGGGGATCTGAACGAGTTTGCTCCGAAGGCGAAAATCATACATATCGATGTGGATACCGCGTCAATCTCCAGAAATGTGGTCGTGGACGTTCCGGTGGTCTCGGATGCGAACCTCGCCCTGGAAAAGCTGCTGGAGTGGGCAGAGACGAAGGACACGGAGAAGTGGCAGGCACAGATTGCCGCATGGGACAGGGAAAATCCGCTTGAGATGCGCAGGGATCACGGCATGACGCCGCAGATGATCTTTGAGCATATCAACCGCACTTTCAGCGATGCGATCTACGTGACGGATGTCGGACAGCATCAGATGTGGGCGACACAGTATCTGGAGCTGGACGCATGGCATCAGCTCATCACCTCCGGTGGGCTTGGAACGATGGGCTTTGGACTTCCAGCGGCGATCGGGGCAAAGATCGGCAATCCGGCACGCGAGGTCGTGTGCTTTTCGGGCGATGGCGGACTTCAGATGAACATTCAGGAGATGGCGACGGCGGTTGCCTGCGGCGCTCCGGTCATCATATGTGTGTTTAACAATTACTATCTGGGCATGGTGCGCCAGATGCAGCAGCTTTTTTACGGAAAGCGCTACGCGGCGACCTGCCTGCGCAGGAGAAAGAGCTGTCCGAAAAACTGCAAGGGGCCAAACGAAGCGTGCCGGCCGTACACGCCCGACTTTGTGGCGCTTGCCGAGAGCTATGGCGCGCACGGCATCCGCGTGGAGCGCGAGGACGGGATCCAGGCGGCGCTTGATGAGGCGAGAACCTACCGGGATGCGCCCACCATCATCGAATTTATGATCTCCACCGACGAGATCGTACTTCCGATGGTAAAAAGCGGTAACCCTATGAGTGAAATGATATTGAAATAAATGAGCCGTGCCAGACCGAAAAAATACAAATATGTATGCTTGCATGAAATTATTTGTGTTTTTGAGGGCTGATGGGGCGAAAGCCCCAAGCGAGATGAAGCGAAGCGGAATCGAGCTTGTGCACGGCGAAAGTAGCGGGCTGGGAGGGTGCTCCATAGGTGGGGCAGCAGCCCCGGCACGGCGAAGAGAGGAGGCAGCGATGAAAAACAGATGGATTGCATTGTATGTGGAAAATGAGGTTGGCGTTTTGGCGAAGGTTTCCGGGCTTTTTTCCGGGAAATCCTACAACCTGCAAAGTCTGACCGTCGGCACGACGGAGGACGAGACAGTGTCGCGCATGACGATCTGTGTGATGAGCGACGACGTCACCTTTGAGCAGATCAAGAAACAGTTAAACCGCATGGTGGAGGTCATCAAGGTGATCGATCTGACCGATGTGCCGATCCATATGAAAGAGATCCTGTTTGCGAAGGTGCTTGGCATCAGCGCGGCGGAAAAGCAGGAGGTATTTCAGATCGCACAGGTCTTTGCGGTGGAGGTGTCGGATGTGGGAAACGACAGCGTGCTGCTTGAGTGCAAGCTGACCGCGCGGAAAAACAATGAGCTGGTCGCACTGCTAAAGTCGAGATTTCGGAAAATCGAGGTGGTCAGGGGCGGTGCCGTGGCGATCGAGTCCGTGAGCATTTCAGACAGATAAAGGAGGGTGTTTACACCCTCCTTTTTAAAAATGCAACGAGTTTCTCAAAACGCATCGGCGCACCCTGGATTTCCTGCACCTTCAGACGGTTCGCCTCGGAGAAGCCGACGAGGATCTCGTGGTTTGCCTCCGACAGATAGTCGATGATACCGTCGAGGTCAGACTTTAAGTTTTTCGGGCACTGGATATACAGGTGCCGGTTCGCACTGATATGCAGCGTGTAGGAGATGCTGAAATGATACCAGAAGAACTTGTGGAGCGTCGAGTACTTGTAGATCCAGATGATCTCGTCGATCGGAACCACGGCACTGCCATAGACGGAGGTCGCGATAAAAAAGTGTTCCGTGATAAACATATCCTCCGTGGCGAGCTGCGGCAGCGTGGCGAGCTCCTCCTCCGCCTGCTCCAGCAGCTTTTTCGGGTTGCCGAAGCGCGCCAGATCCTGACAGCAGGGCGAGAGCACGGGGAAGAAGATATAGAGGATAAACAGCACAAGGCACACAAGCGCATAGCCTCCGGTCGCAAAAATAACTGTGTAGAGGATCATATTTCCCGTCATATTGTAGGCGGGTTCGCTTAAGACGTAGTGCGATACTTCATTGCGGATACCGTTTTCTGTCCAGTTTAAGTCCGCTGCCAGATGATCGAGCAGTGATTCAAAGCTTTTATTTTTGGTTCCTCTTACAATTTTTGCATAAAAATCGGCGTTTTTGATCTCGGGAAGTCCCTGTTCGCTCGTGTGCGGCGAGAGCAGGACAATGATACATTCCTCCCCGCGCATCGTGTAGTAATAATATCCGGTCACGGAGCCAAAGCGGTTCTTGGTGTAGCCGGTGAATTTTAAGTCCGAGACAGAGACGTGCACGTATTCCGTGTGGTCGCGGTAGGTGTTTTCCAGAGTGTCGGATGGAGCAAGCGTGTCCGGAAACAGCGGTGCGCCCAGGGAAAAGACGATCCAGAGCAGCACAAGAAAAACCAGATATAAAATGGGGGCGACCAGCCTGCGCTTATAAAATTCTTTGATATTTTTTGTAATAAAATGTTCGTAATTTTCCGGCATAAATATGAAGCATCCTTTTGTCATGGTATCATTTTTCTGAATTCATGAGATAAGTATACGGGTTCCGGGAAAAATAATCAAGGCAGATTCGACAAGCCTTGATTTTGGATGGGAAAATTGATAGTATAGCTAGGAAGTAGTTTGCCAGAAAGGCAGGAAAGCGGTGGCAGGGTGGAAGCGTACAGCAGTTTTGCAAGAGTCTATGATCTGTTTATGGATAATGTTCCCTATGAGGAGTGGTGCGGCTATATCAGGGAGCTGCTTTTGGAGTACGGTGTCCGCGACGGGCTTGTGCTGGAGCTCGGCTGCGGTACCGGCAGGCTGACAAGGCTGCTGGCAGACGCGGGCTATGACATGATCGGCGTGGATAACGCAGAGGAGATGCTCGAGATCGCAAGGGAAGCGGAGTATGAGAACAGTGCGGCGGATGGCGGTGCGCAGAGCAGCATTTTATATCTGCTTCAGGATATGCGCTCCTTTGAGCTGTACGGTACGGTGCGCGCGGTCATAAGCGTCTGTGATTCAGTGAATTATCTCCTGGAGGAGAGCGATCTGCTGGATGTTTTCCGGCTGGTCAACAATTATCTCGACCCGGGAGGGATTTTTATCTTTGACCTGAATACCGTATACAAATACAGGGATCTGCTGGGGGAGACGACCATCAGCGAGAACCGCGACGAGGGCAGTTTTATCTGGGAGAATTATTACGACGATAAGAGCGGCGTCAACGAGTACGATCTGACGCTTTTTATCCGCGAGGAGGGAGAACTGTACCGCAAATACGAGGAGACACACTACCAGAGGGCATATCCGGTCGAGACGGTCAGACGCCTTTTGGAGGAGGCGGGGATGGAATTTGTGGCGGCGTACGACGCATTTACAAAAGAGCCCGTCCGCGCGGAGAGTGAACGGATTTATATCATTGCCAGAGAGCATGGAAAGAGAGAGGAATAGATATGGGTAACGATTATATTGTGAGAGCGACAGCGGCGGACAGCCAGATCCGGGCGTTTGCCATTACATCGAGAGACATGGTGGAGGAGGCGCACAGCGCGCACGGGACGAGCCCGGTGATCACGGCGGCGCTGGGGAGGCTGCTTTCCGGCGCTGCGATGATGGGCGTGATGATGAAAGGGGAAAAAGACCTCCTGACCGTTCAGGTGCAGTGCAGCGGTCCGGCGAAGGGACTGACGGTCACGGCGGATTCCGGAGGGCACGTCAAGGGATTTCCGATGGCTGCGGATGTGGAACTTCCACTGAATGAGAAGGGAAAACTTGACGTCGGCGGTGCACTTGGCGCAGGAGTGCTGCGTGTGATCAAGGATATGGGGTTAAAAGAGCCCTATGTCGGGCAGACTGTGTTACAGACGGGGGAGATCGCGGAGGATCTGACGTATTATTTTGCGACCTCAGAGCAGATCCCGTCGGCGGTCGGACTCGGCGTGCTGGTGGACAGGGACCGCTCGGTGAAGCAGGCGGGAGGGTTTATCATCCAGTTGATGCCGTTTACGAGCGACGAGGTGATCGACCGTCTGGAGAAGAAGATCACAGAGCTTGCGTCCGTGACGGAGATGCTCGAGGAGGGCAATACGCCGGAACAGATTTTGGAGATCATACTCGGAGAGTTTGGGCTTGAGATCACAGACCGGATCGAGGCGGGATTTTGCTGCGACTGCTCAAAGGAGCGTGTGTCAAGGGCGATCGCAACGTTAAGCCGCAAGGATCTGGACGATATTATCAACGAGGGCGAGGCGATCGAGGTGAAATGCCAGTTCTGCAATCAGGCATATCATTTTGACGTCGATGAGTTAAAGGAAATGAGAAAATGAGAGACGGATTTATAAAAGTAGCGGCAGTGACGCCAAAAATCCGGGTGGCGGACACCGTGTATAATGCAAAGGAGATCTGCGAGGGCATCCGTGGTGCCACAGAGCAGGGCGCAAAGGTGATCGTTCTGCCGGAGCTTGGCGTTACGGGATATACCTGCGGCGATCTCTTTTTGCAGGCGACCCTGCTGGACGGGGCGCTTGCGGCGCTGGAGGAAATACGGGCGTTTACGGAGGGGTGCGACGCGCTGGTGTTTGTCGGACTGCCATTTTCCTACAAGGGAAAACTCTATAATGTGGCGGCTGCGCTAAAGGGGGGAGAAATTCTCGGACTTGTGCCAAAGACCTGTATTCCCGGCTACAATGAATTTTATGAGACACGCTATTTTGCACAGGGGATGGAGGATGCTGTGGAGGTGGTCTGCTGCGGGCAGCAGACACTGATGGGTACAAAGCTTCTGTTTGCCTGCGAGGGAGTGGATGGTCTTGTGGTCGGAGTGGAGATCTGTGAGGATCTGTGGACGCCGGAGCCTCCGGGGATCCGTCATGCGAGAAACGGCGCGACGGTGCTTGTGAATCTCTCCGCATCCAATGAGACGGTGGGAAAAGAGGTTTACCGGAAAGCGCTGGTCTGCGGACAGTCCGCAAGGCTTCTCTGCGGTTACGTCTATGCGGACGCCGGGGAAGGGGAATCCACGCAGGACGTCGTCTATTCCGGACACAATCTCATTGCCGAGTGCGGACGTCTGCTGCAGGAGGCGCCTCGCTTTACCAATGACATCACCGTCTCCGAGATCGATGTGCCAAGGATTGCCGCGGAGCGGCGGCGGATGACGACCTTTACCATGCGGGAGGACGGTTATCAGGTGATCCCGTTTACGCTCGTGATGGAGGAGACGGCGCTGACGCGTCCGGTAAAGGCGCTGCCGTTTGTCCCGCAAAATGAGGCGGAACGAAAAGAGCGCTGTGCGGAGATCCTGGCGATGCAGGCGGCAGGATTAAAGAAACGTCTGGAACACACAAACTGCACGACCGCCGTGGTCGGGATTTCCGGCGGGCTGGATTCGACGCTGGCGCTGCTCGTGACGGTGCGGGCGTTTGATCTGCTGGGGCTTTCACATGGGAACATCAAAGCGGTGACGATGCCGGGCTTTGGCACGACAGACCGCACCTATGACAATGCCGTGCAGTTGATCCGTTCGCTCGGCGCGGATTTTACCGAGGTGGATATCAGGGAGTCGGTGCAGGTTCATTTCCGCGACATCGGGCAGGATGTGGCGGTGCACGATGTGACTTATGAGAACAGTCAGGCAAGAGAGCGCACACAGATTCTGATGGATCTGGCGAACAAGGAAAACGGGATGGTGATCGGGACGGGCGATCTCTCGGAGCTTGCGCTCGGCTGGGCGACCTACAACGGAGACCATATGTCGATGTATGCGGTCAATGCCTCCGTGCCAAAGACGCTCATGCGCCATCTGGTGCAGTTTTATGCCGACACCTGCGGGGATGTGGTGCTCAAAGGGGTGCTTCTGGATATTCTGGACACACCGGTGTCGCCGGAGCTGCTGCCGCCGGAGGACGGCAGGATTTCGCAGGAGACGGAGAACATCGTAGGACCGTATGAGCTGCACGATTTCTATCTGTACCATATGCTGCGGGAGGGATGCCCGCCGAAAAAGATTTTCCGTCTCGCAGGAGTGGCATTTGCGGGGATTTATGACAGTGCAACGATCTTAAAATGGGAAAAAATTTTCTACCGCAGATTTTTCTCGCAGCAGTTTAAGCGCTCCTGCCTGCCGGACGGGCCGAAGGTGGGAAGTGTGGCGGTTTCCCCGAGGGGGGATCTGCGTATGCCGTCGGACGCCTGCGCGAGAATCTGGCTGGAGGAATTAGAGGAATTGAATGATGCAGTATCGCAAGGATAAAAAGGGAAATAATATTTCCGTGTTGGGCTATGGCTGTATGCGCTTTACGAAAAAGGGGGGCGCGACGGATATTGACAAGGCGGAGCAGGAGGTCATGGCGGCGATTCGCGCGGGAGTGAACTATCTGGATACCGCCTATGTGTACCCGGGAAATGAGGTTGCGGTCGGCGAGATCCTAAGTCGCAACCACTGCCGTGGGGACGTCTATCTGGCGACCAAGCTGCCGCATTATCTGATCAAGTCGGTGGACGGCGTGGAGAAAATGTTTCAGGAGGAGCTGCGCCGTTTAAAGACGGATTATATCGACTATTATCTGATGCATATGCTCACCGACATTCCGACATGGGAGAAGTTAAAAAAGCTTGGCATGGCAGAGTGGATCGAGGGCAAGCTGGCGTCGGGGCAGATCCGCAACATCGGCTTTTCCTATCACGGAAAAACCGATATGTTCCAGAAACTGGTGGACGCCTATGACTGGGATTTCTGCCAGATCCAGTACAACTACATAGACGAATATTCGCAGGCGGGAGTCGAGGGACTGCGCTATGCGCACGCGAAAGGGCTTCCGGTCATCATCATGGAGCCGCTGCGCGGCGGCAGACTTGTCGATCTTCTTCCGGAGTCTGCGAAGGAACTTTTCCAGCGGGAGGGAGAACAGCGGACGCCCGCGGAGCTTGCGTTCCGGTGGCTCTACAACCAGCCGGAGGTCACCTGCGTTTTGTCGGGGATGAACTCGATGGAGATGGTGGAGCAGAATGTGAAAACGGCGTCGGAGTCTCCGGTCGGCTGCCTGACAAGGGCGGAGGAGGAACTCATCGCGCAGGTGAAGCTGGAAATCGAGAAAAATGTGAAGGTCGGCTGTACCGGATGCGGCTACTGTATGCCGTGCCCCAAGGGCGTTGACATTCCGGGAACATTCCGCTGCTATAACGCGATGTATTCCGAGGGAAAGAAATCCGGCAGACGCGATTATCTGCAGTGTACCGCGTTCCGCAAGGATACGAGCAGCGCGTCCCAGTGTATTGGATGCGGAAAGTGCGAGAGCCACTGCCCGCAGCATATCGAGATCAGAAAGGAATTGAAAAATGCAGCCGCAGAGCTTGAGGATCTGCGCTATAAGGCGATGAAGACTGCGATACAGGTGTTTCATCTGTGGTGAAAAATAGAAATCTGTGCCTGAAATATGAGATAGGCTGCCTTTGGTACAAGAGAATGGATTGCGCGCAAAGTTCGCCGGAGCAAAGGACATATTTGTAATATGTCTTTCTCCGGCGAACTTTGCGTACCAGCCAATTTGAAAAAATTTCATGGAAAAATGAACCTCATACAAGGTCGCAGCGAATATAGGGTGAACAGGAAGAGGAGGTGAAGCAGTGAACGCAAGAGAAGTAGAAAAATGTGTGGATGCTTTCGGTACAGATGTATACAGATTTTGCCTGAAGCTCTGTGCGGACAAAGCAGATGCCGAGGATTTATATCAACAGACCTTTCTGAAAGCGTTAGAAACAGAATGGACGCTTGACTGGGAGAAAAACCCGAAAGCGCTGTTTTTTTCTCTGGCGTACAATCTTTGGAGGAGTGACAGAAGAAAATGGGCGCGTCGAAATGCGATCGCTCCTTGCAGCAACTATGAGACTGAAACGGAAACAGTCGCACATTCTGGTGAAAATATGGAAGAAACCTATCTTCAAAAAGAACTGATTGCAGAAGTCCGTCAGATCATCCGGACTCTCCCGGAAAAATTTCAGGTACCACTGATACTATATTATCTTTCCGATTGCTCCATAGAGCAAATAGCGATGATCCTAAGGAAACCGTCTGGTACCGTGAAAAGCCGATTGTTTAAGGGAAGAAACTTAATGAAAAAAAGATTGGAGGATGCTGGTTATGAGAGATAATCATTTAGACGCAGAGATGGAAGAAATGATTCGGGCTTCTATGAAAACAGCAGATGTTCCCACCCCGGAACTGAATTGCGCGCTCAAAGCGGCGCTGCATCAGAAAGAAGCCGTTTTGCGAAAACAACCTGCCATACATAAATTACCGCTTTGGTATTTGCCGATGGTTTTGAATTTGGCGACTTTTTCCCTTCTTGCCATTTTGGCTCTGACCGTAATTGAAAATATTTATTTGTCTTACTTTGCTGCGGGTATCTGCCTTTACGCAGGGGTGGCAGGTATATTGCTTACCATAGCAGGCGTAAAAAGAGCAAACATAAAAGAGGATATCACAATCTGTATTGAGAAACGAGGTGTATTTGCATGAATCATACGAAAAAGAAAAAGTTTCTGATTTATATTGGTATTCTGGTTATTTTACTGCTGGTCTTTCTTAGGTTTGGTCTTTATTACCTGAAGAGTGACGGTTTTAGCGGTCTTTCACTGGCATTGCCTATACTGCTCCTCTGCTTTATCCTTTTTGCACTGTGTACCTCCGCCTTTTTTTCGGCATGGGTGTATCAGGATTGTAAAAAGCGCAATGACGACCCGGTGCTGTGGGTGATTATTGTTTTTGTAACCACACCCTTTATCGGATTGCTGGTTTACTTTCTGCGCCGTCCGGAAAGCAAAATGGTATGTCCGGCTTGTGGACACCGGATTTCGATCAAAGCAAAATATTGTGAAGAATGTGGAACGCATATCGAAAAGGAGGATCATGGTATTATGGTAAAACAAGGAACACACGACTTAAAATTTATTGTAGCCGGTATTGTGAGCATGGCGCTTATGCTGGTGTGTCTGACAGGATTCATTATTGGTGCAATCTCTGGAAATGGTATCAATACGGATATTGCTTCCGGCGACCGGGTTTGGAATTTAGGCACGATCAGCATGAATTATAACACGTATCTAAACGATGTCTGGAAGCTGGATTTTCGAAGTGCCAGCGAAGGATTTGTGGAGGAACAGAAGATGACGATCATGGACGCAGATTCACAGTTCCTTTACGCGGACATTTCCTGCAACACGGTACCGGACGGAGCAACACTCGTTTTGTGGCTGACACAAGGGGATGTGGCAAAATCTGTGGATGTGACCAATCTTGCCGAACCGTTGGAATATCCTTTGCATGAGTTTGAGAATGGCGAAATTTCTGTCAGGCTGCAAATCAATGGCGTGGAAAATACTGTTTCAGAAATTAAAATTCAATAATTAAAAAGTGAAGAGCGCGAACCTTTTCGAGAGGCTGAAAGGTTCGTGCTCGCTGTTTTCAGATCCGGCGCGGCTTGCGTACCGGGCGCCTCTGTGCCAGCGGCATATGCGCCGGGACAGAGACATAGACTACGCGGTACATAAAGACCGCCATGACGATGCCGGTGAGCACGTCAAACACGGAGTGCTGTTTTAGAAACATGGTGGACAGGACGATGCTTATCATAAGGAAAGCAGAGCCGTAGCGGACCACTTTATTTTTCCTGAAATTCTCACAATGCCACACAGCCATATTCACGGCGATGGAATTGTAGACATGGATACTCGGGAAAAGGTTGGTGGAGGTATCCGTGGCATAGAGCTGCCGCACCATATCCGTGAAAATATTGTCGCGCGCAAATTCCGTCGGGCGCAGATAGTGTCCGTTCGGATAGATGGTCGATATGACCAGAAATACGGTCATTCCGGTAAAGAGCACGGAGCAGAGACGGAAATATTCACTTCTGTCTTTCAGATAAAAATATCCGACGCCCCATGCGACATAGAAAAACCACAGCAGGTACGGAATGATAAAATATTCACAAAACGGAATGTAGTCGTCCACCGCCATGTGGATCACATGAAAATGTGTCGTCACCGTCTTTTCCAGATATCCGAACCACGGGAGATAGATCGCAAAATATAAGAGCAGGATCCCGTGTTTATTTTTCTCTAAAAAAGCGCGGATCGTTGTATGTACAGATGCTGTCATTGCAGTCACCCTTTCTCAACAAATTTATTATGTCTGCGATTATAGCACAGTGATTTTCGCGAGACAATCAGAGGATCTTCTTTTTAAGAAAGATTATTTAAAAATTAAGAAAAGATTAAATAACATACGGGTTTTTTGTGCATTTAAACGGGGAAAGGCGGCAAATGTTTTACATAAGTATTACGATTGCGCGAATCTGTTGACAAGGTTTAAAAGTGCCCTATAATGGAGAGTGTCTTTTCAGAAACAAGAGAAGAAGGTTTGAATATACTGATAGAAGAGGATTGGAAATATGAAGAGTAAGAAACGAAAATGGGGACTTGCCGCAGTGGCGGCGGTGACGGTAATTGCGGTCATTTATATTGGATTCGCCTTATTTTTTGAGAGCCATTTCAGTTTCGGGACAAAGATAGACGGAATTTCCGTGGGCGGACGCAGCGCAGCGGGTGTGGAAAAGCTGATCGATCAGGAGATCCGGGAATATGCACTGGAACTGTCCGGGCGCGAGGGTGCGTCCGGAACGATCGCGGGCAGCAGTATTGCGCTTGCCCCGGTGTTTCAGGGGGAGGTTGCAGGACTTTTGGAGGAGCAGAAAGGTTACGAGTGGATCGTGACGCTGTTTCAGGGAAAAGAGCTGGAACTGGAGAAATCGGTTTCCTTTGACGGGGAGGCACTTGCGGAGGAGATCGCAAGGCTGCCGTTTATGAACGGGGAACAGCGTGATCCGTCGGACGCATCCTATTCGGAATATGACAGCGAGGCGGGATATACCCTTGTGCCTGCGGATTACGGCACGAAGATTGACGAGGAGGCGTTTTATCAGGCTGTCGTTGATGCGGTTTCCGGTCTGGATGAGACGCTCGACCTCTCCGAGGCGCATTGTTACGAGGAGCCTGCGGTTGGCGATGATGATGAGGAACTGCTGTCGTTGATCGAAGATTTGAACCGTTACGTGCAGACCGTGATCACCTATGAGTTTGGCGAGGAAAAGGAAGTGCTGGACGCTGCAACGATCCATACGTGGTTGAAGGATGAGGATGGTAAGATCGCGGTGGATGAGGAGGCGGTGCTCGACTATGTCAAAGGGCTTGCAAAGGAGCACAATACGGCATACCGCCCAAAGGAGTTTGAGACGTCCTACGGAACGACGGTCACGATCTCAAATGGTTTTTACGGATGGAAGATCGACAATGCCGGGGAGGTGGAGCAGATACTGGCAGACCTGGCAACCGGAGAGAATATTACAAGAGAGCCGGTTTATGCGCAGACGGCAAACAGCCACGGGGAGAATGATTACGGGGATTCCTATGTGGAGATCAACCTCACAGCGCAGCATTTGTTCCTCTACAAGGATGGAAATCTGGTTGTCGAGAGCGACTTTGTATCGGGAAATCTGTCAAAAGGACACGCGACCCCGACAGGTGCGTTTGGACTGACTTATAAGACGACGGATGCGGTGCTCCGCGGCGAGGACTATGCGACACCGGTAAAATACTGGATGCCTTATGCGGGCGATGTCGGTATGCACGACGCGACATGGCGCAGCAGTTTCGGCGGCAATATCTACAAGACGAACGGCTCGCATGGCTGCATCAATCTCCCACGCTCCGTGGCAAAGACAATCTACGAGACGATCGAGCAGGGCTATCCGGTGCTTGTCTACACGCTTCCGGGCACGGAGAGCGAGGCGGTGCAGAAGGCGGATGCAGCGACGGTGGTCGGTCTGATCGACTCGATCGGTCCGGTGACGCTCGAGAGCGAGACCGTGATCGTCAGCGCGCGAACACTCTATGATGCACTGCCGGACAGCGCAAAGGGCTATGTGACGAATATCGATACGCTGATCGCTGCGGAGGCGGCGCTCGCAGGGCTTAAGGCGGCGCAGCCGCCGGTGGAGCAGCCGCAGCCATAGCAGTCAAATAGTAGTGTGGTGTTGCTGTGAGAGACTGTGGGATGGGATTTGTGTAAGAAAATTTGCGTGCTGGAACTTTTCTGCAAAGCGGATCGTCCAAATCAATTCGAAAAAAAGCTGTGCATTTTCCAATCCACACCTGAAAAAACGGTTCGTGTCTCTTTCACGAAAGAACAAACTGCGCACCGTGTTCACCGGAGCAGGACATAACACCGACTTTTTAGCTGCTCTAAAAGGGCATCTTCACAAACTAAATAAAATCGCAGCGCCGAAAACTCGCTTCATTCTAATATTGAAAAGAGTGCAGAATGAAGCTCAGACAATCGGTCGCTGCGATTATGTTTTGTTTCAGATGCCCTTATAAGAGTAGCACAAAAGTCTGTGAAATATCTCCTTTCTCCGGCGAACACGGTGCGCAGTTTGTACTGGCGTCGAAAAGATACGAATGTTCTCATCTTTCAGGTGTGGATTGGTAAAAATTCCAGCTTTTTTGAGCTGATTTGGACGATCCGCTTTGCAGAAAAGTATCCACACCTCACATAACCTCACATATTTCATAGATCCCATCCCACAGTCTTCACGCGGTTACCGCTGCTATTTGAGGGCAGGCGGACTGATACTGCTGCGGCTGACTTCATAGGCGGTATACGCCCGGTCAAAGTGGTAGCCGAGTTTCTCTGCGAGCGCGACAGACGCGGGATTTGCGGCGTCCCACGACGGATACAGCCCGCGTTCTGTGCAGGCGAGTATCAGCTTTGCGCCGCAGGCGGCTGCCAGTCCCCTCCTGCGGTACGTTTCTTTTGTGTCGATCTGAATTTCAATGCCGCCGTGGTAGCTGCTGTACGACGAAGCGCCTGCGACGGCTTCCCCTTTGTAAAAAGCCATGACGCCCAGTCCCAGTTTGCGGTACTGGGCATAATTTTTATAATTGAATACAAAGTCCGCGCACCAGTCGTTTTCCTGACAGTAGTGGAAGAGCGGCTCGTCGATCCTGCGCAGGGAGTATTCCGGGGGAAGGGATGTGGCAAGTCTGCGCAGGGCGGCGGGGTCAAAAATCCGCGGTTCTTTTTTGGTGGCATAGCGCTGTATTTTTACCGCTTTTTCCTGATAGTGTTCTTGGATGAGGCAGCCCCATTCCGGCGTTTGCGGCACAAGGATGACAGTGTCCTTTGCGCACCGGTCCGGCTGGTCGGAGAGAAGCTCTCTGTCCGGTGTTCCCGCCAGAAAACAGAAGTCGCCGAGCGCGGCTGCCGCGCTTTTGGGATTTTCCGCTGATGTGGAGTAAAGGTGTCCCATGACACCCTCCAGACAAGAGCGGACGATGGTTTCCTGCCAGCCGGAAAAAAGCGGTGCCACGGATGCAGGTTTTGTTATTTCATAGATCATAGTGGTTCTCCTATAAGGGCGTGTGAGCGCCCGCCGTGGAAATCGTTCTTTTATTATAGCACGGGATGCCGCCGGAGGACAGAAAAAAATATGTATTTTTGTTGCGGATTTCTTCTCACTTTGTTGCAGCTTATCCGCAGACCGTTGCAAAGCGCAAAACATACGTTATAATGATATTATCAAGAAAAGTCTGCTGCCTTCTGTATGGATGGGGCATATGTATGGCGCAGCGGTGCATGGCGGCAGAACCAATAAAAAATGATGTAGGAGGAGATCAAATGATTTGGGAAGAGGTACTTGCAAAATTTAAGGAGCTGTTTGGCGACGAAGGGGAGATCGGTGTCTATTTTGCGCCGGGGCGCGTGAATATGATCGGCGAGCACACCGACTATAACGGCGGTCATGTATTTCCGTGTGCGCTGACGATCGGAACGTACGGTGTTGCGAGAAAGAGAGAGGACAAAAAGCTGCGTTTCTATTCGATGAACTTTGATTCTGTCGGCGTCATCGAATCCTCCGTGGAGAATCTGGTGCCGGAGAAAGAGGCGGGCTGGACGAACTACCCGAAGGGTGTGATGTGGGCGTTTGGCGAGAAGGGCATGAAAGTGGAGCAGGGTATGGATCTCGTGCTGTTTGGAAATATTCCGAATGGATCCGGACTTTCTTCCTCCGCATCATTGGAGGTGCTGACCGGATTTATCCTGCGCGATATGTTTGGATTTGAGGTGAGCAACCAGGATCTGGCGCTGATCGGACAGTTTTCCGAGAACCGTTTTAACGGCGTCAACTGTGGTATCATGGATCAGTTTGCAATCGCGATGGGCAAGGCAGGTCATGCGATCTTCCTTGACACGGCGACTTTAAAATACGAGTATGCGCCGATCAAGCTGGAAAATGCAAAGATCGTGATCAGCAGCAGCAATAAGAAGCGTGGACTTGGCGATTCGAAATACAATGAGAGACGCAGCGAGTGTGAGCGTGCGCTGGAAGAACTGAAGAAGGTTGTATCGATCGAGGCGCTGGGCGATCTGACTGAGGAGCAGTTTGAACAGTACAAGGATGCGGTTTCTGAGGAAGTGTGCAGAAAACGTGCAAAGCACGCGGTATACGAGAACCAGAGGACGGTAAAGGCTGTCGAAGCGCTGAAGAACAATGATGTGAAGCTGTTTGGCGAGCTGATGAACGCTTCCCATGTTTCCCTGCGCGATGATTACGAGGTCACGGGCATTGAGCTTGACACTCTGGTGGAGGAAGCGTGGAAGCTTGACGGTGTGATCGGTTCCCGCATGACGGGCGCCGGATTTGGCGGTTGTACGGTCAGCATCGTAAAAGAGGATGCGGTTGAGGAATTTATTGAGAAGGTCGGCGCGGCTTATCAGAAAAAGATTGGCTATGCGGCAGATTTCTATGTGGTAGAGATCGGAGACGGCCCAGTAAAGCTTGCATAGGAGATACATATGATTCAGGAACGTATTTTAGAATTGACGGATTACGGGCTTGCGACGGGACTGCTTGCGCCGGAGGATGAACGCTATACAGTCAACCGCCTGCTGGAGCTTTTTGGTCTGGAGGAGCTGGACGACACCGCGTACGAGGCGTATGCGGGCAGGGAGCGCATGACGCAGGAACAGGCGGAGGAAGCGCTCGAGGGTATTCTCACAGAGATGCTTTCCTATGCGGCAGAGCACAGTCTGATGCCGGAGGACACGATCACTTACCGGGATCTGTTCGACACAAAGATCATGAGCGTGCTGATGCCGAGACCCAGTGAGGTTGTCCGCACGTTCTACGGGCTGTATCACCAGTCCCCACAGGCAGCGACCGATTATTTTTATAAACTAAGCCGTGACAGTGATTATATCCGCAGATACCGCATCAAAAAGGATCTCAAGTGGACGGCGGACACAGAGTATGGAACGCTGGATATCACGGTCAACCTCTCAAAGCCGGAGAAAGACCCGAAGGCGATCGCCGCGGCGAAGCTGGCGAAGCAGAGCGGTTATCCGAAATGCCTGCTGTGCAAGGAGAACGAGGGCTATGCCGGGCGCATCAACCATCCGGCGAGACAGAACCATAGGATCATCCCGGTGACGATCAACCAGAGCGACTGGTTTTTCCAGTATTCGCCCTACGTGTATTACAATGAGCACTGTATCGTGTTCAACGGAGAGCATACGCCGATGAAAATCGAGCGCGCGACCTTTGGCAAGCTGCTCGATTTCGTGTCGCAGTTCCCGCATTATTTTGTGGGATCCAACGCGGATCTGCCGATCGTCGGCGGCTCGATCTTAAGCCACGATCATTTTCAGGGCGGAAATTATGAGTTTGCAATGGCGAAGGCTCCGGTGGAGCGTGAGATTTCCTTTGCGGGCTTTGAGGACGTCAAAGCGGGGATCGTGAAGTGGCCGATGTCTGTGATCCGCATCAGCGCGGCGGACAAAGAGAGGCTGATTGCGCTCGCAGATAAGATTCTGTCCGCGTGGAGAGGCTACACGGACGAGGCTGCGTTTGTGTTTGCAGAGACGGACGGCGAGCCGCACAATACGATCACGCCGATCGCGAGACGCAGGGGCGGGGACTATGAGATTGACCTTGTGCTGCGCAACAATATCACGACAGCGGAGCATCCGCTCGGCGTCTACCATCCGCACGCAAAGCTGCATCATATCAAGAAGGAGAATATCGGTCTGATCGAGGTGATGGGACTGGCGGTTCTCCCGGCACGCTTAAAGGATGAGATGGCAGATCTGGAGCAGGCGATCCTCGACGGGGCATCCATCCGCACCGATGAGGTGCTGGCAAAGCACGCCGACTGGGTGGAGGAGTTTTTGCCAAAATACGGTTTCACGCCGGGTAGTGCGCTCGACGGTGAGATCGTGCCGGAGAGACTCCATGGGATCATCCAGACGGAGATCGGGCTTGTATTTATGGAGGTGCTTGAGGATGCCGGTGTGTACAAGTGTACCAGTGAGGGACGCGAGGCGTTTCTGCGCTTTGTGGAGTATGTCAACCGCTAAAGCGGTGCAGGATAGGGCAAACGCATAAAAAATATCCATCAAGGAACGAAAATCCCTTGATGGATATTTTTTTTGTGTTTGCCTTAAAGGTGTGTCACAACAGTAATGCAAAGTTATTTATGGAAATTTTGATAATTTGTTAAAAAATGAGATAAAAAGCATAATAATAGACAAAATATAAAGATTTATGTTGAATAATCAGAAATATTTATAAAAACATAATAGATGCAAAGAAATGTTTGAAAATTACTACAAAAATAAATTGATTCCTTATAGAATTCATGTTAATATTTAATTAAGAAAAAATGTTTTTTATAAGGCTTCAATATAGAGATGAGTAAATAATCGAATAGAAATATGAGATTTGGCAGTTAATGAGTATCAACCAGAATATCTAATGTGACAGAATAATCATGCCTGATGTAAATGCAGAGGAGGTGAATAGTTACTGATGAATTTTAAAAGAAAGAGGTGATGGATATGGTATAGTAATTGCAGTGGTTAATTTTGCTTAAAAAGTGGAAGTAACAACAGAGAAAGGCGGAGTTTTATATGAAATATTTTGTAAAAAGATTAACTGGAGTTTTAGGAGCGGCTATTTTAGGTTTGAGCATGGTTTCTTCTTCAATCTCTATAACTGCGCAAGAAATGAATAGTGACACCATTCAGGATGGAAATACGAATCTTCCAATAGAGGCATTAGGGGCATCAGCATTTGATATAAGCCAGGCATATCCGGAAGTAGAGCAGAAAGAAGATACTAAAGAAAAGTGTGTTCCGAATAATATGGACAGAATATATACTGGGGAGGATCTGATAGTAAGTACAGCTATGGATGCTTATTCAAGTACTGAAAGTCAGGAAAATACGGATCCTAATAATGCCTATCTTGTAGAACATGGAAATGTTGTTCAGGGAGAGTTGACAAAGACAAGTGAAATGAGATGGTACGGATTCATCCTGGACAAGAGCAGTAAAGTATCTATAGAACTGCAAACTGTACCTGAAGTAGATGGAGACGTATATTTATTTGAATTAAATCAGGATACATATGAATTAAATGTAATAGGAGGCAGTGCAACGTCTGGATATGGTATTAATGAGTATTGCAGCCAAATTCTTGATCCTGGTATCTATTATTTTGCAGTCAGTGCTTATGAGGGAAATGGACAGTTTGCATTTGCATTTTATGCAACACAGGATATGAGTAATGAAGTCAATGATACTTTATCTAATGCGGCTGCAGTAGGTGTGAACAGTACAATTACTGGAGTTATAGATAATCCTTATGATCAGGATTACTACACCTTTACACTGACGTCGCCTGTTTTGATGAGTATGACAGCAACTACTGGGGAGTATGAATTTGGATTTTTAAAGGTAGATGGATCAGGTAAAATTTATAAAATTTCAAAGAAAGAGGATATGTACCAGTTTGATGCTGGAACATATTATTTTGTAGTGCGTAGCACAGATGGAACATATGATGCAAATAGTTCTTATAGTATCAAGCTAAATAAGATTGTAAATATAGCAGACGATCCAAATTCTTTTTATTATATGGTAAATGAAAAGACAAAAATTGTTTTTCAGTCTGATGCAAATGGCGGTAGGATGTATGTAAATGGAAATCCGATAGATATTAGCTATAATTATAAGGTCGATGCCTCAACTTCTGCAGGTACGCAGAAATATGATATTACAATGAGTAATGCTCCTGACTTGCGAGCTAAAATTTATCAGAACCAGTTTATGTTTGATGATGCAGAACAGACAATATATTATGGAATGACAATGCCCGATGCCGTAAATTATATTTATGGTTCTAAGGGGGTTGGACCAACTGGAAATGCTTTGGAATTATCCTTGTATTCTACCGAAAATTTTTATAAGATACATTGTCGCTGTACTGGGGCATATGCATCAAATAACTTGTATAAAGATTTAAATTTTGTTACCGTATTTATAAATCCGGATACGGGAAAGTTGGTAGATATTGAACATATTAACTATTTTTATGAATATGCATCTGGTTCAAACAGTATTTCATTTACAAGGCCGCATAGCAGGGACACAAAATATTATTATCCGTATTATAACGGAAGTGAGCCGACAATATGGTAGGAGGAACATATGAAAATTCAACAGTCACAGTACAGCAATGTACATTTATTGGATAAGACAGATAAGACAATGGTATCTCGGAGTATGACGCAAGTACAGCAGCATTCCGTGAGCATACCGGTTGATGAGGTTTCTATCTCAGAAGAGGGGCTGTGCGCACTGAGGGAGAAAGTCAAGGAGCTGACGCCTGAAACTGAGGAGAAATTTCAGAACGTAGAGATACAGGATACGAATGAGGTGGAATGGGAGCATTATACAGCGATGCGGGAAATACTCGGTCAGGCGCTGGAAAATCGGGAATATGACGTAAAAGATGTCATGAAATCCGTGATGGATGCTTACGAGTCGATTTATAATAAGATTTTGGCAGAACACGAGAACGGGGACCGTAAGGTTTCTTATGACCTGACAGGAGAGCGCTCTATCACACTGGAGGAAGATCTGGCAGGTTTGGATCAAGCGTTTCAGTTGTGCCTGAAAAATCTGGAGGGCTATATTACCTGCCAGCAGACGAATAAAGCGTTTGCAAATCCGGACACTGCATGGTACTTTAACCGGATTGGGATGCAGCATTTGAATGAAAATAATTCGCAGCCTGCAATGAGGGATGATTATAATTATTTTGATAAAAGTTATCAGGAAACTGTAATGGAAATCATGAAACAGGCAAGAGAAGAATTTTTACTGCAGTTCCAAAATCCAGGTTACCAAAAAGGGATTGCATCTGGGATTGTTTCTGGTATTTTTGAGCAGAATGAGGAATTTATGGAAAAAACTCAGAAGCTGTTTGACTGAAACATCACAAGAGTGAAATATTTGGGAAACTGAAAAATTAAGATTTCCAAAATAAATGAGAGCCTTGTACGGAGTAGTTAATAAAAGAATTGCATGAGTGAAAGCCTTGTACGGAGTAATTCGAACAAGGCTTTCATGATATTGTAGTGTTGCAATAAAATAGTATTTACTTTGTTGTGGTAGTCTGATAAAGTATAAGAATGGAAACAGGGTGACACGAAGGAAGCGGTGTCTCCGGAAAGAGGTTTTACATGGTTTCAAAGAAGATACAAAAGGCACTGGAGGGCAGCTCTGCGATCCGTGCGATGTTCGTGGAGGGGAAGGAGATGGCGGCGCGCTATGGCGTGGAGAACGTCTATGATTTTTCACTCGGCAACCCGGCAACTCCCGCTCCGGCGGCATTAAATGAGGCGATCCGGGAGCTGCTCGATGAGAGCGACAGGACGCCGGGCGGTTCGCTCACGCTTCATGGATATATGGAAAATGCGGGATATGACGAGGTTCGTGCGGCGATCGCGGACAATCTGAACCGGAGGTTTGGCACTCGTTTTTCGGCGCGCAATCTGATCATGACCGTCGGTGCAGCCGGGGGACTGAACATTATATTTAAGACCATTTTAGATCCGGGGGATGAGGTGATGGTATTCGCGCCGTTTTTCGGAGAATACCGTCAGTATGCGGACAATTTTGGTGCAAAGCTGGTCGTGGTGCAGCCCGATTTTTCCACATTTCAGCCGGATCTGGCGGACTTTGAGGGGAAGATCACGGCAAAGACGAAGACTCTGATCGTCAATACGCCGAACAATCCGACCGGAGTGATCTACCATGAGGAGACGATGCGAAGCATCGCGGGGATTCTGGAGCGCAAGCAGAAGGAATACGGCACGGAAATCTACCTCGTCTCGGACGAGCCGTACCGTGAGCTTGTCTATGACGGCAACTGTGAGGATTTTCTGACGAAATATTACGGAAACACGCTCGTCGGTTACTCGTTCAGCAAGTCGCTGTCTCTGCCGGGCGAGCGCATCGGCTATGTGGTTGTGCCGGATGAGGCGGCGGATTCGGAAAATCTCATCCGCGGCATGGAGATCTCCAACCGGACGCTCGGCTTTGTCAATGCGCCGTCCCTGATACAGAAGGCGGTCGCACGGTGTCTGGAGGAGAAAACGGATGTGGCGTTTTACGATGAAAACCGCGTGGTGCTCTACGAGGAGCTGACAAGGCTTGGATTTGCGTGCATCAAACCGGAGGGAGCGTTTTATCTCTGGGTGAAATCCCCGGTTGAGAACGAGGAGGATTTTGTGAACGAAGGCAAGAAACATCATATTCTTATGGTGAAAGGGAGCGCATTCGGCTGTCCGGGCTATGTCCGGCTGGCATACTGCGTTTCACACGAGACGGTGGAGCGCTCGCTGGCGGCATTTGCGAAGCTGGCGGAGACATACCGGTAAAAGCAGGGGGTGAAAAGATGGAGAACTGGGAGTCCTATGTGAGAAAAGTCGTTCCCTATGTTCCAGGGGAGCAGCCGAAACAGGAGGGGATGATCAAGCTGAATACAAACGAGAATCCGTATCCGCCCGCCCCGGGTGTGGCGCGGGCGCTGGCAGAGATGGACGCAGAGAAGCTGCGGCTGTATCCGGAGCCGGACTGCGGTATGCTCGTGGACGCGATTGCGGAATACTATGGGATAGAAAGCAGTGAGGTGTTTGTCGGCGTCGGCTCGGATGATGTGCTCGCGATGATTTTTCTGACATTTTTTAATTCTCCAAAGCCCATACTGTTTCCGGACATCACTTATTCTTTCTATGACGTTTGGGCGGATATGCAGCGGATTCCTTACGAGACAAGGGCGCTGGATGATGATTTTTGCATCCGCAAAGAGGATTATTACGGTGAAAACGGCGGCGTGATCTTTCCGAATCCGAACGCGCCGACCGGACTTTTGCTCGGGTTGTCTGAGGTGGAGGACATCGTGGCGCATAACCGTGACGTCGTTGTCGTTGTGGATGAGGCGTATATTGATTTTGGCGGAGTGTCCGCGCTGCCGCTGATCAGAAAGTATGACAATCTTCTCGTCGTGCAGACATTTTCCAAATCGCGCTCTCTGGCGGGGATGCGCGTCGGGTTTGCCATGGGAAATCCGAAACTTATCGGTTATATCAACGATGTGAAATATTCCTTTAATTCATACACGATGAGCCGTGCAGCGCTTTTGCTTGGTACAGAGGCGATCCGCGACCGGAAATATTTTGAGGAGACGAAGGCGAAGATCATCGAAACGAGAGAGTGGACGAAAAGGGAGCTGCAGCGTCTGGGATTTGTGTTCGGGGATTCTAAGAGCAATTTTATTTTTGCATCGCATGGGGAGCGCCCGGCGCGTGAGATTTTTGAGGCGCTGCGCGAAAAAAATATCTATGTGCGCTATTTTAATAAGAAGAGAATCGACAACCACCTGCGCATCAGTATCGGTACGCAGGCGGAGATGGAAACGCTCATCCGATGCCTTGCGGAGTATCTGAACCGTTAGAGGCAGGCGGCGCGAATTTGCGGATCGCTCCGGCACGGAATAAGAGCAGTCCGCACACGGTCAGGGCGATGCCGAAGAAGAACCAGAAGAAAAAGGCAAAGACGGAGTCTCCCATGGTGACGTATTCGCTGATGACTGCCGCCCAGAAATTAAAGAGAAAATGCAGCAGTACCGCATGGCAGATGCTGCCGCCGCGCTGGCAGACATAGCCGAGGATCAGACCGAGGAAAAAGGCGTAAATGCCCTGGATGATATTCATGTGGAAGACGCCAAAGAGCGCCGCCTGAAGGAGGTTGGCAGCCCAGAACGGCAACGCGCGTCTCGCCTGCCGCAGGGTGACGCCGCGGAAAACAAGCTCCTCGGAAATCGGTGCAAGGAGCACCGAGTAGCAGAACATGCCGATGGTCATGGAGGTGTCCATACCCGCGCTCTCCATGAGATCCACGTACTGTTCCAGCCAGTGCGGGAAGATCATCGAGACGAAGGAAATCAGATAGCTGGTCAGATACTGCGTGCCGGGCATCAAAAGAACGATGCCGAGAACCGTCATGGGGTGGAAGGTGCGGCGCAGATCGGAGATGCCGCTGCCCTCGTAGCGCATATAATACCACAGACCGAAAACGGCGGTATTTACAACCGCATAGATGATCATGATACTGGTGTTAAACGGGTTGCCGATCCAGAAATAGGTCAGATCTGTCATGATCTCATAGAAATCCGTCGGCGCAGCAAAGGTATACCATGTGCCCTCCACAAGGGCGGAAAGCCCCATGCCGAAAAATACGACCAGATTCTGGATCGCGATGGTCAGTATCAGTGGTACAAACGCCAAAAAGAAATGTCCGGTTTTTCTCATAATCTGTGTTCTCCAGTGCTCTCATAAGGTAAAATAAGTGCTTGCAATTTTGAAATATTTTTATTATTATAACAAGCATACGCCTTGAATGCAAGATGTCTGGAGGCGCATTGCGCCCATCGGATTTAGCGGTATACCGCGTTAAATTGGTGTTTACTTCAAAACTTTAATATGCTAAAATAACAAAAGACGAAAAGAAAAAGGAGAGGGCTATGAGCAAGAAACTTAGGACAGAGGCAGTCAATCATCTTTTTGATGCGATCCTGAGTCTTCAGGACAGAGAGGAATGTTATACTTTTTTTGAGGATGTCTGTACCGTAAATGAATTACTTTCGTTATCACAGCGCTTTGAGGTGGCGAGGATGCTGCGCGACCAGAAAACCTATCTGGATATCGCGGAGAAAACGGGGGCGTCGACTGCGACCATCAGCCGTGTGAACCGTTCGCTGAATTATGGAAATGACGGTTATGATATGGTTTTTTCGCGGATGCAAAACAGCGATCCGGAAAATGAATAAGTCTTGCGATAGACATAGACAAGGAAAAGAGTTTGCCGGATTGCAGCAAACTCTTTTCTCTGAATCAGTTTTCCTTATTTTTTTCTGTGGTCTCCCCTACCTTCGCAGCGGCGCGGTCGATCATTTTCTCGATCAGTGTCTTCTTCACATAGACGTCATAGCAGAGCATACAGATAAAGCTGAAAGTTCGGAGCAGATCGGCGTCTTCATCCGCAGCGTCAGGGAATGTCTGCTGTGCAGTCTGAAATTTCTTCGTGATGTCCTTCATGACATTGAGCGTCTCATCGTGCTCTAAACCAAACACTTCCTTATAGATATCTTCAAGACTGTAAGAACTCTCGTCTGTTTTGCCAAAGTACTTGTCTGTGATCGGATTCAGGATGCTCTGAATATCGCTGATGCTTAAGATGCTCTTGAAGTAGTAGATGAAAATCAGCGTCAGCATATGCTCCTTGCTGTATTTCTTCTTGTCCGGCGGTGGAAGCAGATTATTCTTCGCATAGTTGTTGATCATGGTCTTAGTCAGGATCTTGTCGTCCTCATGGCGCTTGAAATCTGCGAGCTGGGAGTCCATGAAGGTCGTGATCTGATCCATGTATAAATCAATGTTCGGAATGTCCTCCGGTTTGACATAGTCCAGTTTTTTTAAACTCTCTAAAAGTTCACTCAGGAACTGTTTTGTGTTTGTATCCATCTTCTGTCACCTCACATTCATATTATATAGTTTTCAAAACTATATGACAAGAGACAAATATACGAAAAAACAAGAAAATACGTTCTGTTTTCTATCGAAATCGAAATAAAAGTATGTTATACTGTAGATTGTGATGTTGGGTGCAAAGTGTGCTTTGAAAATTGAGATTGGCAGATTATACAAATAACATTCTGATTTGTGAATGTGGAGAATCTTAGAGCTTCTTGATGTTCTGCCAGTTTTCAGCAATTCGGCGGCAGGGATGCCGGCGAAAGTCCGAACTGCACCACGGATGGTGCATAGAGGACGGTTGCGTTCATAAACAATTTTTAATCCAGAACATTTTAGAAGCTCTTAGATTCGGAACCCTGAACAAAAAGAATGTTATTTGCAGAATTTGCCGGGAACAGTCTGCCCAAAGCCCCATTTGCACCCAACATCAGAAACATCAGGAGAAAAGGACGAGATTTTATGAGTATTTACGATACATTAAATGAACAGCAGAAGCTTGGTGTGACGACGACGGAGGGACCGGTTCTGATCCTCGCGGGCGCAGGCTCGGGAAAGACGCGGGTGCTCACCCACCGGACTGCATATCTGATCGAGGAAAAGGGGATCAACCCGTATCATATCATGGCGATCACCTTTACGAACAAGGCGGCGGGAGAGATGCGCGAGCGCATCGACGCGATGGTCGGCTATGGGTCGGAGAGCATCTGGGTATCCACGTTTCACTCGACGTGTGTGCGCATTTTAAGACGGCACATTGACCGTATCGGATACGATACAAATTTTACGATTTACGATGCGGATGATTCCAAGTCGGTGATGAAGGAGATCTGCAAGCGTCTGAACATCGACACGAAGATATACAAGGAGCGCAGTCTTCTCGCAGCGATCTCCTCGGCGAAGGACGAGCTGATCGCCCCGGATGACTTTGCGCTGAAGGCAGCGGGCGATTTTGGAAAGCGCAGGCAGGCGGAGGTGTACCGGGAATACCAGAATGTGCTGAAGAAAAACAATGCGCTTGATTTTGACGATCTGATCGTAAAGACGGTTGAGCTGCTCCGGAATGACGCGGAGGTGCTCGCCTACTATCAGGAGCGTTTCCGCTATATCGTGGTGGACGAGTACCAGGATACGAATACGGCGCAGTTTGAGCTGATCCGTCTGCTTGCGGGGAAATATAAAAACCTCTGCGTGGTGGGCGACGACGACCAGTCGATCTACAAATTCCGCGGCGCAAATATCTATAATATTTTAAATTTTGAGAAGCATTTTCCGGATGCGGTGACGATCAAGCTGGAACAGAATTACCGCTCGACGCAAAATATTCTGGATGCGGCAAACGGCGTGATCGCAAACAATGTCGGGAGAAAACGCAAGTCTCTCTGGACGGCAAACGACCGGGGAGAGCAGATTGATTTTGAACAGTTTGACACGGCGTATGACGAGGCGGATTTCGTGGCGCGCGACATCCAGTCGGGGATACGGAACGGGAAATTCGGCTATGGCGATTATGCGGTGCTCTACCGCACGAATGCGCAGTCCCGTCTGTTTGAGGAGCGTTTTATCACCTCGAATATTCCGTATAAGATCGTCGGCGGCGTCAATTTCTATGCGCGCAAGGAGGTCAAGGATCTGCTGGCGTACTTAAAAACGATCGACAATGCAAGGGATGACCTTGCGGTGCGCCGCATCATCAACGTGCCAAAGCGCGGCATCGGTGCGACGACCTTAAACCGTGTGTCCGACTATGCGGAAGATTATGGGATCAGCTTTTATGACGCACTAAAGCAGGCGGATGAAATCCCGTCGCTGGGAAAGGCGGCTGCGAAGATCCGGCCGTTTGTGACGTTTATCCAGACGATGCGCAGCAAGCTGCCCTACCTCGGCGTGTCGGAGCTTTTGCGGGAGGTCATCGAGGAGACCGGCTATGTGAAGGAGCTCGAGGCGGAGGACACGGAGGAGGCGCAGGTGAGAATTGAGAATATCGACGAGTTTATCAGCAAGGCGGTAAGCTACGAGGAGAACGAGGAGCAGCCGTCTCTCGGCGGATTTCTGGAGGAGGTTGCGCTGGTTGCCGATATCGATGGTCTGGAAGAGGGAAATGAATATGTGGTGCTGATGACGCTGCACAGTGCGAAGGGACTGGAGTTCCCGAAGGTGTATCTCGCAGGCATGGAGGACGGACTTTTTCCGAGCTATATGTCGATTGTCTCGGACAATGCCACGGAGGAACTGGAGGAGGAGCGCCGCCTCGCCTATGTCGGGATCACGCGTGCGAAAAAAGAACTTGCGATCACCTGCGCGAGACAACGTATGATCCGCGGCGAGACGCAATATAATAAAGTGTCACGGTTTGTGAAGGAGATCCCGGCGGAACTGCTCTCCGGTGAGATCCGGAAGCCGTCTTACGGCGAGAGCAGGGAGCAGAAGCTTCCGGTGCGCCCGAAACGTCCGGCGGTGAGCCGCCAGCCGTCCGGGCAGAGTATGCAGGCGAAGGCGTTTGCCTCGGCGCGCACGGTGGGCGGAAGTCTGGACTACGGCGTGGGCGACCGCGTTTCCCACGTCAAATTTGGAAACGGCACGGTGACAGGCATCGTGGAGGGCGGCAGGGATTTTGAGGTGACGGTGGCATTTGACACTGCCGGAACCAAGAAGATGTTTGCGTCCTTTGCAAAGCTAAAAAAAATATAAAATTGCGAATTTATATAGGCGAATTGGGAAACATATGATATAATTAAGAATATAGAAGAAACCAGATTTTGGAGATGCAGCATATAAATAAGGAGGAGGATAATCCAATGAACAAGGTGGAAGAACTGATTAGCATGACCAAGTTGAACGATCTGTTGAACAAGAAGCAGGAAGAGGAGAAGAGATCTTCCAGAATCGTATGGATTTTTGCGATTGTAGGTATTATCGTTGCAGTTGCGGCGGCGATTTACGGAATTTACCGTTTCTTTACCCCGGACTACTTAGACGACTTCGAGGATGATTTTGAGGACGACTTTGAGGACGATTTTTTCGAGGACGACGAGGATGAGCCGGAAAAAGTAACGGAGACAACGGCTGAGAAGAAGACAGAGGAATAATCAGAGCAAAAGGGCTGCGGACAGCAGCCCTTTTTGTGAGTTTTGGAAGGGCAGGAATTTTTGGTGAAAAAAGGACAGATCATTCAGGGTGTGATAGAGCGTGTGGATTTTCCGAATAAGGGGATTCTCATGGCGGAGGAAGGCAGAGAGGTTGTTGTAAAAAACGGTATACAGGGGCAGAAGGTGTCCGCGGCGGTCAATAAGGTGCGCAAGGGCAAATGTGAGGGCAGACTGCTTGAGGTTCTGGAGAAGTCGCCGCTTGAGCTGGAGGAGGCGGGCTGCGTGCACGCGGGAAGCTGCGGCGGCTGTACATACCAGAGCCTGCCGTATGAGGAGCAGCTTGCCATGAAGGAAGCGCAGGTCAAAAAGCTGATGGACGATGCGATACTGCCGCACCAGCCGTCCTATGAATTTCTTGGGATCCGGGAGAGTCCGCGCCGCGCTGCGTACCGCAATAAGATGGAATTTTCGTTTGGCGATACGCACAAGGATGGACCGCTGGCGCTCGGTATGCACAAACGTGGCAGCTTTTATGATATTGTCAATGTGCCGGAGTGCCAGATCGTGGATGAGGATTTCCGGAAAATTCTGCGCGTGACGCTGGATTATTTTAAGGAGCGGGAGATCCCGTATTATCACAAGCTTTCACACAGCGGTTATCTGCGCCATCTGCTGGTGCGCAAGGCGGCGAAAACGGGGGAGATACTGACCGATCTCGTGACGACGACGCAGGATGCGTGGATCCCGGCAGCAGGGAGCGGCTGGAGGGATCATGCAGATATGGAGTGGGAGGAGGCGCTTCTTTCTGGGTGGAGAGATGCATTGCTTTCCGTCACATACGAGGGGAAACTGACGGGAATCCTGCATACGAAAAATGATCGTGTCGCGGATGTTGTCTGCAATGAGGGCACAGAAATTCTGTTTGGTCAGGATTATTTTTATGAGGAACTTTTGGGGCTTCGCTTCCAGATCACGCCGTTTTCTTTTTTTCAGACAAATTCTCTGGGCGCGGAGGTGCTCTATACCACAGCGCGCGAATTTATCGGGGACGCGCTCGGAGCAGACGGGACTTCCGCAGATGGGAAGGTCGTTTTTGATCTGTATTCGGGAACGGGAACGATCGCGCAGATGCTCGCTCCCGTGGCAAAAAAGGTGATCGGCGTCGAGATCGTTGCGGAGGCGGTGGATGCCGCCCGGGAGAATGCGAAACTGAACGGTCTGGGAAATTGTGAGTTTATCGCCGGCGACGTGTTAAAGGTGATCGACGAGATCGAGGACAAGCCCGATTATATCGTGCTCGACCCGCCGCGTGATGGGATCCACCCGAAGGCGCTGGAGAAGATTGTCCGCTATGGCGTGCCGCAGATGGTGTATATTTCCTGTAAGCCGACGAGCCTCGCCAGGGATTTGGAGACACTTCTCGCACGGGGGTATGCGGTCGAGAAGGTGTGCTGTGTGGATATGTTTCCGGCGACGTATCACGTGGAGACGGTTGTCAAGTTGGTTAGAAAAACTCCCGACGCATATATCGACCTTACCGTGGATATGGATGAACTTGATTTAACTGCTGCGGAGGCAAAGGCAACCTATCAGAAAATTAAGGAGTACATTAAGGAAAAGTATGATGTAAAGGTGTCTTCGTTGTATATTACTCAGATAAAGAAAAAGTATGGAATTATCGAAAGAGAGAATTACAATACGGCAAAGTCTGAAAATGCGAAACAGCCACAGTGTCCGCCGGAGAAAGAGAAGTTGATTGAGGAAGCGCTGCGGCATTTTAAGATGATTTTATAGAATAGAAGATATGGAAATTGTGGTGATTTTGCTGAGGTCGGCAAAATCGTAGATGAGGGTGTAATCTTGAAACCGTATTATACTATGAACTGACAAAATATGCCACTGTTTGATAGTGCAGAATGGTATTTCAAGTGTATTGAGATAAACGAAAATTCACACATTGGTAAGAATTAAAAGCATCTTGTAAAATGATAATAAATCAATTACAGGAGGTTTTTTATGATAACAATATTTGAAAAACAGGGCGGTATTTATCAGGCGGAGGGCAAGTATTTCATTCCTTGTGTGATGACAAAAGAACAAAAAAATTTACATATCGGTGTGTGGGCAAATCGTCATCGGCACTATCTTAAACAGCATCATCGAGTGCGATATTACAATCTTTTGACCTCGGAAAAGCTATACGAATATCTTTCGGATATTGAAGAACAAGCCGAAAAATTATTTCAGGAATTTGTAAAATCACTTGTTGAAAAAGAAAATGTTACAGAAAAATTGAAAGCGGACAAGCCGATGTTATGGGTTCAAAAGATGAATAACATTCGCAGTCGAGCAGCAGAAATAGTAAATTCAGAAATAATATACAGTTGAAATCAGGCACAGCCTTCGGAAAAAATCCGTCGGTTGTGCCTTGTTTTTTGAGAACAAAGAAATAACTGTGTAATCTTAGCGAGCAGACCATTTGGATATCCAAACGGTAAGACTGCCGCAATCCGCACCGTCTTAGCGAGCAGTGTATTTGGATAGCCAAACTACCAAATACTATCTCGTTAGGGTTGCACCCCTAAGACCTGCTATAACAGAATAATCACGATTTATCGAGATGTTTGGTGACCCTGACACAAATACATATTCATTGCCGGTGCTTAATCTTAGCGAGTTATATACTGTTGGCTCTAGCAAGAGAATATATCAATCCGAACAGACATCAGAGGGCATTCCTTTTCTTCGCATCTCTGATTTGACTAAAAAAATTTCCGCCAACATTATAGAACCAGAACTATTTATTTCTGAGAAAAAATATGCTGAATTGAAGCAATTTAATGTTGTTCCAAATGCTGGCGATATTTTGATAACATCTCGTGGCACATTAGGACAATGTTACATAATACAAGAAGCAGATGAATTCTATTTCCAAGATGGTATGATTAGTTGGCTGTATAATGCCGATGAAAGAATCACACCACTGTATTTGGTGAATTTGTTTGAAATGCCCGGCTTTAGAAAACAGATAGATAGTATGCAATCAGGTTCAACAGTAAACTATCTTTCTATTTCAAGATTAAAACAACTTCAAATTATGCTTCCCCCAATCGAACTCCAAAACGAGTTCGTAGACTTCGTCAAACTAACAGACAAATCAAAATTT
>JAPFDX010000026.1 GCA_026168605.1 Roseburia sp. | reverse complement strand
TGCTGCGCAGCCAGCGCGAGGAGGTGCGTTCGATGTTACTGACAGAGTATGATGAAGAGCGTCATATCGAGAATGAGAGAAGGATCGCGGCAGACGAAGCCTACGCCCGTGGAGCAGAGAGGGGAAGAGAAGCAGGACTTGCGGAAGGCGAGAAATTATTTAGCGAACTGACAAATCTTCTGCTGAAAGCCTCGCGCATTGAGGATTTACAGAGAGCGGCGGAGGATAGGGAATACAGACAGAAATTGTATCGGGAGTTCGGCTTGAAGAGTTAAAATCAGAGGGTTGCTGTGCGAACGAAACTTTGCACGCAGCCTTTCTTATTATTTATTTCGTAAATGACGAGGGGGAGAGGACTTTGCAGGAAATCCCGGAATTGGAAAACAGTACAGAAAATATAGCCGGAGAGGAAGGGTTTGCGGACTGGATGCGGCAGGAGGTTGAGCCTTATCTAAAAGAACATGACAGGGAAGGGGATTTTTCCGGGAAGGACGACGCGAAGATTCACTATCACTGCTATCGCCTGTCGGAGGCCCGGAGGTGTATCGTCATTTCCCACGGTTTTTGTGAGTTTGCGGAGAAATACAATGAGGTCGTTTACTATTTCCTTCGTGCGGGATATTCCGTCTATCTGCCGGAGCACCGCGGACATGGGAACTCGCAGAGATATGTTTCGGATGACCAGATGATCCATGTGGATGATTACGCAGACTATGTGGAAGATTTTGCGCTTTTTGTGAAAAACGTGGTTGTTCCGTGTGAGAGGGAGCGGTATCTGTTTGCACATTCGATGGGTGGAGCAATCGGTATTCTTACGCTGGAGCAGTATCCGGAGCTTTTTCGCGCAGCGGTACTCTCGGCGCCGATGTGCGGGATAAGAACGGGCATCTTTCCGATGTGGATGGCGGATGTGATCGCAACATTGTGTTGTCTGTGCGGACGGGGAACACACTATGCGCTTGGGCAGAGTGGTTTTTGCGATACGCCGCAGTTTGAGGGCAGCAGTTGTGTGTCAAAAGAGCGCTATCACTATATTTTTGAAAAAAGAATCGAAAACCGGCAGTGCCGCACATCCGGAGGCAGTTACGCATGGGTACACGCGGGAATTGGTGCGTGTCGGAGGCTGATGAAGCGGAAGAATCTTGCGAAAATAGACGTGCCGGTGCTTCTTTTTGGCGCAGTCAGGGAACATATGGTGATGAATAGGAAAATCCGGCAGTTTGCCGAGCGCACGAGACGGACAAGGCTGATATGGATGCCGGAGTCGCGCCATGAAATTTTTAATGCGGATGAGGCGAGCCGCAGAAGCTACTATAAGGAAATATTTGCATTTTTTGAGGGAGAGATTCTAAAAAGCCCAAAAGGCGAATAGAAATAGAAGAAAACTAAACGGGAGCACGAGAATTGCAGGCAGAAAACCTGTTGGGAGAACAGATGGAAAATCCGATGGTGCGGCTTTCTTATGCGTATGCGACAGATTTGATACAAGCGCGCCTTCGGTTGATCAATGCGGATCTGACGGAACGAAACCGCAGACAGATCGTGAGGAGTATGTCCTCGCGCATCAAAAGCGCGGAAAGTATCTGCAAAAAGCTGGTGAAAAAGGGGCACGCGGTGACATTCGAGAATGCCGTCTCTGTGTTGAACGATATCGCCGGAATCCGGGTCGTATGCTATTTTTGTGATGATATTTATCAGATTGCGGCGGAATTGCAGAGACAGTCTGATTTTCGTATCATAAAGAAAAAGGATTATGTGAAAAATCCAAAGCAGAGCGGTTACCAAAGTATACATCTGATCGTCGGTGTTCCGGTGACCTATCGGGATCAAACAAAGGAGATGCGTGTGGAGATCCAGATCCGTTCCTTTGCGATGGACTACTGGGCGGAGCTTGACGCACAGATGTGTTATAAGAAGGACGCCGGGCAGATCCTGCACGTGGAGCGGGAGATTAGGGATTATTCGGACGTGATCGCAAAGGTTGATAACCGGATGCTGGAATTGAGGAAAAGAATTGAAGAAATGTAGAAAAATGCCCCCGGATGTTTTTCCATGCAAGGAGAACATCCGGGGGCATTTGGAATTGCTATTGAGCCTTTGCGGCTGATCCGCGGTAAGCGCTGATACCGCCAATGTCAATGACGTCGGAAAAGCCTGCCTTTTTCAAAAATCTGGATGCGCTCGCGCTGCGCACGCCACTCTGGCAGTATACGTAAATCCGCTTGTTTTTGTCACCGATGTGCACTTCTGCTTCATCGATGGTTTGCAGGGGAATATTGATGCTGCCTTCAATGTGGTACGTCCGGTATTCCTCTTTGGTCCGCACATCCAGAAGGATTGCGCCTTCGGTGCTTCTCCATTCTTCCACGCCCTGATTGATATCTCTTTTTCGGAATAATTCAAACATAAGCCATTCTCCCTCTGTTTTTTTGTAAGATCTTTGATGGATCCAGCTTACTGTTTTTTCAGATACAATTCCGTGATAAAGTTACAGAGCAGTGCGGACAGCTAGTTGGATTTCCAGAGTCCGTGCAGATTGCAGTACTCATACGCAGCGACAAACTCGTCTCCGTCTGCCAGTAAAAATTCTGCCTTCGGTGCATCTGTGTAGCTTAAGTTTACCTTCTGGCTGCCCTTTTTCGTCTCGATCGCGATCCACTGGATGAAATGCTCTTCGGTCATCGGATGCTCTACCTCACCAACCACTACACATACCTTGTTGCCGTCAACAGTTACGACCGGAACGTGCTTCTCATGGGCTCCGTCGGATGTTCCCGGAACCAGCTCCATCATCTTTGTACCGCAGCACATCACCGGGACCCCCTTGTCTACTGCAAATTCAATGATATTTCCACAACGCTCGCATACATAATACTTCATAGTCTGTTCTCCTTTTTGTTTTTTGGCTTGTGATAGTTGTGCCTATCTTTAAGTTACTGGTTTTTGCTGTGGGTGTCAATAGGTGTTCTTTATAGTATTCGGGTGTCAAAAGGGTGCTTACAGATTATGACTGGCAAAATGCACAAATGATATTCTTTTTTGTTCAGGATTCCGAAACTAAGAACTTCTAAAATGTTCTGAGCAATGGTAATGTATTAGGAACGCAACCGCCCTCTATGCCCCATCCATGTCGCAGTTCGGGCTTTCGCCGGCTTCCCTGCCGTCGAATTGCTGGAATTTGACAGAACATTAAGAAGTTTCTAGGCTTCTCCATATTCACAAATCAGAATACCATTTGTATATTTTGCCAATCTTATTTTTGAAAAGCCCGTGTCAATATTCCCGCATCAGCAGAAAGTCTGCAAGATGCACGATCTTAACGCCATTGACGTTTCCTGAGGCGAGCTCGTCGAGGGTCACGACATATTTGGGGTAGTGATCCTTAAGCTCGAGAAGATTGGCAATCTCGCGGTCGGACTCCTCCGGCAGCCTGCGGCATACCTGCACATAGATACGCTCATCGCGCTGCACGGCTACGAAGTCGATTTCCTTCGTCTCGTTTTTTCCGATGTAGACCTCATATCCTTTTCGGAGCAGCTCAAAGTAGACGATGTTTTCGAGCATGGCGGCGATGGACTTGGGGTGAAAACCCATGATGCAGTATTTTAGGGACGCATTCGCGAGATAAAATTTCTACTGCGTTTTTAAGACGGATTTCCCTTGCAGATCATACCGCCGACAACGGTAAATGACAAAAGCTTTCTCCAGCCATTCCAGATAATTGTACACCGCTTCGACAGAGAGCGAGCGCCCTTCGCTTTTTAAAAATTTTACGATTGCATTGGCGGAAAATGTTTTTCCCACGTTTTCCACGATGTACCGAACAACACGGTTGAACAAACCTCCCATGCGAATGTAGTCAGTTTTATCCTAAAATCCATAAAAGTATAGAAATATAAAAAGTTTTTTGGTATCAGTGGGCTGTGATTAAGTTACGGAATCCACCGTTTTCTTTTGTTATAGTGTGGGCAGATCAAGGAGGAATACGATGGCAAAAAGAAAAGCGAGTGTCTGTACGACGGATTGTGTCGCCTGCGGCTGCTGCATGAAGGTTTGTCCGCGCAGTGCGATCACAATTTCAGGAGGAATCTACGCAGCGGTAGACGAGGAGCTCTGTGTAGGCTGTGGGAAATGCGCAAAGGAGTGTCCGGCAAGCGTGATCTCCATGAGGGAGGTGACGGCGTGAAAACAAAAAAGAAATGGTACGATTATCTGTGGGTTGCTTCTCTCACCTACCTGATACTTGGATTTTTTAATATCCTGTTTGCGTGGCTTGGACTGCTGTGCTTTTTTATCCCGCTGATCATTTCACTGGCAAAAGGAAATAAGGCATACTGCAACAGATACTGCGGCAGAGGGCAGCTTTTTGGTCTGATCGGAGGAACGTTTGGGCTTTCCAGAAAAAAGGATATCCCGGGATGGATGAAATCGAAGTATTTTCGTTACGGATTTTTAATATTCTTTTTTATCATGTTCTTTCTCATGCTCTGGAATACTTATCTGGTGTTTGCCGGGGCGCAGGATTTAAAGCAGGTTGTGACGCTGTTGTGGACGTTTAAGGTGCCGTGGCGCTGGGCGTACCACGGGACGGTCATTTCGGAGGGCGTGGCACAGTTTGCATTTGGCTTTTACAGTGTGATGCTGACGTCCACGGTTCTCGGATTTTTTACGATGATTCTGTTTAAGCCGCGTTCCTGGTGCGTCTATTGCCCGATGGGAACGATGACGCAGTTGATCTGCAAAGCAAAAAATAATATGGGAGGTAAGGAAGTATGAAGGTATTGATCATGGGAGGCGTAGCGGGAGGCGCGTCGGCAGCGGCAAGGTTGCGGAGACTGGATGAGACGGCGGAGATCATTATTTTGGAGCGGGGAGACTATGTTTCCTTTGCAAACTGCGGTCTGCCGTATTTTATCGGAGGGGAGATCACTGACAAACAGGCACTGACGCTGCAGACGCCGGAGAGCTTTCGGGCGAGATTTGACATTGATGTGCGCGTGAGAAATGAGGTTACGGCGATCCATGCGGAGAAAAAGACAGTTGCGATTCGGAATCTGGAAACAGATACGGAATACGAGGAGAGCTATGATAAGCTGATCCTCTCCCCGGGCGCAAGTCCGATACTGCCGCCGATTCCGGGAGCCAACTTGCCGCACGTATTCACCCTGCGGAATATTCCGGACACATTTGCGATTAAAGCTTATATAGAAGAAAAGCATCCGAAAACGGCTGCCGTGATCGGCGGGGGCTACATCGGTGTGGAGATGGCGGAGAATCTAAAGCGCGCGGGACTGGAGGTTTCGATCGTGGAGCTTGCCGATCATCTGATCGCGCCGCTTGATTTTGATATGGCGGCAGATGTACACCGCTATGTCAAGGAGGCAGGCGTTGCACTCTACCTCAATAATGGCGTGGTATCGATCGGCGAACATGAGGTTCAGCTTCAAAACGGAAGTGTTCCGGCGGAGCTTGTGCTGATGTCGGTGGGCGTGCGTCCGGAGTCGGCGATCGCGAAGGCTTGCGGCATTGCCTTAAACGGACGTGGAAGTATTCTCGTAAACAGCCGGATGGAGACAAATGTGGCGGATATTTATGCCGTGGGCGATGCCATCGAGGTGCAGAATTTTGTGAGCAAGGAGGCGGCGTTTCTTCCGTTGGCAGGTCCGGCAAATAAGCAGGGGCGAATTGCAGCGGATAATATCTGCGGGATTGTGTCGGAGTATACGGGAACGCAGGGCTCGGCGGTCGCAAAGCTGTTTGATATGACGATCGCATCGACCGGATTAAACGAGAAGTCGGCGCAGGCGGCTGGAATTGCGTACGATAAGACCTATCTGTATTCCGGCTCACACGCCGGATACTACCCGGGCGCGACAAATATGTCGATCAAAGCCCTGTGGGATCAGGAGACAAAAAAACTGCTCGGCGCGCAGATTGTCGGTTTTGACGGTGTGGATAAGCGCATGGATGTGCTGGCGGCGGCAATCCGCTTTGGGGCAAAGGTAACAGACCTGACGGAGCTTGAGCTTTGCTATGCGCCGCCGTTTGGCAGTGCGAAGGATCCGGTAAATATGCTCGGCTTTGTGGCAGAAAATATCGTGACGGGAAAGGTGAAGCAGTTTTTCTGGGATGATGTGGAGACTCTGCCGCGCGACGGAAGCGTGACGCTGCTGGACGTCCGCACAAAGACGGAAGTGGAGCGCGGAAAAATCGAGGGCTTTTTCCACATTCCGCTTGACAGTCTGCGGGAGCATCTGGAGGAAATCCCAAAAGACAAACCGGTGTATGTACACTGCCACAGCGGACTGCGCAGCTATATTGCGTGCCGGATTTTGCAGGGCAGGGGCTATGACTGCTACAATCTTGCAGGGGGCTACCGACTGTATGAGACTGTGGCGCATGAGGGAAAGGTTGCAGAGTATTCCTGCCGGGAATGTAAGTAAAGAATAAAATAATAAAACGAGGACGCTGTCTGTACTTCTTCAGACGGCGTCCTCATTTTTTACATAACTTTTACATAACCATGCATTTGCATTTTACATTTCTGCGTTAAAGTATCCCATGTCGACAAGAAAGAAAAATAAAAACGAGGCGGAAAAGAGGTTTCCGCAAATGGAAGGATATGGAGGATTTCACAATGAAAAAGAAAATCATGAGTATGTTATTCGCAGGAGTATTAGCAGCAGGTATGCTGGCAGGATGTGGAGACAGCGCAGATACCGCCACAGACGCAGGAGCAGATACAGCAGGAACAGAGACATACGGTGCGCAGGATGCGGCACAGCCGGAGGCAGGAAGCGAGGCGGCAGGCGAATTTGACGCGGCAGAATACGTTTCCGTATATTCCAGAGAGGACGGTTCGGGCACAAGAGGTGCATTTATCGAGCTGTTCGGCATCGAGGAGAAGGACGAGAGCGGCGAGAAGATCGACAACACAACGGTTGAGGCAGTCATCACAAACAGCACGGACGTTATGCTGACCTCCGTGGCAGGCAACACCTACGGCATCGGTTATGTATCTCTTGGATCTCTGGACGAGAGCATTGTAAAGGCGGTTAAGATTGATGGAGCAGAGGCTACTGTGGAGAATATCAAGAGCGGAACATATGCGATCGCAAGACCGTTCAACATCGCGACAAGCGGCGAGGTGAGTGAGGCGGCGCAGGACTTCATCAACTACATCATGAGCGCAGATGGACAAGCGGTTGTCACCGAGAGCGGCTACATCGGCTCGGATGAGGGAGCTGCGTTTGCGTCAAACGGCGCAGAGGGCAAGGTTGTGATCGGCGGTTCTTCCTCCGTAGCTCCGGTGATGGAGAAGCTGATCGAGGCATACAAGGCGCTGAACCCAAACGTTACAATTGAACTCCAGACAAGTGATTCCACCACAGGTATGACGGGAGCGATGGACGGAACCCTGGATATCGGTATGGCTTCCCGAGAGTTAAAGGACACCGAGCTTGAGGGCGGACTGACCGGAACAGAGATTGCGATGGACGGTATCGCGGTGATCGTAAATCCGGCGAATCCGGCAGAGGATCTCTCTTCTGAAAATGTAAAGGGAATCTTCACCGGTGAGATCACAAACTGGGATGGATTAAACTAGACAGAAAACAGCACAGGCGAAAAGACCGGGCGTGAGCGATCCGGTCTTTTTGCCCGACAGATCATCTGTGGAGAAAAAGGAGATTTCAATGGAGAATATAAACCGGAGTACGGCGAAGGAAAAGCTGATGGAGCTTGTATTCCTGATCACGGCAGTCGTTTCCATTCTGGCGGTTGCGCTGATCTGCATCTTCCTCTTTGCAAACGGAATCCCGGCAATGAAAGAGATCGGCTTTCTGGAATTTTTGACAGGGACGGTCTGGAGACCGGGAAATGACAAATTTGGAATTTTTCCGATGATACTCGGAAGTATTTATGTGACGGGAGGCGCCCTGATCATCGGCGTGCCGGTCGGCATCCTGACGTCCGTTTTTATGGCGAGATTCTGTCCTGCAAAATGGTATAAGGTCTTAAAGCCGATCGTGAATCTGCTGGCGGGAATCCCCTCGATCGTCTACGGATTTTTTGGCGTAGTCGTGCTCGTGCCGTTTATCCGGGAGCACTTCGACAGCAGAGGGGAGAGCATTTTATGTGCGGCGATCCTGCTCGGTATCATGATCCTGCCGACGATCATCGGCGCGTCCGAGCCTGCGATCCGGGCGGTGGATCAGAGCTATTATGAGGGAGCGCTGGCGCTTGGCGCGACGCATGAGAGAAGTGTGTTTACCGTTCTCCTTCCGGCGGCGAAATCCGGGATTTTTGCGGCTGTTGTGCTCGGCGTCGGGCGTGCGCTCGGGGAGACGATGGCGGTTGTGATGGTTGTCGGCAACCAGCCGCGCGTGACGCACAATATGCTGGAAGGCATCCGTACCCTGACCACGAATATTGTCATGGAAATGGGCTATGCGACCGACCTGCACCGCGAGGCGCTGATCGCCACTGGAGTTGTGCTGTTTGTATTTATTTTGATCATCAATTTTTGCTTTTCCATGATCAAGAGAAGCGGGAAGGAGTAGGCGCGGATGGATAAGAAATTAAAGCCAATCAATCAAATGTCCGTAAAGGACAGGATCAAATCGTACACGAGGCATCCGGGCTCATTCGTGCTCCTTTTGCTGGTGGGAATCGCCGCGGTCATCACGGTGATCACCCTGCTGTTTCTGGTGGGCTACATTCTGGTGAACGGACTTCCTTACCTAAAACCGAGCCTTTTTGCCTGGGAATATAATTCGGACAACGTTTCCATGATGCCGGCGATCGTCAATACGATCCTGATGGTGTTTCTGGCGCTGCTGTTTTCCGTTCCGTTTGGTATTGGCGCCGCGATTTATCTGGTGGAGTACGCGAAAAAGGGAAACAAGCTGGTCGGCGTCGTGCGCCTGACGGCGGAGACGCTGACGGGTATTCCGTCGATCATCTACGGACTGTTTGGTATGCTGTTTTTCGTGATTGCGCTCGGATGGAGCTACTCCATGCTTGCGGGAGCGATGACGCTTGCGATCATGGTACTGCCGACCGTCATGCGGACCACGGAGGAGGCGCTTTTATGTGTGCCGCTCTCCTATCGTGAGGGAAGCTTTGGGCTTGGAGCGGGGAAACTCCGCACTATTTTTAAGATCGTGCTTCCGGCGGCAATGCCGGGGATTCTCTCCGGTGTGATCCTCTCGATCGGACGTATTGTCGGGGAGACGGCGGCGCTCATCTACACGGCAGGCACAATGACGGGAATGGCTGGCGTGATGGATTCCGGGCGTACACTCGCCATCCATATGTATGTGCTCTCCAACGAGGGGCTGCACAAGAACGAAGCGAACGCAACGGCGGTTATCCTCTTATTTATCGTACTTATCATCAACGCGGTCTCCTCACTTCTGGCAAAAAAGCTTGAGGCGTCGAAGGCATAGGAGCAGGAAGGAAACAAAAAATGGCAGAGAAATTTCAGATCAAAGACTTAAATCTCTATTATGGGGATTTTCACGCATTAAAAAATATCAATATGAGTATTCAGGAAAAAGAGATCACAGCGTTTATCGGACCGTCCGGTTGCGGAAAGTCGACCTTTATCAAATGCTTAAACCGCATGAACGATCTGGTGGAGGGCTGTAAGATCACCGGAGAGATCCGCCTTGATGGGGAAAATATCTACAATGGCGTGGACGTCAACCTGCTCAGGAAGCGCGTCGGCATGGTATTCCAGAAACCGAATCCATTTCCGATGAGCATTTATGACAACATTGCCTACGGACCTCGGACGCACGGCATCCGCTCGAAGGCAAAGCTGGATGAGATCGTGGAAAAATCCCTGCGCGATGCGGCGATCTGGGACGAGGTGAAGGACCGTCTCAAAAAGAGCGCGCTCGGTATGTCCGGCGGGCAGCAGCAGCGCCTTTGCATCGCAAGAGCACTCGCGGTAGACCCAGAGGTCATTCTGATGGATGAGCCGACCTCCGCGCTCGATCCGATCTCCACCTCGAAGATTGAGGATCTGGCGATCGAACTCAAGAAAAAATATACGATCATCATGGTCACACACAATATGCAGCAGGCAGTCCGCGTGTCGGATAAGACGGTCTTTTTCCTGCTGGGCGAGGTGATCGAGAGCGGTGAGACAGAAAAGCTGTTCTCCGTGCCGCAGGATAAGCGCACAGAGGACTACATTACCGGACGTTTCGGATGATGAGGGAGGAGTAGCATGAGAAACAGATTTGACAGACAGTTACTGGAGCTTAACAACGAGCTGATCCAGATGGGTAGCCTGATCGAGCGCGCGATCGAGATGGGGATTTCCGCACTGGTAAAGCAGGATGTGGAAAAGGCGAAGATGGCGATCGCTTTTGACACCGAGATCGACGAGCAGGAGAAGGCGATCGAGGCGCTGTGCATGAAACTGCTGTTGCAGCAGCAGCCGGTGGCAAAAGATCTGCGCCTGATCTCTGCCGCCTTAAAAATGATCACGGATATGGAGCGCATCGGCGACCACGCCGCAGATATTTCCGAGATGACGATCCTGATGGCGGACTCCGCCTATGAGCGCAGCGAGTTAAACATCGACCTTGTCGAGGGCATGGCGAAAGAGACGACGGACATGGTGATCAAGAGCGTCGATGCGTTTGTAAACAAGGATCTGGAGATGGCGCGCAAAGTGATCGCGCAGGACGATGTGGTGGACGATCTTTTTGCGGAGTTTAAGCGCCAACTGATCCGCAAGATCAGTGAAAACGTCCAAAATGGCGAGCAGGCGACCGATATGCTGCTCGTGGCGAAATATTTTGAGCGCATCGGCGACCATGCGACAAATATCGCGGAGTGGGTCATCTATTCCATCACGGGTGAACACGAGGATTAGGGCTAAAGTTTTATAAAAATTTTGGCAGCGCCTTTGATTCTGATTGCAAAACGCTGAAAAATACGGTATAAATGAAGTGTATGCATATTTTTGGGACGAGGTCCCGGAGGATTAAAGGAGAAAAAGATGGATATTTTTGGAGTACTAACCCTGATAGGGGGTCTGGCATTATTCCTATACGGTATGAACGTCATGGGAGCTGGACTGGAGAAGATGTCGGGTGGTAAGCTGGAGCAGCTTCTGGAGAAGCTGACCTCCAATCCGATCAAGGCGGTATTGCTCGGCGCGGGCGTGACGGCGGTGATACAGTCCTCGTCGGCGACGACGGTTATGGTGGTCGGTTTTGTAAATTCCGGCATTATGAAACTCTCACAGGCGATCGGCATCATTATGGGTGCGAATATCGGTACGACGGTGACCGCATGGCTGATCAGTCTGACGGGGATCGAGGGCGAAAGTTTTTTGATGCAGATGATGAAGCCGACTTCATTTGCGCCGATTCTTGCGTTGATCGGTATCATTTTTATCATGGGCGGCAAGAGTGAGAAGAAAAAAGATCTCGGCGGTATTCTGCTCGGATTTACCGTGCTCATGACCGGTATGGATATGATGAGCGGCGCGGTGAAACCTCTCGCGGACGTGCCGGAGTTTACAAACATCCTGATGATGTTTGACAACCCGATCCTCGGAGTGATCGCGGGTGCGGTGCTGACGGGCGTGATCCAGAGTTCTTCCGCTTCGGTCGGTATCTTACAGGCGCTGTCCGTGACGGGAGCGTTTACCTACAGCTCGGTCATTCCGATCATCATGGGACAGAATATCGGTACCTGCGTGACTGCGATGATTTCCGCAGTCGGCGCAAATAAAGGTGCAAGACGTACCGCTTTTGTACATCTGTATTTTAACCTCATCGGAACGGTACTCTTTTTGACATTATATTTTGCGGGAAATGCGATCATCGGATTTTCTTTTGCAGATGAAGTGGTCGGCGCAGCGGAGATCGCGCTGATCCACACGATTTTTAACGTGTTTACAACACTGATCCTGCTTCCGTTCACGAAGGTGCTGGAGAAGCTGGCATATCTGACGCTTCCGCTTTCGGAGGACGAGAAGCAGCCAGTAGAGGACGCATTTGCAGTGCTGGACGAGCGTTTCTTAAACTCTCCGGCGTTTGCGATCGAGCAGTGTCGTACCCTGATCAGCCAGATGGCTGAAATGACACGCGACAGTTTCCTCGAAGCGATGGAGACGCTCGGCAGCTATTCGCAGGAAAAAGCGGATGACGTGATAAAAAAGGAGAATGAGGTTGACGCCTACACCGACAAGGTTGGCGCGTATCTGACGCGGTTAAACGGGGAGGATCTCTCCGCAGGCGACAGTCTTAAGGTGACGACGATGCTGCACTGCATCACGGATTTTGAGCGGATCTCCGACCATGCGATCAATGTGGTAGAGATTGCGGCACAGATGCAGAAGGACGACGCGGAGTTCTCCAAAAAGGGAAGAGAAGAAGCGGATATTTACGGTGAGGCGGTTGCGGACATCTTAAAACGCACCACGGAGGCGTTTGTGAAGAACGACCAAGGGCTTGCACATACGGTGGAGCCTCTCGAGGAAGTGATCGACGAGCTCAACAAGGTTGTGAAAAAGCATCACATGAAGCGTCTGCGCAAGGGCAAGTGTACGATCGAGATGGGACTGATGCTCTCAGATCTCGCGATGAACTACGAGCGTGTGGCAGACCACTGCTCCAACATCGCGGTGTACATGATGCAGTCAAAGGACTCCCAGCTTGAGGAGCACAGCTTTACGGAGCAGATGGACGCGAAGGAGAGCGCAGAGTTCACACGTCTGGTGGAGGAATTTGGAAGAAAGTACCAGCTATAAGAGATAGCGGAAAAGAGCGCATATGGCAACGATTTATATTGTGGAAGATGATACGAATATTCGTGAGATCGAGCGCTATGCATTAAAGAACAGCGGTTATGAGGCAGAGGAATTTTCCTGCGGTGCGGACTTGTTCGCACGGCTTGCGGAGACTCTGCCTTCGCTGATTCTGCTTGATATCATGCTCCCTGACGAGGATGGTCTTGACATTCTCGCAAAGCTGCGCGCAGACAAGGCGACGGCTGCGATACCCGTGATCATGGTCACGGCGAAGGGCAGCGAGATCGACAAGGTCAAAGGGCTCGATCTTGGCGCCGACGACTATGTGACGAAACCGTTTGGCATTATGGAATTGGTTTCCCGTGTCAAAGCGCTGCTGCGGCGCGCCGGGACGGCGGAAACCGATGGGACAAAAATACAGTGCGGCGGTATTTTGCTGGACGGGGAGAAGCACGCGGTATTTCTTGACGGGACGCCCTGCGAGCTGACCTACAAGGAATTTGAACTGCTAAAGTATCTGATGGTTAATCAGGGCATCGTGCTTTCGCGGGACAAGATCATGGATCAGGTGTGGGGCTTTGAATACGAGGGCGAGAGCCGCACGGTGGATATGCATATCAAGACGCTGCGCCAGAAGCTCGGGGAATACGCCTCCGGCATCCGTACGGTGCGGAATGTGGGGTACATGATCGAATGAAAAAGAAATTAAATGCAAAGTTTATGTTGATTGCGGCAATCGCCATTGTGGCGACTGCCGCTTGTGCTATCGTCCTGTTTTACAGTATTCTCATCGAGCAGATTTTTGACGATCTGAAGGCAAATGCGCACGTGGTCGCAATGATGGGAAGCGGACTGGAACAAGAGGATGATCTGACAGAGAGCGGGCAAAACCGGTTTGCCGGGGACGGCTTGCGCATCACGTTCATAAATGAATCGGGGGAGGTGCTCTATGACAGCGAGGGCGACGAGACGGCGATGGAGAATCACAGCGGACGCCCCGAGGTCGCGCGGGCGCTTCTGACCGGGGAGGGTCGCGGGATGCGCCGCTCCGCCACCTCTATGAAACACACGTTTTATTACGCGATGCGCATGGAAGACGGAAATGTGCTGCGCGTCGGCAAGTCGAGCGACAGCATTTACCATCTGCGTTTTCGCATGACGGTGCTCATTGTTCTGGTGGGCGTCGCGGTTTTTGGCGTCTGCGTCTTTTTTGCAAAGCGGCTGACAAAGCGCATCGTCCTGCCGATCGAGAAGATGGCGGACAATATTGTGCTTGTGGACGAGGGGGAGGTTTATGAGGAGATGCGCCCGTTTATCTCCACGATCAAGCAGCAGCATATCGATATTTTAAACCATGCGAAGATGCGTCAGGAATTTACGGCGAACGTCTCCCATGAGCTGAAAACGCCATTGACGGCAATCTCCGGCTATGCGGAGCTGATCGCGAGCGGCATGACGAATGAGACGGACACAAAGCATTTTGCAGATGAGATCCACCGCAGCGCGGAGCGCCTGCAAACGCTGATCAACGACATCATCAAGCTGTCGGAGCTGGACGATGAGAGCCTAAAGCTTGAATTTGAGCCGCTGGATCTCTATGAGCTTGGAAAAAACTGCATTGCACAGATGGAGCTTCCGGCGGAGAAGAACGGCGTGACGCTTTCTCTGGAGGGGGATTCCGTGACGGTGGACGGAAATAAAACACTGATCGAGGAGTTGTTTTACAATCTGTGCAGCAATGCGGTGCGCTACAACCGTCCCGGCGGCAATGTCACGATCACTGTCGGCATGGAGGGCGGACGCCCGTTCCTCGCGGTGCGCGATACGGGGATCGGGATCCCGGAAGAACATCAGGAGCGCATTTTTGAGCGGTTTTACCGGGTGGACAAGAGCCGTTCAAAATCGACGGGCGGCACAGGGCTCGGGCTTGCGATCGTAAAGCATATCGTCGCGCAGCACGATGCGCAGATTGCGCTAAAGAGTGAGGAGCAGGTCGGGACGGAGATAAAAGTTACTTTTTAGAGACGGAAGATTCCCCTATAGATACGTGATTGACATTTACACAAAGGTAGTTTACAATGGTATAAACACGTATGTATATACAGGAGGTGCTCTGTTGGAGAAGAAGCCGTATAAGCAGGTGACGAGAAAGGATGTCGCGGAGGAAGCGGGGGTAAGTGTGACGGTTGTTTCCTATGTCGTCAACAATAACCGCTATGTTGACAAGGAGAAGCGGCGCAGGGTGGAGGAAGCGATCAAGAAGCTTCACTATAAGCCGAACACGATCGCGCGCGCATTGAAGGGGAAGAAGCTTAACCATATTGTCTTTATCGCCGACCAGATCGTCACGGAGCATTTCAGTCTGCTGGTAAGCGAGCTGGACAAACACGCCTATGATCTGGGATATATGATCTCCTTGTGCGCCAACCGCAATACGCAGCAGTTTGTGGACAGCATTATCAGCCGCCAGTATGACGGCGTCATTATCAGTTCCATCAGCTTTAACAAGGAGTATATCAGACAGTTGATCCACGCGGATATCCCGGTTGTGCTTCTTGCGAACCGCGATTACGACGATGTGGAGGGGGCAGCGAAGATTTATAACGGACTCTACGAGGGCGCGCGGGAGAATGTGCGTTATCTGAAGTCGTGCGGCTGCCGCAATATCATCTATATCGACCGTTTCAGCAAGAGACAGCATTTCAGCGACATGAACGATATGCGCTACCGTGGTTTTGTCGAGGAAATGAAGTGCAGCGGTCTGTCGGAGCATCCGGAGGAGAATCTGATCACGGGCTGCGAGAATGAGGAACAGGTCAGAGAGTGCGTGGCAGCGTATCTGCGTGACCACAAGATTGATGCGATTTTCGGAAGAAATGACAAGCTGGCGTGCATCGCGATGCAGACAGCGCAGGCTCTCGGGTATCGGATCCCGGAGGACATCGCGGTGATCGGGTTTGACAATTCCTCGCTTGGACAGTACTGTGCGCCGCCGATTTCCAGCATGGAGATCCAGAGGGAGCAGATTGCAAAGACTGCCATTGAGATGCTGCAACAGATGATCGAGGAGCATACGCTTCCGGAGATGGTGATGTACCGGACGAGACTGATCGAGCGTCGTAGCACGATGCGGGAAGCACAGTGAGAGGGAACCGGAAAAGCAGACAATTTTCCGGTTCAGTATTTGTGAAAAACATACAAAATAAGAAAAAACAAGAAAGAAATATTGACAGAAAAGTATAAGAATCATATAATATACTCGCAAGGTACACACGTGTTTATACAAAGTATCTTTTCTTTTTCCACAATATACACACGTGTTTACTAAGAGAGAAGGAAAACAGCCGGATGGCACAAGATGTAAAGGAGGAATTACTATGAAGAAGAGGATCATGGCTACGGCACTGGCGCTTATGATGGGACTTGGCATGACAGCGTGCGGCGGAACGGATGCAGCGGATGGCGGAAGCGGCGACGCGGGAACAACCCAGAGCGGCGCAGCGGGGGATGCCGCAGAGGGAGGCGACGTTACGCTCCGTTTTTACAATTATGCGTTGTCGGAGACAGCCAAGGCGGACTGGTGGGAGAACACGATCGCAAATTTTGAAAAAGAAAATGAGGGGATCGACATCGAGACAGTCACGGTGGATTACAACAGTATGGTATCCACATTTACCAATGATATCGCGTCGGGTCTGTCGGTCGATATGGTTTACGGTGAGATCAGTTGGATCCCGTCACTTGCCGAGGCAGGTTTTATCCAGCCGCCTTCGCAGGTACTTTCTGAGGATTTCTATAATGGATATTACGATCACGTGCTGGATCAGTTTCAGTACAACGGGGAGGTCTACGGCGTACCGCACTACTACACCAACTCCGTTATTTTTGTAAATAAAGATCTGGTTGAGGCGGCAGGGCTTTCTCTTGAGGAGTTCCCGAACACGCTTGACGGATTGAAGGAGTGGATTGAGACACTGTCCGAGTTCTATCAGTCGGACGAGAAGGTGTCAACGGTCTTTGGTCTTACGACCGCAGAGGTTCCGGCAACCGGATCGAATATCAACGCGATGTTTGAGGCATTCGGCGGCACGCTGATCAACGCTGACGGCACGCTCGCAGACTTAAACGCAGAGCCGAACAAGACGGCGATGAGCGAAATGCTTGATTTTTATAACTACCTGATCTCCGGCGGTTACACGCAGGAGAACTTAAAGTTGAAAGACTACCGCGCATCGTTCGGCGCAGGCAATGTCTGTATGTATGTGGATTCCGCATGGGGCTACGCGCAGATCGGAGAGGTTGACGCCAACGCAGCGAATTTCACAGTGACAGAGGCGCTTCCGACGACGATGGGGACAAACGGTAAGGGAAATTCTCTTGTGGAGTCCCACTGTTTCCTCGTAGGTTCTGCACTTTCCGATGAGCAGAAGGCAGCCGTGGACAAATTTATCCAGTACTGTACATCCACAGCAACGATGGAGGATTACTTAAACAACATCGGAACTGCATTCCCGGCACATGAGAATATGGCGGACTGTCAGCTTTCCCCGATTCTTTCAGGGGCAAATGAAGGCGTGAACAACGTTGAGACACAGACGATGATCCCGTCTCTCTCCAGTGTACAGACAGAGCTTGCGACTATGGTATTGAATTACACGGTAAACGGCATGAGTGAAGAGGAAGCCGTAAACAGTTACATCGAGCAGGCAGAATACTATATCAACCAGTAAATGAGGCTTCGGCAGAAGGAGAATGCTATGTCCGGGAAGAAAAAAGGTTTCAACATACACAGCAGGGGCGTAGGGGACAGACTGTTTTGTCTGCTCCTCCTTCTGCCGGCGATCATACTCTGTATTACGTTTATTATCATCCCTATCATCAATTCCGTATGGATGAGTTTCACAGATTATAAGATTGCCAATCTGACGCAGGGGATTCCGGGGAAATGGAATCATTTTGCGAACTATATAAGGCTCTGGGATTCGGGTAAATTGCAGTCGGCGGCATGGATCACGATTTTCTTCGTGGCGGTGACGGTGCTTCTCACCTTTATCATCAGCATGACGCTGGCGCTTATCCTGAACTCAAATATTGTCGGCGCAAGATTCTGGCGTAGCGTGATGATGATCCCGTGGGTGATCCCGACCGTGATCGCAGGTCTGCTCTGGGCATGGATCTATGCGAACCCATATGGATTGCTCCAGTATCTGGTCAGTGTATTCAGCGGCGGTGAGATTGCGGATTTTGGTATTTTAAACAACCAGGAAACCGCACTCTGGGGCATCATCATCGCGGCGCTATGGAAACAGATCCCGCTGATGGCTCTTTTGCTCCTCTCCGGAATGCAGAGCATCCCCGACGATATGCTCGAGGCGGCAAAGATAGACGGCGCAAATTACCTGAACTGTCTGTTCCGCATCATCATTCCGCACATGAAAAGCGTTATTGCCGTCACGGTTTCGATGTGCATTATTGAGAATTTCAAGCAGTACCCGCTGTTTGCAACCCTGACAAACGGAGGACCTTCGGGGGCGACGACCACCTTTGCGGTGCTCTCCTACGACGAGGCGTTTGTGAATTACAATTACGGTTCGGGCGCTGCGGTGACGACAGTCTGGCTGCTTTTAATGATCGTGGTGGTATTTATTTTTAACCGTGTCTTCAAGCGGGACGACAGTTAGGAGGCTTTCTATGAAAAGACATAAATCCGTACATAAAATGGCAACGCGGTTTGCCGGGGGATTTGCAAAATATCTGGTGCTGATTTTTATCTTTGCATTCCTGCTGTTCCCGGTTTACTGGATGCTTGTCACATCCTTAAAGACAAATGTGGAGTCCTACCGTCTGGTTCCGACGCTCTGGCCGGAACAACTATCCGTTGAGGGCTACCAGACGCTGATCTCGGACGGCAAGTTTCTGGTGTATTACAAAAACAACATTCTTGTGTCTGCGGCAGCGGCGGTGCTTATCTGCTTTATCTCCGTGTTTGCGGGTTATGCGCTCAGCAGATTCCACTTTAAATGGAATGTGATGCTGCTTGCAACTTTTTCTTTTGCACAGATGATGCCGGTCATCAGCCGCCTGATCTCCCTGTACACGATTTTGCGAAAGTTAAACCTGACAGACACACATTTGGGACTGGTGCTTGCCATCAGTGCGACACAGATACCGTTTACGGTCTCGCTGATGGCGTCCTTCTTTGACGGCATCCCGCGGGAACTTGAGGAGGCGGCATCCATCGACGGCAGCGGAAGATTTTATACCTTATTCCACATTATCATGCCGCTTGTCGTGCCGGGACTTCTGGCAGTCGGCGTGTACAGCTTTCTGATGACATGGGACGACTATCTGCACGCGATCACGCTGATCCGCTCCACGGATCTGTGGACACTGTCGCAGGGATTGAAACTGACCTATCTGGGCGAGGTCAGCGACTGGCAGTTGATCAACTCGGCATCCACGCTCGGTACGATTCCGATGATATTCGTATTTTTCTTCTTCCAGAAATATATGATCAAGGGACTTACGGCGGGAGCAGTCAAGGGCTGATAAAAGAGAAGGAGAGGATTGTTATGTTGACAAATAATCTGGAAATGTTAAAGACCGCGTCAAAAAAAGGGTTTGCGATTCCGGCGATCAACACGCAGGGCGGTCAGTACGATATTATCCGCGCCTGCACGAAAGCGGCGCAGGAGATGAGGAGTCCCATCATTCTGGCGCACTATGTGAGCACCGGGGCTTATTCGGGACACGACTGGTTCGTCGAGACAGCAAAATGGTGCGCGGACAAGGTGGACGTGCCGGTGTCGATCCATCTCGACCACGGGGACGGTTTTCCAATCTGTATGGAGGCGCTCAGACTCGGCTTTACGAGCGTGATGATCGACGGCTCGACAAAGCCGGTGAAGGAAAACGCCGCGATGGTCAACCAGGTGCAGAGCGTGGCAAAATATTTCGACGTGCCGGTTGAGGCGGAAATCGGCGAGCTGCTCCGTCTGGACAACGGTGTGCCGATGGAAAATAAAAATATCGCAGACCCGGACGAGGTAAAGGAGTTCTTAAATCTCTGTTCGCCGGACACGCTTGCGATTGGCATCGGCAACGCACACGGTTATTACCGTGGAAAACCGGAGATCCATCTGGAGATCCTGGAGGCTGTCCGCAAATTTACGGACATTCCGCTCGTACTCCACGGCTGTACGGGAATGGATGAGGACATTGTAAAAGAAGCGATAAAGCTCGGTGTCGCAAAGATCAATTTTGGCACGGAGATCCGCTATAAATATGTGGAGCATTATAAGGAAGGGCTGGAAAAGCTCGACCATCAGGGACATTCGTGGAAACTGAGCGAGTATGCGAGCGATGCGCTTGCGGAGGATGTGAAGAAAATTATTGAGCTTTCCGGTTCGAAGGGAACGGTGTGACAGGAGGGGAGGCAGGATATGAAGAAGAAATTAAATGTTGGGATGATCGTGACCTTGTCGGGACGCTGGCCGAGAGAGCTGCCGGAGAAGAGATACCGCGAATACGGTGAGTGGGTGGAGACGCATCTGGCGGATTGCCAGGTACACCGCTTTGCGCGTGTGATCTGCACGAAAAGCGATATGGACGAGTGTATCGACGAGTTCCGCCAAAAAGGCGTCGAGCTTATCATTCTGGTCTACGGGGCGTTTACCGGGGACGACGTGTGCTGCGGTTTCGCCGACGCTCTTTCCGTTCCGCTGATCTTGTGGGCGCCGCGCGAGGAGGCGTGGGAACGCGAGGACCGGCTCTATGCGAATGCGCTGTGCAGTGCGGCGATGAATGGCGCGAGCATGATGCGGATCCATGCGCCGCATCATATTGTTTTTGGCAATAAAGAAGAAGCGCGCGTGGAAAAAGAGATAAAAACAATCGTATCTGCCTATGCGGCAGTTAAAAATATCAGAGGGCTAAGGTTTGGGATGTTTGGCTACCGTCCGACGGCGTTTTACAACTGTGCATTTGATGAGGTGACGCTGCGCCGCACCTTTGGTATCAACGTTGAGGAGACAGATTTAAAGGTTGTCTTTGACCGGATGGCGGCGCTGCCGGAGGAGGACGTGCGCGTGGAGGAAAGACGCGCGGCGGAACTCTGGAATACTGCGGAATTGCCGGAGGGGCATCTGGAAAACCACGCGAGATTATATCTGGTGCTAAAGGAACTGATGAAGGAGCAGGGGTATGATTTTGCGACGATCAAGTGCTGGCCGGAGATGGGCAATCTGCACACAACGCCTTGTGCGGTGCTCGGCAGACTTGCCGACGAGGGCGTGCACATCGGCTGCGAGGGCGATATGGATGCGGGTGTTGCCGCTCTCGTGCAGAATGTCCTGACGGATGAGCCGACCTTTATCACCGATCTGATCAATCTCGATGAGCAGGAAAATACCGTGACGTTCTGGCATTGTGGAAATGCCGCTCCGAGCCTCCACGATCAGAAGGACGGCGTGAAGATGTGCAACCATCCGCTTGCCGGGCAGGGCACGGCATTCTGGTGTTCCTTAAAGGAAGGTCCGGTGACGGCGGCGCGCTTTACGAACATCGACGGACAGTACCGTCTGTTCTTATTGCGCGGCATGGCGGTGCCGACGGTCAGAAACACCAGAGGATCGATGGTGAATGTGAAGGTGGAAACCCCGGTGCTCGACCTGGTAAGAGAGATTGCAGAAAACGGGATGAGCCATCATTACAGCCTTGTCTGGGAGGACGTGGCAGAGGAATTAGAGCAGGTGGCAAAGCTTTTGAATATTCCGGTTGTTAAGCTTTGACGCCGTGATAAGGGAGATAGATAATATATGGAAGAAAATATTTTGATCGTGCACGGGGGTGCGCCGACGCCTGTCATGAACGCCTCCCTGTATGGAGTGGTCAAAGAGGCGCTCACGCACCCACAGATCTCCCACATTTATGCGGCGGTCGGCGGAAGCGGAGCGATCGGGCGGGAGCAGTTTCTGGATTTAAAGGATGTCGATGAGGACACGCTTGAGCGGCTACCGGATGTCCCCGCGTCGGCGATCGGCACGAGCCGGGACGCACTTTCTGAAGTGGATTACCGCCGGATTGCGGACGTGATAGAAAAATACAGGATCCACTATGTGTTTATGAACGGCGGAAACGGAAGTATGGACACCTGCGGGAAAATATACCGGGCGTGTCAGGAGAAAAAGCTGGAGGTCATGGTCGTGGGTATTCCAAAGACGATCGACAACGACCTTGCCGTGACCGACCATGCACCGGGCTTTGGCAGCGCAGCGCGCTATATCGCAGGAACAGTCAACGAGGTCTGTCAGGATGTGCGGGCGCTTCCGATCCACGTCTGTGTCGTGGAGGCGATGGGCAGAAATGCGGGGTGGATCGCTGCGGCGAGCGCGCTCGCCAAAGACGCGTCCGGTATCGGACCGGATCTGATCTATGTGCCGGAGCGTCCGTTTGACGAGGATGAATTTCTGGAGGATGCGCAAAGGCTGTACCGCGAGAAGGGCGGCGTTGTGGTGGTCGCGAGCGAGGGGCTGCACGGCAGGGATGGAAAACCGATCGTAAAGCCCGTTTTTACGGTGGGTAGGGCTGTCTATTACGGGGACGTCAGCGCGCATCTGGCAAATCTGGTCATCCAAAAACTTGGGATCAAGGCACGTGGAGAAAAGCCGGGGGTCTGCGGACGCGCTTCGTATATGTTCCAGAGCCGTGTGGACAGAGAGGAAGCGATCCTCGCAGGGCGGGAGGCGGTGAAAGCAGCGCTTGCGGGGGAGACGGGCATCATGATCGGATTTCAACGGATCAGCACGAACCCGTACCGGATCCTGCCGATCCACATTCCGATCGAGGAGGTTATGATGGTGGAGAACCGTCTCCCGGAGCGTTATCTCAACGTGCGGGGCAACGGGGTGACGGAGGCGTTTAAAGAGTGGTGCAGACCATTGATCGGAGAGGCGCTTCCGCAGTTTTTGTCCCTCAAAGAATACAAAAAATTTTAAAAACAGAGAAAAAAATTTCCTCCGTGCAGGAAAAGTGTGGTACAATCATAGGATGACAAAAGTTGTATCGGATGCAGGAGGAAGAGTCATGTTTTCAGTGGCAGATATCAGGGAAGCGGCATATGGGACTGTCTACCGGAGGGGAAAAGACATCTACGAGACGGGCGGAGTGGCGGATTTCTCCTACGAGGTATATCTGGAGCATGATTTGCCAAAGGCGGAGATTACCGCTAGGGTACGTGGAAATGAAAAAGAGTACTACCATGTCAGTGCGATCGTGGATGAGGAATTTGCGGATGTTGCGTCATGTAGTTGTGAGTGCGAGGCATTTTACAATTATGACGGTATGTGCAAGCACTGCGTGGCAGTACTTTTTGCGTATGTAAACCGCAGGGAGGCGCGGGAGATCCTGCGTGTGAAACGGGAGCCGGAGGCGCCCGCAAAGAAGAATGTGACGCAGAAGATGGAGACGCCGCTGGCGTTAAAGAATCTTTTGAACCAGTACGCGGTGAGCGCCGGCATCTCCTATCTGATACCGGAGAGCGTTTACGGCAGGGTGGAACTGGAACCGCATTTTCAGATGGATTACGGCTATGCCAGACTGGAATTTAAGATCGGGACGGAGCATTTATATATTCTGAAAAATATCTCGGCGTTTTTGTATTCCATTGCGCACAATGAGAAAGTGCGCTATGGCAAAAAGCTGGATTTCTACCATAGTAAGGAGGCGTTTACGGAGAACGCGTGGCGGCTGGTGAATTTTTTGCAGGCGCAGGAGGCGGACAAGCACCGCCAGACCAGGTATCATGCCTACTATGCCTATACGGGAAGCTATGAGCGGACGATGGAACTCGATGAGGTCGGCATCGACCGTTTTTTTGCGGCTGTCGGGGACGGTGAGTTTTACGGCACGTTTGGTGGCAGTGACGAGATGGTCTGTCATGTGGCGGACGGGGAGCGGAAGCCGGGGCTGCTGATACGGATGGGCGTCTCCGGCATTTTCTTACAGCTTGAGGATCTGCATCTGATCTGCGGCAGCAGATATTACTATTTTTATGAGGAAAATGTGGTGTATCGCAGTCCTGCCGGGTTAAAGGAAAAGACCGGGGGATTTTTTGACTATATCGAGCGGCAGGCAGGCGGGGAGTGCTACGTGGCGATGGAGGAGCTGCCGTCGTTCTGCCGCGATCTGCTGCCCCTTCTGAAGGAGAATTTTAGCGTCACCTCGGAAGGATTTGACGAGAGCCTCTACATTCCGAAGAAGCCGGAATTTGAGCTGTATCTCGACAAACAGGACAATCAGGTGATCGGCGGAAAGCTTCTGGCGGTGTACGGGGAGCAGAAATACAATGTGCTGGAAAAGCCAAAGACGGGGGAGGTGCGGGAGCTCGCCGACGAGATGCGCGTGCGCAGTCTGGTGGAGCCGTATTTCAATGAGACCGGGATGGGCGGCACAGTATTTGTGCTCTCCCATGACGAGGATCTTTTGTACCGCCTGCTGTCGGGCGGTCTGCAGCGTCTCTCGGAGTATATGAGCATCTACACCTCGGAGGACTTCCGGGGACTTAAGGTGGTTGCGCCCCCGGCTGTCTCGGTCGGCGTGTCCTTAAAGAGCGACCTTTTGGAATTGAAGATTCAGTCGGAGGAGATGTCGCCGGAGGAGCTGGCGTACCTGCTCACGAAGTACGACCGCAGAAAGAAATACATCCGTCTGAAAAACGGTGAGTTTATGGATATCCGGGACGACGGACTGGGACTTCTCGCGGAGATCCGTGAGGATTTAAACCTGACGGAGGCGAAGCTGAAAAAGGGGAGCGTGTTTGTGCCGAAGTACCGCGCGATGTATCTGGACGCTGCGCTAAAGAGCAACGAGAAACTCGCCGTCGAAAAGAATAAAGGATTTAAGGGTATTGTCCGAAATATGAAAACGATCGAGGACAGCGACTACGAGGTGCCCGAGTCGTTAAAATCTGTGATGCGGAGCTACCAGAAAAGCGGTTTTCTGTGGTTAAAGACGCTTCGGGAAAATGGGTTTGGCGGCATTCTGGCGGATGACATGGGACTTGGAAAGACCCTGCAGGTCATAAGTCTCCTGCTGGCGGAGCGCCAGAGTCAGGATGCTGGTGAGAGGGAGCGTCTGCGCTCCCTGATCGTGTGTCCGGCGTCACTGGTGTACAACTGGCAGAAGGAGATCGAGCGGTTTGCGCCGCAGCTTACGACGAGGATCATCGTGGGACTTTCCGGGGAGCGCGCGCGTCTGGTGGCGGAGAGTGCGGAGGGGGAGATCCTGATCACCTCCTACGATCTGTTAAAGCGCGATACCGAGCTGTATCAGGACATGATCTTTGCGATCCAGGTGATCGACGAGGCGCAGTATATCAAGAATCCGGGAACGCAGGCGGCGCGGGGCGTGAAAAATATTTCCGCGTCGTTCAAGCTCGCACTGACCGGAACGCCGATCGAGAACCGTCTCAGCGAACTGTGGAGTATTTTTGACTTCCTGATGCCGGGGTTTCTGTATACCTATCAGCGGTTCCGCGAGGAGATTGAGCTTCCGATTGTGGCGAATAAGGACGAAAACAAAATGAAGCGCCTCCAGCGCATGATACGCCCGTTTGTCCTGCGTAGATTAAAGAGCGAGGTCCTGCGCGATCTTCCGGAGAAGCTGAAGGAGAACGTTTACGCGAGACTGGAGGGCGAGCAGCAGGAACTCTATCAGGCGCACGTCCAGCAGATGAAGCAGATGCTCGGCGAGAAAACCGACAAGGAGTTCCGCTCCGAAAAGCTTCAGATCCTCTCAGAACTGACGAAGCTGCGCCAGATCTGCTGCGATCCGGCGCTTCTGTTCGAGGGCTACCGCGGTGAGTCTGCAAAGACGGAGATGTGCATGGAGCTTGTGATCAACGCCGTCGCCGGCGGACATAAAGTGCTCCTGTTCTCACAGTTTACCTCGATGCTCGACCGTCTGGCGGGACGGCTCGCAAAGGAGGGTGTCGGCTACTATATGCTGACGGGGTCTGTGGGCAAGGAACGCCGGATGCAGATGGTGGAGAGTTTTAACAGCGACGATGTGCCGGTATTCTGTATCTCGCTCAAGGCGGGAGGCACGGGACTGAATCTGACGGCGGCGGACATCGTGATCCACTACGATCCGTGGTGGAACGTCGCCGTGCAGAATCAGGCGACAGACCGCGCGCACCGCATCGGGCAGAAAAATGTGGTCACCGTCTACCGTCTGGTGTCGGAGGGCACGATCGAGGAGAAGATCATGGAGATCCAGGAGCGCAAGAAAAAGCTTGCCGAGCAGGTGCTCGAGGGGGAGGGTATGGATTCTGCAAGCTTTACAAGAGAAGAGATCATGGAGTTACTGGGGTAGTACGGAAGGAGAAAATCATGGCAGTTTTTTTGGAACTATTGTTCTTAGGGATCGGGCTGGCGATGGACGCGTTTGCCGTTGCCGTCTGCAAGGGGCTGGCGATGCGCAAGGTCAACAAGAAGCAGGCGGTCGTCATTGGATTGTTTTTCGGTGGGTTTCAGGCGCTGATGCCGTTTATCGGCTGGGTGCTCGGCAGCCAGTTTGAAACCTACATCACAAGCGTCGACCACTGGATCGCGTTCGCACTGCTTGGCCTGATCGGCGGCAAAATGATCTTCGAGGCGCTAAAGCCCGAGGAGGATGTGGAGATCGCCGAGATGGACGCGCCGCTTGATCTAAAGGAGCTTCTTGTTCTGGCGGTCGCGACGAGTATCGATGCGCTGGCGATCGGCATCACGTTTGCATTTCTGGACTATCCGATCGTCGAGGCGGTGACGATCATCGGCGTGGTGACGTTTTTCATCGCGATCGGCGGCGTGTATGCCGGAAACTTTTTCGGAAATAAATATAAGAGAAAAGCGGAGCTTGCGGGCGGCGTGATCCTTGTGCTGCTGGGACTTCGTATCCTGCTGTCACACCTGGGCGTGTTCGGCTGAGTGCAGTCATGTCAATATATTTGCAAAAGAGAGGAAAGAAAAATTATGATGGAAGTTTTGTGGTCAGTGGTATTGCTGGCAATCGGATTTATTTTACTGATCAAGGGAGCGGATTTTTTCGTGGAGGGAAGCTCCTCGGTGGCGAAGATGTTAAAGGTGCCGTCGATCATCATCGGTCTGACGATCGTGGCGATGGGGACAAGCCTGCCGGAGTGTGCGGTCAGCATCACGGCGTCGATGACGGGAAACAACGCGCTGGCAGTCAGCAATGCGGTCGGCTCCAATATTTTTAACCTGATGGTAGTCTGTGGATTCTGCGCGCTGTTTAATCCGCTCGTTGTGGATAAGAGCACGCTGAAAAAAGAATTTCCGTTCTCCATGATCTGTGCGGTGCTGCTCCTCGTGTGCGGTTATCTCTCCATGACACTGGGACGTGCGGATGGTCTGATCCTGCTCGCGGTTTTTGTGTGCTTTCTGATCTGGATGGTGCGCTCGGCGTTAAAAGCGAGAGCGGCGGCAGGCGATGAGGAGTACGAGGTGCTTCCGGTCTGGAAATGTATCGTGTTCATCATTGGCGGTATCATCGCGATCAAGTTTGGCGGGGACTTTGTGGTCGAGGGAGCGTCCGCGATCGCGGCAAAGATGGGACTGAGCCAGAATCTGATCGGTCTGACGATCGTTGCGTGTGGCACGAGTCTGCCGGAGCTGGTGACCTCGGTGGTCGCAGCGAAGAAGAATGAGCTTGACATGGCGCTCGGCAATGTCATCGGCTCCAATATTTTCAATATTTTATTTGTGCTCGGCGCTGCCGCAGCGATCAGCCCGATCGGCTTTATCATGGAAAATGTCGTCGACATTGTGATCCTGATCGCAATGAGCGCCATCGTGTGGGTATTCGCGTGGACGAAGAAGGTGCTCGATAAGAAAGAAGGTATCCTCATGCTCGTGATGTACGCCGCATATCTTGTGTATATCTGTGTACGTTAAAAAAATCAGAGATTTTTCTTTTTCATGCTTGCCATTGTGAAAATATGGGAGTAAAATGGTATGATAGTACTAGGCAAGGGTGTTGCCGGATTACAGATAAGATGGATAGGGAGGACACTTACGATGAAATGGAAAGAGAAACTAAAACAACTTCCGGTAAAAGCAAAGCTGCAGTCTTACCGGACACTGGTGATCATCATCACGCTGGTCATGGGCGCTGTGGCTCTTGGACTCAGTCTTTTGATGGATCTTCAGGTGCGAAAGATCACAAATAACTGGTCGCCGACACTGGCGAGAGTGATGGAGACAGATACGCTGACTTCGGATTACCGTATGAAACAGTATGCGCATCTGGTATCAAAAACGGATGAAGAGATGACGGCATTTGAGGCTGAGCTGGCACAGATCGAGCAGGATATCGAGACTGTATGTGCGGCATTTGAGGCTGACCTGACCACAGAGAAGGAGGAGGAACTGTATTCTGTGATCCGGACGAAATGGGATGAGTATAAGACAGCGAGCGCAGAGATCATCCAGCTAAGCCGTCAGGACAAGTGGGAGCAGGCAAATAAACTCATGCTCGGAGAAATGCTTGACACCTATAATGATTTTCAGGATAGTTTTGCAGAATTAAAGACATACGAAGAAGGGCAGCTTGCGAAGGCAAAGGCAAATGTTGTCACGATGTTCTGGGTCATGGTTGTAGTGATCGTGGCGATCGTGGTCGGGGCGATCATGCTGGTGACAAGTCTTGGAAAGCTTTTGATAACGCTGATCACGGAGCCGGTCGCACAGATCACGGAGGCGGCGAGAAGAATGTACGGCGGCGATATGTCTGCCGGCAGTCTGATCACCTATGAATCTACGGATGAGCTTGGAGTGGTTTCGGACGCGCTGCGTGGAGCCATGAAGAATCTGGCAGATTATATCGAGGAGATTTCCGGCAATCTGCGTGAGATCGCCAAAGGAGACCTGACAAAACAGAGCGACGAGATCACGGATTTTCTGGGCGACTTTGCAGATATCAAGGAATCTTTTGTATACATTCTGAAGAAGTTTAATGTGGCGCTGACGGAGATCCAGAACACTTCCGATCAGGTGGCTTCCAATGCCGGAACGCTTGCAAATTCATCGAGAGCTCTCTCCGAGGGTGCGACAGACCAGGCGAGCGCGATCGAGGAGCTGACAGCCACGATCAATACAGTGGCAAACCTTGCGGAGGAGAGTGCAAAGAACTCACAGCAGGCTTACGAGGATATCCGTCTCTCCGCAGACAAGGCAGAGCAGGAAAAACAGAAGATGGAAGAGCTCACCGAGGAGATGAGACGCATCACCGAGATTTCAAGGGAGATCGAAAACATTATCACGGCAATCGAGGAGATCGCTTCCCAGACAAACCTGCTTTCACTGAACGCTTCGATCGAGGCTGCAAGAGCAGGCGAGGCAGGAAAAGGCTTTGCCGTTGTCGCAGACCAGATCGGAAAGCTGGCGGCAGACAGTGCACAGTCAGCCGTTGACACGAGAGAGCTGATCGGAAAGACCCTGGAGGAGATCGAGAAGGGTAATGCGATCACCGCTTCCACATCGGAGGCATTTGACCGCGTGATCGAAGAGATGAAGGACTTTGCGAAGGTTGCACAGAGCATCAAGGAAAACGTTACCGATTCTGCGCAGGCGCTGGAGCAGGTAGAGCAGGGAATCGAGCAGATTTCGGCGGTTATGCAGAATACGGCAGAGGCTTCACAGGAGTGTACCTCCATCAGCGACAGCCTTTCCGACGAGTCCGGTACGCTGGATGAGCTGGTGAAAGAATTTAAGTTATATTAAGGAAGGAGCAGTAATGGGGTTTTTTGACGAACTGACAGAATCACTCACAACCGCAGGCAAGGACGTCACACAGAAGGCGAAGGATATGTCCGAGATCGCCAGGCTGAAGCTGGACATCAAGTCCAAGGAGGATTATGTACAGAAGCAGTACATGGCGATCGGTCAGGCATATTTTGAGAAGCACAAGGATGAAGAGGGCATTGAGGAGGCAGAGCAGTTTTTCCTGATCCGGGAGGCGCTGGATGAGATCGAGCGCATGAAAGCGGAGATCTTAAAGCTGCGCGGGGCAGCCGAGTGCCCGAAGTGCGGAGCGAAGATGCCGGAGGGAGCGACTTTTTGCAGTAACTGCGGCACGAAGATGGATGATATGTATGAAGAAGAGTAGGGCGGTACTGCCGTTTCTTCTGGTGGCAGTGGTCGGATTTGTCTACCACATACAGATGCAGCCGATGGGCGGTGATGATGTCTTTTTCTCGGAAGCCCTGCGCGACAGCAGTCTGATGGAATATCTGTCCCACCGGTACTTAAACTGGACATCCCGCGTGGTGTCCGAGGGGATTCTGGTGACGGTGATACAGTTTCCGCTGCTGTGGCGTGTCATTGATTATCTGATGTTTGCGACCTTTCCGGTGATATTCGCCAGACTGTTTGACGACAGTCTGCTGATGCGCTGGTGCGGCGCGGCGGCGGTGCTTCTGTTTCCGTTTCATGACATGGGTACGGCGGGCTGGATCACCACGACCGTAACACACTTCTGGCCGCTCTGGGGAATCTTCTTTCTGGCGCTTCTGGTGAAACGGATGGCGGCGGAGGAGAGGATTCATCCGGCGGAAGCCGTTTTGGGTGTGTTTGTCTGTATCATGACGGGAAGTCATGAGCAGTACGCTGTGATTCTGGCAGTGATGCTGGTCTTAACTGTCATCTGGCTTGGGATGAAGAAAAGAAAACCGGCGTACCCCGCGCTTTTTGCGGTGATCGCAGCGGTTACGGCGCTCTCGCTCCTGGTCATCGCGCTCTGCCCCGGGAACGCAGGGAGAAACGCGGTCAGCCTCGCAGATCTTCCGATTTATGAGACGTTCGGATTCGGGGATAAGCTCTATCTGGGTTTGCTGAGTATTGAGCGCGTGTTTATCGCAAATGCGGATATGCTTTTTTGCATGACGGCATTTTTATGGACGGCGCTCGTGTGTGTAAAGACAAGGGATTTTAAAAAGACGCTTTTATCCTCCGGTCCACTGTTGATCTTATTCGGGCAGACGGTAGCGCGCACGGCTTATCCCGGGCTGTCCGGTCTGTTTGTCGTTCCGGGGGAGATTTTGGAGTGGAGCTGGGGAGACCTTTCCACATGGATCCCGCTGGTATATCTGGCAGTATCGGTTGCATCAATGATCTATGCGCTCTACCAGTTGTTTGGGGAGAAGCTGTATGAGTATCTCTGTGTGCTGATCCTGCTTGGATGTGGATTTGGCGCGGGGATGGTGCTCGGCTTCATGGCGACGATCTATGTCTCCGGGGAACGCGTGTATGCGCCGCTGTATGCGATTTTGCTCTCTGTGACGCTGCTCGCAGTCTACCGGCAGAAGGGCGCAGTTCTTGAAAAATTAAAAACAGCAGCCGGAAAGCTTGCGGTCACGTTCGTGGCGCTCTCTTGTTGCATCAATGTGTTGTTTATAACGCTGTCCGTGTAACGGACAGCGTTTTTGTCAGGATTCTTTTACGCAAAGCCGAGACAGAAGGAGATCAGTATCGGAACAAAGAAGGAGCAGATGATACCGTTTAGCACCGACAGAACGACAGTTTCCTCGTTGGTGTATTTTAAGATCATGGGGAGCGTGGTGTCCTCACTGGTTGCCCCGGCGGGGGCGATGCAGGTATAGTTGTTACATTTCAGCGCAAGAAACGGGATGATAAAAAAGGAGAAGATTTCCCGCATCAGATTGCTTAAAAATGCAACGCTTCCGAGCTGCGCACCCGCAATATTTCCGATCGTCGAGCCTGCCAGACTGTACCAGCCCATACCGCTTGCGATCGCCGTCCCCTGCGCAACGGGTATGTGAACCAGCAGGGAACACAGTACTCCGCCGAGCAGAGAGCCTGCGATGATTCCGATCGGGATGATGAAAATGCGGATATGGTATTCTTTCATTTTTTGTACGATGCCCTTGTGCATCCCGATGCTGATGCCGACGGAGAACATAAGCAGGTACAAAATAAGATCCGTATTTCCGCTGATCAGGGTGATGACAGAATTTTGAACGTCATAGAAGCCGCAGGCGAGTCCGAGCAGCAGTGAGAGTATCGTGAGTAAAACCATCATTTTTTCTCAGCCCTCCCCTGCGCGTCCGAGTCTTTTTTCTGCATAAAATGCCGTGTCAGCAGATAGACCAGAAGAATGGAGAGCACTGTCGGGATCAGGAAAAATAAAAAGCTGGTGATGCCGAGCGCTGACAGCTCCGCAAAGAAGTTGTCGTCTGAGCCGAGCGTGACTCCCATAGCAAATATTAAGAGAAATGTACTTAATAGAGAAAGGTATTCATTGGCTGTCTTTGCCTTTTTCGGCACAAGAAACTTTCCGATCAGAATACCAACGCACATGACGATCAGTATATCCATAATAATAATTCCTCCATTCGTGTGGTAAATCAAACGTGCCTGACTATTTTATCAAAATGGGGGAGCGGCTGTCAAACGGTTTCAGGGGGATTTGCGGAACGCCTTGACTTTCCGCGTTTTCCATGCTACCCTTAAAAAAGTCGATCACACAAACACGGAGAAAAAGAGAGTACACAGATCAAAGCTTTACAGAGAGATTTCCGGCTGTCTGTGCGGGCACAGAAATTTGTGCGCGGTGGGCGGTTCGCTGCGAGGAAATGAGTGAAGATCAGTGGAAGATGGCTTTGGAGTGGCGGGGATGAACCTTTGCGGGCGTCGGTATAGAAATACCGGAAGATGCGAAGGATAAGCTTCGACAGGACCGCCTGTTACAGCGGGGAATATGGAAGTGATGCGGTTGTGTTTTCCTGCATACAGAGATATTCATGGAGGCGCGGACTGCGAGGTTCGGGCAAAAGGAAGTGGTACCACGGGAGAACTCCCGTCTTCCGGGAAATGGCGGTGTCGCCTGCTTTCCGGAGGGCGGGATTTTTTATTGAAGGAGGAAGTATTATGAGCAAAAAAGGAAAGTATTATATGACAACGGCGATTGCCTACACATCGGGCAAGCCGCACATCGGCAACACCTACGAAATCGTGCTTGCGGACGCGATCGCGCGCTACAAGAGAGCGGAAGGCTATGACGTTTATTTTCAGACGGGAACAGACGAGCACGGACAGAAGATCCAGGAGAAGGCAGAGAAGGCGGGGATCACGCCGAAGGAGTATGTGGACAATGTGGCGGGCGAGGTGAAAGACATCTGGGATCTGATGAACACTTCCTACGACAGCTTTGTCCGCACGACTGACACGGACCATGAGCAGCAGGTGCAGAAGATTTTTAAGAAGCTGTATGACAAGGGCGATATCTATAAGGGCGCATACGAGGGGCTTTACTGTACACCGTGCGAATCCTTCTGGACGGAATCGCAGCTTGTGGACGGCAAGTGCCCGGACTGTGGCAGGGAGGTTCAGCCCGCGAAGGAGGAGGCATATTTCTTTAAGATGAGCAAATATGCGGACCGCCTGATCGAGCACATCAACACGCATCCGGAGTTCATTCAGCCCGTTTCCAGAAAAAATGAGATGATGAACAACTTTTTGCTGCCGGGACTGCAGGATCTCTGTGTTTCAAGAACTTCTTTTTCATGGGGGATCCCGGTGGATTTTGATCCGAAGCACGTCGTGTATGTGTGGCTGGACGCGCTGACCAACTATATCACAATAATGGGGTTTGACGCGGAGGGCGATTCCTCGGAATTATTTAAAAAGAACTGGCCGGCGGATCTGCATCTGATCGGAAAGGACATTGTTCGTTTCCACACGATTTACTGGCCGATTTTCCTGATGGCGTTAGACCTGCCGCTGCCGAAGCAGGTGTTTGGTCACCCGTGGCTGCTTCAGGGCGGGGACAAAATGAGCAAGTCCAAAGGAAACGTGATCTATGCGGACGATATGGTACGTCTGTTTGGCGTGGATGCGACACGCTATTTTGTGCTGCACGAGATGCCGTTTGAAAATGACGGAATCATTACATGGGAGCTTGTGATCGAGCGGTTTAATTCCGATCTTGCCAATATTTTAGGAAACCTGGTGAACCGCACCGTTTCCATGAGCAACAAATATTTTGACGGAGTGGTTTCCTGTACGGGCGTGACCGACGCGGTGGACGCAGACTTAAAAGCAGTTGTGACGGGCGCGCGCGATAAGGTTGCGAAGAAGATGGAGGATCTGCACGTTGCGGACGCCATTTCGGAGGTGTTTGCCGTATTCCGCCGCTGCAACAAATATATTGACGAGACAGCGCCGTGGGTGCTTGCAAAGGATGAGGCGCAGAAGGATCGCTTGAGCGAAGTACTGTACAATCTGGCGGAGTCCATTACAATCGGAGCGTCTCTGCTTGAGAGTTTTCTGCCGGAGACAGCGCAAAAAATTGCCGGACAGCTCAACACAAAGCTGCGCAGCTTTGACGAACTAGACAAGTTCGGACTCTATGAGAGTGGCAATAAGATTGTGGAAAAGCCGGAGATTTTATTTGCACGTCTGGACGCGAAGGAGATCCTGCCAAAAGTTGAGGAGATTCAGGCTGCCCAGAAAAAGGAATTTGAGGCGGAGCAGCGTGCGCTCAGCGAGCTGCCGGAGGAGACGGCGGACGTAGAGGAAGTGATCGACATTGAGCCGAAGGAGGAGATTGCCTACGATGATTTTATGAAAATGCAGTTTCAGGTCGGCGAGATCATTGCCTGCGAGGCGGTGGAAAAATCGAAAAAGCTGCTCTGCTCGCAGGTGAAGATCGGCAGTCAGGTAAAGCAGATCGTTTCCGGTATCCGCAAGTATTACACGCCGGAGGAGATGGTTGGTAAGAAGGTCATGGTTCTTGTGAACTTAAAGCCGGCGAAACTCGCGGGCGTTCTCTCGGAGGGTATGCTGCTGTGCGCAGAGGATGCCGAGGGCAATCTGGCGCTGATGACGCCGGAGAAGAAGATGCCGTCGGGAGCGGAAATCTGCTAGCCGGGGGTAGACTGGAGGTGTGCCATGACACTGGAAAATAAATTGGGAATTGACAATGCGGCAGAACTTGCCCGCGAGGAGGAACGCATCAGCAAGAAGAAAGCGAGGGAGCTTTTTGAGAGCGGCACGCTGGATCAACTGGAAACCGGTAAATTTTCCCCTCTGCAAACTATTCATAGATACTTGTTTGAGGACATTTATGATTTTGCCGGAGAGATCAGAACAGTGAATCTCGCGAAAGGCAATTTCCGGTTTGCGCCCCTGATGTATCTGGATGCGGCGCTTGCACACATTGACCGGATGCCGCAGTCTGATTTTGATGAGATCGTTGAGAAATATGTGGAGATGAATATCGCCCATCCCTTCCGGGAGGGGAATGGGCGGAGTATGCGCATCTGGCTGGATCAGATACTCAAAGCAGAAACCGGTCAGGTGGTAGACTGGAGCCGGGTGGACAAGGAGGACTATCTGCTGGCGATGGAGCGCAGCCCGGTCAGGGACATTGAGATCAAGCATATTTTAAGGGCGGCGCTCACGGATGAGGTGGAAAGCCGTGAGATTTATATGAAGGGAATTGACCACAGCTATTATTACGAAGGGTATGTGAGCTTTAAGACGGAGGAATTGTAGCGCATGACTGGTTTTGATGCTCATACATCCGCAGCATCCCATCCTCCCCCTCACAGGAAACCATACACAAAAATTCCCACCCATAACGCTCATAAAATCCTATGTGCTCTGTGACCAGATACAGCGTATCAATACCGAAGGAGTGCATATCGTCACAGACATAATGGAGAAGCTGTCCTGCAATGCCGTTGCAGCGGCAGCTTTCTTCGACATAGAGGGCGCAGATATTTGGTGAGAGATCCGTGCGCTCATGAAAATCATTTTCGATGACCCCGATGCCGCCGATGATGCGGTTTTGCTCCACGGCGATATACCATTGCGGGATGCTGTCGGTACGCGCCAGACACTCCTGCATACTTTTCTTATATTCTTCAGCAGGAATCTGCCACTTTGTGTGAAACCACACAAAGGCTTCTTCTATCCATTCACCGTGTTCCCTGATCGCTATGATTTCCATATCCGTCTCCGTTTCAAAAAATCGTGTGGGCTTATCATAGCATATGCGCCACTACCATGCCACTATAAATTGGCAAAAGTGCTAACAAATAGCGGGTTTCTGTCCGATGTATAGCATATAGGAATGGAATCGGAGTGCAGTTTTCAGGGAGGAAATACGATGGGAACGATTATGGCGCAGGCGGGAAATGTGAATCCGCAGTCAGTGTTTGGCGGAACAGTGACGATCAAAAATGCAAATACGACCTACGGGCGAATGGCAGCGATGCGAACCTCGGGGAAGAAAGCGAAAAAGCCACTGAATTACAACCACAGAGAGATCTCGGCACAATTGATGCGTGCAAAGCGCGCGCAGAATGCCGCCAGTGTGGTGACAAGCGCGAAGCGAAAGCTTGCCACGCTTCAGCGGCAGGCGGGCAGCGGTCAGTACGATACAAAGCAGATGGCAAGCGCGATCGCGCACGCAAGGCGGATGGTGCGCTGTGCGCAGCTAAAGATGCGCAATCTGCGCGAGGAGGAGCAGGAGCAGAGAGCGAAAAGCCGCGAGGACGGCGCGCAGGATCAGAAAATGAGGAATGAGATCCGGCGGCGGGTGGTACAGAAGGAGCGCGAGCTTGAGAGCAAACTAGCGATCGAGCAGATGCAGCAGGCGGCAGAGAAGAAGCGCAGAAAGAATGAGCTTGTGCAAAAACAGCGGATGCACCGGAATCAGGAGAGAAGCCGGATCCAGGAAGCAGATATGAAATACATCAAAAGCATGATGGACCGGGACGGGGCGGCAGACGCCGGAAATTCCGGTGGGGGTGGCGCAGTCTTTGACCTCAGTATGGAGGCAGCGGCGATGCGTGAGGTGCAGATGCTCGAGCAGGCGCAGCAGGCGGCGGAGCTGGAAGCGGCAGCAGAGATGATGGCAGAAATGGAAGCGGCAGAGGTGACGGAAACAAAAATAGCCGCGACAGATGTGACGGGAGGGACAGGACCTGTATCCGGCGCATTGTCTGGCAGCTTTGCGGGCGACGTCGGGGCTGCCCCGGCAGATTTCGGCGGCACGGTCAATATTTCTGTGTAAGAGTCAGCCGCCATGCAGGTGATCTGCATTTGAGGAGATATGGGCAAGGAGGATGAGGAGTGAAGGTCTTTCTGACGGGACAGAAGCAGATTGGAAAATCGACCTGCATCCGCACATTTTTGGAGAGAAATAAAATCCCCGTGTGCGGATTTCAGACGCTTCCGGTGTATGAGAACGGCAGGCGCACGGGGTTTTGTATGCAGGCGCTCGTGGATATGGCGGGGAATGACCGCGTGTTTTCTGTGCAGCATGACACTTACAACGAGGTGATCCCGGGGGTGTTTGATGATTTTGGCTGCGAGGTGCTGCAAAAAAGTATGGAGCTTCCCGGGCATATGCTCGTGCTGGATGAGATCGGCGTGCTGGAAAAGGACGAGACAGCGTATCTCGCGATGTTAAAGGAAGCCGTACACACGCACAGGAATGTTGTGGGCGTTTTAAAAAAGAAGGAGGCGGCGCATAACGACTGGCTTTTGCATGACCCCCAAATCCGTATCATAGATCTTGACGAGGTTTCTTTTGTGGAGGCTCTCGGGCTGCTGGAGAGGAGCTGGTATCACACAAACCATACCGGGTGCGTGATCCTTGCGGCGGGGAACAGTGCGCGCTTTGGCGGAAACAAGCTTCTTCATGAGTTCTCTGGCGGGAAGATCATAGAGCTTATTATGGACAAGGTCGGCAGACTGCCACTTTCCGGGGTGGTTGTTGTCACGCAGTATGGCGAGATCTGCAGACTCTGTGAGGAGCGGGGAATGGCATATGTGCGGAATGAGATGCCGGACAAGGGCTTGTCCTATTCCATCCGTCTGGGGACGGAAGCGCTGTGGGACTGCGGGAACATTCTTTTTGTGCTGGCGGATCAGCCCGATTTAAAGACGGAAACGCTGCACCGGATTCTGGAGGCAGCCGATGATACCCATGTCGTGTGTGCCTGCGCGGGCGGAGTGGTGCAGAACCCGATGCTGTTTCCAGCGGCATTTTTTGATGAACTGACGGAGCTTCGCGGCGACAAGGGCGCAAAATCAGTTGCACTGAAACATGAAATGAAAATGATTTCAGTGGAAGAGTCGGAATTAAGGGATCTGGACAGACCCGAAGATTTAGATAAATTTGAGTAAAAACCTTTTGTGATAAAGCAAATTTACGTTGTGACGGACATTTTTCAATGGTATAATCAGTCATCAGGAGGGAATCAGAGGGAGAAACTATGTTTAAGCGAATCGTATCAGGATGTTTGACGGCTGCGCTCTGCTTCGGCTTAAGCGCCTGCGGACAGCAGACCACAGAGTCTCAGATTGAGCCCGTACAGACGCAGGAGGAAGCGTCTGCGACGGAGGAGGCGCCTATCGAGAGCACGGAGAGCGCGGCGGGCGGAGCGATCCGGCTCACCGATCAGGCGGGACGCGAGGTGACACTCGAAAAACCGGCGGAGAAAATCGTAAGCTGCTACTATATCACGACCTATGCGGCAATGGCGCTTGGGCTTGGCGATGCGCTTGTGGGTATCGAGAGCAAGGCGGACACAAGACCGATCTACGGAATGGCTGCACCCGAGCTTTTGGATCTGCCGAGTGTCGGCACATTGAAGGCGTTTGACGTGGAGGCGGCGATCGCGCTTGATCCGGATCTGGTGATCATGCCGAAGAAGCTGATCGACCAGGCGGACGCACTGACCGAGGTCGGCATTCCGGTGCTGGTGGTATATCCGGAGAGCCAGGAGCTTTTGGAGGAAATGCTCACGCTGATGGGACAGGTAACTGGAAAGGAAGCGGGGGCTGCTGCGCTCGTTGCCTATTACAGTGCATCGCTGAAAGAGCTTGAGGCGCTGCTGGCAGACGTGGAGACGCCGTCTGTTTACATGGCGGGCAACGGCTCCTATCTGAGCGTTGCGGCGAAGGATATGTACCAGAGCCACATGGTGGAACTCGCAAAGGGAAAAAATGCGGCGGAGAGCATCGAGGGAGATTACTGGACAGACGTTTCCTATGAGGATATTCTGGTGATGGATCCGGATGTGATCATCGCGCCGTCCAATGCGGAGTACAGCGTGGAGGACATTCTGGGAGACGCACAGCTTCAGGATGTGACGGCGGTGAAAAATGGCGCAGTCTATCAGATGCCGACCGGGATTGAGGAGTGGGATTCTCCGATCCCGACCGGGATTCTGGGAACGCGCTGGCTGGCGAGCGTGCTCCATGAGGACGTATACCCGTTTGAGGAGTTTCAGCAGGACGCCGTAGAGTTTTACGAGACGTTCTATGGATTTACACTGGATGAGGAACTCATCACGAAGTAGAGGAACAGAGGGGATCACTGGAATGAGACGAACAGCGAAAAGCAGGGCGGTTATGGCAGGAGGAATACTACTGTTGGCATTGTGCACCGTGGCGGCGCTTCGTGTCGGCAGTTATCCCCTTTCTTTTTCGGATATTTTTGCGATCCTTGCAGGGGATGCCGGGGATGCGATGGACGTGCGGGTATTTTTCCAGCTCCGTCTGCCGCGGGTTGTTATGGGGCTTCTGGCAGGGTTCGTGTTTGGGCTTACGGGCGCTGTGTTTCAGCTTCTGTTTCACAATCCGCTGGCGTCTCCTGATCTGATCGGCGTCTCGAGCGGGGCGAGCCTCGGCGCGGCGTGCATGATCGTCCTCGGCGCGGGCAGCTCGCTTGAGATCATGTTCGGTTCTTTCGCCGGGGGAATGATGATCCTTGTGGCGGTGATCCTGCTGGTAAAAGCGAGCGGCGGCAGGCGCAGCGAGACGTATATTCTGGCGGGAATCGCCTCCAGCGCGTTCTCCGGTGCGATGATTATGCTGTTAAAATATATGGCGGATTCCGAGGGAGAGCTGGCTGCGATCGAGTTCTGGACGATGGGAAGTCTCTCCACGATCACACAGCAAAAGGTTCTGGCGGTGCTTGTTCCGGCGCTCGTTTCCGTGTTGGTTCTGCTTCTTTTGAAAAAGGAGATCCTGCTGCTTGGCATGGGGGAGAAAACAGCCGCCTTTATGGGAATGAACCATGAGCATATGCGGATGCTGATCTTAACGCTCTGCACGCTGGCAACCGCAGCGGTGATCTCGCTGACTGGTGTGATCTCCTTTGTGGGGCTGATTGCGCCACACCTCTCCTATCTCCTTCTGCGGACGAGGACACATGGGTATCTCGCATTCAGCGGGATGTGCGGCAGCGCGCTCGTGGTGCTCGCGGACTGCTTTGCGCGGAGTATTCGTGGAGGGGAACTGCCGACCAGTATTCTGACGACGCTATGTGCCATCCCATTTTTTATCTATTTTCTGTGTAAGCGGAAAGGAGCGGTGGAATGAAAACGTGCAGGATCGAAAACCTCTCGGCGGGCTACGGAAAAACTGTGGTGTTAAGGGATATCGAAATGACTTTAAAAAGCGGGGAGATGACCGCGCTGATGGGTGCGAACGGCTGCGGCAAGACGACGCTGTTTCACGGTCTGATGAAGGTGGACGCTTGGGCGGAGGGAAGCTGTGAGTTAGAGGGCGTCGATCTGCTGGGACTTTCGCCCAAACAGCGCGCGCGCCATGTGGCGCTGCTGCCGCAGAAGGTGCAGATTCCGCCGGGCTACTGTTGTCATGACGTGCTGGTATCGGGCTTTTACCCGCATCTGCCACTGTTCGGGCAGCCGGATAGGCGGATGCTTGGGGAGGCGGCAGCGCTTGCCCGCGAACTTGGCATCGACGGACTTTTAGAAAAAGATTTTCTCCACATCAGCGAAGGACAGAAGCAGATGGTTCTGCTGGCACGGACGCTCGTGCAGGATGCGGAAATGATCCTGATGGATGAGCCGGACAATGCGCTGGACTTCACGCACAAGTATGGGATGATGGAGCATTTTCACAGAATGACGGTGGGAAAGGATAAGATCGGGCTTGTCATTTTACACGACCCCGCGCTTGTGCTGGCGTACTGTAAGCACATTTATCTGATGAGGGAGGGAACGATCCTGACGGAGATTTTTCCCGAAGAAGAAAAAAGAGGGGATATTGAGGCAAAGCTGCGCCTTTTATATCCAGCGCTGCGATTGTATGAGACGGACGGCGGTCCTGTTCCGGTGTATGCCCCCTAGCGGGACATTCCGGCACGGACCGCCGTTTGTCTGCCTTGTGTGTCGGGCGGCTGTGTGCCTTTGCCAGCCATGTGTGTCGGCAGGGACTATGACTGACGTCTGGTCTGGCGCGCCGTCACGAGTGCGAGGGCGAACATGGCTGCGGCAAAGAGCAGTTGGATACCGATGCACTGCCAGTAAAAGTTCATGTCAAAAATTTCTTCACCGAAGCTGGCAAGCATATTGTTGGCGCGGATATACCAGTAAGCCGGAAGAAATTTCGCGACGTCAAGAACCGGAGCGGGCAGCAGTGTCTGCGGTACAAAGACTCCGCAGAGAAACGACATCGATAACCCGACAATATTTGAGACCATATTTAAAATGTTGTCGTCAAACGGAAAACAACTGATCAGCAGCGTCAGCCCGACGGCAAACAGCAGGAATACAAAGCTGTTTAAGATGGCGAGCTGTGGCGTGCGCTCCGTGAACAGTTCTTTTCCATACAGCAGCAGACAGAGCAGGAGAAAGAGCACCCACATGGCAAAGCTGTATAAAATACAGCCCACGGAAAGCTCACCGACCCGTCTTTTGGGGGTTAAGGCGGAGCAGTCTGTGCGTGCTTTCAGTGCCCTGCCGTGGAAGGTGATCAAAATCGGTGCGAGACCGGAGAAGAGGATCACGATAAAAATATAGGGCAGATACTGAAAATAGTAAAAAAGATAACTCCCCAGCGTATTCGTGTTTTTCGCAAAAGAAATCGTTTCTGCAACCGGAAGGGCGCCGATCGTATCGTCCGCCAGTTCGATGGCAGAGGTGAGATCATAACCACCTGCAAGGTAGAGTTCCACGGCGGTCAGATATTCGGAAATCTGCAGTTCTACATAGTAGGATGAAGTGTTCCCCGGAATCACGAGGGAGCTTACCAGACTGTCTGCATCGCCTGCAAGCAGCCGTTTTTCAAATCCCGCAGGAATGGTGAGCGCGTAATCAAGTGTCCGGTAGTAAATTTGATCCAGCACATTTTCGCGGTCGCCCCCGCCCTCGGTCACATGGTGCATTGAGGAGAGATAGTCAGTGAGAGCGGCGCTGGCGGCGGACTGATCCTCGTCCGTGACCGTGATCGTCAGGGCGGAAGCCTGAAATTGTCCGGTATAGAAATCGTTGGCGGTCATAGACAGAAAAACAGTAATTCCCGCGTAGATGATAAAATAGATACTTGTTGCACCGAGACGCTTTCGTGCAATTTTAAAAAATGCTTTAAAGAGCTGCATACTTTTTCCTCCTCACAAATACAAAGCCTGCCAGAAAAAATACGGCAGAGAGCGCCAGAAGCCCTGCAAGATTCATAAAGAAACGTTCGCCGGACGGGTAGACGACCAGTGCGTAGAGGGCGTCGGAAATCAGCGCGGCGGGATTGATGCGGTTTAGAAGGGGGCAGAACTGTTCCACCAGAATCCGCATATTGCCAACCATCAGACCGCTGAGAAAGACGCTCGTCATGATCACTGCCATCAGGATGCCAAACTTGGTGTCACTGCCAAAGCGCCCGATGCAGCCGACCAGAAAGCCGAGACTGATCCCGGTCAGACAGCCGCAGAGACTCGTCAGCATCACTCCGTCAAGGCGTGTTCCGAAATCGACTCCCAGAACGGTGATAAAATAGACCAGGGCGGTCAGTACGGTGATAAATTCAAAGAGCAAAAGCGCTGTCAGATCGCCGAGGAGCGCCGGGAGTCTGTGCCCGGACGAGATGCTCCGTCTCGCTCCGAGCGCGGACAGGTTCGCCTGATGGTCGATCGCGATCGTGCTTCCCGCGATCGCCGCATATAGGCAGGTCATTGCGATCAGGTTGAAAAAATAGGTCAGCGAGCTGTCGAGTGTGTCTGCGCCGAGCGCTTCCTCGGCAATATAGTCTGCCTGCTCCGTCATTTTTTCCACGACGGCGCCAAGTTTTTCCGGGTGACTGACCGCAATATCTAAGATGGTAAGATACTGCATATGAAACTGCTGCGTGAAGGCATTTAGGATGCTCTGGGACACCGGATCCGAGTTCATTTCGGAGGAAACGGTCAGCGTGAGGAGGGCGTCCGCTGCGCGACCTGCTATGCGACCATCCGCTACTCGGATGGTAAAAATGCCGCAAATCTCTTTTCTGGATAAAAGATCAAGCGCTTCGTCCCGTGAGGTGTAGGAGACGGTAAAGAGCTGCTGTTCTCCTTCTGCAGACAGGCTGTCAAAGAGCATTTTGATACCGTCAAAAAGCATCGTCTCCTCCGCAGTTTCCTGCGCTGCTTCCTCCCGGACGACGGCGACGGGGATCGCGGAAAAGGAATCCGATTCATTGATCGAGCCGAATGCGAAAGAGAACATCGTGCCGAGCAGAAGCGGGAATGCAAAGCACCAGAACATCAGACTTTTGTCGCGCACCAGACACAGAAATTTGTACTTCAATGAATGAAAAAACATAGAACACCTCCTAATCGCGCAATGCTTTTCCGGTGATTTCCAGAAACACATCGTTTAGGGTCGGCAGCTCGGAATAGACTCTGCCGAATGGGACGCCCTCTTCCTGCAAATAGTTTAAAACGCGCGGCAGATTGTGTTTCCCCCCGTCGCAGAGGATGGTGAGGCAGTGGTTTTCAAAGGATGTCTCATAGATGTGCGGGAGCGCGCGGATGGCGGCGAGCTGTTCCGGCAGCAGGTCTAAGACGTCGATTGAGATGATCTCGCTCTTTTTGATCATCCGCTTGAGTTCTTCGGTCGTTCCGGTGGCGAGACTTTTTCCTTTATCCATGATCGTCACGCGGCTGCAGATCTGCTCCACTTCCTCCATGTAGTGTGAGGTGTAGATCACCGTCGCACCCTCCCTGTTGAGCCGCGTGATCCCCTCTAAAATATTGTTGCGGCTCTGGGGATCGACGGCGACCGTCGGCTCGTCCAGGATGATAAGCTTTGGCTTGTGCGCGATCCCGCACGCGATATTCAGTCGGCGCAGCAGACCGCCGGAAAGCTTTTTCGGATAAAATTTCCGGAACTCGGAAAGCCCGGCAAAGGCGATCGCGTCCTCGACGCACTGTCTGCGGAGCGACTTGTCGCGGATGTAGAGACCGCAGAAATAGTCGATATTTTCATAGACGGTCAGCGCGTCAAAGACGGCGACATTCTGCATCACAACGCCGATCCGGCGCTTGAGATCATAGCTGTCCGGACGCATTTCTTTTCCAAAGACCTCGATCGTTCCCTTATCGAAAGCGAGCAGCGATAGGATGCAGTTGATGGCGGTCGTCTTTCCCGAACCGTTCGGACCTAAGAGACCGAAGATCTCCCCCTCCTCGATCGAGAGGTTGAAATGGTCGAGTGCGATCAGTTCGCGGTAGCGTTTTACCAGATTTTCTACTTTTACAACGGGTGCAGACATAGGATACCTCCTGCGGTATATTTTTTATGATACCAGTATAGAAAAATGAGGGGCGGATGGTAAGTGAGCCGCGTCAGTGTCTTGATGTGACAAATGTCACAAAAAAATATTTCGCAGAAAAAATCTGGTCAGACTGTGGCAGAAATGATATGGTGAAAGCAGGGAGAGAAATTATGGAACGTATATGGGATAAAGGACTTTTCATTATCATGGGGATTACTCTGGCGGGGCAGAGCGCGTCCCCTGCAAAAGCGGTGACGGCAATGCTGCTTGGCGTGATCGCGGCAGCGCTTGGAAACTGCATAGAAAATCGGCGCTACCGCACGGTGTATACCTTGTTGTTTCTCGTCGGATGCTTTTTGCTGCCGGAACTTTTATGTTTTCTGCCCGTTATTTTCTATGACTGTGCCACAGAGCGGCGGGGATGGCTTGTGGGTCTGTCGGCTCCGGTATATCTGTTTTTGTTTCATGGAGAGAATGGGACGCAGGCAGTTTACGGGAGTTTGCTGTGGCTTTGTATACTTGCGCTGGCGGCTGTGCTTGGTCTTCGCACATTGAAAAAAGAGCGCCTGGAGCGGGAGCTGATCCGGCTTCGGGACAGCAGTACAGAATTAAATATGGTGCTGCATGAGAAGAATAAGGCTCTGCTTGAAAAGCAGGATTATGAGATCTATCTGGCGACGCTTCGCGAGCGGAACCGGATCGCACGGGAAATCCATGACAATGTCGGGCATATGCTTTCGAGGAGTATACTCCAGGTTGGCGCGCTGCTGGCGCTTCACAGGGGAGAGCCGCTCCACGGGCAGCTAATGAGCGTCAATGCGACGCTGGGCGAGGCGATGGACAGCATCAGGGAGAGTGTGCACGATCTGCATGACGAGGCGATCGACCTTGAGCAGGCGCTGTTTCAGGCGACAAAGGAGATGGCAGAGAGCTATCAGTTGACGATCGATTACGATATGTCCAAGGAGGTGCCGCGCAGTGTAAAATACTGTTTGATCGCAACGGTCAGGGAGGCGATGTCTAACATTGTCAGACATTCCAATGCGGACAGGGTCAGCATTATTTTGCGGGAGCATCCGGGGTTCTACCAGCTCACGGTGGAGGACAACGGAACGGTGGCGCAGCCCTCCGGCGGGGGACTTGGGATTTCCAATATGAAAGAGCGCGTGGAGGCACTCGCGGGAGTGTTCCGGATTCATTGTGACGGGGGATTCCGGATTTTTATTTCGATACCAAAGGAGCAGACGAAATGAGAGTTTTAGTGGTGGATGACGATTATCTGGTGGCGGTTTCGCTCAAAACGATCCTGGAGGCGGAGCAGATCACCGTGTCCGGGATCGGGCAGTCCGGGGAGGACGCCATCCGGCTGTACAGAGAGCAGAAGCCGGACGTACTGCTGATGGATATAAGGATGACCGGAATGACCGGGCTGGATGCGGCGGAGCAGATTTTAAAAGAGGATGGCGATGCGAAAATTCTGTTCCTGACAACATTTTCGGACGACGAATATATCGTGCGCGCGCTGCGTCTCGGCGCGAAGGGGTATTTGCTGAAGCAGGATTTTAACGGGATTGTGCCGGCATTAAACATTGTATGCACGGGACAGAGTGTGTTCGGGGGAGAGATTGTCGGCAGGCTGCCGGATCTGATGCAGGGCGGCGGCACTGTGGATTACAAGGCGTATGACATCAGTGAGCGCGAACAGACCATCATTGAGCTGGTGGCAGAAGGGTTGTCGAACCGCGAGATCGCAGCCCGGATTTATCTGAGCGAGGGAACGGTGCGCAACTATATCAGCATGATCTTAGAAAAGCTGGAATTGCGCGACCGCACCCAGATCGCCGTGTTTTATTACAAAAACTTTTCCTCTAACGCGCCGGGTGCACACCGGCAATGACGAGATCGGTGGCGAGCGCCGCGATTTTCTCCGCTGGCTCGGGGTTCGGGGAAAACAGCCAGTGTTCGATCAGACCAATGCAGCCGGAAGAAATAAAGCTGTAAAAATAGTCGAACCGGACGAGATCTTTTTCCGGAAGCCGGTCAGCGTACAGTTCCATGAGACGTCTGCGCGACAATTCCTTGATTTTCCGGAGAAAGGAGAGGTCGCCGTTTTTGCCGAGCAGTGCGGCGTAGAGGTCGCGGTTTTCCTCGGCAAACCGGAACATATCCAGAAACAGCCGGTCGGGAGCGTCGTCCGGGGAGGCGGGGGCATGGGTACAGATCAATGCTTCAAACTGCGCAAGGATCTCCTGTTCGATCTGTTCGACCATATCGTCGATATCCTTGTAGTGCAGATAGAATGTGCCGCGGTTGATATCCGCCGCCTCGCAGAGCTCTTTTACGGTAATGTCGTTGTAGCTTTTCTCCTTCATCAGGGTAAAAAGTGCGTTCGCCAGAAGCTGTCTGGTACGGCGCACACGTCTGTCAGATTTCATGGAAGCCGATAAGGTTGTCATATAGCATCCCTCTTTCTAAAAGTTTTCTAATCAAATAGACAGAATGAAAGAAAATGTCTATTATTCGACAGATAAAAAACAGGTGGTGATTGAGAAAAATTTTTCTTTCATTATAATAAGAACGTGAGAATAAATCAACACGATGTTAAGAAATGAAAGAGGGACGCAGATGGAAACAAAGGAAGAGAAGAAAAAAGGAAATTTCTGGCTCACGGTGGCGACCTTTATTGTGAGTAAGCGCAAGGCGATCATGATCCTGTTCGTCTTTGCGATCATTTACAGTGTGCTGTCCATGAATAAGGTACAGGTGAATCAGGATATCACTTCCTATCTCTCGGAGGAGACGGAGACGAGGAAGGGACTAAATATTATGGAGGAGGAATTTGTCACCTACGGCTCTGCGCGTGTGATGGTGGCAAATATCACTTATCCGGAAGCAGAGAAGCTTGTGGATAAGATCGAGGATATCAAGGGGGTGAAGTCGGTTGCATTTGACGATACCAAAGATCACTATGTGGGGAGCAATGCGCTCTATGATGTGACCGTGGACGGGGCGGACGAGGATCCGGAAAGTATTGCAGCCATCCGGGGGATCCGTGAGGAACTTGCGGATTACGATCTCTATATCTCCACGACAGTTGGGGCTGTGGCGGACAGCGCAGAGATGCTGAACCGGGAAATGAATATCATCCTTGTGCTTGCGGTTGTCGTGATCATCGGGGTGCTGCTTGTGTCCACGAAGGCTTATCTGGAGATCCCGGTGCTGCTGATCACCTTCGGTGTGGCGGCGCTCTTGAATATGGGAACAAATTACTGGTTTGGGGAAATCTCGTTTGTCACGAACTCCATTGCGGTCGTGCTCCAGCTTGCGCTTGCGATCGATTATGCGATTATTTTCTGCGACCGCTTTATGGAGGAGCACGCCGTGCTCGACTCCGAGGAGGCGGTTACGGTAGCGCTCTCGAAGGCAATCCCGGAGATCAGTTCGTCGTCTCTCACGACGATCGCCGGACTGGTGGCGCTGATGCTGATGCAGTTTCGGCTTGGCTTTGACATGGGAATCGTTCTGGTCAAAGCGATTCTGTTCAGTCTGATCTCCGTGTTTTTCCTGATGCCGGGGATCCTGCTGATTTTTGCAAAGGGGATCGACCGGACGCACCACAAATGCTTTGTGCCGAATATCACGTTTGTGGGAAAATTTGCAGCAAAAACAAAATACATCATACCGCCGATTTTTCTGGTGATCGTGGTGCTGGCATTTATCGGTTCGAATAACTGTCACTATGTGTTTGATGTCAACTCGGCGGAGGGCAGCAAGAAGAGCGATTCGCGTATCGAGGTGGAAAAGGTGGAGTCGGTGTTTGGCAAGAGTAACCAGCTCGTGGTGCTTGTGCCCGCCGGAGATTACGAGAAGGAGAAGCATACCTTAAACCAGCTTGAGAGTCTTCCATTTGTAAAGTCCGCGCTGGGTCTCGCCAATCAGGAGATCACAGAGGACTATGTGCTGACGGATAAGCTGACGCCGCGGCAGTTTGCGGAGATGACGAATCTGGACGCAGAGATCGCGCGGGTGCTGTACAGTGCATACGCCTATCATGCCGAGCAGTACGGACCGGTGGTGACAGGGATCGATGATTACGGTGTGCCGTTGATCGACATGGTACTTTTTCTGTATGACCAGTATCAGGAAGGTTATGTGACGCTGGATGAGGAGACAGACGAGATGCTCACCACGCTCTACGATACGCTTCACGATGCGCAGATACAGCTTCAGGGGGAAAACTATACCCGCTTTGTGTTAAGTATTGACAAACCTGTCGAGGGGCAGGAGACTTACGATGCGATGGAGGAGGTGCGTGCCGCCGCAGAACAGTATTATGGAAAAGGCAATGTGCTGCTTGCGGGCAATTCGACCAGCGCGCATGATCTCGAGACGTCCTTTGCGACAGACAATCTGATCATCAGTGTCGTCACCGCATTGTTTGTCATGATCATACTGTTTTTCACGTTCCAGTCCGCCGGACTTCCGGTGCTTTTGGTACTCACGATCCAGGGAAGTATCTGGATCAACTTTACGATTCCGGCGGTTCAGGGGCAGGCGGTGTACTTTATCGCGTACCTGATCGTATCGGCGATCCAGATGGGAGCGACGATCGACTATGCGATCGTCATTACGAGCCGCTACACGCAGCTAAAGACAGAGATGCCGATCGAAAAGGCGATCGTGGAAACTCTAAATCAGGCGTTCCCCACGATCTTTACCTCCGGTTCGATCATGACCTGCGCGGGCTTTCTGATCGGTAATATCTCCACGGATGTCACCGTTTCCTCAATGGGAACCGTGCTTGGACGTGGAACGCTGACCTCTATCATATTGGTACTGTTCGTACTGCCGCAGATCCTGCTTGCCGGAGACCGCCTGATCGAAAAGACAGCGCTTACCATGAACATTACAAGAGCGCAGAAGGATGTTGCCGGACGCGTGCGCATCAGCGGGCACGTGCGCGGTTATGTGCAGGGAGAGATCGACGCGGATGTACAGGGCGCATTTCAGGGGCAGATGAAGGTGTCCGTAGACACGGTGCTCCCGGGACGTCAGGGACAGATCACGGAAGAAGAAGGAGGAACCGGGGAATGAGATTAAGAAAAATGGTAACGCGCAGTGTTCTTGCGATCTGCGCCAGTATGACGCTCGTGGCATCCTCGTTTGCACCCATATGCTATGCAGCCCCAGCGGCTGGGCAGGAAACCTCGGGTGAGACGGCAAAAGCGCCGGATATGGAAATACATAATCTGATAGATTTTGAGGAATTTGTGGAAAACTGCAAATATGACAGTTGGAGTGTTGGAAAAACGGTAAGTCTTGCGCAGGATTTGGACTTAAGCAGCGTGGACTTCTCGGGAATCGGTTATTTTAACGGTACTTTTGAGGGAAACGGTCATACCATCAGCCATGTCAGATTAAAAGGAGACGGTTCCGATCTGGGATTTTTCCGCTATATCGGGGAGAATGGCGTGGTACAGAATCTGAACCTTGAGGAAAACGTGGAGGTGACCGGCAGTCAGCAGAATATCGGAGGGATTGCCGGCGTCAATTACGGCACGATCTCAAACTGTTCCTTTGTGGGGGCTGTGAGCGGCGTGGAGAGTGTGGGCGGCATCGTGGGGTGCAACCGTCAGACAGGAGCCGTCGTATCGTGCAGCAGCAACGCGGTGGTTCTCGCGACGAATTACACGGGCGGTATCGCCGGGACCAATGAAGGAAAGATCGCTGACTGTAAAAGCACGGGAAGCGTGAATATTGAAGAACTCGATCCAACCGTGGATCTGGCGGGGATGGATGTAAGCGCCTTGAATCTGACAAGGAGTGTGGTCAACCGGAACGATATGGGTGGTATTGCGGGACATTCCGGCGGACTGATCACGGGCTGCGTCAACGAGGGAACGGTCGGTTACAAGCATACCGGGTACAATGCCGGAGGAATTGTTGGGAGCCAGAATGGAATCCTGCTCGACTGTACGAACCGGGGGGAGGTCTACGGGCGAAAGGACGTCGGCGGCATTGCAGGTCAGGCAGAGCCATATGTGGAATCGGAATATCTGGAGGATAAGGTACGGCAGGCACAGAATGATATGAACCGTCTGAGTCATACACTCAGCAATATCTCTTCTGCGATGAGCCAGACGTCTGAGGAAGTCAGGAGTTATGCAGAGAATGTGAGCGCAGAGTATACCGGAGCTGTGGATAACATTTCGGGAAATTTGCAGGAGCTCGCAGGCGCGATCGACAGCAGCAACACACAGGCGAAAGAGTATGCCTCTAACATCGATGCAGCGTGGAATAATATTCAGGGGATCAAGGATTCCGGTGAAGGTCTGACGGAGGAAAACATCCAGCAGGTAAAAGATAATCTGAATACGATCAACACGAATCTTGGAAATCTTCAGGGAGCTTACGACAATACGGGAACGTCTGCGGAGGCTCTGACCAGGCAGTTGGCGGAGGAGCTTGGAAACAGCAGTGAACGGAGAGAGGAGACGAAAAGTTTTGCGCAGACACTGGATGGCGGTATGCAGTCGATCGCGCAGAATATGGAAAGCGCCGTAAACCAGATCAACCGGATGGCGGCTTCCGCAAGCGATGATCTGGCAGCTCTCACTTCCGATGAAGACGTCGTCACAGATATCTCATCGGTCGAGACGTCCGCAGATATGGACGGCGTGATCTCCGGCTGCAAAAATTACGGGAAGATATACGGCGACCTGAATGTCGGCGGCATTGCCGGAACGATGAACATTGAGTACGGGGGAGATCCCGAATTTGATTTTGATTTCTCAGGTTCTTTGAACATCACGCTCCGCTCGACGGTAAATGATGTGATGCTGCACTGCATCAATTACGGAGAGGTGAACGCAAAGCGGAATTGTGCGGGCGGTATTATCGGACTTCAGGAGCTGGGACTGCTCTATGACTGCGAGGGCTATGGGGCAGTCAGCTCGGAATCCGGCAGTTATCTCGGCGGCATTGCCGGAAACAGTGTGGCAGCCATCGAAAAAAGTTACAGTCTGTGTAACATTGCGGGCGCGGATTATGTCGGCGGTATCTGCGGAAGCGGCTACACGGTAAAGGAGAGTGTCAGCATATGTAATATTGACAGCGACGGTGAGCGGCTCGGAAGTATCGCAGGATTTCTGGATGAGAAAGGCGTGGCGGAGGGAAACCGCTTTGTCAGCGACAAGCTGCACGGCGTGGATGACATCAGCTATGCAGGCGTGGCGGATCCGGTTTCCTATGGGGATTTGATGGAGCTTGCGGATCTTCCGGACGGCTTTCGCGAGGTGACCGTCACCTTTGAGGACGAGGAGGGTGAGGTTCTCTCTGAGAAAAAAGTCCCCTATGGCGGCAGCATTGCGGAGGCAGATTTCCCGGAGATGGAAGAAAAAGAAGGCTGTTATATCCACTGGTCAGAGGAAGAAGAGCTTACGGATATCCGCAAAAATCTTACTGTGACCGGGGAATATGTACCGTGGCTGACGAGCATCGCAAGCGGAGAAAAAACGGAGAGCGGAAAACCGGTATTTCTCGCTGTGGCAGAATTTTATGAGGATGCCCGTCTGACACTGGAGACCGTGGACGGACCCGGGTTTTCGGACGAAAATCATGCCGTGGCGTACGCCTATGCGTGGGAACTGTCGGACAATCAGGGCAAGGACTATGAGACGATCGAAGCGCATCTGATCAAGCCGGAGACGGAAGATACGCCATCCGTCTATGTAAAAGAGAACGGAGAGTGGCATCAGGTGTCGTCGGAGGAGGACGGCAGCTATCTGACAGCGACGATTCCCTACGGGGCAGATATCGCGGTTGTGACGCAGGCAACGGGAGTGGATCCGGCATGGATTTTTGGCGGAGCGGCAGTGCTGTGTGCAGCAGTTGTGATACTCTGGTCTGTCGAGAAAAAGAGAAAAAAGAGGAAATCTGCCGTCAGTGCAGAGGAGCATGATGAGAAAGAGGGAGGAGCGGGAGTATGATATTTGAGACACATTCACATTACGATGACGAGGCATTTGCGGAGGATAGGGCAAAGCTGCTCGCGGCGCTGCCCTCTGCGGGGATCGGCAGGATCATTAATGTGGGAGCGTCCATAGAATCGACCAAAACAACGTTAAAACTCGCGGAGGATTACAGTCACGTCTATGCGGCAGTCGGCGTGCATCCGAGTGAGGTGTCGGATCTGAATGAGGAGAACTTTGCGTGGCTGCGCGCGCAGACTGCGCATCCGAAGGTTGTCGCGGTCGGGGAGATCGGGCTTGATTACTACTGGGACAAGGAGGAGGCGGTTCAGAGATGCCAGCGTGAGTGGTTTCGCAGACAGCTTGCACTGGCGCGCGAGAGCGGTCTGCCCGTGATCATCCATTCCAGAGATGCGGCGGAAGATACGATGGCGATTTTGAAGGAGACCTCCGAGGGAAAGGAGGCAGTGGGAGTGATCCACTGCTATTCCTATTCGCCGGAGATGGCGGCAGAATTTGTAAAGCTGGGTTACTATATCGGCGTCGGCGGCGTTGTCACCTTTAAAAACGCCAGAAAGCTCAAAGAGACGGTGGAACAGACGCCGCTGGAGCGGATTCTGCTCGAAACGGACTGTCCTTATATGGCTCCGGAGCCGCACCGGGGAACGAGGAATGACTCCTCGTACCTGATCCATGTGGCAGATAAGATCGCGGAGCTAAAGGGCGTCACAAGGGAGGAAGTGGAGCGCGTCACATGGGAGAATGCGCTGACACTGTTTAAGCGAAGCGTATAAGCTCCGTCATATCAGACCAGTAGCGGCGTGGCATCATCTGTATTTGTAGCTTTGGATTCCTGCGGGGGTCGATTGCGATATGGTCAAAAAAAGTAAGCCACAATTTGCGGTATTCCTGTTCATTTTCGGAATACCGCTTTATTTTATCCAGATCGAGGTCGTCCGCATCCGCGAGCAGATAGCTCTTATACGCTTTGTGAACAGCGACAGTCTGGTGAGTCTCATCGTAGATCATAAAATTTTCGGATGGCAGGCGGTCGGTGAAATGCTCCGCGATGTAGGGCAGCACGTTGTCCTTTGGGTGGATGGAGGCGAAGAGTACACCGTTCTCCAGCTCGGAGAAGCGCAGAAACTCCAGATGGCGGTGCGCTTCATGGTTCGTTGCCCGGCAGAGCTCAAAAATGCGGTAGACGCATGGCTCTCCGAGCGACAGCAGCACTTTCTGCCCGTCTCCGCAGGAGAGCGCGAGCAGGATCGTCTCATAGACGGCGTCCGCCTTATCCATTTTCTTGTCGGAGTGTGTCTCGCCGGACATGACAGCCTGATAGATGGATTCATAGAACTGCATCCCAAACCGAGAGGTGATGGTGCGTATCACTTTCCCGGTCTTGTCAGCGGACGGGGTGACGGGAATGTACTCGGAAAAAAGCTCGTAGTTTTCCGGTTCTCCGGTGGTCAGCCGGATATTTCTGTGACCAAGCCGGCTGGCGCAGGCGTCATAGACTCCGGTAAAAATTCCTTCTAAACTGTCTTCACATACAAATACATACATGGAAAAGCCTCCTCGTGTGGTTAGTTTGCGGCAAGTTCTTCTGCGATCATCTGTGATTGTGGAAGAACGGTCTGATCTGCCATGCCGCAGTCAAACAGTGAGATCTGCCGGTAGCCGCTCTCGCGGATATCCCGTGGGATCTGAGTTCGGTCGGACATCAGACCGGCGCAGATATAGTTTTCTTCCAGCTTTGTGCGGTACATCATCCTGCCGGAGCAGGTGATAAAATAGAGTGCCCGCTTCAGTACGACGCCGATCTTCTTCAAATCGGAAAAGTCGAGGGTCGCCGTCCGTCTCGCCTGCACGATGCGCCGGGCGGATTTGTAGCCGATACCCGGCACGCGCAGCAGCGTGCGGTATGGTGCGCGGTTGATCTCCACCGGGAAATCTTCCAGATGGCGGAGCGCCCAGTCGCACTTGGGATCGAGATAAATGTTAAAATCCGGTCTGTCCTCGGACAGCAGTTCATCCACGGTAAAGTCGTAGTAGCGCAGCAGCCAGTCCGCCTGATACAGACGGTGCTCCCGTAGCAGGGGAGGACCGCCCGGAAGTGCCGGGAGATTTGCGTCGCCGTTGACATTGATAAACGCGGAATAAAAGACGCGCTTTAAATCGAAGTTCCGGTAGAGCGTCTCCGCGACGCGCATGATCTGGTAATCGTTTTCCGGCGTGGCGCCGATGATCATCTGTGTGCTCTGTCCGGCGGGGACAAACTGCGGAGCCTTGCGGTAAACCGTCAGCTCCTGCTTATTCTCGGTGATGCCGTTTTGTATCAGGCGCATCGGTTTTAGGATGGTTCTTCTCGACTTGTAGGGGGCAAGCTTTTTGAGCCCGTCGGCAGTCGGCAGCTCCAGATTGATGCTCATGCGGTCGGCGAGAAATCCGGTTCTCTGGATCAGAACCGGGTCGGCGCCGGGGATCGCCTTCACATGGATGTAGCCGTTAAAATGATGCTCGTGGCGCAGTTTATAGAGCGTCTGATAGATCAGGTCCATCGTGTAGTCCGGACTGATGAGGATGCCGGAGCTTAGAAACAGCCCTTCGATATAGTTCCTCCGGTAAAATTCCATCGTGAGTGTACATACCTCGTCCGGTGTGAAAGAAGCGCGCGGAACATCGGAATTACAGTTGTTCTGGCAGTAGGCGCAGTTAAAAATACATTCGTTGGTAAAAAGAATCTTGAGCAGGGAGATACAGCGTCCGTCCGCCGCGAAGGAGTGGCAGATACCCGCCGAAATGCAGTTCCCCGTGTGTCTGCCGTCACCTTTGCGGTCTACGCCGCTGGAGGTGCAGGCGACGTCGTACTTTGCCGCATCGGTTAAGATCGCAAGCTTTTCGGTGAGTGACATATTCTGCTGGATGTTCATAAGTGCACCTCCTATCCCTAAATACGAACAAATGTTCTGAAACTATATTAGCACACGTCTCCTTCCTTTGCAATAGAAAATCGAATATTTGTTCGAATTTTGAAAAACCTTTTGCCATACAAGGTGTTTTTGTATATAATGAGTAGCAGGAGAAAAAGACATACGGAGGATACGATGGGAATATTTGAGGAGTTTCCGGACAGAGAAACGTTTGAGGGTTACTGGAAGGAACATTATATGCCGGTCACCTATGATGAGGTGAAGACAGTTTTCGAGCAGTTTGTCACAGAGGCGGGCGGACATATCTATCTGTCGGATTACGAGGAGAACGGCTGCATTTCCAGGGAAGATTTCAAGGAGAACCTTTCGCAGGAAGCGCGATTTATGTTTGAGGACGGTCTGACGGAGGCATTTTATGAGAAAAATCCCGAGCTTTACGAGACGGCATTCGCACTCTATGAGGAGGCGCAGATGACCGGAGAGGGCGATGCGGGTGTGGCGCAGATTTTTCATGACACCTTCCACTCCCTGTACGAGGAGTTTCTGAACAGACTTTTTGATGAGATGCTTGCAAAATAGACACCGTGTGAATGGAGGTAAGATGGCGACACTTGGCATACCGCAAAATACGATCGCGGTGTTACAGAAATACAATTTTAATTTTCAAAAGAGGTTCGGTCAGAATTTCCTGATCGATACGCGTGTACTTGAGAAGATCATAGAGGCTTCCGGCATCACGAAGGACGATTTTGTCCTTGAGATCGGACCTGGCATCGGCACGATGACGCAGTATCTCTGCGAGAGTGCGCGAGAGGTCGTGGCGGTGGAGATCGATAAGAACCTCATCCCGATCCTGGGAGATACGCTGGGCGCGTACGATAATGTCACGGTGATCCATGAGGATATTTTAAAGCTGGATATCAACCGTTTGGCGGAGGAGAAAAACGCGGGCAGACCGATCAAGGTCGTCGCAAATCTTCCTTATTATATCACCACACCGATCATCATGGGGCTGTTTGAAAGCCATGTGCCTCTTGAGAGTATTACGATCATGGTGCAGAAGGAAGTGGCGGACCGGATGCAGGTCGGACCGGGGACAAAGGATTATGGTGCGCTTTCTCTGGCAGTACAGTATTATGCGAAGCCGGAGATCGTAGCGAATGTGCCGCCCAACTGTTTTATGCCGCGCCCGAGTGTGGGAAGCGCGGTGATCCGTCTGACGAGACACGCCAAGGTGCCGGTCGCGGTGGAGGACGAGAAGCTGATGTTTTCCATTATCCGGGCATCGTTTAACCAGCGGAGAAAGACGCTGGCAAACGGTTTAAATAATTCCCCGGAGATCCGCCTCACAAAGGAGATGATCCAGGAGAGTATCGCAGAGCTTGGGATGCCGCTGACCGTTCGCGGAGAATCACTGACGTTGGAGCAGTTTGCAGCGTTTGCCAATATTATCAGCAGGAAAATGAAAGAGAACTAAAGGAGGAGAACCATGGACACAAATTCAAATGGAAATTACAACAACCAGCCAAATCCAAACCAGCCATATGGACAACCGCCATATGGACAGCCGAACCAGCCATACGGGCAGCCAAACCAGCCGTACGGACAGCCGCCATATGGACAGCCAAACCAGCCATACGGACAACCGCCATATGGGCAGCAAAACCAGCCGTATGGGCAGCCAAACCAGCCGTACGGGCAGCCGCCGTATGGACAGCCGGTGTATGGTGAGGTGAGGGATATTTTCTGCAATATCCTTCTGGTACTGATGCCTCTGCGCATCATTTTTGCAACAGTGTCGTCGGTGATGGCATTTTCGGGAATCACCGATTATGAGAGTGCGATGACCGGGGAATACCTTACCGCAATGAGCGGCGGTATGTACGCCGTGCTGGCGATGGCGAGCAATCTGCTGTTTATCGCATACATCATTTTGGCGATACTGGATATCTACAACGTGAATAAAGCGGGTTACAAGATCACGGGTCTTGTTTTGTTTGCGATTTTCCTGAATCCGGGATATTACATCTGGAGGGCATATGTGCTTGGGCGTAAGAAAACAGTGCCGATCATCTATACGGTAGTATATGCCCTGCTGATGCTGATAAACATTATCGTTGTTTTTTATTATATGTTCCGCACGACTTTCCTGATGATGGAAGGCATGATGTAACAGAATAAGAATGAGAAGTCTCCCCACATCATATAATAGATGGACGGGGAGATTTTTTATGCGGAAAAAAGGAAAGAAAAAAATAGATAAGCTGTTGACCCTGCTGATCATTGTACTGTTTGTCCCGGTTTTTATCGTAAGCATCGGGAGGCGTGTACAGCTTGAAGAACTGCTCTACGGGGCTGCGCAGGCAGCCGCAGGGGAGGATGAGACCACACAGCAGATCATCGGCATTGTGGCAAAGGAGATTTCCCCCTCGGCAAACGTGGAGGCGATTCTCGCCCAGTGCGTGATCGCGCGGACAAACCTCTGCGACGCGCGGGCGCGGGGGCTCGCAGAGCCGGAGGGACTTGACCGAAAAGAAATGCAAAATCTCTGGGGCGATCATTTTCAGGAATACTATGACCATCTGGCAGAATGTGTCCGTCAGACAGAGGACGAGGTGCTGCTCTGGGAGGGAGACTATATCTATGCGGCGTATCACGCGGTAAGCGCGGGCAGCACGCGCGGGATGGAGGAGCTTTACCCGGATGCGGATATGCCCTATTTGCAGGCGAAACCATGTGAGGAGGACGCCGTGGCAGAAAAATACCTGACGGTCTCCTATTGGGAGATGGACGAATTTTTGCGGCTGTGCAGCGAGCATTTTCCGGAAAGTGCGGCGGCAGATCTTTCGGACATCGTGATCGAGACACGCGATACTGCAGGGTATGTGACGGCGGTAAAAATAGGGGAGACGGGCTGCGACGGGGAGCAGTTTCGGGCTGCGTTCGGGCTTCCCTCCGCGTGTTTTGCGCTCGCGGAGGTGGACGGGCGGATGCGGATCGTGACGAAGGGACTGGGGCACGGTTTTGGACTCAGCCAGAACACGGCGGAGATCATGGCGGAAAACGGAAGCGGCTACCGTGAGATCCTCGCCTATTTTTTCCCGGGCACAGAGATTTCCAGGGATTTGCAGGAAAAATAATGCAGAAAGAAAAAATTGCATAAACCATCCAAAGCGGGAAACACTATTGTTAAAAATAAACGATGGATGGTGAATGACTATGAAAAAACAAGGATTCGCCGCATTTTTACGGCGGAAGCAATATGTGATCGCGGGCGCGATCGTAGCGGTTGCAGCAGTGGGAACCACGATGTATTACAGCAGCGAGCAGGAAAAAGAGCGTCAGCAGATGGAGGCAGAGCTCGCGCAGGAGCTTGCCGAGACAGAGCAGCAGGTTGCGGTGGAGGAGGAGACAGAACAGGCCCAGGCGGCTTCGTCCGTGATTCCGCCGACTGCTCCGGCAGAGGAGAGCGCGGATACGGCACAGCTTACTGAGAACGGGGCGCTGACACCGGACGGTGAGGCACAGGTTGCCGCAAATGAACAGATGACGGCAGACGCAGACGCCGAAGAGGAAAAGAAAGAGGATGAGGCGGCGCAGACGGCAGCGGCAAAGGACACGCTCCATTTTTCACCGGAGGACGGGATGCTCTGGCCGATGGAGGGCGATGTGATCTTAAATTACAGCATGGACTCCACAGTCTACTTTGCCACACTTGAGCAGTACAAATACAATCCGGCGGTCATCATTGAGGGCGAGGTCAACGACAAGGTGTACGCAGTCGCAAAGGGAAAAGTCACCGACATTTCGAACAACGAGGAGACCGGATGCACGATGACGGTTGATCTGGGAGACGGCTACGAGGCGGTTTACGGTCAGTTAAAGGAGCCGAATTTTGCAAAGGGCGATTATGTGGAATCCGGCCACGTGCTCGGATTTGTGGCGGAGCCGACCAAGTATTATTCCGTGGAGGGGAGCAATCTCTATTTTGAGCTGCGCAAGGACGGCGTTCCGGTAGATCCGGTAGAATTTTTTGAGTAGACGGGAAACTTAAGGCGCAAGACAGGAAACATTTTGGCGTGCGGGCATAGAATGATAGCAGGAGTGAAAACCCGCAATCGAATGTTTACATTTTTACAAAAGTCGATAATGTGTTTTGCCATATGAGTGAGATACCCGTTCGATCGATTGCTTTTTATATGAATCATGCCTTAACCTGATCCAGGTTAGGGTTACATAGGCAGACAAGAGCGTGGAAAAGTAAAATTTCTTGACAAATTCCGGTAGTCATGTTATCGTGAAACGTACTGCGTGGGCTGTAACAGCGGGTCGTGGGACACAGCGCAGCGGCGATAAGAAACAAGGTGTGGGGGCGCGGGGCGCTCCCTTTTTTGAGGTAAGAAAGGAAAAAGAATGGAAACAGTAAGATTTGATGAATTAGATTTATATCCGCAGGTATTGCGGGCGATCGCAGAGATGGGGTTTGAGGAGGCGACACCGATCCAGAGTCAGGCGATCCCGGTTGTCATGTCGGGCGTTGACGTGATCGGACAGGCACAGACGGGAACGGGAAAGACCGCGTCATTTGGCATCCCGGTGCTGCACAAGGTGGATCCAAACAGCCGCAAGACGCAGGCGATCATCTTGTCTCCGACGAGAGAGCTCGCGATCCAGGTGGCGGATGAGATCCGCAAGCTGGCAAAATATATGCACGGCGTGAAGGTGCTTCCGGTTTACGGCGGTCAGGAGATCACGCGCCAGATCAAGGCGTTAAAGGGCGGCGCACAGATCATCATCGGTACGCCGGGACGCGTGATGGATCACCTGCGCAGAAAGACGATCCGCTGCGACGCGGTCAATACGGTCGTGCTCGACGAGGCGGACGAGATGTTAAATATGGGCTTCCGCGACGACATTGAGACGATCCTCGAGTACATCCCGTCGGAGGGACGCCAGACTGTGCTCTTTTCTGCGACGATGCCACGGCCGATCCTTGAGATCACAAAGAAATATCAGCACGATGCGGTCAATATCAAGGTTGTCAAGAAGGAGCTGACCGTGCCGAGTATCGAGCAGTACTACTATGATGTGAAGCGCAACGACAAGACCGAGGTGCTCTGCCGTCTGCTCGACTACTATAATCCGAAGCTGTCTCTTGTGTTCTGCAATACCAAGCGCATGGTTGACGAGCTGGCTGAGGAACTGAAGGGACGCGGCTATTTTGCAGAGGGACTGCACGGCGACATGAAGCAGACGCAGCGCGACCGTGTGATGAAAGGATTTCGTACCGGAAGGACGGAGATCCTGATCGCGACGGATGTGGCGGCGCGCGGTATCGACGTGGACGATGTGGAGGCGGTATTCAACTATGACATTCCGCAGGACGACGAGTATTATGTGCACCGCATCGGGCGTACCGGACGCGCGGGACGTACCGGACGCGCGTTTACGTTTGTGAAGGGCAAGGAGGTCTACAAGCTCAAGGACATCATGCGCTACTGCAAGACAAAGATCATCGCGATGCCGATCCCTTCCACGGACGACGTGGCGCAGATCAAGGCGGAGAAGGTGCTCGATGAGATCGGTCGCATCATCGACGAGGAGAATTTAAAGGATATGATCGACATGATCGAGCAGCAGGTCAACGTGTCGGATTACACGGCGATGGATATTGCCGCCGCATTCTTAAAGCAGGCGTTAGGTCAGGTGAAGCTCGAGAAAGAGGAAGATTTCGACTTTGACAATACGGGCGCGGAGGAAGGCATGGTGCGTCTCTTTATCAATATCGGAAAGCGCGACCGCGTGAAGCCGGGAGACATTTTAGGCGCGGTCGCAGGCGAATCCGGTATGCCGGGCAAGCTTGTCGGAGCGATCGATATGTACGACAAGTACACATTTGTGGAGGTGCCGCGCGAGTACGGCAGAGAGGTGCTCGAGGGCATGAAGAACGCCAAGATCAAGGGACGTTCCGTGAATATGGAGCCGGCGAACCAGAAGTAAGGCGGCGGACCGCTGCCTCTCTCCGGCGCAGCGCACCCGGGATCACGCAGAGGAATGTGATGCAGGAGATCGCGGCGGCAACGACGTCGGAAACCGGCTCCGCCCAGAACATGGCGGCGGCGCCGAAGGTGACGGAGAGAAACACTACAAGCCCGATGTACAAGCCCTTGCGCACAAAGGAGAGCGGGCATGAAAACGCGACAAGGCTCATTCCGGTCAGACCGTCCACCAGCGCGTACTGGAGGGCAAGCGGAATGACGCCGAGCGTGTAAATGCGGATAAACTGCACGGTGAGGGACTGGTAGGCAGCGTTTTGTGTGAACAGTCCGACGAACAGTCCGGCAGTGACGTTCCACTGCGCGAGCGCGAACATAATGGTGCAGAAAATCAGTGCGGTCTTAATGATGTGCTTCTCGGCGAGACGGATGCGCGCGGTGTTTGCCGCTCCGTAATTGTAGCCGAGGATCGACTGTGTGCCTGCGGTGATACCGCCGAGCGGCATGGTGATGATCAGCATAAAGCTCTGCACGATGGTGTTGCAGGTTAAGAGCATATCACTGTCCGCGCCGCCGTACATTTTGAGCATGACATTCTGGATGATGATCAGGACATTGTCAAACAGAATGATCAGAAACGGCGTCACGCCAAGCGTGAGGATACGCGCACAGATCCCGGCTGCATAGCCGTGAAATGTGATCTTGACCGGCACCGGACCGCGAAACAGGATCCACAGTGTAAAAAGGCAGGAGGCTGCCTGGGAGAGCACGGTTGCAAGCGCCGCTCCGGCGACGTCCATGTGAAGCCCGAAGATAAAAACCGGGTCTAATACAATATTGAAAACTGCGCCGATCACGACGGAGGTCATACCGAGTCCTGCGAAGCCCTGACAGATGATAAACTGGTTTAAGCCGAGGGCGAGCACGGAAAAGACCGTTCCGGCGAGATAGACGGACATATAAGCCTCGGCATACGGAAAGATAGCTTCCGTTGCGCCGAATTTGACGATCAGAAAATCTTTTGTGAGAAAGCCAAGCAATGTCAAAAGCGTCCCCATGCCAAGCAGCAGCAAAAAGCTGTTGGCTAAAATGGCAGAGGCGCCTTTTTTATTTTGTTCCCCACATTTGATGGCGAGCAGGGGCGCGCCGCCGTTTCCGATCCATGCGGCGAACGCGGAGAGCATCGTGACGATCGGTCCGCAGATGCCGACGCCCGCGAGCGCCGTCTCCCCGATCTCCGGGATATTTCCGATATACATACGGTCGATCACACTGTATAACACATTGACAAACTGCGCCAGCATGGCAGGGATGGCAAGGCGCAACACCAACTGCGGTATCGGGTCTTTGCCAAGGTCATTTTCTTTTCTCATACGCTTCTTCTGCAACATTTCAGTAACCTCATAACCAAATAATCCAAAGACGATATTAGTCATAAAAATAAGGAATGTCAAGGGATGAAATTCATCAAATCTTAATCTTTTCACTCCTTTTAACTTCATAAAGATTCCGCTACAATAGGACTATGATCATAACACACCGTTTTCGCCATAAGATGGCGGGGCGGTACGAAACAGGGAGTAGAAAATGTATAACATACTGGTATGTGATGACGAAAAGGATATTGTGTCGGCGTTAAATATTTATCTGACTGCGGATGGCTATCAGGTCTTTGAGGCTTATAACGGGCGGGAAGCGGTCGAGGTTTTGAAGAAGGAGGAGATACATCTGGTGCTGATGGATATTATGATGCCGGAGATGAACGGTATCTCTGCAATGGTAAAAATACGGGAGACCAGCAATGTTCCCGTGATCCTTCTGACGGCAAAGAGCGAGGACACGGACAAGGTGCTGGGGCTGACGGTTGGAGCGGACGACTATATCACGAAACCGTTTAATCCGGTGGAACTTCAGGCGCGCGTGAAATCACAGTTGCGGCGCTATATGCAGCTTGGCGGCGGGAACACTGCAGAGCAAAAGGATGTGATCGCCATCGGAGGCATCGAGCTCTGCGACCGCTCAAAAACGGTGACGCTCGACGGCGAAGCCGTGCCGTTGACAAGGACGGAGTATGACATCTTAAAGCTTTTGATGGAGAATCCGGGAAAAGTATACTCGCCGAACAAGATTTATGAGATGGTCTGGCAGGATAACCCCTACGGCACGGAGAACACGGTCGCGGTGCACATCAGGCATCTGCGGGAAAAGTTGGAGTACAACCCGGCGGAGCCACGCTATCTCAAGGTTGTCTGGGGACGCGGGTACAAGATGGAAGAATAGGAGGAGCGGGGAAATCATATGAACAAATGGACAGGAAGAACCGGGGCAAAGGTTGCCGCATGGATTGGGATTACGGTGAGCGCGGTTTTATTTTTTGTGGGCGTTGCCGGGGTGCTGGTGATCGATGAGATCGGAGTTTACGATTATCCGTCCGAGGAAGCGTGCAGGGAGAGCTTATACGAGACCGCTGCGGATCAGTACACGATGCAGGCATTGTACAATATCGTGTATGGGGGAGAAAATGATTTCGGTGATACTTTCTTTCGCTATGGCATTGTCAGGACCGACGACCCGGACAGTGTAGATC
>JAPFDX010000048.1 GCA_026168605.1 Roseburia sp. | reverse complement strand
GTTATCGGGAGATACAAAAATATTTACGCTGATGATACGGCATAATTTATTACGAGGCTCTGAACTTATAAAGCAAGATTTTAATTTGATCTGTTTGAATAGAGGACTGTTTGTGATCTTGTCTTTGATATTGATAGCATTATCTGTTGTAGTATATAACAAGAAAAGAGGTGGAAAGTTAAATTATGATTTCTTTTTGCAAAAGCATTTTGGATTTTTTAAGGATCGATTTACCGCTCACATTCAAAAATAGTTTATTACTGGCGGCTGTCTATACATTCATTATCCCGGTTATAAGAGGAATTTCTAATTTAGACAACATTCATTCCGCAGATGTATTCGGACAATCTGTGGCTCTGATTGGGATATTTCTTCTAATTCCTATAACGAAACAAGAATTGGAAGTTGCGGTAAAAGAGATAGTTTATACGAAAGCATGGTCATATAGAAAAAGTGTAACTATTCGGCTGATGTGCAGTTTTCTACTGATTGCAATTATGGTTGTTGTATTTGCCAGTATCATGCGACTTCAAAACTGCTATTTTCCATTTTGGGAATATGTGTCTATAACTATTTTGTATGCTGTTTTTCTGGGGCTTTTAGGACTTCTTCTTTCTCAACTAGGAAGTAATGTCATTATAGGTTATTTAGCTTCACTAGGGTATTGGTCTCTTTGCCAACTTAAAATTTTAACAGAAGAAAACATATCATTTTTGTTTCCGATTATAAACGGAGCAATAAATACAGAAAGATTACTAATACTTGTAAGCGTAGATATATGCTTATTAGCGCTTTTCCTTTGCAGAGTAAAGAGAACTATAGGAAAAGTTTAACAAAAAAAGAAAATAAATAGCAAAAGACCTCCCTGCCACAACGGCAGAGAGATCTCTGATTCTCTCCTCTTAGTGATGGAACAGACGGATGCCCGTAAACGCCATCGTCATCCCATATTTATTACAAGTCTCGATCACATGGTCGTCGCGGATAGAACCGCCCGGCTGTGCCACGTATTTCACGCCGCTTCTGTGCGCGCGCTCAATATTGTCGCCAAACGGGAAGAACGCATCGGAGCCGAGCGCCACATCCGTATTTTTATCCAGCCACGCACGTTTCTCCTCCGCCGTAAACACCGGCGGCTTCTCAGTAAAAATATTTTCCCATGCGCCGTCGACAAGCACATCCATATAATCCTCACCGATGTAGAGGTCGATCGCATTGTCTCTGTCCGCGCGCTTGATATCCTCGCGGAATGGAAGGGAAAGCACCTGCGGGGACTGGCGCAGCCACCAGTTATCTGCTTTCGATCCCGCAAGTCTCGTGCAGTGGATTCTGGACTGCTGCCCTGCGCCGATACCGATCGCCTGACCGCCCTTCACATAGCAGACAGAATTGGACTGCGTGTATTTCAGGGTGATCATCGCGATCGCGAGATCGATCTTCGCGGATTCCGGCAGATTTTTCTCCTCCGTCACAATATTTTCAAAGAAATTCCCGTCGATCACAAGCTCATTTCTTCCCTGCTCAAAGGTGATGCCAAACACTTCCTTGCGCTCAATCGGCGCAGGCACATAGGACGGATCGATCTGGATCACATTATAGTTTCCGTTTTTCTTGGCCTTTAAAATCTCAAGCGCCTCGTCGGTGTAACCGGGCGCGATCACGCCGTCGGAAACCTCGCGCTTGATCACGAGCGCCGTCTCCCTGTCGCAAACGTCCGAAAGCGAGATAAAATCTCCAAAGGAGGACATACGGTCTGCGCCTCTCGCACGGATGTAGGCATTGGCAAGCGGGGTAAACTCCACATCCATGTCGTCCACCCAGTAAATCTTTCTCTCCACCGGAGAGAGCGGAAGCCCAACTGCCGCCCCCGCCGGAGACACGTGCTTAAAGGAGGTCGCTGCCGGAAGTCCGGTTGCGCGTTTTAACTCCGACACGAGCTGCCAGCCGTTAAACGCATCCAGAAAATTGATATATCCCGGTTTTCCACAGAGTACCCGGATCGGAAGATCCCCGTTTTCCATATAGATCCGGGATGGTTTCTGATTCGGATTACAGCCATACTTTAATTCTAATTCTTTCATTTTCACTATCGTCCTTTCCTGTTGACGGATTGATCCATGTCCCACACAGCGCGTACGCTGTACACATTTTACACGTTTTTGTTGACGATCCTCGTCTCGTATCTTCCGGTCTCCGTCTCAATATATCTCACGAATAGGGAAACCTTATTTTTCTCATTCAGATTCTCCCAGAGCATCTGTGTGAAGCTGTCGATATCCCCCTCGATCTTCACACGCTTCGGCTCTCCCTCAAAGCTCGGAAGCGGGTTGCCGTCATTCTTGTAGGTATGGATAAAGCGACCCTCGCCTGCCAGCGGATTTTCATAGGCAAACGTATATCTGGTGCAGCTTTCGGGATTCCCGTCGCTGCTCTTTAAAATCGACATCGCATAGTTGAACCCGCCGTTTTCCATGTGCATGATGCCGGAAATCCTCGGCGTATAGTTCGGTGCGTCCGGCTCAAATTCTCTCGTGCGCAGCGCCTGCTCGAAGGTCTGCTGGCGATCCATCAGCTCATACACCGTGTCCGTCTGGTCGCCGTTTGTCACGATCGTCTTATTCCCAAGCACGCGCACCGGCGCATAGATGATAAGACTTGGATCTGTCAGCTTTGAAGGGTCAAATGCCTGTGTGCGGATACCCTCGCCGTCCTCCACGAATACACGATTCCTGCTGTTCTCGCTTCTTCCCATGATAAAATAGGCAGTCACCGCACACTTCCCGTCTGCGGATTTTCCGATAACGATCCCTCTGCCCGGATATGTATTTGCGGCAAGCTCATTTTTTAATGAAAGCAATTCCATGATGATCCTCCTTGTTCTCCCAAAGCCGTATCAGTAGTTTTCCTTTTTCAGTGTAGCATGACGCCATCCGTTTGACAAGAAATCACAGATTATTAGGCATATGAATTTATTTTCTTAATTCTATTAGAAATTCTTATAATTCTTTTGCCAGTTCCGCCGCGCGCTCCCGCCATGTATGCCCGGCGCTCGCCTTCCGAAACCCCTTTTGTGCGATTTTCTCCAGTTCCGCCGCGTCGTGCAGTAGGGTTTTCACCAGCCCCGGCAGATGCTCCCGCTCCTTCAGGGAAAAGTAGACAAGCCCCTCGCCGTCCGCAAACTCCCCGCGCAGATATCTGCTATCGTCTGTCACACACACCGTCCGCTGGAGCATCGCCGTGAAAATGCGGTCGTGCGCGCCGTCCTTAAACCACGGCATCAGATTGAGGGAAAGCCTTGCATTTCGCACCGCCTCCACACACACCGCCGAGGTCACCTGACCACCGTGGCGGATGATGTTCTCCGGCTTCCCGCAGGAAAGCATCTCCCAACCCGCGCCAAAAACATCCACACGGACGCCCTGCTCCGCCAGTGTCCGCACAACCTCCCCGCGGAAATACGTGCGCACATACAGATCGATGAGCACCATACCGCCAAGCGCGGAACGGAGGTCACAGTCAGAAACGTCCCCCAGTTCCCGTCTGATATGCCGCTCCATCACCGCATCCACGGACTGCGCCGGATCCAAAATCAGATCTTCTAAAATCCCCCGGTAAAAACTGCGGTACTCCTCGTCCAGCAGACAGATCTGTCGCTCAAGCTGCGCGGGCGGCACATAATTTGCCGTAAATACCAGATCATACAGAGCTTCTCCCGTCTGCCCACTTTCCCCGGACAACAATGTTTCTCCCCGCCTCATATTTCCCGCGAGTGGCAGAAACTTTACCGGGATCCCCGGGTAAAAACGCTTCACATATGCCGCGTGCTCCCTGTCCACACAAAAAAGCGTCATGCGCGGCAGTACCTGTACCAGCCGCGCATGATAATAGAGCGGGTGATCCACCAGAATATTGAGATATTTCATGTCATAGGCTTCCCAGAGAAAACGTCCCGTCTCCTCCCGAAAGATCTCCTCGTCGCCCAGACCGATAAAGTTGAACGTAAGAAGCGCCGTCTCCCCGCGGACGGCAAAGCGTCTGACGCCCTCCAGAGATTCATAGAGCCTCTCATAGTCTATGCAATATGTATCGTAGCCGGACGCTTCCAGCGCGGACGCGATCTGCTCCGAAAAATATCCCAGTGTCTCCACCGCATTTTTGATCCATATGATTTTTGTAATATTTCCCATATCGTTTTAATTCTTAAAGCTGTGAATCGGCGCAGGGATCCTGCCCTTGCGGTTGATAAAATCATCGCAGGAGAATCTGTTGACCGGCATGATCGGCGCATATCCGAACAGACCGCCAAATTCCACCGTGTCGCCGACCCCCTTTCCGATCACTGGAATGAGACGCGCCGCCGTCGTCTTCTGGTTCACCATGCCGAGCGCCATCTCGTCCGCGATCATACCGGAGATCGTCGTCGCCTTCGTATCGCCCGGGATCGCGATCATATCAAGACCGACCGAGCAGACGCAGGTCATCGCCTCAAGCTTCTCGAGTGTGATCGCCCCCGCCGTCACCGCATCGATCATTCCCTGATCCTCGCTGACCGGGATAAACGCGCCGCTGAGCCCGCCGACATAGGAGGACGCCATCACGCCGCCCTTCTTCACCTGATCGTTTAACATGGCAAGCGCCGCCGTCGTTCCCGGCGCGCCCGCGTATTCCAGTCCGATCTCACAGAGGATATCCGCCACGGAATCCCCGATCGCAGGCGTCGGTGCAAGCGAAAGGTCGATGATCCCGAACGGGATGCCGAGCATCCTGGACGCCTCCTGCGCTACCAGTTGTCCGACACGCGTCACTTTAAATGCCGTCTTTTTGATCGTCTCACAGAGCACCTCAAAATTCTCACCGCGCACCTTCTCAAGCGCCGTCTTGACCACGCCCGGCCCGCTGACGCCCACATTGATGATGGCATCCGCCTCCGTCACGCCGTGGAATGCCCCCGCCATAAACGGGTTGTCGTCCGGCGCATTACAGAACACCACAAGCTTCATACAGTCCACGGAGTCCCTGTCCTTCGACCGCTCGGCAACCTCAAGGAGAATCTCACCCATCAGGCGCACGGCATCCATATTGATGCCGGTCTTTGTGGACGCCAGATTCACCGAGCTGCACACGCGCCCGGTCTGGCAGAGCGCCATCGGAATGGAGCGGATCAGCATCTCGTCCGCCTTCGTCATGCCCTTTGACACAAGCGCGGAATATCCGCCGATCAGGTTCGCGCCGACCGCTTCCGCCGCGCGGTCGAGCGTGTCCGCGATCGTCACAAAATCCTCCGGCGTGCGGCAGGCTGCTCCGCCGACCAGCGCGATCGGGGTGACGGCAATGCGTTTGTTGACGATCGGGATCCCAAATTCGTTCTCGATCTTCTCCCCTATCTTTGCCAGATCCTTTGCCACCGCCGTGATGCGGCGGTAAATATTTTCATTGAGCTTTTTCAAATCCGAATCGATGCACTCCAAAAGGCTGATGCCGATAGTGATGGTGCGAACATCCAGATTTTCCTGCTCCACCATCTTGTTTGTCTCATTTACTTCCCATATATTGATCATAGTCTCTCCATTCCGGAATCTCTCCGCGCCGCACCTTAGATTCTGTGCATTTTTTCAAAAATCTCTTCTCTCTGGCACTTGATGGAAACGCCAAGCTGCGCGCCGATCTCATCCAGATCCTTCTGGCAGTCCGTAAAGGACTTCTCCATCACCCGCACATCCACGATCATCATCATATTGAAAAATCCAGAGACGATGGTCTGTGAAATATCAAGTATATTGACATGATTCTCGGAAAGATATGCACTCACCTTCGCAATAATGCCGATGGTATCCTTCCCCACAACTGTAATGATCGCTTTTTCCGCCGCCTGTTCCATAACTGCCTCCTCACTTTATCCCTTTAAACTGTTACTATGTTGTATGAATTACTACCGATTATAATACAATGGTTTTTCAGACGCAAGTGGTATCTTAAAACCGCACCATCTGCGACGGCTCGTCTCTCTTTGCCACATACAGAGGGAAATCATCCCCGCTGTACGGATTCTCCCCGAGTGTGATCTCCACGCGCACCGTCTCGTAGGCAAGCTCCGGGTAATTATTTTCTTTCGAGAGATGCCCCAGAAAAATCGCCTTGATGTCGTCGTGCAGCACCTCGCCGAGCAGCCTGCCGCACACCTCGTTGGAGAGATGCCCGCGGTCGCCCAGAATACGCTGCTTGAGCGGATACGGGTATGCCCCCGCCTGAAGCATATGTACATCATGGTTGGACTCCAGAAAAAGCACATCCATGTCCCTGATCTTTTCCACGATCTGCCCGTCGTATTTCCCGAGGTCAGTCAATACCGCCAGCGACTTTTCGTTCTGCCGGAATTTGTACGCCACCGGGTCGGCCGCATCGTGGGAGATCGCGATCGGCTCAACCGTCAGATCTCCAATGTCAAACGCGACCTCCGGCTGCACCTCACGGAACAGGCTTTCGTCGATCTTCCCGACCGATTTCATGCGCAAAATGGCGTCGATCGTTCCCGCCGTCGCATACAGCGGGAGCCCGTATCTCCTCGCGAGCACTCCGAGTCCCTGGATGTGGTCTGAATGTTCATGTGTCACGAGGATTCCCTGCATTTCTTCTGTTTTTAAACCCACGGAATTGAGCCCCGCCTCAATCCGCTTACCGCTGATCCCCGCATCGATCAGCACATGACAGCTCTCTGTTCCGACGCAGATGCAGTTTCCACTGCTTCCGCTCGCTATACTGCATAATTCCATTCCGTTTTACTCTTTCTCTCTCTAAAAGTGAAGCTCCTGCCAGCCGAGCGTGATCTCATCGCCGTCCTTTAACACAGCGGAAAACTGCGCGTTTTCCCCGTTTAATTTCGTGACGACCGCCCGCCCCGCCGAAGCCTTTAAGTCAAATTCATAAAAATCAAAGATATCGACAAACACATAGCTGCTCTTCCCGGTCAGGCGCACCGGCTGTCCGTTGATCTGCACGACCACCTCGGTCTTCTCCGGCGCCGCAGGCTGCGCCGGATCCGCAGCCCCGCTGCCCTCCGGCGTTTCCGGCGCGTCGCTTCCGGCTCCGCTGGTCTCTGTTATAGGCTGTTCTGCTGTCACTTCCGCTGCACCAAAGGAGTGTACCGTCCAGTCCACGGAAAAATTATCGTAGATCAGCGTGTCCGTCTCCGCCGCACGGTTATTGACCAGAATCTCTCGCTCCTTGTCGACCTCGACATCCATAAACTCCGCGAGCTGATCCACCGTATAAAAATTGCGCGCCTCGATCACATCCCCCTCGCAGATCTCATACGACGGTAGCTGAATGCTCCCGTTCACCTCCAAAAACCGCGGACAGTGCACCGTATGTCCGTTCACCACAAACACCATGCCCGACGCGCTGTATTCCTCCAACTGCTCCAAGGTGCAAGACGCCGCAGCGCCCATCGTGGACGGTGTGATCACGATCTCACAGTTTGGCTCCAGCGGCGTGTTGATGCCTGCCGGTTTGCCGTTTAAACTGATCACCGCCGACTCGCCCTCCTCGCCGCGCACGATCCGCGCCGCCCCGTTGACCGTAAAGCAGAGCTCTCGCCCGCGTTTCGGAAACAGCCCGTCATTCGGGAAGCCCGCCTGGATCGCCGCGTCCACGATCGTCAGCTTATTGTTATCGTAAAGCTTGATGCGCTCTCCGTTTAAGCGCACCATGATAAAATTATTCTGCTGGTCATAATAGTTCAGACAGATGCCGATCGGCGTGACAAGCAGCGGATCTTTTTTGATCTCCGGCTGTAAGAAGGTCACCTCCTGCAGTACCTCCTCACCCCGGAGCGCCACGCGCTCCTTCACAATACCCAGCTTTGCCGCCAGCATCTCGGTGTAGCCGTGGATCTTGCCGCCACCGCCGACGATAAACGCCGCGCTGACGCTCTTGTCGCCGTTTAACTCCTTGATCTTCGCCGCCACCTCCGTCGTCATCTTATCAACCACCGGCTCTGTCAGCTCCCACACCTCGGCGGACGGGATCGTGTGCTCGATCAACATGATGTCCTTGTAGGTCACCTTGTCCCCCTCACCGCTGCCCGCCTTGATTGCCTCCGCGGTCTTGAAATCGACGAGATAATTCTGCACGATCAGCTCCGTGATCTCATCTCCCGCAAGCGGTATCATACCGTACGCGACCACGCTGCCGTCCTTTGTCACTGAGATGTCCGACGTTCCCGCGCCGATGTCCACGAGCGCGATATTGAGCAGGCGGAACTTCTCCGGGATCGCGATATTGATCGCCGCGATCGGCTCCAGCGTCATGTTCGCCACGGCAAGCCCCGCGCTCTGGACCGCGGCGTACAGACCGTCCACGACGTCCTCCGGCAGGAACGTCACGATAATGTCCTCGCTGATCTGGGTTGCCTTGTGGGATTCCAGATTCAGCATCGGCTCGCCGTTTAGGTAATAGCGCACAACGGAATAGCCGACACAGTAAAACTTGTACTTTGTATCGTTCATATCCTTAAGCAGATCCTGCGCCCGCTCGATGCCGAGCAGATCCAGAGTGTGAACCTCCTCTCCGGTCACCACCGTCTCCTCCGCAAAATCGTGCGCGACCGTCGTCGTCACCGTCTTTAGCACGCGCCCCGCCGCCGCAATGCAGACCTCTGTCAGCGGCTGTGCGATCTGTGTCTCAAGCTCTTCCTTTACTTTTCTTATGGTTTTTGCGACGCGCCCGATGTCGTGGATCTGCCCGTCCACCATCGCTCTCGTCTCATGCTCTGCGACATACTGCGCCACAACGATAAACTCATTTTCCTCCGTCCTGTATCCGACTGTGCCCACGACGCTGCGCGTCCCGATATCCAGTCCGAATACCAGAGGCTGTTCTCCCATACTCCACTCGCTCATCCGTGTTTCTCCTGTCACCCTTACTATCCTCTCTCCAGCGCCTCATCGATCTGCCGGAAAGTTTCTTCCACGCTCCCGTTGTTGTCGATCACCACCCGGCAGGCGTTCCGGTACTCCTCCTCGCCAAGCTGGCTTGCAAAAATCTGCGCGACTTTCTCCCCGGAATATCCCCGGCTTTGCATCAAACGCTCCCTGCGGACGTCCTCGCCGGCATAGATATACCAGAGCTCGTCACAGATCTCATCGTAATGCTCCTCGATCAAAAGCGCCGCCTCCAGAACCAGAAGCTTTAAGGCTCCCCGCTCCCGCTCTGCGGCTGCCCTTTTCTTTACATATTCCTTCACCGCCGGATGCACGATCCCGTTCATGCGCCTTCTGTTTTCCTCTCCGGAAAAAATAACCTCCGCCAGCTTCCTGCGGTCAAGACCGCCCTTGAGCAGGCAGATCTTCTCCTCCCCAAAGGTCTCTGTGATCTTCTGATAACACTCCGTGCCCGGCTCCATCAGCTCGTGCGCGATCTCATCCGCCAGCATCACCGCCGTGTCCGGCTTTCCCGCGAGATAGGAAAGAATCTTGGACTTTCCCGCTCCCACGCCTCCGGTAATCCCGATAAATCTCATCCTGTTTCTCCTATTTCGCCTGATACCAGTCGCTTCCGGTGTGCACGTCGATCTCCAGACACACGGCAAGATCTGCCGCCCCGTGCATCTCCTCCGCAAGGATCTGCCGCACTTTTTCTTCCTCGTTTACAGCCGTCTCCACCAGAAGCTCATCGTGCACCGTCAAGATCAGACGCGAAGCGAGCTGCTCGTCAAGCAGTCTGTCGTGCACGCGGATCATCGCGATCTTGATGATGTCCGCCGCCGTCCCCTGGATCGGGGAATTCATCGCGATGCGCTCGCCGAACGAACGCTGCATGAAATTGCTGCTGGAAAGCTCCGGGACAGGACGTCTTCTGCCAAACATCGTGGTGACATAGCCCTGCTCCTTCGCCTGCGCGACCAGACCGTCCAGATATCCCTTGATCTTCGGGTAGGTCTCAAAATACCTCTCAATATACTCCGCCGCTTCCTTCTTGCTGATACTCAAATCCTGGCTTAAGCCAAACGAACTGATCCCGTATACGATCCCGAAATTTACCGCCTTGGCATTGCGGCGCTGCAGATCCGTCACCTCGTCAAACGGGATGTGGAACACCTGCGACGCGGTCGTCCGGTGGATGTCCTGCGCCTCGCGGTACGCCTCGATCAGCTTCTCGTCGCCGGACAAATGTGCCAGCACGCGCAGCTCGATCTGCGAATAATCCGCATCCACGAACACGAAGCCTTCCTTTGGCAGAAACGCCTTGCGGATCAGTCTGCCAAGCTCGATGCGCATCGGAATGTTCTGCAGATTCGGCTCGGTGCTGCTCAGCCGCCCGGTCGCCGTGATCGTCTGGTTGAAGGAGGTGTGGATCCGTCCGTCCTGCGCGATATAGTTCACCAGCCCGTCCGCGTAGGTCGATTTCAGCTTTGCAAGCTGACGGTACTCTAAAATATCCGCCACGACCGGATGCTCGGGCGCGAGACGCTCGAGCACATCCGCCGCCGTGGAGTAGCCCGTCTTTGTCTTTTTTCCATTCGGAAGCTGTAGCTTCTCAAACAGGATCACGCCGAGCTGCTTCGGGGAATTGATATTGAACTCCTCGCCCGCCTCGGCATAAATTTTCTGCTCCAGCTCGCCAATGCGCACGGCAAGCCTCTCTCCGTACTCATGCAGGGCTTCGCCCGACGCACGGATGCCCTCCTTCTCCATGTCTGCGAGTGTGAACACCAGCGGCATCTCAATCTCTGTAAAAAGCTGCTCCATTCCTGTTTCCTGCAGTTCGGACAGCAGGCGCTCGCGCGCCGCCCACGCCACATACGCCGGATAGCAGACGGCCCCCAGAAACTCCTCCGGCTTCTGCTCCGTGGCCTTCTCGTAAGTCAGCTTCTCGATCAGGTCTCTGCGGGACGGGATCATCCCTCCGGTGTAATCCTTTGCGATATCCTCATAGGGGTACTCGTTCTTCAACGGATTCAACAGATATGCAGCAATCTCCGCATCGAAAAGATTGTCCCTGCGCACCGTGCCCGTCTCGTTCTTCTCAATCATTCCCATCGCCGCAAGCTGCGGCTTTAAATTCAGCGTGGCATACGCCTTTGCACCGCTCTGTGTGAACAGCTCACGCAATTCGCCACAAGAGAGCGCAGCCCCCGCCTCCAGATAGCAGACGTCCGTCTCGCCTGCCGCCACGGCAAGCCCCAGAAAACGGCTGCCCGCAAGGCTCTCTGCCGCTTCCTCCGGCACGCCGCCAAACAGACTGATCTGTCCGTCCGCCTCCATGCAGACGTCCCCCTGCTCCTCCGGCAACACAAAATAAAATCCGCAGGTCTTTCCCTTTATGGAAGACAAAAAGCTCTCTGCCCCGGCGCGGTCTGTGATCTTTCGAAAATTCCCGTGTGCCAGACTCTGCGGCGCATCCACCGAAAAACGGCCGAGCAGATTTTTAAACTCCAGTCTCTTGCACAACAAATAGGCTTCCTCTGTATACAGATCGGAAACCTCTGACAGCTTCGCATCCGAAATCCGGTACTCGATCTGCGCGTCCGTGTCGATCGTCGCCAGCGTCTTGCTCATCTGCGCCATATCGTAATGTTCCCGCAGATTCGTCGCCGCGCGCGGCGGCTTCACCTCGTCCACGTGTGCATACGCATTCTCAATGCTGCCGTACGCAACGATCAGCGCCGTCGCCGTCTTTTCGCCGATGCCCGGCACTCCCGGAATATTGTCGGCGGTATCTCCCATCAGCGCCTTCACGTCGATAAACTGCTCCGGTGTGACCTGGTATTTTCCGATCACATCCTGCGCGTAGTAATCCTCGATCTCCGTCCCGGTGCGCTTTGTCTTTGGGATGCGGATCTTGATGTGCTCCGAGGCAAGCTGCAGCAGATCGCGGTCGCCGGAGACCACCGACACCTCCAGTCCCTGCGCCTCGCTGCGCTTTGCGATCGTTCCGAGCAGATCATCCGCCTCGTAGCCGCCCTTTTCGATCGTTGTAACGCCCATCGCACGCAGCATTTCCTTCATCAGGGGAACCTGCTCTCTAAGCTCTGCCGCCATCGGCTTTCTCGTCCCCTTGTACTCTGCAAACATCTCATGGCGAAACGTCGGCTGCGACACGTCAAAGGCGACCGTCAGATAGTCCGGCTTCTCCTCCTCTAAGATCTTAAACATGATATTTAAGAAACCGTAGACTGCATTGGTGTGCAGCCCCTCGGAATTTGTCAGATCCGGGATGCCGAAAAACGCCCTGTTTAAAATACTGTGTCCGTCAATCAATACCAGCTTTTCGCTCATGTCTGTCTCCATTCTTCCTGTTTTAGATGGCTCTCGTATATTTCTTCAGCCACTCGTTCTCCTCCGCCGTCATATACGGGGAAAGCGTCTGATAGACCATCGCGTGATAGTCGTTCAACATCTTTTTCTCACGTCCGGTCATCTCGTCCGGGTCGATCGCGTCCAGATCGATCGGCGCGTAGGTGATATTCTCAAACTCCATAAACTGACCGTACTCGTTCTTCTCCGCCTTGCGGCACACCAGCTCATTCTCGGTGCGGATGCCGTATTTTCCTTCCAGATATACGCCCGGCTCGTCTGTCGTGATCATGCCCTCCTCCAGCGTGCCGTTGTCGTTGCGCTCCGCCACCACGCGCCAGCGGAAGCCGTTTGGCCCTTCATGTACGTTTAAGACATAGCCCACGCCGTGTCCCGTACCGCATTTATAGTCGATCCCCATGTCCCAGAGCGGTCCGCGGGCTAAAATATCAAGGTTTAATCCGGTGCAGCCGTACAAAAACTTCGCGTTTGCCAGATTTAAGTTGGAGCGGCAGACCGCAGTAAAATGCAGGCGCATCTCATCGGTGACAGGACCTAGCGCCATCGTTCTCGTGATGTCCGTCGTCCCCTCAAAATAATGTCCGCCGGAATCCACCAGAAGAAATCCCTCCGGCGCAAGCGCCGCATCCGACTCCGGCGTCGCCGCGTAGTGCATCATCGCCGCGTTTGCCCCATAGGCACAGATCGTGTCAAAGCTCAGCTCGATAAATCCCTCCTGCTCTCTCCTTCTCTCCTCCAGATAGTCGGATGCCGAGATCTCTGTCATCGGGATCTTACCGATATTAGTCTTGAGCCAGTACATAAATTTCGTGAATGCCACCCCGTCCTTTACGTGCGCCCTTCTCGTATTCTCCACCTCAACCGGATTTTTCACCGCCTTCATGCGCTCGGTCGGATTCGGCCGATCCACGATGACAGCCGTCTGCGGCAGGCTGCGCACGATCCGGTAATTGACCGTACCCTTGTTCAAAAGCACGCGTGCGTCTGCCGGAACCTCCTGCACATACGCATAGATCGCGTCATAAGGCTTCGTCGTGATGCCGTTTTCCTTTAAATAAGCAGCGATCTTCTCATCGACAACCTCCTCCTGTAAAAACCAGATGCACTCCGTCTCCGTCACCACGAGGTAGGATAAAACCACCGGCACATACGCGATGTCGCCGCCGCGGATATTTAACAGCCATGCAATGTCGTAAAGGGACGTCAGAATGTGGATATCCGCGCCCTCCTTCTGCATCGCCTCACGCAGTTCCTTAAGCTTCTGCGCCGTGCCCTTGCCGCTGTAACGCTCCTCCAGAAGAAACAGTGGCTCCTTCGAGAGCGGCGGACGGTCCTCCCAGATCCGGTCGACCAGATCCTCATTCACCGCGAGCGAACCGTGCTTTCTCTCTGCGACCGCCGCAAGCTTGCCGCCCCAGCTTCCGTTTACCACTCTCCCGTCAAAGCCGATGCAGCCGCCCTCCGGGAGCTTGTCCTCGATAAATTCGTCCACCTTCGGCACGCCCTCTTCTCCCATACGGTAGAGTGTGACCGTGCTGCCGGAGAGCTGCTTCTCCGCCTGCACGAAATACCTTCCATCCGTCCAGAGCCCCGCCTCCGTCATGGTGATCACTGCAGTTCCCGCCGAACCGGTAAATCCCGTGATAAATTTTCTCGCCTTAAAATGCTCGCCGACATACTCCGACTCGTGAAAATCCGAGGTCGGAACGACATAAATGTCAATGTTTCTCTCCGCCATCTCGCGGCGAAGCGCCTGTAATCTTTCCTGTATCATGTCTCTGCCCTTTCTTTCTGTCAAAATCTATTTGTCTGTGTATTCAAAAAATCTGGTGTCAAGCTCCGGATAAGAGCGTTTCAGAGAAATCGGTCTGCCCGAGCGGCTCAAAAAACAGTGGGAGCTTCTTCCCGTCGTGCGCAGCTCTCCGGTCTGCTTGTCCGTCATGCGATACTCGACCTCCAGACGGATGCCGTCGTACTTCACGATGCGCGGTGCGATCACAACCACATCGTCAAAATGCACCATGCTGTGATACTCGCAGGACACCGCCAGCACCGGACTGATGATCTCCATCTCCTCCATCTCCTTGTAGGAAAGTCCCATCTGTCCGAGCATATCCATGCGCGCCTCCTCCATCCAGCGGATATAATTGGAATGGTGGATGATGCCCATCTGGTCCGTCTCGTAATACTTCGCGTGGTGCTCGTACGGATGCAGCCTGATCTCCTCCTCCGGTCTGCCGTAGACTTCAATTTCTTTCTCTGACATGAAAATTCCTTCTTTCTGACATAAAAATGATTCTGTGAAAACCATCTTATATTATCACATATTCACCCGCAAATTTCAACGCCGTGCTGCAAAATATTGTGCGCCGTCAGTCCTCACAGTATTCTCTGTAATCATCCTCATTCGCAAACAGCATATATCTGCCCTCCACATATCCCATATATCCGGCGTCCACCACATATCCCTTCATAAAAATACACTCCTTTTCATCTCTTGATGAAAGGAGTGTATCGCATTAGGTGTCCGATAAATCGTACATTTTAGTTTTCTTTTTTCTCTTTTCGAAAAGAATGGAGCAGACCGCAAGTAAAATGCAGACTGCCGAGACGCCGGCGCCCGCATAAAAGCCCGGCGTCACATAGCAAATCCGGATGTCGTGAACGCCCGGCTCTAAATGGACGCTCAAAAACGCTCCGCCAAAACGCTCCGGCTCCGTCTCTTTTCCGTCCACGTACAGCTTCCAGCCGTCCTCGTCCGCGATCGAGAAGATCAGCCTGCCAGCCTCCCGCACATCGACAGTTCCCCGGATGTCCGTGTCCGAAAATTCCTCCATCTGCATCGTCTGCGCCGCCAGCGCCTCATACGCCGTCCGCACCGCTCCCTCGTTCAGGCGGTAGACCGTCAGCGCCACCGTCTCATCGTCCTCATTCGTCACCGTCACCTCCGTGCCCGCCGTACAGTAGCCAAACTCCAGCGTGTAATCGTGCGACACCTTGGTGTAGGAGCGGCTTCTCCCGCCGCTCATCTCTGCTGCAAGCTGCTCCACGGAGGTCTTGTCGTAGGTGGCATAGTAATAGCCGTCCTCCTCGGCAGTAAATCCCGATTCCCCGGCAGCCGACACAGACGGAACGGGCACAAACATCTCCTCCGCCGCGCCGAGCAGCCTTGCAAGCTCATTCTGCGCCCCGATGTCGCCCAGATCCTCGTAATCCCACGCGTCGATCACCTCCTCCGGCATCATGAACCCAAGTGGCAGCACATACGCGTTTTCATAGAGCCACACATTCTCCGCGGAAGCCACAGGATCCCGCAGCGGTCCTGCCTCCATCGCGTTATCCGCCAGCACATAGCGGATGGAGAGCATCGCCGACAGCAGCGGGGTCGCGCCGTTGGCACAGTAAAAATTCTTGCCGCCCTCCATGCCGACCTCCTGATAAAAATGGCTGACGTCCAGATTCATCAGCGAGGAAAACTGGGTTGCCGAGCGGTAACCGTAAAGCCCCGCGTCGTTTTTCGTCTTGCGCTCAAGCTCCTCCACGCGGTAAAACGATTCTCCGTCCCCGGACGCCTGCCGCTTTTCCTCCGCCTCGGCAAGAACTGTGCGGTAGCCATCCATATGCTCTCTGTATGCCGTGCGGCTGACCGTATCCAGACCGGTCGCGTCATAATTCAGCGTCAGCTCCGCCAGCAGTGCAAAGCACCCGATCGCAAGCATCAGCCGGCGCACCTTTTCATTTCCGAGCAGAAAGCCCGCCAGCAGTACGAGATAGCTTCCCATAAAAATGGCGCTCACCGTAAACACCGTCTGATCCAGCATTTGGGGATCCGAACTCCGGTAGGCGAAAAAGACAAACAGCGCCCCCGCCGCCGCTGCGACCAGAAGATGCCAGATCTTAGTTTCCCGCAAACGGCAAAACGCCTCAAACGCCACCACAAGCAGCAACAGGATGTAGAGAAACGACTGTCTGCCCGGCAGTGAGGTCGGAAAGTGAAGTCCGTGCCACAAAAAGTCAAGGATGTTGTTCGCAAAGCTCACCACGAACAGCGCGGCGAGCAGAACACGGGAAAGTTTCTGTTTCCACGAAATCTTCCGGTTCAAAAGATACAGTACAAAAAACACGATCACAAAGACGCCGCAGTAGAGATTCGGCCAGTGCTCCGCCCCCGTGTAGATATCTACCAGCATCAGGTGCCTGGCGAGCTCCGCCATGATCTGAAAATACCATTCCACCGTGTCCGGAAAGGAGACCCCCTGATTGCCGCTGTACCCGAGCACGACCGCCGTCGGCAGGATCAGCACCGCCGCCGTCCCGCCCGCCAGCAGGGAGTACCACGCAAAGCGCACCCACGCCGCAAATCCGGATTCCCTGTGTTCCAGCCAGTACACGAAAAACCACAGCACCACAAAAATGCAGACCATGATCGCGATGTAGAAATTGCTCCAGATGCACAGCGCCAGCGCGATATAGTAGAGCGCCGCGCTCTTCCCGTCGACCAGACGCTCAAGTCCCATCAGCACGAGAGGCGCGAGCGCCATGCAGTCCAGCCACATGATATTCCACGCGTAGGCGGCTGAAAAAGCCGACAGCGCATAGGCGCAGCCAAAAATCCCCGCCGCAAACGCCGCATAGGAGCGGTGTTCTCCGGTCACGGCACCGTCTCCATCCTTCCCCGGCAGCTTAAAATGGGAGAGCAGATAGCAGGTAAACGCGCCGCCGGAAAACGAGATCTTAAGCAGCACCAGAAGCGTCATAAACTCGATCACATAGTCCGACAGGCAGAACACCAGCAAGAGATTGAGCGGGCTTGCCAGGTAGTAGGCAAACAGCGAGACAAAATCCGCCCCAAGCCCGATCTTCCACGAATAAAAGATGCTGCCGCCCTCCCGGATCTTGTCTAAAAGCTCCGTGAAAAACGGACAGTACTGGTGGTACATATCCACCTGGAGCATACACTGCTCCCCAAACGGATAGATCCCGTGGTCGATACAGAGCACGATGGCGATCAAAAGCGGCAGCAGCGCTCCCGCCAATACCGGTATTTTCTTGTTCATGTCATCTGTCCTCTTTTCCGTCAAACAACTGGTAATACTGGAGTTTCCGGTAAGTGTCCATCATCCCCTCCTCGTCTGATACCGACGTCTTCGTGCCGTCGGACTTTTCCGTGCGCACCGGGGAGATCACCGGATACTCCTCCGAAAGCGCGAGCAGGAAATTCTGGTAGGCGCTCGTCGGGATCCCGAGGCGGGAGAACACCTCTGCACCGAGAAAATTCACACTCGTATCCGCCCCCTGCGCCTCCTTGATGTCATAGTTTGCCCAGACCACATACGGCACCTGATAGCGCAGTGCAAGTTCCTCCTCCGAAAGCGCGTTCCACGCCATGCCGTTCTGTGCAAGGATCGGCGCAGCGATCACATCATTGGGCTGATGATCTCCGAAAAACACGATCGCAGTCCTCTCCTCCACACCGGAAAAATAAGCGATCAGTTCTGAAAGCGCCTGATCCGAGAGCTTTAACAGCGAGAGATACTGATCCACGGAAAAATTGTCAAAATCATCCGCCAGAACATCCGGCGTAAAATTCGGGTACGCCTCGTCATAGCCGCCGTGGTTCTGCATCGTCACATTAAACACAAACAGCGGTTTCCCCTCCTCCTTCTGCTCGTAGAGGGAGATGATCTTCTGCACGCACGCCTCGTCGCTCACATAATCGCGCACACGCGACGCCCCCGCATATCCCTCCACAAAAATGCTGTCCGAAAATCCCATCCACGGGTAGACCACATCGCGCTCCCAGCCCGTCGCATTGTAGGGATGCGTCGCCACCGTCTCGTAGCCAAGATCCCGCAGATGCGAGGCGAGCGTCTCACATTCCCCGCTGATGTACTGCTGGTAGGGCACGCTCCCCTGCGGCAGAAACGCCATCGTGTTTCCGGTCAGAAACTCAAACTCCGTGTTTGCCGTATTGCCCCCGCAGACCGATACGTTTAACATCCCCGTCACCGTATTTTCATAGCCCTGCTGGAGCATATGCAGATATGGCATATAGTCCTGGTTCACCACAAAATCGCCGAGCACGGCAGGATCGGAAAACGCCTCGTCCATCACGACGATCAGATTTGGCAGCGGCTCTCCGCTCCCGCTCGGACTGTCCGCACTTTCATATTCCAGGAGAAGCTCCCCTGCCTCCTCCTTGTCATAGCCGTCCGGCTTGTCGATCGACATATAGGCAAGATTCATCACGAACGTGACGGGGATCCCGTCCACCTCCGTCATAAACACCGGGGTAAACAGCTTGTTATAAAGGCGGTGGCTGTTCTGAAAGCTCTCCTGCTGGAGTACATTCGAAAAGACAAGCAGCGCCGCAAGCGGCACAAGTCCTGCCAGCCAGCGTTTCGGGTTTACAAAGCCTCCCCACGCCACCTTTACCAGGTGCAGCGCAGCGATACAGCCCAGAAAAAGAAGCGTCACAACGACCATGCGGATATCCGGCGTAAAGTCATAATTGTCCGCCACGCTCACCGCCGTTCTCCACGATAAAATATCCCATGGCACGATCGGGTTCGTGCGGAAGCGCACCACATAGGCGTTGGCAAGTCCGAACACCATCGCCGCGACCGCCAGCACGCGGTACGCGCGCCTGAGATCACCGAGGGTACAAAAGAGGATCGCCGCGATCAGCTCAAAGAGCACCACATTAAAAAGCTGCGCCCACGGGCGCACCTCCTCAAACGGATTGTGCGTATAAAATTCCAGTAAATAGAAGAATACCGCCGGCGGCACAAACGCCAGCACTCCCCATAAAATATGTTTCCATGTCAGTATTTTTTTCATGTTTTCTTTCCAGCTTCCTTTTGTCATTCTGCTATTTTAGCACACCGGAGATTTTTTTCCTATTTATTTTGCAAAAATTTCACAAATGATTTTTGTCGAATCCTCCGCTGTTTTGACAGATTCTGTTAATAACGCAGACGCTCTCCAAAAAATTGCACCGCCGACATTGACACGCCATAAGCAATTCCCTATCATTAGTAGCGTCATACTATAAAATCTGTGAAGGACGGACAATATGAACAGCGATATGGAACTGGCTCGTTTAACAAAAGAAAATGATAATTTCAAAAAAATCATAGAAACGCAGCAAAACACCATCAACCGCATGGTAGATTATTTCATTCTCGGAATCCGCGCTTCCAAACGCAGCAAGTAAAAGTGACAAAAATAATTGTTGCAATCTCAAAAATGTTATGGTAAGATAGATTTTGCTTAAGCGGCTTTCGCACCGCATAAGATTTGCCGGCGTGTCGGAATGGCAGACGAGGCAGACTCAAAATCTGTTGTGGGCAACCACGTATGGGTTCAAGTCCCATTGCCGGCATTGGCTTCCTCGTGAAACGGGGAAGCCTTTTTTCATATCAATCTGCCGGATAAGGATCCTTAACAATGCGGTCAAAAATCATGAGATTACGGATGCGACGGTGGAGATTGCCTCACAAAAATAAACTGCGCACAGAGTTCAAGATAATCATGTTGAACTCTGTGCGCAGTTTGCGCTTTCTCAAAATTTACTGCTGCTCCACATCTTCCAGTTTCGGAATCTTCTTATCCAGATGAAGAATATGAAGCACAAGCCACCTGAGCAGGAACTCAATGAGCCTTTCCATATATTTCTGCGGATCTTCGTCGATCTTCTCCGGATTCGACTGAATGGATTTGAGCTTATTTACAAATCCTTCGTGCGCCCGCCGTTCCACGGCAAGTCCTTCGTACCGAATACTCTCCATGTATTCTTCTTCATCCCTGAAATGTTCTTCCGTATAGTCGATCAGTCTCGCAAAAATTACCTGGAGCTCATCGTACTGGTCTACGACAGAATAATCGCGCACAATTTTATTGATATCGTTGATAATGCGGAACAACTCCCGGTGTTCGTCATCGACCAACTGGATCCCCGTCAGATAAGCATCCGTAAATTCGCACGGATTCTCAAGCACCATCCACTCCTCCAGCGGCGGAAGCTTTCCGATCATAAGGTCGCTTCCTATGATATGATGATACAGCCAGCGCACCATATAGAGACTCAACTCCTCCAACGCTTTGTGCTGATCCTCCTCGTTGCTGATGTCGCGAAACATAAACTCCTGGATCTTGTTGCGGAAATTCGTATGCTGTGTCCTCTGACTAATCAGCTCAGGATCACGGATCTTCTCCATATACGCTTCCTCATGCGCCATATGTTTATCCGCATAGTCCGCCAGCTCCTCAAAAACTTCCTTGATCTGATCATAACGGTCTTTCAGATACTCATCCGCCAGCATAACTCTGATCTTCTCCAACAACGTAAAAAGCCATTTGTGTTCATCGTCGATCGCACTGATCCCTGTCAGCAGATCATCTGTAAATTCAAACATATCCTCTGTCCTTTCTCATTTATGTAAACAAAATAAAATTCTTCTTTGTGCCATATTATAACATGAAAAAAAGAAAAGTCCAATGAAAAATCGAGCTTCCTCTTCCTTGACAAAAGTTATCGTATATGATAACTTTTTGAGTAACGTATGACGAAAGCAGGCACAGAAAAACGGGGAATTTATGAAAGAAAATGACAAACGGCTGCTCCCCCGCTACGAGGTGGTGGAACAGCTAAAAAATGCGCGCAAGGCGCAGGATGTGACGCAGGAAGTGCTCGCCGCACGCGTCGGCACGAAAAAATCCAACATTTCCCGCTTTGAGAGCGGCAAATACAATCCGAGTCTCGACTTTCTCGTGAAGGTCGCGGAAAGTCTCGGAAAGCAGATTCATATTAAGATCAGTTGACAACGGAGGACATCATGGCTGCAAAAATTTTAGGCAATGTGAGAGAAATTGACAGGGATATCGAATTGTGCCGGACGACGAATGCGCGCATCAGCGATCACGCCGCCCGGCTGCTGATGGAAAATCAGATTCCGTTTACGAGAAACTGGATCAAAATTCCCTTTTTTCTGCGCGAAAAATACGCAGGCGCCAAACAGTTTTATGTCATTCTGACAAACCCCAGACGCTATGGGCAGGCGAGGCGGACGATCGACCAGTTAGAGCCGCCGTTTAAAAGCCGCCTCATTCTGAGCAATTACTAAATAATTCTTTAAACCGTCTTAAGAACGCCTCTTCCACCTCCCGGAAGGGGCGTATCTCATATTCCGGCATCCGTGCAAGCCCCGGCTGCTCCGCAAACAGGCGCTCTCCCTTAAAATGCAGAAATTCATAGTACAGACACGCATCGTCAATACGTCTTACAGTCTGTGTCTCCCCATCAGTGAGACCACCCGGCAGATATTTTTCATAGATCATATCCTGAAGTCTCTTTTCAATCACCCGGTACTCCGGCAGGCTTGCCTTTACCGGTCTTGTAATATCCGACAGATACGCCTCGCTGGCGTCGTGGAGCAGACACGCAAGCTGCTCGCGCTCCGTAAGCCCTTCCTCCTTTGCCTCCGCGGCGCAGTCCAGACAGTGCTGCGCCACCGAATAGAATTCCGGGAAATGTCCGTTCGCCCGCGTCATCAGCGAGAGCGCGTGTGCGATATCCGCAACCAGAATATCCTCACGGTGCGGCGCAAGCGGCGCAAAGTGTACCCCCGAAAATGTGCTAATATGCTCTGCCATCAGTTCTCCTCCCCTGCTTTTCGTAAAGTCTCGTATAAGATCTCCGTGTCGATCGGCTTGGCAATATGCCCGTTCATCCCGGCGTTTAACGCTGCGCTCACATCCTCCGTAAACGCATTTGCCGTCATCGCAAACACCGGTATCCTCGCGGCGTCGGGGTGTGCGGACGCGCGGATCGCCCGCGCCGCCTCGTAGCCGTTCATCTCAGGCATCTGCACATCCATCAGCACCGCCATATAGGTTCCCGGCGCTGACGCTGTAAACATTTCCACCGCCTGCCTGCCGTTCCACGCATGGTCTGTCTTTAACCCGACCAGCTCCAACAGCTCCATCGCGATCTCCGCGTTCATCTCCGTATCCTCCGCCAGAAGGACTGTCTTTCCGGAAAAATCATACATTTTCTCTGATTTCTCTGGCTCCGGCGCTGCGCCCTCATCGCCTCCCGTCTCCTGCGCCTGTGTATCCAGAAGGAACGGGATCGACACCGTAAACACCGTTCCCTCTCCCTTTTTTGACTGGCAGGAAATGCTGCCACCCATGAGTTCCACCAGATTTTTTGCGATGGAAAGTCCAAGACCGCTGCCTCCATGCTTCTGCGCCGTCTCCGCCATCTCCTGCTCAAACGGCTCAAACAACCTGCCAAGCATCTCCTCGGACATTCCCTCTCCGGTGTCCGCCACTGTGAATTTGTAGTAGATCTTTTCGCCCTGCTGCGAGAGCTCCGTCGCCGTCACGGTCACCCTGCCGCCCTCGGGCGTAAATTTGTACGCGTTGGAGATCAGGTTCAGCAGCACCTGATTCAGACGAAGCCCGTCGCCGCACAGAAAGCTCCTTTTGATCCGGTCGCGTTTCAGTTCAAAACCGACGCCTTTCTGCCGGCACTGTGTGCTGTACACCGTCTCGATGGAATCAAGGATCTCCGTGAGCGCAAACGGCTTGTGTGCAATTTTTAATTTATTGCTCTCGATTGCCGACATATCCAGCACATCATTGATAATGCCGAGCAGCACCTTCGAGGACGTCTCGATCTTATCGAGGTAATCGACCATCTGCTCCGGCTCGCTTCTGTGGTGTCTCGCCAGCTCCGTCAGCCCCACGATCGCATTCATCGGCGTCCGTATCTCGTGGCTCATCCGCGCGAGAAACTGGCTCTTTGCCGTATTGGCATGGTTTGCCTGCGCGACCGCCTCCCCGAGCTGCACATTTTTCTCTGCCAGACGAAGATAGCTTCTTCGGCGCGATATGATAAACGCTTCCATAAGCGCCAGTATCAGCACAATGAGCACGCCGATGGCAAAAAACGGGTATCGGAACTTATAGAGCATATCCCCCCATGTCAGGCGGTAGGTATTCCCAACCGTATGGTTCACCGTGATCTGCGCCAGTTCATCCGGCGTCATCGACGCGATACAGCGGTTAAAAATATTCATGACCGTCTCATTTTCTCTGGTCTCCAGAGAGACGATCCCCGTATTTTCTTCCATAAAAAAGGTGGGCAGCACCGTCATCTTCTCATAGCGCGGGCTGGAAAGATATTGATTTATCACATTGACATTCTGTGCGGCAAAATCAGCCTCCCCCTCGAGCACCATGCCAAGGCACCCCTCCGTGTCGCCGCACGTGACAGTCTCAAACTGGGGATAATTGCTGTTGATGTATTTCTCCAGCGCCACATAGCTCCTTGGGATGGCAAGACGGTAGGTCCGGTTCGCAGCGTTCATATCGTACTCGCTCCCGGTGGCGCATACCAGCGTCACATCGTCCGTATAAATGGTCTCCGATATCAGATACAGATCGCTCTGAAATTCCGGATTGTCCGCCATTGCCCCCGCCACAAACGCATCTGGATAGAGTTCCAGATATTCCGGCAGACGCATCCCCGCGGGCACCATGGTATATGTAAAAGAAAGCCCGCTGCGCTCCTCGATCAGTTTTAAGATATCCACGGTGATACCCGCGATCTCCCCGTTTTCATCGAGATAGGAAAACGGTTTTCTCGACGGGAGAAACGCCACCTGTATCGCGTCCGCCTGCTCAATATAGGCAGCCTCCTCACGCGTCAGGACGACCTCCTGCTCCGCCGCCATGTCTCCGTAGTATTTCTGGTACAGATCCGCCGCAAAGGACGAGCCCGCCGCCGTGATCTGACTTAGCGCATCGTCCAGTTCATCCACAAGCTCCTGGTTTTCCTTCCCTGCCATAAAATAGAAGGGATCCGAACCAAAACGGCAGATCACCTTGTATTCTGCCCGCAGTCCAAGGCTCCCCATCGCCACCGCGTCCACGATTCCCGCATCCAGTGCCCAGAAACAGTCGTCGGACGTCGCATACGGGAGAAAGCTGAAGGCAAACCCCTTTTTCTCTGCATAATTTGAAAATTCCATATTCTGGTAGCTGTCCGCCAGAACGGCGATCCTCATGCCGTCAAACGCCTCAAAGTCATTGTAATAATAGCGGTCGTCGTCCGCCCTCGCATAGAGCACGTTCGACTCCGAGCCGATCGCATATTTGGAAAACAGATACTCCTGCTCGCGCTCCTGCGTTTTCTGCGCGTGGCAGATAAAATCAATCTCCCCGTCCCGCAGCGCCTGCATATGGTGTTCCCAACTGTCAAATACATACTCGTACTCCCAGCCGGTGTATTCCGCGATCTTTTCGAGGTATTCCACCCCATAGCCCTTGTAAGAACCGTCCGCCGTCTCTGTGATAAAGCCGTCATAGCCGATGTAGCCGATGCGCACCGTGCGCCCCTCGCCGGATTTTTCTGCCGCCGCTGCCGTCTCCGTGAAAAAGCCAAACAGCAGACAGACCACCGCAAGCAAAAACGCCGCTCCTCTTTTGTACCCCATGTCCCAACGATCCGTATATGTTTTCATCCTTCTCCCCCGGGCGTCAGCCCAAAAATCCGCGAAGCTCCCCGATGTAATCCGCGACAAACTTCTGTCCCAAGAGCGCCGTCGACTCGTCAAACTCCTCCCCGTTTACAATGGAATTGGAGATGATGCGGATGCCGATAAAAGGCACATGAAACGACCTGCACATCTGTGCCACCGCCGCAGACTCCATATCCTCCGCCGCCGTGTGGTAGCGCTCCCGCATCACCGCGATCCAGTCGATCTGGTTGTTCCACTCGTCCGCAGAGCCGAGTACTCCCTTATGAACCCGCAGCCCGGTCTTTACCGTCCCGGCAGCGGCAACCATCCTCTCGTCACAGTCAAATGCAAACACCTTTTCCGTCGCTGCCTTCTCCTTGTCGTAAATCTCCAGAAAAAGCGGGGTGAAGCCGAGCGGCGCGATCCCGTCGCCCTCCGGGCGAAATTCCTGCATCACCGCCCCCATCGGGACAACCTTCTCCCCGATCACGAGATCCCCCACATGGAGCTCCTTCGCGTGACCGCCCGCAATGCCCTGATTGATCACTGCACACGGCGCAAAATGCGTCAGCGCCAGAGCCGTGGCTGCGGCTGCGTTTGCCATTCCCTGATACGTCCTCGACACGATCACCGGAACTCTCCGCTCCCCGAGAAATCCCGTCGTATATTTCCAGTTGCCCACCGTCACACACACTGCGTCCGCAAGCTGTCCGGTCAGGTAATCGGTCTCCGTCTCCATCGCCCCCTGGACCAGAATGGACGGCTGGCTTGTAAAATCAAACTTCTGTATCATATCTTGTCTTTCCCTTTCCCGGCGTCTTTTCAGTTTTTTCTTGACGAACCGCATATTCTGTTTTAATGTTTTGTTATATATTTCATTTCGAAATGGAGGATTTTTTATGGAAAAAATTGCAAGTTTCACCATAGACCACATCAAATTACAGCCCGGCGTCTATGTCTCCCGGAAAGATTACATCGGCGCGGAGGTCATCACGACCTTTGACCTGCGCATGACCTCTCCCAATGAGGAGCCGGTGATGAACACCGCAGAAATGCACACCATCGAGCATCTGGGCGCCACGTTTTTGCGCAATCACGGGGAATTTGCAGAAAAGACCATCTACTTTGGACCGATGGGCTGCCGGACGGGCTTCTATCTGCTTCTCGCCGGAGATTACAGCTCCGCCGACATCATACCGCTTGTGACGGAAATGTTTACATTTATCCGCGATTTCCGGGGTGAAGTGCCCGGTGCATCCGCAAAGGACTGCGGCAATTATCTCGACATGAATCTTGGCATGGCGAATTATCTCGCCGCGCGCTACCTCAGTCAGACGCTTACAGTCATCGACGAGGCACATCTTGTCTACCCACAGTAACTGTCAGGGGATGGCGGAATACACCGATTCCGCCATCCTCTACGGCTCTTTTAACGCCAGCCTTGCCAGCCGCGTGTCATCCCACGGCGTTTTGATCGCCGCATCCCCGTCGATGATTCCCGCACGCGTAATCTCAATCAGATCTCCCGACTCTTCGAGTCTGACGCCGTCTATGATCGCATTTGCCGCAAACTCCTCATAGGTTGCATACTCGCGGTCTCCAAAGACAAAAAAGATATTTTCCTTCGCCTCGTCACAGCCGGGCATCAGGCACGATCCCATCTGATAACTTCTGTTTTTGTAAGTAAACTCTGCGATGCAGAATGCAACGCCGTCCTCATAGTCTTCTCTGATCACAGCAAATATATCCTTCGCCCGGATAAACAACGGTTTCTTTTCCTTTTTTCCAAATCCAAACACAGCGATTCCTCCTCTTCCTATTTCTTATAGCGTTTCCGCAAAATTTTGATGATCCGGTACTCATAGTACAGCGCCGTCACCACCATCAGCACGAGCACCACCACCGTGTAAGCAGCCGGAAGCTCCTTTCCCATCGCATCACAGATACTTGTGAGCAACAGCCCGCCTGCAAAGATAAGCTTTGCGACGCGCACCATGCGCACAGTGTACTTGCGTACATCCCCCTTACAGATCTCCCTGGGCAGACCGTTGACGTGCTCCGGGTAGATGCCAAGCATCGTGAGTCCGGCGTACACCAGAACCATCACGGCAATGTTTAAAAGGATCTGCACCACTGACACATGATACGCGATGCCGTAATAAATCTGCAGACCCAGATAAACGACTGCCGCGACAAGCCCGACTGCCTCCGCAAGCATCGCCTGCCATGTCATCTCATTCTTTTTCATCCGCGAATCACCTCCCATGCCCCGATCAGCCGCTCCACTTTCCACGCCGCGTTGGCGGGGCTTGTGGATGGCAGCTTATACACCTGCGGCTGTCCCTCTCTTTTGCAGTATTTTAAAAACAGGCGGTACGCCGTGTCACCGTTCGCGTAGATCGCACGGATCTTCGCCTGCGACAAAATGACCTCCATGTCGTTCGCCTCCACGTTGCGGATCGAGCTGTCCGACGAGCCGACGATGTCGCAGGAGGCGATCACGTCCCACACTGCGATATGGTTGCGCAGCAGAAATTCCCGCTTTTCCGCAATGGTCTGCGGAATCTCCTCGCCGAAAACGCCCGCTGTCACCTTCCAGAAACGGTTTTGTGGGTGCCCGTAATAAAACTGGTTCTCCCGCGATTTGACGGAAGGGAACGAACCGAGGATCAAAATCTCTGACTGTTTGTCAAATACCGGCGCAAAAGTGTGCACCACATGAGTATATTCCATTGCCTGCTCTCCTGTCTCTCACTATACTTTTTAGAATACTATATTTTTTCCGATTCCGAAAGTCAAATTTTTGCGGTACAAACATATATTGTAAGAAACCTTGTTTGTTTCCCGGAAAACAAACGCCTTGTGTTATCGCAACGCCTTGTGCTATAATAACCCCAGTTGGCACAGACATTCATGTCAGACCAGAGAGAGGAGAGCCTTATTATGGAGCATTTAACCATCCCAAAAGATTATCATTCCACGCTGAATCTGCACGACACACAGATCGCGATCAAGACGGTCAAAGATTTTTTTCAGGGGATTCTTGCGCTGCGCCTGAATCTCTCGCGCGTATCCGCACCGCTTTTTGTGGACCCGGCTTCCGGTCTCAACGATAACTTAAACGGTATCGAGCGTCCGGTCACCTTCGATATCAGGGAGCAGGACGGCAGGGAGGCTGAGGTCGTGCAGTCGCTTGCCAAATGGAAGCGCTACGCACTCGCCAAATATGGCTTTGCCTACGGCGAGGGGCTCTACACTGACATGAATGCCATCCGCCGCGACGAGGTTACGGACAATATCCATTCTGTCTTTGTCGACCAGTGGGACTGGGAAAAAGTGATACATAGAGAAGAACGCACACTTGATTTTTTAAAGGAGACCGTAGACACCGTGTACAAGTGCCTGCGCAAGACGGAAAAATATATGTCGATCCAGTATGATTATATCGAGGAGATCCTGCCGCGCGATATTTTCTTCATCACAACGGAGGAGCTGGCAGCAATGTTTCCGGACAGTACGCCCAAGGAGCGGGAGTACAAGATCACGCGCGAAAAGGGCGCGGTGTGTCTGCTCCAGATCGGCGATCAATTGTCAGACGGCGAGCCTCACGACGGACGCGCGCCGGACTATGACGACTGGTCGCTAAACGCGGACATTCTTGTCTACTATCCGCTTTTGGACATTGCCCTGGAGCTTTCCTCGATGGGCATCCGCGTCGACAAGGATGCGCTGCTCTCCCAACTGCAAAAAGCCGGCTGCGAGGAGCGCGCAAACCTTCCATTCCAGCAGGCGATCATCAACGAAGAACTGCCCTACACCATCGGAGGCGGTATCGGACAGTCGAGAATCTGTATGTTTTTCCTGCGAAAAGCTCATATCGGCGAGGTACAGTCCTCGCTGTGGTCTGAGGAAATGATCGCGGAATGTGAGAAAAACGGAGTGCAGCTACTGTAAAGCAGCTTGCCTCCTACTCACTCCAATATTCTTCCCCTTCTTCAGAAATACTGCGAATACCAAATAAGATCTGAAGAAAATCCTGTTTCTCATTCAAAATACGAATGACCTTCACCCTGTCTCCTTCTATTCGGTAAAAAATATAATTGGGTTTTACCACCAAATAACGATAATCCGTAGAATAGCCAATGAGTCCCTCCAAATGGAGACCTTCTTCCGGAAACCGCTCAAGCTGCCTCGCCGTTGAAGTAACTTCATTGATACACTTCCTTGCGGTCGATACACCAAATTGTCTTACAATATAGGCTTTTATATCCTGCAAATCATTCAGTGCCTTAGGTGTGTATTCCAGTTTTGCCATATTATAGCCCCAAAGCAGTTTCTACTTCATCCGCTGACAACCAGCCGTTTTCTCTCGCAGACTGCTCCCCTTCATCCAATTTTGTCAGAAGCTGAATGGTTGCTTTCAAGCGATCGAGTTCATTCATATCAACGATCGCATAAACTCCCCGCCCATTCCGGGTCAGATAAACCGGCTGGTTCGTTCCCACTTCCTTTAATACTTCTGTATAATTTCTTAAATCTGATATCGGTTTAATATTCGGCATAAAATCATCTCCTTTTCTTCATTATATGTAGTTCATAAAAAAATAGCAAGCAAATTAACACGCGAATTTGCTTGCTACATAAAATTTATCAGCCTCTCTACGATTCATCAATTTTCAGTCCTGCGAGAAGCGCCCCAAGGCTTGTTCCGGTCTGCTCGGTGCTGGTGTAGGCTGACAGATCTTCGACCTTCTCGGTATCGACCATCTCCTCCTCCAGCGCCTTCATCGAGAGACTGATCTTATTGTCATTGGTGTTTAAAACCTTTGCCTTGACCTTCTGTCCCACCTTCAGGACCTCGGACGGTTTTCCGATCCTCCGCCCGCAAATCTGTGAAATGTGAACGAGACCGCTCAGACCATCGCCGAGACTTACAAACGCGCCGTAGGGCATCAACGTTTCCACGGTTCCCTCAAGCACCGTTCCTGGCACAAGCATGGAAATCTTATGGTTTCTCTCCTCCTGCTCTGCCTCTCTTGCGACCACCTTTCCGGAGAGCACTAGCTTTTCCTTTGCCTCATCCACGGTAATAACGCGCACCGGGATCTCTTTTCCAATCCATGCCTCCGTATCCTCAACATAGGACGCCGCAAGCTGCGACGCCGGAATGAATGCGCGGATGCCCTCTAAATAAGCGACCACACCGCTTGGAACGCTCTCCTTGATGCGGACGGTCACCGTTGTCTCCTGCTCCATCAGCTCTTTTACCTTTTCCCATGCAAGCGCATCCGCCGCCTCCTTACGCGACAGCAGGATATTTCCATTTCCGTCGTCCGTCTTAAGTACGGTCGCCTCGAGCACATCGCCCGGATGCACCTCCCTGGCAACGGCAAAATCAGGATCGCTGCTGAAATCTGCGACCCTTATGATCCCCTGCGCATAATACTTTAAATCCAGCGTCACTTCCTCCTCGTTTACATCAATGACCGTTCCCGAAATCCGGTCGCCCTCTTTGATGCGGCGGAAGGACGCCTCCAGCTCCTCCTTGTAATCATCCATTGTTTCCATATGTACACACCTCCGTATTTTTTGCGCCTTTTTACCAAACGCCGCAGGATTCCTGCGGCGCTTGTCTTTTCAGCCGTTCTCTGGTCAGTATACCACAGCAGCGGGAAATCTGCCAGATGAACCTTTTATACTTCTTTTGTTTCCATCTTCCACCGGATGGTGACCTTAAACAGATCGCCGTCCACATCTACGGAGAACGTACCGCCCTGCGCCTCGGCAAAGCTCTTGGCGATCGCAAGACCAAGACCTGAGCCTTCCGTATTTCTTGACGCGTCTCCCCGCACAAACCGCTCCGTCAATTCCTCCGGTCTGACATTTAACTCAGCCGCAGACATATTGCGGATCACAATTTCCGCACAACCGTCTGTCTTCTGCACGTCGATGTAAACGCGACTGCGCGGCATGGCGTATTTCTGGATATTCACAAAAAGATTTTCAAAAATCCTGTATGTTTTCTGGTTGTCTAACTGTAAAATAACCTTTTCGTCAGGCACGTTCCAGCGCACGTCAAGCTCCATCTGTGTAAATTTGTCCGTGTGTTCTACGCTCACCTGCTTCAGCAGATTGACGACATCCACATCCATTTTTTCTATGGTAATGTTATTACTCGTCGCCTTGCTCACCTCGAACAGATCCTCCACGAGCACCTTTAGGCGCAGCGATTTTTTCTCCAGAATCTCAATGTAGGAGCGGCGTTCCTCCTCCGTGAGGTCCTCTTTTTTCAGGAGCTCCACATAGGTCGTGATCGCGGTCAGCGGCGTCTTTAGGTCGTGGGAAACGTTGGTGATCAGCTCCGTTTTCATCCGCTGGCTCTTCACCTCGTCCTCCACCGCCTTTTTAAATCCGGTGCGCACCTTTCCAAGCTCTCCCTTAAACGGCTCAAACACGCCCAGATCCTCGGTGATCTCCGTGTCGAGATCGCCCTCGGCGATCCTGCCCACGCCGCGCAGCAGCGCTCTGTAATGGAACTGTATCTTGCGGTAATAATTCTCGAGCAGAATAAAGAGTACCACCGAGTAGATCACCAGCGCAAAGATCCCAAAGAACCACATCATGGAGACAACCGCGAGCACGATAAAGTTTAGGATCACCAGCTTTCCGATTGTTTTTACCGATTTATTGCTAAAGTCAATATGCTCTGTCTCCTGCCGCAGCCTGTTCCACTGCTTTTTCACATACGGGAAGATCTGGTACAAAAAGCTGTATTCCCGGACATACTCCCGCATACCGAATGTGAATACCGGCCGCAGGAAACGGACCGACAGATACCAGATGCCAAACATCGCAAACACACTAAGACCGATGCCAAACAAATCCAGCAGTCTAGGCAGAGCGTCCATGCCGTACTCCATCAGACTTCCAAGATCTTCCGTTTTGCTGCCCTCCATGCTGTAAATCGACTGAATGAATGTCTCCTCCAGAGACAGACTCGCAAATATACCGATGACCGCCGCCTCCATCACATACCAGCGCCCCGGACGGTGCAGATCGATCTCACATTTCCAGACTTTTCTGCTCGTCATGACAAACACAAGCCCTGCGATCAGCGCAAGCGCTCCGGCATACAAAAGTCCCGCTCCGGCGTCGCGATAGGCGTTTAAGACCTCCCAGTACCCCGCATTCTCAATGTCGCCCGCCGCCGTGAGCTGGTAATCGCTGTTCGCCGGGATTCCAAATGCGATCGTGATATTCGACGGATGCTTTAAAGTGGAGGAAATTCCCACTTCCCTATATTCTGCCGCAAGACTTCCCCACACACTGTTTTCCCTCTCCTGCTGCCCAAGCGTTTTGATGAGAACACTTGCATCCATCTCCCCCGTGTAAACCGGGTCTACGGTCAGGCGTCCGTTTTCATCAAATTCCATCAGGAAATACGCATTGTAGTACTCCTGCAAGGCTTCGCTGCTCATGTCGCTAAGCAGGTTCTCCAACGGCCGGTTGGTGTTCTTGATCACCTCGCCATCCTCCTGCCAGATACAGTAATCGATCTGGGAACGCAATTCTTCAAATTGGTAATTGATATCTGACAAGATCGCTTCAACCTGATCTTTCATCTCTTCCACATAGGAGGCTTTTTCATCGCTCTGCCCCGGATAAGAAGCCTCCAGATAGAAGTCCGCCGCTGTCTGTCCGCTGCCTGCGTTCACCTCCAGATAAAGCTCGTAGCATCCTCTGTAAATATGCTCCAACAGTCCAGTATTCACACTCTGGCGCATCTCCTCACTCTGATACATCTCCCGGAGCCTCTCGTTCGCCTCATGACCGATCACCGGATAAAAGCACATCGAAATGACTGTCACTGCCAGGATCCCGATAAGTGATAATGTAATTCTTGTTTTACGGTTGTTTTTCAATTTTATAGCCAACGCCCCACACCACCTTTAAATATTTTGGTTTCTTCGGGTTGATCTCGATCTTATCCCGAATGTTTCTGACATGTACCATAATGGTATCTGTATTGATCGCTTTCTCATTCCACACGCGCTCGTAAATCTCCTCCGCCGAATAAACCCTTCCCGGCGTGCGGATCAAAAGCGCAAGAATCTTAAATTCAATCGGCGTCATTTTGACCGGTTTGCCGTCCACAAAGACTTCCACTATGTCCTCGTTTAGTTCCAGACCACCGATCACATGAACGCGGTCGTTTTTTATCTCAACGCCACTCTTGTTTAAAAATTTTGTATAACGCCGCAACTGCGAATTGACGCGCGCCATCATCTCCAGCGGAGTAAACGGCTTCGTCACATAGTCGTCCGCGCCGATGTTTAAGCCGATCACCTTGTCTGTCTCCTCCGATTTTGCCGAAAGCATGATCACCGGAAACTCATAGCGCTCCCGCAGCTTCATCGTCATGGTCACGCCGTCCATGCGCGGCATCATGATGTCGACGATCGCCAGATGGATCTCCTCCCGGTCGATGACCTGCAAGCCCTCAATGCCGTCCGCCGCCTTAAACACGTTGTAATTCTGGCTTTTCAAAAAAATTTCGATGCCGTCCCTGATTTCCTTGTCGTCCTCTACGATAAGTATGTTGTACTGTTCCATTGCGCTCTCCATTTACTGTCTGTATTTTTGTCTGTTGCCGCCGCTGCTCACGGGTTTCGCCCGGCATGCCGCCACACATTCGCTGTACAAGCTCGATTCCGCTTCGCTCCATCTCGCTCACGGGCTTCGCCCTGGCATGCCGCCACAACTTCGCTGTGCAAGCTCGATTCCGCTTCTCTCCATCTCGCTCACGGGCTTCGCCCTATCAAAGCAGGTTTCTTCCAACTCGGCTACAAGCAGCCGGTTGTCTTCTACCTGCTTTGGCACTGCTCATTGCTGGCGTGTACATTATACCATATCCGCAAGCGGCTACGGTGCCTCCGGCGGATGTGCAGCGACTTTCTGCGGTTCCGCAGAAATCGCCCATGCACAGTGGCATAATATGCGTTCCCGCATATTATACCACAGAGTGCGAGTGGTGGAAGAGGGAAATACGGGCAGGTGTTTCTTCCGGCGTTTTTGTACAGACTTTCTGATAGCACAAGACCGCTCTTGCGGCAACCATTTCCTCGGAGTATGTCTCGGCTGTGCGTCTCGCTCCGGCGCGCATCGCAGCAAGCTCTTCCGGATTTTCCAAAACGTCCGCAATTTTTTTCGCCCACCGGAAAGCATCCTCCGACGTCATATAGCCGTTTTCGCCATTCTTCACGACGTCGCACACACCGCTCGCCGTCACGGCGATCACCGGATTTTCCGCCGCCATCGCCTCTAAGAGCACGATCCCCTGCGTCTCCGATTTCGAGGTAAAGAGGAACAGATCTGACGCCGCCTGGTAATTTTTGATCTCCGTGTTTGGAACGTTTCCGACCAGAATCACCTCCTGAGCAAGCCCAAGCTCCCCGATGCGGTTTTCAAATTTTTCGCGCTCCGGTCCATCCCCGATCATCAGATGGCGGAAACTTTTGCCTGATTTTCCTAGCAGGCGTTTCAAACATACCAGCCCTTCCAGTTGAAAATACAGATTTTTTTCTTTTGCCAGACGCGACACGGTGCAAAATAGGTAATCCGCCGAACCGATATACTCCTTTCGCACACGCTCTGCCTTTTCTTTTTCCGGCAAAAAGCTGTCCGCAGGAATTCCCGTCGGCAGAACCGCCACCGGCATATCCATCTTCTTTTCCTGCAGGTATGCGCAGATGCCCGGCGTCGGAGCGATCAGCAGGTCGCATTTTCTGCAAAAATAGCGCAGATATTTGTCGATTACTCCCGTACAGTCCTCGATTTTCTTTAACCCGGCAATGTAGTGCAGATATTCCTCGTAACGCGTGTGATAGGTAAACACCACCGGAATGTGCATCTTTCTTTTGAGCCTAAGCGCGACATTTCCGACGATCGCAGGGTGGTGCACATGGATCACGTCGATCCCAAGCTCCTTTACCTTTCGCTCAAACAGCTTTGTCAAAATATTGGGAACGGGCGCTCCCACGACAGATACCGGAAACGACGGGTACCTGACTACATACGGCTCTTCCTCCTGATCCTTATAGCTCGGCGCAAACACCCACACCTGATGTCCCTGTTCCCGCAACGCATCCGCCAGATGCTCGATGGAAACCGGCACCCCGCCGATATAAGGTTTATAGTTATTGGTAAACATCGCGATTCTCATAGTCATTCCTCCTCCGTAACTTCTAGCTAAAAATCGTAAATACTGCATCGCCGAACAGGTACCCCGCTCCGACAAATACCAGATTCCAGACAGCCACCCCAAGCGTTGAGCTGATCACATAGCTGCGGAAATCCATTTTTATCACACCCGCGGGAATCGAGATCAGGGTGCGCACCATCGGAATCAGCTTGCTCACAAAAATCCCAACGCCGCCCTTGCTCCTCAGATATTCCATTTTTTCTTCGATCATCGCTTGCTGCCCCGGAAATTTTTTGTAATATTTATTTAAAAACGCCTCTCCGCCGCCTCTGCCGAGCCCGTAAAGAACAATACTTCCCGTCAGTCCCGCCGCAATGGTGATCGCCATCGTCTCCACAATCCCAAGCCCGCCTCTCGACGCCCAGATACCTGCCAGCGGCATGATCACCCCCGCCGGAAATCCCGGCAGATTCAAATATTCCAACAGCACGATCACGTAGATCGCTATCGGTCCGTATGCCACAAAATACTCCATGATCTGTTCCAGTTCCATCTCATCGCCTCCTGCCTTTTGTTGCTTTTATCCTAACCGGCAAATCTAAATATCGCCTGCAGGAAAAACCAAAGAATTTCTAAAGATTTTGTTTATATTTGATTTATTTTTCTCAATTTATCTCTTGACAGAAAAACATCCATATAGTATAGTAGTACAAGTGTTGAGAAGCTCACACAAATGCTGCTGTGGCTCAGTCGGTAGAGCGTCGCATTGGTAGTGCGGAGGTCACGGGTCCGATTCCCGTCAGCAGCTTTTACATAAAGGTCGCCGGAAATCAATGGTTTCATTGTAAACTCATGATTTTCGGCGATTGATTTTTTTCATGAAAAAGCCCAGCACATGATTGGGCTAAAATTTTATTTTCCTTAGTTTTTTATGCACTTCATGTTTTGTTTCCTCATTTACTTTATTTGCAACTTTCTGCACATAATCTTCTTTCTCAACTAATTCATAAATCTAATGCTCCTTTCATTTTGGATAAAAAAATAGACGCTCATTTCTGAACGTCTTACATTGAAAAGGGATACTTTTTTAACAAGTACCCCTAAATTTTAGTATTTAATTGTTTGTGTTCCCACACTCTATATCAACTACTACCGAAACATTGATATAGTTTTTTATCTCTTTATTTCTGATTTTATCGCCCTCGCTTGTAAAGACGATATGCTTGAAAAAGTGCCTAAAATTAAGGATTTCTACATAGTTCGCCTTTGTAACAACACAATAGTCTCAACGGTATTTTCCAAATTCGGAAAAAATGTATTCGCCTCGTTCCCCTGATAATACACAGGGAAACGAAACTGTATGCTTTTTAATATCTGCCCATTTTCAAGCGGTTCGGGATATATTTCAATCCGTTTGATAAAACTATGGAAAAATTCTTTTTTCTCCGCTTCCGTAAACTTATCATACATTATATCAAACAGTTCAAGAAATTCATATACCCGTTCCTGAGAAATCCGTTCTTCACGAATCCCCTGAATCTGCATTTGTACCGTTTCAAGAGAAGCGTTTACTTCTGCGATTTCATCATATAACGATTCTATTCTATTTTGCATATCATGATATTTTTCTTCATAATGCTTATCGGTATCATCCAAGCGGTCAATCTGATTCCCCAGCCTTTCCTTTGCCGCTGTCAGTTGTCTTATATTTTCTTTCAAGGAATTCTCCTCTGTTTGATAAGTTTCCAAATCTACGCTAGATTCCAGTTTCTTTTTAATTGCTGTATCAAACTGCGAATTTTGTACGATATGTCTGATAACCTCTACCACGGCGTTATTGACTTTATCCTGATGAATCTGTTTTTTATAACTGCATTTATGTCCGTCATATTCCAATCGATGCTTGCAGGCATAATACCAGTAATCTCTGTAAAAACTACCGTCTTTTTTTCGTTTCCGATTAACGCTTCCGTATAAAGCCGCTCCACATTCCGGACAGCGCAAAATGCCCGACAGTAAATGCTGATGTTCCACGCTGTAAATTTTCTCGCTTTTCACACCTGTCTTTTTTCTTTTCTCTTGTGCCAACAGCCAATCTTCCTCTGCAATAATCGCTTCGTGAATACCCTCATAAATGGGATATTCGACCTGCTTTACCACATGAAACTGATCATGACTTCCCTGCATCTTTTCCGTCTTTCGCCTGCCGAAAGCAATTTTTCCGCAGTAAATGGGATTGTCCAATACAAGCTTTACAAAATGCGCTGTAAACGCATCCAATGTTCCATTTTGCCGTTTCTTTTTCACATATCCCTGTCGGTTCAAATATTTTGCAACCGTAGCCGCACCCATCGTAGTATGAATAAATTTATCATATATAACACGGATAATTTCTGCTTCATCTTCGGCAATTTTTAATTCACCATCCACCAATTTATATCCATACGGAGCAAAACCACCGTTCCATTTTCCCTCACGAGCCTTCTGTTTTCTTCCTTCCATTGTTTGAACCAAAATATTTTCTCTTTCAATCTCTGCTACTGCGGATAAAACGGAAATCATCAATTTTCCACTATCCTTTGAACTGTCAATCCCATCCTCGACACAAATGAGATTCACACCATAATCCTGCATCTGTTGTAATAAATTTAATACATCCGCTGCATTTCTTCCGAAACGTGATAATTTGAATACCAATACATATTCAATATTATCCTTACATTTAGCAATGTCCTTCAGCATTTCCCGAAACTGCGGTCGCCCTTCTATACTTTTACCTGGCTTTCCTTCATCAGAGTATTCTCCGGCGATTGAGAACTCTTGAAACTCTGCATATTTTCTAAGTTTCTCTCTTTGTGCGTCAAGACTGAAACCATCCACCTGCATTGATGTTGATACACGGGTATAGATATAACAATTTTTCTTTTTCACGAAATCACTCCTTCTTACCGTCATGCAGTTATATTTTAATCTTTCTTCTTCTACAAAACCAATGTGCTGACGGAAAGAGGCATTAAGCCCCTTTCCTATGGCTCACTCCACGTCCTGTCTTAAACTCAGGATGATACTTATACACATATTCTGCGGTCAATATTCTGTACTGCGAGCCATATTTCAAATACATCTGCGCCATAAAATCTATAAAACGGTCGTATTCTGCCTGATTTATCTTATCTTCATTCAATTTCATAACTGCCCTTTCTATCGTGCATCCCTGTCACGATTTCTTTTCCACTTTTCAAGAAGTTTTATGATTGTATCTTGCATATCCTTATTGGAATAATTTTTCGGAAAATATTTGCGGATATCCTCTGCCATAAACTTGACCTGTTCTTTTTGATTTGGCTTTTCCTCGCTTAATACGGCAAATATCGTATCAATGGATAGCCACCCTTGTTCACTGAATTTTCGCAAGCGTTGAGCCTGCGAAAGTGACGGAGTAGCGTCTGCGTATTCGATTTCCTCAACTAATTTTCTCTGTTCATTTTCGGGTAAATATGATAATTCCACCGCCGGAGTAAAGGCTATCCGTTCCTCATCAACCATTTTCAGAAGTTCGGGGATTAAGTAAGTCAGACGGATATATCGCTGAACCTGTCTGCCGCTTTCCGTATCCGATATGTTATCTCTTGACTTGTGGACAACTTGTCCATAAGTTTTCCCCTGATGTTTTAATGCTTCTAACTTCATTTTATATGCAAAGGCTTTTTCACTGGGAAGCAGATGTTCTCGGTGTATGTTGGAGTCCACCATTGCAACGATCGCTTCATCTTTGGAACATTCTTTAATTGTTGCAGGAATTTTGGATATCCCTAACTTTTTACAAGCTTCCACTCGTCTGTGTCCGCTTATGATTTCATATTTATCTTTCGAAAGAAAACGCACGGTTATCGGTTCAAGTAATCCGTTTTCCTTTATACTTTCAAGAAGTTCTTCTTGCTCTGTTCCGCTTCTTTCCTTGAATGGATGATTTTCAAAGGGGACAAGTAAACTTGTATCAATGGTTTTCATAATTTCAGTCATTTCGATTTCCTCCTTAATCCAAAACTTCTGCTGCATACAGAAATATGCCTTTAGGATTTTCTTTGTATATGAGCTTTACTTTTGTTCCGTTGTCGGTTTCGTAAAAGCCTAAATATTTCTGCCACCAAAATACTGGTGTAATAATCTTTCTTCCGTCACTCAGCCGAAAAAACAGTCGCAGCATTCCCGAACTGGCTTCGGCTCTCATTATCAGCGTTGCTGTGTATTCCCCTGCTTTGTCGATAAAACGATAATCGGCAGTGTGTATTCGTTCTTCCCGCATTTCTTCACGGGTATATACTTTGTTTGCTATCATATATAGTTCTCTCTTTCATAATTCTCTTTTTACGGAGAGTAAAAATTATATATTTATTTATATATTTATACGGTTTTCTCTCCGTTTGTTTTTGTTGCTGTAACTGCACTTTTTCTGTATCAAAAAGGTGCGTAAAACAGTGATTTTTTCTTTTTATACGGCTCTTAAAATTTAATCGAGTGTCATTTCTTCGGCTTAGCTTGAATCATGAAAATTATCGCTGTTCTGTGCATTTTTAGCACTTCTTTTAGAACGGTGTTTTGGGCAGGAAACAATAACCGCCTTGAAACTTTGTTTGCACTCATTACCGCATTTACGGCAAAGGTCATTGTATGTTCTTCTGCCTGTCTTGGGATTTATGAAGAAGTCCCATTCCTGTTTTGCTTTCTTTGATAATCTTGGCATATTAAAACCTCCCTTCACTCATTTGCACAATGGGTATCAAAATGCACACCCAAAATGCTGATTTGAGAGAAAAATATTTTTATCCCTTCACTTGTTTGAACCGGCAGAACATTTTTGGGGGTGTTTTTGAAAAGAAAATAAAAAATCCCTCTCACTTGTTTGAACCGGGAGCGGATAAATGGACACCCTATTTCCAAAAATATTTTTGAAAACAAAAAAAGAGATGACATTTGACTTTCCATCAAACATCATCTTTCAGTTGAGAAATGAAATATTATATTTCATTTCGGGCAATTCTGTTGAATTTCAAAAAATTAAATGGTATACTATATATTAGTTACTTATGAGTTTTATTACAGTAAATTGGGAGGTTAATATGGCTGTCTCATACAACAAATTGTGGAAACTAATGATAGATAAGGGATTAAACAAAACGAAACTGCGCACAGAAGCAGGGATTTCATCTAACGCTATGGCAAAACTCGGAAAAAACGAGTCGGTTCAAGTAGAAGTGCTTGTTAAGATATGTAATCATCTCAACTGTACGATGAATGATATATTAGAGATTTTATCTGATAATAACGAGGGATAAAGACAATGGATATTACAACAAGAACAAAGATAGATGCAATATGGCAGGGAATGTGGGACAATAGTATGTCAGACGCCAAAACTAATATTACCCAGATTACATATTTGCTTTTTATCAAAATGTTAGACGATGCTCAGATTAAGAAAGAAGCAAATGCCAATGCCTTTGGTGTGAAGGTAAAGAATCCTACTTTTCCAGAAGGTACTTTTGCAGAAGATAAAGATGAAGAAGGTAACATCATCGACATTATTACATACGAAGATTTAAGATGGCATAATTTCGTACATTTCTCAACCGAAAAAATGTTTCATGTTGTTAAGGATTATGTTTTCAAGTTTATCCGTGAGATGCACAACGGCGAAAATAATGCTTTCTCAAGATTTATGACCGATGCAAAACTTGATATTCCAAGTGGAAAAATTCTCGAAAAGGTTATTCGTGGCTTAGATGATGACGAACTGAATTTGGACAACAAGGAGATTATGGGCGATGTTTACGAATACTTGCTTGCCAAGTTATCTGTAAACGGAACGAATGGGCAGTTCCGTACCCCTCGCCATATCATCAATATGATGGTGCAGTTAATGCAGCCGAAATTAGGCGAAAAAATCTGTGACCCTGCGATGGGTTCTGCCGGATTTTTGATGGAGTCTGCAAAATATATTTCCGAAAACCAAAAAAGTGAACTTAACAACAAAGAAAACAGACACGCTTTTAACAGTGAAATGTTTTACGGAAACGAAACCGACCCTGATATGCTTAGAATCGGTACAATGAATATGACGTTGCACGATGTTTCCAATCCGCAGATTTATTATAAAAATTCGCTTACCGATGATAATAAAGACGAATTTAAGTATGATTTGATTTTAGCAAACCCTCCATTCAGCGGTTCTCTTGATGCAAATGACCTTGCAAAATCATTGAAGGATATTTGTCCTTCAAAATCGACAGAGCTTTTGTTTATGGCTTTGTTCCTCAGAAGCCTAAAAATTGGCGGTAGATGTGCTTCTATTGTTCCTGTCGGTGTAGTAAACAACACAAACGAAAAAGCATATACCATCATTCGCAAAGAATTGGTTGAAAATCAAAGGCTCAGAGCAATTATTTATCTTCCAAGCGGTGTCTTCAAGCCTTATTCCGGTGTGCAGACTGCCATTATTATCTTTGATAAAACGGAAAATGGCGGTACGGATAAAGTATGGCTATATAATATGGAATCTGACGGATTATCCCTTGATGACAAACGTAACGAAGTTAAAACAAATGATATTCCGGATATAATCGAAAGATTTCATAATTTGGATAAGGAAGAAAGCAGAACACCATACGAAAAATCTTTCTTTATCACAAAGCAGGATATTGTCGATAACGATTATGTTCTCAGCCTTAATAAGTATCAGAAAAAAGAGATTATAAAGAAAGAATATCGCCCTACTTCTGAAATCATAAAATCTATTTATGATTTGGAAGAACAGTTCAAAGAACTTATGGGTGAAATTAGCAAGGGTATGGAATAATGAAAGTAAAATTAAGCGAAGTTTCTTCGGGATTCACAAAAAATATAGCTCAAAAAGACTTGGAGAATAATAACGGTTGTTATCCTATCTATGGTGCTTCGGGTTATATTAAAGGTGTAAATTTTTATATTTCTGACAGACCATACATCGGTATTGTAAAAGATGGTTCAGGTGTCGGGCGTGTTGACCTATATCCTGCATATTCATCTTTGCTCGGCACAATGCAATATGTTCTTCCTAATGAGAATATGGATACATCTTATTTAATGTATGCTCTGAGATATATGAAATTAGGTTCTTTGTATTCAGGAGCTGCTATACCCCATATTTATTACAAGAATTATCAGAGAAACGAATTAAATTATTGTGAAATAGATGAGCAAAAAGCAATATCAACGCAGTTAACACAAATTGAAAAAGCGATTAAAGTATGTAATGCAAGACTTTCTGTGTTAAATGAGTTGGTAAAATCACGATTTATCGAGATGTTTGGTGACCCTGACACAAATACATATTCATTGCCGGTGCTTAATCTTAGCGAGTTATATACTGTTGGCTCTAGCAAGAGAATATATC
>JAPFDX010000034.1 GCA_026168605.1 Roseburia sp. | reverse complement strand
GTGTTACATCGTTATGGTGTAAAAATAATGAGTTAAATATAGAACTAATGTATTCAGAAGAAGATGTAGATGAAGAAGTGGAAGTGGAATCACAAAAAGATTATGTAAATGTTCTTAATTATCTTTTGAAGAATCACACCGAGCTAATTATTGACCTATACACCAGAGAAGAGTGTCCAGATGATTTAGAGAATATTCTATCAGACATTGGTATATCTTCATCTGTATTAGACAAGTACCGATACTAATTGGCATATATCATTTTACATAATAACAAAAAATGTTGGCGCATAAACACATAAATACAAAATAGAAACTCAGGGAGAAAAATAAAATTGAAAAATCAAATAATAAGATCATTATTGTTTTGTGCAATAATGATTCGCTTTGATACTTCATCTACTGTCGCCCCTCTTATGGGGCAGGTTGATATAGTTGAAACTGGCGTTGCAGTACAAGAACAAGTCAACGAAATTGATATAAAAAAATTATATGCGGGAGTAATGGATGATGTTATTAGTTCACTAACAGATGCAACAAAAATACCAAATGGTTGCCTGCAAGATATTACAATATCAAAGAACCATATACCGAACACTTCAGAACCATATGATAAATTTGATGTTCCTAAGAACAGTGGATTTAAAAGCTATATGACATATAAAGCAATTACAGATAAGTCATCAAAACAATATATGCTGCAAAGCAGATACGCATATACTGGTGATTATGGAATCAGAAAAATTAATGACAGATACTGTGTGGCTATAGGAACAGGCTTTGGGGCACAAATTGGTGATTATGCGGATTTAATTTTGGAGAATGGAGAAATAATACCAATAATTGTATCAGACATCAAAGCAGATAAAGATACTGATAGTGGTAATATTATGACAGTACAAAACGGATGCGTAAGTGAGTTTATAGTTGATACTGCCGCTTTATCAAAAAATGTTATGAAGTACGGTGATGTATCAAAGGCGACAGAATTATGGGATAGTAGCGTTAAAGAAATAAAAATATATGATAAAAATGTATTTTACGAATAAAAGAGGGTTGGATAAATGGAGAAAAGAGTAACGATCAATTTAAATGATTTTTCAAAGGCAAAAAGATTTACTGAAGAAGCTATTAAATTCGAAAGTGATATTGACGTGTTGCGTGGCAGATATATTATAGACGCAAAATCTACGCTTGGAATTTTTACAATTGATTTGTCTACTCCAGTGGATGTAGAAATTAATAGTGAGAACGAAAGTGAGATCAAGAAATTTAAAGAAATCATGGAGGAATTTAGATAAATGATCAAATTTGAAAATACAGAAGTGGTCGGTTGGGAACATGCAATTCGAGGAATGCGAAATCCGATGAATTCTTGGGAGAAGAATGATAGTGGATTTGGATGTGCGGAATATGTGACATGGGGCGAATTACATGAGCACACGACGCTCTGTAAAGTTTGTAGTGCGCCACACTGCTCGGGGAATAGAACATTCATTGTTGGGTCTAACGATCTCGACCTTATGAAGCGCCTCTGTAATGCAGGAACGGATCATCGAAAATTTATGCGGATGATTACAGTGTACACTGATATTACAGCTCCATTGTACTGGTGGAAGGAATTTGACACGTATAAAGTTGGAACAGTTGCGAACAGTTGTAGCACGATGCATAAGATTCATGAAAAGAAGTTTACGACGGATGATTTTTCTACAGAACATCTTGTATCTGGTTGGACTAGTAAAGATAAAAATGGAGTGACAATAACCATTCCTGGGTCTTATGAAAAATTAGAATCCACTGTAGATCTTTTAAATACTATTCGAGAAACGTATTTATATGTGAAGAATACTCCTAAAGATCAAATAGATTGGTCTTGTACACCATCGCTATCTTTGAAAGAAATCTGGTGGCAGATGATTCAACTTCTTCCGAGCAACTATAATCAGAAACGCACCGTGATGCTTAATTATGAGGTTCTGGCTAATATTTATAAGTCTCGTAAGAATCATAAATTAAACGAATGGTCTATTGGATTTATGGACTGGGTAAAAACACTTCCGTACGCAGAAGAATTAATTATGTATATAGGAGAAGATGAATGATTGTTTTGATTGGGAAGACATGTAGTGGGAAAGATACAATTTTAAACAGACTTACAGAAAACTATGGATATAAAAAAATAATCACTTATACAACACGTCCAATGAGAAAGAATGAAAAACAAGATATTACATATCATTTTATTTCAGAAGAGGATTTTATAAACAAAATAAATGACAATTTCTTCGCAGAATATAAAAAATATAATACCAAACATGGTCGTTGGTATTATGGTACTGCCTTGGAAGATTTAGAGAAATCAGATGACAAATCTATAATTATTTTAACTCCAGATGGTTATAAGGATATTGTGAAGAAATTACCCGACAAACCTAAGTCTATATACATTTACGCAAATAATTCTACAATTAGAAAAAGATTAATTGCTCGTGGAGATGATAGAATCGAAATGCAAAGAAGAATAGAGCATGATAATGCAGATTTTAAAGGCGTTGAAAACGATGTAGATAAGATTATATATAATAATTTTGGCTGTGAGATTAATGAAATTGTAGAAAAGATTTTAAGTTTCTTAGGAGAAAACAAATGAGTTGCAAAGATAAAACATTAAAAATCTATCTAATAGGGAAAATGTCGGGATTAACATTTAAACAAATGAATGACTGGAGAGTGGCGCTGACGAATAAACTAAATTTAGCAGCAGAAAACGCAGGATATAATATTGTGGTTATAAATCCTGTTATCTATTTCAATTTTGAGGAAAAGAAATACCAATCTGAAAAAGAAATAGAGGAATTTGACCTATTTCATGCAACAACAAGTGACATTGCTATTGTGAATCTTGAAGGGTTAGAGTCAAGTGATGGAAGCAAATATGAAATGCACGACTGCGCTTATCATAAAAAAATTCCAGTGATTGCATTTGGGAATAGAGTTTTTTATGAAATTTTGCACCCGTGGACTAAACATGACATTACCAGGGTCGAGCCTAATATGGAAGATGTTGTTGACTACATAAAAGATTTTTACATGATTTGATTAATGTTGGATAAGTGGGGGACACATGAACGAGAAGGATAAAAAACTTTTATTAGAACTTATCTGTAATGAACAGATCCATATGATTATTAAAGATAATACAAAATATGAATCTGAAAGATATAAAAAATTAGAAGAACTAAAAATTAAAATAAAAGATATGGAGTTGATAAAATGACAGCAATACAAAGAGAATATATGTACAATAGTAAGTTTAGAGAATATGTTGACGCATATTGTTTAGAAAGCCATTTCTCAATAGACGAAGCTCTGAATAGTACACATATTAAAAATAAATTTTTTATGCTTACTGATATGTAAGAGGTAGTAAAATGTATAAATTTTATAAATTTGATAATTGGGACGCAATAATTGCGTTTATAACAATGGCGACGCTTTACATGATGATGAAATTGTAGAGGAAAACGATCATGGAAAATAAAATAAAAAGAATTAAATGGCTAAATGGAATGTTACAGAAAGCGTCATACGCTTATTACGGATTAGATAATCCAATTATGGGTGATACAGAATATGATGACTTATACGACGAATTACAAAGCTTAGAGGGTGAAACTGGTTATATCCTAGCAGGCTCTCCCACTCAAAAAGTTCAAGGTTATGTGCTTGATGGGTTTAAAAAAGTAACACATACAAAGCCAATGCTTAGTGCAAATAAAACAAAAGACATTAAGGAAATAAAAAGATTCCTTGAAAATAATGACTTTTATTGTTCATACAAACTGGACGGACTCACTTTGATTGTAAGATACAAAGATGGTAATTTTGTTCAAGGAATCACTAGAGGGAATGGTATTGATGGTGAGGATGTAACAGAGGCGTGCAGGTTTATTAGAAATTTACCTATGCAAATACCAGATAAACAAGATATTGAGCTTCGTGGAGAGTGTGTTATTTCATGGGATGAATTCAAAAGAATCAACAGCACATTAGAAACACAATATGCCCACCCAAGAAATTTAGCAGCGGGAACTCTTAGAAACCTTGATTTAAATATTGCGAAAGAAAGAAACTTATCGTTTATAGTGTTTGAATCTGTTGTGCCAACATTCCCAAATAAGTATGATGGGTTGACAAAATTAAACGAAATTGGATTTGAATGTGTTGGCAGGTGTACTGGAAGTGTAGAAGATTGTGTAGAAGCCATGCAACCGGAATTTTATCCGTATCCAACTGACGGTCTTATTTTTGAATTGAACGATACTGAATTGTCAAAATCGCTAGGGAGCACTTCACACCATGAGAACTGTAGAATTGCATTAAAATGGGAAGATGAGTTATACGAAACAAAACTTGTAGATATTAAGTGGAACACTTCTAAGTCTGGGCTAATAAACCCCATAGCGGTTTTCGATCCTGTTGATTTAGATGGTGCAATTACTACAAGAGCAACATTGCACAACATTTCCTATATTGAGAATCTGAAACTTGGTATTGGAGACATAGTAAGGGTTTATAGGGCAAATATGGTTATCCCTAAAGTTCATGATAATTTAACCCAGAGTAATACATGGGAACTTCCAACTAAGTGTCCTAGTTGTGGTGGCAGTGTAGAAGTCCGTAATGAGAATGGAAGTAAGACATTACATTGTTCAAATCCTTATTGCTTTTCTAAATTGCTGGGAAAGCTCACACATTTTGTAAATAAAAATGCAATCAATATTGATGGCTTATCTGAGCAGACTTTACAGAAGTTTATTGACTTAAGGTGGTTAAGAACATTTATTGATATTTACCATTTATCTGAGCATAAAACAGAGATGTATAAAATTGAAGGTTTTGGAAAGAAGTCAGTAGACAAGTTATTAGAGAACATTGAAAAGAGCAGGAATACAACTTTAGACAGATTTATTTATAGTCTTTCAATCCCTCTGATTGGTCGTTCTGCAAGTAAAACCATCGCAAAATATTTTGGGGTGGGAAATGCTGAAGGGTTCTATGACACTTGGAATGATTTTGATTTCACAACATTAGAAGACTTCGGAGACACTATGAATAAATCAATGCATGATTATTTTAAAGATAATTATGTTATGGTTTCAAAATTGATGAACGAATTTACGTTCTTAAATGGAGAAGATAATAAGGCGGGTGTTGATTTATCAGATAAAACATTTGTTATTACTGGAAGTCTCAATTGCTACAAGAACAGAGAGGAACTTGTGAGAGCTATTGAACAGTTGGGTGGCAAAGTATCTGGTAGTGTATCATCTAAAACAAATTATTTAATAAATAATGATACAGAAAGTAACTCTTCTAAAAATAAAAAGGCTAAGGAATTGGGAGTACCTATTATTTCAGAAAAAGATTTTATAAATATGATTAAAATATAGGAGGGATAAAATATTGACAGTAAGAAAAAGGGATGGAAGAAATGTAAAGTTTGATAAAGAAAAAATCAAAATTGCGGTTTTAAAAGCGTTTCTTGATGTTGATGGAGAAGAAACACCATATGCAAAAGAAAAAGCCAGGGACATTGCCAACTATATTGAAACACTAAGTAAAAATCTGGATGAAACATTCAATGAAAATATGGATGTTGAAGAAATTCAGGATGAGATTGTGAATAAACTGATGTCAAGCTGTAGAAAAGATGTTGCCACAAAATATGTTGAATATCGGTATAAGAGAAAACTTGTTAGAGAAAGCAATACAACAGATAAAACCATTCTTGAAATAATTGAAGGTGATAATGACTACTGGAGCAGTGAGAATTCAAATAAAAATCCACGCCTGAACACAACCGTAAGAGATTATATGGCTGGCGAGACAAGCACTGACATCTCAAGAAGATTATTGTTGCCGAAAGACGTAATTGACGCACATGATGCCGGAATAATTCATTTCCATGATATAGATTATTTTGCACAACATGAGCACAATTGTGATCTTGTGAACCTTGAAGATATGTTACAGAACAACACTGTAATTAGCGAAGTTCTTATTGAATCCCCACATAGTTTTTCGACAGCGTGTACTGTTGCCACTCAAATCATTGCACAAGTAGCGTCGAGCCAATATGGTGGACAAAGTGTGTCTCTTGCACACTTGGCACCATTTGTTGATATAAGTAGAAAAGCGATACAAAAAGAAGTTGTAAAAGAACTTTATGAGAATGGGTTAATTTCAGAGAAAAATGCCAACCTTCCAGAGGTGGAAAATATAACTGCAAAAAGACTTGGAAAAGAAATTAAAGCAGGTATACAAACAATTCAGTACCAGGTTGTGACACTGATGACAACAAATGGACAGGCACCATTTTTAACCCTTTTTATGTATTTAAATGAAGCAAGAAACGAACAGGAAAAAGAAGATCTGGCACTTTTGATTGAAGAAGTTTTAAAACAAAGATACCAGGGCGTAAAAAATGAAAGTGGGACATGGATTAGCCCGGCATTTCCAAAGATTATTTACGTTCTTCAAAAAGATAACATCAATGACGACGGTAAATTTTGGTATCTTACAAAGCTTGCAGCGAAATGTTCCTCTAAGAGACTTGTACCAGATTATATTTCTGAAAAGGTTATGTTGGAACTTAAGGGGGATGTTTATACATGCATGGGGTGTCGAAGCTTTTTAACACCAGATAGATTTACAGACAAAGGAATTGGTAATATTGCAAACTCAAAAAACTATAATCCAGACAAGCACAAATACTATGGAAGGTTTAATCAGGGAGTTGTCACAATTAACCTTGTGGATGTAGCATTGTCATCTGGTGGGGACTTTAATAAGTTCTGGGATTTGCTGGAAGAGAGGTCAGAGCTTTGCCACAAAGCATTGAGGTGTAGGCACGAAAGATTAAAGGGTACAACTTCTGATGTTGCTCCAATTCTTTGGCAATATGGTGCATTAGCAAGGCTTGAGAAGGGGGAAACCATTGATAGGTTATTATATAATGGATATTCAACCATATCTCTTGGGTACGCGGGGTTATATGAGTGTGTAAAATATATGACCGGCCATTCGCATTCGGACGAAGGGATTGGAGAAGAATTTGGACTTAGCGTTATGCAAGTACTAAATGATAAATGTAATCAGTGGAAAACAAATGAAAATATTGATTACAGTTTATATGGAACACCGCTTGAATCCACCACATATAAGTTTGCAAGACTTTTAAAAGCAAGATTTGGCGAAGATGTTTTTATTAGAATTGATAACCATGATAGAAATTACATTACAAATTCATACCATATTCCAGTATTTGAAGAAATAGATGCATTTGAGAAGCTCAGAATCGAAGCAAAGTTTCAAAGGTTAAGTCCAGGTGGCGCTATTTCATATATTGAAACACCAAATATGAATGATAACATTGATGCTGTTTTGGAAGTGATCAAATATATTTATGAAAACATCATGTATGCAGAATTAAATACAAAAAGTGATTATTGTCAGGTATGTGGATATGATGGTGAAATAAGTCTTATTGACGAGGATAATAAGCTGCTATGGGAGTGTCCAAAGTGTCATAATCGCGACCCGAGAACAATGAACATAACGAGACGCACATGTGGGTATATTGGAACGGGAACAAATGGGTGGAATCAGGGGAGACTTGGTGATATTCACGACAGGGTTCTGCACTTAGATAATATAGAATGTAAGGGGTGTGATTCTTAGATTGCGATACGCAAGCATAAGAAGTATGGATATATCAAATGGTGAAGGAGTAGGGGTAGCCTTGTTTGTACAAGGCTGTCCATCACCGCAATGCAAAGGATGTTTTAATCCTGAGACGTGGGACTTTAATGGTGGTAGAGAATGGACGCATAATATAAAGGAAACACTTTTTCGATTAATAGACAGAGATTATATAAAAAGAGTTTCAATATTAGGAGGAGAGCCACTTGCAGCACAAAATCTTAACGACGTTCTTGATTTGATAAGAGAGATTAAAAATAAATATAGTAACAAAACGGTATGGATTTATAGTGGTTATACATGGGATCAAATTATGTATCCAATAGTTACAGATGATTTCAATCTGAAAAGAGATGAAATGATTCATAAGCGAAGAGAAGTCGTTTCTTTATGTGATGTGTTGGTTGATGGTAGATACATAGAATCTCAACGAGATATTACTTTGAAGTGGCGTGGCAGTAAAAACCAGAGAGTTATTGATATACAACAATCTCGCAAACAAAATACAATAGTTTTATATTGTGACTGAAAGGGAGGAAGTAAATGTTTGATAATTATTTGTTAAATTTATCTTTGGAAGAAAAAAAGGAGCTTGGGTTTCGATATGACGTAAGCATGGAAGATTATGTTTATGAATTTCCAGTATATAAATCAAATAAAAAAGTTTCTCTTATTTGCAAGCTATGCGTAGATGATGAAACTGGAAAAATTTTATTAAACGTATATGATATAAACGGAAATTTATATCCATCATTTTATAACAGAGAGTATGGAAAATCTAAGATTGTATCAATAATTGATAAAAATATTGAAAGCAAGTTGAAAGAGTTGATTAAAAAAATAAAGTTGATTAAAAAAATAAAGGAGTAGCCCATATGAAAAAAATCTTTAAATTTCTTACAATTTTATTTCTTGCATTGGTGACTGCGATGTGTTTTTCATCCGTAGCAAAGCTGGTGGGTGAAAACAACTATGTGTATTCGTTTTTTTATTTTGTGCTTGGAATGATGTTTTTATTTATTTTAATTGAAAACATTTTTTCTAAAGATTACGAGAGAATCAAAATAGTATACCATGCAAACGATATTAGAAAAATTAAAAGAATCCCCCAAGGCGACTGGATCGATTTAAGAGCATCGGAAGATGTTGAATTAAGAGCTGGCGAATTTAAGCTGATTGATCTCGGCGTATCAATGCAACTCCCTAAAGGGTATGAGGCTCATATTGTTCCAAGAAGTTCAACATATAAAAACTTTCATGTGGTGCAAGCCAATGGCGTTGGCATAATAGATAATTCATATTCTGGGACAAATGATGTGTGGAAGTTTCCAGCGCTTGCATTAAAAGACACTGTTATTCACAAAAATGATAGAATCTGTCAGTTTAGGATTGTCCCAACTCAGCCGGAAGTACACTTTATCGAAACAAATACATTAGATACAATGGATAGGAATGGATTTGGAAGTACTGGGAAAAATTAATAGAAGGTGATTTTATTTGTCTTGTGAGCCTTAAGCCCACGAGACAAATATATAATAAGCCATATAAATGTAGAGAGGAGGGTTAAGGACGTGCAGGAACTTTCTAGGGGTGAAATGTTGAATTTGGCTATTGAAAATGGTATAATCGACATATCCACCATAAAAAAGAAAATAGAAATGAACGAAAGGAAAAAGTATTTAGAAGAGCATGAATTTAAAAAATGGAAAGGAGCAGATAATAAGTTTTACACATATCTTCCCGACCAGGATTCTAAAAGAGGGAAAAAGCTCTTAAAAAGAACAACAGAAAAGGATCTTGATGACGCGATAATAAAATTCTATAAATCAAAATCAGAAGAACCAACAGTGAGTGCAGTTTTTCGTATGTGGATTTCTGAAAAATTAGAATATGGAGAAATTCAAAAACAGTCATATGATAAATATAACAATAATTATATTCGTTTTTTTGACAATGAATTTTATCCTATTTCCAATATCAAAATAAGATATGTAGACGAAGAAATCCTGGAAAAATTTATAAAAACTGTTGTCTCTAAATTAGAATTGACACAAAAGGCTTATTCTGACATGAGAATATTGATTAATGGGATTTTTAAATATGCAAAACGTCATGGGTATTCAAAGATTAGCATAACAAACTTTATGGGCGATTTGGAATTGTCAAAAAATATGTTCAAAAGAATTGTTAAAAAGAAAGAAAACGAAGTATTTCTTGAAGATGAAATCCCCAGAATTATTGAATATCTAAAGAGCAACAGGGATATTAGAAGTCTTGGTCTGTTACTAATTTTTGAGTCCGGGTTAAGAGTTGGAGAACTTTCGGCGTTAAAACCATGTGATATAATGGTTGAAAACATCAAAAAAAACAAAATACAAAAGAAATATATATCTGTTTCACGGACAGAAGTGAAGTACAAGGGCGAGGATGGCAGATGGCAATGCGATGTTAGAGACTATCCAAAAACTGATGCAGGAATTAGAAATGTCATTATTTCAGATAATGCCATAGATACAATTTCTAAAATCAGAAGATTAAATCCCTTTGGGGAATTTTTGTTTATGGAAAACGGAAATCGCATACGGGGAAACGCATTTAACAAAAAACTGAATCGGGTATGTAAAGATTTAAACATACACAAGAGGACGGCTCATAAAATAAGAAAAACTTATGGTACAACGTTGATTGACAATGATGTTGATGATTCAATTGTTGCTGAAATGATGGGACATAAAGAGATAGGAACAACAAAAAAATACTATTATTACAGTAACAAATCGGACAAGACAAAAATTGAACAAATGGAGAGAGCACTTGCCAATATTTGAGGTAACACAAGGTAACACGAGGTAACACATAAAATGTCCTTGAAACCGCGCAAAATCAAGGAATTTGAGCCAACCCCAGCAGTTCGATTCTCTCATCCCCTGTTTCTTAATTCGTTCGAAATCTAGTGAGATATAGATTTCGGGCGTTTTTTGTTTTATAGAAAACCGTGACGGAGGTGTGGAGATGACAGAGATTTACTATGTGGAGGATGATGAGGATATTGCACAGTCTGTGAAAGAGTATCTGGAGGCGAGGGATTGCAGGGTAACGGTTTTTTCGACGGTGGCTCTTGCAAAAACGGCGTTGAGGAAATACACACCTACGATTATTCTGCTGGACTGGAATATGCCGGACAGGGAGGGAAAGGAGCTCTGTGACTGGATCCGGTTACGCCAGAGCAGTCTGCCCATTATTTTTCTGACGGTTCGCGGGGATTCCCATGATATTGTGGCAGGTCTGGGGTACGGTGCGGACGATTATGTGGTGAAGCCTTTTGAACTGGATGTGCTGTATTCGCGTATTCTGGCTCTGCTGCGGCGAACCGGACAAACAGACAGTGCGCGTCTTTCCTGCGATAGAATTTTGCTGGATAAGGAGAAAATGACAGTTTTTTGCGATCAGCAGGAAGTCGCGCTGAGCCAGCCGGAATATCAGTTGCTTTTCGTTTTGATGGAGAATAAAGGAAAAACGGTGACAAGGACGCAACTGCTGGAATTGGTGTGGGACAGTAACGGAAATTATGTGAATGACAATACGCTGACGGTCACGGTGAAGCGGCTGCGGGAGAAGCTGCAGCATCCGGACTGTTTAAAAACCATACGCAGTTTTGGCTACCGGATGGAGGACACTTTATGAGTGAGAAGAGAAAGCGCGATCTGATGATTTTGATGCCGGTGCTGGTGTGTTTTTTGGGGATAGCGGCGGTGTCGGTATTCTGGCCGAAGGCATACAGGGAGTCCTCGTTTGAGCAGATCTCAACATTCTGTGAGGTTCTCATGGAGAGAAATCCGGAGACGGAGGAGCAGATCCTTGCCGCTTTGAAGGAATACCGGACAGTTGCAGAGGACGGGATGGACGGCAATATGTTTCTGGAACAGTACGGATATGAGAGCAGCCAGTTTGGCGGGGAACTGGAAGACCGCTTTTTTCTTCTTTTGGCAGGCGTGTTTTTGGTGACTGTCGGGTGTTTTCTTATTTGTTTCCGGCAGATGGAGAGGCGAAAGAATGTGAGAATCGCAGAGCTGACGGGTTATCTGGAGCAGGTAAATACCGGCGCAGGGGGAACAGTGTTGCAGAGTTGTGAGGATGAATTTTCACTCCTGCAGGATGAACTGTATAAGACGGTGACGGAGCTTTGCAGGACGAAGGATGCGGCGCTAAAGGCGAAAGAAAATTTTGCGGATCATCTGGCAAATATCGCGCACCAGTTGAAGACTCCGGTCACGGCGGCATCGCTCTCTCTGCAGCTTCTGGAAAAGGAAGCGCCTGGCTGTCGGGTGGATCAGGTAAAAAGGCAGTTGGAGAGACTGGAAACGTTGGAGGAGACGCTGCTTACACTGTCCCGGATCGACGCGGGAGTTTTGCCGCTGGAACACGGGAAGGTTGATGTTTATACGGTGCTCACTCTCGCGGCGGACAATCTGGACGACCTGCTGCGAAAAGAAAGTATTTCCGTTTCCATTCCGGATCAGGGGTGCGTGGAAATCGTGGGGGATATGGAATGGACGATGGAAGCGCTCATGAATCTGATGAAAAACTGTATGGAACATTCCCCGCGGGGAGGAACGGTGCATTGTGATTATTCTGCCAATCCGATTTATGCGGAGATTCTGATCTGGGATGAGGGGGAAGGTTTTTGTCAGGAGGACATACCGTATCTTTTTGAACGGTTTTACCGTGGGAAAAGAGCCTGCCCGCATGGTGCGGGGATTGGTCTGGCGCTGGCAAAGTCTGTTTTTGAACTGCAGAATGGAAATGTGACCGCCCGCAATCTGCCGGAGGGCGGCGCCTGCTTTGAAATCCGTGTGTACAGTCACTGAGCTGTCACTTTTCTCTGCTACACTGGGAGAGTAGGAAAGAAAAGTGAAAACGGGAAGGAGAAGAACATGGAGATATTGAGATGTGAGGGCGTCAGAAAGATCTATGGTTCGGGCGGCAGTCGGGAGAGCGCGCTGGACGGGATCGATCTGTCGGTTGAGAAGGGAGAGTTTGTCGCGATCGTGGGGGCGTCCGGTTCGGGAAAGTCTACGCTTTTGCATATTTTAGGGAGCGTGGATCAACCCACGGAGGGGAAAGTCCTGGTAGAGGGAGTCGATATTTCCTCGATGAACCGGACCGAGTCGGCAATTTTCCGGCGCAGGAAGGTGGGGCTGGTGTACCAGTTTTACAATCTGATCCCGACGCTCACCGTTCGGAAAAATATTTTAATGCCTCTGCTGTTGGATAAGAAGAAGGTGCGTCAGGAGTATTTTGAACAGGTGGTAAATGCGCTTGGGATCGCTGACAAGCTGGAGTTTCTTCCGAACCAGTTGTCCGGGGGACAGCAGCAGCGGGCGGCGATCGCCCGGTCGTTGATCTACCGCCCGGCGATCCTTCTGGCGGATGAGCCGACGGGGAATCTCGACCAGAAAAATTCGAAGGAAATCATCGATATGCTGAAACTGTCGAATCGCAATTTGAACCAGACCATTCTTCTGATCACGCACGATGAGAAGATCGCGCTGGAGGCTGACCGCATTGTGACCATAGAGGATGGGCGCATCGTAAACGACCAGAGACGGAGGTGAGCGGTATGTGGAAGGATTATTCGGCAGAGTTTATCAAAAGGAACAAGGCTTCCAGTGCATCCATCGTGGCGGCGGCTTTTATTTCGGCGCTGTTTTTGTCGCTGTTATGCGGTTTGTTTTATAATTTCTGGATTTATGAGGTCGAGAGTGTCACGATGGAGGAGGGCGACTGGCAGGGGAGAATTGCCGGTGTGTGTGCAGATGACATAGAGATGATCAGGAACTTCGCAAATGTGGAGAAGGCAGAGATCAACGGGGCGCTGTCAGAGGGAGAAAATCTTGTGGCGGACGTGTGGTTTTCAGATATGGGCAGTATTTACCGAGAACTGCCATTGATCGCTGAGAAGCTGGGGCTTGATGAGGGCGCATTATCCTACCACGAGCTGTTGCTGTCAAGGTACATGATCCATGACCCAAATGATCCTGCACCGCCACTATTGATGGGGTTCTTTCTCATTTTGCTGCTGGTGGTGTCGGTCTCCCTGATCCTGATCATCCACAACGCTTTTGCCGTGTCGATGGATGCAAGGATTCACCAGTTTGGAATCCTCTCGAGTATAGGCGCTGCGCCGGGACAGATTTTTGCCTGCCTGATGCACGAGGCTGCGGCGCTCTGTGTCCTGCCGGTTTTGCTTGGCAGCGGTGTCGGTATTGCAGGCAGCGCAGGGATCCTGGCGCTCGTCAATTTTTTTGCGGAGGAAATGCCGGGACGGCACGAGGCAGTTTTTGGGTACCATCCGCTTGTGTTTGTGCTGACGATGGCAGTTTCAGCTTTGACGGTATTTTTTTCTGCGTGTCTGCCTGCGAAAAAGCTGAGCAGGCTGACGCCGCTTGAGGCGATCCGTGGCACGGGTGATCCGGAGCTGAAAAAGAAAAAGCGCTCCCGGGTGCTGTCCATGCTGTTTGGCATCGAGGGTGAGCTGGCGGGGAATGCGCTCGCAGCACAGAAAAAGGCGCTCCGCACTTCGACGCTTTCCCTGACGCTGTCTTTTCTGGGATTTACCGTGATGCTCTGTTTTTTTACACTGGCGGGCATCAGTACGAGGCACACATATTTCGAGCGGTATCAGGACGCGTGGGATGTGATGGTGACGCTGGAGGACACCGAGATCGGGAATTTTGCGCATGGACAGGCGATCCGGGATCTGGACGGCGTCGAAAGCAGCGTGGTTTACCAAAAGGCGCAGGCAGTCTGTCTGTTGCCGGAATCCGGTATGAGTGGGGAGCTGCTGGAGCTTGGCGGTCTGGAAACTGTCGCGGGAAGTGCAGAGAGGACGGAAGATGGGGATTATATGGTGGAAGCGCCGCTTGTCATCATGGACGATCCGGGGTTTGAGGAATATTGCAGACAGCTTGGCGTGGCTCCGGGAACGGACGGTGCGATTGTACTAAACCGTATCTGGGACAGCATCCACAGCAATTTCCGTTACAAGGAATACGTTTCTTTTCTGAATGGCGGGCAGGATACGGTCACGCTGCAAAATGCCGCAGAGCCGGAGCATACGACAGAGATCCCGGTGCTTGCCTACACACAGGAGACGCCGGTGTTGCGCGAGGAATACGCAAATTATGCGCTGGTGCAGATTCTGCCGCTTTCCCTATGGGAGCAGATAGGGGAACAGATTGGCGGTGCGGAGGCGGACACATATATCCGGATACTGGGAACGGATGGTGCGACGCTGTCGGAACTGAATGTGTTGCAGAATGAAATTTTGCAGGCGACGAGGCAGAGCGGTGCGGTCACGGTCGAAAACCGTGTGCAGGAAAAAATCACCGACGATGCGGTGAGACATGGCATGATGGTGATCTTTGGCGCATTTTGTGTGCTGCTGGCGGCCATCGGCATTGCCAATGTATTTTCCAACACGCTTGGATTTCTGCGCCAGAGAAGGAGGGAATTTGCCAGATATGCGTCGGTGGGAATGACGCCGCAGAGTATGCAAAAAATGTTTTTCATCGAGGCGCTTGTGATCGCGGGACGGCCGCTCCTTGTGACCCTGCCGATCACTGTGGCGGTGGTCGCGTTTATGATCACGGCAAGCAACCTCGACCCGATGGAATTTTTGGCGGAAGCCCCGGTTGTTCCAATTCTTGTGTTTATTTTTACCATTTTTGTATTTGTCGGTCTTGCCTATTATGTGGGCGGGAGGCGGATGCTCCGGTGCGGGCTGTCGGAGGCGCTGCGGAATGAAAATGTGGTGTGAACGGGTAGAAAAATTGAAGGATAAAAAAGGACCAGACACCCGAACATATATCTGATACCCTGCAAAGAAAAAGAAACCGCAAACTCAGTGTTTATGCGGCTTCCGAAAGCAGATAACGGGAGTCGAACCCGCCTTTCCAGCTTGGGAAGCTAGCGTTCTACCGATGAACCATATCTGCACGATTCCATAACGTATAATACTATTATAGCGCATGGGAGAAAAAATGCAAGGAAAAATTTGCAATCTCCCAATTTATAAAATGGAATCCTTGTAAATGATCTGGGGATTGATGTAAGTCAGCTCGTAGGGGGCGTCGGGGTGCTCCATACGGTAGAGGATCTGCATGGAAAGACGCTTGCCGAGCAGGCTTGTCTTTACATTTGCGGTTGTGATCAGTCCGTCGATATTGGAGTACTCACGGCTTCCGTCGTATCCCGTCACAAGAATACCGTTTGGGATCCGGTCGGGATGCTCTGAAAAATAGCGCTGTAAATAATGTGCAAGATGGTCGTTTGCACAGATGAATCCCTCGGGAAGCGTCGGAATGGAATCTAAAAAGTCATTCAGTTCCCGGTAATAGGAGAAGATACCGATGCTGTGGGTCAGACAGACGGACTCGTCGATTTTCAGATGGTGGTCAGCCATACACTGGCGAAAGCCCTCATACCGGTCGAGATTTGTTTTGGCATAGTGAATGTCACCGATGAATCCTAAGTTTGTCAGACCGCGGTCGATCACAGAGCCGGTGATCTGGTAAAGGGTGGTGTATCCCTCCAGCAAAACCAGATCCCCGTGCAGCTCGCGGTTGCTGATCTGGGGCACAGTGTCTAAAAATACTTTTGGAAGGTCAAGCTGGTTGATCAGCTCGATCAGTCTGGCGTCATAAACATTGAGGATGATCGCGCCCTGCACAGTGCCTCCCGTCAAAATGGGGGGCAGGGTAAAGCCTTCCGAATAATTGGTCGGCATATAAGTGTAGAGCAGGTTGACATTGTGCAGGGAAAGCTCCTGCGCCATCCGGTGTATGATGTTTGTCCAGAAGGTGGAGGAATCCGGTCTTGAGACGATCAGTGAAATCGTCTTCTCCTCCTCCGTGCCGTCCGGCTCAAAACCGTTTTTGATATAGCCCATCTCTTTTGCTTTGTTCATGACATTTTCGCGAAGCGTCTCCGACACACCGGCATGGTTGTGAAATACTTTCCAGACTGTGACGCGTGAGACGCCCAGAGCGTCTGCAATATCCTGCATGGTTACTTTGCTCATAAATACATCCTCTTTACTTTTTATAACAGTCATCCTTATACCAGAGTATAGCATTTTTAATTTTTAAAAGCAAGGAAATTTAACAAAAGTTAAAAATGATAAAACTAAATAGGAATAATTCACTATTTTAAAAATCTTTAAAAAGAAAAAGTAAACAAAAACTTAATAAAAAATTTATGCAAACTGCGAAAATAAATAAAAAAGAACAAAATACGGAAAAAATATTGTGCATATCTGTTGACAATTTGAAAACTTGGTGTTAACATTTTGATAAAATAAAAGTTAACTATTGAGAGATAGCAGGAGGAGAAAAGATGGCAAAAGAAAAGAAGAAACGCATCCGGCGTTCGTGGACGAAAAACGATGTGGAACTGACATTGTTAGCGCTGCCGACGACTGTGTGGTATCTGCTGTTTTGTTTCCTGCCGATGTTCGGTCTTATTATCGCATTTAAGAATTACCGGGCAGTCGGGGGAAAGAGCTTTCTCTACAATGTACTGCACAGCGAGTGGGCGGGATTTAAAAACTTTGAGTTCCTGATAAAGTCCAATGACCTGTTTGTCATTCTGCGCAATACCATTTTGTACAATCTGGTCTTTATTGTTTTGGGACTGGTTTTGTCCGTGGGAATGGCGATCATGATCAGTCTTTTGCACAGCAGGAGAAAGTCAAAGGTTTACCAGACGCTGATGTTTTTCCCGTATTTCATGTCGTGGGTTGTGGTCGCATATTTTGTGGACGCGTTTTTAAATGTAGACAACGGTATGGTCAACACGATGCTGCGGAATGGAGGCAGCGATCCGGTGCAATGGTACATGACGCCGGAGGTCTGGCCGTTCATTTTGATCTTTATGTATATCTGGAAAAATACGGGCTACAACATGGTGATCTATCTTTCCAGCATTTCCGGTATCGACAGCACGCTCTATGAGGCGGCGGTCGTGGACGGGGCGAACAAGAGACAGCAGGTATGGTATATTACGCTGCCGTGTCTGAAGAATGTCATTATCATGATGTTTATTTTAAATATCGGCAAGATCTTCTATTCCGACTTTGGTCTGTTTTTCCAGATCTCGCAGGGCGCGAAGGGATCCATTTTCAATGCGGTCGCGACGATCGATACCTATGTCTACAATGCGCTGCAGTCCAATACGCCGATCGGTATGACCTCCGCGGTTACGTTCTTCCAGTCGGTGGCTTGCTGTATCACGATTTTGCTGGCGAATGCGCTTGTGAAGAAGATTGATAAAGACAGTGCGATCATATAGGAGGATAGGAATGGCGAAGACAAGAGAAATGGAAGATTCGATGTCAAGACTGAACCGAATCAAGCCACAGACGAACTTTATCTTTAATATTATTTTCATTTTCTGCGCGGCGATCTGTATCATTCCGGTGTTTTTCGTGTTTATGATCTCAATCTCGTCGGAGGAATCGATCAGGATGAACGGTTACCAGTTTATACCGGAGACGTTTTCCCTGGAATCCTACCAGTTTCTGTTCAAGGAAGGCGAGATGATCCTGCAGGCGCTTGGCGTGTCGGTTTTCGTGGCGGTGGTCGGAACCATCATCGGACTGGCGCTGACGAGTACAATGGGATATGTTCTCTCAAGGAGCTCCTATAAGCTGAACGGATTTCTGTCGATGGTGGTGTTTATCCCGATGATCTTTAACGGAGGTATGATCGCTTCCTATGTGGTAAATACACAGATGCTGCATTTGAAGGATACGGTGTGGGCGCTGATCCTGCCGCTTTGTGTCTCATCCTTTAACGTGGTGATCTGCCGGACATTCTTTAAGACGAATATCCCGGATTCGGTGATCGAGTCGGCGCAGATCGACGGTGCGAGCCAGTTTAAGATTTTTACGAGGATCGCGCTGCCGCTGTCGAAGCCGATGCTGGCAACGATCGCGCTGTTTTTGACATTCGGCTACTGGAATGACTGGTTCCAGTCCTCGCTGTACATCACAAACACCAAGCTGTTTTCACTGCAGGCGCTTTTGGATCATGTACAGAGAAATATTGAGATGATGGCAAAAAATCCGGCGATGGGACTTACGATGCAGCAGTATATCAACAATATGCCCAAGGAGGGCGCACGAATGGCGATGGCGATCATCATTATTATTCCGATCGCGTGTACATATCCATTTTTCCAGAAATATTTTATTTCGGGACTTACGGTTGGAGCAGTCAAAGGCTGACAACATAGATTTCAGGAGGAAAAGGAGAGAAAGGTATGAAGAAAAGAAAATTTTTGGCACTGACGCTTGCCTGCCTTATGGGAGCGGGAGCAATGGCGGGATGTGGTTCTGACGAAAGCACCCAGACGGGCGCGGACGGCGGAGCCGTGACAGGAACGGAGACAGGAGCCGCAGATTCCGGCGATGTGGTCACCTTAAAATGGATCCAGGTGGGCAACGGTATGCCGAGCAACTATGACGCATGGTTAGAGCAGATCAATCCGTATCTGGAGGAAAAGATCGGGGTCAACGTGGATATGGAGATCGTGCCGTGGGGCGACTGGGACAACAGACGAAGTGTGATCGCAAATTCCGGCGAGGCATTCGATATTCTGTTTACCGACCAGACACGTTACAATTCCGAGGTGGGAACGGGTGTATTTATGGATCTCACAGAGCTTCTTCCGACCGCAGCGCCGGATCTGTATGCGATGATCCCGGAGGATTACTGGACCGCAGCGTCCATCGGCGGCAAGATTTATGCGATTCCGACATACAAGGATAGCTCGATCACAAATTACTTTATCTGGGACGTCGATATGGCGGAGAAGTACAACATTGACTATAAGAATATTACAACCTACGAGGATCTGGCTGCTGCCCTTGAGACGATCGAGGCGGGCGAGAATACGGCTCCTTACCGTATGTCGAAGAATGGCGCAGACTGGCTGATCGGATATTATGACCAGCTTGGAGCAGGACTGCCGGTGCTTGGCGTGAAGTATAACGACACAGAGAAAAAGGTTGTAAATCCGCTGGAGGATCCGGAGGTCGTTGCAAATCTTGAGATCATCCATCAGATGTATGTAGACGGCGTGATCAACGGAGATGCGCCGACTGCAGATGACTCCAACAACTACCGTACCTTCTTTACGGCGCAGGGCTGGAGCGGAGCTGCAAAGTCGAACTGGGGACCGAACAACGGAATTGAGAACTGTGAGGCGATCCAGTACGGCGAGACCTTTGTTTCCAATACATCCGTGCGCGGTTCTATGAACGGTATCTATGCAGGCTGCGAACACCCGGAGAAAGCGCTTGAGCTGCTTGAGCTTGTGAATACGGATTCCAAGGTGCGCGACTGGTTCTTCTACGGTGTGGAGGGAGAGAATTTCCAGTATACAGCGGACGGCAAGGTTGAGAAGTTAAACAACGAGTGGCCGATGGCAGGCTATACGCAGGGAACTTTCTTTAATGTCACACAGCTTGCGGATGTGGAGGTCAACGAGTGGGATGAGGTGAAGGAGCTGAACGCGAATGCAACCCCGTCCGTGATGCTCGGTTTTGATATGGATACCAGCAAGGTGGAGACAGAGCTTGCAAACTGCCGTGCCGTATATGAGAAATATAAGTCCGAGCTTTGGACCGGCGCGCAGGATCCTGCAAAACTGATCCCGCAGATGCTGGAAGAGCTGGATGCAGCCGGATGGGAGACGATCCGTGCGGAGGCACAGGCGCAGGTGGATGCGGCAAAATAAATAAGCGGTGTAATTTGATAGGGAATCTGAAAATGATTCCCTATCGTTGTCTAAAAATACAGGGGAGAGTGTACATATGAGCAAAATAATCGGACGATCGTTACCAAATATCCCGTGGGAGGAGAAGCCGGAAGGCTACCGGATGCCGCTGTGGCGTTACAGCGGAAACCCGATTATCGGCAGGGATGGAAACCGTGTGTCAAACAGTGTCTTTAACAGCGCCGTCGTACCGTTTGAGGACGGGTTTGCGGGAGTGTTCCGCTGTGACAGCCGCTCGATCAGCATGGATATTTTTGTCGGGAGAAGTAAGGACGGGATCCACTGGGAAATCGAGGATACGCCGGTGCAGTTTACCGGGACAGATGGGGAGATCTTAAAGCGGGAGTACCGCTACGATCCAAGAGTCTGCTTTTTGGAGGACCGCTACTATGTCACATGGTGCAACGGCTATCACGGACCGACGATCGGCGTGGCATACACGTTTGATTTCAAGAAATTTGTACAGTTGGAGAACGCATTTTTGCCGTGCAACAGAAACGGCGTGCTGTTCCCGCGGAAGATCCATGGGCTTTATACCATGTTAAGCCGCCCGAGCGATAACGGTCACACACCGTTCGGGGATATTTTTGTCAGCCAGAGTCCTGATATGGAGTTCTGGGGACGTCACCGCCATGTGATGAGCCCGATCAAGGAGGACTGCTCGGCATGGCAGGGAACCAAGGTAGGTCCCGGACCGATACCGATCGAGACGGATGAGGGCTGGCTGATGATCTATCACGGGGTGATCACGACCTGCAACGGATTTGTATACCGCATGGGGGCGGCGCTTTTGGATTTGGAGCAGCCGTGGAAGGTGCTTTACCGCTCGAAGGACTATATCTTAGCGCCATATGAAAATTATGAGTGTGTCGGGGACGTGCCGAATGTGGTATTCCCATGTGCGGCGCTTACGGATGCAGATACGGGAAGGATCGCTGTGTATTACGGCTGCGCGGACACCGTGACGGGGATCGCATTTACAACCGCGGACGAGCTGATCGGTTATCTGAAAGAACATCATATTTAAAAAGCTGGAAGGGAGAACCGTATGGATTTTTTGGATAAAAGAGTGAATGGCATTTGCGAGGAGTTAAAGAAGCTGAAGATCAGACAGCGTTTTCCGATCGCAGCGTGGGAATACAAGGAGGGTGATTTCATCCACCCGGAAGATGCGGCGGCGGATGCGGCAGAGTGGCAGACGTTTGACAGCCAGACGATGCACTGGTACGGAAAGGACCGCCACTACTGGTTTAAGACGACCTTTACCGTTCCAAAGGAGCTTGACGGAAAGCCGATGTGGATGCACGTGCGCACACAGATCGACGAGTGGGACGATGCGAAGAACCCGCAGTTTTTACTGTTTGTCAACAAAGCGGTGACGCAGGGGATGGACATGAACCACAGGGATGTGCTCCTCACAGAGGCGGCGGTAGCGGGAGAGACGCTGACACTGGAATTACAGTCCTACACCGGGATCTTACACACCGAGTTCAACCTGATCGCCGAGATGCAGGAGATCGACCCGCTGATCGAGAAGCTCTATTACGATCTGTGGGTGCCGCTGGCTGCATTCTCACGCATGGACGAGGATGATAAGACGCGCAGGGATATTGAGAATATTTTAAATAATACGGTGAATCTTCTGGACTTGCGCACGCCGTATTCGGAGGCTTTCTATGCATCGCTGCGGGAGGCCTCCGACTATATCGACGAGGCGCTGTACTCGGAGATGGCGGGTTATTCGGATGTGATCGCCACCTGCATCGGTCACACGCACATCGACGTGGCTTGGTGGTGGACGGTTGCGCAGACGAGGGAAAAGGTCGGCAGAAGCTTTGCCACCGTGTTAAAGCTGATGGAGGAATATCCGAACTATAAATTTATGTCAAGCCAGCCGCAGCTTTACTATTTCTTAAAGGAGCGTTACCCGGAGCTTTACGCGCAGGTGAAGGAGCGCATCCGAGAGAAACGCTGGGAGCCGGAGGGAGGTATGTGGGTCGAGGCGGACTGCAACCTGACTTCGGGAGAATCGCTCGTGCGCCAGTTTATCCACGGCAAGCGTTTCTTTTTGGAGGAGTTTGGCTTAGACAACCGCGTGCTCTGGCTGCCTGACGTATTCGGCTACTCCGGCGCGCTTCCGCAGATCATGAAAAAGTGCGGCATTGACTATTTTATGACGACGAAGCTTGCGTGGAATCAGTTTAATAAGGTGCCGTATGATACGATGCTCTGGCGTGGTATCGACGGTACCGAGGTGCTGACGCATCTGATCACAACGCTTGGCGTCAACCAGCCGATCAAGGATTTCTTTACGACCTATAACGGAATACTTCATCCGGATGCGATCATGGGCGGTTGGATGCGTTATCAGAATAAGGACATCAACAACGATATTCTCGTTTCCTATGGCTACGGCGACGGAGGCGGCGGTCCGACCAGAGAGATGCTTGAGACCTCAAAGCGCATGGAGAAGGGGATCAAGGGAATCCCAAAGGTGCGGCAGGAGTTTTCGCGTACTTATTTTGAGGAGCTTTGGGAACGTGTGAAGGATAACAGGAGACTTCCGGTCTGGGAGGGTGAGTTTTACTTTGAGTATCACAGAGGTACTTACACTTCCATGGCGAGAAATAAAAGATCCAACCGGAAGTCCGAGCTTGGTCTGATGGATCTGGAGCTTTTATCCGTGCTGGCAGAGGAGAAAATTCCTTATCCGGTGAACGAGCTTAATGCGATGTGGAAAACCGTACTGCTCAATCAGTTCCACGATATTCTGCCAGGTTCCTCGATCCGTGAGGTGTATGAGGTCACGAAGAAGGAGTACGAGCAGATCACTGCACAGCGGGAGGCACTTGCGAAGGAGCGCATGGAGTCGTTGGCAGACAGCGGGGATGGCATTACGATTTTTAACACAATCGGCATGGAGCGGAGCGATGTGGTCATGCTCGGCGACGTTGCGGCAGAGGCGCTTGCGGATGAAAACGGCGCGGTTTATCCGGTACAAAAAACGGCGGACGGCGCGATTGCCTGTGTGGAACATCTTCCGTCAAAAGGCTACCGCAGCTATACGGTGTTAAAAGAGGCTGTGCCGGTGGAAACACCGTTTGTGCTCACGGACGATCATCATCTGGAAACGCCGTATTATAGTATCACATTGGATGAAAGCGGGCTGTTTACAAGCATTTTTGATAAGGAAAATGACCGCGAGGTTTTAAAACAGGGCGAGCGGGCGAATCTCATGCGGATGTATGAGGATAAGCCGATCTATTATGATAACTGGGATATTGATATTTATTATACCGAGAAATTCTGGGATGTGGATGCGCTCGATCGCATGGAGTGGACGGAACTTGGTCCGGTGCGCACAACGCTGGAGCTGACGAGGACGATCAGCAATTCGCTGATCCGCCAGAAGATCCATTTCTATGCAAAAAACAGACGCATAGAATTTGAGACATATGTGGACTGGAAGGAGCACCAGCATCTGCTAAAGGTGCATTTCCCGGTGGATGTGCATACGGACGAGGCGACCTTTGATATCCAGTTCGGCAATCTGACAAGGAAGGTACATCAGAATACGAGCTGGGATAAGGCGCGCTTTGAGAGCTGCGGTCAGAAGTGGATGGATCTGTCGGAGGGACACTACGGCGTCAGTCTTTTAAACGACTGTAAGTACGGTCACTCCGTGAAGGATTCCAATATGGCGTTGACGCTGATCAAGTCAGGTATCGAGCCGAACCCAATGACCGATTATGAGGAGCATTTCTTTACCTATGCGCTCTATCCGCACGCAGAGGGCTGGCGTGCGGCAGGAACGGTGCGGGAGGCATATATGCTCAACCAGCCGCTGCTCGCAGTGGAAAAAGGCACAAAGGCGGGCGAATATTCGTTTGCATCTGTCGATAAAGACAATGTGATCCTTGAGACGGTGAAGGCAGCGGAGGATGGAAATGGGATCATCCTGCGTCTGTACGAGTCAGAAAATGCAAAGACAAAGGTTTGCCTGACGGTAAACAGAGACTTTGAACGGGCATATATCTGTAACCTGCTGGAGGAGACAGAGACTGAGGCAGCAGTTTCTGAAAACCGCATTCAGATACCGGTCAAGCCGTATGAGATCATGACAGTAAGGATTGTATAAGGAATCGAGGAAAAGTATTGTGGAGCGGGAATTTTATATCATACCGGAGCCAAAGCAAAGGAAAGTGTACGAGGGCAGCTTTGCACTGGCATATGACAGCCGGATCGTGACTGTGCCGGAGCTTGGGAGTGACGGAACACGCAGCGCAGAGATCTTAAAGGGCTGCATACAGAAATGGACGGGATTTTGTCCGGGTATCTTAAAAGGGAAAGCGGGAAAAGGGGATATTTGCTTTTCACTGTCTGCGGAGCTTACGGGCGAGGCGTACCGCCTTTGGATCGGAGAGGACGGCATCGTCTGTGAGGGAGGAGGCGGCGCAGGTGTTTTCTATGCGGTGCAGACGCTCTGCCAGATCGTTGAGCAGTGCAGAGGCGTGTTGCCGTATCTTGAGATTACGGATGCGCCGGATATGGAGCACCGCGGCTACTATCTCGATCAGACGCGGGGGCGCGTGTTGACGCTGGACGCCCTGAAGGAGACGGTCGACCGTCTGTGCCGTTATAAGATCAACGAGTTTCAGCTCTATGTTGAGCATACCTATCTGTTCCGCGGCCTTTCGGAGCTGTGGCGGGATGAGACGCCGCTCGCGGCGGAGGAGATCATGGAGCTGGACGAATATTGTAAGGCACGCCACATCGAGCTGATCCCATCGCTTGCGAGCTTTGGGCATCTGTATACGCTGCTCTCCACCAAAAGCTATGAGGAGCTCTGTGAGCTGCCGGATGCGGCGGCACAGCCGTTTTCCTTCTGGGACAGAATGAGGCATCACACCGTAAATGTTACCGATGCGCGTGTGCTCCCGCTGATCAAGGGAATGCTGGAGGAATATCTGGCGCTGTTTTCCTCGGATAAATTTAATCTGTGCGCCGACGAGACGTTTGATCTCGGAACGGGGCGGTCGGCGGAATATGCAAAGGAACACGGCGTGCACCGGATGTACATAGACTATGTGAAGGAGCTCTGCGCGTTTCTGGTAGAAAAAGGAAAGCAGCCGATGTTCTGGGGCGACGTGATCTGTGCTGAGCCGTTTCTGGTGAAGGAGCTGCCGGAAAATATCGTCTGTCTGACGTGGGGCTATGCGCCAGACCAGCCGGAGGATGCGTGCCGGAAAATGGCGGAGACCGGAGTAAGGCAGTACCTGTGCCCCGGTGTTGCAGGGTGGAATCAGTGGATGAACCTGATCGAGCCGTCGTATCGCAATATTGTCAGAATGTGCGGGTATGCGAAAAAGTATCACGCCATCGGAATTTTAAATACGGACTGGGGGGATTTTGGGCATATCAATCACCCGGCATATTCCATTCCCGGAATGATCTACGGAGCGGCATTTTCCTGGAATCATGAGGTGATCCCGTTTGAGGAGCTAAACCGACAGATTTCCCGCGTGGAATACCACGATTCCTCCGAGAAGCTTGTGGGGCTTTTGGCGCAGATTCCGCAAAATTCGTTATTTACATGGTGGGATGCTGTGATGTATTATGAGAAGAACGAGCTTGGCGGCACTGAGGGCGGCTTCCCTTCCTTGAAAGAAATCATTTCCGGGGAGGAGGTTGCGGAATGCTGCAAGAGACTAAAGGGGATCCGCACGGACATTTTACATACGGCGGAGACGACAGACAGCGGCAGCGTTTCATTTTTGCACGCCTGCGATCTGACGCTTGACGGGATCATGATCTGGAATGAGGTCGGCGCGGCGGTGCTTGCCGGAGAGACCGGAAATGAGCTGGCAACGGGGCTCGCGCAGCGTCTGGAAACGTGGTTTCTATATTACAAGGAGCTTTGGCGCGCGGGCAGCAGGGAGGGAGATCTTGCCCACATTGCAGAGATTGTCTTCTGGTATGCGGACCTGCTGCGCGGCAGAAGAAGACAAAAAAGGAGGAATTAAGATGCTGATTGGAGGAATTGAGGCAGGCGGAACAAAAATGGTGTGTGCGGTCGCGGAGACGTTTAACGGGGACGGAGAGACCGGCGTGCGTCTGATCGACCGGATGTCGATCCCGACGGGAAAGCCGGGGGAAACGCTTGGCGAGATGATCGCCTATTTTAAGAAGTGGGAGATCTGCACGCTCGGCATCGGCTGCTTTGGACCGGTGGATCTGGACCGAAAATCAAAAACCTATGGTCACATTATGCAGACGCCAAAGAAGGACTGGAGAGGCTGCGATATCGTTGGGACTTTCACGCGTGCCTTAAACATTCCGGTGGGCTTTGACACGGACGTAAACGGCGCGATCCTCGGGGAGGTACTCTGGGGCGCGGCAAAGGGATGCGACACGGCGATCTACATCACGATCGGCACGGGCATTGGCGTTGGCGTCTGCTGCAATGGCGCGCTGGTGCACGGACTGATGCATCCGGAGGCGGGACACATTCTTCTCGCAAAGCATCCGTCGGATTCCTATGAGGGCTGCTGTCCGTTCCACCCGAACTGTGCGGAGTCACTGGCAAGCGGACCTTCCATCGAGGCGCGCTATGGAAAGCCTGCGGCAGAGCTTTCTGACAGGGAGGACGTCTGGGAACTGGAGGCTTACTACATCGCGCAGGCGGTGGCAAATTATATCCTGACGTATTCCCCGCAGAAGATCGTGCTCTGGGGCGGCGTGATGCACCAGCAGCAGCTTTTCGCAATGGTGCGGGAAAAGGTAAAGGAACTGCTCGGCGGCTACATTGCACATCCCACGATCGAGGAGCATATAGAAGAATATATCATGGCTCCGGCGCTCGGGGAGAATCCCGGGATCATGGGTGCATTTGCGCTTGGCATCAAAGAAATGCAAAATAATTATGCAGAATAGAAAAACTTTTTAGAAAAATAACTGTTTTTTTGTTTGGTTGGTCAGTTATGCTTTTGTGCAGAAAAGTCAGACTAAGGACATTTCTCCACGAAAAGAACATACTTTCTCCCTTTTTCTGGTAAATACTAGAGAAAAAATATTTGATGATCCCTGAATAGAAAATTTGACTTTGGGAAATAATTGAGTATGATAAAACACTGTGTTGTGGCAGCTTTGTGGCTGCCACGCATTTTATATAAATAGTATCATTCTTGAGGAAAGGAGAAAAATGAACAAAAAAATATTGGACGCAGCCGTCGCGGGTATGTTTTGTATCTGTCTGACCGGAGCGGCCAAGATTGAGGTAAAGAATCCGATGCCCCAGGCTGTGGAGCAGACAGCCGTCGCAGAGAAAAACGACGGGGTGACCGCAGGCGTGAGCAGAGTTCTTTCAGATTATTCATTTACGACAGAATCAGATGAAAAAACAGAGATTGCAAAAAAGGAAGTAGTTTTAGTGGCAGAGCCGGAGCAGGAGAATGTGGAGGTTCCGGCAGAAAGTAATAAAGAGACAGCGCAGGCAGCGGCGGTTCCAACCAACCGCTGGAATATTTCGCTGACAAAAGAGGAAACCGACCTGCTGGCAAAAATTGTCTGGCTGGAGTCGCGCGGCGAGCCCGAAGTGGGGCAGGAGGCCGTGGTGGAGGTCATCTTTAACCGGATCGCCTCCGACAAATATCCGGATACACTTTACGATGTGCTGAGTCAGAAAAATCCCGTACAGTTCTGTTCCTGGAAAAGCAGGGACAGCGCAATGCCTACGGAAAAAGAATACCGGTCCATTGAAAATGTGTTGAACGGAAATACAAACATATTAAGAGATGATACACTTTATTTTTCGACAGAGCCGCTGACACCGAGACTTGATGTGAAGATCGGCGGACACAGCTTCTGTTATTAGGTTCCTATTTTTAAGTAAAAAAGAGTGCCGGACATCCGGCACTCTTTTTTAATCCATTGTTTGCAATATCTTAATCTAACAAATAAAACAAGTCTATTTTCAAGAAAAAGGTACATGAAACTAGTGATTCGGGCGGTAGCTGATACCGCGGAGCAGTAAATTATCTTACTACTGTTACATTGGTTGCCTGCGGACCCTTAGAGCCTTCTACAACCTCAAATTCTACTGCAGCACCTTCCTCGAGGGATTTGAAACCTTCCATGTTAAGTCCTGAGTAGTGTACGAATACGTCATTTCCTGATTCGTCGGAAATGAATCCGTAACCCTTCTGGTTGTTAAACCATTTTACTGTACCTTTCATCAAAAAGTACCTCCAAAAAATAATTCTAACTGTTATAAACAGCTAAACATACCATAACATACCATGTTCCAAATGTAAAGAAATAAATTACAGCTCTTCGAAAGTAATTTCGTGTTTTTTCAGAAAGCGTTTGACGAGGGAATCCCACTCCTGCTCCAGGCTCTTGTCGGCAGAGAAAATGCGGTAGGAAAGTCCCGTGGTCAGCAGAAGGCTGCCGTGCTGGTATTTCAGATTGATAAACATCCCGGTGATGTCCTCCGGCAGAAACGAGCTGTGTGACTGTTCTAAGGTGCGGGCAAGATTCGCTGGGGAGAGCAGAAAGACAAACTTAAAATAGGAAGGAGTCCGTTTTCCCTTGATCAGGTCGAAACACTGGGTGCGCACGTGCCCAAACGGCAGGCAGGAAAGCCCGGTCAGTCCCTGCGCGGCGAGCTCCTCCTTAGAGTAGAAATCCGTGTGCAGGCTTCCGTCCAGCGCCCAGGTGCAACTGCCCGAGATGGCAGCTTCGCGGATCAGAAAGTGGTCGAAGGTCTCCGTGCCGAGCAGCTTGTTCATAAAATCTTTGATTTCCGGTAGTTTCAGTGCAATCATAGGTACGCTCCGTTTCTCTTTTATAGGGGGCAAATGAGATTTTCAAAAATGAAGTTGGCAAATTACACGGATGCTATTTTTTTGTTCAAGGTTCCGAATCCAAGAGCCTCTAAAATGTTCTGGGGCGGTATTGTTTGCGTACACAAACACCCTCTATGCGCCATCCGTGGCGCAGGTCGGGTTTTCGCCGGCATCCCCGCCGGCGAATCGCTGGAAACAGACAGAACATGAAGATGCTCTAAGATTCTCCACATTCACAAATCAGACTACCATCTTTGTAACTTGCCGCTCTCATTTTGGGAAATCTCATTTGCCCACGACAGTATAAGGGTATTATAGCATTGACGATATGCGGGAGGCAATAAAAACGAAAAGCAAAAAACATTCCGCGGAATTGTGTTACGTCAACCGCTTTTTCTCATTTTACTTTTCGTTCTCTGCAGCGCCGTGATGATCGCGTCATGCGAAGCAATAGCAGGATCGCGAGCAGCGCGAGCACTGCCTGGGAGATGAGGATCCCCCACAGATAGCTTTTGATCCCGAAAACGGGAACGGCAAACAGCACAAAAAGGATCCGGATGCCACAGGAGATCAGATTCAGCACAAAGGTGAGACCTGGAAAGCCGAGCCCGTGCAGGATGCTGCTCAACGTGGAGCCGAGATAGAGAAACGGGCAGATCCAGCCAAGCGTTGTGATAAAGGTTCCGGCAAGTGCGTTTCCGAACAGAAAATTGCCGAGAAAATCCCCGGTAAACAAAAATGCGATCGTCGCGAGAAAGCCGAGCGAGAGGCAGGATTCGATCGTCTTTTTTAGCGTGCGCCGGATCAGCGCGTCATCCCCGGCAGCTTTTGCCTCCGAAATCGCCGGCAGTAAAAGGACGGAAACCGAGTTGGTGATGACGGACGGAAACATCACGACGGACATTGCCATTCCGGTTAAAATACCGTAGACCCCCAGGGCGTCGGAGGTATCGTAGCCAAACAGACGCAGACGGTTTGGGATCATAATGTTTTCATAGCTGGAAAACAGATTCAGGACAACGCGGTTTGCGGTCAGCGGCGCTGCCATAAGGAGCAGATTTTTCGTGCAGGAGGACCAGGAAGGCTTGCTGCTGCCCGCATCCGGAAGCAGGCGGATGCAACTGACGGAGACCAGTGTACTGGCGATCTCCCCGATGACAATGCCCCACATCGTGATGGAGAGCGGGACGGCAGACTGTTGCTCCGAATAGATCAGAAAGAGTGCATAGACAGCGGCAACGCGCGCGAACTGCTCGGCGAGCTGCGTCAGCGCGGGCACACCCGTTTTTTTCAGACCGTAATAATAGCCGTTGATGCAGGCGTGGATGCAGCTTGGGACGAAGGAGAGCGAGAGCACGGATAAAAGCGGTGCGCACCGGGCGTCGCCAAGCCAGGCAGTCGCGATGAACGCTGCATATTTCCACAAAATGAGGCTAAAGACCGCCGACAGGAGCAGGGAGAGGGCAAGCCCGGCAAAGAGATAACGGCGCGCCCCATTCGGATTCTTTTTCCCGACTTCGGTCGAGACGAAGCGGGAAATCGAGGTCTGGATCCCGGCGGAGGTGATGGCAAAGCCAAGCGCCATGACGGGCGCGGTGAGCTGATAGATGCCGATCCCCTCTGCACCAATCACGCGCGAGAGGAATATTCTATAAAAGAAGCCTATAATTCGGGTGAGTACGCCGGCAAAGGTCAAAAGAAGCGTGCCGGTGATCAGGGAATGTGAAAAAGAGCTTTTGGAAACGGAATGTTTGGGAAAATGAATACCTGGCAAAAAAACCTCCAAATGTTCTATCCTTTCAATATATGTAAAAAGAGGGAGAAACATGAGCAGTCAAAAATATAAAGGAATCTATCTGGATCACGCGGCGACGACGCAGATGTCGGATGCCGTGGAGGCGGCAATGCAGCCATATATGAGAGAAAATTTTGGAAATGCATCGACGGTATACCGCTATGGCGAGGAGGCGAAGGATGCGATTGAGCGCGCGCGAGGGCAGATCGCAGACTCGCTTTTTGCAAAAAAATCGGAGATCTATTTTACATCGGGTGGAAGTGAGTCGGACAACTGGGCGGTGAAGGGAATCGCGGGCGCGCAAAAAAAGAAGGGGTGTCACATCATCACGAGCCGGATCGAGCACCATGCGATCTTAAATTCCTGCCAGTACTTAGAGCGCCTCGGCTACGAGGTGACGTATCTGGATGTCGATCAAAACGGCATGATATCCACGGAAGAATTGGAGCGCGCCATCCGCGACGACACGACACTGATCACGATCATGTTTGGAAACAATGAGGTCGGCACGATCGAGCCTGTCATGGAAATCGGGCGGATCGCGCGGGAACACGGCGTGCTGTTCCACACGGATGCGGTGCAGGCATACGCGCAGATCCCCATCAGTGTGCGCCAGTATCCGGTGGATATGCTGAGTGCGAGCGCGCACAAATTCCACGGGCCAAAGGGCGTGGGTTTTCTCTATGTGCGTGAGGGTGTCGCCATACCGTCCTTCATCCACGGGGGCGGTCAGGAGCAGGGCAAGCGCGCGGGAACGGAAAATGTGGCGGGGATCGTCGGCATGGGGAAGGCTGCGGAGCAGGCGATGCACGGAATGCGCCAGCGGATGCGCCGCGAGACAATGCTGCGCAATTACCTGATGGAAAAAGTGACGCACGAGATACCGGATGCGCGGATCAACGGTCACCGCACCAGACGGCTGCCCGGCAATGTCAGCGTGAGCTTTGCCGGAATCGACGGGGCTTCGCTTTTGATCCTGTTGGACGAGGATGGCATCTGCGCCTCTGGCGGCTCTGCCTGCAACACGGGGGAGAGCAGGGTTTCCTATGTGATCGAGGCGATGGGCGTGCCGGAGGAATACGCCGCGGGCACGGTCCGCATGACGCTTGGAAAGGACACGACAAGGCAGGAAATCGATCTGGCGGTGGAGTCTCTCAAGCGGAATGTAAAGCTGTTGCGGGGCGCATAACAGGGGGATCCGGCAGGGATAATTTGTGAAAAATCATAAAAAGCGGGACGCAAAAACACGGTTTTTGAAAAAAGTGCACAAGTATAATTATTCATTTGTGAACAAACGGAGAACATGGGATTGTTTGCTTGTGATTTTGCCGGAAAATGGGCAAAAGAACCGTGAAAATGCCTTAAAAACCGAGTGTTTTTTAATGTATAAAAATTTGACAAATAGAAAAAACTATGGAATAATGCCGTAGCAATGGAGCAGACGTGGATGCTCCATTGCGCAGTTTTGTCGATATGAGAGCGGCACGCGGCGCGTGCTGCTCGTTGTTGGAAAGGAAGTTGAAAAAAATGTTTGAGAAGAAAATCAGATTGTCTGACACGGATGAGGTAAAAGACTTTGTAGATGCTGCCGGAAAATGTGATTTTGATATTGATGTTTTCTATAATCGGGCAGTCATCGACGCCAAGTCCCTGCTTGGTATGCTGTATCTGGGCATTGGAAAAGAGCTGACAATTAAATACGGAGTGAATGACCTCGCGTTTGAGGAGAATATTCAGAAGTACGCAGTCTGCTAGGACTGGGAGCATCGCATGGAACCCGAACTATGTGATGCTCTTTCTCTTTTCGACGCCAGTACAAACGGCGCACAGAGTCCGCCGTCTGTGCTTTCGCGAAAGAGACACAGACCATTTTTTTAGGCGCGGACCGGAAAATTTCCTGTCGCATTCGATGTTTTGTTTTACAAGCCGGTATGATACAATCGGTATATGAGTAAAAAGATCACAGAGAAGGAAAAAGGAATCATCAAAATATCGGTCCGCAATCTCGTGGAGTTTATTTTGCGGGAGGGGGACATTGACAACCGTCAGGGCATGGGTGCGTCCGCGGAGGCGATGCAGGAGGGAAGCCGGATGCACCGCAGGATCCAGCGGAGCATGGGTTCTGACTACCACGCCGAGGTGCCGCTTCGCATCGCCATCGAGGAGGGGGATTACCAGCTCGTGATCGAGGGGCGGGCAGACGGGATCATGATCGAGAGCGGGACGGAGGAGGTCTATACGTTTGCGGACAATTACAATCACATCAGCCTGCCGAAAGAGGCGCGCGTGACGATCGACGAGATCAAGGGGGTCTACCAGAAACTGGAACTCCTGCAGGCACCGGTCGGGGTACACCGCGCGCAGGCGATGTGTTACGCCTACATCTATGCGGTACAGCATGACCTTGCGCGCATCGGGATCCAGATGACCTACTGTAATCTTGACACGAAGGACATCCGGCGTTTTTACGAGGAGCTTTCCTTTGCGGAGCTCTCGGAGTGGTTTTTGCATCTGGTGGAGGAGTACAAAAAATGGGCGGATTTCCAGTTTGCATGGCGCAGTCTGCGGCAGGAATCCATCAAACGCCTGACGTTTCCCTACGAGTACCGCAAGGGGCAGAAGGAGCTCGCCGCAGGCGTTTACCGCACGATCGCGCGGGGGAAGAATCTGTTTATACAGGCGCCGACGGGCGTCGGGAAAACAATCTCCACCGTCTTTCCGGCGGTCAAGGCGGTCGGTGAGGAGCTCGGGGAAAAGATTTTTTATCTGACGGCAAAGACGATCACCGGAACGGTCGCAAGGGAGGCGTTCGAGCTGCTCAGACGGGGCGGTTATCAGGCGAAGATCATCCAGATCACGGCGAAGGAGAAGCTGTGCAAGTGCGAGGAGGTGGACTGCAATCCCGTACACTGTCCGTATGCAAAGGGGCATTATGACCGGGTGAATGACGCGGTGTACAATCTGCTGCAAAAGGAGGATGTGTTTACCAGAGAGGTGATCTTAGAGCAGGCGGAGGCGTACCGGGTCTGCCCGTTTGAGCTCTGTCTGGACGTTGCCTCTTGGGTGGACAACATCATCTGTGATTATAACTATGTGTTTGACCCGAATGTCTGTCTCAAGCGCTTTTTTGCGGAGGGGACGAAGGGCGGTTATCTGTTTTTGGTGGACGAGGCGCATAACCTTGTGGAGCGCAGCCGCGAGATGTACAGCGCGGAGCTTTACAAGGAGGATTTTCTCGCGGTAAAAAAGCTTGTCCGCCACTATGATGAACGTCTGGCGGCGGAGTTTGAAAAATGCAACCGCAGTCTGCTCGCCTACAAGCGCGAGTGCGAGAAATATGTGGTCTATGACAATATCGGCAGCCTGATTTTGGCGCTGATGCGCCTTGCGTCGGATCTGGATGAATTTTTGCAGAAGCGGGCGGAGTTCCCTGAGCGAAAGGAGGTCACGGAGTTTTATCTGAATCTGCGCAATTTTATGAATGTCTACGAGCTTTTGGACGAGCACTATGTCATATACTCGGAGCACACCGAGGACGGCAGATTTAAGATGAAGCTGTACTGCGTCGACCCGTCCTCCAATCTCCAGGAGAGGCTCGACCGGGGCAACGCGACGATTTTTTTCTCGGCGACGCTCCTGCCCGTACAGTATTACAAAAACCTGCTCTCGACGAAGAAAGATAACTATGCGGTCTATGCCGACACGGCGTTTTCCGGGGAGCAGCGCCTGCTTTTAGTCGGGCGCGATGTGAGCAGCAGATACACGAGACGGAATGAAAAAGAATTTGCGCGGATTGCCGCCTACGTGTCTGCGACGGCGCGTGCGAAAAAGGGAAATTATATGGTGTTTTTTCCTTCCTATAAAATGATGCGTCAGGTATACGAGGTGTTCTGTGCGTCGGATGACGTGCGGGAGCTTGCGCTTTTTCCGGAGGAAGAGAAGGCGGAGGAAGAAGCAGAGGGGGAGAAAAAGAGAGCGGATGAGAGCGGACAGCCGTCCGGCGGGATGTCTGCGCTGCTGCAGCAGCCGGGGATGAAGGAGAGCGAGCGTGAGGCATTTCTCGAGGCATTTTCCGGCGAAGCATCCGCAAAGCGTGAGGGATCGCTGGTGGCGTTCTGTGTGCTTGGAGGGATTTTTGGCGAGGGGATCGATCTGAAAAATGAGCAGTTGATCGGCGCGGTCATCGTCGGCACGGGACTGCCGCAGATCAGCAATGAACGTGAGATATTGATGCGTTACTATGACAGGCGCTCCGGCGAGGGATTTGACTACGCGTACCGCTATCCGGGGATGAACAAGGTGCTCCAGGCGGCGGGGCGCGTCATCCGCACGGCGGAGGATGTCGGCGTGATCGAGCTTTTGGACGAGCGCTTTTTGCAGAGCGATTACCGGGGACTGTTCCCGAGAGAGTGGGAACAGTACACCGTGTGCAACGCAGAGAATGTGGCGCAGTATGTGGAGCGGTTCTGGGAGGAAAAGCAGAGAGAAAAAACGACCTAGACCTCCGGGAGAAGCTTTAAAAATTCCTCCGTGGACTGCGAGACAGGCAGGGTCGGATTGACCGCTGCCGCCATCTGGCGGGACGGGAGTTGTTCTTTTGTCTTTACGATAAAAAGTTCCCTGGACTCGCGGCTTAGGCAGTAGTCCGGGATGAAGGCGATGCCAAGCCCGATGCGCGCGAGGTCGATCAGCAGGTCATTGCTGCTCAGCTCGATCTCCGGAATCAACTCAAGCTGGTGCTGCAAAAACAGATGGTGCAGAAATTCGCTTGTCGTGCTTTTGCGGTCGAGCATCAGGATCGGATACTGATTTAACTCCGCAAGCGACAGCTCCTGCTGTTTCAGATTGAAATAGGCAGGATTTGCGATAAAGACGTCGGTAAAATTGCAGACCGTCTTGCGGATGTAGGACTGGTTTAGCCTGGAGTTCGGGAAGTTCGTCACGATCAGATCGACCCGTCCCTGCTCTAAGAGTTCCACACAGCTTAGAGAAGTCGCGTTTGTGACCTTGATCGGCACGTTCGGGAACTTCTTGTGAAACTGTCTGAGATAGGGCACGAGAAAGTAGCGGCAGATGGTGTCACTCGCGCCGATGTGAAGCTGCCCGAGACCCAGACTGCCCGAGTCCAGAAGCTGGCTCTCCCCGCGATGGATCAGATTCATCGCAGGCTCTACGTGCTTTAAGAGTACCTTTCCGGCGGGGGTGAGCTGCACCTTTTTCGTGCTTCGTATAAAAAGCGGCTGCTCTAACTTCCGCTCCAGTGTCTTGATGGATTGGCTGACCGCGGACTGTGAGATAAAAAGCTGCTTGCTCGCCTCCGAAAAACTCAGGGAGGTTGCCACATGATAAAAAACCTTGTATAATTCGTAATTGATATCCATAGTACCTCGTTTCGGCGGAATGACCGCATATGATACTTCAATTATAAGTCTCACTTATAATTGTGTCAAACAGAACCTATGAAAATTATGATATTTGTCATATTTTTTATTATATATGTGATATGGTTCGAATTGATAGAGTCTTCAAAGTTGTAAACGGCAAATTGCGCCGGCGGTATTCTGACTTGTGAATGTGGAGAATCTTAGAGCTTCTCAATGTTCCGTCAGTCTCCAGCAATCCGACGGCAGGGATGCCGGCGGAAGCCCGAACTGCGCCACGGAAGGCGCATAGAGGGCGGTTGCGTCCGGAGCCAATACCAATCCGGAACATTTTAGAAGCTCTTAGATTTGGAACCTGAACAAAAAGAATACCGCCGGCGCGATTTGCCAGATACACTTTTTGAAATCCCTTTTGTTTAAAACATATTAGCCTAAATAATAAATAATATTAAATATATTCACTATTCTAATTGATCAAATCATGCTACACTGTACCGGAGGATAGCATCTGCAATTTTTCAGGATGGAGGAAAAACATATGAGCAACGGAAACTTGGGTAAGGTCAGAAGATTATATGTGGAGAAGAAGCCGGACTATGCGGTCAAGGCGAAAGAGCTCTGGGAGGAGATCCAGAATTATCTCGGGATCAAAAACGTGCATGGCGTGCGCGAGCTGATCCGATATGACATTGAGGATGTTTCGGATGAGACATATCAGAGAGCGCTTGTGACGGTATTTTCCGAGCCGCCGGTGGATGATATCTATGAGGAGACATTTGATTTAAACGGCGGACGCGCCTTTTCCGTGGAGTTCCTTCCGGGACAGTTTGACCAGAGAGCGGACTCGGCGGAGCAGTGTGTGAAGCTGTTAAATGAGAACGAGGATCCCCTGATCCGCACCGCAGTCACCTATGTCATCGAGGGTGAGATCAGCGATGAGGAGTTTGCAGTCATCAAAAAGCACTGCATCAATCCGGTGGATTCGAGAGAGAGCAGCATGGAGAAACCGGAGACGCTGGTACAGGTGTTTGACGAGCCACAGAACGTGAAGATTTTTGACGGATTTTCGGTGATGCCGGAGCAGGAGATCAAAGCGCTTTACGATTCGCTCGGGCTGGCGATGACGTTCCGGGACTTTTTACATATTCAGAACTATTTTAAGAATGAGGAGAAACGCGACCCGTCCATGACGGAGATCCGCGTGCTGGATACCTACTGGTCAGATCACTGCCGTCATACGACCTTCTCCACGGAGTTAAAGGAGGTTGTGTTCGACGACGGTTATTACCGCGCACCGATGGAGCAGACCTATCAGGATTATCTGGATACACATAAGAACATTTACGCGGGCAGGGACGACAAGTTTGTCTGCCTGATGGATATTGCACTGATGGCGATGAAGCGTTTGAAAAAGGAGGGCAAGCTTGCCGATCAGGAGGAGTCCGACGAGATCAACGCGTGTTCCATCGTCGTTCCGATCGAGGTGGACGGCGTGACGGAGGAGTGGCTTGTCAATTTCAAGAACGAGACGCACAACCATCCGACGGAGATCGAGCCGTTTGGCGGCGCAGCCACCTGTCTGGGCGGCGCGATCCGCGATCCGCTCTCCGGGCGCACCTATGTCTATCAGGCAATGCGTGTGACGGGCGCGGCAGACCCGACCGTTCCGGTGCAGGATACGATCGAGGGCAAGCTGCCGCAGAAGAAATTAGTGCGCGAGGCAGCGCACGGTTACAGCTCCTACGGCAACCAGATCGGACTTGCGACCGGATATGTCAAGGAGGTTTACCACCCGGACTATGTGGCGAAGCGCATGGAGATCGGAGCGGTGTTGGGCGCTGCGCCGCGCCGTGCCGTGCAGAGACTGACCTCCGATCCGGGTGACGTCATCATTTTGCTGGGCGGACGCACCGGACGCGACGGTATCGGCGGTGCGACAGGTTCTTCCAAGGCGCACAACACCGAGTCCACGGCTGTGTGCGGCGCGGAGGTGCAGAAGGGAAATCCGCCGACCGAGCGCAAGATCCAGCGGCTGTTCCGCAGGGAGGAGGTCGCACATATCATCAAGAAATGTAACGATTTCGGCGCGGGCGGCGTGTCGGTAGCCATCGGCGAGCTGGCGGACGGTCTGCGTGTGCAGCTTGATAAAGTTCCGAAGAAATATGCGGGACTTGACGGCACGGAGCTTGCGATCTCCGAGTCGCAGGAGCGCATGGCGGTTGTCGTTGCGCCGGAGGATGCAGAGAAATTCCTGGATTTCGCGAAGGAGGAGAATCTGGAGGCGGTTGCGGTTGCCGTTGTGACGGAAGAACCGAGACTGGTGCTCGAGTGGAGAGGAAAAGAGATCGTCAATCTCTCCCGCGCATTTTTGGATACCAACGGCGCGCATCAGGAGACGAACGTCGCTGTGGATATGCCGGATCCCGATGCAAATTACCTGCACAAGATCAGCACGCCGGCAGTGGAGGAGGCAGTGGCAAAGGGAGACTTAAGAGCCGCATGGCTGGCGGAGCTTTCCGATTTAAATGTCTGCTCCCAGAAGGGACTTGTCGAGATGTTCGACGGTTCGATCGGCGCAGGCAGCGTATATATGCCGTACGGTGGAAAATACCAGTTGACAGAGACACAGTCGATGGTCGCAAAGATCCCGGTAGCCAAAGGAAAATCGGACGCCGTGACGATGATGGCTTACGGCTTCGACCCGTATCTGTCCTCATGGAGTCCGTACCACGGAGCGGTCTATGCAGTGCTGGAATCCTTGTCAAGAATCGTGGCGGCAGGCGGCGATTACCGCAAGGTGCGCTTTACCTTCCAGGAATACTTCCGCAGAATGAGCGAGGACCCGAGACGCTGGAGCCAGCCGTTTGCCGCACTGCTCGGCGCATACAGCGCACAGATCGGCTTCGGGCTGCCGTCGATCGGCGGGAAGGATTCGATGTCTGGAAGTTTCAATGAGATCGATGTTCCGCCGACGCTGGTATCTTTTGCGGTGGATGTGGCAAAAGAAAAAGACATTATCACACCGGAGTTTAAGCGGGCAGGAAACCGCCTATTCCTGTTTAAGATCGAGAAGGATGCGTACGATTTGCCGGTATACGGTCAGGTGATGAAACTTTACGGCGTTCTGCACGATCTGATCCGGAAAGGTATTGTGATCTCTGCCTACGCGCTGGACGGCAAGGGACTTGCGGTGGCAGTCAGCAAGATGGCGTTTGGAAATAAGCTTGGCGTGCAGATGGAGGAGGCGGTAAACGCAGAGATGCTGTTTGCGCCGGGCTTTGGAGACATCGTGGCGGAAATCCCCACAGAGCGTGTGGAAGAGGCAGGCAGGATCCTGATGGCAGAGGACATGAACGATAACGGTCTGCTTGTCGGCGCAGTGACAAAAGAGCCGTACTTTGCATTTTCCGGAGAGAAAATCCCGGTGGAGGAAGCGGTTTTGGCGTGGACGGGTACGCTCGAAAAGGTATTCCCGACCCGCGCGACCGACAATAAAGAGACCGTGGAGACGGATATTTACCGGACGAGCGACGTCTATGTATGTAAGCACAAGGTGGCAAAGCCGACCGTGTTTATTCCGGTATTTCCGGGAACGAACTGTGAATATGACAGCGCGCGTGCATTTGAACGCGCGGGCGCAGATATCATTGTAAAAGTGTTTAAGAACCTGAACGCAGAGGATATCCGGGAGTCCGTGGATACATTTACAGAGGCGATCGAGCAGGCGCAGATCATCATGTTCCCGGGCGGATTCTCTGCGGGGGATGAGCCGGAGGGTTCGGCGAAGTTTTTTGCAACCGCATTCCGCAACGCGAAGATGTCCGAGGCGATCATGCAGCTTTTGAACGAGCGGGACGGTCTTGCGCTCGGTATCTGCAACGGTTTTCAGGCGCTGATCAAGCTTGGTCTTGTGCCTTACGGTGAGATCCGCCCGCAGACGCCGGATTCACCGACGCTCACCTACAACACGATCGGACGCCACATCAGCAAGATGGTGTACACGAAGGTTGTGACAGACAAATCCCCGTGGCTTGCGCAGGCAGAGGCAGGAAAGGTATACTGCAACCCGGCATCCCACGGCGAGGGGCGCTTTGTCGCTCCAAAGGAGTGGCTGGAGAAGCTTTTTGCAAACGGTCAGGTGGCAACGCAGTACGTCAATGAACTGGGCGTTCCGACGATGGATGAGGAGTGGAATGTCAACGGTTCGTACATGGCGATCGAGGGGATCACCAGTCCGGACGGACGTGTGCTCGGCAAGATGGCGCACTCGGAGCGCCGCGACAGAAGCGTTGCAGTCAATATTTACGGGGATCAGGATTTGAAATTGTTTGAGTCCGGTGTGGCTTACTTCAAATAGAGAAAGGAACAGTGACAGACGATGGGTGGATTTTTTGGAGTGGCATCAAAAGAGGATTGCGTGTTCGACCTGTTTTTTGGGATCGATTATCATTCCCATCTGGGAACGCGCCGCGGCGGTATGGCGGTGTATGGCGAGCGGGGATTTGACCGCGCCATCCACAATATTGAAAACGCGCCGTTCCGCACGAAGTTTGACAAGGACGTGCAGGAGATGAAGGGAAATATCGGCATTGGCTGTATCTCGGACTACGAGCCGCAGCCGCTGCTCGTCCGCTCCCACCACGGCACTTACGCGATCACGACAGTGAGCAAGATCAATAATATGACAGAGCTGTCGGAGAAACTGTTTTCGGAGGGACATTCACATTTTCTGGAAATGAGCGGCGGCGACATCAACGCGACAGAGCTGATCGCGGCGCTGATCAACCAGAAAGAAAATCTGATCGACGGTATCCAGTACGCCCTCTCGGAGGTGGACGGCTCGGTGTCGATCCTTTTGATGAACCAGGCGGGCATCTATGCGGCGCGGGATAAGTACGGGCGCACGCCTGTCGTCGTCGGCAAAAAGGAAACTGCATTCTGCATATCCTTTGAGAATTATGCGTACAAAAATCTCGGCTATACCGACTACAAGGAGCTTGGACCGGGGGAGATCGCGGTCATCACGGACGAGAGCTGCCTGACACTGGTAAAGCCCGGAGAGGATATGAAGATCTGCACCTTTTTGTGGGTATATTACGGCTATCCGGCGAGCTCCTACGAGGGGACGAGCGTGGAAAATATGCGTTACCACTGTGGCAGGAAGATGGCGCAGCGCGACAATGTAAAGCCGGACATCGTGGCAGGCGTGCCGGATTCCGGGATTCCGCACGCCATCGGGTATGCAAATGAGTCGGGGATCCCGTTTTCCAGACCGTTTATCAAGTACACGCCAACATGGCCGCGTTCTTTTATGCCGACGATGCAGAGCCAGCGCAATCTGATCGCGAAGATGAAGCTTCTCGCAGTCGAGGAGCTGATCCGCGACAAGAGCCTGCTTTTGATCGACGACTCGATCGTGCGCGGAACACAGTTGCGCGAGACGACAGAATTTTTATACCAGAGCGGGGCGAAGGAAGTGCATATCCGTCCGGCGTGTCCGCCGCTTCTGTACGGATGCAAATATCTGAATTTCTCCCGCTCTTCGTCGGAAATGGATCTGATCACGCGGCGTGTGATCGACCGGCTGGAGAATGGCAATGTGACGGACGAGGTGCTCGCGGAATACGCAGATCCCGAGTCGGAGAAGTACGAGCAGATGGTCGAGGAGATCCGGAAGGAGTTAAATTTTACAACTTTGCGGTTTAACAGACTTGACGATATGCTGGATGCGGTAGATATTGATAAGTGTAAGCTCTGTACCTACTGTTGGAACGGGAAAGAGTGAAGATAAAGAAGGAGAAATATAGATGGTCATTGGGATTTTTGGAGAGAGTTGTGTAGGAAAAACAACGCTTGCAGAGAAAGTCAGTAAAGCAATAAATGCGCGCATCTATACCGGTAAGGATTATCTGCGGCTGGCGAAGAATGAGAATATGGCTGAGAAGATGTTTGAGACACTGCTTCAGGAAGCTGTCGTCGGTGATTCAATCATTTATGTGATTTCTGAAAAGGAACACCTAAAACTCTTGCCCGAAGGGGCTATCCGCATTCTTGTAACGGCAGATCTGGATCTTATCAAAGACAGATTTGCTGCCCGGATACATGGTAAACTGCCTGCACCGATTGAGAAAATGCTGGAGAAAAAACACGGGTGTTTTGACGAAGAAAAACACGATTTCCATGTCAATAGCCAAGAGGATGACAATAGTGACATTGTTGATCAGATCATGGCATTTATTCATAACTAATGCATACCGGGCGCCAAACTCCATCACTGGTCTAGGGAAGTTTTAAAAACTCCGGCTTTCGCTCCTTGAACACAGTAAAGTAGCGGAAGCCGGCTTTTTTCAGTATGGAGGGAACTTTCCCAAAATCATAGGCGACGTGCTCCGGGGCGTGGGCGTCCGCGCCGACGGTGATGATCTCTCCGCCGAGCTCGCGGTAGCGGGCGATGATCTCCTCCGTGGGGTTTGGGTGACCGAGCCCGTATTTAAAGCCTCCGGTGTTGATTTCGATACCCTTCCCCTTTTCGATCAGGAGCTTTAGGATTTCGTCGATCACGTCGGCATATTTTGTGTAGCTGTAATATTTGTTGCGGTTTGGACCGTAGCGCACGACGTAGTCGATGTGACCGTAGACGTCAAAACCGTCAAAGGCGCGGATATTTTCTGCGATGGACTCGAAATATTCCAGATAGCATTCTTCCTCGCTTCTCCCCTCATAAAATTCTGCGTAGTAGGGATCCATACCGTGGACGACATGGGAGGAGCCGATCACAAAATCAAACGGGTACTGCGCCAGAATATCCGTATAGACCTCCGATAATTGCGGCTGCAGACCAAGTTCCAGACCGAGGCGCACCGGGATGCGATCCCGGTAGCGTTCCTTCTGCGCCAGCACGGATGCGGTGTAGGCGGGCAGATCCAGCAAAAACAGCTCAAGTCCGCCCGGGTAATCCATATCCAGATGGTCGGTAAAGCAGATGCCGCCAAGTCCTTTTTCGATGGCGGCGTTTATCATGGCGTCCTGCGGGGCATCGCTGTCCCCGGAGAAGGCGCTGTGCATATGTGTGTCCCAAAGCATGAGAAATCCTCCTTATTTTATCGTGATGCCTGGCATGGTGCGGCAGGAATTTTTGAAAGATTTTTTTGGGGGGATTCCGTTGCGGGACGCCTACCAAATGGCGGACGCACCGGACATTCCGTCAAGCCTCCTAAAACGAAAATCATGTTCCGCAGAGGCGTCCATGATTTTTGAGTCTTGCCTCCATGGTGCCAAGCGCGGCAGAAATTTCAGAAAGGTATTTTTGGAGATGAGAAATTCCGTTGCGTGTCGCCCACAAAATGGGGAACGCACCGGACATTCCGTCAAGCCTCCTAAAACGAAAATCATGTTCCGCAGAGGCGTCCATGATTTTTGAGTCTTGCCTCCATGGTGCTTAACGCATTTGGAGGTCGACCCGCACTGGAATTTTTCTCCACCACAAAAAAGAATCCGGAAAATTTCTGCCGTTTCCTGCCGGATGTGCGGCTAAAATTAAGTTTAGTATAGCACAGTTTGGCGGAGGAGGAAACAGATTGCACACAAATTTCCTTCCGGTTTGTGGCAGTATCTGTCCCAGAACATTTAGAAGCTCTTGGATTTGAAGCCTGAACAAACCGGAAGGAAATTTGTGGGATTTACCAGTTTCCGCTTTGAAAAGTCGCTTTGCCTTGTCAGTATTGCGGTATGTCACAGGAAAAACTCCAAAATGGTGAAAAATTTAACAAAGTGGCAATAAAGTGGAGAAAAAGGCTTGAATTTTCCCTGGAAATTGGTTAGAATATAGAAAGCACGGAGCCAATAGGCGCAAGTACCTTGCGTTTGACGGTTCCAGGGGATTTATGCCCGGCGATTACATTTACAAATTCTAGGAGGAATTAAAAATGGCAGTAAGAGTAGCAATCAATGGTTTCGGCCGTATTGGCCGTCTCGCATTCAGACAGATGTTTGGAGCAGAAGGATATGAAGTAGTAGCAATCAACGACCTGACAAGCCCGAAGATGCTGGCACACTTATTAAAGTATGACTCATCACAGGGTAGATATGCACTGGCAGACAAGGTAACTGCTGGTGAGGATTCTATCACAGTTGACGGCAAGGAGATCAAGATCTACGCATTCCCGGATGCAAACAACTGCCCATGGGGTGAGTTAAAGGTAGACGTTGTATTAGAGTGCTCCGGTTTCTACACATCCAAGGAGAAGGCTCAGGCTCATATCAATGCAGGCGCTAGAAAAGTTGTTATCTCTGCTCCAGCAGGAAATGACCTTCCTACTATCGTATACAACACAAACCATGAGACATTGAAGAAAGAGGATACCATCATCTCCGCAGCTTCCTGTACAACAAACTGTCTGGCACCGATGGCTGACGCACTGAACAAGTACGCACCGATCCAGTCCGGTATCATGGTAACCATTCATGCTTACACCGGCGATCAGATGACTCTGGACGGTCCGCAGAGAAAGGGTGACTTGAGAAGAAGCCGCGCAGCAGCAGTGAACATCGTTCCGAACAGCACAGGCGCAGCCAAGGCAATCGGTCTTGTTATCCCGGAGCTGAACGGCAAGCTGATCGGTTCTGCACAGCGTGTACCGACCCCGACAGGTTCCACCACCATCTTAACAGCAGTTGTAAACAAGGCAGACGTTACTGTTGAGGGTATCAATGCAGCTATGAAGGCAGCAGCAAACGAGTCCTTCGGATACAACGAGGACGAGATCGTTTCTTCCGATATCGTCGGTATGAGATACGGCTCTCTGTTTGACGCTACACAGACCATGGTGAGCAAGGTTTCTGACGATCAGTATGAGGTTCAGGTTGTATCATGGTATGACAACGAGAACTCCTATACATCCCAGATGGTTCGTACCATCAAGTACTTCAGTGAGTTGGCATAATTGATCTGACTTACTTAAATTCAATGAAAGCGACTGCACGAATGACTACTTTTTTAAGCGACAGGCATTCAGAGTGCAGATAAGACTCAGGAAGGGGTCCGGTCTGGTTGGACCGGGCTCCTTTATTACTTTACAGGAAACTTCGTTCCCTATAAAGTAAAACCCTCCGGGGGATTGCACTGCGGCGGAGAGGAACGGTGTCGCTGGTGCGACCCGCCGCAGGCGGAGAGTTTCGCAGGCGAAACTTTTTTTATGACATAGGAAATTGCGCTGCAATCCTATGTCACACACTTTTGTTCATTACATTAAAAAAGGGGGACATGACAATGTCATTAAACAAGAAATCAGTGGATGATATCAACGTAAAAGGCAAAAGAGTATTGGTAAGATGTGATTTTAACGTGCCGTTAAAGGAGGGTGTGATCACGGACGAGACACGTATCGTGGCAGCGCTCCCGACGATCCAGAAGTTAATGAACGACGGCGGCAAGGTAATTCTCTGCTCCCATCTTGGAAAAGTAAAGAACGGACCAAACGAGGGCGAGTCCTTAGCTCCGGTTGCAAAGAGACTTTCCGAGAAGCTTGGCAAAGAGGTTGTGTTTGTATCTGACTACAATGTGACCGGCGAGGCTGCTACTGCGGCTGTTGCAGCGATGAACGAGGGCGATGTAGTGCTTCTCCAGAATACACGTTTCCGCGGCGCGGAGGAGACAAAGAACGGTGAGGAGTTCAGCAAAGAGCTGGCAGATCTTGCAGACGTATATGTATGCGATGCATTCGGCTCTTCCCACAGAGCACACGCTTCCGTGGCAGGCGTGACGAAGTTCATCAGCGAAAAGGGCGGCGAGAATGTAGTTGGTTACCTGATGCAGAAGGAGATCGATTTCCTGGGCAATGCAGTGGAAGACCCGGTTCGTCCATTCGTTGCAATCCTTGGCGGCGCTAAGGTTGCGGACAAGTTAAACGTGATCTCCAACTTGCTGGAGAAGTGCGATACCTTAATTATCGGCGGCGGTATGGCGTACACCTTCTTAAAGGCAAAGGGATATGAAATCGGAAAATCTCTGGTTGACAATGAGAAGTTAGATTACTGTAAGGAAATGATGGAGAAGGCAGAGAAGCTCGGCAAGAAGCTACTGCTCCCGGTTGACTCCGTGACGATCGCTGATTTCCCAAGCCCGATCGACGCTCCGGTTGAGGTTGAGGTTTATGATGTCACAAATATGCCAGCAGACCGCGAGGGATGCGATATCGGACCAAAGACCGCAGCGATGTACGCAGAGGCAGTAAAAACGGCTAAGACCGTTGTATGGAACGGACCGATGGGTGTATTTGAGAACCCGACACTGGCAGCGGGCACGATCGCGGTTGCAAAGGCACTCGCTGAGACTGAGGCTACCACGATCATCGGCGGCGGTGATTCCGCAGCGGCAGTCAACCAGCTCGGATTTGGCGATAAGATGAGCCATATCTCTACCGGCGGCGGCGCATCCTTAGAGTTCCTGGAGGGCAAGGAGCTTCCGGGCGTTATGGCGGCAGACAATCGCTAGGAAACAAACGTGTGATCGCAGAGTAATTTTATGTGTCAGAACAAATCAGAAAGAAGGATAAGATCATGGAGAGAAGAAAAATTGTAGCCGGCAACTGGAAAATGAACATGACCCCGAGTCAGGCAGTGAAGCTGGTAGAGGAGTTAAAACCGCTTGTGGCAAGCGATGAAGTAGATGTTGTTTACTGTGTGCCTGCGATCGACATCGTACCGGTTGTGGAGGCGTTAAAGGGAACAAACGTGGCAGTCGGTGCCGAGAATATGTATTATGAGGAGAGCGGTGCGTACACCGGAGAGATCTCACCGGAGATGCTGGTGGATGCAGGCGTGAAGTATGTCATCATCGGACATTCCGAGAGACGTGATTACTTCAAAGAGTGCGACTGTATGCTCAACAAGAAAGTGAAAAAAGCATTCGAGCATAACCTTGTACCAATCCTCTGCTGCGGCGAGTCCTTAGAGCAGAGAGAGATGGGCGTGACGCTCGACTGGATCCGCTATCAGATCAAGTCTGATCTCAAGGACATCACAGCGGAGCAGGTTGCATCCATGGTGATCGCATACGAGCCGATCTGGGCGATTGGAACAGGAAAGACCGCTACGACAGAGCAGGCGCAGGAGGTATGTAAGGCGATCCGCGAGTGCATCGCAGAGGTTTACGGGGCAGAGACAGCCGGAAAGGTTCGCATCCAGTATGGCGGTTCTGTCAATGCAGGCAACGCTGCCGAGTTATTTGCACAGCCGGATATCGACGGCGGACTGGTTGGAGGCGCTTCCTTAAAGGCAGATTTCGGCAAGATCGTGAATTATAAATAAGAAGCGCGGAAGGTATTTGGAGAAATAGAACATGAGTAAAAAACCAACAGTATTGATGATTTTAGACGGTTACGGATTAAATGAAAAGGCAGAGGGGAATGCGGTAGCGCAGGCGAACACACCGAATCTCGACGGTTTGATGCGCGATTATCCTTTTGTCAAAGGCTATGCGAGCGGGCTTGCAGTCGGACTTCCGGACGGACAGATGGGAAATTCTGAGGTCGGACATCTGAACATGGGCGCGGGCAGGATCGTGTACCAGGAGCTCACCAGGATCACAAAAGAGATCGAGGACGGCGACTTTTTCAAAAACGAGGCGCTTCTCGCCGGCATGGAGAATGTAAAGAAAAACAACTCCGACCTGCATCTGTACGGTCTGCTCTCAGACGGCGGCGTGCACAGCCACATCACACATCTGTACGGTCTGCTTGAGATGGCAAAGAGAGAGGGTATCTCCAATGTGTATGTACACTGCTTTTTAGACGGCCGTGACACCGCTCCGACATCAGGCAAGGGCTTTGTGGAGGAGCTTGAGGCGAAGATGGAGGAGATCGGCGTCGGAAAGATTGCATCCATCTCCGGACGCTACTATGTGATGGACCGTGATAACCGCTGGGATCGTGTGCAGAAGGCATACGACGTGCTGACAAAGGGCGAGGGAGAGACCGCAGAGAGCGCTGTGGCGGCGATGGAAGCGTCCTACGCGAAGGATGTGACGGACGAATTTTTTGTGCCGACGGCGATCACGGAGAACGGAGCGCCGCGCGCAGTCGTAAAGGATAAGGACACGGTGATCTTCTTCAACTTCCGCCCGGACCGTGCGCGCGAGATCACCAGAGCTTTCTGCGCGGACGAGTTTGACGGATTTGACCGCGGAGCGAGAAAAGATGTGACGTATATCTGCTTTACCGAGTATGATGTGACGATCCCGAACAAGAAGATCGCATTTAAAAAGGTGGAGCTGAAAAACACATTCGGCGAGTATCTTGCGGCACATGGCAAGACGCAGGCGAGAATCGCGGAGACCGAGAAATACGCGCACGTTACCTTTTTCTTCAACGGCGGAGTGGAGGAGCCGAACGAGGGTGAGGACAGGATCCTCGTGAAATCCCCGAAGGTTGCGACCTACGATCTTCAGCCGGAGATGAGTGCGCCGCAGGTGTGCGACAAGCTCTGTGAAGCGATCCGTTCCGGAAAGTATGATGTGATCATCATCAATTTTGCAAACCCGGATATGGTTGGTCATACGGGGATCATGGAGGCTGCCGTAAAGGCGGTGGAGACTGTGGACGAATGTGTCGGCAGAGCCGTTGACGCGATCAAAGAGGTGGACGGTCAGATGTTCCTGTGTGCAGACCACGGAAATGCGGAGCAGCTCGTGGATTATGAGACGGGAGCGCCGCTTACCGCACACACGACGGATCCGGTTCCGTTTATCCTCATCAATGCAGATCCTGCATACGGACTGAGAGAAAAAGGATGTCTGGCAGATATCATCCCGACTCTGATCGAGTTGATGGGAATGGAGCAGCCGGAGGAAATGACAGGAAAGTCCCTGCTGATCAGAAAATAAAGAGACAGACAACGGGCGGCACGTGGTGCGTGCCGCTTTTTGTAGATGTTTTTGGGAAATGAAAAAGCAGTTCCGGGGGAGGAACTGCTTTTTCCAGTGTCATATACCGGAGAAACAATGGAAGATTCTCCGGGCATCTGCCCTGGGCAGATAAAGAGGAGTTATATAAATTTTAGATAATTGCAATGATACTTTAGTCCTAATTGATGATGTTATTATACAACTGGTACTAAAGTACGTCAAGTAGGAAAATAAACTTTTCTTAAATATATTGATAAGAAATACTAATGAGTAGGATAAAATATTTGATTTTTCTAATAAAATAAGGGCAAAGAGATTGACTTTGTAAAAGAGACTGTATTATAATTTGGGCGTAAAGAAAACACAAGAATCAGTGACAGGCGTCCGCGACAAGCGTCCGCACCGTCGGAAAAGAGGATGAAAATGCAGGAATACAGACCATTCAAAGAGGGAAAAGTACGTGAGGTATACGATAACGGAGACAGCCTTATCATTGTTGCAACAGACAGAATCTCAGCGTTTGACCATATTTTAAAGAATGAGATCACAAAAAAGGGTGCGATCCTGACCCAGATGTCGAAGTTCTGGTTTGATTTCACCAGGGATATTGTGCCGAATCATATGATTTCTGTGGACGTATGCGATATGCCGGAATTTTTCAGAAATGAGAGATTTGACGGAAACAGCATGATGTGCAAGAAGCTTGAGATGCTTCCGATCGAGTGCATTGTGCGCGGATATATTACGGGAAGCGGATGGGTAAGCTATCAGGAGAATGGAACGGTATGCGGCATTAGACTTCCGGAGGGACTGGTGGAGTCAGACAAGCTTCCTGAGCCGATCTACACACCGAGTACGAAGGCGGAGATCGGTCTGCACGACGAGAATATTTCCTTTGAGGAAAGCGTGGAGATCCTGGAGAAGATTTATCCGGGCAAAGGCGCAGATTATGCGGCGCAGATCCGTGACAAGACGATCGCCCTCTACAAGAAATGCGCAGAGTATGCGCTTTCCAAGGGGATCATCATCGCGGATACCAAGTTTGAGTTCGGTCTCGATGAGAACGGCTGCGTGGTGCTCGGCGATGAGATGCTGACGCCGGACAGTTCCAGATTCTGGCCGCTTGCGGGCTATGAGGCAGGCAAGGGACAGCCTTCCTTTGACAAGCAGTTTGTCAGGGACTGGTTAAAGGCAAACCCGGACAATGATCTTCTGCTGCCGCAGGAGGTTGTGGATAAAACCGTAGACAAGTACAAAGAAGCGTTTGAGCTTTTGACGGGAACGAAATTTGAAGCTTAGGGAAGGAAGATAGAGGAGAACGATATGGGTACAGACAGATATGAAAGTCCGCTGTCCGAGCGCTATGCGAGCAGGGAAATGCAGTATATTTTTTCGCCGGATATGAAATTTTCCACATGGAGAAAGCTCTGGATCGCGCTCGCGGAGACGGAGATGGAGCTTGGACTCAGCGAGAATGGCAGACCGGTCATCACGCAGGAACAGATTGACGAGATGAAAGCGCATATCCATGACATCAATTACGAGGTGGCGAAGGAGCGCGAGAAGCTGGTGCGCCACGATGTCATGAGCCATGTCTATGCTTACGGGCAGCAGTGTCCGAAGGCGGCGGGCATCATCCATTTGGGTGCGACTTCCTGCTATGTCGGCGACAACACGGACATTATCGTGATGCATGAGGCGTTAAAGCTGGTGCACAGAAAGCTCGTCAGTGTGATCGCGGAGCTTGCGAAGTTTGCGGATACCTATAAGAGTCTCCCGACGCTGGCGTTTACACATTTCCAGCCGGCGCAGCCGACGACAGTCGGAAAGCGCGCGACACTCTGGGCGCAGGAGTTTCTGATGGATCTGGAGGATCTGGAGTATGTGATGGGCAGCTTGAAGCTTCTCGGCTCGAAGGGGACGACGGGCACGCAGGCAAGCTTTTTGGAGCTGTTTGACGGGGATCAGGAGACGATCGACAGGATTGATCCGATGATCGCCAAAAAGATGGGATTCGCCGAGTGTTATGCCGTTTCGGGACAGACCTATTCGAGAAAGGTTGACACGAGGGTGTTAAATGTGCTCGCGGGGATCGCGGCAAGCGCACACAAGATGTCCAATGACATCCGCCTGCTCCAGCATTTGAAGGAGGTCGAGGAGCCGTTTGAAAAGAACCAGATCGGTTCTTCTGCGATGGCATACAAGCGCAATCCGATGCGCTCGGAGCGCATTGCGTCACTGGCGCGCTATGTGATGGTAGACGCCTTAAATCCGGCGGTGACGTCCGCAACGCAGTGGTTTGAGCGCACGCTGGACGATTCGGCGAACAAGAGACTTTCCGTGCCGGAGGGCTTTCTGGCGGTGGACGGCATTTTGGATCTCTGCTTAAATGTGGTGGACGGGCTTGTCGTGTATGACAAGGTCATCACGAAGCACCTGATGGCGGAGCTTCCGTTTATGGCGACGGAGAATATCATGATGGATGCGGTGAAGAATGGCGGAAACCGTCAGGAGCTGCATGAGAAGATCCGCACGCTTTCCATGCAGGCGGGCAGGACGGTAAAGGAGGAGGGGAAAGAGAATAATCTCCTTGAGCTGATCGCGGCAGATCCGGAGTTTAACCTCACACTGGATGAACTTCATGCGGCGATGAACCCGGCGAAATATGTGGGACGCTCCCCGCTTCAGGTGGAGAAGTTTTTGGAAAAGGTGGTAAATCCCGTGCTGGAAGCCAATAAAGAGGAACTTGGCGTGACAGCAGAGATTCATGTGTAATATGCAGATAAAAAATCGCAGCGTAGATTTTCGGCGCTGCGATTTTTTCTATATAGCCTGCGAATCGGAATCTGCGCCAATCCTGCGGTAAAGCCGGAACGCGAAGAATGCGCAGGCGATCGAGAGCACTGTGATCAGCAACTCCGTAACGGGAAGACCGATCACGCCAAACTGGTACAGCGCGGCAAAAATATCAAGTCCTGCGTGCAGCAGTATGGCAAGCGGGAAGAGGTAGATTCTGGATTTGTCCTGCGCGGCCGCAAACACGAGTACGGAAAGTGCGATGTGGAACAGTAACGCAAAAATGCGCTCCCATACACTCCACAAAAACAGGGAGAAGGTGGAGGCGGAGAGGTTTGCCGCGATCAGCTCATAGGCGGCTGCCTGATCTGCGGGGAGCTGTCCGATCAGGGTGGTGAGCGCGCCGCTGTTGATCGCAAAGGCGAGGGAGAGGTTGGATATCATGCCAACGCCCAGCAGAAGGATACATTCGATCCCGCCGTGTCCGATGCCGTAGGTGATGGCAGTCTCCTTTGCCGTGTGATTTCCTAAAAACCAGCGGAACGTGATAAAACGCCCGCACTCCTCAAAGATTCCTGCGAGAAGCGCGCCGGTCAGGGCATATGCCCACGCGTGGTTTAAAATATATTCCGAGACGCCGTTTGTTCCGGAGAACAGAAAATATTTCGGGATGTCCTCCAGTATGAGCGCGGCGACGATAAAAGTGACCGCGCCGGCAACGGCAGGTATCAGGTTACATTTCTTTTTCAAACGCCAGACGATCAGCAGCAGCACGGGTCCTAAAATCGAGACAACCATAGAAAATATCATACCGCCGATCGCGCCGGAAGAAACCTGCATAGCTGCCTGGGATGTCAATACTTCATTCATAAAATTCCTCCATTCCGACGATTGCCTTATCGTTAACGAAAATCACCCATATAAAAGAGTGCGAGTACGCCGGGACCCGTGTGTGCACCGATCGTAGGACCGACGTGGTTGATCAGAAAGCTGTCGTAGCCAAGGCGTTTTTTGATCAGGTCTGCGACAAACTGCGCTTCGTCCTCACAGTCTCCGTGGCTGATGAAAATTATATCGTTTTTGTCCCTCCACGAGCCGACCTGCTTTTCCATGGCATCCACGAGGGCGATCATGGACTTTTTGCGTCCGCGCACTTTGGAGAGCGGGATCAGATGACCTTCATTGTCCACATGGAGGATCGGCTTTAGGTTGATCATTGTGCCGACGAACGCGGCGGTTTTTGACACGCGCCCGCCCCGGTAGAGGTGGAAAAGGTCGTCTACCGTGAAATTATGTACGAGATGAAGCTTATTTTCTTCCAGCCAGGCAGCAGTTTCCTCAAGGGATCTGCCCTCCGATTTCAATGTGACAGCCTTGTGGACGAGCAGTCCCTCACCGAGGGAAGCGCACAGAGAGTCGATGACGACGATGCGGTGACCGGGGTACTCCTCAGAGAGCTCCTCCGCCGCGATCCTGCTGCTGTTGTAGCTTCCGCTCAGACCGGAAGAGAAGGCGATGTGCAGGATATCGCAGTCCTGCTCCCGTATGATACGCTCAAAAAGCATTTTTGCCTCCTCGGGGTTTGCCTGGGAGGTCGTGGGCAGAGAACCCGCGCGCATATAGTTGTAGAAATCTGCGACCGGAAGGGGATTTTCCCAACTGTAAGTCTTTCCGTCGATGGTGTAGGTGAGGGAAAGCATACCGATCCGGTGCCCGGTGATATATTCCGCGGGAAGGTCGCAGGTGGTATCGGTAGTGATGATAAAGTTTTTCATGAAGCCTCCTAAAATGGTATGTTGCGAAAAAATACATCTTTTTTGTTAAGGATATTATAAATGAATTGTGACAAAAATAAAAGTTTTATAAATAATTTTTTTTCGAAAAACAGTATTTACAAACGTAAAGAAAAGGATTATAATACAACCATCTTTTATCAAATATGTGGGTTCGCTTGTGTATCGCACTTGTTTCATCTGCTGAAATGAGGAGGTACGAGAGGATGAATGTGAAATCCCACAGTTCTTGGAATGATTCCAGATATTTCACTTTTTATGAACACAACAGAATACGGAGAAGGCACGGATGAACCTTGTGTTCTGGGGCAGGGAACACGCCAGCGGCACAACTGCGCATATGGTGGCTGTGACGGGGATGCTTCGCGCTCTTTGTGGGGAAGAGTGCGTGGTGACCGGACGTTTTCTGCGGGAGGATACGGGGAAGATCGCGGTCAGTGACTGCGGAACGGGATTTTCGGGCAGACGGTGTCATTTTTTATGGCACGCGGATCTTGCCGTTGTGAACCTCAGGAGTAAAAAGGAGAGCATTGCACGCTTCTTTGCCGAAGATTTTCACGTAGCGAGGAGGGCGATGTTTCTGCTGGAGAACCGTGACGGCGAGGAGGGTGCGGACGAGGCGTATCTGTGCCGTATGTACCGCATACCGCCGGAACGGGTAGCGGTCATTCCCTATAATCCTGCATTTGCGGAGGCGCTTCGGCGCGGCGTGGGAGAAGATTTTATCAGAAGCCAGCACACAGAGCCTGCGACGTTTGAAAACGAGCGGTTTATCCGCAGTGTGAAACGGGCGGCGGACCGTATGCTAAGGCTGGCGGGAGAGGACTTCCTATGAGCAGGATGAGACAGAACGTGAAAGAGTAATAACAAGTAACAAATAAAAATAGTAAGTAAAAAAAGATGGAGGATTGGAATATGGAACAGATCATGAAACATTACGGAAATGCAATTCTGGCGGTGATCGTGCTGCTGGCGCTTGGGGCGATCCTTGTGGCAGCGCTCTCGGAAAACGGCTATGTGGCGGCGGAGTTTAAAAATGCGCTGACGGGATTCTTTTCCAGTATGGGGCAGTTGTCGTAGGAGGAGACCATGGGAGAGATTCTGACATTTGAGCCGACGGCAGAGCAGTTTGGCGTGTTGTGGAAATATCTGCAGTTGCCGAATGTGACGGACGTGGACTATAACGGCAGGGAGCTGTGGATCACGGACCTGCGGAGAGGGCGCTACCGCGCAAAGGAGCAGTTGACGGAGGAGTTTATCCATACGTTCACCCACAATATTTCAAACTGTGTGAACAAGCAGTTTAACCATGCCAACAAGATTTTGGAGGCGGATACGAAGGAGCTGCGCATCAGTATCATTCACGATTCGGTGACGGCGTCCGGTATCAGCATCTGCATCCGGAAATCCCCCTGCATGGTGCGCAACAGCATTGCGCGGATGCTCGCGGAAGGCTATGTGCCGGAGGAGATGTTAAAGCTTCTGGTCAACTGCGTGCGGGTCGGGATGAATTTTGTGTTTGGCGGGGAGCCGGGCGCAGGAAAGACAGAGTGCGCCAAATTTTTTATGCAGTTTATCCCAAAGTCAGAACGTGTCATCACCATCGAGGACTCCTACGAGATTCATTACGGCGAGATCAATCCGGGTGCGGATGCCGTCGAGCTGCGGGTGGGCGCAGGCTTTGATTACACGGATGCGATCAAGGCGAGCCTGCGCCAGAATCCGAAATGGCTCGTGCTCTCCGAGGCGCGCTCTGTGGAGGTGCTGTCGCTTCTGGAGCAGTGGAGCACTGGGGTCAGCGGGTTTACGACCATCCACCTGGACGATGTCAGAAAGCTGCCGGACCGCATTCAGAATATGCTGAGCGATTCAAAGGATGCGTGGCGGATGGAGAACCGGATCTACAGGTATGTGGATGTCGGGATCTTAATCCGCTGCGTCAGGCAGCCGGATGGGAAGATACGGCGTTATATCGACCAGCTCTGCTTTTACAGCAGGGAGGGAAAGGAAAACTGTATCTATATGCTGGTGGAGGACGGAGAGGTGGTATCGCGGGAGTTTCCGCCCGCGATCCGGAAACGTTTTGCACGGGCGGGGATCGAAGATCCTTTTGCGTGTGCGGAGTGGGAGAAGTATGTAAAAGAGGGGAAGTAATGAAGAGCAGAAAAACAATATGGAAGAAGTTTGCGCTGCTGAACCCAAGGAATCTGGAGCGCGAGGTCGATATCTACGGTTATCATTTTTCATGGAAGGCGCACAGTCTGTGGATTTTGGGAGCGCTGCTTGGGAGCGGGATGCTGGGAATGATTTTCCGGCTGGAGACGGTGTATGTGATCGTGATCACAGCGGCAGCGGCGTTTGTGTTGCCCATTCTTGTGCTGGATATGTATAAGCGGATGTATGAGCAGAAACGGTTTGCGGACGTTGTGGCATATATGGAGCAGATGCTCTATTCTTTTCAGAAAACGGGAAAGGTGACCGGGGCGTTAAAGGAAACAAGGGAGCTTTTTCCCGACGGACAGATGCGAAGGTGTATCGACGCCGCGCTGATCCACATGGAGCTTGGAAAACCGGAGACGGAGCAGGGGGTGCTCGCGGAAGGACTTTTGCGCATTGAGGAGCATTATAAGTGTGCGAAGCTGACGCTGGTACACGAGCTTTTGCGTGCAACGGAGGCATATGGAGGCGTGGCGGAGGATTCGATCCTGCTGATACTGGAGGATCTTGAGAAGTGGAAGAAACGGGAATATCAGCTTCAGGCGGAAAAAAAGAAATACCATACGGACAATATTATCTCGATCGTGGTTTCGGTTGGGCTGTGCGCGGTGGCGCTCTATGTGCTCGAGGGGATGCGTCAGTTGTTTCACACGGGAGACATGGCAGACATCTTTTCCATTCCGGTGATACAGGTGTCGTCGACGGTTTTTATCCTGCTGCTCCTTCAGATCCTGGTGAAAAGCACCAGAGGACTGACGGCGGACTGGCTGAGCGAGACGGATGTCCACGCGCCGGAATATGTGCAGCACAGCTATGATCTTGTGATGAATTATGAGAAGGCGGAGAAAAAACGGTGGCAGTACTGGCTTTTTGCGGGGATTCTTGTGGCGGCAGCAGGATTTCTGATCGCGGGGTGGATGCTGCCTGCCGTTATCGGTATGTCTCTTGCCGCATTTCTCGCCGGCTACCGCAGGCTTGGCTATCGTCTGGCGAAAAAGGATGTGACGGAGGCGATGTATCTGGCTCTGCCGCAGTGGCTGATGGAGATGCTGTTGTTATTGCAGAATAATAATGTGCAGGTTGCACTGGTAAAATCGGTGGACAGAGCGCCCGCTGTGCTGCGTCATGAGCTGGTCTCCCTGCGGGAGAGGATGAAGCAGCGCCCGGGAGAACTGCAGACCTACACGGATTTTTGCCGGAATTTTGATCTGCCGGAGATTGGAGGCTGTATGAAGATGCTGCACGCATTCTCGGAAAACGGAACCGGGAATGTCGGCGTGCAGATGAACCGTTTTTTGGAGCGGACGGGGCAGATGCAGGAGAATGCAGATGCGATCCGGGATGGCAGGATGGCGTTTCGGATGAAACTGATCTTTTCCTATCCGGTGCTTGCGGCGATCGGAAAGCTTCTGACAGATCTCACTGTCGGGATGGCGGTGATGCTGCAGGTGCTTGGAAGTATAGGAGGTGCGTAGGCTTGAAGTATATTGTGGAGATTTTTTCGGGACTTCTGATGCTGATGTGTAATCTGTGTCTGTGCGTCAGTATGCTCGGCGTCAGTGGCGAGGTTGCGGAGGCAAAAGAATATAAGGCTGCGGTGGTGGCTGAGCTGGAAAACAGCAACTTTAATCCGAATGTGACGGCGGGGTGCGTCCGTGAAGCGGAGCGGAGAGGGTATAGGTTAGAGATTACGCCGTGTAAATATGGAGGGGATGAGAACCGCCAGATGGCGGAGGTATGCCTGATCTATGATTACAAGATTCCGCTGCTTGGGATTGCGCAGGAGCGCACAACACGGGGGATTGCACGATAAATCTGGTGTGTGGACGCTTGTTTTTAACCGGATATGAGAGGGGGATGCGGAAAATGGAAACAGTGATCGGTGAGATGGGAGTGGCAATGCTGGTATTGCTGGGCGGAAGCTGTTTTGCTGTGTGGATGGCAACATTGTTAAATTATATGTCGGTACTTTTGTGAGTGCATGAAATGGAGGAAAGATCATGAAGGAAATTATGGAGCATTACGGCAGCAGTCTGCTGCAACTGGCAGGCGGGCTGGCAGTGTTTTCCGTCTGGATGAAATTATTTCAGAGTGGCGGAGCGCTGCGACAGATCTGTCTGCAATATCTGTATACGATTTGTGGGTAGAAGGGAGTTGCGATGAAACAGATCATAGAGATATATGGAAAATTTCTGCTGGGGCTGGCAGTGCTGTTTCTTTTTCTTGTACTTCTTTTTACGGGGATACAGGATGAGAACGGAAATGTCGGTATCTGGCATATGATGGGAGCATTTTTGACGGAAGAACAACCGGAAAAGGGGAGCGAATTTGTGGTTTATGTGGAGGAGGGGGCGCGGAAAAGACCGGAAATTTTCTGCCGGAAAAAAGAGCCGCTGCTTGTTGGCAGCTATCCTGCATCAGAGCTTTTCGGTGCGTCGGACTGTGAAAACACAGAACTGGATCCGGTAATAGAAGGTGTCTACGACAGACAGGGAGCGGTGGAGTATGACATTTATGATGCGCAGACCGGACAGATTTCGTTTGAACGCCCGGGGATTTATCTGGTGCAACTGTGTGCAACGGACAGATGGAATCACATAAAACGGTGCAGGATCCTGCTTCCGGTAAACGGAGGTGTGGCATGAAAAATGTGGCATTGCTGCTTGTGAGTGGGATTTTGGGAGTAATGGTGCTCGCGATGGTCATGACGATCTGTGGGGACATGAACCGAAACACTGAAGTGCGGGAAAATCTGTCGACAGCGATGGAGGGCGCCTTAAAAGAAGTGGCGGAGAGCGAGACTGTATATGGCGAGAAAGAGCTTCTCGCGGGCTGTATCGGGCGCATGGCGCTCGCGGTGGACGCGGACACAGATCTGACATTTGAAGTCTGCCAGGCAGATGCAGAGAAAGGGATTCTGGCATTGCGTGTGGCGGGAAGCTATGCGCACCCTAACGGCATGGAGGGAGAGACCTCGTGGGAACGCGTGGTTATCCGTGAACGGAAAAAGGAGGAACCAAAGATGAAGGTGTGCGAAGTTTCATTTTATATGAATAAGGAAGAACTGGTGGAAGACGGGGACTGTTATAAACGCTGCGTGGTGATGGATGGGGAGACGGTGAAAATGCCGGTGGAGCCGAGGCTGGAGGGAGCATCCTTTGCCGGCTGGAGAGACAGCAATGATTATCTTGCAGATTTTTCACAGCCGGTGCATGGAGAGCTTTCCTATTACGCCGCATGGGAATAGTGTGTTGCAGAGAAAAGATATACTGGTATTTTCAGCGCGGTTCAGGTATACTAATACTACTGTTGTAAAAATGTTATCAATGGAAGAAGAAAAGAAGAGGAGAAGTTATGAAAAAGAACACACTGAAATTTTTGGGAATCATGGGATTAAGCGTGAGCGTGCTTGCAGGAGCAGTGACCGGATGCGGCAGCAATAAGACCGAGGATGTCGTAGGAACGGAAGTTATTGCAGTGACAGAGACAGAGGAAGTCACAGAGATCGCGGAAGAAACAGAGGAAACAGAGACGACAGAAACAGAGATTCCGGAAGAAACGGAAACTCCGGCATTTGCCGTCACAGAACTGTCTGCTACAAAGTATGCCACGCAGACCGTAAATGTCAGAAAGGGTCCTGGCTCCGATCATGAAAAACTCGGCAGTTTAACGGCAGGACAGAAAGTAACCGTGACCGGTCAGGCGGATACGGGCTGGTACCGGATCAATTATAACGGTGAGGAAGGATATGTCAGTGACAAGTATCTGTCCGATCAGAAAGTAAGTACTCCGACAAAGGGAGCAGGAAGTAACGGTAGTGCGGTCAGTGGAAATAATGGAGGAAATGCTGGAAATACAGGGGCTGCGGGCAATACTGGAAATGTAGAAAATGTAAATAATGTAGGAAATACAAACAGTGCGGGTAACAGCGGTAACACCGGAAGCACCGCAGCTCCTGATAATGGCAGCACTGGGAATGCAGGCAGTAACGGCGGCGCAGGAAATGTCGGAGGAACCGGAAATACAGATAACAGCGGAAATACCGGCAATGCAGGCGGCACAGATCAGGGCGGTAACGCAGGAGACGCAGGCAATGGCGGAAATACCGGCAATGCAGGCGGTACAGATGCAGGAAATGCTGGTGGTGATACATCTGGTAACAGTGGCGCGCCGTCTGATAACTGGTGGGAGTCTCCGGAGTTTGACGACGTTGAGGATTTTGTACCACAGCCGGGCACTGGCTCAGATGATGGCACGGATTTAGGCGGTACGTCTGAATGGCATTAAGAACGGAGGGAATAAGTTGCAATATGGCAGAAAATTAAATATGGAAAGAGCGATCGCGGTGATTCTGGTGTGTCTTTGTCTTGTAACGGCAATGCCGCAGCGGGTAAACGCGGCAGTTACCGGACAGGAGACGATACAGACCCTGATCGGTACGCGTGTCGGCAGGTATCAGTTTAACTATACTGGAAACACAAACCATTATGTGAGGTACAGTCCGCATGGGAACCCGATGGGAAAACAGATATACAATGATCTGGGCGGGGGTTACGCAAACAGTTCGGTAGCAACGTTGCACAGACCAACCAGTACAAGTAAGATCAAGTATGCGTATCTGGTATGGCAGACAAGGGCAAAGCAGGCAGCTACAGATCCTGTTTTGTTTGTTGCATCGGATGGCAGCAAGCATTTTATACGTGCAGAATACGCAATCAATGATTGGCGTGTGGTTGGTAATAATTCTGGCATGAGAAGCTTGTTCTGTATGGCGACAGATGTAACTGAAATAGTGAAAAATACCGGATATGGTAATTATGCAGTCTGCAACATTCCGTTTTTTAATTACGGTGATGGCGGCGATTATGGCGGCGGGGAATCCCCGGGCTCATGGCAGCTCATTGTTGTGGAGGAGGACGACAGTTTCCCGGTCAGGGCTGTAAAGCTTGATATGGGTGCAAAGTTTTATATGGCAACTGATTTCGGCTCAACACTGACACTTGGGAACGGTTTGAAGTCAAAATCCAGTGGAACAGCGACCGGGCAGGTGTTTTTCGGAGCGTCAAACGCAGGGCATGACAAGCCTATGATTGAGAATATTTCCACGTATGACAATAGCGGGAGACTGATCGGTCAGGTGGTGTCAAACTCGACGTATTCTCCCGGACTGTACAGAAACGGAAATCTGGTCAATGACAGAGATTACGGAAACGGCTGCATCCGTATGGACTTATCGGATATTAACAGTAACATGGGTAACAATGCGAACCGCATTGATCTGACTGTACAAAACATCAACTGGACGACTTCGTTTCTTCTTGGAATGGCGGTAGATATCGCTTATCCTGATTTTGCAGGCACCCAGACAACGACAGTGAACAGCCCTTCCGGCGTGACGGTAAAGGGTGAATTTAAGAACGTTGCATCCACACCGGACACCGGAATCTATGACGGAAATATGACGGTACAGATCGACAGCGGCTTAACGCCAACCAGTGCTACGGCGGTGGTAAATGGCAGCACCACGATTCAGGGAGCGATAAGCGGCAACACGGTGACATTTTCCGGTAACTCTGTTGCGTCCATGATGAATGGCAGCACGATCAGCTATACGGTGCAGTGTAAGCCAAAGGGAGCAGGCAGCACAGTCTTTAAAAACAGCGCAGGTTTTCATGGCTATCTTCGGGCAGACGGCACAAACACGGGGTACTGGATCGATCAGATGTGGAAGGCATCTTCCAGTGCAGTACCAAAATATACGCTCGATGTGCAGGGAGGCGCCGGAATCGAATCCGTGACGGGTGGCGGTGACTATCCGTATGGAAGCAAGGTGACGATTGGCGCGACAGTGCAACCGGGCTATCACTGGAAGGGGTGGACGGGAAGTTACAACATGGCAAACAAGGACTACACCTTTACCATGCCAAACGGTAATGTTTCCATGCGCGCAGAGGCAGAAGCCAATGCCTATACGGTTGCATTCCATCCGAACGATGGCGGAGAGGTGACGCATCTTGACAATATCACAACGCAGTACGACAAACAGATCATGCTACCGGATGGAGAAGCTTATTATGCCAAGTACACGCAGGACGGCGTGAATGTGACGGATCAGGTGCTGTCCGGTGCGCTTAGCTTAACGGCAGAGCCGGAAGAAGCAGAAGCAGAAGCGGGAGAACCGGAAGGACAGTCTGAAGCTGACGAAGCGACAACGCCGGAGGAACAGCCGGAGACTGAAACGGGAATTGACGAAGTGACGCCACCGGTGGAGCAGCCGGAAGCAGATGAAACGACGCCACCGGACACAGAGACAGAACCGGAAGTTGACGAAGTGATGCCACCAACAGAGGAGCCGGGAACAGAAGCCGGGGCGTCTGTAGAGAAAATGGATCTTCCGGTGACGCAGCAGCCGGAGGATGGCGCGGAGACAGAGCAGCAGGAATCCAGAGCGGAGCAGGCAACGGAGCAGCCGGAAGCAGAGCAGAAACCGAAGGTTTACCCGTCTGTATTCCTCGGGTGGTCTCTGGAAGATAAAAAAGGCGACCTGGAACCGCAGTGGAAGGCGGGTGAGACCATTGATATGAAGGCGCTGACCGAAGCGGCAGGGGTAGTGGGGCAAAATGGTGCTACGATCACTCTCTATGCAGTGTGGGATGACTGCCCGTGGATTCAGGCGGCAGATCTTTACTATACGCTGGAGCAGGCACAGAGTGGCTTTATCACGCAGGAGGAGATCTTAAGCCATGCGACTGCATCCGACCGCGAGGACGGCAGCCCGATTCTTCCGGGTTTTCACGAAAACGGTACGTCTTTTTCCATACCGGATTATGCACCAGCAGATTTCACGCAGTTTCAAAAGAGTGGAAGTTGTACGGAGAATCTGACGGTGGTAGATAGTGCCGGAAGTATCTATAAAAAGCAGATCACCGTGCATATCGTCGACACCGCGCCGATGCCGGCAGAGACGGCGGAAACAACGCGTTTTATCAATGAGCACTACTATGGGCAGTCATATGAAAATGGCGGTTTGGCGGATGATTCCGTTTGGAAAACGGATGCGGAGTATGTGGCTGCATTGCGGGCAGCATTTGATAATCTTGAGAATGACACACCGGTACAGACATACTCTTTTACACATGAGGAGATGCTGGCGATGCGGGAGCATATGCTGAAGGCCGGGAACGGAACAGAGAGTCTCCAGGATTTTTATGACCGTTTTTTGGAAACAAATAGAAAGTGGGATGAGAAGCGGTAATCCTGCCATTGCATTTCCCCACAGCTTTTTTTATAATAAAGATCAAGGTGTCAAAAAGGGTTTTATAAATTGCAACTGGCGAACTGCACAAATGATATTCCTTTTGTTCAGGATTCCGAAACTAAGAATTTCTAAAATGCTCTGGGTATTGTTCATGTGCAGGAACACAACCGCCCTCGATGCGCCATCCGTGGCGCAATTCGGGCTTTCGTCGGCATCCCTGCCGTCGAATTGCTGGAAATTGGCAGAACATTAAGAATTTCTAAGTTTCTCCATATGCACAAATCAGAATACCATTTGTACATTTTGCCAATCCCATTTTTGAAAACTCCCTTTTGACACCCTGATCTAATAAAGCATATAAAACGGCATAATTGAAAAAGAGGATGTGGGGTTATGGAAGAACAAAAGGAAAAAATGATCGTAAACGGCTTTCTGTTTGCCAATAGTGCGGAGATGAGGCAGGCGGAAAAGGAGGCGGAAGGGATCCGTATCGTAAAAGAAAAGCTGGATATGAAACAGCCCGAAAAGGTGCTTCAGGTTTACAATAAACTTGTGCGGGAGCGTCTGTTTGAGACAGCGGCAGGACTTTCTTATCTTAAAGAATTGCAGGAGTATTTACAGATGGCACCATCGGTGGATAAGGCTGAGATACTGCCGATCCCGGTGCGGCATACGCTTCTGGAGAGACAGATGCGCGTGCGGTATGAGAATCCAAAGACCAGAAAAACCGTCAGGGAGCGCTATGTGAATGTTGATTACAAAAACCGTTACCGCATTATGAGTGGTGTTGCGGCTATTTTGTTTGTCTGCGTGGCGGCGATGTTCGTGATCTCTGCGACGGCGGGAAGTCCGACGATCGTCAATTATGAACAGAAGCTGATCAACCGCTATGCGGGATGGGAAGAAGAATTGGAAGAGCGTGAAAGTGTGATACGCCAAAAAGAGGCGGAGCTTGGGATCGGGGACGAGTAGGCGTCACAGATTTTTCATAAATGACTGCTAGAATAAAGACAACCGGAAATAGGGAGGATGCGGACAGATGGAGAAAATAAAAATTCTGGTAGTGGATGATGAGAGCAGGATGCGCAAGCTGGTGAGGGACTTTCTTGTACGCGAGGGTTATGAAGTGCTTGAGGCAGGAGACGGCGAGGAGGCGCTTGATATTTTTTACAGGGAAAAGGATATCGCGTTGCTGATCCTTGACGTCATGATGCCGCGCTGCAATGGATTTGAAGTCTGCCGCGAGATACGGTCAGGTTCAAAAGTGCCGATCATCATGCTCACCGCAAAAGGCGAGGAGAGCGACGAGTTAAACGGGTTTGAACTCGGGGTGGATGAGTATATTTCCAAACCGTTTTCACCGAAAATACTGATGGCGCGTGTGGGGGCAATTTTGCGACGCAGCGGCAGACAGCAGGAGGAGAACGAGATTCTTTCCAAGGGCGGGATCGTGATTGATAAGACGGCGCATCTGGTCACAGTGGATGGAACTGCGGTGGAACTGAGTTACAAGGAATTTGAACTGCTGGCGTATTTTCTGGAAAATGAAGGGATTGCGCTCTCACGGGAAAAGATTTTAAACCATGTGTGGAATTATGATTATTTTGGGGATGCGCGTACGATAGACACTCATGTTAAGAAACTGCGGGCCAAAATAGGAGAAAAGGGCACATATATAAAGACTGAGTGGGGGATGGGATATAAATTTGAGTGTCCGGATGGAAGTGCCGGACGGTATTGCTGATCATGAAGACAAGTATTGCGAAATTATTGAAAAAAAGAGAAAAGGGTTCGCTCACACGGGAAATTGCGATGATCATTTCCGGGATGGTGGTTGGAACCGTCCTTCTCTGCTGGCTTTTAAACACGGTTTTTTTAGAGCGTTATTACGTGCTTAACAAGCAGGGAGAACTGGAGGAAGGTTTCCGGGTGATTGATGCGGCAAGCGCGGAGGGAATGCTGGAGGATCCCAGGTTCGATGTGGCGTTTGACAATCTCTGTGCGAATGGAAATATCACCGTTTTGATCAGTGGACCGGATCAGGCAGTTGTCCGCTCCTCGGTCAATGATCCGAAGAAGATGCTGATTGAATTTATGGATATTATTTTCGGAGGGACAGACGAGACGGTCACAACTCTGGTGGAGAAAGAATTTTACATGATCGAGCGCAGAACTGACACGAGGCTGAATGCGGAATATCTGGTGTTGTATGGGACGCTTTCCAATGGCGATATGATCCTGATGCGTTCGGCGTTAGAGAGCATCCGTGAGAGTGTGAAACTGTCGAACAAATTTTTGTTTTATATCGGGATTTTTGCGATTGCGGTGAGTGTTTTGGTGGCGGTATTTGTCAGCCGCAGGGTCACGAATCCGGTGGTGGAGCTGACGGAGCTTTCCAAACGCATGACAGAGCTTGATTTCGATGCAAAATATGCGGTGCGCAGCGTGCGGCAGAATGAGATCGATGAACTTGGGACGCACATGAATGAGATGTCAGAAACGTTAGAGCAGACGATTTCCGAACTGAAAAGTGCGAACAACCAGCTTTTGATAGATATTGAGAAAAAGACGAAGATCGACCAGATGCGCAAGGAGTTTCTCTCCAATGTATCACATGAGCTTAAGACGCCGCTTGCGCTGATCCAGGGCTATGCAGAAGGACTGCGGGAATGTATCAACGAGGATGCACAGAGCAGGGACTTCTACTGCGAGGTCATCATGGATGAGGCGGAGAAGATGAATCTTATGGTAAAAAAGCTTCTGACGTTAAACCAGTTAGAATCCGGTGGGGAGACCGTGACGATGGAGCGCTTTAACCTGACAGAGCTGATCGGCGGAGTCATCCATTCGTCAGGGATCCTTTTGGAGCAGAACGGGATCACGGTAGCGGAATGTCCGGAGGAGCCGCTTTATGTGTGGGCGGACGAGTTTATGGTGGAGGAAGTGATCACAAACTATCTGAGCAATGCGATCCACCATGCGAAAGACCCCAAAGAAATCGCTGTGCGGTATCAGGCGAGAGGGGATATTGTCCGGGTGAGTGTGTTTAATACCGGCGAGGCGATACCGGAGGAAGACCTGGAGAAGATCTGGAACAAATTTTATAAAGTCGATAAGGCACACACGAGAGAATATGGCGGCAGCGGAATCGGTCTTTCCATTGTAAAAGCGGTGATGGAAGCTTTTCACCGGGACTGCGGCGTGAAGAATTATCAGAATGGTGTGGAGTTCTGGTTTGAGCTGGACATGGGAAAGCACTGATAAAATAGATAGGATGGGATTTTGGTGTTGCTATATTTTCCTTAAAATGCTAACATAGGTATAGTAAATGATATTTTGTGAGGGGTCATATGAGAAGAACGAGAGTACAGATGACAATCGCGGCGATGATGGCGGCCGCACTGATGAGCGGATGTGGGGAAGAACCATATGAACTCACGGAGAATGAACAGAAGCTGATCGCAAATTATTCAGCGCATATTGTGACAAAGTATAACACCTACCAGAACGAGGGACTGTCCGTGGTGCAGACTCCGGTGGAAGAAACCGGTACGGCGGAGACGGAAGTGCCGGAGGAGAGTACACAGATTCCGGCGGCAGAAGCGACGGAAACGGTGCAGCAGGAGCAGACAGCAGAGCCGGAGGGGACAGAGACCAGTGCAGAGACAGCGTATACGCCGGCGACACTGGACGAGCTTTTTGGTGGGCAGAATATCGTGCTTACCTATGCGGGAGCGGAGCTTACAGACAGCTATATGGAAGGAAGCTATTATGCACTTTATCCGGATGCCGGAAGACAGTATCTTGTTTTGCGGATTGATGTTGCGAACACCGGAACGGAATCGGCTGAAGTTGACTATTTGTCGGTTATGCCGCAGTTTCAGGTGCTACTGAATGGAGATATCACGAGTCCGTCGGAGCAGACGGTTTTGCCGGGTGATTTTTCCGCACTGGATCTCACATTGCAGGTGGGAGAGACAGAAGAGGCTGTGCTACTGTTTCAGATTCCGGCGGATGTGGAGACAGTAGAGGGTGTAGAACTTTTTGTGACGACAGACGGAAATTATCAAATAGTTTTAGAAAATAATTGAAAAATAATGCAATTTTAATCTTATTGTGCTATAATACGGACAAGTATTGCGGTAAGAGTACGCAGGAGGAGAGAACGGAATGGATACAAATATTCTTTTGGAATCAGGAACGAATGAGCTGGAGGTTTTGGAGTTTACGCTGGGCAGAAACCATTACGGTATTAACGTGGCGAAGATCAAAGAGATTTTGACATATCAGCCAGTGACTCCGGTGCCGAATGCACATCCGAGTATCGAGGGTATTTTTATGCCGCGTGATACCATGATTTCGGTTGTTAATCTGAAAAAGTGTCTGGGAATGCCGGCGCCGGAAGACGATAAGGGTCTGTTTATCATTACGAATTTCAATAAGTTAAATATTGCATTTCATGTGGATCAGGTGATCGGGATCCATCGCGTGTCCTGGGAATCCATCATCAAGCCGGACGCTACGATCAATACCGAGGAGAACAGTGCTTCCACCGGTGTGATTAAGATGGGAAAGGAACTGATCATCATCCTTGATTTTGAGAAGATTGTATCGGATATCAGCCCGGAGACCGGACTGAAAGTATCGGATATTGACAATATGACAGAGCGTGAGCGCTGTGAATCCCCGATTCTGATCGCGGAGGATTCCCCGCTCCTTAGCAGGCTTATCACTGATTGTCTGAAGAAGGCGGGATATACGAATCTGATCGTCACGATGAATGGTCAGGAGGCATGGGATAAGCTCACGGAGTTTAAGAAAGAGGGCAGCGTCAGGGAGAAAGTGCACTGTGTCATTACAGATATTGAGATGCCGCTGATGGACGGACACCGTCTGACGAAGCTGGTAAAGTCGGATGATGCGATGAAGCGCATACCGGTGATCATTTTCTCATCGCTTGTGAACCGGGAGATGCGGATCAAGGGAGAACAGCTCGGGGCGGATGCGCAGTTGACCAAGCCCGAGATCGGAAGCCTTGTGGAAGCGATTGACAGTCTGATTGACAAGAGCATGGAGTGAGACGGAAGTGAAGAGGGGGTGTGATGTAACATCACATCCCCAAATTAGATTTAAGCTATGGAGGTGCCGGATGGGCAATACAGAAGATTATCTGGATGAATTATTGAATTCTATGAAAGAGGATGACGGAGAGAAGAAGGATGGGGATTTCGATTCTTTTGATGATGATTTTCTCTCCGGTGGGAATGCAGACGAATTTATGCGGCAGTTTGAGCAGGAGCTTGCGGAGAGCGGTCAGCAGGAGGATCCAGATGAGACAGCGTCAGATTTTTCGGATGTGTCAGATGAGGATACCAGTCTGGATGACTTGCTTGGGGGATTAAACCTCGGCGATGACGGGATGTTGTCAGAAGTTGGGACGGGCGATGCGGGAACAGCGGCAAAGGACGAAGCAGGCAAGGCAAAAGACACACTGGAGGATGTGCTGGGATCTGCGGGGGCAGCGCTTGCGGATATCCTCGGATCCTCGGATCTGGCGGCGAGTGAAGAAGCGCCGCATGACATATTGTCTTTGGATTTTGAGGAGGGATCTGCCGGAGAACCGGGAGAAAAAGAACCGGAGACAGAGGCTGTAAAAGATAAGGAAAAGAAGAAATCGTCGGGATTTCTAAAGAAAATATCGCGGATTCTTTTTGGAGAGGAAGAACTGGAAGAAAGCGGTGGGGCAGTAGAGAAACCGGAGCCGGCGTCAGATTTTTCGCCGGCAGATGCAGATGGCTTGTCGGAGGAGGATCTCCGTCTGCTTCAGGAGTTAGAGGGGGGCAGCAGTGAGACGACAGAGCCGGAGTCGTCCGCAGTTGCAGAGACAGAAGAGGAGGCAGAGGCGAGAAAGAAACAGGAGAAGGCGGCGAAAAAAGCAAAGAAAAAAGCGGAAAAGGCAGAGAAAAAGGAACGGGCAAAGGCTGCGCGGATGGAGCAGAAGGCGAAAAAAGCAAGAATGAAAAAGCCGCAGGAGCCGGATAATGCGCCGCCGCTGCCGAAAAAGCCGGTGATCCTCTGTTTTGCAATGGCGGCTTCTTTTCTGGTTCTTGTACTGCTCGGAACAAATCTGTTTGGCTATTCCTCAAGCATGAAAAATGCAGGGAAGCAGTTTGCGCTTGGCAATTATGCCGAGGCGTATCAGCAGGTTTCCGGTCTGGATATCCGGGAACAGGATATTGCGGTGTATGAGAAGTACCGTCTGATCGGAAATGTTGCGGGAGAGTATGACGCTTACCAGACATTTATGGAGGCTGGAATCTATGATATGGCGCTGGATTCGCTGGTCCGCGCGGTGGGCAGATGTGAAAAGTATGAGATAAGCGCGCAGGAGTACGGGTGTACCGGAGAGTTAGAGAAACTGAGAACACAGACGGAGGGTGCGTTAAGCAGTTTTGGAATGACCGGAGAGCGGGCGCTTGAGCTGTATGCGATCGAGGACAGAGGTGAGTATTCTGCCCGGCTGGGTGAGGTGCTGGCAGATGCCGGATATATGGCAGATGCTGCAGAATAGATGGAGAGAGACGGATGATTGCGATTATTGACTATGACGCCGGCAATCTGCGGAGTGTGGAAAAGGCGTTTGCCGCGCTTGGAGAGGAATGTGTGATCACCAGAAAGCGCGATGAAATTATGCGCGCAGCGCGCGTCGTGCTTCCAGGAGTCGGCTCGTTTGGCATGGCGATGGAGCAGATGAAGAAATATGAGCTGGATAAGGTGGTAAAAGAGGTGGCAGAGAAGGAAAAGCCGCTTCTTGGCATCTGTCTGGGCTTACAGCTTCTCTTTGCCGGAAGCGAGGAGAGCGGCGGCGTGGAAGGGCTGCATCTTCTGGATGGAGAGATTTTGCGGATTCCCGGTCAGGAAGGACTTAAGATCCCGCACATTGGCTGGAATTCGCTGGAACTCCGCGGTCAGGGCAGGCTGTTTCGGGATATTCCCACCGGTCAGGGAGGGCAGCCGTATGTGTATTTTGTGCACTCCTACTATTTGAAAGCGCAGGATCTGGCGGTCGTGAAGGCTGTCACGCAGTATGGCGTGGAGATCCATGCCTCCGTGGAAAAAGACCGGATTTTCGCCTGTCAGTTTCATCCGGAAAAAAGCGGGGCGGCAGGCTTGCAGATACTGAAAAATTTTGCACAGATATAGGAGGCTTTCCTGTGTTTACAAAAAGAATTATTCCATGTCTGGATGTGAACAATGGGCGCGTGGTAAAAGGGGTTCATTTCGCTGATTTAAGAGATGCGGGAGATCCGGTGGAGATCGCGGCAGCCTATGATAAGGCGGGAGCCGATGAACTTGTATTTCTGGATATCACAGCGACCTCGGATGCGCGGGGAACCGTGGTGGATATGGTGCGCCGTGTGGCGGAGAGGGTGTTCATTCCTTTTACAGTTGGCGGAGGGATCCGCACGGTGGAGGATTTCAGAGCGCTTCTGCGTGAGGGCGCGGACAAGATTTCCGTCAATTCTTCGGCGCTTGACCGGCCGGATCTGATCGCGGAGGCTGCGGATAAGTTCGGCAGCCAGTGCGTGGTGGTGGCAGTCGATGTGAGAAGGCGTGAGGATAGTCTGGGTTGGAATGTGTATAAGTGCGGCGGCAGGATCGATACGGGACTGGATGCGGTGGAATGGGCGATGCAGGCGGAACGTCTGGGCGCGGGTGAGATCCTGCTGACCAGTATGGACGGTGACGGAACGAAGGCGGGATATGACATTGCGCTGACCAGGCAGATCGCGGAGAATGTTGGTATTCCGGTGATCGCGTCGGGAGGTGCAGGAACAAAAGAGCATTTTTATGATGCCCTGACTGCCGGAGGTGCAGATGCGGCGCTGGCGGCGTCACTGTTTCATTATAAGGAACTGGAAATTGCAGATTTGAAAGAATATCTTGGAGGTCGCGGCGTACCCGTGCGCAGATAAGAAGATATAAGGAGGATGTGCAGGATGTCAATGATAGAGAATGACTGGCTGCCGGCGGTGGAGGCAGAGTTTCGGAAACCATATTACCGCGAGTTGTATCAGTTTGTGCGGGAGGAATACAGCCGGGCGGTGGTTTATCCGCCCGCAGATGATATTTTCAATGCATTTCACTTTACGCCCCTTAGCAAGGTGAAGGTGCTTCTGCTTGGGCAGGATCCATACCATAATGTCAATCAGGCACATGGTCTGTCCTTTTCTGTGCTCCCGGAACAGAAGGAGATACCGCCGTCCCTGCAGAATATTTATAAGGAGCTTCACGATGATCTGGGATGCTACATCCCGAATAACGGATACCTGAAAAAATGGGCGGATCAGGGCGTACTGCTTTTGAATACGGTTCTGACCGTGCGGGCACATCAGGCAAATTCCCATCAGGGGAAAGGCTGGGAACAGTTTACGGATGCGGTGATCCAGGCGGTGAACGCGCAGGATCGTCCGATCGTCTACTTTTTATGGGGCAGACCGGCGCAGATGAAGATACCGATGCTGACGAATCCAAAGCATCTGATTTTAAAAGCGCCCCATCCGAGCCCACTGTCGGCATACCGCGGATTTTTCGGGTGCGGGCATTTTAGCAAGGCAAATGAATTTTTGAAGGAACATGGAATCGATCCCATCGACTGGCAGATTGAAAATATATAGGAGGTGCGAGTTATGAGAGTAAAAGCGATTATGATGCCGTTTAGCAGACTGGCGTGCATCAGCGTGGACAACACGGTGGAGGAGGCGATGCGCATTATTGACGAGCAAGGGCTGCTTTCTCTGCCGGTGGTAAACGGCAGGGAGTTTGTCGGGGTGTTGTCGAAGCAGTATATGTTCGAGGAATATTTCAAGAACTTCCAGGGCACAAAAGATGAGTTTGTCGCGAAAAAGGTGCAGGAGTTTATGAAAACGAAGATTGACACCATCAGCGAGAACACCAGGATCGAGGAGGCAGCAGCAAAGTTTATCACCTCCAAAGTCCGTTTTATTCCGATCACCGGCGACAACAACGTGCTGCTTGGGATTGTCACGCAGCAGGCAGTGTTTAAGGAATATCAGAAAATATTTGGAAATAAACACAATTCGATGGCGATCTATACCTATGATATCAAGGGTGTCCTTGGAAAAATCTGTGAACTCATTTACAAAGAGGGCGGGGACATCTGCAATATGATGGTGATCCCAACGGAGGTGCTTGACCTGATGGAGGTATTTCTGCGTGTGGAAGCACCGGATTTTGAACGTGTGGTGCGCGCGCTGGAGCGGCGCGGCTATGACGTCCGTGATGTAAAATATAACGATCAGAAGTAAGTGTCAAAAAGACGGTGTGTGGAAGTTTTTTCGCGCACCGTCTTTTTGTTGGAAGAATCTGCTTGTAGATTTGCGTCGGATTCTCTGTTAAAATGCAAACATCATACAAATGAAACAAACTTGTAACAAATAAGTAACAAGTTGGGACACAAAATGATGTTTGGAGGAAAGACAATGAAACAGAGAATGAGACTTCTGACAATACTGCTTGCCGGAGGAATTGCTTTTGGAGCAGCGGGTGCTTCCTACATAAACGCCGCAGAGCGGAACCGTGGAACGGGACCGGTGGCGGGAGTGATCCATATGTTTTCGGAGGAGCTGAATGAAAAAAATGCGGCTGCGCAGGCAGAGCAGAACAACGGCGTGGATCTTGCATCTGCCATGGATGAGATGGCAGGGCGGTCTGTGGACCATGGCACAGCAGAGGAGACGGAAGTGGCGACAGCCCGGGAACATGAGGTTCCGGTCGTGGCGTCGGAATATGCCGATATTGCGATTGCACAGGTCAACAATTATGTGAATGTCCGCGCGCTGCCGAACACGGAGAGCGAGGTGCTCGGTAAACTCTATGACAATTCCGCAGCGACGGTTTTCGAGACGACCGAGGATGGCTGGTACAAAATTGTTTCCGGAAACGTGGAGGGTTATGTCAAAGCGGAGTACGTCGTGGTCGGCGATGAGGGGCTGGCGCGCGCAGTGAGTACGCGGTATGCGACAGTGACAACGACCACGCTGTTTGTCCGCAGTGAACCGACGACGGACGCGAAGATCCTCACAATGCTTCCGGAGGGCGATGATCTGGTGGTGCTCGATGAATCCACGGAGGGCTGGGTGAAGGTGGCAACTGTGGAGGGGGATGGCTATATATCTTCCGATTATGTCACGCTCTCTACGGAGTACACCCATGCGGAATCCAAGGCGGAGGAGGAAGAACGTCTCGCCAGAGAGGAGGCGGAGCGTCAGGCTGCGGCAAGAGCGGCAGAGGAGGCGAGACGTGCCAGAGAGGCGGAGGAAGCCGCAAAGCGCAAAAAAGAGCAGGCGGCGAAAAATCCGTCCGGCGCATCGCGTCCGTCCGGCGGCGGTGCCGGAAACAGTGGCGGTGGCGTTTCCACACCGATAGGAAATGTCTCCAACGGACAGGCAGTTGTCAATTACGGAATGCAGTTTCTCGGAAATCCCTATGTTTTTGGCGGGACGAGCCTGACGAACGGCGCGGACTGCTCGGGATTTGTGCAGAGCGTGTATGCGGCGTTCGGTGTAAAGCTGCCGCGCAATTCGACGGCACAGAGAAGCGCCGGATATGCGGTGAGCCTCTCGGAGATACAGCCGGGCGATCTTGTGTGTTACAGCGGACACATCGGAATTTACGCGGGAAATAATACGCTGCTTCACGCGAGCAATGAGCGGACGGGAATCACCCTGACGTCTCCGGTGACCTACCGTGAGGTCATCGCAGTGCGGAGGATTTTCTAAACTTACAAAAATATTTATATTTTCTGAAATCATACAAAAATAACCATGATTTCAAAAGATGAAAAACGCGCCTGCGCATAAATGCACAGACGCGTTTTTCTATCCATTATCATAAAATTGCAATATTTCATAGATATTTGCAGGTCTTTTAATTATCTCCCTCTTCCTCCGCAGACATGGAGTAAACCTGACGCTTTCTCGCCATCTCATCATTTTCCAGATACTCGTCATAGCTGGAAACCTTATCGATAAAGGTGCCGTCCGGCAGGAATTCGATGATACGGTTTGCGGTTGTCTGAACGACCTGGTGGTCGCGGGACGCAAACAGGATAACGCCCGGGAATTTGATCAGTCCGTTGTTGAGTGCGGTGATGGATTCCATGTCAAGGTGGTCGGTCGGCTCGTCTAAGATCAGGACGTTGCTGCCCATGATCATCATGCGGGAGAGCAGGACACGAACCTTCTCACCACCGGAGAGCACGCGCATCTTCTTGGTGCCGTCCTCCCCGGCAAACAGCATACGTCCGAGGAAACCGCGCACATAGGTGGCGTCCTTGATCTCCGAGTACTGCGTCAGCCAGTCGACGATCAGAAGATCGGTGTCGAAAATCTCCGTGTTGTCCTTCGGGAAGTAGGACTGGCTTGTCGTCACGCCCCACTTGTAAGTGCCGGAATCCGGCTCCAGTTCACCGGTGAGGATTTTAAACAGGGTTGTCTTGGCGAGCTCATTGCTGCCCACAAAGGCGATCTTGTCATCGTGACCGACGATAAAGGAAACGTTGTCGAGCACCTTCACGCCGTCGATCGTCTTGGTGATACCCTCCACCGTGAGCACCTCGTTTCCGATCTCGCGGTTTGGACGGAAGTCGATATAAGGATATTTGCGGCTGGACGGGCGGATCTCGTCGAGCTGGATCTTCTCGAGCGCGCGCTTTCTGGAGGTCGCCTGCTTGGACTTGGAGGCGTTCGCGGAGAAACGGGAGATAAATTCCTGGAGCTCCTTGATCTTCTCCTCCTTTTTTTTGTTCGCTTCCTTCATCTGCTTTACGAGGAGCTGGCTGGACTCGTACCAGAAATCGTAGTTTCCGGCGTAGAGCTGAATCTTTCCGTAGTCGATATCCGCAATGTTCGTGCAGACCTTATTCAGGAAATAGCGGTCGTGGGAAACGACGATGACCGTGTTCTCAAAATTGATGAGAAACTCCTCCAGCCAGCTTATCGCATCGAGATCCAGGTGGTTGGTCGGCTCGTCGAGGAGCAGGATATCCGGATTGCCGAAAAGCGCCTGCGCGAGCAGTACCTTGACCTTCAGCGCGCCCGGCAGATCCGCCATCATCGTGTAGTGCTCCTCGGACGGGATGCCGAGCCCGTTTAACAGGGTGGCGGCGTCCGCCTCCGCGTTCCAGCCGTCCATATCGGCAAACTCTGCCTCGAGCTCACTGGCGCGGATGCCGTCCTCGTCCGTGAAATCCTCCTTCATATAGATCGCGTCTTTTTCCTTCATGATGTCATAGAGACGCTTGTTTCCCATAATGACAGTGTCCAGCACAGTAAAGCTGTCATATTTGAAGTGGTCCTGCTGTAAGAAAGAGAGACGCTGTCCCGGCGTGATGATGACTTCGCCTGAGGTCGGCTCCAACTGTCCGGACAAAATCCTGAGAAATGTGGATTTGCCGGCTCCATTGGCGCCGATCAGACCGTAGCAGCTTCCCTCCGTAAATTTGATGCTGACATCTTCAAATAATGCCTTTTTGCCGATTCGTAACGTTACATTGCTCGTACTAATCATTTTATATTCTCCTAACTTTTTTATCAGACAGACGGAAAACCCATGATTCTTTGGGATTCCATGCGGTGTATGAGACACCAATTCGTATCATACTAGAAAAAAAGTAGAATTGCAAGCCAAGCCTTGGAATTTGGGGAGAATTTGTTATAATAGGATGAAGTGATACATTTAGGAGGAAGCTGACGGATGGAGTACGAAGCATTTTCGAGAGATCTCGGGCGTCTGGAATTTCTAAAGCACGGCGAGTTACTCTATGAGATGCCGGTCGGTGTTGCAATTATAAAAGGAAAAAATGAACTTGAGATCGAGGCGGTGAACCACGAGTTCCTGCGCCGTGAGGGCTATACGAGAGAGGAACTGACAGGGAGTGGGATCCCGTATGCAGATTACATTTACGGGGAGGATGCCGGGATCTTTGAGGATAAAATCGAGCAGTGCAGAGAGAAACATTCTACCGGGACGATGGAGCTTCGGATGCGCGCGAAGGATGGCAGTGTGCACCGTGAAATGGTGAGGTGCAGACTTTACTGCTACCGTGATGCCGTTCCCTATTATATTCTGACCAGTTGGGATGTCGAGGAATATAAGAGCAGGGAGGAGGAGCAGTCGAGGCGGGAAGAGCAGAAACTGTCGTCCCAGATGAACGAGGAGACACGCCTTGACCCGCAGACCAAGCTTTTAAATAAGGTGGCGGCAGGGGAGGAAGTGAGCAGGGTCATCACGGAAAATCCGGGCGGCGTACACGTGCTGTTTTTGATCGATATTGATGATTTTAAGCTGATCAACGACACGTTCGGGCACATTGTCGGCGATACGGTGATCTCCGACATCTCACAGATCATCTGCGGCAGATTCGGGGAGTCGGATGTGGTAGCGCGTGTCGGTGGAGACGAATTTCTGGTATTTATGAGAAATACGAGTGTTGAGGAGGCGGAGCGGCAGGCAAAAAGACTTGGAAAGGAGTCGGCAAAGAGCCTGATCGGGGACGACGGGGTGGTCAATGTTACGCTGAGTATCGGACTGTCCGTGTACGGCGTAAACGGTCTGGATTATGAGAGCCTGTTTGCGATGGCAGACCGCGCGATGTACCGGACAAAGGGAAACGGCAAGAACAGTTATTCCCTTGCGGGCAAGGAGATAGGAACGAAGGGCAGGAGATACGGAAAGGCGCGGGAGCGGGAGGTGTCTGCCGCGCGGATGGCGGACAAGGAATTTTTGAACTTTGCGTTCAGTCTGCTCTCCCACGCGCGCGACATCAGCGGTTCCCTAAACGTCCTGATCGAGCAGATCGGAAAACGTTACGGGCTTGATATGGTATCTGTCTTTGAGGATGTGGAAGAGCGGGGAGAGATGCTTTTGATGAACTACTGGAACCGCCACGGATTCCCCTGCGAGAGGCAGATCCTGCCGAGGCTGGGAGAATCGTTTATAACGGCGCATCCCGGAGAGTTTGTCGCGATTTCCAGAGAGGAGTTTGCAAGGGAAGGGGAGGAAGCCGGGCGTCTGTGGCGCGAAAATTCCACGATACAGAATCTCGCCGTCATCAAATTTGAATTTTCGGGGAAAAGGATCGGCGGACTTTATCTGGGAGTCGGTGAGAGGGAGGATTTCACTCCGGTGGAAAAGGATACCTTCTGTGAGCTGAGCCGCGTGGTGAGCGTATTTATCTCTCTGCGCAACAAGCTGAGCGATGACCAGAGAGAGATCCGGAAGCTGCGGAACCAGGATGCGCTGACCGGGCTTTATAATATGGAAGCTTTCCGCCGGAAAGTGGAGGAGTACATCAGGAAACGCCGGCGCTGGCAGGAACAGGAGCACAGTGAGGTGTATGCGCTTGTCTATGTGGATATCAATAATTTCTCCTATGTCAACGAGAACTTCGGGCAGCAGATCGGCGACAGCATCCTGAAGGAATTTGCCAGAATGTTGATCCGGGAGGAGTACGTTATCGAGGCGTGCCGGATGTATTCCGACTATTTTATCGAGCTGGTACAGGGCAGGGATGAAAGTGAGATCTACCGCAAAGTACTGGAGAAAAACAGCGACTTTGAGAAGCTGCAGAAAATCCGCTATCCGGCGAGCGATATGCGTCTGTCTGCGGGAATCTGTTTTATCCGCGGGGAGGACGAGAATTTCGACACGATTTTGGAGGGAGCGAACCTGGCGAGAAAGGCGGCGAAGGAACAGCGAGGCAACGGCGTTGCCATCTATGAGGAGGAGATGCGCGCCAGAAGGGAGGATTCCTTCTGGATCACGGGAAGATTTTACGGCGCGTTGCAAAAGGGGGAGCTGGAACTGTTTTTACAGCCCAAATTTCTGCTCCGGGAGCGGACAATCTACGGGGCGGAGGCTCTTGCGCGCTGGCGGACGAAGTCGGGCGAGGTCATCTCGCCGCTGCGGTTTATCCCGCCTCTGGAAAACATGGGTTATATCGTAGATCTGGACTTTTATATGTTGGAGCAGCTTTTGCGCGCCATGCGCCGCTGGCGTGAGAGCGGCAGGGAGCTGTTTGCCGTGTCCACGAATTTCTCCAGAAAGCATTTTGAAAACGGAGGGGAGAAGTTTCTGGAGCGGCTGGAGCAGTTGATGCAGCGGTACCCGATCGAGCCGCGCTACATTGAACTTGAGGTGACGGAGAGTGCCGTCGCAGAAAATGTCGACGGGCTGGTCCGCTGTCTGGAAAAGCTTAAGGGGATGGGATTTCGGATCGCGATCGACGATTTCGGGACGGGCTACTCGTCGCTCAGTATGCTGATGGAGATCCCGGCGGATGTGATCAAGATCGACAAGAGTTTCACAGACCGCATCAGTCTGGAGGACCAGCGGGAATTTGTCGTCCGCATGGGACAGCTTGTGCGCGTCGCCAAGGAGGGCGTCGTGTTCGAGGGCATCGAGGAGGAGGCGCAGTGCAGGTTCCTCGCGGAGCGGGGATTCCGGTGCGGACAGGGGTATCTTTTTGACAGACCGCTGCCCCTCGGGGAGTTTGAGCGCAAATATATCACAAAAGAAAAACGGTTTTTGTGATTGCACGCGTTTTCGTACAGGCGGAAACCTTTACAATCGACAAATTAAATGCTAAAATTAGAATTAAGTCGTAATATGACGCTCTATTTTAAGCATGATTAAGGAGGAATAATAATGTCCAGAGCAAAACAGTCAATGGACGGTAATACAGCGGCAGCTCATGTAGCCTATGCGTTTACGGATGTTGCAGCTATTTACCCAATTACACCTTCCAGCCCGATGGCAGACTCTGTGGATCAGTGGTCGGCAGCAGGACAGGAGAACATCTTTGGAAATCAGGTGAGAGTCGTAGAGATGGAGTCTGAGGCAGGTGCCGCAGGCGCTGTTCACGGTTCCCTCGCAGCAGGCGCCCTGACAACCACATTTACAGCATCCCAGGGTCTTTTACTTATGATCCCGAATATGTACAAGATCGCAGGTGAGATGCTTCCGTGTGTATTCGATGTATCTGCACGTACTGTTGCAACACAGTCCTTAAATATTTTCGGCGATCACAGCGACGTATATGCCTGCCGCCAGACAGGTTTCGCTATGCTGTGTGAGACAAACCCGCAGGAGGTTATGGACTTAAGCCCGGTGGCACATCTTGCAACCATCGAGGGCAAGGTTCCGTTTATCAACTTCTTTGACGGATTCCGTACTTCCCATGAGATCCAGAAGATCGAGAAGTGGGATTACGCAGACTTAAAAGAAATGTGCAATATGGACGCAGTCAATGCTTTCCGTGCACACGCATTAAATCCGGAGCACCCGGCAATGCGCGGTTCCCATGAGAACGGAGACGTTTTCTTCCAGCACCGCGAGGCGTGCAACACAGCTTACAATGAGCTGCCGGCAATCGTAGAGAAGTACATGGCAAAGGTAAATGAGAAGCTCGGTACAAACTACGACTTATTCAACTACTACGGAGCAGAGGATGCAGAGCGCGTGATCGTGGCTATGGGTTCCATCAACGACGTGGCAGAGGAAGTGATCGACTACCTGACCGCTAAGGGCGAGAAGGTTGGTCTTGTAAAGGTTCGCTTATACCGTCCGTGGGTATCTGAGTCCTTCTTAAAGGTTCTTCCGAAGACAGTGAAGAAAGTTGCTGTTCTCGACAGAACCAAAGAGCCGGGCGCACTTGGCGATCCGTTATACTTAGACGTTGCGACGACTCTCCGCGAGGCAGGACTTGATGCGATCGTTCTGACAGCAGGACGTTACGGATTAGGTTCCAAGGATACACCGCCTTCCTCTGTATTTGCAGTATACAAAGAGCTGGAGAACGACGCTCCGAAGAAGAGATTTACGATCGGTATCGTTGATGATGTCACGAACTTAAGCTTACCGGAGGTAAAACCGGCTCCGATCACATCCGCAGCAGGTACGGTAGAGTGTAAGTTCTGGGGTCTCGGCGGTGACGGTACCGTAGGTGCGAACAAGAACTCCACGAAGATCATCGGTGACCACACAGACAAGTACATCCAGGCATACTTCCAGTATGACTCCAAGAAGACCGGTGGTGTGACGATCTCCCACTTAAGATTTGGCGACAAGCCGATCAAGAGCCCGTACTATATCAACCAGGCTGACTTTGTGGCTTGCCATAACCCGTCCTACGTGACCAAGGGCTTTAAGATGGTACAGGATGTAAAGCCGGGCGGAGTATTTATGATCAACTGCCAGTGGAGTGATGAGGAGTTAGAGCACCACTTGAATGCAGCGGCAAAGAAATACATTGCAGATAACAACATTCAGTTATACACCATCAACGCGATCGACAAGGCGATTGAGATCGGTATGGGCAAGCGTACCAACACGATCCTTCAGTCTGCATTCTTCAAGCTGGCAAACGTGATGCCGATCGACGAGGCAGTTGACTTCATGAAGCAGGCTGCGAAGAAGTCTTACGGCAAGAAGGGCGACGCTGTCGTAGAGATGAACTACAAGGCAATCGACGCCGGTGTGGACGCTGTACATAAGGTTGAGGTTCCGGCTTCCTGGTCGAACCCGGCAGCAGATCCGGCTCCGGCAGAGCTGACAGGACGTCCTGAGACAGTGAAGATGGTAAAAGAGCTGATGAACCCGATCTCCTTAATGGATGGAGATTCCTTACCGGTATCTGCATTTATCGGAAATCCGGACGGACAGTTCGAGCACGGCGCATCCGCTTACGAGAAGCGCGGTACAGCCGTTACTGTTCCTACATGGGATGCAGAGAAGTGTATCCAGTGTAACCAGTGTGCATTTGTATGTTCCCACGCAACCATCCGTCCGTTCATGCTGAGCGAGGATGAGGTGAAGGCAGCTCCGGAGCAGATCAAGCTTGCAGACACCAAGCCAAAGGCTGGCGAGTACAAGTATACGATGAGCGTATCTCCGTTAGACTGTATGGGATGCGGCGAGTGTATCACCGTATGTCCGACCGGAGCGATCGAGATGGTTCCGCAGGAGTCACAGGCAGCAGAGCAGCCGGTATTCGACTACCTGGTAGCAAACGTTGGCAAGAAACCGGGTATGCCGGCAGAAAATACAGTGAAAGGTTCCCAGTTCAACCAGCCGCTGCTTGAGTTCTCAGGTTCCTGCGCAGGCTGTGCTGAGACATCTTACGCACGTTTGATCACACAGTTATTCGGTGAGCATATGTATATCTCCAACGCGACCGGATGTTCTTCCATCTGGGGTGGTCCGGCAGCTACATCACCGTATACGGTAAATAAGGATTCCCAGAAGGGACCGGCATGGGCAAACTCCCTGTTCGAGGACAATGCACAGCATGGTCTTGGTATGCAGATCGGACAGAGCGTGCTTCGTGAGCAGGCGATCGCAAGCGCTAAGAAGTGTGCAGAGTCTGACAAGGCTCCGGCAGAACTCAAGGCAGCTTTCGAGAAGTTTGAAGAGACCAAGAATGACACCAGAGCAAACGCACCTGCAACAGAGGCGCTTGTGGCAGAGTTAGAGAAGGCTGCAGCAGCCGGATGTCCGGATGCAAAGGCAGCTCTTGAGAAGAAAGACTACCTCGGCAAGAAGTCCGTATGGATCTTCGGCGGTGACGGATGGGCTTACGATATCGGATTCGGCGGATTAGACCACGTACTCGCTTCCGGCGACAATGTAAACGTTATGGTATTTGATACAGAGATGTACTCCAATACCGGCGGTCAGGCTTCCAAGGCTTCCAATATCGGTGAGGTTTGCCAGTTCGCAGCTTCCGGTAAAGAGGTTGGCAAGAAGAGCCTTGCAGAGATCGCTATGAGCTACGGCTATGTATATGTGGCACAGGTTGCTATGGGCGCGAACATGGCTCATACCGTTAAGGTTCTCGCTGAGGCTGAGGCTTACAACGGACCTTCCCTGATCATCGGTTACGCTCCATGTGAGCTTCACGGTATCAAGGGCGGCATGAACCACTGCCAGGATGAGATGAAGAAAGCAGTTGCAGCAGGTTACTGGAATCTGTTTTCCTTCAATCCGGCACTCAAGGCAGAGGGCAAGAATCCGTTTACACTGACCTCTAAGCCGGGTGACGGAACCTACCAGGAATTCCTGAACAGCGAGACGCGTTACAGCCGTCTGAACAGAGCATTCCCGGAGAGAGCAGAGAAACTCTTTGAAGCATCTGAGGAAGCAGCAAAGGAGCGCTATGAGCACCTGCTGAGACTCGTAGAATTATACAAATAATTGACGGTTTAGATTTTTCATATAGGGACGATTCAGAAGCTTATCACTGGCGGGACTGGATCGTCCCTATTGAATATTGGCAGATATCGAGGAAAAACCCGGCTGCTTTGGACAGCTATTTTGGGAGAAGAATGAAGGGTATACATAATAGGAGGGGCAAAGGATGAAAAGGAAACTGCTCACGTTGGCACTGGTTGCAATTTTGGCAATTTCCGCAGTCGGCTGCGGCGGTAATGGCACATCCGATAGTGGTGGCAGTAGTTTTGTATCACAGGAAGAAAATCAGACTTCTGAGCCGATGAGTGAGGATGCTTATCTGACAGAGGTGGAAGGTTTAAGTGCCGCAGAAGAAGATTTTTTGATGGCATATCTCAATGTTCTGAGCGACGATGTAGATGTCAAAACCAGAATCGAAAGAGTCAGAGTGACCAAAGATCCATTTATAGCTTTCAGCGAGATCACCAATCCGCCACAGGGATATGAGGAAGTGCATTCCAGGCTTGCAGAGGCAAGCGGCAGATATGGAGATTTTATAGACAGTTATGCCGATCTGCTTTGGGATACCAGTGAGGGACTCATTAGAGATCGTGAATATGACAAAGTGATGGAAAAATTAACAACGGAACAGGAAGAGATTACTTCGGAGATTGAGAAGGCACGGGCGGAGATAGAGGAAGCTCAGTAAGTAGTTTTATGCCGAAAAAAGGAGGGACAAAATCATATGAAACATGATTTTGTCCCTCCTTTTTGAGTGGATATCTGGCGAAATAATGTGACATCACGCGGTATGTGACTTCCGGTACTGCTGTGGCGACATCCGGCAGAACTTCTGGAAGGTCTGCGAAAAATAGCTGCTAGAGGAAAAACCCGTGGCGCTTGCAATCTCTTCAATGCTGTAACTGGTCGTTTTCAGAAGGTCTTTTGCCGCGGCAATGCGGATCTCTGTCAGATAAGCGATCGGAGATTTGCGGTAGAGTTCCGTAAACTTGTGACTCAGATAATATTTTGTGAGGTTACAGTTCTCTGCGAGGGAATCGAGCGTGATCTTGTCGTGATAGTTTGTCTCAATATAGCGCTTGACCTTGTGGCACTCGCGGCTGCTGTTCTGGGTGTCCACCAGCTCATAAGAAACGTGATCCTTGCGGCAGATCAGCAGAACGAGGATCGCCAGATAGTGCTGGCAGACCTCTGCGTAGCCGTCCGAGCGGTTATGCATTTCCCACAAAATGCTCTCGAAACACTGGCGCACTTCGGGAAAGCTGGAGGAGGCGTCGACGACACTGTACTCAACCGGACGGTCGGTGTTGATCTTTAATCCCTCCACGCCGAGGACATAGTAGTCGAGCGGGTCGGATGGATTGGAAAATTCGGTGTGGAGCACCTGCGCGCCGATCAGGACAAGGTTATTTGCCTCAAGCGGGATGGACTCGTTCTCAATCTGCATATGTCCGGTGCCGCTTTTGACGAAAAAGATTTCCGTGAAGTAGTGGCTGTGCGGAAAGCTCTCCCAGTCATTCTCATATTTGGAAGCGGAGATGGACAGAAGCCGGAACGAAATCTGTGGAAGCACCGTGTTTTCTAAGTTGAATTTTCGATTGCTCATAGGAACTCCTTTATACCGTGAATTACTATAATAATAGGATTCGGGTGTCAAAAGGGGTTTTTCAGATTGTGATTGGGAAAATGCACAAATGATATTCTTTTTGTTCAGGATTCCGAAACCAAGAACTTCTAAATTTAAAAATTCCCTTTTGTCACTCAAATTATTATAGAAGAAAAAGTGCAAAATGGCAAGAAAACGCAAAAAAGCTCCTGCTTTACATTTGGACGGATGAGTAGAAGTTTCGCCAATTTCGCCATGCGTTGATTGGAGCGGAAACATATGATAAAATAAATAGCAACAGAAAGATTTTGGGCAGAAAGGTAAATGATAAATGGCGAAGATGACAGTATATCATGGGGGATATATGCCGGTTGAAAATCCTCAGATTCGTGCCGGGAAAAATACAAAGGATTTTGGAAATGGATTTTACTGCACAATTATCAAGGAGCAGGCACAACGGTGGGCGAAACGATATGATACAAAAATTGTATCTATTTATGATGTGCGATTGGATTCTGATTTGCAGATAAAAGAGTTTAAAGAAATGACAGATGAGTGGCTGGATTTTATCATTGATGGCAGAAGCGGGAAGAAACACATCTATGACATTGTGATCGGAGCAATGGCAGATGATCAGATTTATAATTATATTTCTGATTATATGGATGGAAGTATTACAAGAGAACAGTTTTGGGTACTGGCAAAATTCAAGTATCCGACACACCAGATAAATTTCTGCACGAAAGAAGCGTTAAAATGTCTGGAATACAGAGGATTTGAGGAGGTTCTGTGATGGAAAATACGGGGAGAGAACCGGCAAAAGATAATGATCTGTTCTTTGTATGCAGTTTAATTGATTATATTGCGAGAAAGACGAAAAATACAAGGGCAGAAGTCGTAAATGCACTGGGAAAAAAGAATCTTGCGAAAATCTATGATCTGGCAGATGTCTATCACAGTGACAGCATAGAACGTGTGAGTGATGATTTTATCACAAAAGCGAATATTAAAACGGGAAGTTTTGACAATGTGGCAGCGTGTAAATATGCCATCCCATCGCACTGGGATATTGGCAAAGTATATAAGAGACTGATAAAGGCTGTGGCAGAGCGTGAAAAGACGGAAATCATTGATGCGCTGTTAAAGGTTTACAATTCGTTTCTAAGCAGTAAAATTGATGATTATAACAGCAGTATGTATTATGAAAATCCCGCGTATCTGTTGGAGTGTTATTTGGAAAATAAAGTGATTTAAGATACGGTTGTTCGTGAAACCGCATAGATAATTGTTAAAAAATGTAACTGATTCGTGCAAGTATACAATGTATAACAAGATTTCTAAAAAAAAGAGCAAGATATGGGTAAACATATCAGAAAAAGTACGTTATAATACCGTATAGAAACTAAGTGGTGGACGGATTTTCCGTCAATATCACAAAAGAAATGGGAGGTAAAACAATGAAAAGAAAGTTATTGTGTGCAATCTTAAGTGTTACAATGGCTGCTTCTCTGCTTGCAGGCTGCGGTTCTGACAACACAACAGAGCAGACGACGGACGCAGGAAACGATGTGACACCGGGAACAGAGGAAGGCACAGAGGCTGCTGCAGGCAACGCAGAAGGCGAAACGATCAGTGTAGCTGCAATCGAGACCGCTTACGGTTCCGAGATGTGGCAGGAAGTAGCCGCAGCGTTCACAGAGCAGACCGGTATCAACGTAGAGCTGACAACCGACAAGAACCTTGAGGATGTCATCGGACCATCCATGCAGGGCGGCGAGTACCCGGATGTGATCCATCTTGCAACCGGACGTGAGGCAGCGCTGACCGAGCAGTTCATCAAGGGCAACATGATCGCAGATATCACAGATGTATTATCCATGACAGTGCCGGGCGAGGACGTTACCGTTTCCGAGAAGCTGGCAGGCGGATTTACAGAGACATCCCTTACCAATCCTTACGGCGATGGCAAGACCTACCTTGCACCGATGTTCTATTCTCCATGCGGACTGTTCTACAATGCAGGACTGTTTGAAGAGAAAGGGTGGACAGTTCCTACCACATGGGATGAGATGTGGGAGTTAGGTGACAAGGCAAAGGCAGAGGGTATCTCTCTCTTTACTTATCCGACCACAGGTTACTTTGATGCATTCTTCTACGCATTGATGTATTCCGTAGGTGGACCGGAGTTCTTCAACAAGGCTACCAACTATGAAGAGGGTATCTGGGAGACACCGGAAGCACAGCAGTGCTTTGACATCGTTGCAAAATTAGCAACTTACACAGACCCGATCACACCGGCTCAGGCAAATGATCAGGACTTCACACAGAACCAGCAGTTAGTTCTTGACAACAAGGCACTCTTCATGCCAAACGGTACATGGATCGTTGGCGAGATGGCAGAGGCTCCTCGCGCAGACGGCTTTAAGTGGGGCATGACAGCTCTTCCGGCAGTAGAGGAAGGCGGAGACGCTTACAGCTACACATGGTTTGAGCAGGCATGGATTCCGGCAGGCGCAGAGCATCAGGATGCGGCAAAGCAGTTCATCGCATTCTTATACAGCGATACCGCTTGCGAGATCTTCGCAAAAGCAGGAGCAATCCAGCCGGTACTTAACATCGCTGACAAGTTAGAGGGCGACAACGTAATGTTCTACTCTATCTACGACAACGGCGCTAAGGCTGCTATGGGTAACTTTGCACCATTCGAGGCAATTCCGGGTGTTGAGGTTCGTTCCGTATTCTTCGATCCTGTAAACTCTCTGGTATCCGGAGACATGACAGAGGAAGAGTGGATTGAGGGCGTCATCGCAGGAAGCGACCAGATGCGTGCAAATCTGAAATAATCATTCAGAGTCACATGATCAAATGAAAAAGGACGGCGGGCAGAGTACTGCCCGCCGTATTTTATCGGAACTATTTTAAGAAAGGAAAGAAAAATTATGAAAAGTGCCAGAGGACGCAATCGGTTTTTGGTTGCCTGTATCGCACCGGCGGTCATCCTTTTTTTCATCTTTATGATACTGCCGACACTCAATGTTTTTCGTATGTCTTTGTTTGAAAAAGGCGCATACTCACCGAATGAAACCTTCGTTGGACTCAAGAATTTCAAGATGCTGGTTTCAGATACAAACTTTATCCGCTCCATGCAGAACACGATCCTTCTGATCGTGGTGGTAACGATTGTTACATTCGCGTTTGCGTTAATATTTGCTGGCATTTTATCGAGGGAGAAGATCAAAGGACAAAATTTCTTCCGGATCGTCTTCTATATCCCGAATATCTTATCGATCGTTGTTATTTCCGGTATTTTCTCTGCAATCTATAAGCCGGAAAATGGTATGTTAAACAGCATCATCGGTCTGTTCCACAAGATGGAGGAGCCGATCTTATGGAAGGGCGAGTCCCTGGTTATGGTCAGCATCATCATCGCGATGGTGTGGCAGGCAATCGGTTACTATATGGTCATGTACATGGCGTCCATGGCAAGTGTGCCGGAGAGCCTTTACGAGAGCGCCAGTCTTGACGGTGCGGGAAGACTGACACAGTTCTTTCAGATTACAATCCCTTTGATTTGGACAAATATCCGCACAACCTTAACGTTTTTCATTATATCGACAATTAACATGGCATTCCTCTTTGTCAAAGCGATGACATCCGGTGGACCAAACGGTGCCTCCGAGGTGGCATTAAGCTATATGTACGGACAGAAGGATGCAGGTTTATATGGTTATAGTATGGCGATCGGCGTTGTGATCTTCCTGTTCTCGTTTGCATTGTCTGCAATCGTAAACAAGGTGACCGACCGTGAGCCGCTGGAATTTTAAGGGGAGGCACTATGAAAGAAAAAAAGCATACAAATTCTACCGAACGTTTGTATAAATTTTTTATATATCTGGTTCTGGCGCTGTTGGCAATCAGTATCATTGTCCCGGTGGTGTGGGTGTTTCTGGCATCCGTGAAGCAGAATAAAGAGTTTTATGGAAATCCGTGGACGCTCCCGGAGAGCTTTTACTGGCAGAACTTTGTCGATGCGTGGAACACCGCAAAGATGGGAGAGTATATGTTAAACTCCGTGTTTGTCACGGCACTTGCGCTTGTGATCCTTCTGGTGGTGGCGCTTCCGGCGGCTTATGCGCTGTCCAGATTTAAGTTCCGCAGCAGCAAATTTTTAAACGCTGCGTTTATGGCAGGACTTTTTATCAATGTGAACTATATCGTGGTGCCGATCTTCCTGATGCTCAGGGACGGCGATACGTGGCTGAAAAAGGTGATGGGTGAAGGGTTCCTTTTGAACAATCTGGTAGTGCTTGCCATTGTCTATGCTGCGACGGCGCTTCCGTTCACCATCTATCTGCTGTCCGGCTATTTCGCAACGCTGGCGCATGACTATGAGGAAGCTGCCTATATCGACGGGGCAAGTTACAGCACAACGATGTGGAAGATCATTTTCCCGATGGCGAAGCCGTCCATCATCACAGTCATTTTATTCAATTTCTTATCATTCTGGAATGAGTACATCATTTCCATGACGCTGATGAGTTCCGCAAAAGGGCCGAAGACACTTCCGGTCGGACTTTTGAACCTGATGCAGGCACAGCAGTCTGCGGCGCAGTACGGCATTATGTATGCAGGTCTTGTCATCGTTATGGTTCCGACACTGATTTTATACATCTGTGTGCAGAGCAAGCTGACGCAGGGTATGACGGTCGGCGGTCTGAAGGGCTGATGGCTCAGAGAGCAGAGAGGAAGGTGCAGAAAGAATGGAATTTTGGAAGACACATGAAAAATTACGGGTACTGCTGATCGCGGTATTCTTTGTGGCAGGCGTGGCACTGACGCTCATTGGATGGCGTATGACGGGGCAGCTTGGCGGACTGGGACTGATGTGCGTGGGAGTGATCTGCCTTCTCGTCGCACTTGGGATCTATAACAAACCATTTGGAAGAACAGCAAAAAAGAGATAGCGTAGGAGTTTAGAAGATGAGCGAGCAGAAAACAGAGAAGAAAACAGGGCGTGTAACGATTCCGACGAATCTGGACGTTGTGCCGGAGACAATCGAGCTTTTGAAGCGGTGGGGGGCGGATGCGATCCGCGACTGCGACGGAACAGAGTTTCCGGAGGAGCTGACAAAGACGGGGGCGAAGATTTATTCGACCTATTACACGACGAGAAAAGATAACGAGTGGGCAAAGGCGAACCCGGATGAGGTACAGCAGTGCTATATCATGACGGGCTTTTACCCGGCGGAGGGGACAGAGGTTTCCATCCCGCTGATGAAGGGTATTTCCGATGAGCTGATGCAGGTCAATACCAGGGACGACATCAGACGCTGGTGGGAGGTGATCGACCGCTCTTCGGGCGAGGCCGTTTCCACGGACAAATGGGAGTACGACGAGACGGACGGCTGTGTAAAGATCCATGACGCAACGCCGTTTCACGAGTATACGGTCAGCTTTCTGGCGTACCTGATCTGGGATCCGGTACATATGTACAATGCGGTGACCAATGACTGGCAGGATTTTGAGCACCAGATCACGTTTGACGTGCGCCAGCCAAAGACACACAAGTATTCGATGGAGCGTCTGCGTAAATTCTGCGAGGAGCATCCGTATGTCAATGTGATCCGGTACACGACGTTTTTCCACCAGTTTACACTGATGTTCGACGAGTTAAAGCGCGAGAAATATGTGGACTGGTATGGATATTCTGCGTCGGTTAGCCCATATATTCTGGAGCAGTTTGAAAAGGAAGTGGGATATAAATTCCGCCCGGAATTTATCATTGACCAGGGCTATTACAACAACCAGTACCGTGTGCCGAGCAGAGAATACAAGGATTTTCAGGCATTCCAGCGCCGCGAGGTGGCAAAGCTTGCAAAGGAGATGGTGGACATCACCCACGAGTGCGGCAAGGAAGCGATGATGTTTTTGGGCGATCACTGGATCGGAACAGAGCCGTTTATGGAGGAGTTTGCCGGGATCGGTCTGGATTCTGTCGTGGGAAGCGTTGGAAACGGAAGCACACTCCGTCTGATCTCCGATATTGAGGGCGTGAAGTACACGGAGGGACGTTTCCTGCCGTATTTCTTCCCGGATACCTTCCACGAGGGCGGTGATCCGGTGAAGGAGGCGAAGGAGAACTGGGTGACGGCACGGCGTGCAATCCTGCGCAAGCCGATCGACCGTATCGGCTACGGCGGCTATCTGAAACTGGCGCTTGACTTTCCGGAGTTTATCGATTATGTTGAGAGTGTTTGCGATGAGTTCCGTGAGCTCTACGAGAACGCGAGGGGTACGACCCCTTACTGTGCAAAGACGGTCGCTGTCTTAAACAGTTGGGGCAAGATCAGGAGCTGGGGCTGCCACATGGTACACCATGCGCTGTACCAGAAGCAGAATTACAGCTATGCAGGGATTATCGAGGCGCTTTCCGGCGCACCGTTTGACGTGAAGTTTATCTCTTTTGACGATATTCTGGCGGACGCTTCGATACTGGACGGCATCGACGTGATCATCAATGTCGGCGACGGAGATACGGCGCACACGGGAGGCAGTATCTGGGAACATCCGCAGATTTCCTCCGCGATCCGCTCTTTCGTGTATAACGGCGGCGGATTTATCGGCGTCGGCGAGCCGTCGGGACACCAGTATCAGGGGCACTATTTACAGCTCGCAGGAATGCTCGGCGTGGAGAAGGAGACCGGCTTTACCTTAAATTACGATAAGTATAACTGGGAGGAGCACAGAGATCACTTTATCCTTGCGGACGTTGCCGGAGAGGTTGACTTTGGCGAGGGCAAGAAGAGTATCTATGCGTATGAGGGCACGGAGATTTTAGTGCAGAGAGAAAAAGAGGTGCAGCTTGCAGTCAACGCGTATGGTAAAGGACGCTGTGTATACATCAGCGGTCTGCCGTACAGCTTTGAGAACAGCCGCGTATTATATAGAAGTATTATGTGGAGCGCGCACAGCGAGGAGGAAGCGCTGACCCAGTGGTTCTCCACGAACTTCAACGTTGAGGTTCACGCCTATGTGAAAAACGGCAAGTACTGCGTGGTGAACAACACCTACGAACCGCAGGATACCGTCGTTTACCGTGGGGACGGTAGCAGCTTTACACTCCATCTGGACGCAAACGAGATCAAGTGGTATGCGATTTAGCAGGAAAGGAATGACAAGGCAATGAAAAAACCGGTACTGGTGATCATGGCAGCGGGTATGGGCAGCCGCTATGGAGGATTGAAGCAGATCGATCCGGTCGATAAAGAGGGGGATATCATCATTGATTTTTCCGTCTACGACGCGAGAGAGGCGGGCTTTGAGAAAGTTGTGTTCATTATCAAGAAGGAGAATGAGGCAGACTTTAAGGAGGCGGTGGGGAACCGCATCGCCAGGGTGATGGAGGTTGCCTATGTCTATCAGGATCTGCACAATCTTCCGGACGGTTATGAGGTTCCCGACGGGCGTGTGAAACCGTGGGGGACAGCGCACGCAGTGCTCTGCTGCAAGGACGTCATCGACGGTCCGTTTGCGGTGATCAATGCGGACGATTATTACGGAAGAAATGCGTTCCGGAAGATCTACGATTATCTGGTCACACATGAGGACGACGGGAAATACCGCTATGCGATGGTCGGTTATCATCTGGAGAACACCCTGACGGAGAACGGTTATGTGTCACGCGGCATCTGTGAGATGAACGCGGACGGCGAGCTTTTGAGCGTGACGGAGCGCACACACATCGAGAAGCGCGGCGACGGTGCGGCATATACCGAGGATGACGGTGCGACATGGATTTCCCTGCCGGACGATACGATCGTCTCCATGAATATGTGGGGCTTTAGCGCCGGATTCTTAAAGGAGATCGAGAATGGCTTTGGCGCATTCTTAGAGCAGGGTCTGCGGGAGAATCCGCAGAAATGCGAGTACTATCTCCCGGCGGTTGTCAGCAGTCTGCTGGCGTCCGACAAAGCGACGGTGCAGGTGCTTGCGACCACGGAGAAATGGTACGGCGTCACCTACCGGGAAGATAAACCGGTGGTGGAGCAGGCGATCCGCGATTTTAAGAAGGCGGGTCTGTATCCAGAACATCTGTGGGGATAGGAATAGAAGAAATGGGAGGAACGCCCCGGACTGGGAAAAGCAGTCCGGGGCGTTTTTGCCGCCAGTGCAGTTTCGCGCTTTACAACGCAATCCGATAATGCTAGAATACGAGTAGGTGTTTTTCAAATTCGTAGAAAGTGGGAAGAAAGTGCGCATGGCAAATATCTTTCAAATATTGCAAAAACAGCTTTCGCCCGGCAGAAAGAAAGCGGTACAGACGAATAAAACGGCATCACATAAGCGTGAAAGGATACAGGTAGAAGTGGAAAAAGAAGATTTCTTATTAAGCCAGATTGATGAATTCAGGGAGAAAGCAAAGCAGCTTCAGGAGCTTCTCGCATCGAAGGAGAACAAGGTGAAGGAATTGCAGTCTCTTGTGAATGAGAGGGAGGACAAGGCGCAGGAGCTTCAGTACATTCTGACAGAGCGGCAGGAGGAGGCGGACAAGATCGTCATGGAGTTCACGAGAAAAGTGGACGAGCTGGCTGGCAGAGTGACTGCGAAGATGGACGAGATCGAGCGCAGCATTTCCGGTCAGGTGGCGGAGGTGAAGCAGGCGAGCGGCGAGCAGCTTGCGGCAAACCGCAGACTCAACGAGGACCAGATTGCGGCGAACAAGAAGCTTTCCGAGGAGCAGCTCGCGACGAACAAGCAGTTCCTTGAGGAGCAGGCGATTGCGAATAAGAAGCTTTCCGAGGGGCAGATCGCGGAGGTGAAGGCGCTTTTGGAAAATGCCACAGAGCAGCTTGAGTCGATCAAGACGGATCTGTCAGAGAAGGTACATTCCGAGAATGTGAAGTGCTACCGCAATATCCAGGATCTGTTCAATGAGTTTGATTCCAAGATCGAGAAGATGGATGAGATGGAAAAAGGAGTCGGTTCCATCCGCGGTTATCTGAAATGCTTGTCCTGGTTCTCGGTACTGAATTTTGTGCTGCTGATTGGTTACATTTTGTATTCTCTTGGCGTATTTAATTTCTAAAGGAGGTTTATGGGTACAGAATCAAAAAAGGTGTGGGTGGTAGGACATAAGAATCCGGATACAGATTCCATCTGTGCGGCGATTTCTTATGCATATCTGAAAAACCAGACAGAGGAAAAGGAATTTGTGGCAAAGCGCGCCGGAAGTCTCAATGAGGAGACACGCTATGTCTTAGATTATTTTGGGGCAAAGGAGCCGGCGCTCGTGACCTTTGCGGGCGCACAGCTTAAGGATATCAGCATCCGAAAGACGGCGGGGGTCAGCAGCCAGATCTCGCTGAAACGCGCGTGGGAGCTGATGAAGAAGCTGGACGTCGTGACACTTCCGGTCACGAACCGTTTTGGCAAGATGGAGGGCATTATCGTAACCAAGGATATTGCGACCTCCTATATGGATGTGCGGGACAACCGCGCGCTCTCGCAGGCGCGCACGCCGTACAAGACGATCGCGGAGACGCTGGAGGGGGAGGTCTGTGTGGGCAACGAGCACGCGCATCTTGTGCGGGGCAAGGTGGTTGTCGCGACCTCGAATCCCGAATATATGGCGGGCGTGATCGAGGAGGATGACATTGTGATCCTGGGCGACCGCGAGGAGGCGCAGATGCAGGCGATCCGTTCCGGCGCGAGCTGTATCGTGATCGGCGGAGGCATTGAGGTCGATGAGGAGGTAAAGAAGCTGGCGGAGCGGCACGACTGCGTCATTATCACGACGCCGTTCGATACCTTTTCGGTGGCGCGTCTGATCAACCAGAGTATGCCGATCAAGCAGTATATGACGAGGCAGCGCCTGATCACGTTCCAGATCGACGATTATGTGGATGATGTGAAGGAAGAGATGGCAAAGGTGCGCCACCGTGATTTTCCGGTGCTGAACGAAAGCGGCAACTATGTCGGTATGGTTTCGAGGCGTAACCTTATGAGTATGCAGAAGAAGCAGGTGATCATGGTGGATCACAATGAGAAGTCCCAGGCGGTGGATGGCATCGGTGAGGCGGAGATCTTAGAGATCATCGACCACCACAGACTTGGCACCCTGGAGACGGTGTCTCCGGTCTACTTCCGCAACCAGCCGCTCGGCTGCACCTCGACGATCATTTACCAGATGTATCAGGAGAAGCAGGTGGAGATCCCACAGCAGATCGCAGGACTGCTGGTCTCGGCGATCATTTCGGACACGTTGATGTTCCGTTCACCGACCTGCACGCCGTTCGACAAGGCGGCGGCGGAGGCGCTGGCACAGATTGCGGGGATCGAGATTGAAGAATATGCGAAAAATATGTTCTGCGCCGGAAGTGATTTTAAAAACAAGACGGCGGAGGAGATTTTTTATCAGGATTTCAAGATTTTCCATACCAACGACTGTGATTTCGGTGTGGCGCAGATCAGTGCGATGAGCCGTGAGGAGCTGGATAAGCTCGGAGAGCAGCTCCGGCCGTTTCTGGTTCCGGTGCTTGCGGAGAAAAAGCTTTCGATGGTATATGTCATGCTGACAGATATTCTGGAGGAGTCCTCGCGCGTGATTTTTGCGGGGGAGGATTCGGGCAGACTGCTTGCCCATGCATTTAAGAAACCGGAGAATGGAGAGGGGATCCTGCTTCCCGGTATTGTTTCGCGCAAGAAGCAGTTGATCCCACGGCTGATGAATACACTTGCAGAGAGCCTTTGATTTAAGGGTTGAGAGAGCTTGGGCGCTGATCCCTCGGGGATTCGCCGAAGCTCTTTTTATATGCCCGCAGGAAGGTCGAGTAATTGCGGAAACCGCAGGCATAGCAGGCTTCCGTGACAGGCATACCGTCTCCGATCAGCTCTCTTGCAAGGAAGAGGCGCTTGGTGGAAATATAGCTTCCGAGGGTGTATCCGGTCTGCTCCTTAAACATATGCATGAGATAGGAGCGGCTTAAAAAGACGCTCGCGGCAAGCTCCTCGATGCTGATATCCTCGGTCAGGTGCTTGTGTAAATAGGAGAGCACAGAGAGGATTTTTTCGTTGGAGGTCGTGTCCTCGATAAAAAGAATGTGGTTGTGCAGCGCCGCACGGTTGAGCTGGATCATAAATTCCAGAAAGAGAACACGGTGGTGGAGCGCGTTTGCGTAGTCCTCATCGTACAGAGAGCGGTCAAGCTCCCGGATGACTGTGCCGAGCCTGCCGTTTCGGGAGGACTGTAGCCGGAGAACGTGCGCCTGCTCGCTGCGCGCCCGGTGCAGACAGAGTGTGAGATCATTTTCCTTTTCCCGGTATTCGTTCAGATAATCAGGGGAAATATAGATAATGATGCGCTCGTAGGGCGCGTCGGAGTGGATGACGGGTTTGTGAACCTCCCCGGCGCTGATGAGTACGATGTCGTCCGGGCGCAGATCATAGGCATGACCCTCGATCGTGTACGTCACGTCGCCGCTTAACAGGATCAGGATCTTGTGAAAATCGTGATAGTGGTAGCTGAACTCCCTGTGCTCCGTGTCCTTTAAATGAAACATCTTAAAACTGCTGGTCAGATAACCGACTTTTTTGTATTCCGGCATAGAAAAACCCCCTCGCTTATGGAAATCTCGTTTGTATTGTATGGATGCCGACGGTAAAAGGGGCTTTTACGGATTGCGTCTGGCAAGTGGCATAAATGGTATTCTTTTTGTTCAGGTTCCGAATCTAAGAGCTTCTAAAATGTTCTGGCAGCGGTATTGTTTACGGACGCAACCGTCCTCTATGCGCCATCCGTGGCGCAGTTCGGACTTTCGCCAGCATCCCTGCCGTCGAATTGCTGGAAACTGACAGAACATTAAGAAGCTCTAAGCTTCTCCACATTCACAAATCAGAATACCATTTATGCCACTCGCCAACTCCATTTTTGAAAAGCCCTTTCTGCCCCCGGCATCCTACCTCTACTTTAGTATAAAACAGCACTATTTGCAATAAAAAAAGCACTTGTCTACTATATATTTTAAAAAGTGTTATGTATAATAGAGATATATGGACACGTCAAAGAACGGAGGAGACTATGAAGAATTTTAGCAATTACAGAGATTTTGATACAAAAGAAAACCTGCATTTTGAGTCGAAGGCGGTACACGGAGCGCTCGGCACAGAGCCGCTGACGGGGGCGGTGAGTATGCCGATCTTCCAGACGGCGACCTTCCGTCACCCGGAGCTTGGCAACTCGACGGGATTTGATTACAGCCGCCTGAAAAATCCGACGAGACTGGAGCTGGAGCGCACGATGGCAATCCTGGAGGGCGGCATCGAAGGCTTTGCATTTTCCAGCGGACAGGCTGCAAATATGGCGGTGTTCTCCCTGCTTGAGCCGGGCGACCATGTCATTCTTTCCGACGATATCTACGGCGGCACATTCCGCATCGTTGGCGACGTGTTCGGCAAATACGGCATCACGCACACCTATGTGGATATGTCCAAACTGGATCAGGTGCGTGCGGCAGTCACACCGCAGACGAAAATGCTCTTTGTGGAGACGCCGACCAATCCCATGATGAAGGTGGCGGACATCCGTGCCATCGCAGACATCGCGAAGGAGATCGGCGCCCTGACGGTTGTGGACAATACATTTTTAACGCCGTATTTTCAGAAACCGCTCGCGCTTGGGGCGGACATCGTGACCCACAGCTCCACGAAGTATCTCGGTGGACACAACGACACGATCTCCGGTATCGTGGTGGTGAAGGACGACGAGGAGATCGCGCACAAGATCTACGTGCACATCAAGTCGCACGGAAGCCAGCTTGCGCCGCTTGACAGTTGGCTGATCCTGCGGGGCATCAAGACGCTCGCCGTGCGCATGGACAGACACAGTGAGAACGCGAAAAAAGTGGCGGAGTGGCTGCGCGCACAGCCGAAGGTGAAGCAGGTGTATTATGTGGGCTTTGAGGATCACAAGGATTACGCTGTGACGAAAAAGCAGACGAGCGGATTCGGCGGCATGATCTCCTTTACGGTGGACAGCTTTGAGACGGTGAAGGATATTTTAAAGGGCGTGGATATGATCATGTTTGCGGAGAGCCTGGGCGGCACGGAGACGCTGATCACCTACCCGACGACGCAGACGCATGAGGACACGCCGAAGGATATCAAGGAGACGCTCGGCATCACGGACTGTTTCCTTCGTATGTCGGTCGGCATCGAGAACGTGGATGATATTATCGCGGACTTAGACCGTGCGATGAACGGTCAGAACGTTTAGGACACAGGAGAAAGAGGAGTAAGAAAATGCAGTTTACGAAAATGCAGGCGTTCGGCAATGACTATGTCTATATCGACGCCATTCATCAGGAATTAAAAAATTTGCCGGAGCTGGCGCGCTTTGTCAGCGACCGCCATTTTGCCATCGGATCGGACGGGATGGTGCTGATCTGTCCGTCCGACAAAGGGGATTTTCGGATGCGGATGTTTAACCCGGACGGCACGGAGGGGGAGATGTGCGGCAACGCGCTGCGCAGTGTCGGAAAATATGTGTACGACCACCGGCTGACAGACAAGATGCAGCTTGTCATAGAGACGCTGGGCGGGATGCAGCATCTGACGCTGACGGTCGCTGACGGGGTGGTGACCAATATCCGCGCCGACATCGGGGAGCCGCGGCTTGACACGGGCGTTATTCCTGTGTGTACAGAACTGCCCGAGTTTGTGGAGCATCCGGTGACTGTGTTTGATAAGAAATTTTTTGTCACGGCGGTTTCCTGGGGGAATCCGCACTGTGCGATGTATGTGGATTCGGTGGCAGACCTCAATGTGCCGCGCTACGGCAGGGCGCTTGAGTATAAGACGGAGCTGTTTCCGAACAAGACGAACGTGACGTTCGCCGAGCTGGTGAGCCGTGATTATATCAAAATCCGTGAGTGGGAGCGCGGGACAGGCGAGACGATCGGATGCGGAACGGGCTGCGCGACGGCGGTCGTCGCAGGTGTGCTGACGGGACGCCTGGACCGGAAGGTGACGGTGGAGCAGATCGGAGGACCGCTGTTGATCGAGTGGGATGAGGCGACAAACCATCTGTTTATGACGGGACCATCCCACACGGTATTTGAGGCGGAGATAGACGCCTCCCACATTTTAGGGAAATAGACGGGAGAGAAGATGAAGCTAAGTCAGATTTGTAAGGAACTGGAATACGAGTGCCTCTGGGGCAGCATGGACACAGAGGTGCGCGATATTATCTATGATTCGAGAAAGATCGCGAAGGAGACCATGTTTGTCTGCATGGTCGGTGCGGTCACGGACGGTCACAACTATATTCCGGACGCGGTGGAAAAGGGCGCGTCCGTCATTGTGCTGGAACGGGAGAGCGAGGCGGCGCAGATTCCGCGCACGGTCACAGTGCTTCGGGTGGCGTCTGCACGAAAGGCGCTCGCCTATATGTCGGCGGCGCTCTTTGACTATCCGGCGCGAAAGCTTGTCACGATCGGACTGACCGGCACAAAGGGAAAGACGACGACGACCTACATGATCAAAAGCGTGTTAGAGCAGGCGGGCAAAAAAGTCGGACTGATCGGAACGATCGGCGCGTTGGTCGGGGACGAGCAGATGCCGTCGAAGAATACGACCCCGGAATCCTACGAGCTGCACCGGATGTTTGCGGCTATGGTGGAGGCGGGCTGCGGGTATGTGGTGATGGAGGTTTCCTCACAGGGATTAAAGCTCGACCGCACCGCGGGGATTTTGTTTGACTACGGCATTTTTACGAATCTGTCGCCGGATCACATCGGACCGACGGAGCATGACTCCTTTGAGGAGTATTTGGAGTGCAAGAGCTTACTGTTTCGACAGTGTAAGGTCGGCATTGTGAATGCGGACGATGCGCACTGTGAGGAGATTTTGAAAAACCACACCTGCGAGGTACATCGTTTTTCAGCGTGCGGCGGGACGGAGGCGGAGTGTGCGGATCTTTTTGCGTACGATATCGGCTTTTTAAACGAGGGCGGAAAACTCGGGATGCATTTTGCGGTGGGGGGCTTGATGTCCTGCGAGGCAAAGGTGCATATCCCGGGCAGATTTTCCGTGTACAATTCGCTGGTGACGATGCTCGTCTGCCATCTTGCTGGCATTTCGCAGGAGGCAATCCTGGAAGGACTTGCGAGGGTGCAGGTCAGGGGACGCGTGGAGATGCTCCCGGTCTCCAAAGATTACTATCTGATCATCGACTATGCGCACAACGAGGTGAGCACGAGGAGCGTGCTGACGACGCTGCTTGAGTATCATCCGAAACGCCTGATCTGTGTCTACGGGGGAGGTGGAAACCGCTCGAAGCTGCGCCGCTACGATATGGGCGAGGTGACCGGGGCGATGGCGGATCTGTGCGTGCTCACCTGCGACAATCCGAGAGACGAGGACATCCGTGACATCAATAAGGATATTCAGGTGGGGCTGGCAAAAAGCGGCGGCAGATTTATCGAGATCGACGACAGAAAAGAGGCGATCGCCTACTGTATGACGCACGCCCTGCCGGGCGATATGATCGTTTTGCTCGGAAAGGGGCATGAGGACTATCAGGAGATCCGGGGCGTGAAATACCACTTTGACGAGCGCGAGGCAGTCGCAGAGATCCTCGACGAGATCAAGGAGGGTAAACGGACAGTGGCAGAGGGAGAGACAGATGGAACAGAGCATGGTGGAACAGCTTGAGGCGTTAAAGGCATATCTCGCAGAAAAAAAACAGCTTGCCGTCGGTTTTTCCGGCGGTGTGGACTCCGCATTTTTGTTGAAGGTGGCGCATGATGTGCTCGGGGAAAATGTGGTGGCAGTCACCGCGAAGGTGCGTTCGCTTCCGAAGCGGGAGCTTGACATCGCGCGGGAATTTTGCAGAAAAGAGGGCATCCGGCACAGCATTGTGGAGGTGGACGAGCTGGAGATCGAGGGATTTGCCGAAAATCCCATCGACCGCTGCTATATCTGCAAGAAAGTACTATTTGGAAAAATCTGTGAGGAGGCGGCGCGGCAGGGGATGCCCTATATCGCCGAGGCGTCGAACCTCGACGACAACGGGGATTACCGTCCGGGACTGCGTGCGGTGGCGGAGCTTGGCGTGCTAAGTCCGCTGCGGGAGACCGGCATCGACAAGAGGACGATCCGCGCGCTGGCAAAGGAGCTTGGGATCCCGGTGTGGAACAAGCCGTCCTTTGCGTGTCTTGCAACGCGCTTTGTGTACGGTGAGCAGATCACGGCGGAGAAGTTGGAGATGGTGGATGCGGCGGAGCAGTTTCTCGCGGAACTGCGGTTTCGTCAGGTGCGCGTCCGCGTGCACGGTGCGGACGCCGCGCATCTGCTTGCCCGCATCGAGTTCGGCGAGGACGATTTTTTTAAGGCGCTCTCCGTGCCGATGTGCCGGAGGATACAGGAAAAGCTAAAGGAGATCGGCTTTGCCTTTGTGACGCTGGATCTGGGCGGTTACCGGATGGGAAGCATGAACGATGGGATTGAAAAAGATGAGGGGCGTGCTCCGTGAGTTGCTCTTATCTCAAATAAAAAGTGTGCGCTTTGCGCACACTTTTTTCTTGACAAACTCCCAAAATGGTACTAGTATAATTCATATCATACAACTATGATATGAAATGAACCAGAAAGGCATGGTAAGAACATGGACAAGAAAATCATTTACATGGATAACGCAGCGACGACGCCGGTCAGACCGGAGGTTTTAGAGGCGATGCTCCCGTATTTTACGGAAAAGTTCGGCAATCCATCCAGCATATACAGTATATCAGCGGAGACGAAGAAGGCGGTCACCGATGCGCGGGAGACGATCGCGGGCACGATCCACACGACAGCGGAGAATATTTATTTTACCGCGGGCGGTTCGGAGTCCGATAACTGGGCGTTAAAGGCGACAGCGGAGGCATACGGGGAGAAGGGCAGACATATCATTACGACGAAGATCGAGCACCACGCGATCCTCCACACCTGCGAATATCTGGAGCAGAAGGGATTTGAGGTCACCTATCTGGATGTGGATGAGAACGGTCTGGTGAGACCGGAGGAACTGGAGGCTGCCATCCGTCCGGACACGATCCTGATCTCTGTGATGTTTGCAAACAATGAGATCGGAACGATCGAGCCGGTCGCAGAGATCGGACGGATCGCACACGAGCACGGCGTGCTGTTCCACACCGACGCGGTGCAGGCGTACACACAGGTGCCGATCGACGTGGAGGCGATGAATATCGATATGATGAGTGCCAGCGCACACAAGATCCACGGACCGAAGGGTATCGGTTTCCTCTACATCCGCAAGGGTGTGAAGATTCGCTCCTTTGTACACGGCGGCGCGCAGGAGCGCAGGAGAAGAGCGGGCACGGAGAATGTGACCGGAATCATCGGATTTGCCAAAGCGGCGGAGATCGCAACGAAGAATATGGAGGAGATCACCGGAAAGGAGCGAAGGGTCAGAGACCATCTGATCGAGCGCATCGAGAAGGAGATTCCGTACGCGAAATTAAACGGGGACAGAGAGCAGCGTCTGCCAAACAACGTGAACTTCTGTTTCCGCTTTATCGAGGGAGAGTCGATGCTGATCATGCTCGACGGCAAGGGCATCTGCGCATCCAGCGGTTCCGCGTGCACCTCGGGTTCGCTCGATCCGTCCCATGTGCTGCTTGCCATCGGTCTGCCGCATGAGATCGCACACGGTTCGCTGCGACTTTCCTTAAGCGATGAGACGACGATGGAGGAGGCAGATTTTGTCGTGGATAACCTCAAACAGGTGATCGAACGCCTGCGTGGGATGTCTCCTCTTTACGAGGACTTTGTGAAGAAAAATTCGTAAATTATTTGGTTGAAGAAAGAGAGGAAAAAAGTATGTATACAGAAAAAGTGATGGATCATTTTCAGAATCCAAGAAATATGGGAGAAATCGAAAACGCAAGTGGAGTCGGTACAGTCGGGAATCCCAAGTGTGGGGACATTATGCGTATGTATCTCGACATTGATGAAAATCAGGTGATCCGGGACTGCAAGTTTAAGACTTTTGGCTGCGGCGCTGCGGTTGCAACGAGCAGTATGGCAACAGAGCTGGTGAAGGGCAAGACGGTTGAGGAGGCGCTTAAGGTGACAAACAAAGCGGTGATGGAGGCGTTGGACGGACTTCCTCCGGTGAAGGTGCACTGTTCGCTGCTTGCCGAGGAGGCAATCCATTCCGCGCTCTGGGATTATGCAGAGAAAAACGGTATCAAGATCGAAGGTCTTGAGAAGCCGAAGACAGACATCCACGAGGAAGAGGAGGAAGAGGATTACTAAGAGCCGGTATTTTTTGATGAAAGGGGTATGAATGCGGAGTGAAGATAACGACAAAAGGAAGATATGCGATTCATATTCTTTATGATCTGGCTGTCAATGGAGCAGAACACCCGGTGTCGGTCAAGGAGATCGCGACCAGACAGGACATCTCAGTGAAATACACAGAGCAGATTATGGCGATTTTAAACAAGGCGGGATATGTGAGCAGCACAAGGGGATTTCAGGGCGGCTACCGCCTGACGAAACCACTCGGCGAATATGTCATCGGCGATGTGCTCCGCCTCACGGAGGGCTCGCTCGCCCCGGTCGAATGCCTCTCGACAGGGCACGTCAACTGTCCCAAGCAGGGACAGTGTGCGACGATCATCTTATGGGAAAAGGTGGATCAGGCGATCCGCGATGTGGTGGACAATGTGACGCTTGCGGATCTGGTTGCGTGGCAGCAGCCGTGAGCGGGCAGACAGTGAAAGGAGACAGCAAATGGGAAAGATTTACAGTGGAGCATATGAACTGACCGGCAATACGCCGCTGGTGGAGTTGAAGCATATGGAGGAGGCGCACGGGCTTTCGGTAAGGCTTCTGGCAAAGCTGGAGTACCTGAATCCGGCGGGCAGTGTGAAGGACCGCGTGGCGCGCGAAATGATCGAGGATGCAGAGCGAAGAGGTATTTTAAAGGAGGGTTCGACGATCATTGAGCCGACCTCCGGCAACACGGGCATCGGTCTGGCTGCGATCGCGGCGGCGCGCGGCTACCGTCTGATCATCGTGATCCCGGAGACGATGAGCGTGGAGCGCAGAAATCTTATCCGCGCGTATGGCGCAGAGGTGGTGCTTTCTGAGGGCGCAAAGGGAATGTCCGGCGCGATCGCGAAGGCGAAGGAACTCGCGGATGAGATCCCGGACAGCTTTATCGCGGGGCAGTTTGAGAATCCGGCAAATCCCACGGCGCACTACAAGACGACCGGGCCGGAGATCTGGGAGGATACCGACGGGGCGATCGATGCGTTTGTCGCAGGCGTTGGCACGGGCGGTACGATCACCGGAGCCGGGAGATATCTGAAGGAGAAAAACGGAGAGCTTACTGTGATCGCCGTCGAGCCTGCGGGTTCCCCGGTACTTTCCACCGGAGTGGGCGGAAAGCATGGGATTCAGGGAATCGGCGCGGGATTTGTGCCAGCGATCTTAAATACGGAGATCTACGATGAGGTGCAGACCGTGGAGGATGCGGATGCGGTTGCCTTTGCAAAAGAGATCGCGCGCAGCGAGGGCGTCCTGGTCGGTATCTCCTCCGGCGCGGCGTTAAAGGCAGCCGTGGACTGGGCGAAGAAACCGGAACATAAGGGAAAGACCGTTGTCGTCTTACTGCCGGACAGCGGAGACCGCTATTATTCCACAGCATTATTTCAGTCATAGGAACTTTACCTGACGCGTCTACTTGACGCGTCTTTCCTTTATCGCGTATAATGTGCAGGAGAATGCGAAATCAGGAGGACATTTCATGTCTATGGACCAGAGTAAAATCAGAAATTTTTGTATCATTGCACATATTGACCACGGCAAATCGACGCTTGCCGACCGCATTATAGAGAGCACCGGGACACTCACGAGCCGCGAAATGCAGGCGCAGGTTCTCGACAACATGGACCTGGAGCGCGAGCGCGGCATTACGATCAAGTCGCAGGCGGTGCGCATTATCTACAAGGCGAAGGACGGCGAGGAGTATGTATTCAACCTGATCGACACGCCGGGACACGTGGACTTTAACTATGAGGTGTCGCGCAGCCTTGCCGCCTGCGACGGGGCGATCCTCGTCGTGGACGCGGCGCAGGGCGTGGAGGCGCAGACGCTGGCAAATGTCTATCTGGCGCTCGATCATGATCTGGATGTGATGCCGGTGATCAACAAGATCGATCTGCCGAGCGCGCAGCCGGATGAGGTCGTGCAGGAGATCGAGGATGTGATCGGAATTGAGGCGGCGGATGCGCCGCGCATTTCCGCCAAGACGGGACTCAATATCGGGGAAGTCTTAGAGCAGATCGTGGAGAAGATACCGGCGCCGGAGGGGGATGCAGACGCACCGCTTCAGGCACTGATCTTTGATGCGCTCTACGATTCCTACAAGGGTGTGATCGTATTCTGCCGCATCAAGGAGGGGACGGTCCGGGTCGGAGATCCGATCCGCATGATGGCGACCGGAGCACAGTCCGAGGTGACGGAGGTCGGATATTTCGGCGCGGGGCAGTTTATTCCGTGTGAGGAGCTCTCCGCCGGAATGGTCGGCTATCTGTGCGCGAGCATCAAAAATGTGCGGGATACGCGCGTCGGCGACACGGTGACGAATGTGGCGCGTCCGTGCGACAAACCGCTGCCGGGTTATAAGAAAGTCAATCCGATGGTATACTGCGGAATGTATCCGGCGGACAGTGCGAAGTATCCGGATCTGCGCGATGCCTTAGAGAAGCTTCAGATCAATGACGCATCCTTACAGTATGAGCCGGAGACCTCCCTGGCGCTCGGATTCGGATTCCGCTGTGGATTTCTGGGTCTGCTGCATTTAGAGATCATTCAGGAGCGCCTGGAGCGCGAGTTTAATCTCGATCTCGTCACGACGGCGCCGGGCGTTATCTACAAGGTGCACAAGACGGACGGCGAGGTAATCGAGCTGACGAATCCGTCCAATCTTCCGGACCCGTCCGAGATCGAATACATGGAGGAGCCGGTCGTGGCGGCAGAGATCATGGTGTCAAGCGATTATGTCGGCGCGATCATGAGCCTCTGTCAGGAGCGGCGCGGCGTGTACATCAGTATGGAATACATTGAGAAAACGCGTGCGCTCATCAAATACGATCTGCCGCTCAATGAGATCATCTATGATTTCTTCGATGCGCTCAAATCGCGCTCGCGGGGCTATGCGTCCTTTGACTATGAGCTGAAGGGGTACGAGCGCTCCGAGCTGGTGAAGCTTGATATTCTGATCAACCGCGAGCAGGTGGACGCACTTTCCTTTATCGTGTTTAAGGACAGTGCCTATGACCGGGGCAGGAGAATGTGCGAGCGGTTAAAGGAGGAGATCCCGAGACACCTGTTTGAGATCCCGATCCAGGCGGCGGTCGGCGGTAAGGTGATCGCGCGCGAGACGGTCAAGGCGATGCGCAAGGACGTTCTCGCGAAGTGCTACGGCGGCGATATTTCCCGTAAGCGAAAGCTTTTGGAGAAGCAGAAGGAAGGAAAGAAGCGGATGCGCCAGGTCGGAAACGTGGAGATCCCGCAGGAGGCATTTATGAGCGTCTTAAAGCTGGACGAGGATTAAGCCGTGTTTTGGGAAGTGTGGATGAGAGAATGAAAAAAGAACTGGAATTGTATATCCATATTCCGTTTTGCATGAAAAAGTGTGAGTACTGCGATTTTCTCTCTTTCCGGGCGGACGAGCACACGCAGCACGCCTATGTGGAGGCGCTGCTGCGTGAGATCGCCTATTACGGAGAAAAATGCCGGGAGTATACCGTCACAAGCGTCTATATCGGCGGGGGTACGCCGTCGTGGCTGGACGAGGAGCTGATGTCCGGGATCATGAGCGCTGTGCGCAGTCATTTTTCACTGTCGCCGGAGGCAGAGATTTCGATCGAGTGCAATCCGGGAACGGTGACAGACGGAAAGTTTGCCGCCTATCGGCGTGCCGGCATCAACCGCATCAGTATCGGGTTACAGTCGGCGGACGAGAGGGAACTGCGGCTTCTGGGGAGGATTCACACCTACGGACAGTTTTTGAAGACCTATGAACTGGCGCGCAGAAACGGATTTACCAATATCAATATCGATCTGATGAACTCTCTGCCGGGACAGACCGCAGAGAGCTTTTCGCATACGCTGCGCCAGATCATCCGCTTAAAGCCGGAGCATATTTCGGTGTACTCTCTGATCATTGAGGAGGGGACGCCGTTTTATGTGCGCTATCAGGAGGACGCAAAGAGACAGAGCGCAGGAGAGCCGACGGCGGCTCTGCCCACAGAGGAGGAGGTTTTGCGGACGACGCGGCTGACGGAGGAGCTGCTTTCGGACGCGGGATATGAACAGTATGAGATCTCCAATTTTGCAAAGCCGGGGTATGCCTGCCGTCACAACATCGGCTACTGGCAGAGGGCGAATTATTTGGGTCTTGGGATTGGTGCGGCGTCCCTGATGGAAAATATCCGCTACACCAATGTTTCTGATTTGTACAAATATTTGGAGAAGACAGTGCATATTAAGGAGGAACTGCGCCAGACCGCGGCGCCCGGCAGCGGGGATGTTGCGAATCAGGCGGCGTGCAGGCAAAGCGCGCAAGTCATTCCTATGACAAATCTCCATGAGACGGCGGAGCGCATACCGCGCAAGGCGCAGATGGAGGAATTTATGTTTTTGGGACTGCGCATGACGGACGGCGTGTCGAGAGAGCGCTTTGCGCAGAATTTCGGCATCGAGATCGAGGCGGTCTATCAGGAGGTGATGCAGTCACTGAAGGAGGAGGGATTGCTGGCGAAACGTGCCGGGCAGATTTTTCTCACGAAGCGCGGGCAGGAGGTGAGCAACTATGTGCTGGCGCAGTTTTTGCTGTAAAGTATTCCATTTTCCCTTTGTTTTGATTATAATGATAAGAAACAAAGGAGGAGTTTCGTATGAGTGAAAATGTGACAGAGAAAAAAATCGGTTACAGAGACATTCTGTGCCAAAAGGAGTACATGAAGATCATTGTCGCGAATCTGATCAACCGTTTCGGCGATTCGATCGACGCGATCGCATTTACGTGGCTGGTATATGCCGTGACGGGGAGCGCCGCGTGGACGGCAGTGATCTTTGCACTGAACCAGATCCCGAGCGTGGTGTTGCAGCCGTTTGCCGGGGCATTTGTCGAGGGAATGCGCAAGAAAAGCGTGGTTGTGGTGTCGGACTTTCTGCGCGGCGGTATCGTGGCGGGACTGGCGGCGCTGTATCTGGCAGACATGGTGACTCCGCTCGTTCTGGCGGTCTTTACGCTGACGATCTCCTCGGTGGAGGCTTTCTGTATGCCGGCGAGCACGGCGCTCGTCCCCAAGATTCTTGACAAAGAGTACTATGCCTTCGGCACCTCCTTAAATTCTACGGCGAGCAGGATCACAGAATTGATCGGCATGGGGCTGGCGGGAGTGCTGATCGCGGCGCTTGGTGTTGGTGCAGCGATCCTCATTGACTGCGCGACGTTTTTTATTTCAGGTATCATCACGATGCTTGTAAAGGTGGAGGAAAAGCGCCAGAAAGAGGACATCAATGCGGGCGTGAAGGCATATTTCGGCACGTTAAAGGACGGTTTCCGCTATGTGAAGAACAAGCAGGCGGTGATGAATTTCTGTATTCTTGCCGCGTTTGCGAATGCAACGCTCGTGCCGTTAAATTCTTTACAGTCGGCAATGACCGTTGAGATCTTTGGCGTGGGCAGTGAGCTGCTCAGCGTGTTCGGTGTGGCGTCAACCGTGGGACTGGGAATCGGAACGGTGGTATTTCCATATCTGATACAGAAGTTTAAGCCGCTTCCCCTCGTGTCGGTATCCGGCATTTTTCTTGGCATTGTCTATGTCTCCATGATCCTGCTCAGCAGATTTACCTACGGAGATCTCCTGCTGTCCGCCATGCTGTGTGCGGTGACAGTCTTTGGGATGGGTGCTTCTGTGAGCTTTGTGATCGGAACACTAAACGTACAGTTTATGAAGGTCGTGGAGGAGCAGTATCTGGCGCGTGCCGCGTCCATTTTCAGCGCGGGGGCTTATGCGGTGATGCCGGTGATGTCCTTTTTGATCAGCGCGCTGCTGTTAAAGGTGTCGGTGTCTGTGATCTTCCTTATCTGTGGCGTGCTCTGTGTGGTGGTATTTGCCGGGGCAGGAATCCTGCGGATCAGACTGGAGGCGGAGCCGGAGGAAATAAATTCTGCCGCCGTGGAAGAATAGGGCTTGTATTTTTAGGGGATCTCATGTAGAATAATGATAGACGCGGCTTAGTGGCAGGCGTCGGATTATAGGTGAGAAAGGAGAAAAGATGTATCGGTTTTTCTGCAAATAAAACGAAGTAAATAGTCATATCAAAAGAGAGAGGCAGGAAGTAAAGCGGCGTCCTTCGGGATGTTTCTTTTGGTATGTGTTTTGCAGGAAACGAATATCTTTTCATTGATAGAAAACTTATGTGCAGGCTCGGACTGCACCGGAAGAGGCGAAAGGATGTGAGGAGACTTGCATCCTTTTTTGCTTTCCAGGAAACTTCGTTCCCCGGAAAGAAAAACGCTCCGCAAAATACATACACTGCCGGAAACGGAGGAGTTTATGATACAGGTAAAAAATCTGACGATCACACACCGCAAGGATATGCGGGTGATACTGGAAAATTTTTCGATGGTGTTAAACGACGGCGACAAGGCGGCGCTGATCGGCGAGGAGGGAAACGGCAAGTCTACGCTGTTAAAGCTTTTGTACGATGAGCGGCTGGTGGAGGATTATGCGGAGTACAGCGGAGAGATCATCAAAAATCATGCGCGCATCGGCTATCTGGCGCAGGAACTGACAGAGGAGCAGAAGGCGGAAAGTGTCTACGAATTTTGTGCACAGAGCGATGTGTTTTATGAGCAGTCGCCGAGGGAGCTTGCGGCGATCGCGGGGCAGCTTGGGCTTGCCGCGGACATTTTTTATGCGGACCAGCGGATGGGACAGCTTTCCGGTGGGGAGAAGGTCAAGCTGCAGCTTGCAAGGCTTCTGATGGAGCAGCCGGACGCTCTGTTTCTGGATGAGCCGTCCAACGACATCGACATTGAGACGCTCGAGTGGCTGGAGCGTTTTATCAGCAGAGTGTCTGTTCCGGTGCTCTTTATCTCGCACGACGAGACGCTTCTTGAGCGGACGGCAAACAAGATCATCCACATGGAGCAGTTAAGGCGAAGGACAACGAGCCGCTGGACGGTCGCGGCGGTGGATTACCGCACCTATGTCAGCGAACGGGCGGGCGCTTTTTTGCATCAGGAGCAGGTTACGCGCAAGGAGCGCAGCGAGTATGAGAAACAGCAGGAGCGTTTTCGAAAGATCCAGCAGAAGGTCGAGCATCAGCAGAGCGCCATCTCCAGGCAGGATCCGCACGGGGGCAGGCTGCTGAAAAAGAAAATGCACGCGGTCAAGTCGCTGGAGCGGCGTTTTGAAAAGGATCACAGCCGGATGACGGAGCTGCCGGAGACGGAGGATGCGATTTTTATTAAGTTTGGCGAGAAGGTTTCCTTGCCGCAGTCCAAGCGTGTGCTGGATTTTTCGAGGAGTGAGCTTCGGGCGCCGCAGGAGAACTCTGTGGAGGGGAAACTTTTGGCGCGGGACGTCCGTCTCGCGGTCACAGGACGGGAACACGTCTGCATCATCGGGAAAAACGGCGTGGGAAAGACGACGCTGCTTCGGGAGATTGCCGGAGAACTTCTGGCGCGGGAGGATGTGAAGGCATACTATATGCCGCAGAATTATGAGGAGCTGTTGGATCTGGAACAGACCCCGGTGGAGTTTTTGTGCGGGGAGGGGAGTAAAGACGAGATCAGCCGCGTGCGCACCTATCTTGGCAGTATGAAGTACACGGTGGAGGAGATGGCGCATCCGGCGGCGGAGCTCTCCGGCGGACAGAAGGCGAAGCTTCTGCTTTTGAAAATGAGCATGGCGGGCTGCAACGTCCTGATCTTAGATGAGCCGACGCGGAATTTTTCCCCGCTGTCAAACCCGGTGATCCGTGGGCTGCTGCGGGAGTACGCAGGCGCGGTCATCAGCATTTCCCATGACAGAAAATATATAGACGAGGTGTGCGGTACCGTGTATGAGCTGACGGAAACCGGACTGAAAAAACTTTCGTGATTTTGTGATTGACATTCATGAAAAACTTTTGTATTATTACAATAACACAAATGAAAAGTGAAAGGAAAACGGATGGAATTCTAAAGATTTCTTAAGATTCATTTAAGTACGTTTTTTTCACAAAAAAGGTGTGGTACAATCACCATAAATTGTAAAAACAAATAAGGGAGAGACGAGAATGAAGGACAAAAAGGCAAAAAATGAACAGAATGGGACTGTGGTGGTTGTGCAGTCCGGGAAGAAGAAAAAGAAGGTTTTGATCATTGTGCTGGTGATCGTGGCGCTTTTGGCGGTGGTGATCGGTACGGCGGTACATAATATGACAAAGACGATCGAGACAGTGGCGAACACCGTGGAGGTGGAGCCGGTACAGCTTCGCGATCTTTCGGATACCATTTCCTTAAAGGGAACGATCGCGGGTGCGAGCAGCACGAACGTCACCTCCAAGGCGATCGCCGAGATCACGACGATGAACGTGCAGGCCGGCGATATGGTGAAGGAGGGCGATCTGCTCTGCACACTGGATTCCGCATCCATCGAGGAGAAGCTGGCAGACCTTGAGAAGAACGTTTCCAATGCCCAGGCGGTCAGCGATATCAACAGCCAGCAGACGCAGACTGCGATCGAGCAGGCGCTGGAGGACCAGCAGACGCAGCTTGAGGCGGCGCAGAAGGCGGTGGACGATGCGCAGGGCGCTTTTGACTGGGCGGAGATGCAGTATGAAGGCGGACAGATACCGTTTCAGGAATACCATGCGGCAAAGAGCGCGTTAGAGACGGCGGAGACGGCATACGAGACGACGCTGGAGACGACAAACCGTGCGGTGGAGAATGCAAAGATCACGGCGGAGCTTGAGAAATACAAAGATTCCGGTTCCGATGCGCAGGATACGCTCAAAAGTTTGAGAGAGCAGCTTGCGGACTGTGAGATCAAAGCTCCGTGCGACGGTGTCGTGACATCTGTCAATGTACGCGTCGGAGACATCAACGGGGAGAAGACGACGATCTTAACGATCGAGGATACCAACAGCTTAAAGCTTGTCGCAACGGTTGCGGAGGCTGATATCTTAAAGATCCAGGAAGGCATGAAGGCGTCTGTGACAGCGGATGCGACCGGCGAGGAGGAACTGTCGGGAACCGTGACGCGTGTGGTTCGTGTGAAGAGCCAGTCCGGCGGCGGTGCGGAAGGGGCACCGGCGGCAGCAGGCGGCTATTCCGTGGAGATCAGCATTGACAGCAATGAACTTCTGGTTGGTATGGCTGCCAAGGCAAAGGTGATGCTTAAGGAGAAGGGAGAGGTGCTCGCAGTGCCTTACGACCTGATCCAGTATGATGAAAACGGCGGCGCATTTGTGCTTGTGGCGGAGCCAAACGATGACGGTTCTGCAGTGGCAGTCAGAAAGAATATCGAAGTGGGTGAGGAAGTCGACTACTATACGGAGATCACAGGCGGCGATTTAAAAGAAGGCGATATGCTGATCTACGACTATACATTCTCAGTAACAGAAGGACAGAGCTTTGCACCGGAGCAGATGTATTCCAATCAGATGATGGGAACAGGTGACGGAGCGGAAGCAGGAGCATCGGCAGCTCCCGCAGCGACAGGCATGGAGGTTGCAGAATAGTGAGTGAACCAGTAATCCGAATGGAAAAAATAGTTAAGACATATTATCAGGGTAAGCCGAATGAATTAGAGATTTTGCACGGCATTGACCTTGTGGTGAATCAGGGTGAATTTGTTTCCATCGTCGGTGAGTCCGGTTCCGGAAAAAGTACATTGATGAATATCATCGGGGTGCTGGACAGACAGACGTCAGGAAATTACTACTTGGAGGGGCAGGATGTCAACAGTATGACGGATGAGGTGCGCAGCGCTGTCCGCAACCAGAGGATTGGTTTTGTGTTTCAGAACTTTAACCTGCTTCCGCGTGCGAATGCGCTGAAAAATGTGATGGTTCCGCTGATGTACGGGCAGACGCGCGTAAAAACGCAAAAGGAGCGCGCGATGGAGATGCTGGCGATGGTTGGCATGGAGGAGCGTGCAATGCACCGCCCGAATGAACTCTCCGGTGGTCAGAAGCAGCGTGTGGCGATCGCGAGAGCCATGATCAATGATCCGGCGATCATTCTTGCCGACGAGCCGACCGGAGCGCTTGACTCCAAAACGGGACATATGGTGATGGATCTCTTCCACAAACTCCACGAGGAGCAGGGCAAGACGATCGTGCTGATCACACATTCCCAGGAGCTTGCGGCGGAGACGCAGAGGATCGTAACCATCCTAGACGGAGAGATCGTGGCAGAACGGGGAGGTGAGCACTGATGTTTTTTGAAAATATCAAAGAGGCAATTACCAGCATTTTTTCCAATAAGATGCGCTCGCTCTTAACGATGCTCGGAATTATCATCGGTATCAGCTCGGTGATCATCATCACGACCATCGGCGGCTCGATCCAGAGCACGCTGACAGCGACTTTAAACTCTATGGGAGGCAATACCGTATCGACCTATGTGGAGGCGCGCTATCCGGAGAATGAAGAGGACTGGGAAACCTGGGTCTATCCGACGCTGGAGGCGGATGATTACGTCACCCAGGAGATGATCGACGGTCTGATCGAGGCATACCCGGACGAGGTGAAGGGCGTGGCTGCGTCATCCTATCTGGGGAGCGGTCAGGTCAAGGATGTGGCGGATTCCGACAATTATGCGAATGTCAATCTCAACGGTGTCACACCGGAGATGCTTGAATATATGAAGCTGGAGCTCTATGCCGGACGAAATCTGACGGATGCGGACAACGTAGGTCAGAAGAAGGTCTGCCTGATCGCGGACACGATGGCGGAGCGGTATTTTAACGGGGAGAACCCGATCGGGGAAAAGCTTTCCGTGACAACCTCGGATGGCAACATTTTTGATCTTGTGGTTGTCGGTGTGTACGAGTACAATCAGGCGCTGTTTGGAAAGGTGGATACCTCGATCCCGGAAAAGGACCGTGTCACGGAGATGATGATTCCGATCCAGACTTCTTTTAAGCTCCAGGGTACGGAGCAGACAGGATATGAGTATTTCAATATCCTTCTCACGCCGCTTGCGGATGTCGAGCAGGCGACCCTGGATATCACAGCATATTTTGAGGAGGTCTATGCGGACAATGAGGATTTCCATATCTATGCGTACAATATGCAGTCGGATATGGGGATGATCAACACTGTGATCAATGTCATCACGCTTGCCGTGTCCGGTATTGCGGCAATCTCGCTGATCGTCGGCGGCGTCGGCGTTATGAACATCATGCTGGTGTCGATCACGGAGCGTACGAGGGAGATCGGTGTGCGCATGGCGCTTGGAGCGAAGCGTAAAACGATCCGGCAGCAGTTTGTCATCGAGGCGATCATGCTCTGTCTGATCGGCGGTACGATCGGTATTTTGCTTGGCATTGGCATTGGAGCTCTGCTCGGACAGGTGGCGGGCTTCGTCATCCAGAATATGTATTCCGAATATGCGAACTACATTATTATGGAAGTGCATCCGTCCGGAATGGCGATCACGTTGTCACTGTTCTTCTCCATGCTCACGGGCGTGTTCTTCGGATACTATCCGGCGAATAAGGCTGCGAAGATGGAGGTTATCGACGCACTCAGATATGAATAACAACGGTCATCACGCTTTGTGAGATGTCCTTATGTCAAAAAAGGAATGGGAAATAGCAGGCACACTGCATTCCCGTTCCTTTTTTACTTTATCAAGATTTGGCGTCAAAAGGGGATTTTACAGATTGCGGTTGGCAAAATACACAAATGGTATTCTTTTTTGTTCAGGATTCCGAAGCTAAGAACTTCTAAAATGTTCTTACATATCGGTAACGTGCAGGAACGCAACCGCCCTCCATGCGCCATCCATAGCGCAAGTCGGGCTTTCGCCGGCATCCTTGCCGTCGAATTGCTGGAAACTGGAAGAACATTAAGAAGTTCTAAGCTTCTCCATATTCACAAATCAGAATACCATTTGTGTATTTTGCCAATCCCATTTTTGAAGTCCTCTTTTGACACCCGAATCCTATAAAGCAAAACTCTCCGGGGGATCGCACTGCGGCGGAATAGAATTATGTCGCGAAACGTGTCGCTCGCTGTTTCACACATATGCTTGCTGAACGGAAGTCATCATGTTACAATGACAAGCGACAAAGAGAGTAAAAACGTCCGTCGGCTGACGACGAAAAAATAGGGGAGGAAACATTATGACAGAGACAGAGATTTTATTTGACTTACTGAAAAAAGGCGTATCTCCGGTGCAGGCGGTCAGCGCGTGCGAGGAGCGTCTGGAACACGCGGGATTTGAGCGCCTGGAATACAAGGAGGAGTGGACGCTTCGTGCGGGTGGCAACTATTATGTGAACCATCACGACACGACGCTGTTTGCATTTACGGTGGGAAAAGAGTGGGGCGAGAGCCTTGCGCCGCAGATCCGCATTGCGGCGGCGCACACGGACTTCCCGTGTCTGCGCATCAAGCCGTCTGCGGATGTGAGAAACGGCGGATATGCGCAGGTGAACGTGGAGGTGTACGGCGGGGCGATCTTAAATACCTGGCTCGACCGCCCGCTCGGGGTTGCCGGACGTGTCGCGGTCAAAAGCGACGATGTATTTGCTCCTATCATCCGCGAGTTTGTCTCAGAGAAGAGTCTGCTCACGATCCCGAACCTTGCGATTCACATGAACCGCGAGGTCAATAAGGGCGTGGAGCTGAACAAGCAGACCCAGATGCTTCCGGTGCTCGGGCTTGCGGCAGATGAGATTCTTCCGGCAGAGCAGCGTAGGACGGATTACTTTTTAAGTTTTTTGGCGGACGAGCTTGGCGTTGTCAAAGAGGATATCCTGGACTTTGAACTGACGGTATTCTGTAAGGAGGAGCCAGAGTATATCGGACTGGCAGACGATTTCATTTCCAGCCCCCGGCTTGACAATCTGACTTCCTGCGCGGCGCTTGTCTCTGCGCTTTTGGACGGGACGCGTGCGGAGGGGCTGAACCTGATCGCGTTGTTTGACCACGAGGAGATCGGAAGCCGCTCGAAGCAGGGCGCTGCATCGATTCTGCTCCATGATATGTTGCTCCGCATTTTAAAGGAGCTCGGCAGGGAGAAAACGGCGGAGAGCGACATTTACCAGAGCATGATCCTTTCGGTGGACGTCGCGCACGGACTGCATCCGAATTATGCGGGAAAGATGGACATTACAAACAAGCCGGTGCTCGGAAAGGGTTTCTGTATCAAGGAGGCGAGCTCCCAGTCGTATGCGACCGACTGCGAGGCGGTTGCCATTATCCAGCAGATCTGTGAGGCGAAGCACATCCCTTACCAGAAGTTTGTCAACCGTTCCGATATGCCGGGAGGCGGTACGCTCGGCTCGATCGCGTCGGCGCTTCTCCCGGTGCGGACTGTGGATATCGGGATTCCGCTGCTCGCCATGCACTCGGCGCGCGAGTTGATGGGAACGGCGGATCAGCAAGCGTTAAAGGATCTGACTGAGGCATATTTTTCGCTGTAAGGATTCGGATGTCAAAAGTGGTTTTTACAAATTGCGACTGCAAAATGCACCGATGGTATTCTTTTTTGTTCAGGATTCCGAAGCCAAGAACTTCTAAATGTTTTGTGTATCGGTAATGTATAGGAACACAACCGCCCTCTATACGCCATCCGTGGTGCAATTCGGGCTTTCGTCGGCATCCCTGCCGCCGAATTGCTGGAAATTGGCAGAACATTAAGAAGTTCTAAGCTTCTCCATACTCACAAACCAGAATACCATTGGTGCGTTTTGCAAATCTTATTTTTGAAGATTCCCTTTTGACACCTGAATCCTATAAGGAAAAGAAATGCAGTCACCTCTATACAAGTTGCGGTATTTATGATAATATCATGTAGTAATAAAAACCATATATAGCAGAATACAATAATATATGGGTGAATCGAACGGATGACAGCCGGATCAATTTGTATGGAGGTAAGACAATGTATAAAATTATAGTTGACAGTTGCGGGGAACTTCCCGAGGAGCAGAAGCAGGACGGTCATTTTCAGACGGTGTCGCTGGAACTGGAGGTGGACGGATACCGGATCCGCGATGACGAGACGTTTGACCAGCAGGATTTTTTGCGCAGGGTGAAGGAGAGTCCGGTCAGTCCGAAGTCCTCCTGCCCGTCACCGGAGCAGTACATGGAAGCGTGCATGGGCGAGGCGGAGCATGTCTATGTGGTGACGCTCTCCTCGAAACTGAGCGGCTCATACAACAGTGCGGTGCTCGGCAGGAATCTCTTTTTTGAGGAGAATGAGGATACAAAAAAGCAGATTCATGTATTCGATTCAAGGAGCGCGTCGGTGGGGGAGACCCTGATCGCGCTGAAGATACAGGAGTTGGAGGAGCAGGGGTTTTCCTTTGCGGAGGTCGTGGAGCAGACGGAGCGCTACATTGATTCCCAGCAGACCTATTTCGTGCTTGAGACGCTTGAGACTCTGCGCAAATCGGGTCGCCTGACGAATTTAAAGGCGCTGATCGCAAACACGCTCAATATCAAGCCGGTCATGGGCTCTACGGACGAGGGAACGATCTGTCAGCTCGGGCAGGCGCGCGGCGTCAACCGGGCGCTGGATAAGATGGTGGAGATGATGGCGGCGAAGGCGAAGGATACGCAGGAGAAGATCCTTGCCATTTCCCACTGTAACTGTCCGGAGCGCGCGGAACTTGTCCGAAAGAAGATTGAAACACTTGCAAAATTCAAAAAAATCATTATCATAAATACTGCCGGTGTGAGCAGTATGTATGCAAACGACGGCGGAGTGATCATGGTAGTATAGAAAACGTCGGAGGATACATGACATACGAAAAGGTAGTAGAAAAAATAGAACATAGCAGGAGATTCGGCAGACTTTCCGGGGTGGAGGTGACAGGGAAAATGTTACAGACTCTGGGGAATCCCCAGGAGGGTATGCGGCTGATCCATATAGCAGGGACGAACGGCAAAGGCTCCGTCTCTGCTTTTTTGTGCAGTATTTTAAAGGAAGCGGGGCTTCGCGTGGGTGTGTTCACCTCCCCGCATCTGGTCGATTTTCGGGAGCGCATCTGCATCAATGGCAGGATGATTGAAAAAGAGGCGGTGGCGCGGATCGGAACGCGTCTGTTAAATGAACCGTTTGAGGAAGAACCCGCCATGTTCGACTACTGTCTTGTGATGGCGCTTTTGTATTTCAGGGAGCAGCAGTGCGACGTTCTGATCCTTGAAACGGGGCTTGGCGGCAGGCTCGACTCCACGAATGCGGTCGGGACGCCCGAGGTTTCCGTCATCACGAAAATCGGGTATGACCACATGGAGATTCTGGGGGATACGCTGGAGGAGATTGCCACCGAGAAGGCGGGGATCATCAAACGGGGCACGGTGGTCGTGACGGAGAGCCAGACGCCGGAGATCCTTGCCGTGCTGCTTGCGGCGGCGGAGGCGGTGGGTGCGCGCGCGTGCCGCGTGATCGCGCCGGAGGAATTTTTGCAGTGCCGCTATGAGAACGGGATACAGAGCTTTGTCTATGGTGATTACGGGACACTTTCGATGCAGATGCTGGGCGTGCACCAGTATGAAAATGCGGCGGCAGCCGTGGAGGCAGCGCAGGAATTTTTAAAAAATGGAAAATTTTCGGAACGTATAGAGAATGGAAACGCAGGAGAAGATAAGAGACAGTGGATCAAAAAATGTGTGCAGCGGGGAATCCGTGCGGCGCGCTGGCAGGGAAGGATGGAGATTCTGCGGAAACATCCGTTTTTCATGGTGGACGGCGCGCACAATGGAAATGGTGTGGCTGCGCTAAAGGAGAGTCTTACCGCGCTGTTTCCGGGTGAGAAGTTCCACTTTGTCATGGGCGTTATGGCGGACAAGGACTATGCGAAGATGGTGGAGGAGCTGCTGCCGCTTGCCGCAGATTTTACGACGGTGACGGTGCTCTCGGAGCGCGCGCTTGCGGCAGAGACGCTCGCTGCGCATATCCGCGGCATGGGTGTGCCTGCAGTGGCGTCTGCGGACTTGCAGACCTGTCTGGCACAGGCAGAGAATGCGGCGCATAAGACGGTTGCTTTCGGCTCCCTTTATTTTATCGGTGAGATCGAAGCTCTCTTTCAAAAATATTAAGGAATCTTAATAAAGTTTATGCAACTTTTTTTACGGCTTTGTGGTCTAATTATTAAATAACAATGAAGGGACTGTAATATTGTTGATTATGTGAGAGTGCTTCCTTATAATTTAGAATGAGCAGAATAAACATATAGATGACATTTGATCAGAAAAGAGACGTAAGATGGTATTTAGCAGCTTTGAATTTTTATTTCGGTTTTTGCCGGTTTTTTTGATTATATATTATATCGTACCGCGAAAATTTAAGAACCTGGTTCTGTTTGGGGGCAGTATCCTTTTTTATGCGTTCGGAGAGGCGAAGTATGTGCTGCTTCTGCTGGCGTGTCTGGTGCTCAACTATATACTGGGATGCCTGATGTACCGGAACGCGATGGAGGGACGCGGCGGCAGACAGAAGTTCCTGCTGACGCTTGCGCTCGTCTATGACTTTGGCGTGCTGTTTCTCTATAAATACAGCGGGCTTACGGATTCGCTGCCGCTTGGCATCAGCTTCTATACGTTCCAGATCGCGGCGTACATGATCGATGTGTATCGCGGGGCTGTTCCGGCGGAGCGTTCGCTTGTCAACCTCGGCACGTATCTGACGATGTTCCCGCAGTTGATCGCGGGACCCATCATCAACTATTCCGAGGTGCGGACGGCGCTCCGAAGAAGGACGGTCAGACTGGCTGATTTTGAGGAGGGCTTAAAAACCCTGATCCTCGGGCTCGGCGCGAAGATCATCATCGCCGACCGGATTGGAATGTTGTGGAATTCGATACAGATGGTCGGATTTTCCAGTATCTCGACGCCGCTCGCGTGGATGGGCGCATTTGCCTATTCGATCCAGTTGTATTTCGATTTTGCGGGGTACTCACTGATGGCGATGGGGCTGGGACGTATGCTCGGCTTTGAGATCCCGGTCAACTTCAGACAGCCGTATATGTCCAAGTCGGTGTCAGAATTCTGGCGGCGCTGGCATATCACGCTCGGGCGCTGGTTCCGCGAGTATGTCTACATTCCGCTCGGGGGAAACCGAGGGGGTAAGGCACGCACATTTTTCAATCTCGCAGTCGTATGGATCCTGACGGCCTTGTGGCACGGCGCAGATTACAATTTCCTGATCTGGGGCGCGTCGCTGCTTGTGCTGCTCGCGCTAGAAAAGCTGTTTTTTGGGAAATGGCTGGAGAAAAGCCATGTGATCGGCCATGTGTATCTTCTGTTTGTCGTGCCGCTTACGTGGATGGCATTTGCGATCAGTGACGTCGGACAGCTTGGCGTTTATTTTACAAGGCTGTTTCCGTTTCTGCCGCAGGCGGCGGATGGCGTGGTGCGTGAACTGGATTACGTGAAATATATGGCAGACTACTGGCCGCTGTTTGCGCTTGGTATTATTTTTTCGACACCGGTACCGACCATGCTCTATAAGAAATTTGGCAAAAAGTGGGTCGGCAGTATTGCGGTGGCAGTGATACTGGTGCTCAGTATCTATTATCTGGCAATTTCAACGAATAACCCGTTTCTTTACTTTAATTTTTAAGGCGTGGTGAGAGGATTTGAGAAAATTTTTAAAGTGCAGGGTGACGATTTTTCTGGCATTGCTTTGGGTCAGTCTCTCTGCGATCGGTTATATGGGAAAAGACAATATTTACCGTGGTTATACGGAAGACATAAAAAAGACGCCGTATTTCGTGCTTGTTTTTGAGGGGATCCACGACGGGATTTACCCGTGGCAGCTCGGACGGACGGACATCGGCGGAAATCCCTGGGAAAATCTGCCCGGGGGCGGAACGGCAGACAATTCCGGTTCGGAGGCGCAACCGCCGGAAAATGTGGAGGGCACGGAAACCGCACAGCCGCAGCCGCCGGAAACTGTGGAGAACACGGAGACCGCACAGCCACAGCCGCCGGCAGACGGCGGCGTGGAGGGCGAGGTTGTGGCGCCGGCAGAGCCGGAGGCGCCGCAGACAAAAGAGTTTATTGCGGTGGGCGACGACTATTTTGACGATGCGGTGTTTATCGGCGATTCGAGAACCGTGGGACTCCGCGATTACGGCGGATTGGATAAGGCGACGTTCTATGCGTCTACGGGGCTGAATGTCTATGATATGTGGACACAGAAGTTTTGCGAGGTGGACGGAGTGAAAATGACGCTTGAGGAGGCGCTGAGCCGCAAGCAGTTTAAAAAGGTCTATTTCCAGATCGGTATCAATGAGATGGGACGCGGAACGGTGGATACGTTTATGCAGGCGTATACGGATTCGGTAGAGAAATTCAAGCAGCTCCAGCCGGATGCCATTATCTACGTGCAGGGCATCATGCGTGTGGCAAAGGCGAAGTCGGATTCCGATCCGATCTTCAACAATCCGGGGATCCAGGTGCGGAATGACCGCATCCGCCAGCTTGCCGACAATGTCCGGGTGTTTTATATCGATGTCAATGAGGTCGTGTGCGACAATCAGGGCAACCTGAAGGCGGAGCTGACCTTTGACAATCTCCACTTATACGGCTCAAAGTACAACATATGGGTGGATTTCCTGAAAACAAAAGGAATCGCGCTCGAATAGAAGGGGCTGGTATAGAAATTCTTTTTCCGTGGCATACTGGATAAAAAAGTATGTATGACAGGAAAGGGGAAGGCAAAATGTCATTGAAGATCAGCATTACGGATGTGCACGCAAGACCGATTCTGGATTCCAGGGGGAATCCGACCATAGAGGTGGAGGTGACCGCGGAGACTGAGACGACGGGGAGAAAGACGTCGGCGAGGGAGTCGGTTCCCTCCGGGGCAAGCACCGGAAGATTTGAGGCGGTGGAGCTGCGCGACGGGGACAAGGAGTATTTCGGCATGGGCGTGCAGAAGGTGGCAGACCATGTCAACACGAAGATACGCGAGGCGCTGCTCGGCATGAACGTGCTGGAGCAGGCGCTCATCGACCGGCGCATGGTGGAGCTGGACGGCACGGACAACAAGGGAAGTCTCGGTGCAAATGCGATCCTGGGCGTGTCCCTGGCGTGCGCAAAGACGGCGGCGAAGGCGCTTGATCTGCCGCTGTACCGCTATATCGGCGGCATGAATGCAAAGAAGCTCCCGGTGCCGATGATGAATGTGATCAACGGCGGGGCACACGCGAAAAATCCGCTTGATTTTCAGGAGTTTATGATCATGCCGGTCGGGGCGAAAGCCTACACGGATGCGCTGCGCATGGGGGCGGAAATCTATCATTTCCTGCGTCAGATCCTGTACGAGGACGGACTTGGCACGGCGGTCGGCGACGAGGGCGGTTTCGCGCCGGAGCTCGCCGATGCGAGGGAAGTGTTTTCCTGTCTTGGCAGGGCGGTGGAAAAAGCGGGTTACCGTGTCGGCGAGGATGTCGTGTACGCCATGGACGCGGCGGCAAGCGAGCTCTACGACGAGGAGCTCGGAGTCTATGTATTTCCGGGTGAGACAAGAGTGGCGGCAGGCGCTGGCGCAAAAGGGGAAGTGCAGATCATCGGAGAGGCTTCCGGGAAGGACGGCTGCGCAGAGAGTGTGACGCGCAGCGCGGACGAGATGATCGCGCTGTATGAGGACCTGGTGCGCGAATTTCCGCTTGTCTCGATCGAGGACGGACTGTTTGAGGACGACTGGGAGGGCTGGCAGAAGCTGACGAAGCGTCTGGGCGACAAGGTGCAGCTTGTCGGGGACGATCTGTTTGTGACGAACCCGAAACGCATCAAGTGCGGCATTGAGCTTGGCGTCGGAAACGCAGTGCTCATCAAGGTCAACCAGATCGGCACGCTGACCGAGTCCCTGGACGCGATCGCGATGGCGCAGAATGCGGGGTACCGCACGGTGATCTCGCACCGTTCCGGGGAGACGGAGGACGCGTTTATCTCCGATCTGGCAGTGGCGGTGAACGCCGGACAGATCAAGACCGGAGCGCCGTGCCGCGGGGAGCGGACGAGCAAATATAACCAGTTGCTGCGGATCGAGGAAGAACTGGGCGATGTGGCGAAGTTTTTATAGGGTCATAAAAATTCGGTGAAAAACGGTTGAAAACGGGAAAAGCTTGTGCTATAATACTAAAAGTTATGAGTTGATACCGTAGGAGGGAATAATTTTGGAAATCTTAAAGACGATTTTGACCGTTGTTTTCATATTGATCAGCGTGCTGCTGACAGTCATCATTCTGGCACAGGAGGGCAAGTCCGCAGGGCTTGGCGCACTGGCAGGTTCTTCGGACACATACTGGAGCAAGAATAAAGGACGCTCCGCGGAGGGCATGAAGAAGAAGGTGACGACAATTCTTGTCGTACTGTTTATTCTTCTCTCCATGGTTCTGAATCTGGGAATTTTTTAAGGGAACACCGGGCTGTCGCATCTGCGGCAGCCTTTTTACATGACAAATAAGAGGAGCAGGAATGAGACCGGAAGTTTTAGAAGAGAGAAAAAAAGTCATATACGAATTTATCTGCGACGAGCTCTATGTGCCGATGAAGGCGAAGGAGATCGCGGCGGTGTTAAATGTGCCCAAGGCGCAGCGCGGCGATCTCGCCGAGGTGTTGGCGGCGCTCCTTGCGGAAGGCAGGATCGAGGTGTCGGCAAAGGGGAAGTACAGCAAGTCGGAGAGCAGATTTCTCACCGGGGAGTTTACGGCGCATCCGAGGGGCTTTGGATTTGTGAAGGTCGAGGGGATGGATGAGGACATCTTTATTCCGGAGTCGCAGGTCAACGGTGCGTTCCACAGGGATACGGTACAGGTTGCGTTGCAGAGCGGCGCGTCGCGTGGGAGACGCCGGGAGGGCGCGGTCACGAAGATCGTCAGCCGGGGCGTAAACCGGATCGTCTGCACGTATGAGAAAAGTAAGACGTTTGGCTTTGCCGTGCCGGACGACCCGAAGTTCGGAAAGGATATTTTTGTGGCGCAGGAGCGCTCAAAAGGAGCGGTCACCGGGCACAAGGTGGTCGTGGAGCTCACGGATTTTGGCGGAAACGGCAAAAAGCCGGAGGGAAAGGTCGTGGAGATTCTGGGGCACAGCAACGACCCGGGGACGGATATTCTCTCCATCGTCAGAGCCTATGAGCTGCCCGTGGAATTTTCGGAGCGCATCATGAACCAGGTGGAGCGCGTCTCCAGCGAGGTGAGTGACGCCGATATGGCGGGGCGCATGGATCTGCGCGACTGGCAGACCGTGACGATCGACGGCGAGGACGCGAAGGATCTGGATGATGCGATCACGCTGACGAAAGAGAACGGGAAATATAAGCTTGGGGTTCACATCGCCGATGTGACGAATTATGTGCAGGAGCACAGCGCGCTTGATGTGGAAGCGTTAAAGCGCGGCACCTCCGTCTATCTGGTGGACCGCGTGATACCGATGCTGCCCCATGCGCTTTCCAACGGCATCTGCTCGCTGAACGCCGGGGAGAAGCGTCTCGCGTTAAGCTGCATCATGACCATAGACGAAAAAGGCAACGTGACAGACCATGTGATCGCGGAGACCGTGATACGGGTGGACCGCCGTATGAGCTACACGAGTGTGAAAAAGATACTGGAGGATCACGACGAGACGGAGCGCCGCGAGTACGCAGAGCTTGTGCCGATGTTCGAGCGGATGGAGGAACTCGCGGCGATCCTGCGCAGGCGGCGTATGAAGCGGGGGTCGATCGACTTTGATTTCCCGGAGACGAAGATCATTTTAAATGAGCAGGGAACTCCGGTTGAGATCAGACCCTACGAGAGAAATGTCGCGACGAAGATCATTGAGGATTTCATGCTGATCGCCAACGAGACGGTGGCGCAGGATTATTTCTGGCAGGAGATCCCGTTTGTCTACCGCACGCACGACAATCCCGATACGGAGAAAATCCGCAAGCTCTCCACCTTTATCAATAATTTCGGGTACACCATCAAAGCCGGGCAGGAGGAGATCCACCCGAAAGAGGTGCAGAAGCTGCTGACAAAGATCGCAGGGACGCCGGAGGAGGCGTTGATCGCCCGGCTGACGCTGCGCTCGATGAAGCAGGCGAAATACGCGACGGTGAGCACGGGACATTTTGGTCTGGCGACGCCGTATTACTGTCATTTTACCTCCCCCATCCGCCGTTATCCGGATTTGCAGATCCACCGGATCATCAAGGACAATCTGCGCGGCAGGATGAATGAAAAAAAGCTTGCGCACTACGACAAGATCCTGCCGGAGGTGGCGAAACATTCGAGCGAGATGGAGCGGCGCGCGGACGAGGCGGAGCGTGAGACGGAAAAGCTAAAGAAAGTGGAGTATATGGAAAAACACATCGGTGAGATTTACACTGGGGTGATCTCCGGCGTGACGGAGTGGGGCTTTTATGTGGAACTTCCGAATACCGTCGAGGGTCTGGTGCACGTGACGACGCTTGCGGGCGATTATTTCCGCTACCATGAGGACACCTATGAGCTTGTCGGGGAGGCGACGGGGATGAGCTACAAGCTCGGGCAGCGCATCGAGGTGGTGGTGACCGGAGCGGACAGGCTTATGCGCACGATTGATTTTTGTGTCGCATCCGGTCAGTAAAATTCCCTTGCAGAATCGGTGATTCTGCGTTATACTGTAACAGCGCGAAAGGAGAGAACATGGCGGCGAACACAGGAAAAAAACTAATTGCAAACAACAAAAAAGCCTACCATGATTATTTTCTGGAGGAGCGCTACGAGGCGGGCATCGAGCTGCATGGGACGGAAGTGAAGTCCATGCGCATGGGCAAGTGCAGTATCAAGGAGGCGTTCATCCGCATCGAGCACGGTGAGGTGATCGTCTACGGGATGCACATCAGTCCTTATGAGAAGGGAAATATTTTCAACAAGGATCCGCTCCGCCCGAAGAAGCTTCTGATGCACAAGGCGGAGATCCGGAAACTGACCGGCAAGCTGTCCGAGCAGGGATATACGCTTGTTCCGGTGGAGGTCTACCTGAAGGGGAGTCTCGTGAAGGTGGAGATCGCGCTTGCAAAGGGCAAAAAGCTCTACGATAAACGCCAGGACATCGCGAAGAAGGATATGCGGCGGGAGGCGCAGCGCGAATTTAAGGTAAGGAATCTGTGAAAAATCACCGATATAGTGATTGACAGAACATATTATGGGCTTGTAAAGGTTTCGACAGGGGTCATGAAGCTGGAGAAGCGAGCCGCACGGGATGCGTCAAATTCCAAAATTAAAATTAAACGCTGAAGATAATTTAGCATACGCTGCCTAAGGGTAGCAGTCTGACCTAGAGCACTCACACTTTAGGATCCAGGCTTCGACTATGTGAGAAACGATGCGGGCAAAGCTTTGAGCCTGCAGGCGTACGATGAAGCTACTGAAACCGGAACTGTGCCTATGCAGGTCCGGCGGAGGGAATGTCAAAACACAGGCTACGCTCGTAGAAGGATAGGGGACTGGCTTTTGGACAGGGGTTCGATTCCCCTCAGGTCCACTAAAATTTCATAGCACGGATAAGTCCGTTACCAGTGGAGAATACGACTGGTAACGGACTTATTTTTGTATGAGGGAGGCGGCACTGCCAAAAACTTTCGGTAGTGCTGATTGAAAAAGGGGGAAGGAGTGGTATAATATACATAAAAGGAAGTTATGCGGACAGAAGGGAGGTATCGTCTATGACGGCTTTGAGACAGAGTGCGATTATGGAACTGGAAAAGTTACCGGAAGATAAGTTGGGATTTATCATACAGATTATGCAGGGAGTGAACGGTTTATATAAGGATACAAAATCAGAAAGGAAAGAGGCGTTTGCAAGACTGGAGCAGTTGCGCAGAAAGGGAACTGTGACAGACGATGATTTAGAGTTGTCTTCTTACAGGGAAGAAAAGTATGGCAAATAGGATTCTGATAGATACAAATGTGTTGCTCGATTATCTTTTGGAACGTGAACCGTTCTTTGAGGATGCAAAAGAAGTTATTTTATCCTGTACAGACGAGAGGATAAAAGGGTGTATCGCAGCCCATTCGATTCCTAATATGTTCTTTGTATTGAGAAAACATTATACTGCGAAAGAGCGCAGGGAAATATTATCGCATCTCTGCAAAATTTTTGAAGTGGAGGGAATTGACCGGGCGAAATTGTTGTCGGGACTTGCAAATGAGGATTTTTCAGACTTTGAAGACTGCCTGCAAATGGAATGTGCCCGATCATTCGGAGCAGAGTATATCGTTACGAGAAATGTTTTGGATTATGTTACATCGGAAGTGAAGGCAGTTACGCCAAAAGATTATCTGGAATTATAAAGCACCATCCCCTTTTCGTCAACCTGCCTGCTTTTTTCGACAAAAGCTGTCATTTTGACGAAGAGCGAGCAAAAGTACCTATATGACTGTGAGATTTCACAGGAAAATGCAAATTTTTTGTGTAGCTGGTCTATGGTGTTTTTCCCATTTTTTTTGTATAGTAATTACAACAGAAAAATGTAATCGATTTTTAGGAGGTACATAGACCAATGGCAAGTTTATCAATGAAAAATATCTGCAAGGTTTATCCAAACGGCTTTGAGGCTGTAAAGAATTTTAACCTTGAGGTTGAGGATCAGGAGTTCATCATTTTCGTAGGACCGTCCGGATGTGGTAAGTCCACCACACTCCGTATGATCGCAGGTCTGGAGGAGATTTCTTCCGGTGAGTTCTACATTGACGGCAAGCTGATGAACGACGTTGAGCCGAAGGACAGAGATATCGCGATGGTATTCCAGAACTACGCGCTCTATCCACATATGACTGTATTTGACAACATGGCATTCGGACTGAAGCTCAGAAAAGTTCCGAAGGATGAGATCAGGAAAAAAGTTGAGGAGGCTGCAAAGATCCTTGACCTTGAGAAATTGTTAGACCGCAAGCCGAAGGCTCTCTCCGGCGGACAGAGACAGCGTGTTGCGATGGGACGTGCGATCGTTCGTAATCCTAAGGTATTCCTGATGGATGAGCCGCTGTCCAACCTGGATGCAAAGCTGCGTGTACAGATGCGTTCCGAGATCGCTTCCCTGCACAACAGACTGAAAGCTACCATTATCTACGTTACACATGACCAGACCGAGGCTATGACCTTAGGTACGAGACTCGTCGTATTGAAGGACGGCGTGATCATGCAGGTAGATTCCCCGCAGAAGTTATACAATGAGCCGAACAACTTATTCGTTGCCGGATTCATCGGTTCTCCGCAGATGAACTTTGTTGATGCCGTATGTAAGGTAGAGGGAGAGAAGGTTACACTTTCCTTTGAGAATACAACGATCACACTTCCGCCTGCAAAGGCTAAGAAGGTGGCAGACGGCGGCTACGACGGCAAGACGGTTGTGATGGGTATCAGACCGGAGGATATCGGCGATTCCCAGATTGAGATTGAAGCACACAAGGACGCTTCCTTTGAGACAGAGGTAACAGGTTATGAGCTTTTAGGTTCTGAGGTTCTCTTATACTTCAATGTGGCAGGCGGCGCTATGACTGCAAAGGTTGACTCCAGAACAACAGCGCGTATGGGAGATCATATCAGACTGGCAATGGATCCGGAGAAGATTCATGTGTTTGACAAAGAAACAGAGTTGACGATTACAAACTAATCTGACAGAATAAGACAGACACATACATAAAACTGGGTGCGAAACTTGTACCCAGTTTTTATGCGTTCCATGCAGAGCGGAAAGGGGCAGACATGATATCAAACCATAAGATCCAGGCGGCGCTGGAAGAAATACAGGAGATTTCCAAGATTGATCTGGCGGTTTACACGGAAAAGGGAAAGCAGGTGGCGGCGACCTTCCAGCCGGAGTTTGATATGGAGGACGCGGTTGTTTCTTTTGCGGACTCCATGGCGGAGAGTCAGATGCTGTCCGGCTGTCATTTTTTCAAGGTGATGGTGGACGGGGAGTTAGAGTATGTCCTTCTGACGAGATCTTCCGCGGAGGACGCCTACATGGTGGGGCGTCTGGCAGTCTGCCAGATCCGCAATCTGGCGGCGGCGTATATGGAGCAGTTTGACCGCAACAATTTTATGCAGAATATCCTGCTCGGCAATATGCTCGTGGTGGATATGTACAATAAAGCGCAGAAGCTGCACATTGAGCAGACGGAGCGCGTGGTTTTTGTGATCGATCTGGAAGGACACAAGGATTCTGCGGCGATGGAGCTGGTCAAGAATCTGTTTATGACAAGGACAAAGGATTTTGTCACGGAGGTGGACGAGCAGAGCATCATCCTGATCAAGGATGCGCGGGATCTTCCGGACGATACGGCGCTGGCTTCCCTGGCGTCGGTGATCGTGGACAATATGCACACGGAGGCGATGGTGCGCGCGCGTGTCGGCTACGGTAACCGTGTGACAAATCTTCAGGACATCGCAAAGTCCTATCAGGAAGCGAAGATGGCGCTTGAGGTTGGCAGGATCTTTTATGCGGAGAAGGAGACGATCGCATACCGCTATCTGGGGATCGGGCGTCTGATCTACCAGTTGCCGATGTCTCTGTGCGAGATGTTTATTCACGAGGTGTTTGGGGATGAGATACCGGACGTATTCAACGAGGAGACGACAACCACGATCCAGAAGTTTTTTGAGAATAATCTGAATATTTCGGAGACGGCGAGACAGCTCTATGTACACAGAAATACGCTGGTCTACCGCCTGGAGCGTTTGCAAAAGACGATCGGTCTTGACATCCGCAGATTTGACGATGCGATGACCTTTAAGATCGCAATGATGGTCATTTCGCATATGCAGTACGTGAAGGAGAAGGAGTAGTGTGAGCTATGGGAGGATTTGTTTATATCAATGATAAATGTGTGGGGTGTAACAAGTGTATCTCCGTGTGCCCGGTCTTGACGGCGAATGTGGCGGTGGAGGAGAATGGAGTACAGCGGATCGAGGTAAACAGCGGACAGTGCATCAACTGCGGTTCCTGCATCGACGCCTGCGAACACGGTGCGCGGGAGTTTTCAGATGATACGGAGCGTTTTTTTGCGGATTTAAAGGCGGGAAAACCGATCTCCGTTCTGGTTGCGCCTGCATTTGAGGCGAACTATCCGGGGGAGTACGAGCGGGTGCTCGGCGGTCTGAAATCGCTCGGAGTCAGACATATCATCAGCGTCGGTTTTGGCGCGGACATTACCACATGGGCGTACATCAACTACATTCAGAAAAATAAATTTTACGGCGGCATTTCACAGCCGTGCCCGGCGGTTGTCAACTACATCGAGAATTACAGACCGGAGCTGATCAGATATCTGATGCCGGTACACAGCCCGATGATGTGTGCGGCGATCTATGCGAAGAAATATATGGGGATCACGGACAGTCTGGCATTTATCAGTCCGTGTATCGCCAAGAAGAACGAGATCGAGGATCCGAACACGAATGGTCTTGTCTCCTACAACGTCACCTTTGACGGGCTGATGCGCTACGTCCGCCAGCATAAAGTGAGCGGTGCCACGGTGCGAGAGGAGACGCCGCACGGGCTTGGCGCGGTCTACCCGATGCCGGGAGGGCTGAAGGAAAACGTGGCGTGGTTCTGCGGGGAGGATGTTCTTGTGCGTCAGATCGAGGGCGAGAAGCACGTCTATGAATTTCTGGAGGAATACAAAAAGCGCGCGGAGGCGGGGAAGAGACTGCCGTTCATGGTTGACGCCTTAAATTGCAGCCAGGGCTGTCTCTACGGCACGGGCGTCGAGAGCGACCGTGCGGCGGGCGACGATACGCTCTATGCGATGGGGGATATCAAAGCCCGGCACAAAGGCGGGCATGGAGCGTGGGCAGAGGGAAACTCCCCGAAAAAGCGTTTCGCGCAGTTGAACCGCCAGTTCGCAAAGCTGGATCCGTCAGATTTTATCCGTCACTATACCGACCGGTCAGCGGAGCACCGCATCCACGAGCCGGGTGAAGCGGAGCTTGAGGAGATTTTTGGGAGGTTGAACAAGCGGACGAAGGAGGACCGTTCCATCAACTGTGGGGCGTGCGGATATGACTCCTGCCGCCAGATGGCGTCCGCCATCTACAACCAGTGCAACACGGAGAGTTCCTGCATCCATTTTGTGAAAAATGAGGTGGAGGAGCGCGGCAGGCTGGCAGAGCAGGAGGCGGCGGAGATCGAGCAGGCGAGAGTGCACGAGAAGCGACGCAATGAGCTGATCTCCGGTGTTGTGGAGGGCTTGCACGCAGATTTTCAGGATATGAATCTGTCCTTACAGCAGCTTGCCCAGGGCAACAGCAGCAATGCGGGCGAGAGCACGGCGATCACGGCACTGATGAAAAATGTGCTTGATTTCTGCGAACAGCTACACCATTCTTTCGGGGAGATCCGGGGACTGTTGGAGAAGCTTGAGCAGAATAACAACAATATTACAAGTGTGGCGAACCAGACCAATCTTCTGGCGCTGAACGCTTCGATCGAGGCGGCGAGAGCCGGGGAGGCAGGCAGGGGCTTTGCCGTCGTCGCGGACGAGATCAAGACGCTGGCGGAGAACAGCCGGACGACGGCGGGCGACAGCAACTGCAACAAGGATGATATCCGTCAGGCGATGGAGATCCTCACGGATGAGGCGAACCATCTGACCGAGGTCATCGACGAGGTCAATGAGCGCATGACGAACCTTGCGGCAAGCACGGAGGAGATCGCCGCGTCCGCAGATGTGCTGGCGGGGATTTCCAACGAGCTGCAGGTAAAGATACAGGAGATCACAGAATTATAAGGGGTACAGAGGAAAAGTGCGTGGAAGAGGCAGGAAATATTCTCTTTCGCGTACTTTTTTCTGTGCGGGGCAAAACATATGTTCTGAACTGCTTGCATAGTTGTGGAAAAGTATGGTATAGTAGCAAAAGACGCATTTTGAGCAGAAAGATGAGGTTTTAAGAAATGGCGAATACAGCAGCTTATGACGAGAGCAGTATTTCCGTACTGGAAGGACTCGAAGCCGTAAGAAAAAGACCCGGTATGTACATCGGAAGCGTGTCCAGAAAGGGACTGAACCATCTGATCTATGAGATCGTGGACAACGCGGTGGACGAGCATCTGGCGGGCGCCTGCGATACGATCTGTGTGACGCTGGAGGCAGACGGCTCCTGCACCGTGGAGGACAACGGGCGCGGCGTTCCGGTCGGGATGCACGCGAAGGGTGTTTCGGCAGCCCGCATCGTCTACACGACGCTTCATGCAGGCGGAAAGTTTGATGATTCCGTGTACAAGACGAGCGGCGGTCTGCACGGCGTGGGCTCCTCCGTGGTCAACGCGCTCTCCACTTACATGGATGTGCAGATCAGCAGGGAGGGCTATGTACACCATGACCGCTATGAGCGCGGCGTGCCCGTGGTGGAGCTGGAAAACGGGCTGCTGCCAAAGATCGCAAAGACGAAAAAGACGGGAACAAAGGTGAATTTTCTCCCCGATCCGGAGATTTTTGAAAAGACGAGATTTAAGGAGGACGAGGTCAAGAGCCGTCTGCACGAGACTGCCTACTTAAATCCGGCGCTGACGATTGTCTATGAGGACCGCCGGGGCGAGCAGCCGGAGCAGGTGGTCTACCACGAGGAGGAGGGCATCCGGGGATTCGTCAAGGACGTCAATAAAAATTCCGAAGTCCTGCACGACGTCATCTATTTTAAGGGGGAGGCAGAGGGGATCACCGTGGAGGCGGCGTTCCAGTACACCAACGAATTTCACGAGAATATCCTCGGTTTCTGCAATAATATTTTTAACGCCGAGGGCGGTACGCACATCACGGGCTTTAAGACCGTGTTTACGACCGTCATCAACTCCTACGCGAGAGAGCTTGGCATTTTAAAGGAAAAGGACACGAATTTTACGGGGGCGGACGTCAGAAACGGCATGACGGCGGTTGTCTCCATCAAGCATCCGGATCCGAGGTTTGAGGGTCAGACCAAGACGAAGCTGGACAATCAGGACGCGTCGAGGGTGACGGCGAAGGTCACGGGGGACGAGATACAGCTCTATTTTGACAAGAATTTAGAGACCTTAAAGACGGTGATCTCCTGCGCCGAGAAGGCGGCGAAGATCCGCAGGACGGAGGAGAAGGCGAAGACGAATCTTCTGACGAAGCAGAAGTTTTCGTTTGACTCCAACGGCAAGCTGGCAAACTGTGAGAGCCGGGACGCGTCAGTCTGCGAGATCTTTATCGTCGAGGGAGATTCGGCGGGCGGCTCTGCCAAGACGGCGAGAGACAGGAGTTTCCAGGCGATCCTTCCGATCCGCGGAAAGATTTTGAACGTGGAGAAGGCGAGCATCGACAAGGTTCTCGCCAACGCGGAGATCAAGACGATGATCAATGCGTTTGGCTGCGGATTCTCGGAGGGGTACGGCAATGACTTTGACATCACAAAGCTCCGTTATGACAAGATCATCATTATGGCGGATGCCGACGTCGACGGCGCGCATATTTCCACGCTGCTTCTGACGCTGTTTTACCGCTTTATGCCGGAGCTGATCTACGAGGGTCATGTCTATGTGGCGATGCCGCCGCTCTACAAGGCGATCCCAAGCCGGGGCGAGGAGGAGTATCTCTACGACGACGCGGCGCTGGAGCGCTACCGCCGCACACATAAGGGGAACTTTACCTTACAGCGCTATAAGGGTCTCGGCGAGATGGACGCCGAGCAGCTCTGGGAGACGACGCTCGATCCGAAGAGCCGTATGCTAAAGCGGATCGAGATCGAGGACGGGCGCATGGCGTCGGATATCACGGAGCTTTTGATGGGCAACGACGTGCCGCCGAGAAAGACATTTATCTATGAACACGCGACGGACGCGCAGCTTGACGTATAGCATGGCGCGGGGCGGAACAGGAAGGAAAGAAAACTATGAGACAGGACGAACAGATTATTCGCACGGAATATTCTGAGCTGATGCAGAAATCATATATTGATTATGCGATGAGCGTGATCGTGGCGCGCGCGCTGCCGGATGTCCGGGACGGACTAAAGCCGGTGCAGAGGCGTACCCTCTACGATATGTATGAGCTTGGTATCCGTTACGATAAGCCGTACCGCAAGAGCGCCCGTATCGTCGGCGATACGATGGGTAAATACCACCCGCACGGCGACAGCTCGATCTACGGGGCGCTCGTTGTGATGGCGCAGGAGTTTAAGATGGGGCTGCCGCTCGTGGACGGGCACGGCAATTTCGGCTCGATCGAGGGCGACGGCGCGGCGGCGATGCGATACACGGAGGCGCGGCTAAAGAAGATCACGCAGGAGGCATATCTCGCCGATCTTGACAAGGATGTGGTCGATTTTGTGCCGAACTTTGACGAGACGGAGAAGGAGCCTGCGGTGCTTCCGGTGAAAGTTCCAAACCTCCTGCTCAACGGGGCGGAGGGCATCGCGGTCGGCATGACGACGAGTATTCCGCCGCACAATTTCACGGAGGTCATCGACGGCGTGATCGCCTATATGAAGGATCCCGACATCAACACGGAGCAGATGATGAAGTATATTCCGGGACCGGACTTCCCGACCGGAGGCATCGTGGCAAACCAGGACGATCTGCTCTCCATCTACTCGACCGGGACGGGCAAGATCAAGGTACGCGGAAAGGTGGAGGTGGAGCACGGTAAGGGCGGTAAGGACCGCCTTGTGATCACCGAGATCCCCTACACGATGATCGGGGCGAATATCGGCAAGTTTTTAAATGATGTGTACAGTCTGGTGGAGACGAAAAAGACGAACGATATTGTGGATATCACGAACCAGTCGTCGAAGGAGGGCATCCGCATTGTCATCGAGATGCGCAAGGGCGCGGATGCGGAGAATCTAAAGAAGCTTCTCTACAAAAAGACAAAGCTGGAGGACACCTTCGGTGTGAATATGCTCGCCGTGGCGGACGGCAGACCGGAGACGATGGGGATCGTGCCGATCATCCGCCATCATGTGGACTTCCAGTATGAGCTTGCGACGCGCAAATATACCACCCTGCTGGCGAAGGAGCGCGACCGCAGGGAGATCCAGGAGGGTCTGATCCGCGCGTGCGATGTGATCGATCTGATCATCGAGATCCTGCGCGGAAGCACGAATGTGAAGGAGGCGCGGGCTTGTCTGACGGCGGGTGTGACGGACGGCATCCGGTTTAAATCCGCCCAGTCAGAAAAGGACGCTGCGCAGCTTAAGTTTACGGAGCGTCAGGCGGACGCGATTTTGGAGATGCGTTTGTACAAGCTGATCGGACTGGAGATCGAAGCCCTGATGAAGGAGCATGAAAAGACGCTCGCCAATATCGCGGAGTATGAGGAGATCTTAAACAACCGCGCGGTGATGGCGAAGGTGATCATCCGTGAACTCCAGAGCTACAAGAGGGAATACGGCGCGCCGCGCAGGACGGTGATCGCGAATCTGGAGGAGATCGTCCTCGAGGAGAAAAAGATCGAGGAGACGGACGTCGTCTTTCTGATGGACCGCTTCGGCTATGCCAGAACGATCGACGTGCAGACCTATGAGAGAAATAAGGAGGCGGCGGATGCGGAGAACCGCTGTGTCATAACCTGCAAAAATACCGACAAGATCTGTATTTTTACAAACCGGGGACAGATGCACCTGTTAAAGGTGCTTGACCTGCCGTTTGGAAAGTTCCGCGACAAGGGAACGCCGGTGGACAATATCAGCAATTATAACAGCGGCGAGGAGAATCTCGTGTTCATTACAAATCTCGGCGCAATCCGCGAGGCGAGGCTGCTGTTTGGCACGAAGGCGTCAATGCTCAAGGTGGTGAATGGCGCGGAGTTTGACGTGTCGAAGCGCACCACGGCGGCGACGAAGCTGAACGAGGGCGACGAGCTTCTGTTTGTGGAGCGTCTGGGAGAAAACGAGACGATTGTCATGCAGTCGGAGAAGGACTTTTTCCTGCGCATCGAGGCAGACAGTGTGCCGGAGAAGAAAAAAGGCGCGGCGGGCGTGCGCGGAATGAAGCTCGGCGCGGGGGACGCCCTTGTGGCGGTCTATCTGCTGGCGGAGGGTGAGAGCCGTTCCGTGGAAGTGAAAGGTAAGGAATGTGCGTTAAACCGGCTGCACACCGGTAACCGTGATACGAAGGGGACAAAGCGATGATGAAGGCAATTTTATTTGATCTGGACGGAACGATCATCAACTCCGAGGAGGGCATCACCAGATGTGTGCAGTATGCCCTTGCGGCGTATGGGATCGACGAGCCGGATCTGAAAAAACTCCGGTGCTTTATCGGACCTCCGCTGGATCCGGTGTTCCGCGAGCGCTACGGCATGACGGGGCAGGAGGCATGGCAGGCGGTAGAAAAATACAGGGAACGGTTTGACGTGAAGGGAATTTTCGAGTGCAGTCTGTATGACGGCGTGGCACAGACGATCCGTTCTCTCAGCAAAAAGGGATATGTGCTGGCGCTGGCGTCCTCAAAGCCCGAGCCTGCGTGCAGACGGATCCTGGAGCATTTTGACCTGACGCCGTATTTTATGGAGATCGTCGGCTCCACGCTGGACGGCAGGATCAGCACGAAGCAGGAGGTGCTGGAGGAACTGGGGCGCAGAATGGAGCATATGCAGATTTCCAGAGAGGAGATGTGCCTGATCGGCGATACAAAGTATGACGCGGAGGGCGCGAAGGCATTTGGCGTGCGCTGCATCGGTGTGAGTTATGGTTTTGGAACGAGGGAGGAGCTGCTTGCGGCGGGGGCTGCGGCAGTATTTGACCGGATCGGGGAAGTGGAGAGATACATTGAAGAAGACGGGAATTTATAGATTCTGGCAGATTGTTTATCCGATTGGGATTTACTATGTTGTTTCCAGTGTGGTATACTTTTGCCTGACAATGATGTTTGGAGCGGAGACGGAGACGTATATGCTGCGCCAGATGGTCTGCGGAGCGTTTACGATACCGTTCATCCTGTCCTTTTACCGGCAGGACAGACAGCTTGAGACGGTGGTCTATGGGGAGAATGAGAAGCCTGCAGGCAGCCGGACGTTCTGGAATATTTTTTGTGCGGTGGCAGCGGGGGCGATGACAGGCATTGCCGTCAACAATCTGATCGCAATGACGCCGATGATCAGGCTCTCACCGGGCTTTGATGAGGCAAACACCTCTTTTTTTGCCGGTGGGATATTGTATGAGCTGCTCGGATCCTGTCTGGTGATCCCGGCAGCGGAAGAGCTCTTGTACCGGGGCGTTGTGTGGAAGCGTCTGCGGATGTATTTTGGAAATGCTGCGGCGCTGGTGGTGTCCGCGGTCATTTTCGGCGCAGTGCACGCGAATCTCGTGCAGTTTTTGTATGCGGGAATTCTCGGTCTGCTCCTGGCGTATCTGATGCAGACGACGGGAAAGCTGTACGCTCCCATTCTGGCGCATATTGCGGCGAACACTGCGGCGGTGGTACGTCAGGAGACGGGATGGCTTGATTTTGCTTACCGGCCGACAGCGGCGGGGATCGGATGTTCCGTTCTGCTGCTTGTGGCGTCGGGCGTGCTGCTCTGGCAGCACCACAGAATCTGTGAGGGAAAGAAGGAGGAAAACCATGCAGGAAAATAACTGGAACGGACAGCCGCCTTACCAGCAGCCTTATGGCTGGCATGAGCCGGAGCGGAAGGGCTTTGCCATCGCTTCGCTGGTGCTTGGGATTTTATCGCTGGTGCTCTGCTGTTTATACGGCGGACTTTTATTTGGGATTCCGGGGCTGATCCTGGGGATCGTCTCTCTGGTGAAGCATGAGAGCAAAATGGGGATGGCAATCGCGGGTATCATCACCTCTGCCTTCGGGCTTGTCTATGGCATCATGATGCTGATGGCGATTGTCATGACATTTCAGTTTGGAATGGGTATCAGCGAGGAGGCTTATACGCGGATGCAGGAGGAGCTCTACGGCGCGGTGCTGGGCGAGCCGGAGCAAAAGCCGGGGAATGAGAGCGTTCCTGCGGGAACGGAGGAGGCAGGCGTCATGGATGGCGCGGCGGAAGAGGATGAGGAGAATCCGTTTGGCGGAAATGCTTATGCGCTCACAGACGGCTCGGTGGTTTATTTTGAGGAAAACGGAGATTTTATCTGGTATGATGACGATGCGGTGCATGAGGATAACTATGCGATGGGAACTTATGACGTGTACCGCGCGGAGCTCGCAGAGTCGTATATCGTGACCTATCTCGGAGAGTACGGGGTCACGGAGGATGAGCTTGCAGATCTTTATCAGAGCAATGCGGGCGACGAGGGTTCTGCGGAGGAAAACTTCACCTGCCTGGTGCTCCACAATGAGTCGGTCATCCGGGATGGGGAAGAGCAGGTGACGGAGCCCTACGACACGAATTACATGGGATTTTACACCGGGGACAGCTACGACGCGGTCGATATGGCGGGCGCGGAGGACGCCTTGTTTACGAAACGGTAATTTAAGAAAACCTTAAGAGAATGGCTATACTTTTGAAATGGATGCTGTTTATAGTGGAGACAGCGTCCATTTTGCCGTATGGGATGATCTGGACAGAGTATGAAAATGTGGGAGAGAGGGTTATGGAAAACAGCAGGAGAGAGATGACACGTGAGGAAAAAAGACGCCGGATGGAGCAGCGGAAACTGCGGAAAAAGCGGGCGCGAAGAAGGCGTCTGGCATTTCTGGGTCTGCAGTGTGTGATCATCGGGGCGATCGTGTTCCTGCTCTGGGATATCAAGGAAGAGATCGGAAAAAATAAAGAGGTTTTTGCCGGGGAGGCAGAGGTTGTGCCGAATGAGACGGGGATGAGCAGATCCTCCGGGCAGGACGGGATGGAAAGCGGCGATTATGCGCAGAAGGTCGGGCTTGCTTCTGTGGACAGGCCCGTGAAACGCTCCGAGGAGGAGGTGCTGGCATATCTGGAGGAACTGGCGCAGGAGAGTGCAGAGATCCGTGCGATTCTTAATCAGCAGGAGAGCTACCCGCCTAATATGCTGGAGGCGCTTGCAAACAATCCGGAGATGGCGGATTTTGTGGCGGGCTATTTAAAGGCGGACGGCAGTGTGCAGGGCGGACTGACCGACCGGGAGCTCGCCGAGGAACATCCGCTGTTTTTGCAGTGGGATCCGCGCTGGGGCTACGTCTCCTACGGGGATGACAGCAATGTCGGACTGGCGGGCTGTGGACCGACGTGTCTGTCGATGGCGCTCTATGAGCTGACGGGGGACGCCTCTTTAACGCCCGATGTGATCGCGGAATATAGCATGGAAAACGGCTACTATATGTCCGGAACGGGGACGCTCTGGGCGCTGATAGAGGATGTGCCGGGACAGTATGGTGTTAGCGTGGAGCATCCGGGATTGAGTGAGGTGGCAATGAAGGAGTGTCTGGATCGTGGGCAGGTGCTGATCTGCGCGATGCGCCCGGGTGATTTTACCGCAGCGGGACACTTTATCGTGATCTATGATTACAATAGGGATGGGTTTCTTGTCAATGATCCCAACTGTGTGGCGCGCAGCCGCAGGAGCTGGACGTTTGAGCAGATCGGCGGACAGATCAAACAGGTCTGGGCGCTTGGAAAGCAGGGATAAGGTAAGGATTGTAAAGCTGAAATTTTTTCTGTATAATGAGTAGGGTGTCAAAAGGGGTTTTTACAGATTGAGGCTGGCAAAATGCACAAATCCATAGCGCAGGTCGGGCTTTCGCCGGCATCCTTGCCGTCAAATTGCTGGAACTTGGCAGAACATTAAGAAGTTCTAAGCTTCTCCATATTCACAAATCAGAATACCATTTGTGCATTTTGTCAATCTCATTTTGAAAAATCCCTTTTGACACCCTAACCGTATCATACATACAAGTATAAGAAAGCAGGAGGTAAGGTATGAGTGATTTTACATTTAGTACATTAGAGTATCAGAGACCGGATTTTGCGGCAGTGGGGGCATTTGCGGAGCAGATGGCGGAGCGGATGAAGCAGGCGGGCTCTTATGAGGAATTAAAGGCACTGATGAAGGAGAGCGAGGAGGCGTCCAAGGACTTCTCTACGATGTGCGTGATCGCATCCATCCGCAACACCTTGGACACCAGAGACGAGTTTTATGAGAAGGAGCAGGAGTACATTGACGAGCAGATGCCGATGCTGACACCGAAGCTTCTGGCGGTTGATGAGGCGCTTTTGAACAGTCCGTTCCGGGCAGATATTGAGAGGGAATACGGAAAGCAGTATTTCGTGCAGAAGGAGCTGGAAAAAAAGACATTCTGCGAGGAGAATATACCGCTGATGCAGCAGGAGGCGAAGCTGACAAGCGAATACCAGAAGATGATGGCGACAGCGGAGATCCCGTTTGAAGGAAAGACGTTAAACCTCTATGGCGTGCAGAAGTATTTTGAGCATGAGGACAGAAGCGTCCGTGCAGCGGCGGTGAAGGCGTATTCTGATTTTTACCATAAGAATGAGGAGCGTCTGGAGGAGATCTGGGATGAACTGATCAAAATCCGCAATGAGATGGGCAGAAATCTTGGCTATGAGAACTTCATTCCGGTCGGCTATATGCAGCAGGGACGTACGGACTATGGACAGAAGGAGGTCGAGTCCTTCCGCGAGCAGGTACGCACGGAGATCGTGCCGCTCTGTGAGAAACTGTACGAGGCGCAGAAGAAGCGTCTGGGCATTGACACACTGATGTTCTATGATGAGTCGCGCGTGTTTGCGGACGGCAATGCAGTCCCGGCGGGCGACGATGATTTTATGGTGGAGCAGGCGAGAAAGATGTACCATGAGATCAGCCCGGAGACAGGGGAGTTTATCGACTTTATGATCGATCATGAGATGATGGATCTGAAAAACAAGCCGGGCAAGGCGTCGACCGGATATATGACGTATCTGGCGCGTTACCAGTCCCCGTTTGTGTTCTCCTGCTTTAACCAGACGATCTTTGATATGCAGGTGCTCACACATGAGCTTGGCCATGCGTTTGCCGGATACATGGCGATGCGCCACCAGCCTGTGATGGAGTACTATTCCGAGTCTACCGATATTGCGGAGATCCATTCTATGTCGATGGAGCAGTTTGCTTATCCTTATGCGGAGCAGTTCTTCGGGGAGGATGCGGATAAGTTCCGCTTTGCGCATCTGCAGGAGGCGATCACCTTTGTGCCGTTTGGCGTGGCAGTCGATGAGTTCCAGCATATCTGCTATGCAAATCCGTCCCTGACGCCGAAGGAGCGCACGCTCGAGTGGAAGAAGCTGGAGGAGAAGTATATGCCGTGGAGAAAGTACGATGCGGACGATTTCTTTGACCGCGGCGGATACTGGTATCACAAGCTGCATATTTATTTATATCCGTTCTATTACATCAACTACACGCTGACGACAATGGGCGCGATGGAGTTCAAGAAAAAGAACTACGAGAATCACGAAGCGGCTTGGGAGGACTACTTAAAGCTCTGCAAATGCGGCGGCAGCATGAGCTATCTTGAGACGCTGCGCCATGCGAACGTACACAATCCGTTCGAGGCGGGCAGTGTGAAAAATGCGATCAGTGTGGCAAAGGATGAACTGTTTGCAAGCAAATATATGCAGGAAAATTAAAACAGCAGGAATGGGTGGAAAGGAAAGAGCCGATGGAGGAACTGATAGAGCTTACCAAAAAACAGCTTCGTTTTCAAAAGATCATCACCGCGCTGCTTGCGGCGCTTTTGATCGCGCTGCTCGCAGCGGGCGCGGCGTTTGCCGGTCAGGTCAAGCAGATGACCGCAGATGTGCGTGAGGCGGCAGAGAAGCTTTCGGATATCGATGTCGAGGCGATCAACGAGACGATTTCCGGCACGCAGGAGGTGCTTGGAAGCGCGGATGAACTCTCGGTGGCGATCGACGAGGTGACCGCGAGCGTGCAGGAATTTGATGAATGGCTGGGCGGGCTGTTTGGGAGATAAGATATGAAAAAGAGAGGGAAATGCGTTTTGGGCATTTCCCTCTCTTTTTCATCTGTTTTTATAGTGTTTTTACAGAATTTCTTTCGATTAGTGAAACGTCAAGAACCATAGATTCGACAGGAGCGTTAGGAGTGAGCAGACGTCGGAATAGGATATCTACAGAAAGCTCGGCTTTTTGAGACAGATCCTGCGCAATGGTGGTAAGCTGTGGGGTAACCTGCTCGCAGATTTCAAGATTATCAAAGCTGATAAGCGATAGGTCATCGGGGATGAGTATACCGTTTTGGCGCAGCAGATTCATGAGAAGAGAAGCAGTCTGGTCACTCGTAACAAAGGCGCCAGTAAATTCATTTTTGTGTTCTGTGATCGTTTTGGCAAGAACTTTCATTTCCTGATGGTCTACATCAGATTTTAAAGAAAATCGGAAACGGGTATCAAATGGGATTCCGTGAGTCTCCAGTTCATCACAAAATCCTTCAAAGCGCTGTTGGATGACGCTGGTATGAGAGGAGGGGGGACCGATAAATGCCAGAGACCGGTGCCCTTTTTCAATAAAATGTCTTGCAGCCAGTTGTCCTCCCTTGTAATCGTCTATGCCGACATTGGACAGTTGCCGGAAATTACTGTAACTGTCGATAAAAACAATAGGGATATCGGAAACCGAACATATTTTTTCGATTTCATCATCAAACATACCGAGCAAAATTGCCCCTTCGGCATTCCATGTATGGAGATTTTTGGAGATATCCGTTGCAGACTTCATGATGTTGATCATGGCGTAATATCCTTGCTGCTGAATTTTTGAGATGATCGTTCCAAGCAGTATGGCGTTATACGGATTTTTTAACGGATTTTGATTTTTTTCTCCCCGCAGTATGACAGAGATGATATGCGAGTTGTTTTTTACAAGGCTTCGAGCTGAAAAATTTGGAACGTAGTTTAGGCGTTTAATGATTTCCTGAATGCGGGCAGTAGTCTGTGGGGAAACTTTTGAAAAATTTCCATTTACGACATTGGAAACTGTCATAACACTGACACCGGCTTCCGTGGCGATATCTTTTAAAGTAGGCATATATAATTTCTCCCAAACATTTGGTTTAATATAAACCTTATTATACTAATAATTAAACTGTTTTTCAAGAAAAATTTTTACCAATATGCTTGATATTAAGTGATATAGATTGAATTATGGATATTTTTGTAAAAATCAATTTAAAAATATAGTTTAACGATAATTGTAAAAATACTGTATAGATTAAAAAATAAACAAAAATAAGTAATAAAATTATACAATATAAATAAAAAATAAATAGAGTGTTGACATATAAAAAGATAATATATACAATATAATAAAGTTTAACGATATACCAATTTAAGGAGGAAGAGGTATGAAGAAAAAAGTAGTATCTATGTTACTTGTTGTTTCAATGACTCTGGGTCTTGCGGCATGTGGGGGTGTGGATGAAAATTCTACAGAGAAACAAGATGGAACAGAAATGGGGGGAACAAGTGCTCCAAATTATGAGACTTTTGGGGAGGTCATTAAATATGATCCAAATGTACCAGTGAATAATGGAGAGGAAATCGACATTGAACTCTGGTACTGGACCGGGGCATCCAATCTGTTTGAATCTTTGGCGGATCAGTATATGGAATATCATCCAAATGTAAATATTATGCTTGTTGAAAATCCGTCGGAGGATTACTGGACGAAGCTTCCTCTGGCACTGCAGGGTAATGACGGACCGGCAATCTTTAATATGCATAACAGCTATCACGATATGATGATTGATTATATGGCGCCTTATGATATTCCATTGGAAGATATTGAGGCGGAATTTACAGGAGCTTCCGGTCATGTGATAGATGGGGAGATTTATTATACCGATTATGGACTGATGACAGCAACTGTCTATTACAATACTGATATGTGGGAGGCTGCAGGGCTGACGGAAGCAGATATACCGACAACGTGGGATGAGTTTCGTGAGGTTGCCAAAAAGCTTACAATCAGGGATGAGGATGGAAATCTGGTGCAGGCAGGGTTCAGTTACAATGGAGGAATTCAGGGTGATGTGATCGGTATGCAGTATCAGTACGGACAGAACCTTTTTACAGAGGATAATCAGGTGACACTAAATAATGATGCGATGAAAGAGGTCGTGAATCGCCTGAGAGATCTGTATGTAAAAGACGGTGTCTGTGATTATAATTTTGGCAATAATTCGGGAGACAATTTTGGGCAGGGAACAGTTGCGATGTTTTTGGGATGGGGCTTTATGACAAATCTTTTGAAACAGAATTTCCCGGATACGAATTTTGACTGTTTTGAGATCCCGGCACCGACGGAGGATGTACCTTATGCATATCATAGGTATAATGGAGAATCCACATTCGGAATCAATAAAAATGCACCGGAAGATGAGCAGGAAGTTGCGCAGGACATTGTAAAATTTTTTATGGCAAACGACTCTATACAAAAGGAATTTTGCCTGGCAAATTCTTTGTTTCCGGCAAAACTTAGTCTGCAGTCGGACAGTGACCTCTTAGCGATTCCGAGTATTGCTGTTCTGGCGGAACACATTGATCGTTATATATGGCCTGGAGCAATGCCAAGCACAGTTGAGACAAATGTAAAAATCATGCTGGAGGATATTTTTTATAACGGCAAGGATGTGACGCAGGCGCTGAAGGATGCGGAAGAGAGTATTAACGAGGATTTGAAAGATTCTGGATTTGAATCTATGGAATCGAAGTACAAGTATGCCACAGAGGAATGATAGTGTACAAAAGACGCTGGAAGGAGGCTTTATAAAGGGATGAGGAGAAGAGGGGGAGCGCTAAAGAATATTGTGGTATGCTGTCTGGTTCTGTTTTTTACAGTTTTTGTAGTGGTTCCGATTATTGTTGTTTTTATAGGAAGTTTTCATCAGTGGAATCCGTTAAAGGGGGAGTTTAAGTTCCTTGGACTGGAGAACTGGAAGAAGGTATTTGGCAGTGAATTGTTTTGGACATCTATGGGAAACACAGTGCTTTTTGCAGCAGTTGCCACCTTTTTCAGGGTTATGCTTGGACTTGCGCTCTCCAATGCTCTGTATTCAAGGCTGATAAAATATAAATCCGTTTACAGGGTTCTTTATTATCTGCCGACAATCACTCCGCTTGTGGCTGTGACATTTGTATGGAAGTTTATTTTTGATCCGCAGATTGGTCTTTTGAATAAGATGCTTGGAACGGATATCAACTGGCTCTTTGACAGTCGCTATGCGATGGTGGCGATTTTGATTCTGACAATCTGGAAGGATTTTGGTTATGCGGTCATTATTTTTCTGGGCGGACTTTATTCTCTGCCCAGAGAATGTTATGAAGCAGCAGAAGTGGATGGCGCATGTGCATGGCAACGGTTCCGATGGATCACTTTCCCACTGTTAAAGCCTACAGTGCTGTTTATTGTGATTACATCGTTGATTTCTTATTTCCAGACATATATTCCGGTGATGGTGCTCACGGAGGGAGGTCCTGGGACATCTACATATTTGTCGTCGTATCTGATTTTTGATGAAGCGTTTTCAAAATATAATTTTGGATATGCGTCGGCGTTGTCCTTTGTGTTGTTTTTGTTTATTGCGGTTATGACAGCCCTTTCATGGAAAATTTCCGGAAATGTACAGACGGATTGAGGAGGATTGGTATGCAAAATGCAGGGAAAATGCACAGGGAAAAGCCGGCTGCACTTGTGCTGAATCTTGTTCTTATTTTCTTTAGTATTCTGACGATTTTGCCATTTGTGTGGATGGTTTGTTCGTCATTTAAGACAAATGCGGAAATCAGTTCGCTGACACAGACTTTTTTTCCGCAGAGCCTGAACTTTGACAATTATATTCAGGTATTGGAACGGTTTGAATTTTTAAAATATTTTATGAACAGTCTGATTTATGCACTTGTGATTACCGCAATTACGATTTATACAAGTGCGATATCGGGCTTTGTTCTGGCAAAATATCAGTTCCGTGGGAGGCGGCTCTTGTTTGCATTTATTCTGCTGACAATGATGGTGCCTGGAGTGGTGACAATTATTCCAAGATATACGATGATGCAGACCCTTGGATGGCTTGATACGTATAAAGCGCTTGTATTGCCCAGTATGTTTACGGCTTTTGGAATATTTTTGATGCGTCAGGCGTGTATGTCGATACCGGATGAAATGCTGGATGCGGCGCGCATTGACGGCGCGGGGGAAGCGAGGGTCTTTCATGGGATTGTATTTCCACAGCTTCACAATTCCGTCGTGAGTATTGCTATTTTTCAGTTTTTGTGGGCGTGGGACGATTATCTTTGGCCTTATTTGGTGATACGTACGGAGGATAAACAGCTTCTTTCGGTGGCGTTAAATTTGTTTAGTGGCAGATATTCCACGGACTATGCAGGATTGTTTGCAGCTACGGCTATAGCGATCGTTCCGGTTATTGTATTTTACCTTATTTTTCAAAAACGGTTTATAGAAGGTGTGTCTGCATCGGCAGTAAAAGGATGATATTTGGAGGTTTTGTATGGCAAGAGATACCAGAAAAGAGTTGCGGAATCAGGTGATGTATTCCGTTTTTGTGCGCAATCACAGTGAAGAAGGAAATTTTGAGGGAGTGCGTAAGGATTTGGACCGGATTCAGAAATTGGGTGTGGATATTATATGGTTTTTGCCCATTCATCCGGTTGGCAAAGAAAAAAGAAAAGGGGAACTTGGGTCTCCATATGCGATTTCTGATTACAGAGCGGTTAATCCGGAATATGGAACACTGGAGGATTTTAAGAGGCTGGTGCAAGAGATTCATGATCGTGGCATGAAATGTATCATTGACGTGGTTTATAACCATACTTCTCCTGATTCATGGCTGGCGGAGAACCATCCGGAATGGTTTTACCGTAAACCGGACGGATCGTTCGGAAATAAAGTGGGAGAGTGGCAGGATGTGATTGATCTGGATTACACAAAGGAGGCGCTGTGGGATTATCAGATTGAGACTCTAAAGCAGTGGGCAAAGATCGTGGATGGTTTCCGGTGTGACGTAGCACCCCTTATCCCGCTGGAATTCTGGCTGCGGGCTAGGCGGGAGGTGGCGAAGGTCCGGAAGGACTGTATCTGGCTGAGTGAGTCTGTGGAACCTGTTTTTACGGTAGATAACCGTGCGAGAGGTATGATAAGTCTTTCGGATTCAGAAATATATCAGGCTTTTGACATCTGCTATGAATATGACGTGTATGCATGGTTTGTTGGATATCTGACGGGCGAAAATACGCTTGCGGAATATGCCGCGCGTATTCAGGCGCAGGAATCAATTTACCCGGACAATTATGTGAAACTGCGTTTCCTTGAGAACCACGATAATTCCAGGGCTGGATTTCTTGTGCAGGGAGAACAGAAGTTAAAAAACTGGATTGCGTTTAATTATTTCCAGAAAGGGATGACACTTCTTTATGCAGGGGAGGAATTCGGTATCAGTCATCTGCCGAGTCTGTTTGAACGGGATACGATAGAATGGAACACAGACACTGATTTTTCGGCATTTCTTGCCGGACTTTACAAATTGAAAAAGAATCCGCTGATGACGGACAGCACCTACAGAGTTGAGGCAAAGCCAAATGATGTTTTGTGTGCAGTGCATGAAAAGAATGAGTCTAAAATGATTGGAATTTTTAGTGTGGGAGGCAGAGCATCTCTGGTGGCTGTTGATGTTGCAGAGGGGGTTTACACAAATCTGCTTACACAGAAGCAGATTGAAGTACACAGGGGTAAGGTCTGCTGTGATGGAACACCTATTATATTTGAGTTTACAGAAGGAAGAGGCGTATGACAAAAAAGAGAGAGTCTGGCATGGTTACGCGCGGAAATTACAGAATCACTGTTCTCACAGAACGACTGTTGCGGCTGGAATATTCAGAACGCGGAATATTTGAGGATATGCCGACGGTGTTTGCCATAAACCGTGAATTTCCTCCCGCAGACTACAAAGTGCTGAGGAAAAATGGTCATATAGAATTACATACAGGATTTTTGAGTGTGTATTATGATGAGGAAGAGTTTTCTTCCGGGGGTCTGTCCATCAAGGTGCTAAGCCGTACACATGGAATTTACAGCACGTGGCATTATGGGGATAAGCTGGAGGAAAATCTTGGAGGAACGGCGAGAACGCTGGATCAGGCAGATGGGGAAATTCCTGTGGAAAATGGGGTCAACTCAAGGCTGCAGGGATTTAGTGTATTGGATGACAGTGAATCTCTGGTTATCTCAGAGAGCGGCAGATTGGTTTTACGCGAACACAGAGAAGAGGATCTGTATTTCTTTGGCTATGGTCTGGATTATCAGGAATGTCTGAACGATTTTTTTAAACTGTCAGGAAAGGTGCCGCTTCTGCCAAGATGGACACTTGGAAACTGGTGGAGTAGATTTTATAAATATAGTGAAAAATCTTATTTAGAGCTTATGGATCGTTTTGAGCAGGAAAAGATCCCTCTGAGTGTGGCGGTTTTGGATATGGACTGGCATGTGACAGAACTGTCGCCAGAAAGTGGAAAGGGATGGACTGGGTTTACATGGAACAGAACACTTTTTCCTGATCCGGAGAAGTTTTTGAGTGAGCTTCATCGCCGTAAGCTAAAGACATCTTTGAATCTTCACCCGGCTGAGGGGATCCAGCCTCACGAAGAGCGCTACGAAAAGGCGTGTGCTGCTGTTGGGAGAGCGGTGGGGGAACATCTGCCGATTCCGTTTGATTTTAATGACACGGATTTCGTAAAAATGTATTTCGAGGTCATGTTACACCCTCTGGAAGAAGAAGGCTGTGATTTGTGGTGGGTAGACTGGCAGCAGGGAGATAAAACAGGGGCTTGTGGTGCTGATCCGCTGTGGCTTTTAAACTACTATCATTTCTGGAATCATGGAAGAGAGGGAAAAAGACCGGTCACATTTTCAAGATATGCAGGTCCGGGAAGCCATAGATATCCAATTGGATTTTCGGGAGACAGTATTATTAGCTGGGCATCGTTGAAATTTCAGCCGTATTTTACCGCCACGGCTTCCAATATCGGCTATGGATGGTGGAGCCATGATATTGGAGGGCATTGTGCTGGCGTGCGGGATGAGGAATTGATGGTGAGATGGGTTCAGTTTGGCGTGTTTTCCCCGATTATGAGGCTGCACAGCACATCGAATCTGTTTAATGGGAAAGAGCCGTGGAAATATGGAAGGGAGGCAGAAGAGATATTAAAGGATTATCTGCGCTTTAGGCATCGCCTGATTCCCTATTTATATACCATGAACTGGAAATGTCATTTTGAAAATCTTGCGCTTGTAAGACCTATGTATTTGGCTTATCCGGAGAACGAAAAAGCGTATGACCTGAGAAACCAGTATCTGTTTGGAACGGAAATGATTGTTTGTCCGGTAACGGAACCAGAGGATGGAAAATTGAAACTGGGACGCGTAAATGTCTGGCTTCCGGAGGAAAAAAACTATTATGATTTTTTCACGGGGATGCGGTATCGTGGAGGAAGAAAAATTTCTGCGTACCGTCCAATGAAACAGATACCTGTTTTTGTAAAGGAAGGAGCTATTATTCCTCTGGCGGGAAAGGAGGAAGCGGAGAAAAACGGAACAGATCTTCCGGAATATATGGAGATTCTTGTTTTTGCAGGAGAAAGTGGTGAGTTCTTGCTTTGTGAGGATAGTGGAGAGGGAACTGCGTATCAAAAGGGTGAAATAGCAGAGACGAGATTTTTGTTTGAGTGGGAAAAAGATGGGGGGTCTGAGTTGGTGATTCGGATGGAAAAAGGAAGTTGTCCGGAACTGCCAGATAAACGCAGATTCTGCATTACTATGATTGGAGTAAAAGAGACGGATGATATTCTGGTGTGTACGGGTCAGAAAATAGTCAAAAAAAATTATGATAAAAATTGTAACCGCTTATCGGTGGAACTGGCTGCGGACAAAACTGAGAATGAGATAAGGATACGCTTTGGAGAAGGGTTGGTTCTTGCAAAAAATCCGATTGAGCAGAAAATTTTTGAGCGTTTAGAACCCATGAGAATCGCATATGAGCAGAAAGAAAAGCTGTTTCGTTCTGTATGCGAGAAAAAAAGAGTGGTCGATGCCGTTGCGGAACTTTTGGCGATGGATCTTCCTGATGGAGTCAGGGAGTCTGTGATGGAATTGTTGATTGCAGATTAAAAAAGAGTGAGATGTTTTTAAGGCATCTCGCTCTTTTTTAAGTCAACGGTGTATTCTGCTTTTTCTTTACCCCGGATTTCTTTCTGGAACTTTGTTTTTTTACGCTGTAACCGAATGTGCCGAGCTTTTTGCCGAGCAGGAAATACTCGCCGTGGGAATAGGTGACAAGACCGGTTTGGTTTAGGTGGAATTTACCTCTTTCGTCCATATACTCGTCGTCGATGGTGACGGCGACCACGTCGGCGAGGATCATATGATGGCTGCCGAGCGGCAGGATCTGCCGGACGCGGCACTCGATATTGACCGGACTCTCGGCGATGCCGGGCGCTGAGACTTCGCGTGACGCCTGCGGTGTCAGATGAAGTTCCGCAAATTTATCCACGTCCTTTCCGGAGCGGACGCCGCAGTAATCGGTGGCGCGCACGAGCGCCTCCGTGGTCAGGTTCACGACAAATTCGCCGGAGGCTTCGATCATATGGTAGGAGTAGCGCTCCGGGCGGATGGAAATCGAGAGCATCGGCGGATTGGTGCAGACTGTTCCCGCCCATGCCACGGTGATGATATTCGGTTTGCCGGACAGCGCCGGATTGGGGCACTGTGGGTCGTCCGCTGCCGGATACCTGCAGCTTACCATGACTGCCGGCAGCGGGTAGAGCATATTTCCGGGTTTAAATTCCTGCTTTGACATACGATTCTCCTAACTTTTATTTCATCAAAATATCCATCAGATACGCGTAGACATCCTCATTCTGCTTTTTCCAGTTGTTGCAGATCGCCTCCGCCTGCTCCTTTTTTTTGACGGTCAGGGTCAGGTCGATGAGGTTTGTGCCGCGCTCGCGGAACTGGCAGCGGACGGCATAGTCCTGATTTGGCGTTTTATAATAGTCCGCTAGAATCGAGTTGACTGTGCGCAGCTCCATCTTATTTTTCTCGAAGTAGGCGATCGTGTCGTGCTCGATGGCGTCCGTCAGCTTGTCGCGGAAGAAGCCGAGCGTCTCCCTCCCGGCGGCGGTGATGGTGTACTGCGTATTGTTGTGCGTGGACTCAGACCGGATCAGATCTGCGTCGGAGAGGTCGTTTAAGACCTGCTGGACGCGGAAGTAGTCCGTGTATTCCTGCTCCAGAAAAAAGTTGGAAATCTGTGTGTTGGTCAGCGGAAAATCCACTTTGTCCAGCATATTTAAAATCGTAAGCTTGTAGATGGTAAATGGTTCAGCCATAAAGTCTCTCTTTCTAATCGTTCTGAAAATATTTTCCCTGCCAGAGATCACGCTCCCGAAAGCTTTTCTGGATCGTGTTTAAGACACGCTTTTTGTCCGTGCTCCAGAGCGGTGCGAGCAGGAGGCTGCGCGGGCCGTCGCCCGTTAAGCGGTGGATCACCATCTCCGGTGGGAGAAGTGCGACACAGTCGGCGACGAAATCACAGTATTCCTCCAGTGAAAAGAGCGGAAACGGCTCCGCTTTGTACTGTGCGCCGAGCTCTGTGCCGCGCAGTACGTGTAAAAGCTGAAGCTTCACGCCCTGCACGGGCAGTCCGGCGACGTAGGAGACGGAGGCGCGCATCATGTCCCGGGTTTCGCCGGGGAGTCCCAGGATCAGGTGGGTGATCACGGGGATTCCCCGGGAGGAGAGCGCAAAAACGGCATCCTCGTACTGTCTGCGCACAAAACCGCTGCGGATGCGTCTTAGGGTATCGTCGTGCATGGTCTGTAAGCCAAGCTCGATCCAGACGGGCTTTTTCCTGTTTAATTCCTCCAGAAGATCGAGTGTCTCGTCCGGGAGACAGTCGCACCGGGTGGCGATGGAAAGCGCCACGATATCGGGGTGTGCGATCGCCTCCGTAAAAATCTCCCGCAGATGAGGAACGGGAGCGTAGGTATTTGTATACGCCTGAAAATAGGCGATATATTTCCGGCAGTCTGCCTTTGCTATAATGCGCTTCTTTGCCGCCTCGATCTGTTCCGTGACGGAGAGCTGCGGCGCGGCGGCGAAGTCGCCCGAGCCGCCTGCGCTGCAAAAAATACAGCCGCCCGAGCCGAGCGTTCCGTCGCGGTTGGGGCAGGTCATGCCGCCGTTTAGTGAGAGGCGGTAGACCTTTTCCCCGAAAGTCTGTTTTAAATAGTGATCCAGAGAGAAATAGCGTTTGTCTCCCCAGAAAGAAGGCGTCCTGTCAGGATTCATAACATATGGTTTCCTCATGTGTGGTCAGAGTACAGCCAGGTCAGCGGGTGATATGTGATTTCACGGCATGGCTGACAACTTCAGCCACGCGTGGGTCAAATGCTTCCGGCATGATAAAGTCGTCGGAGAGCTCCTCGTCGGAGACAAGTCCTGCAATCGCCTCAGCGGCTGCGAGTTTCATTTCCTCGGTGATCTGTGTTGCACGTCCCTCGAGCGCACCCTTAAAGATGCCCGGGAAGGCGACGACGTTGTTGATCTGGTTCGGAAAATCGCTGCGTCCCGTGCCGACGATCCTCGCTCCGGCAGCCTTTGCCACATCCGGCATGATCTCGGGGACAGGGTTTGCCATCGCAAAAAGGATAGCGTCTCTGTTCATGGAGGCGACCATCTCGCCCGTCACGATATTCGGGGCGGAGACCCCGACGAAAATGTCTGCGCCGGCAAGGGCATCGGCGAGCGTTCCGGTGCGGTTGGCAAGGTTGGTAACCTCGGTCATTTTCTGCTGCATCCAGTTTAAATCCGGGTAATCACTGCCGATGATCCCGGCGCGGTCACACATGGTCACGTCGGAAAAACCGTAGGTGAGCAGCAGCTTTGTGATGGCGATCCCGGCAGAGCCCGCACCGTTGACCACAACGCGGCAGGTCTCCTTTTTCTTGCCGGTGACGCGCAGGGCATTGATGATGCCCGCGAGCACGACAATGGCGGTGCCGTGCTGGTCGTCGTGGAACACCGGGATATCCAGCATGGACTTTAAGCGCTCCTCGATCTCGAAGCAGCGCGGTGCGGAGATGTCCTCCAGATTGATGCCGCCGTAGGCGGGCGCGATATTTTTCACGGTGGCGATGATTTCCTCCACATCCTGCGTGTCGAGACAGATCGGCACGGCGTTGACATTGCCAAATTCCTTGAACAGCACGCATTTCCCCTCCATGACGGGCATGGCGGCGTGTGCGCCGATATTTCCAAGGCCGAGTACAGCGCTGCCGTCGGAAACCACGGCGACGGTGTTTGCCTTCATCGTGTAGGTGTAGGCGGCGTCCTTATTTTCTGCGATGACTTTGCAGGGTTCTGCAACGCCCGGCGTGTAGGCGATCGCCAGATCCTCGCGGGAGTGTACCTTTGACTTGGCGACGGTCTCGAGTTTGCCGTTCCATTTTTCATGCATGAGCAGCGCCGTCTGCGCAGCGGTTAAATTTTTATCTTCCATAAATAATGTACCTCCGGATGAATATACCAATCATACCATTATCATTTTGACAAATCAAGAAAATTAGGACTTCCTATTTCGGAAAAAGTGGTGTATAATACAAATATCGAAGAATCGTTTTGTCACATCAGACAGAATTCCCAGTGAGAGAATCGACAGTTGCATAAGGAGTATCAGATGAGAGAGAAATATGAAAGTCTTTCTGCCATTGTGCTGAAAGATCTGGCAAAAGCAAGAGGATTAAAAAATGTTTCCGCCATGAAGAAAAGCGATTTGATAGAGCTGATGCTGGCGGAGGATGCGCGGCAGGCGAAGGAGAAAAAGGAGACATCCGGTGAGAGAGCACGTGAGAACGGGGGACGGGAGACGGCGAAGGAGAGCGAACCGCGCGAGGGTGCCAGAGAGAATTCCGCCAGGGAGAATCCGCGTGATAACAGCGCGCCGGATGAGACGCTGATGAATTTAGACAGCGGCGTCACGGCAAACGGGATTCTGGAGGTGATGCCGGACGGCTACGGATTTATCCGCTGTGCGAATTATATGCCGGGGGAGAACGACGTCTATGTGTCCCCGTCACAGATCCGCAAATTTAATCTGAAGACGGGCGACATTGTCTGTGGAAATACGCGTGTCAAGACGCAGCAGGAGAAGTTTTCTGCGCTGCTGTATGTGACCACCATCAACGGTTACCATCCGGGCGTGGCGCAGCGGAGGAAGAACTTTGAGGATCTGACGCCGATTTTCCCGAACCGCAGGATCCGGCTGGAGCATCCGGGATGCAGTGTGGCGATGCGCATCATGGATCTGGTGTCCCCGGTCGGCAAGGGACAGCGCGGTATGATCGTGTCCCAGCCGAAGGCAGGTAAGACGACCTTGTTAAAGGAGATCGCGAAGTCCGTGACGAGGAGCAATCCGCAGATGCACCTGATCATCCTGCTGATCGACGAGCGTCCGGAGGAGGTTACCGACATCAAGGAGGCGATCGAAGGGGAGAATGTGGAGGTCATCTATTCCACCTTTGACGAGCTTCCGGATCACCACAAGCGTGTGTCCGAGATGGTGATCGAGCGTGCGAAGCGCCTCGTGGAGCACGGTAGGGACGTGATGATCCTGCTTGACAGTATCACGAGACTGGCGCGGGCGTACAACCTCACCGTTCCGCCAAGCGGACGTACATTATCCGGCGGTCTGGATCCGGCGGCGCTCCATATGCCGAAGCGGTTTTTCGGGGCTGCCCGCAATATGCGCGAGGGCGGAAGCCTGACAGTGCTCGCCACGGCGCTCGTGGACACCGGAAGCAAGATGGACGACATTATTTTCGAGGAGTTCAAGGGAACCGGCAACATGGAGCTGGTGCTTGACCGCAAGCTTTCCGAGAAGCGTGTGTTCCCGGCGATCGACATTGTAAAATCCGGTACCAGACGGGAGGATCTTTTACTTGCGCCGGAGGAGCAGGAGGCGGTCGACATCATGCGCAAGGCGATCAACGGTATGCGCACGGACGAGGCGGTCGAGAACATTTTAAATATGTTTGCGCGCACCAGGAACAACCAGGAATATATCGGCATGGTGAAAAAGACGAAAATAATCTAAAAACACTTGATTTCCCGGAAATCCTATGGTACAATAACAACGCTGTTTATTCGGGACTGTCTCTTGCAGTAAGTATCATATGCGAATCGGGTATACGGGTACAAAGAGATCAGGAACAGTTGGATCATAATAACGATAAGATTATAAAGAGGTGAAGATTATGAGAGAAGGAATCCATCCAGATTACCATCAGGCAACTGTTACATGTAACTGTGGCAATACATTTGTTACAGGTTCAACAAAGGAAGACATCCACGTTGAAATCTGCTCCAAGTGCCATCCATTCTACACAGGCCAGCAGAAATCTGCTCAGGCTCGTGGACGTATTGACAAGTTCAATAAGAAATATGGTGTTCAGCAGTAAGTTAAGAACGGTTACAGATAAGGTTGAGGTTTTATAATCTCAACCTTTTTAAAATCAGGGATCTATTTTGGGCAGAGACATATGAGATATTCGGGAATAGGCGGGCAGGCTGTCATGGAGGGCGTGATGATGAAGAATCAGGACGATTACGCCGTTGCCGTGCGCAAGCCTGACGGAGAGATTGTGGTGGAGACCGCGAAGTACGGCGGTCTTAAGATAAGTAAGAAGATAAAGAATATACCGGTGATACGCGGTGTGTTCAATTTTATAGATTCCCTCGTGCTGGGAATGAAAACGCTGATGTTTTCCGCCTCTTTTTTTGAGGAGGAGGAAAAGACAGAGGATACGCCGCAGAAAAAGCGGCAGGATGACATTATGATGGGCGGGACGGTCGCGCTTTCGGTCGTGCTCGCGGTTGCCATTTTTATGGTGCTTCCGTATTTTCTGTCGCTGTTTTTTGAGCGGTTCGTGACGTCACAGATGCTGCTCGCCCTGATCGAGGGCGTGATCCGTCTGGCGATCTTTATCGGATATGTCGGGGCGATCTCGCTGATGCCTGACATCCGGCGCGTATATATGTATCACGGCGCAGAACACAAATGCATCAACTGCATCGAACACGGTCTGGAACTGACGGTTGAGAATGTGCGCGGGAGTTCCAAGGAACACAAGCGCTGTGGGACAAGTTTTCTTCTGATCGTCATGCTGGTCAGCATCGTATTTTTTATGTTTATCCGCGTGGACAACGGCGTTTTGCGGCTGTTGTTGCGGCTGTTGCTCATTCCGGTGATCGCAGGGGTTTCCTACGAGTTTATCCGCCTTGCGGGTCGGAGCGACAGCGCGCTTGTCAATTTTTTGAGCAGACCCGGTATGTGGCTGCAGCATCTGACGACAAAAGAGCCGGACGACGCGATGATCGAGGTCGGTATCGCGTCTGTGGAGGCAGTGTTTGACTGGCGTTCTTACATCAATGAGATTCGTGAAGGAAGGGCATGAGGCAGTATGACATATCGGGAAGCATTAAATCTCGGAGAGCGGATCCTGGCGGAGCGGGACATCGCAGACGCAAAGACGGATGCATGGCTGCTTCTCTCTGCGGCGTGCAGGATGGAGCGCAGCTTTTACTATCTGCACATGGAGGAGGAAGTGCCGCAGGACGAGTTTGATGAGTATGAGATCGCGCTGAAAAAGCGGGCGGAGCACGTGCCGCTTCAGTATATCGTCGGTGAGACAGAGTTTATGGGGCTTAAGTTTAAAGTGAATTCCAGCGTGCTGATCCCAAGGCAGGACACGGAGACTCTGGTGGAGGAAGCATTGAAAGTGGTGCAGCCGGGAATGAAGGTGCTGGATCTGTGCACCGGTTCGGGCTGTATCATCATCAGTATCCTGCACAGCGTGCCGGGGGTGGATGGCTGTGCGACGGACATTTCCAAGCAGGCGCTGAATGTGGCGCGGGAGAATGCGAAGCTAAATGACGTTCAGGTGATGTTTGAGCAGAGCGATCTGTTTGACCGTGTGGCGGGTGTCTACGATGTGATCGTGTCGAATCCGCCGTACATCGCGTCGGCAGAGATTTTAAAGCTGATGCCGGAGGTGCAGTTGTTTGAACCGCAGGAGGCACTCGACGGCAAGGAGGACGGGCTTTTTTTCTACCGGGAGATCGCGTCTGGGGCGAAGGACTATCTGACGTCCGGGGGACGGCTGCTGCTTGAGATCGGATATGACCAGGGGGCTGCGGTTTCATCGCTGCTTGCGGACGCCGGATTTACGGAGGTCCGTGTGATCAGGGATCTTGCGCGCAACGACAGGGTGGTCAGCGCAGTGTGGCAGTGAGATGGGACGTGCGGCAGAGAGAAAAAGAGAGGTATGATTATGTTTGATAAGTTGGAAGATTTGATCATTCGTTTTGAGGAGCTGATGAGCGAGCTGAGCGAGCCGGATGTGGCGAACAATCCGGAGCGTTTCCGCAGGCTGATGAAGGAGCAGAGCGATTTGAGCCCGATCGTTGAGGCGTATAAGGAGTACAAGCAGTGTAAGCAGAATATCGAGGATTCCCTTGCGATGCTGGAGGAGGAGTCCGACGAGGAGATGCGTGAGCTGGCAAAAGAGGAATTAAGCGATGCGAAGAACCGTGTCGAGGAGCTTGAGAAGGAGCTTAAGATCCTGCTTCTTCCGAAGGATCCAAACGATGACAAGAATGTGATCGTGGAGATCCGCGCGGGTGCGGGCGGCGACGAGGCAGCGCTTTTTGCGGCGGAAATTTACCGTATGTACCAGCATTACGCGGAGAGCAAAAACTGGAAGACCGAGCTGATGGAGGTCGATGAGACGGGCATCGGCGGCATGAAGAGCGTATCGTTTATGATCAACGGAACGGGCGCGTATTCCGTGATGAAATATGAGTCCGGCGTACACCGTGTACAGCGCGTGCCGGAGACGGAGTCCGGCGGGCGTATCCATACCTCCACGATCAGCGTGGCGGTGATGCCGGAGGCGGAGGAGGTCGAGGTTGAGATTGACGAGAAGGATATCCGCATCGACGTGATGCGTGCGTCCGGCAACGGAGGTCAGTGTGTCAACACGACGGACTCCGCAGTGCGCCTGACGCATTATCCGACGGGTATCGTCGTGTACAGCCAGACTGAGAAGTCCCAGCTTCAGAACAAGGCGAAGGCGTTTGCCCTGCTGCGCGCGAAGCTGTATGACATGGAGTGCCAGAAGGCGCACGACGCTGAGGCGGAGGCGCGCAGAAGCCAGATCGGTACGGGAGACCGCTCCGAGAAGATCCGCACCTACAATTTTCCGCAGGGGCGCGTGACGGATCACAGGATCAACCTGACGCTGTATAAGCTGGATAAGATCATGAACGGCGATATTCAGGAGATCATCGACGCGTGTATTGCGGCAGACCAGGCGGCGAAGCTGGCGAAGATGAATGAGGATTAGATAAATATAGTACCCTGTACAGCGCAGTCGGTCAGTTGACCGGCTGCGTTTTGCGTTACCGGAAATCTTTGTTTCGGGCAGAAGAAAAATATTGCGTGCGGCTGTAAGAAGATTGTAAGAAGTGAATGTTATCCTAAAATCATAAAAAGATATAAGGAGATTCTGATTATGGCGATACTTGAGACAAAGAATTTGAAGAAAATATACGGCAAGGGGGAGAATGAGGTCCGCGCTTTGGACGGCGTATCCATTTCGGTGGAGGAGGGGGAATTTGTGGCGATCGTCGGGACGTCGGGAAGCGGAAAATCGACGTTGCTCAATATGATCGGCGGTCTGGACCGCCCCACCTCCGGCGGTGTGATCGTCCGTGGAAAGGCGCTTATGAAAATGCAGGATGAAGAGCTGACGGTGTTCAGGCGCAGGAATGTCGGTTTTGTTTTCCAGAATTATAATCTGCTTCCTATTCTGAATGTGTATGAAAATATCGTCTATCCCATCGAGATCGACGGCAGCAGGGTGGATAAAAATTTTGTGAGACAGATTGTACATAGCCTGGGTCTGGAGCGCAAGCTGAAAAATATGCCGAATAACCTTTCCGGCGGACAGCAGCAGCGCGTGGCGATCGCAAGGGCGCTTGCGACAAAGCCGGCGATCATTCTGGCGGACGAGCCGACGGGAAACCTCGATTCCAAGACAAGCATGGATGTTATTTTGCTGATGCAGTCGATCAGCAGGGAATTTAACCAGACGACGATCATGATCACGCACAATGAAGAGATCGCCCAGATGGCAGACCGCGTGATCCGCATTGAAGATGGTAAGGTTGTTTCGGGAGGTGTGGGCTATGCACGATAATCGAAATAGGGAGGTGCTCAGACGTGTGGAAAAAGGAATGATGAGGGCGAACCGGATCCGCAATATCTTTGCTGTTCTGGCGGTTGCCCTCACCACCTTTATGATCACATCCGTCTTTAGTCTGGGCATCAATTATCAGGAAAATATGAAGCTGATGGAGGTGCGGGCTGTCGGTTCCGGTGCAGACGTATCGCTCGCCCTGCCGACGCCGGAGCAGGAAAAGGAGATCCGTTCCCTGGATTATGTGGATGCGATCGGAATACAGTACAGGATAGGGGATGTTATCGGGAAAAACGAAGCCGGACGTGAGCTTGCGATCGCGATACAGTGTTATGATGAAACAGAGTGGGAGGAGCATTATAAAGAGGCGATCAGCAATATCAACGGCAGCTACCCGGCGAATGAAAAGGAAATCATGTTGTCGGAGGATGCTCTTTTGCAGCTTGGTATCCGGGAGCCCAGGTCTGACATGGAGATACCGCTGACCTGGCAGGGAAAGGACGGAGAGCAGGAAGAGACATTCATATTGAGCGGATGGTTTCGATCCTACACGGGAAACGGCATGGCATTTTTGTCAGAGAGCTACTGCAAAGAAAACGGGTATACCCTGCAAAACAGCGGAGCGCTTTCGTTATCCCTGAAAGACCCGGGAAATGATTTTCTCCGCATACAAAATGATATTCCGTTAAATGAAGGCCAGTCCTTTCAGGGGGCGGTTGCGATGAAATCCTCCAGCGGTTCGCTCTATGTGATGATGGTTCTCCTGGTTTTATTTATCATAGGCAGCGGCTACCTGTTGATCTATAATGTTTTGTATATTTCCATCTCCAGGGACACCCGCTTTTATGGACTGATAAAAACGCTGGGAACAACGGAAAAGCAGATAAGATCGCTGGTGAAGAGGCAGGCTGTAACGTTTGGCTGTATCGGGATACCGGTTGGCATGATCCTGGCGGCAGCGGTTTCCTTTGGTCTGATCCCGTATATCCTAAAGGAGGCGTTTGACTCGGGGAAGTCGGTCGTGGACGCTGTGATGTTCTTTCATCCGGGTATCTTTCTGTTGTCGGTGATCTTTTCTGCCCTTACCGTCTGGGTTGCGTGCAACGCGCCCGCGAAAGTTGCGGGAAGGATCTCGCCGGTAGAAGCGCTCCGGTATCAGAATTTTGCCGCCCAAAAGGCGAAAAGTAGAAATTCCACCAACGGTGGAAAGCTTCCGGTGATGGCATACCACAATGTTTTTCGGGATAAAAAACGGGCAATCCTCGTGTTTCTGTCCCTTTTCATGGGAACGGTAACGATCCTCGGTGTAAATGGCGTGCTGGGCAGCATGAGCGGAGAAAACTATGTGAAGAAATATACGGACTATGATTTCCAGTATACGGATGTGCAATTCCAGCAGCCAGAACTGACAGAAAAGGAAGTGCCGCAGTTTGACGGGCAGTTTGTGGAACAGATTTCCGGGATTCCGGGAGTTGGGGATATCGAGGTCAGGAAAAGCATCTGGGCAGAGATCCGGTTTGATGAACAGTTGTTTGAACAATTTATGGAGCTTGCCTATGCGGACGGTTACTATTCTTCCCAGGGAAAATCCTATGAGCAGATGGTGGAGGAATTAAAAGCATTCTCGGAGGAGGGAGAGTACGGCTGTTATGTTTCCACTCTTGATGAAAGCTACATAGAAAAGTATAATACTATTTGTTATGACACTCCGGTTGATCTGGAAGCGTTCCGGCGCGGGGACATCATCCTGCTGGGAACGGATACGGAATACTATGCGCCAAACCGGACGCTGGTTGGAAAAACATTAAATCTGAAGGCGGACAGCCAAGGCAGTCAGGAACTCGATTTTGTGGTTGGCGGCGCTTTGTGTTACCGCGATTATGAGGAGTTTGGAAAAAGATTTGACATGGGACGCCGTAAATTTATCGGCGTTGTTCCGGACGTCATCTATGTGAGTGAAGCCGGCATGAAAAAGCTGACAGAGACGCCGTATATCTATCAGATCGGCGTGGATGTGGAAGATGACAGCCAGTTACAGACGGTGCACCGGAAGCTGCTTGCGCTCAATGAAACGCTCACAAAAAAAGAGTGGGAATATAAGAGTGTGGTGTCAGAATTAGAAAAATTTAACCAGACCAATTATTCGATGAATCTGATCGGAAACGGCGCGGCGGTGCTGCTGATCATGACGGGTTTGATCAATTTTGTGAATGTGATGCTGACAAGCGTGATCGCCAGAAAAAATGAATTTGCAGTGATGGAAAGCATTGGAACGTCGAAGAGGCAGATCGGAAAAATGCTGGTTTTAGAGGGTGGCGTGTACGCCCTTGTCTCCACGTTGCTGATCATGACGCTTGGAAATGTGTTCCTGATGCTTGTCGCAGACGCTGTTCCGCATCTTGCCGACTATGCAAAATTTGAGTATCCGGTGGCGCTTGTGATATGCCTGATCCTGATCATTTTTGTGATATGCCTGAGTGTTCCGGCTGTGGTTTACCGGCTGATCTCAAAAGAAACGGTGATCGAGCGCCTGCATGATCTGGGAGATTAGTTTTTGATACACAGGGCAGATATTTTAGCTTCTGCCCTGTAAATCTGTGATAGGACAAGGTGGTTTTTAAGATGGCGGATATTTTTTTGCTGGAGGACGATACCATTTTAAGCAAAGGTATCTCGATCGCACTGGAAAAAGACGGACATCGCGTCACAACGGCTTACGGGTATGTGGAGGCGTTGCAGAGATACGCGGAGAAAAAGTATGATCTGTTTCTGCTTGACATCAACCTGCCCGACGGGAACGGCATGAATTTTTGTAAAAAGATCAGACAGACTTCCCAGTTCCCGGTGCTGTTTTTGACGGCAAATGATACGGAGGGGGATATGTTAAACGGCTTTGACGCCGGCTGCGACGACTATGTATCCAAGCCGTTTTCTCTGGATGTTCTGCGCAAAAAGGTAACAGCGGTCTTAAAGAGAACGATCGTGGATCAAACGAGGATACAGTACAGAGATCTGGAGATAGACACCGCAAAATGCCTTGTGTTTTTGCGGGGCGAGGAGATCCATCTCACCGCAACCGAATACAGACTGCTGTGCTATCTGATCCGGCAGAAGGGAACGGTTGTCACAAAGGCGGTGCTTATGGAAAAGTTGTGGGATATCGATGGAAATTTTATTGACGACAATACCCTGCGCGTGCATATCAAACGGCTGCGGCAAAAACTAGGCGACAATGACCAGAAATACATTATTACGGTTTTCGGTATCGGATACACCTTTGGAGAATAGACATGAAGCATTTGAAACAGATCCGGGCGCTCCTGATCGCTCTGGAAGCGCTCCTTGTAATTTTACTTATCGCAGAGATGCTCTTTGTGCAGGACGGCATTTATGTGAAGGCAGGACTTGTCATCCTGCTGTTTTGTGTGTTTCTCCTGCTGGATCACCTGCATAACCGCTACATGGACGATATGCTCGAGCAGCTCGCCTTTCTGATCGAAGAGCTGGTGGGCAGCCAGGAAGTACATATTTTCTCTGAACTGGAAGATACCCTGACCTCCCGTCTGCAGCACCAGCTTTTGAAGCTGCGCGCGATCCTGCTCCGGCAGAACAGGATGCTGGAAAAGGAAAAGCAGCAGATCAAATCCCTGATCTCGGATATTTCCCATCAGATCAAAACGCCCGTTGCGTCGGCGAACACCTTTGTGCAACTGCTCGATGATGACAGTTTGTCGGAGGAGGAGCGCAGAGAATATATCGCCATTTTGCAGGCGTCTCTGGAAAAGCTGACCTTCTTAGTCAACAGTCTGGTGAAAATGTCGCGTCTGGAAAGCGGGATCATCGCGTTAAAGCCCCGGGAGTGCAGTTTAAACGATATGATCCTGCAGGCGGTAAAAGCAGTCTGCGCAAAGGCAAAAGCAAAGGATATTACGATCTTGTTCGAATGTGAACGGGATTACAAGGTGTTTTTGGATGTGAACTGGACGGCGGAAGCCATTACAAATGTGCTGGATAATGCAGTGAAATACACGCAAAACGGCGGGATGGTGCGCCTTGGCATTACAGAATATCCCTCCTATCTGCGGCTTGATGTTACCGACAACGGCATCGGGATACCGGAGGAGGAGCAGCCCAAGATATTTGGCAGGTTTTACAGAGGAAAATATTCGTCCGGCATTGACGGCGTGGGGATAGGGCTGTACCTCACCCGCGATATTATCAGTAAACAAAACGGATATATCAAAGTGAGTTCGGATGAGGGCGGAACGACGTTCTCACTGTTTTTCCGCTTGGTATAGTGCGCATCCTCACACGAAGCGTGTCAATAAAAAAACACCAGCATGACGGTACTGGTGTTTTTTGTATATTATATCTCTAAATTAAGCCATCGTGTTGACAAGCTTTGCAAGACGGGAAACCTTCCGGCCAGCGTTGTTCTTGTGGTAAACGCCCTTGGAAGACGCGCTCTCAATGGTAGAGATCGCAGATGTCAGTGCAGTCTTTGCAGCTTCCTTGTCGTTAGCGGCAACAGCAGCCTCAACCTTCTTGATCGCAGTCTTAACTTCGCTTCTGATAGACTTGTTTCTTGCAGCTCTGATCTCTGTTACTAAAATTCTCTTCTTAGCAGATTTAATGTTAGCCAATCCGTACACCTCCAATTTTACTAATGGTTATTGTTCATGATTGAAATCTACATCAAAGCCGGACACGGACAGTTCAATGTAAACATACTAGAGTAGTATAGGACATTCTGCGTTGACTGTCAAGGGGAAATGCGAAAGTTTGAGGGAAAAATTGTCAGAAACAGTACAAATGGCGGCGCGGGCGGATAAATTTCTTTTTGCGAGGGAAAATTAAGAAGAAAAAGAGAAAACACGCGGCGTTCGCGTAAATCATGGAGGGAAATATGTATCAGATTCGTACCGACCTTGCATTAGAGACGCAGGAGAAAATGCAGGAAGACAATGTGGAGCTTAAGGGCGTCCGGTTTCTGGAGGAAAAGGTGGGAAGGAACCTGACAGTCAGTACGGTGACGATTGAGACGGAAAATGGCGCGAAGACGATGGGAAAACCAAAGGGAACCTACATTACGATCGAGGCGGGAAACATGGATGAGGAGGACGAGGATTACCACCGGGAAATATCCGTTCAGCTTGCAAGGATCATCCGCAGACTGGTAAAGACCGCGAAGGGGGAGAGCTCGGTGCTTGTCGTGGGGCTCGGAAACCGGGAGGTGACGCCGGATGCGCTCGGACCGCGCGTGGCGGACAATCTCTTTATCACAAGGCACATCATTCAGGAATATGGAAAATACGCGTTTGGCGAGGGAAAGGTCAACCGGATCAGCAGCATTGTGCCGGGGGTGATGGCGCAGACGGGAATGGAGAGTCTGGAGATCATCCGGGGGATCGTGGAGGAGACAAAGCCGGATCTGATCGTGGCGGTGGATGCGCTCGCCGCGCGCAGTACCAAGCGGCTCGGGCGCACGATACAGGTGACGGACACCGGGATCAATCCGGGGAGCGGCGTCGGAAACCACAGGCATGGGCTGAATGAAAAAAGCCTCGGCGTTCCGGTGATCTCCATCGGGATCCCGACAGTGGTGGACGCCGCGACGATCGTCAACGATACGATGTACAATCTCGTCACGGCGCTGACGCAGAGCGAGGCGTTTCAGGCGGTGGGGGACTCCTTAAAGGAGCTGAATGAGGGGGAGAAATACGAGCTGATCCGCGAGCTGCTCTCCCCGAATTTAAACACGATGTTCGTGACGCCAAAGGATATCGACGAGTCGGTGAAGCGTCTGAGCTTTACGATATCGGAGGGGCTTAATATCGCGTTTGCAGACATGGCATAATGCATCCTTAAAACGCATAAAGTTAGGTATGCGTATTCGATATCAATCTAAAAAGAAGAAAAAAGTAAATGGGGCGGCGGCTGTCTGGATCCTCGGGATCGCGTGCACGGCTTTCCTGCTTCAGGGAAGAAAAGAACAGCTTGCCCGGATTGCAGAGGAATGTAAAATTCTCTGTTATGAGGAGATTTTGGAATTTTATATGCCGGGGGTGGTTTACGGCAGCACGGAAGAGAAAAGCGCGAAGGTGTGGGAGCAGGTACTGTCCCATTTTTTTCTGCTGGGGGAGGAGAGCACGGCGGTTGCCTCCTATGATACACAGGTGGAGAGCGAGCTTTCGTATGAGGCGATCCTTGCCAGAGAGGCGGCGGATGAGAATTATGTGGACAGCGAGACCGGAGAGGTGGTGCTGACGGGGGAGACGCCGGATGTGGCGGGAGAGACGGGCGCGGCGCAGGAGGGGAGTGCGCAGGCGCAGGAAGGCACAGCGGAGACGCAGGAGAGCGCGGCGGAGCAGTCCGGGGGAGCGGACAGCGGGCAGTCTGCCGTGCAAACTGGTACAGGCTTACCCGGCGCGCAGGAAAAGCAGGTGACTTACGCGAGGGAAAAGCTGAATGATTTTGATTATCTGATGCAGAATTTTTACCAGGTGGACAGCACGACGACGATCGACGGAAGCCAGCTCAATGCGGACGCGCTGTTTGGAAAGGATTTGCGTCTGTCGCATGACGCTTCCACACCGCAGATTCTGATCTACCATACACATTCGCAGGAGGGGTACGCCGATTCCGTTCCGGGGGATCCGTCCGATACCGTGGTGGGGGTCGGTGACTATCTCACAAAGATTCTGACGGAGCAGTATGGACTGAATGTGATCCACCATAAGGGTGAATACGATGTAGGGGACAGAGATCACGCGTATTCCAAGGCGGGTCCGGCGCTCGAGCAGATCCTCGCGGAGAATCCAAGTATAGAAGTCGTGATCGATCTGCACCGGGACGGCGTGGCGGAAACGACAAGACTTGTGACCGACGTCGGCGGTGTGCAGATGGCGCAGGTCATGTTTTTTAACGGCTTAAGCCGCACGACGAAAATGGGGAACATCGATTACCTTCCCAATTCGTATATCGCCGACAATCTGGCGATGTCCTTTCAGATGCAGTTAAAGGCTGCCGAGTATTATCCGGGTTTTACCAGAAGGATTTATCTCAAAGGCTACCGCTATAATATGCACTATTGTCCGAAAACGCTGCTGGTGGAGGTCGGCGCGCAGACAAACACTGTGCAGGAGGCGATGAACGCGATGGTTCCGCTGGCGGATGTGCTCTATAAGGTGCTGACCGGGCCGCAGTAGGGGAGCGCCGGAAAAGAAGATGTTTCCACGCTCCTGAAACTGTGGTAAAATGCAGGAAAAGGAATACATAAGAAGGAGGGCGCGGGTTTGAAAAAGTTGGCGAAGATTTTTCTGACCGGAATGTATCTGCACCTTGTTTTGAGCATCGCTGTCCCCGTGGGGATGCTCTATTTTGGCAACGGTGGATGGAATGTGACGGTGATCGGACTTTTTGTGTTCTATCTGGCGATGGCGGCACTGGTACATATTGCCGGCTGGGGCTGCGTTGTCGCTGCTGTGACAGCGTATCGCCGGAATGAGGCGGACAAACTGCGGCAGAGCTGGAAATGGTTGAAATTATGGAGTATCCCATTTTACGTTCTCAACTTTCTTTACAGCTTTTTTGTCTGGTTTGTCTTGGTGGGAGCGTCCAGAGGGATCATGATTGTTCTTGTCCCGATCCCGGTGATCTTTACCTGTCTCTTAATTGTCCAAAGTGGCTGTGCGGGAATTTGTTATATCATGCTTCTGCGCAAAGAATGCCGGAAACCGCCATCCGGTGTTCACTATGTATTGCAGCTTCTTTCCGTGATTGATATTTTTGACACAATTTTTGTCCTGAAAAACTATCGGGAGGAGAGAAGCTAGAATGTATGGAAGAAACAGCCGTGGCTGAAATGGCGGATAAGTTAAATTCCTTAATAGCGGCATTAGAGAACATAGGTACCTATGATAGAGAAAATGCGTTGATTGACCTATACATTTTTTTAATCAGTCAAAAGCGTTCCTTGCCAAAAGCTGAAAATACCTTTCTATTTGTTGAACTGTCGAATTGGCGTGATTGTTCACTTCGAGATGGAGTTGAAGCCTACTACGAAACAAAAGACGTAGATGAATTGAATTTCTTGGAAAAAAATATGAAACAGTATGCTCTCCATGAAGTGTGCAAGAAATGTATGAGTGGAATCTATATTCATCAAGAAAATGGAGATTTTTCTTCTCTTGACAATTATATAAGTGATAATGAATGGACTATAAATGATTTTCTGGTTGAATTAGCTAAAGAATAGATTTGCAACAACTTCCGGTTTCTTGGGAGGTTAAATGAAGTTTGGTTTTGCTGGAACGAATTGTTACAAGATGCATGGTTCCAGGATTATCTATAATGGTCATCAATACTGGATAAAATTACATTCGGATATTGGACTGTGGAATGTAGTATTTTATCAGAGTGTTGAATAGGAGGACAGATCCGGAGTGTAGAATATGGGAGGAAGAACAAAATGATTAACAAAAACAACTGACTTAAAAGAATGAGAGAGATTTATTGCCACTCTCTATAATGATATATTGAATAATAAAAAAGACAAAGATTTGATAACCTTGCGTGATTCCCCACAAGGCAATAAAATCAACAATACAGGGAGATAAAATGATGAAGAAAATGAATCTGATCTATATGCTTATCTGTTATGGGATCCCGATCGCGCTGATGGTGGTGTTGCTCATTGTCAGTCTCAACCTCAATGTGCAATGGGAACTTCCCCTCATGCTGGATTTTGTCCTGCTGATCGCAACTCCCATTTTCGTGCCCGAACTGCTGAAAAAAAGGATGGAGAAGCGTGCGGCGGCGATGGAGCAGGAGTTTCCAAATATCAATTACAAATTTACAGCCCACAACTGTGTCGTTTATCTGGATACGGAGGGCGGTCATATGGGAATGGTATGGAAACATAATCCTTTCCGTCTGCAGATGATCGATCCGGCAAAAATTACCGACATCCGCACCAACGATGGGCAGATGCTTCGGGGGACAGAAGTGGTGAGCTGCCAGTTCCTTTTGGATGGCAAAAAAGTGAAAATTTATACGCTGCGGGTGTCCGGCGGGCAGTTGGCTATGAAGCATCCGCGGGTACTGGAGGCTATTTCAAAGGCAGACAAGCTGAGCGAGGCGGTGCAGGCTGTTGTGCAGGCACAGAAAGAGCGACAGAACAGGCTGTTGTACAGGAGCAGAAACTGAGAAGAGGATAGAAGATCATGGTATACGACCTTTTGGAAATTTTGTTTGGAAATTTTTTGATAGAACAGGAGAAGAAAATGCCAAAATGCAAGACCTGCAAAAAGCGCATGGAAGCACAGGGGCGTCCCTGGCTGTTTCTTTTGCCGGTTTATAGCGATGAAAGATATCATGCCAGTGCAGACTATTTTAAGAAAAATTGTATCCCGATCCGCAGGGAGGAGGAGATTCCTACCGCCCGCCGCGCCTGCCGTATCTGGCGGGTTCGCTGTCCTCTGTGCGGTTCGCAGAAAATGCTGGTTCATGATTTTCTGCGAGTAAGGAAAGAAGAGAACCTTGAAAATACGTATCTCTATGAATATCAGGAGATGGTGGATCTGCTCTACCGGCAGCAGGGGGAACTGAAAATGAAAGAGCCACGGTACATGGAGGACGAGGCATACAGTACGCATATTTCGGATGATTGAGGGACTTGGCTTTGGGGAGGGAAATGGCAGCCACACATGGGATGAAAGGTAAGGGGGTGTGCCCCGACCGGAAGCGGAGAGAGAAACCGGGGTATAAGATGGGAAAATATTTATGGAAAAACAACATCCAGATGACATAAGGATATATTGACGACAAACGGCATATTTCAATTATATCTCGACTTACAGGTATCTGATAATTAAGACCAGATATTTAGTTCCAATTTTCCATTTACAAACCATCAAAAGGAGGATGCTGCCCATGAAAAATATATTTTACCTTTCCGGCTTACAGGACGGATTCATTTTATCTGTAACCATTGCTTTTGCCGTAGTCTTGGCGGTTGCAGGGCTTGTTTTTTTGTGTGTGAAGCGGTTTCGGCGAACCAATACGATAACTCCAGGTGTTGGTACCGGTACACATACACGCATACGAAAAGTTGGAGCTGCGAACTCAAACCAAAAGACTGAATTTCTCAATGAGGAAGCAGACCAGGGCGATATTCAGCAGATGATCCGTCAATTTCGAGCCGGAAACTGGGCATTTTTGCTGCTTGAAACAGAACAATGCCGCATCGACATTTGCACATGGTATGTACCGGAAGGAATGTGCTCGGTCACGATTATTTTGAAGCTGCACGGGCAATGGAAAGCACTGAGGAAGATATTTTCCGTAGAACAGGGAATTTCCATGTTCCTCACCTGCTATGACAGAGGATGTCTGTACGAAGATTTCAACGGATGGTATGACGTCACCATTGATTTTCCAGGAGCAGTCAGGGATGTACAAAGAAGCGTAGATGGAGAACCGCCTGCCGCCCGTCCCGCAAAGACGAAAGTACGGGCAGAAGGATTCAGGCGCATTGTCGTTACAATCTGTATCATGGGGATTATTCCTGCCGTATGCAGTCTGTATCTGGGAGTGCAGGGGATCACCACGATACGTCCCGCCTCCGATTATGAGGACATGGGTATACATACTTTTTCCCCTTACCGGGTGCTGCCCCATTCGGTGGAGAATACCTCCACCGGGCGGGACAAGCGGCTCTACCCTACGAAAACCGTGTATGTGGTTTATTATCAGACTTCGGACGGCACGCGCTATCAATGGGAAGTGGAGACCGGCAACGATAAAGATTATGCAAATCAGATCCTCGCCGCAGGGGAAAGTGTGGATCGCCGGGTGCTGTCCATCAGAGAAACCGGAAAATATATGACCGTGGACGCAGAACTGACGGCGGATACTTATGTGGCAGGACAACAAAAGCGGTATCTGCGGATGGTTTGGCTGTCCGGTGGCTATCTGGTGCTGTGCCTTGTGGTGTGGGTGGTTGTGAAATGTTGTAAAGCAAAGGAATGATAAAGTGTGAGATTTGCATTGGATACAAAGTATTCCGAAAAGGAATTAGATTTTATAAATAATTTAAATTGCGAGATAATTTCTGAGATGAAATTATCCAAATTCAATGTTGCAGAAAATGAAATTCCCCATCGGATGCTAAAATATGGTGGTACTTATATTGCTGAAATTTATGATGATGAAAGTCAAGAACTTGTATGGGCTGTACTATCAAAGCGGAAAGGCGTCTATCACTTTTCAACTATTCATTTAGAAAATATCTATCGTTCCATTTGGTATCGGTTAGAGGCAACTTATAGATTAAATTCATAGAGAAAAATAGAATCTATGCGTTTGTGAACAAATGGGAATTTGGAGAATAATATATGCTTGCAGGCAAAATGGAATATATGGGGGATGCAACATGGTGGGATGAGCGATTTAGAAGTAGAGAGAATGCGTTAATGTCACCAGAGGCAAAATTAAAATTAGACTTGAAATATTTTGCGGAAAGTAACAAAATTCTTGATTTGGCATCCGGGGATGGTAGAAATGCTATTTATTTGGCAAAGATAGGATATGAAGTATATGCAGTGGATTTTAGCACAGAGGCACTGAATAGACTGAAGTCTTTTGCAACATCCGAGAGATTAGAAATTGCAATAAAACTGATGGATATTACATCAAAAGATGAGGTATCAAAGTTAGGAGTAAAAGTAGATGCTGTAATTGTCAACCATTATAGAATGGCAAGAGAGATATATCCGATGTTGATTACTTGGATAAATGATGGTGGTATTTTATGGGTGAATGGATTTGAGGATGTGCCAGAGGATAATCCTAATATAAGAGAGCAAGATATTTTACGGGATAGTGATTTTGAATTACTTAAACATTGTACATTGTTAGATAAGGAAAAATATGAGGTCGGCGATAGAAAATTTGTAAGATATGTATGGAAGAAATAGTAGATTACGAAAAGCATCCACAACTTAGCGTTAAAAATTTTCAATTTCAAAAATCAGTGGTAAATGGGTTTGAATGGAATATAACCTCCCATTGATCGGAGATTTGAGAGAAGCAAAAGTTGGAAATTGACAAAGGAGACAATCGAATGAAGAATAAAAAAGTTTTGATGATTGCGCTGATATGTCTAATAGGCATCGGCATTCGTATTTTTCTTTCTGGTCGTAGACCATTCAAAGATTTGGAAGCAGCAGATATTATTTCGGCAAATGTCTGGCTATCACCTCCTGATACAACAATTCAAATAACAGAAACAGAGGAATTAGTATCATATCTCAACGAAGTAGTTATTTATAGTAAGGATAATTCATATACAGAATATGCCGGACAAGACGTTACTTTTATGCTGAATTTATCAGATGGTTCTCAAGTGAAAATTACAGTATGCTCTCCATTTGTTATAATTGATGGTATTGGTTATAAATGCAAATATGAACCTTGTGAGGCTCTTAATAATTATGCCAATGAGCTGAGTTCAAGAGAACCGTAATGTTCAGTTTATTTGCAGACTGTGTTTCCCAAATGAATCGGTTTCACAAAGAAGGTGAATAAAAAATGAAAAAATTTTACAAAGAAGAATAGAAAAGTCTGATGTAACGGCTATGTTGGGGAGAATCGTGTAAGTGGAAGCGGCAGACCGGAAAATCAGAGCTTTGAAGGAGGAAAAATCATGGGATTATTTGGGTTATTTAAGAAGAACGACAAGAAGTTAAGCCATGAATCTAAGGAAAATAATGAAAAGGAGATTCTATCGAAAGAAATGGCAATACAGACAATTGCCTCTATTATTTCGGAAAATGATAGTGCGGTGATCAAAAGGATAGCTGACTGTTTAGCAGATAGTGAAGCATATTTTAAGAAACATAGGAATGTTTTTTTAGAAAGAGGAATAGAAGATTTTGACCAGATATTGTTAAGAGAAATTCGATGGATATCTATGGTGGATATCCTGGCAGAAAATCAGTATGTGTGTGAACGGGACTGGAAAGATGAATTAGAAGATTTCTTATATTTTGTAAGAGAACTAAAGGGAATGAGAGACGCGGCATTACCATTAGAGGTCGAATGGTTTGATAAGAATGCTGATGTCAGTGAATGGTGTGCGATCATTGATGGAAAATGGAAGTCATTAGGTATGTGTTTGGCAGACATTGATATAGAGAGTGATTCTTATGTACTGTTTCCCTGCCGGGAGGATGAATTGGACAAGCTGAAAAAACTGGCAAAAATCGTTTCGTGTCGGATTGATTATGCTAAAAATCTCTGAAATTTATCTGGACTGTTTGGGAACCGGAATAAGTATTCCGGAAGGGAGAGGTAATGAAAATCATGAAAACAATGTGCAGAAAATCCATGATCGCCATAAGTCTGTTCGTATTTTTCAACCTTGCAGGGTGTACGATTGGTGCTAAATTTTCCAGTCCAACGGGCGATGGGGTTTCAGATGATTATGAGGCATTCCACAGTTTTGATATCCGCGAACTGGAGGAACAAATTCCCGGTTACTGGTCTTATGTTGAACAAAACGAGGAAGAACAAAAACGTATGATCCGGGAAGCAGAGGTGTGGGATACGGACTGGATCACAGGGGGAACCTATCTTGTCGGACAGGATATAGCAGAGGGATTGTATCTTGTTTGGAAGGGATCTTCGGGAGAAGATATCTGGATTGGGCGGCAGGATGAGAGCGGGGAGATGTGGGAGGACCTTTACTGGGACCGCTATACCGAGGTGTCCTACCTGTATCTGGCGGAGGGGGAGCATGTGAGGCTTCCTCATGATGATAAAATGGCGCTGGCAGACAGCGGCAGCCCCTCTCCGGCAGCAGAAAAAAATAGGGTATATTATGAAGGCTCCTATCGGGTGGGGGAGGATATCCCGGAAGGGGAGTATTTTGCAGTTGATATTGGCAATCAGGGGGGATCTCTGATGGTGGACAGGGTGTGGTATCTCCCGTTTCCTAACACACGTTTTGTATATTTTACGCTGTCGAACACAAAAATTTTAACTATAAAAAACTACATTGTGTTTCCGGCAGACCATAAGCCCCAGATCTCACCGATCAGATACCAGGGGATAGGAGAAGGTGAAGGAAGCTTTGTGTATCCCAATGGTATGTATAAAATCGGGGAGGATCTTCCGGTTGGAACTTATAAAATAAAAAATGAAGTATATCATGGAGTTTATGATTTGTCATACGAGGGGTATCATGGAAATGTTTCCAGCTATGATCCGGAAAACTGGTGCGGACTGGAAATACACAGCAGCGCCGATCCGGATAGGATAAAGACCTCATTGGACCGGACGATAGAACTGGATAACCGGGTGAATGAAGCATTGAGATCCGTAAGAATAAGAAAAAATACATTTGACGGTCTGGAGTTTTCTTATAAATATTTCTGGGGACTGCCGACGATCACGTTTACGGAAAGAGATATTGGAACTTATGTCAGTGTGGAACGCTGCATTCTCATTCCGGAGGAAATTTAAATGAAAAATTATTATATGGAAAAGGTGTCTTTATGAGAGAGACAAAAAAATCAACATAGGAAATTCTTAGTGCCATTTTGTCGGGTGACAGTCAAAAAATATGGGAGGCAAGCTGGGCAATTAGTTCATTGAGCCAAAATCACACAAAGATTATGGAGCTTGTTCCTTATAAGCAGCAAATAATAGACGGCACGAAAGGAATTGAGTTAGGTGGTCTTATATACAAAAACTCAGTTCACTTAAATCGTCCAATAGCAATACTTGACTTTCACGAGCAGAATTTATCCTGCCCATGCCATTTGTTAGGTGGATTTGATAATCCGTATCATCTCTTGCAGGATGGTTATTTTACGCTTGTGAGTGCAGGGGAATCTAGTTATATGGGAGAACGCAACTGTATCGTGCGCTGTAATCAGTGTGGCATAGAATATAAGGTTGAACCGCGGGAGTATCATTCTGTTTGGTGGGAATGGACAGCCATAAGATAGTTTTTGTGAAAAGATGCTCGATATTGCTGCGGTAACTTCACGGAAAAAAGAAGATTATATTTCATTTTCTTCCAGTTGGCATGATATAGAGATCTATCCTTATGATTGATATTGGTGGAAAGTTTCTCATTTACCGGGAGTTGAATGGAGCAAAAAATCGGGATTTGTAAAGGGAGAACAAAATGTGGGGAGTATGTCTTGATAGTAAAGCTATACAATCGGGATTGTTTCAGACCGTTATTCAATACAAAACAAAAGAGAATGGTGACGTAGTGATTATATTCCCTGAAACTATATACAAGCCGGATATTAAGTATATAAAAGAACTGCCAATATCTCCCCAATATATCTATGGAGAACCAGTTTCTCCTTGTAATCAGCCTGATATAATAGGTATAATTTGTGGTGTTTGTTGGAATTTTAAGTTAAACTGTTACTTCTATAAAATTAAAGTTAATGGTAGAGTGAAGAGCAAACGATATTATGATGATGATTTGAACCCTGCTGTATGACTTCCCACTTATTAAGCAGATAAGAGGGGAACGACATGGAATTATCCATACAAGAACGATGGAAAGACCTGCGTGCGGAGCTGGGGTTGACACTGGACTTTTAGAAGCTGCTGACGAAGCCGCCGGAGACGGCGATCCGGATGGGGCGTCTTTAGCGTTTATCTGCAAGTGGTGCAAGCTCTGGTATAAAGACAATGATATTTTTCCGGAAGTATGTCCGATCTGTCGAAAACAAGTGGTCGTAAATTTTTTCGGAGACCATAATCAGTCATCTGTAATTCATTGTGAAACATAGGACTGTATGAATATAACATCTCTTGGATTATGAATATAGATTTTTAATTTATGGAGCGGATATAGTCAAATTTGCTGAAAGATCCAAACCTGCAAAGGGGACAGAAGTAGGGAATGATAAATCAGAATTGACCGAGCTGAAAGCGAGGGACGCTTCTTGTCCGAATGGCAAGAAGATGGACGAAAGAAAAGAACAACAAAAATATGAAGTGATGGAGGTTAAAATGATTGAACTAAGACAAGAAATACCATGTGATCATAGAGATACGGAAAATGTAATCAGAGAAGCATTTTGGAACCATTATACCCCGGCTTGTAATGACCATTATCTCATCCACATTATGCGAGATTGTCCTGCATTTGTACCGGAATTAGATATTGTTGCGGTAGAAGATGGCAGAATCATCGGAAATTCAATGTGCCTGAAATCCTATATTGTCGGAGATGATGGAAAATATTACGAGGTTTTAAGTCTCGGACCTATTGGTGTATTACCTGAGTACCAGCACCAGGGTATCGGTGGAAGATTAATTGCCCGTACCAAAGAAATTGCAAAGGAACTGAGCTTTAGAGGCATTCTTTTGTGTGGAGATCCGGATTACTACACCCGACAGGGATTTATTTCAGCGGAAAAATATGAAATTCGTAATGCAGAAAATATGTATGCAGATGCTCTTCTGGCTTGTGAGTTATATCAGGGAGCCTTTTCTGAAATAAGCGGGTGTTATTATGAAGATGAAATTTATAATGTCGACGAGAATTGCGTAAAAGAATTTGATAAACAATTTCCCACCAAAGAGATTGTTTATGGAACCCCTATGCAGAAAAAGTTTGAGATGATGATTGAAAGAGTAAAGCCTTGTCAGCGTTAAATGGTTTTCGCAGCTTCCCATTGATCGGGGAGTTGAATGGAACAAAAAATCGGAAGTTATAGGAGGAAAACGGTTGTATGAAAATTACTACCTTACAGAGGCTAAAGGCGGCTGGATGGAAACGTGGACGTAAAATTGATATTTCTGCTTTCAAAAAGAGATATAGAGAAATTGGATTGGAAATGCCAGCAAATGTAGAAGCTTTTCTTGAAGAATTTGGATCGCTTCATATTGAGAATTTGAAATTGTTTAGAGATGTCAATTTCAATCCATTAAGGGCTATCGGAATAAATTTAGATGCTGAATATTTTGAAAATTTGTTAGATGAGTATGAAATCAATACAACAACTTATCCGTTGGGAAAGTGTTGCAGAAATGAGCTGTTTTTAGTGATGACCATCACGAATGAATTTTATTGTTTTACAAATGGATGTTGTGTACAGTGTGGAGTTGGCGTAGAAGATATGCTAGATTGTCTGATTGGTGAATGCAGAATGTTTAAAATGCTTGAATAGTTCCATTCTTATGTATCGAATGTAATTTAAATAGGAACAAAGCGATAACTTCCCATTTATCAGGGAGTTGAACAAAGTAAAATCAGAAGTTGTGGAAGGGAATAACTATGGACAAGGGCTTAGAATTATATAAGGCGTTTATTGACGGTCTTGTGGAGCGGAAAAACAGCGTGACCGCCCGGTGGGTGAAAGGGGATGGCTTTCCACCGATCGATGACAATAAGATAAAAAATGAACTTGTTGCCGTATTGACCTCTGAGCAGAGAGAAGTGTTGGCGGAGATACTCCAGGAAGAATATATCGCAGGCATCCACGATACCCTTGCATATATCAATGAAATGATGGATTTACAAGGGCTGGAATTGCAGCAGGACGGCGAAGCTTATCCAAACGATTACTTTGAGAGTTTACATTACGACTTCATCAGCCGGTGTAACGGCGATAAGTGGACTGAATAACTTCCCATTTAACGAGAAGTTGAACCAGGCAAAAAATCGGAATAGGGCAGGTAGTGTTTGTTATGTTAGAAAAGTTTGAAACAAGATGGAAATTGAAGATTTTTCACTTATGGATAGGATATATGTAAAACATACTTATGAATGATAAGGTTGGAATGGGGTGAAATATGAAGTGGATCATTGCGTTGCTTCTGGCGGTGACGCTGCTTCTGTCCGGGTGCGGGGGCAGTGAAACCGGAAGCGTTGATGTAACGGAGACCGTGAGTTCTGCGGAACGTCCGGTGGAAGAAACCGAAGTTTCGGAAAACAGCAAACTGCTGTCTGCGCCGGTCGGAAAGCCGATAGAAAAAACAGCTTTAGACCTTACGCTGGTTTTTCAGTCAAAAATAGGGGAGGATTTGCCGGAATTTACTTTTACCATAGACGCATGGCGGGACAAGTCTTCCACAGATTACCATGTGGAGACCATCCGGGTGACGGAAAATGGAAGGGAAATACAAAATATCGTCATTCAGGATGTGAGGGATAACGGTGTGACAATGATTCCTGATTCGAGAGGGGATACCTTAGGATTTTCGCTGGTGGATGTGAACTTTGACGGATATTTGGATATTCGCCAGTATGATATGCCGGATGGAACTTATGCCATTGATTATGTCTATCTGATCTGGAATCCAAAGACGCATCAGTTTGAATATTCCCCGGAACTGAGCGCGCTTATTTTGGGGCACTTTGATCAGGAGAAAAAGCAGATCTATGGAATGGAGAGAGGTGGATGTTGTACACATTATTATAAGACATATGAATATATCGACGGAAGCCTTACTATGGTCGAGGAGCTGACGGAGGATGAAGTACACTTGGAGGAGGAGCAGATTCTGGCGTATTGCTCCGAGGCAGGGGTACAGACAGATGCAGAATATACGATCGTGATGTACGAAAGGCTTGACCGGCGAAACAGCGAGACGGGAGAGATGGAGGCGGTCAGTGAGGAGTACGTTTTCTATGAATCGCGGGACGGAAGTGTGTTTTCCGACGCATATCTGCGTGTTCCCGTATCTTCGGAAACGGGAGCATCCATTACCGAAAACGGCTGGAGATGATGAAACCACCGGATCAAAGGAGAGTAGGAGGAAAAAAGAATGGAAGAATTACTGATACAAATAGAAGGACCGATACTGTTGTGGATCCAGGAATATCTGCGCAGCGATTTTTTGACCCCGCTGATGAAATTTATCACGCATCTGGGCGACAGCGGCTGGATATGGATTGCGTGTGCGTTTGTGATGCTGCTTTTGCCAAAAGAGAGGCGCACCGGGCTTGTGATGGCAGTCTCCATGATCTTTAATCTGCTCGCCACGAACCTTGTCTTAAAAAATCTTCTGGCGCGCACGAGACCGTATGAAGTTGTCGAGGGCTTACATAGGATCATTGAGGCGCCGGGCGATTTTTCATTTCCGTCCGGTCATACGGCGTGTTCGTTTGCGGCGGCGGTGGTCATTTTGCTGATGTGTTCGAAAAAGGCGGGGATCGCGGCGATGACGCTCGCCGTTTTGATCTCGTTCTCGCGTCTGTATGTGGGGGTTCATTTCCCGACGGACGTGCTCGGCGGCGCAGTCGTGGGAACGCTCTGTGCGCTTCTTGCCTGGAAACTCTGCGGTGCGGTCAAAGGAGCGACAAAGACAAGAGCGGATCAAAGTACGGCGGAAACCGGGAACGAGTAAGAACGTTTCCCGGCTTCCGTCGTCTGGCGTCCGGTTATACGGTCAGGTGATATTTTTTCATCCAGTCGTTGATCTGGATAAAATATGCCATGAGTTGCGGTCCTGCCATGAGCTGTCCGAACCACGGTCTGCCGAGCTCCTTGTGGGAGACGATAAAGGCGAGCGCCTTTTTCCTGTCGATCAGCGGAGCAATCGGGGCGTTTGGATCGGATACAAGCGCCGTAAGGCGTTCGGCGAGACGTTTTTCGTACGCCGGATGGTAGGTTTTCGGGTAAGGGCTCTTTTTCCGGTGGAGCAGCTCCGGCGGAAGCAGGTCGGCACAGGCGTCGCGCAACAGCGCCTTTTCCACACCGTTCTGGTATTTCATTTCCCACGGTACGTTAAACACATATTCCATAATACGGTGATCCGCGAAGGGCACGCGCCCCTCCAGACCGGAGTACATACCGTCGCGGTCCATGCGGTCAAGCAGTGTCTGCATAAACCATTTGATATTCAAATAGGCGACCTGGCGGCGTCTTTTTGTCTCTCCGGTCTCCCCGTCGAGGAGCGGCACGCGAGAGAGGGTTTCCTCATAGCGTGTATGCGCGTATTCGGCGAGATTTAGGGAGGCGCAGAGATCCTCATTCAGGAAAACCGTGCGCGCGTCCATATCGGCAGCCCACGGGAAACCGTCGCGCTCTAAGAGCTCCCTGCGGTAGAACCACGGATAGCCGCCGAAAATTTCGTCTGCACATTCCCCGGTCAGCGCCACCTTGTTCTGCTTTGCGACGAGCGAGCAGAAGTAGAGCAGGGAGGCGTCCACATCGGTCATGCCGGGCAGATCCTTTGCGTCCACGGCGGCAGAGAGTGCATCCGCAAGCGTCGCGGGATCACATTCGAGGCAGGTGTGGTCTGTGTGCAGATACTCTGACATGAGCCTGACATAGGGAAGATCACGCTCCGGCTGGAAGGCATTGGACTGGAAATATTTTTCATTTTCCGTGAAATCAAAGGAAAAGGTGTGAAGTGTCTCACCGTGTTCGCGCAGCCGGGCGGCTGCGACAGCCGTCACAATGGAGGAGTCGATGCCCCCGGAGAGAAAAGAGCAGACCGGGACATCGGAAATCATCTGCCTGCGGATGGCGTCGCGCACGAGAAAGCTCACCTTTTCCACGGTATCGGCGTAGGAATCAGTGTGCGGCCTGCTGGTCAGATCCCAGTAGAGATGCTGGCGGATCCCGTCCCTTGTAAAGGTCAGATAGTGGCCGGGGAGCACCTCAGAGACGTCCTTAAAAACACCGCAGCCGGGCGTGCGCGCCGGACCGAGTGCGAGGATTTCGCGCAGGCTGTCAGCCGTGATGGCAGGGGAGAAGCCGGGATATGCAAAAAGCGCCTTCGGCTCAGAGCCAAAGAGCAGCGTGCCGTCTTTGACCGCATAGAAAAGCGGCTTGCTGCCGGCGCGGTCGCGGTAGAGAAAAAGTGTTTCCTTTTCCTCATCCCAGATGGCGAGGGCAAATACGCCGTTTAAACGGGAGACGAAATCTGCGCCGTAGTGCAGATAGGCATAGAGGATCACCTCGGTGTCGGAGGAGGTCCGAAAGACGTAGCCCGCGCGCGTCAATTCAGGAATGAGCTCGTCGGCATTATAGATTTTGCCGTTGCAGGCGACGGCACAGGCGTCTGGATCCTGCCTGCGCATCGTGGGCTGTGCGCTGCCTTTCGCATCGCGGCTGACGGGATGGGCATGGGAGAGTCCTGCGTGTGCAAACAGACAGGGCTTGGCGCCGTCGTCGCCGCGGTGTGCGAGCGTCTGCTGCATCAGGGTCAGATGATTTTCCCAGAAGGATTTTTTTTCACGATAATCCTGATCGAAATTACAAAAACCGGAAATTCCACACATAAATGATATACTCCTTTTCAAGCTATAAGCAGTATATGCAAAAAAGCCGGAAGAAATGTTTTTGTGCGCGGCGGCATCCTGCCGCATAGGATAAAAAAATGTGTCTTTTGGAATGGGCTGCGGATGAATAATGAAAAAATGGAGAACCTGCTGAATCTGGCGTTGGATGCGACGGAGCGTGAGCGGGAGAAATCACTGGAGCTTGACGTGGGCTACAATAGGGAGGAGCGCACCTGGGAGGTCATCGTAAAGTACGGGGGAACGACGGAGCAGCTTTCTGCGCTGCTGCGGGAACATTTTGCGGAGGAATACCCACGGATACGGATCACAAACCTGCAGAATGAGTACGCCATTTTACTTCTGCCGGAATCGATCGTGTCGGCGGTGGCGTCGCTTACAGAGATCGAGTACATGGAGAAACCGAAAAGTCTGTTTTTTGCCGTTGACAGAGGGAGACGCGCGTCCTGCATCACACCGCTGCAGACGGGCGCGGCGTTTGGCGGGCGGGAGCCTTCTGTGGCGGCGCCGGGAAATTTAGACCGCAGGAGGGATGATCTGACGGGTGCGGGCTGTATCGTGGCGGTTATCGATTCCGGCATCGACTACGCGCATCCGGATTTTCGCAATGCAGACGGAACGACCCGCATTTTAAGTCTGTGGGACCAGACGATCCCCTCCGGCACAGTGGCGCGGGTGCAGGCGCCTGGGCAGCCAGGGGAAGCGCCGGGGGCGGAGGAGTTTCTTTCTGCGCCCGGGGGATTTTCTCTCGGCACGGAGTTTTCGATGGAGACGATCAATGAGGCGCTGGCGCAGCCCACGGAGCGTGAGCGGTTTGCGGTCTGTCCCAGCCGCGATGTCTCGGGTCACGGGACGCACGTCGCTGGGATCGCGGCGGGAAACGGGAGAGCGTCAGAGGGCAGATACCGGGGCGTGGCGTTTGGGAGCAGGATTTTGGCCGTAAAGCTTGGCACGCCGCAGGCGGGCGGTTTTCCGCGCACAACGGAGCTGATGCAGGCGGTGGATTACTGTTTCCGGAAGGCGGAGGAATACGGCAGATCGCTGGCGGTCAATCTGAGTTTTGGAAATAATTATGGCAGTCATTCCGGCACCTCCCTGATCGAGACCTATCTGGACGATATGGCAAACCGCTGGCGCAGCAGTATTGTCATCGGAACGGGAAATGAGGGGGCGGCAGCCGTCCACACAGCGGGAACGGTTGCGATGGGGCAGACGGCGGAGGAGGAGTTTGCGGTAAGCCCCTACGAGACGGCGTTGAACTTACAGATCTGGAAGTCCTATGCGGATGAGATGACAGTCGCGGTGGTGCATCCAAACGGTACCGTGACAGGTCCCATTTCCCGTATACAGGGAACGCAGCGTTTTGTGGTCGAAAACACCGAAATCCTTTTGTACTACGGAGAGCCAAGCCCGTACAGCCCGTATCAGGAGATCTTTTTTGAATTTCTTCCGGTCACGGATTATATGGATGCGGGCGTCTGGGCGATCAGGCTGATACCGCAGAATATCGTGACGGGGCGCTATGATATGTGGCTTCCCGCAGGGGGAGTGTTAAATGCCGGGACGGGATTTTTCCGTCCGGTTGCCGAGACGACGCTGACGATCCCGTCCACGGCGGCAAAGGTTGTCTCGGTCGGGGCATACGATGCAGGATTTTTGCAGCCGGTATCGTTTTCCGGCAGGGGGTATACCAGGGAGACGAACCAGGTGAAGCCGGATATTGTCGCGCCGGGGGTGGAGATCACCTCGTGCGCGCCGGGCGGGGGCTATGCGGCGCGCACCGGAACGTCTATGGCAACGCCGTTTGTGACGGGCGGTGCGGCGCTTCTGATGGAGTGGGGCATCATCCGTGGCAACGACGTCTACCTTTACGGCGAAAAACTAAAGGCGTATCTGATCCGCGGCGCGCGGAGAAACGTGACGCCGGCGGGCAGCACGCAGGAGACCGCGCAGTGGCCGAACCCGCAGCTTGGCTGGGGCACACTCTGTCTGTCGGAGAGCATTCCATAGATGTATTTTCATTGTATTTTTGAACATTCCGTGTTAAAATGACTGTAGTTTTACGGAGAAAAGGCAGGGCGCATGGGTAAGAGACGAAAGCTTAGTACAGAGATTACGATATGGATGACGATGACGTCGGTGTGCGCGATGCTCCTGCTTGGAATGGCGCTGTTAGTCACATTTTTGTATTATTCCTCCGAGAAGGCGAAGGAGGATATGGAATATATTCTGACAACGACAAACGGGCAGTTTCAGAATAAGGTGCAGTTTGTACAGGACGGAGCGATCGCATTGCGCCAAAGCCTTGTGCTGCGCGATTTTTTTGAGAAGAACAGCTATAAGGAAGATGAGATGGAAAAGCAGCTCCATTACAGCATGGATCTGTTCTCGGAACGAAATCTGATCATGCAGAGCCGCCCCTTTATTGAGAGCGTGTATCTGTTTAATAACAGGGATCAGTTTATCAAGGAGCATTATTATCCGATCACCGTGCGAAATGGGATGGTGATGGATGCATGGTATCAGCAGATGTTTTTAGAATTTAAGGAGAGCAGCAGGCAGTACCGGTTTGTTTCGGAGAAAGATAAATTAAACCTCTGTCTTCGGATATACAATGATCAGATGCGGCAGATGGGAGTCTGCATTGTCGTCATCAATGAGGAAGCAGTGGAGTGCTTGTTTGAGGAGCTGTTTGAATATGAGGGCGCGAAGTGGGCGGTGTTTGATGAGGAGGGAGAGCTTTTATCCTCCGCGCAGGAAAGCGGGGATTTGTGGCAGGAAATGCCAAGAACAGAATATCTTGGAAAAATGGAGATTGGCGGAAAGCAGCAGCTTTTAAGCGTACAGACGGGAGGGTTTGGGCTGCGTTCGTCTGTTGCAGTCAGCATAAGCAATGTATATGATGGATTAAGGCAGACGATTTTTGTGTTTGTCACTGTCCTGATCCTTGGCGTCGTATTTGTGGCGCCGGTAGTTTTGGGTGCCAGCTATCGGTTTACCAAGCCCTTAAAGCAGGTTGCGGAGGGCATTGCGGCGTTTGGTCAGGAGAACCTGAATGCGCGCATGGATGACTTTTCCATTGAGGAATTTCATGAGATCAGTATGGTGTTTAACGAGATGACGGAGCGCATTCAGTATCTGATCACACAGGTTTATGAGAAGGAACTGCTTGCCAGTCAGTCGCAGGTGCGTTATCTGCAGTCGCAGATGAACCCGCATTTTCAATTTAACATTCTTGCGATGCTTGGATTAAGGGCAAAGCTTGCCGGCTGCGAGGAGGTATATCAGGGACTGCATGCGTTCTCAAAGCTGATGCAGGGAAAGATATTCCGGGAAAAAAGGATCAAGATTCCGCTGCGGGAGGAGCTGGAGATCGTTGATTTTTATCTTTTCCTGCAAAACAGCCGCTATGCGCAAAAGATTACCTATGAAATCCGTTATGGAAGCGAAGCGGTGAAGGATGATCTTGTTCCGAAGCTTTTGATTGAGCCTCTGGTGGAAAATGCAGTGTCGCATGGCTTAGAGCCAAAGGAGACGGACGGCAGGATCCTTGTGGAGGTCAGGGAGGTGGGAGAACGCCTTCTGATCGTTGTGGAGGACGACGGCGTCGGCTTTGACGAGGAGGAAGCGGCAAGGATGCGAAGGGATGCAAAAGAGGAGACGGACGGCAGCTTCCACACGCATATGGGTCTTGTCAATACGGAGCGTTTGCTGCACATATTGTACAAGGATGCCTATGAGATGAAAATACAGGGCAGAAAGGGCGTGGGAACACGCGTGGAGATTCTTTTGCCGATTGAGAGGAGTGAGGGAGATGTATAAGGTATTGGCAGCGGATGATGAGGCATATATGCAGGAGGCGCTTCGGGAGCTGATCCGGTGGGATCGTCTAGGCTGTGAGCTTTTGGACGTGTTCGGCAATGGGAAGGAGCTGATCGGGCAGATGCAGGAGGGAGCTCCCGATATTGTGATTACTGATATACGGATGCCCGTAGCAGACGGTCTTGAGGTATGCAAATATGTGTACGAGCGTTGTCCTGAGACACAGGTGATCATTCTAAGCGCATATTCGGATTTTGATTATGCAAGGGCTGCGCTCCGCTATAGCGCCTGTGATTATGTACTGAAGGTTTCTGTGCTGGAGGAGCTGCCGCGGGCGCTTAAAAAAGCGATTGAAAATCTGGAAAGGCAGGGAAAGGAGCTAAGCGGCGGACAAGGAGATGAGAGGTGGGAGGATACCGACAGCCTTTATGGGCAGATGGTGCACTATGTAGAGCAGAACTATTTGAGGAAGATCACGTTGGATGAGATTGCGGAGTATCTGCACGCAAACCGCAGTTATCTGAGCAGACTTTATAAGAGCCGCAGCGGGGTGAATCTGTTTGATGATATTTTGCACAGGAGAGTGGAGAAGGCGAAGGAATATATGGAGCATACGGACTGCAAGCTGTATGAGATTGCAGTGGAGGTTGGATTTGAGGACGCCGGATATTTTTCCAAGGTGTTTCAGAAATATACAGGTATGTCGCCAAAGGAGTACAGAAATCAGAGGAAGGATACGCATGAGAAGAAAACGTAAGGGTCATAGAAATGCGCTTGGAAGGCTTGCCATTGTTGGAATGCTTTTTACATCCCTCATCCTATCATCTTGCGGAGGAAAGACGTCCGATCCGGTGGAGCTTATGGTGATTCACGGCTGGGGGAGCACGGAGGCAGATCATGTGGCAATGCGGCAGATTTACAGCGATTTTCAGAAGGAGAATCCTGATATAAGCTTAAAGCTTGTTTCAATGCCCACGAATGAGGAAATGATCCGAAAGGTGGAGGATATGCTGATGGTCGGGGAGCTGCCGGATGTTGTGTTTTTGGGCGGAACGGGGAGAGATTCCATTTACCGTTTTATGGTTGAGAACCAGCGGGCGCTTGATCTGATGCCGTATTTAAAAGAGGATGCGGCATTTTGTGAGAGCATTGCACCGATCAATCTGGAATACTGGACGACGGATGACGGGAAACTCTACACGATTTCAGATGTTTTGCAGCTAAGCGGCGGCTATTGGTATAATGAGGAGATCTTTAAGCAGGCGGGAATCGAGGAGCTTCCCCAGACGTGGGAGGAGTTTTTGGCGGTATGTGAAACGCTGTCTGTCTGGGCTAAGCAGGAGGAGAACGGAGTCGTTCCGCTTTTCGTTCCGCCGGAAGGGTATCTGTATTTTGCGGATCATATGATGGCGGTCAACGGAGGGAAGATGCAGGAGGCGGTTGGCGAAAATCACATAGAGATCGTTGAGGACGAGATGGATGCACTGCTGGACGGATTGGAGCAGATTTACCGCTATTCCTCATCAGAAACAGGTGATTACAGCTATCGGGACGCAACGGATCTGTTTAACAGCGGAAAGCTTGCCATGTATGTCAACGGAACATGGGCGGCGAATATGATCTCGGAGGGGATAGACGCGGGCTACGCGCTGCTGCCGTCAGGAGAGGGGAACACGCTTTCCTGTGAATCGGCGGGGCTTGGCTATATGCTTGGAAATACGAAGGACGAACGGCGTGTGGAGGCGAGCGTGCGGTTTCTGAAATACATGATGAGCGAGGAGGTGCAGGAGCGGATTCTGCATGAAACAAAGCAGATTCCGGCAAATCCTAAGGTGAATATTACGGAGCATCAGGAGGAGCTTCGGCTATATGAGGCTGCACAGACGGTTCTGGATGCAGGGCGTAAGATTGAGATTCCGACAAATCTATGGACTTATGAGCAGAGGAGCGTTTTTGAGCAGCATATTTTGGAGGTGCTTTCAGGAGAATTAAACAGACAGACATTTATGGATTTGATGTAAAAGGGCAGTTGGCAGTGCTGACTGTCCTTTTGTTTAATTAGACAAAAATATGGGGAAAATTGACTGATCTGTATGCAAAATGTAAATATATTCATGTTTTTGGTCAATATAATTCATTCAAAATAACGGAGAGAGGTAGTACAATATGGTCATAACAAAAGGCAATTCATAAATTGCAGACCAAAAACCCGGGAGGGTGGAGGTCAGAAGGAGGTTTTTGAATGAAAAGAAGATGGATCAGTGGGGTGCTTACCGTGGCGATGGGAGCTGCACTGCTTGCAGGCTGCGGAGAGAAACCGGCAGAGCAGACCGGCACAGGTACCGGAGCAGAAGGCGGAGCCGCGGTTGAGGGAACAGAGACTGCGTCGACTCCGGCGGCAGAAAGTGGAGAGGTGCTTGAGTTTTATCACGGCTATTACCATGATGAGAGTGAGTGGCCGGCGGCAAAGGTGATGAGAGATATCTATGATGAGTTTGCTAGCGCTCATGCAGACGGTCCGGTGACATTTAAACCGATCGCAGTGGAGGACAGAGACCAGATCGTCAGTGTTCAGGTTGCCGGCGGAAACTTTCCGGATATGGTGGACTGCGGTACACCGCTTCCGCAGGCTGCGATCAGCCAGGGGCTTGTGTATGACTTAAAACCGTTTATCGACGAGAATAACCTGCAGGATGCTGTCGGCATCAACTACACACAGAACGATGTGGACGGACATATCTACACGGTGCACGATCAGGTAGAGAGCCGCGGTATCTGGTACAATAAGGCGGTTCTGGAGAAAGCGGGTGTGACTGCGGAAGACCTGACGACATGGGAAGGTTTTGGAAGTGCGATGGAGAGCGTACGCGGACTCGGCGACGGTACTTACGGCTACGCGGCAGGTCAGGGTTCTCTGTTCATGTTAAATGCAATGCTTGCTTCCAGCGAGGAAGGGAAAGCGCTTCTTGGGTCTGAGCTTACAGTGGATGCGATTGAATCAGAAGCTTTTGCAGAGGCATTTAAAAAGACGGCGGAGTTTGATCAGGCAAACGGTTCGGATCATACGACTGAGGACGTCGGCAATCTGATGGCTGACTTTAATACAAGTGGAACGGCGGCGGTTTTATTTAACGGCGTATGGAATGCCAGCGGTATTGACGCGGGTCTTGCAGACAGCATTGAGCCGGCGATCTTCCCGGGCAACGTTTCCTTGTCTACTGCGGGAGCAGGACTTTCTGTTGCAAACGGAATGAGCGAGGAGAAAACACAGCTCGCGCTGGAGTTTATTGAGTACATGACGAGCGCGGAGGTACAGGCAAAGATCTTTACCGGCGTTCAGGCGAATCCGTGCAACACGACGCTTGATTTAAATAAGCTGGCTGAGGAGAGCGGGGATCCGATCACCATGAAGCTTGCAGACGCTTGCGCACAGGTAAACGCGGCTGAGACAATCGTTGTGAACTTAAACTCCGTATGGGGAGCTGATGTTGGAAATGCAATCATCAATGCGCTGATGGAATCTGCGGTGTCAGGAACTGATATTGATGAGCGCTTCGAACTGTTGAAGCAGGAACTGACAGCGTTGATCGGCTAGTTATATCAAAAGAGCAAAGGCAGAAAGAGGGAAAGAAGGGAATGGCTCTTTCCCTCTTTTTCATGGCGAGGAGGTATGCAATGAAAACGACGAATACGGCGGATACGGGAGCAAAAGGCAGGCAGGCATGGCGCAGGAGAGGATTTATCTTTGCGTTTCTGGCGCCGACTGTCATTGCGTTTACCGTATTTTATCTTTATCCAATCATTACGGTGGTACTCACTTCTTTTTGCAAATGGGATTACACAAATATTACAAGTCCTGAATTTCTTGGATTCAAGGATATGTTTAACAACTACAAATACATTTTTTCGACCTACCCATATTTCTGGGAAGCACTGCGAAACTCCAGCTTGTGGGCGTTTTTAGGAGTCTTTTTACAGATTCCGGTGGCGACTTTGATCGCGCTTGCTTTTTCACGGAAAATGCGTGGGGTGAAACTGGTTCGCAACATTTATATTATTCCAAATATGATTTCTTCGGCTGCGATGGGTATGATTTTTCTTCAACTGTACAGCCCGCTGTACGGAATCGTGAACCCGATCATTCAGGTGTTTGAGGAGGGGTTCACGGAAAATATCCTTTTGCTGAAAGGACCGGCGTTTTGGGCGCTGACCGGCGCTTACATATTCTTTACCGGTACGACGACGCTTCTGATTCTCGGAAATATTATGGCTGTGCCGCAGGAGGTTCGAGAGGCGGCGATGCTTGACGGTGCGAGCGGTTTAAAGCAGGACTGGTATATCGTTTTGCCAATGATAAAGGACACTTTGCGGACGGTTTCCATTCTGGCGGCGACCGGAAGCTTTCTGATATATAATGAAGTATACTTCCTGACGAAGGGTGCGGCGGGAACGTACAGTATCAGTTACATCATCCGTGAGCTTGCGATCACAAGTCCGCGCACGCAGTTCGGGCGGGCAAATACGGTTGCTGTCGTTCAGATTCTGGCAGGACTGGTCATCATTGTTCTTGTTAATCTGCTGTATAGTATTTCGTTCCGTAGAAAGCACGGCAGCGGAGAAGGAGGAAGGAAATAATGAAAAAGCAGAAACCTATAAAAACAATATCTACGGCAACAAGGATTTTTACTTATATTTGTCTTGCATGGGCATTGCTGGTCTCCCTTGTGCCGATCGTCTGGCTGGTGATGTCAAGTTTTAAGGAGGATCCTCTGGCGAGACCCGGCTTTATGCTGCCGGAGTCGATCTGTCTGGACGGCTACATCTCCACTTTCCGGGATCTTCATGTGATGCGGTATTTCGGCAACAGTATGTGGATTGCCGGGGTTTCAGTCATTGTCAGTATGCTTATGATCTCGATGTCCGCTTATGTGGTAGCGCGCATGGAGTTCAAGGGGAAGAAGATCGTCAGCATGATGCTCTATTCGACGATGTTCATTCCGGCGACAGCTCTGACGTATCCGGTGTACAATCTTGTGAACAGACTCAATATTTATGATACGCGGGCTGCGCTGATCATGATTTATGCCTGCAGCGGTATTGCAGTCAGCTTTATTGTCATTCGCAATTATTATGGAAATATCCCAAAGGAACTGGAGGAGGCGGCACGCATCGATGGCTGCGGCTATGTGCAGACTTGGTGGAGAGTCATCTTCCCGATTGCGAGACCGGGAATCCTGACCGCTGCCGTACTTGCGTTCTTTAACAACTGGAATGAGTACTACTGGGCGTCGCTTGTCATTATCGACCGGAATAAGATGACGGTGCCGGCGCTGCTGTCGACGTTTACGACGGCGTTCCGTACAAATTACAACGGACTTTTCTCCGCGATGGTTGTCATTATTCTTCCGCCGATCATTCTGTACTGCGTGTTTAACAAGTTTTTTGTCGAAGCGCTTTCCGGCGGAGCTGTCAAGGGCTAAGGTGTTTTGGATAGACGATGGAGGGAGATATGAAGCAGGTAACAGCTATTTTGATCGGAGCGGGACAGCGCGGGGCGGACGCCTATGCGACCTACGCGCTTCGTTATCCGAATGAATTAAAGTTTGTAGCGGTGGCAGAGCCGCGCGAGGATCGCAGACAGGAGTTTCAGACACTGCATGGGATCAGTGAAGAAAATTGCGCGAGCGACTGGAGAGAGCTTTTGGAGCGTCCGAAATTTGCCGACTGTGTGCTGATCTGCACACAGGATAAGATGCACTTTGAGCCGTTAAAGCTTGCGGCTCAAAAGGGATATGACATTTTGTGTGAAAAACCGATTACGCCGGACAAAGAAGAATTGCTCGCCATCCGGCAGTTAGCGATGGAATATGACGGAATTATCAGCGTTGCCCATGTATTGCGCTATTCTCCGTTTTTTACGAAAATCAAGGAGCTGCTCGCGGAGGGGCGCATCGGGTCGCTGATGAATATCCAGCACATGGAATGTGTGGGTTACTGGCATATGGCGCACAGCTTTGTGCGCGGCAACTGGAGAAACAGCAGCGAGAGCTGCCCGATGATTCTGGCAAAGTGCTGTCATGATTTTGACATTCTGCTGTGGCTTGTGGACGCGGACTGCAAGAGCGTTTCCAGCTTTGGGAACAGAAGCCATTTTTGTGAGGAGAGAGCGCCCGAGGGAGCGCCGCAGTACTGTATGGATGGATGCACGCACAGAGACGCCTGCCCTTACTACGCGCCGCGCTTTTATCTGGAGCACCCGAAGGCAAAGGAGGACGGTTTCCGGCGTGTGGTGACGATGGACGATACGGATGCGGGACTTTTGGATGCGTTAAAGAGCGGTCCTTACGGGCGATGTGTCTATCACTGTGACAATGATGTGGCAGACCACCAGATCGTCAACATGGAATTTGAGGGCGGCGTGACAGTCAGCCTTACGATGAGTGCATTTACGGATCGCTGTGAGCGGATCATCCGATTACAGGGCAGCCACGGGCAGATCAGCGGATGGATGGAGGATAACCGGATCGAGGTTGTGGACTTTGCGACCGGGCAGAAGACGGTGATCGATTTAAATGCACCTTCCGGTGGACACAGCGGAAGTGACGCCGCAATGATGAAGCAGTTTGTGCGCATGATCGCACAGAAGGATAAGGAACGGAACCTAAGCAGCGCTGTTTCTGCGGTTGACTCACATCTGCTCGCGCTCGCGGCAGAAAAGAGCCGGAAACACGGCGGAGCGTCGGTTGCGCTTGAGGAATTTAGAGCGGAGTAAATGGAGGAGAAATGAATCAGGAAATCAGAGAGAGAACAAAATGGTTTATGGACGCAAGATTCGGTATGTTCATTCACTGGGGGCTGTATGCGATTCCGGCGTGCGGGGAATGGGTGATGTCGGAGCGCGAGATGACAGTTGCAGAATATGAGAAATATTTTGATCTGTTTGATCCTGCGGACTATCAGCCGAGGGAGTGGGCGCGCCTTGCAAAAGCGTCAGGAATGAAGTATGCGGTGTTCACGGCAAAGCATCATGACGGCTTCTGCCTGTTTGATTCGGCGCTGACGGATTATAAGGCGACAAACACAAAAGCCGGCAGGGATTTGGTGCGGGAGTTTCTGGAGGCGTTTCGCGCAGAGGGGATCAAGGTCGGTCTGTATTTTTCAATCATCGACTGGCATCATCCGGATTTTCCAAAGTATGGAGACAAGCAGCACCCGATGAGAAACCGTGAGGAATATAAGGATGAGAAGATCGATTTCGACCGCTATCTGACCTATATGCACGGGCAGGTAAAAGAGCTTGTGACCAATTATGGAAAGCTGGATCTGTTGTGGTTTGATTTCTCCTACGACGATATGTGCGGGGAGAAGTGGAAGGCGACAGACCTGATCCGCATGGTGCGCGAGCACCAGCCGGACGTTGTCATCGACAACCGTCTGGAGGGAGCAGGAGATAATCACGGAAGCATCGCGACGGCAAATCCTTTGATCTACAGCGGGGATTTTGCAAGTCCGGAGCAGATCATTCCGCCGGGAGGCGTGCAGGATGAGCTGGGTGAGCAGATTCCGTGGGAGCTTTGCGCGACGATGAATAACCACTGGGGCTTCTGCAACTACGACTATGATTACAAGTCGCCGGAGATGCTTGTGCGAAAACTCGTGGAATGCGTCAGCAAGGGCGGCAATATGATCTTAAATGTCGGGCCGGACGCAAGGGGGAATATCCCAAATCAGAGCAGGGAGATTCTGGAGAAAATCGGCGCATGGATGAAAAAGAACGGCGAGAGCATCTATGGCTGCGGCATCTGCGAGCTGCCGAAGCCGGAGTGGGGCAGATATACAAAGAAGGGCAATACCATTTACGCCCATGTCTATGAGGAACCCCTGGGGGCACTGCCACTTTACGGAATTGCGCCTGAGCGGCTGGATAAGGTCTATTACGTGGAAAACGGCAGCGAGATGAAGCGTGGGGAGGCATGGAATACCGTGCTGTATAACGATGTGGCTTTTGTCTCGTTTGGTGAGAATCCGGTATTTACCTATCCGCTTCCGGATAAAATGGATACCGTTTTAAAAATCATATTAAAGGGATAAGAAAAAATCCGGGCAGAAGATCTGTCCGGATTTTTTGTGGATTTTTGTGGTTTGATTTATTTTCTTGTGGTAAAAATTTAACCTATTTTGGTAAAATATTACATTCTTATCCGAACGGAAATTGATTATAGTAGAAGCAGAAAACAAGAGAACAAAAGGAAGGTGAAACTGTGGGGGAAACAATATTGCGTATGGAAAGGATTGACAAATCCTTTACCGGTGTACACGCCCTGAAGGGAGTTGACTTTGACCTGCAAAAGGGAGAGGTGCACGCGTTGATGGGTGAAAATGGTGCAGGCAAGTCCACCCTGATGAAGATTTTGACGGGAATTTATTCCAAGGATTCCGGAACCATTACATATGAAGGACGAGAGGTGGAATTTAAAAATCCCAAAGAAGCACAGGATGCGGGGATTGCAATTGTTCATCAGGAACTTAACATGATGAATCATCTGACGGTTGCCCAGAATATTTTTATCGGCAGAGAGGCGATGAATGGGAAGATCATCAATGACAAGAAGATGAACGAGGATGCGAAAGCCTTGTTTGAAAGACTTAATATTGAGATCGATCCTGCGGAGACGATGGGGGATCTCACTGTCGGCAAACAGCAGATGTGCGAGATCGCGAAAGCGATTTCAAGAGAAGTGAAGCTGATCGTTTTTGATGAACCGACAGCGGCTCTGACGGATGCCGAGATAGAGGAATTGTTTAAGATCATCCGGGATCTGCGGGAAAAAGGTCTTGGGATCATTTATATCTCGCACCGTATGGATGAGATCAAAGTCATTACCGACCGCGTGACGGTCATGCGTGACGGAGAATATGTGGGAACCCTGATCACAAAGGACTGCACAAAAGAAGATATCATCAATATGATGGTTGGACGTGTGATTTATGAGGAGCCAAAACAAAAGAGTATGGTTGCGGCAGATGCACCGGTTGTCCTGAGTGTTCGCCATCTCAATGCCGGAAAGATGGTAAAAGACGTCAGCTTTGATCTGCACAGGGGAGAGATCCTTGGTTTTGCGGGGCTGATGGGAGCCGGGCGAACGGAGACGGCGCGGGCGATCTTTGGCGCGGATCCGGTGGAGAGCGGCGAGATTTATATGAATGGCAAAAAGGTTGAGATTAAATGCCCGCAGGATGCAGTGGCGGCAGGGATTGGCTATCTGTCTGAGGACAGAAAGCGGTATGGGATCATTTTGGATAAGACGATCACAGAGAATTCTACGATGGCGACAATGGAGGAGTATCAGAAGGGACTTTTTATCGACGAGAAAAAAGAGCGTCATGTGACAGAACAGTATGTCACAAAATTAAAGACCAAGACTCCTACCGTGGAAACAGCAGTCGGCAATCTTTCCGGTGGAAACCAGCAGAAGGTAGTTATTGCCAAGTGGCTGGTCAGAGACTGTGATGTTTTAATCTTTGATGAGCCCACAAGAGGAATTGATGTCGGTGCCAAAAGTGAAATTTATCATCTGATGAACGAACTGGCAGGACAGGGAAAATCCATTATCATGATTTCGTCGGAGTTGCCGGAAGTGTTGCGAATGAGTGACCGCATTGTGGTGATGTGTGAGGGAAGGATCACCGGAGAGATACCGATTGAGGAAGCTTCCCAGGAAAATATTATGACAGCGGCAACGCTAAGGGATTAGGGGGAATAAGAAATGTCTGATAAGAACAAAAAAAAGTTTACGGATAATCCGGTTGTAAAAGCTGTGGGGACGCAGCGTCTGATCGCGCTTCTTGCATTGTGCGTGTTGTTTATCTTTTTTTGCGTGGCTTCGCCGTCGTTCCGGCAGTACAGCACGTTTGTAAGTATCATGGATGCCTCCTACTATATAGGGTTTATGGCGATCGGTGTGACATTCGCGATCATCACAGGAGGGATTGACTTGTCCATCGGAACGGTGCTGGTATGTTCTTCCCTGATCTCAGGAACACTGGCGACAAAGTATGATCTCCCGGTTGGAGTGTGTCTGATCGTGGGCATCCTGATCGGTGCAATGTTTGGTCTTTGCAACGGTCTTATGGTATCAAAGATGGGACTTCCGCCTTTTATTGCAACGCTTGGTACGATGATGATCTCCAAAGGTCTCGGTTCTATTTTTACAAGGGCGCAGAGCGTAACATGGCCACAGAGTTCGGAGTCAGGCGGATGGTTCCGCAATATCTTTAAGGTAACATTACAGACGGATAATGGACTTCTCATGATACCGACAGGATTCATTCTGCTGATTCTTTTTGCGGTTTTGATGTCTGTCATTTTAAATAAGACAAAAACGGGACGTTATATTCTTGCGCTTGGAAGCAATAAAGAGGCAACCAGACTTTCGGGTGTCAATATTGCAAAATATGAGACCCTTGCCTATGTGTTCAGCGGGACGTTTGCGGGAATTGCAGGCGTTGCATACGCCGCAACCTATTCCACTCTCCTTCCGGGCAACGGAGGCGGTATGGAACTTGATGCGATTGCCGGAGTTGTCATTGGCGGTACGAGTATGAGCGGCGGTTATGGAACGATCGCCGGAACTCTGATTGGTGTGTTTATCATGTCTGTCTTAAAGATAGGTCTTCCGTTTGTCGGATTGCAGAACCAGTATCAGCAGTTTATCACGGGTTTTGTGCTGATCATCGCGGTGTTTGCCGATGTCTACAACCGGAGGAAAAAGAGCAAAAACTAATTGTGTATGTACCCCTTTGCAGGGACATAAAATAAAAAATTCTATTGGGAGGTAGAAGTATGAAACGAAAATTATTGAGCGCATTGTTGTGCGTATCCATGGCTGCAGCGTTGCTTGCGGGATGTGGGGAAAAGCCGGCAGAGCCGACGACCACTACGCCGGACACGCCGGATGCCGGTGGCACAGAGGTTGCTGCGGAGTCGGGAGATGCAGGATCTGACGAGGAGATGCTGATTTATCTGGTATCCAAAGGATTCCAGCATCAGTATTGGCAGGCGGTGTATCAGGGAGCTCTGGAAGCAGCGGGAGAATACGGTGTAAAGATGGAGATGGTTGGACCGGCTTCAGAGAGCGATATTCAGGAGCAGGTGCAGATGTTGAATAATGCCATCAACCTGAAGCCTGCAGCGATCGGTCTGGCAGCTCTTGACACAGAGGCTTGTATTGATCTGATCAAAGTGGCGCAGGATTCCCAGATCCCGATCATTGGATTTGACTCCGGTGTTCCGGATGCTCCGGAAGGCGCTGTGTATGCGAATGCTGCAACTGACAACTATGCGGCGGGTGAACTTGCAGCAGAGGAGACCTACAAGCTGATCGAGAGCAAGATTACAGATGCGACAGAGCCGGTAAGAATCGGTGTCATGTCGCAGGATGCAACGGCAGAGTCGATTTTAAACCGTGGTTATGGATTTGTGGATAAGATGAAATCATTGGCGGAGGCTGCTGGAAAGAAAGTTTCTATCGAAGGTCATACAAATTTTGTGGACAAGTGTGGCGGTACGGTAGATGGCGCGGATGTGATCATTGAGGTTGTTGTTCCGGCGGCTGTACAGGCTGAGCTCTCTGTGGCAGACGGTTCTGCGCTCCTGAACAAAGAGGACATTATCGCTGTCTATGCTTCAAACCAGTTCTCCGGTGAAGGGCTTGTAAATGCAGATGCAAACCTGCATAAGCTCGGCGCAGACGGTGTGGTTGGAGTTGCCTTTGACTCCGGTAAGGTGATCATGGATGCAATTAAGTCCGGCACACTCTCCGGCGCTGTGACACAGGATCCGATCGCGATCGGTTACAAGACGGTAGAGCTTGCCGTTTCTGCGGCAAAGGGAGAGACGGTGTCTGATGTAGATACCGGCTGTAAGTGGTATACGGCGGAGAATATGGAAGATGAAGATATTGCTCCAATTCTTTACGAATAAGAAATAAGAGGGCGGGGGGTGGAACAAAAGTTTTACCCCCTGGTTTTCTTCAAAAGGATATTTTTGTTTTTCTTCATAAGCATCATGATAAAAACAACATAAAACAACATAATGTTATTGACAAACAACACAAATAAACATATAATGAAGAAAACAGTGTTGGATTTGTGAGGGAAAAGAAAAAAATCCTTTTGGATTTTGAGGAATTTTAAATGCGCAGTGAATGTGAGGTGGATCCATGAAAAAATACAATAGTGTAAGAGTTCCAAAGACAGACAGGATTACAAAGCTTGTGGAACATTTGTATGTGAAATTGCCGGAGATAGAATCGGCAAGGGCAGTGCTGATCACAGAATCCTATCGTCAGACTGAGGACGAGCCGATGGTTTTGCGCAGGGCAAAGGCGTTTGCGCATATTCTGGAGAACCTTCCGATCATTATACGTGAGGGTGAGCTGATCGTGGGGAGCTCAACGATCGCGCCGAGAGGATGCCAGACATTCCCGGAATTTTCTTATGAATGGCTGGAGAAAGAATTTGACACGGTAGAGCATCGGGAAGCGGATCCGTTTTATATCTCGGAGGAGACGAAGAAAAAACTGCGAGAGGCAGACGCTTACTGGAAAGGGAAAACTACGAGTGAGCTGGCGACTGCTTACATGGCGCCAGAGGCGCGAAAGGCGATGGAGCACAATGTGTTTACGCCGGGCAATTACTTTTATAACGGCGTTGGTCATGTGACAGTGCAGTATGAGAAGGTGCTTGCGATCGGTTATGAGGGGATTTTAAACGAGGCAGAGAAGGAACTGGCGCGGTGTGATTTCGGTGATGCGGATTACGCGACAAAGAGCCGTTTTCTTGAGGCTGTGATCATCAGCTGCCGCGCGGCGATCGGATATGCACAGCGCTATGCGGTTCTCGCGAGAAGGCAGGCGGCAGAGTGCAGGGACGAAAAGCGCAGGGGAGAGCTCCTTGTGATTGCTGAAAATTGTGAGAGAGTACCGGCAAAGGGAGCGCAAAGTTTTTACCAGGCGTGTCAGAGTTTCTGGTTCGTGCAGCAGCTTCTGCAAATAGAGTCTTCGGGGCACTCAATTTCACCCGGGCGTTTTGACCAGTATATGTATCCGTATTACAGCAGGGACATTGCGGCGGGAAAACTCACGAGAGAGTTTGCACAGGAACTGATCGACTGTATCTGGGTAAAGCTCAATGACCTGAATAAATGCAGGGATGCGGACAGTGCGAAGGGATTTGCGGGTTACAGCCTGTTCCAGAATCTGATCGTCGGCGGGCAGGATGAACATGGCAGGGATGTGACAAACGATCTGTCATTTATGTGCATTGACGCTTCCATGCACGTGTTTTTGCCACAGCCGTCGCTTTCTATCCGTGTTTGGAACGGTTCGCCTCATGAGCTTTTGATCCGGGCGGCGGAACTGACGAGAACCGGCATAGGGCTTCCGGCGTACTATAACGACGAAGTGATCATCCCATCGCTTATGAGCCGCGGGCTGACACTTGAGGATGCAAGAACCTACAATATCATAGGATGCGTTGAGCCTCAGAAGGCGGGAAAGACAAACGGATGGCATGACGCGGCGTTCTTTAATATGTGCCGTCCGTTGGAGATTACATTCAACAATGGTATGGATTGCGGGGAGCAGATCGGACCGAAAACGGGATGTGTAGAGCAGATGCAGACATTTGAAGAGGTCTATGAGGCGTACCGGACGCAGATGGAATATTTTATTTCACTTTTAGTCAACGCGGACAACGCGATCGACCAGGCTCATGCAGAGCGCGCGCCGCTGCCGTTTTTGGCGAGCATGGTGGACGACTGCATCAGGCGGGGAAAGACCTGCGAACAGGGAGGCTGTGTCTACAACTTTACAGGACCGCAGGGGTTTGGGATCGCGAATGTGGCAGATTCCTTATATGCCGTAAAGAAGCTGGTGTATGACGAGAAAAAAGTCTCCATGTCAGAATATAAAAACGCCTTGTTGTTTAATTATGGGAAGGATGTGAAACATCCGCTTGTCGTTGCACAGATAGCGGGCAAGGTAGCCGGTGAGCTGGTAAGTCAGGGAGTAAGACCGGAAGCAGCAATGGTGGCAGAAGCGGCGGAACAGATCATCGCAAAGGCGGTTACTCCGGAGCAGCAGAAGAAATATCAGAAACTTCTGGATCTGATCGAGGAAGTGCCGAAGTTCGGAAACGACGAGGAAGAGGTGGATCTTTTTGCCAGAGACGCTGCTTATATTTATACAAAGCCGTTATTAAATTATCGAAACCCGCGCGGTGGTATCTTTCAGGCGGGACTTTATCCCGTATCGGCGAATGTGCCGCTGGGGGCGCAGACAGGGGCAACGCCGGACGGCAGACTTGCGGGTGTCCCAGTAGCGGACGGCGTCTCGCCGACGGCGGGAAAGGACGTCAACGGACCGACGGCCGCAGCTAATTCTGTTTCTGTCCTGGATCACGGGATTGCATCAAACGGTACGCTGTTCAATCAAAAGTTTCATCCGTCTGCACTGAGCGGTGTATCGGGACTTGATAATTTTGTCAGCCTCATCCGAACTTATTTTGATCAGAAAGGCAGTCATATGCAATTTAACGTCGTGTCGAAAGAGACGCTTCTGGATGCGCAGAAGCATCCAGATAAGTATAAGCATCTGGTTGTGCGTGTGGCCGGGTACAGCGCGTTGTTCACAACGCTTTCAAAGAGTCTGCAGGACGATATCATCAGGCGGACGGAGCAGGGGTTCTAGGAGGAAGCGTATGGAGGAGTGGCTACATACAAAGGGAAGGATTTTTGATATCCAGCGTTATTCTATCCATGACGGAAACGGCATCCGCACCATTGTGTTTTTGAAGGGGTGTGTGCTGCGATGTCTCTGGTGCTGCAATCCGGAATCACAGAAGTTTGAGACAGAGACCATGATGGTCGACGGCAAACCCAAGGTCATGGGCAGGGATGTGACGGTAGAGGACGTCATGGAGGTCGTCGAGAAAGATAGGAATTATTACCGGAAAAGCGGAGGCGGAATGACTCTTTCCGGTGGGGAGAGCCTGTGCCAGCCTGAGTTTGCAGCGGCGCTGCTCCGTGCGGCGAAAGAACGCGGGATCGGCACTGCGATGGAGAGTATGGGATGTGCGCCATATGAGACGATCGCACAGATATTGCCCTGGCTCGATACATATTTGATGGATATCAAGCACATGGATCCCGAAAAGCATAGGAAGTTCACCGGAAAGCGCAATGAACTGATGCTTGCAAACGCAAGAAAAATCGCGGAATCGGGAATGACGGAACTCGTGATCCGCGTTCCGGTTGTGCCGACGTTCAATGACAGACCGGAGGAGATCGCAGCGATCGCACAGTTCGCGGATAAACTTCCGGGAGTGAAAAAAATCCATCTCCTTCCTTACCACAGATTAGGGCAGGATAAGTATGAGAGGCTTTCCAGAGAGTATATGCTGAAAGAGATTCTGCCGCCGGAGCCAGAATATATGCAGATGCTTAAGAAAACGGCAGAGAGCGTGTCGCGGCTGGAATGTCAGATTGGAGGCTGAGAGAGTTGGATACAAGAATGATAGACAATGGTATGCGGATCATTCAGGAGAGTGTTCCGGGGCGTCAGGTGACCCTGGCACACATTATTGCAAGTCCTGACCGTACACTCTACGAAAAGCTGGGTCTGGATCCCCGTCTCGACTATGAAAAGGGCGCGATCGGCGTGGTGACTGTCACACCTTCTGAGACGGCGATCATCATGGCGGATATCGCGATGAAAGCGAGTGGGATCGCGCTTGGTTTTGTAGACCGTTTCAGCGGATCTTTAATTCTGACAGGAACGGTCAGTGAGGTGGATGCCGCAATGGAGGCAATGCGGGATTATGTCGAAGAAAAATTAGGTTATACGGTCTGCCCTGTCACAAAGACATGAAAAAGCTGATTTTGATGGGCAGAAGTCAGGCGGGAAAGACAACTCTGACACAGGCGCTCCGCGGTGAGGAGATCCGCTACTATAAGACACAGTATGTGAAACATTACGAGAGCGTCATTGACACGCCGGGTGAGTATGCGCAGAGTCACAGACTTGGAAAAGCTCTGGCACTTTATACATATGAGGCGGATGTGGTTGGGATTTTGGTGGCGGCAAATGAGCCGTACTCCTTGTTTCCGCCGAATGTGACTTGTCAGGCGAACCGGGACTGTATTGGGATCGTGACGAAAATAGACCTGCCGGAAGCCAATATCCCACTGGCAGACAGATGGCTTGAGATTGCAGGGTGCAAGACAATTTTTCATGTGAATTCCAAAGCGGGGACCGGGGTGTTGGAAATTCTCGCGTACCTGAGGGAAGATCAGGACGAAGTAAGGGAGTTATAGCTGTCTGCCGTCTGCCATGTGGCAGCGGGAGCAGTGATCAACAATAAAAGAACAAAAAGTTTAGGAGGAACTGCATTATGGTAAACGAAATGGAGATTAAAAAGCAGATTTGTGAGATTGGCAGAAGGATCTACAACCGGAACATGGTTGCTGCCAACGATGGAAACATTTCTGTGAAGCTGAATGATCACGAGTTTTTATGTACACCGACCGGAGTGTCAAAAGGCTTTATGACGCCGGAGTACATTTGCAAGGTGGATGAGAACGGAGATGTGATCCAGGCAAATAAAGGATTTAAGCCGTCATCCGAGATCAAGATGCATATGCGTGTATATCAGAAGCGTCCTGACATTGGATCTGTGGTTCATGCGCATCCGACCTTTGCGACGGCTTTTGCGATCGCCGGTATCCCGCTGACACAGCCGATCATGCCGGAGGCGGTGATCGCTCTTGGGTGTGTTCCGATCGCGGAGTATGGCACACCGTCCACAATGGAAATTCCGGACAATCTGGAAAAGTATCTGCCATATTTTGACGCGGTGCTTCTGGAAAATCATGGAGCGCTTACATGGAGTACGGATCTTCTGGCAGCTTACCACAAAATGGAAAGTCTTGAATTTTATGCGGAGCTGCTCTACAAGTCAAAAATGCTCGGCGGACCGAAGGAATTTGACAAAGAGAATATCAAAAAACTCTATGAGATCCGCCGTAAGTTTGGGCTTCCGGGCAAACATCCTGCAAATCTCTGTTTAAATAAGGATGGGGAGAACTGTCATAATTGCGGAAGCTGTGGAACTGCAGAATATAGAAATATGCCTGGATATGAGTACAATTTCGGGTGTGACTGCGATCGTGAAACCGCGTCCGCAAGTCAGTCCTCTTCCGGCACAGGCACAGATACGGCGCTGATCGCAGAAATTGTCAGAAAAGTCATTGCGGAGATGAAGTAGCCTGACAGGCAGGAGGGGCTATGGAAAATCGGGACATCGAAGCTGCGGTACAAAAAATTGTGCAGGAGCTTGAAATGAAATCTGCGATGAATTTGAAGCTGGCAACTGCTTTGATAGGGCAGGTTGAGAAAAAGGCGGAAGAAATGGGTGTGAAAGCCGTCGTTGCAGTATCGGACGCCTCGGGAAGACCGGTAGCCGTGCACTGTATGGACGGCGCGTATATCGGCAGCTACGATGTGGCGTTAAATAAAACCTATACGGCTGTGGCGTTTCAGATGCCTACCGACCGGCTCGCAGCTCTTGCGGCACCGGGCGGAGAATTGTATGGGATCCAGAATACCAACGATGGAAAAATTGTTATTTTTGGCGGCGGCGAACCTCTTTACCGGGGAGATCTGATGATAGGAGCGCTTGGCGTCAGCGGTGGAACGGCCGAGCAGGATACGATGCTTGGCAGATATGGAAAAAACAAATTAAAGGATGTGATAGCTTGGAAATAACAGAGAGCCAGATCAGAAATATTGTCGGGGAAGTTATGGCGAAGATGCAGATGAGCGGCAATGCCGGCGGTTTGCACGGCGTATTTTCTGATATGAATACGGCGATTGAAAATGCAAAGGAAGCGCAAAAACAGATACGTGTGATGTCGATGGACCAGAGAGAGAAGATTATCACGAGTATGAGGGGAAAAATCAAGGAGAATGCCGAGACGATGGCGCGTATGGGCGTCGAGGAGACCGGTATGGGAAATGTCGGGGACAAGATTTTAAAGCATCTGCTCGTGGCGGAAAAGACTCCGGGAACAGAGGACATTGTTACGACGGCGTGGTCGGGCGACAGGGGACTGACGCTTGTGGAGATGGGACCTTTCGGAGTGATCGGTGCGATCACACCGTGTACAAATCCAAGCGAGACAGTGCTCTGCAACACGATGGGAATGCTTGCAGGCGGGAATACCGTTGTATTTAATCCGCATCCGCAGGCGATCCGCACTTCCATCTACGCGGTGAATCTGTTAAATGAGGCATCGCTTGAGGCGGGAGGACCGGACAACATCGCGTGCACGGTGGAGAAACCCACACTTGATACAAGCGCTGTGATGATGAAGCATAAGGATATTCCGCTGCTCGTTGCAACCGGAGGACCGGGTGTTGTGACGGCAGTCTTATCAAGCGGAAAGCGTGGGATCGGCGCAGGCGCAGGAAATCCTCCTGCGCTGGTGGATGAGACGGCGGACGTCCGCAAGGCGGCGGAGGATATCGTCAACGGATGCACGTTTGACAATAACCTTCCGTGTATTGCGGAAAAGGAGGTCGTTGCGGTAGATGCCATCTGCGATGAACTGATGCGTTATATGACACGGGAGCAAGGGTGTTATCTGGCTTCAAAAGAAGTGCAGGAGAAACTGATCGCGACGGTGCTGAATGAAAAAGGGGCGTTAAACCGCAAGTGTGTCGGCAGGAGTGCAAAGGTGTTGCTTGCAATGGTAGGAGTGGAAGTTCCCGACAATATCCGATGCATTATTTTTGAAGGGGAAAAGGAACATCCTCTGATCAGGGAGGAGTTGATGATGCCGATCCTTGGAATTGTGCGCGCAAAGGATTTCAAAGATGCAGTGGAGCAGGCGGTGTGGCTGGAACACGGGAATCGTCATTCCGCACACATCCACTCCAAGAATGTTGACAGGATCACGGAATATGCAAGAGCGATGGACACGGCAATCCTGGTAAAGAACGGTCCGTCCTATGCGGCGCTTGGTTTTGGCGGGGAGGGATTTCCGACATTTACCATTGCAAGCCGTACAGGAGAGGGACTGACGAGCGCGGCGACATTTACAAAACGCAGACGGTGTACAATGTCAGACAGTCTGTGCATCCGATAGAGGGTGCGCGGAAGAATATGGAGGTAAAGCAATATGGAAGTAAATGCTTCTTGTGTGGAAGAGATTGTAAAGCAGGTGCTTGACAATCTTTCGGGAACTGCAGCAAAAACGGCTTCCGTTGGAGCTGTGGGGATTCCGCAGACGGCGCACGTTGCGATGCTCACATCCCTGGAGCATTTTGAGATTCGGGAATATCCGATGCCGGAGGTCGGGGATGACGATATCCTCGTCAGGGTAGAGGGATGCGGCATTTGCGGAACAGACGCGCACGAGTTTAAGCGCGATCCGTTCGGACTGATCCCGGTGGCGCTCGGACACGAGGGAACGGGCGAGATCGTGAAAATGGGAAAGAATGTCAAAACAGACAGCGCGGGGAAGTCGGTGGGGGTAGGCGATAAGATTGTCACTTGTATGATCTTTAAAGACAACCCGGACATCACGATGTTTGATCTAAATAAGCAGAATGTCGGAGGTGCAGACGTCTATGGCCTGCTGCCGGATGATGAGGTGCATTTAAACGGTTGGTTCGCGGATTACATACTGATCCGGGGCGGTTCGACATTCTTTAATGTCAGCGAGCTGGATCTGGATTCACGCATTTTGATCGAGCCGTGTGCGGTTTTGATCCATGCCGTTGAGCGCGCAAAGACAACGGGAATTTTAAGATTCAACAGCAGGGTTGTCGTGCAGGGGTGCGGACCGATCGGGTTGATCTGCATCGCGATCTTAAAGACGATGGGAATTGGAAATATCGTTGCGGTGGATGGAAATGAGGGAAGGCTATCTTTTGCAAAGCGTCTCGGTGCGTCTGGCAGTGTCAATTTTACTGATTATCACGGCGCCGAGGAAATGGCAGAGGGAATCAAAAAGCAGTTTGACGGTCATCTGGCAGATTTTGCGTTCCAGTGTACCGGCTCTCCGGCAGGACACAGCAATATCTATAAGTTTATCCGAAACGGCGGAGGGCTTTGTGAACTTGGATTCTTCATCAATGGCGGAGATGCGACGATCAACCCGCATTTTGATATTTGCGCAAAGGAGATCACGACAGTCGGAAGCTGGGTTTATACCCTGAGAGATTATGCGACCACCTTTGATTTCTTAAAGAGCGCAAAGGCGATCGGACTTCCGATCGCGGATCTGATCACCGATAAATATCCTCTTAGCCGGATCAATGAGGCATATCAGAAAAATCTTGCGATGACGGGACTAAAGATTGCCGTCTTGCCGGATTAAGTGAGGCAAAAAGAAGGAGGACATTTTGATGGATGAGAGAGCAGTAGGGATTTTGGAAGTGTTCGGTCTGTGTACGGCTTTTATGGCTGCAGACGCCGGATGCAAGGCTGCGGATGTGACGCTGGAGCCGTTTGATAAAAACAAGCCGGCGAATGCAGACACGCTGCCAGTACCGCTGCTGGTCACGATCAAATTTCGCGGAAGCGTGGAGGATGTCACGGAAGCCGTGGAGGCGGGGCGGACAATGGCGGAATCGCTTACCGGGGTGGTGCAGAGTCACATTATCCCGAGACCGACACAGGATACGCTGAAAATGCTGGATATCTGCGCTTTTGACGCAGACTGAATCAATAAAAAAGTATAACAAGCCAAAGAGGCGGAAAGAGAGGAAATAAAATGGCACAGGAAGCATTGGGAATGGTAGAGACAAGAGGACTTACAGCAGCGATCGAGGCAGCAGACGCAATGACAAAGTCAGCGGAGGTATCGCTGGTGGGAACAGAAAAGATCGGTTCCGGTCTGGTCACAGTCATGGTGCGCGGCGACGTCGGCGCAGTGAAGGCGTCCGTGGAATCAGGCGCAGCAGCGGCAAGCCGTCTGGGAGAACTGGTGGCACAGCACGTGATCCCGAGACCGCACACAGATGTGGAAAAAATCCTTCCGGGATTTCCGCAGGGCAAATAAATTATGAGCAGCTCATATGGACTGATCGAGGTTTCAGGCATTGTTGCTGCAATCAACTCTTTAGATGCAATGTGTAAGGCAGCAGATGTTTCGCTCGTCACATGGGAGCGCAAGCTTGGCGGCAGACTGGTGACGATTATCGTTGAGGGAGATGTATCGGATGTGAAATCGGCTGTTGAGGCGGCAGACCGGATTTGCAGAGAAAATGCTCATATTCTGGCGTCATCCGGTATCATTGCAGCTCCGTGTCAGGAGATCAGACGACTGGTTGCAAGAAGCGCCAGCCGGCTGCAGAAGAAGAGAGAGGATGTGCCGGAACTCTTGGAATCCGATGGAAAAGAAAAAGCAGGGCAAAAAGGAAACGAAGAAAAGGCTGAAAAAGAATAAGGAGGAATTATTATGGCACAGGAAGCATTAGGAATGGTGGAGACAAGGGGACTTACGGCAGCGATCGAGGCAGCGGATACGATGTGTAAAGCTGCAAACGTGACACTAGTCGGAACAGAGAAGATTGGTTCTGGTCTGGTGACGATCATGGTGCGCGGCGACGTCGGCGCGGTAAAATCAGCCGTAGAGGCGGGCGCAGCAAATGCAGAGAGACTTGGCGAGCTTGTAGCACAGCACGTGATCCCAAGACCGCACACGGATGTGGAGGGTATCCTTCCGAAAATCAAATAATTGTGTGGTTTGCACTGCCGCCTGAAACTTCCGGGAATTTTGGGCAGCAGTGCTTTTTGATAAGGAGAACGGGAGGTGAAAAATTTGGAGAGAAATGAAATCGAAGCGCTGACGCGGATGGTGCTTGCAAGTCTGCAAAAGGAGCGGGACAGAGGAGATGGATTCTTGGTTCCGGTCGGCGTGAGCGCCAGACATATCCACCTGACGCAGGAGGATGTGGAGACTCTTTTTGGCGCAGGCTATCAATTGACAAAAAAGAAGGAATTGATGGGCGGGCAGTTTGCGGCGAATGAATGCTGCACGATTGTCGGTCTGAAATTGAGAGCGATCGAGAATGTCAGGGTATTGGGACCTGTCCGCAGTGCAACGCAGGTGGAGATCAGTACGACGGATGCGAGAAAACTCGGGATCAGCGTTCCGGTACGCGAATCCGGTGACATTGAGGCATCTGCGCCAATCGCGATCGTGGGGCCGAAAGGAGCGGTTTACTGCAAGGAAGGCTGTATTGTTGCGGCAAGGCATATCCATATGTCGCCAAAGGATGCCGCAGCCTGCGGTGTCAGCGATGGAGATCGTGTGAGCGTGCGGGTGGAAAACGAGCGCGGCACAATGTTTGAGCATGTAAAGATCCGTGTGGATGAAAGCTTTACGCTGGAGATGCACATTGACACGGATGAGGCAAATGCCGGCGACATCAAATGCGGAGATATGGCGGTAATCGTAAAAGCGTAGAACAGAAGGATGGAAATGAGGGAGAGAAATGATTATAGGGAAGGTAACTGGAAGTATCGTTTCAACCCGTAAGCAGGAAAATTTGATTGGCAGTAAGTTTATGGTGATCGAGCCGGTCGGCACAAACGGAGAGGAAAAAAAGTGTCTGGTAGCCATTGATAATATCGGAGCGGGGATCGGCGAATATGTGCTGGTGGCGCAGGGGAGTGCTGCGCGCATTGGCTGCGGGATGGCAGATGCGCCGATCGACGCCGCTATCGTCGGCATCATAGATGATATTGGAAAGCTGGTGTAGAGGTTTATGGAAATTGCAGAATTGAGTAAGATCGCGCGCGAGAGCGGCATTGTCGGCGCCGGCGGAGCGGGTTTTCCGACTTATGGAAAATTTACGGAGCAGGCAGATATCATTCTCATGAATTGTGCGGAGTGCGAACCGCTCCTAAAGCTCCACAGACAATTATTAAAGGAACATACGCGTGAGATTTTGAAAGCATTTGCTTTGATCGCAGAGACAGTCCATGCAAAAGAAGCGATTATCGGGATAAAGGAAGAATATAAAAGCACGATCGAGGCAGTGGAGGAGCTTTTGGGAGAATATCCCATAATGAGGATCCACAGGCTGCCCGGCGCCTATCCGATGGGGGATGAGGTCGTGCTGATCTATGAGGCAACCGGAAAAGTGGTGCGTCCCGGCGGACTGCCGATCGAATGTGGTGTGGCTGTCTTTAATGTGGAGACGTTATATAACGTGTATCGTGCCGTGTGGGAAGATCATCCGGTGACAGATAAATATGTGACTGTGGTCGGGGAGGTAGAACATCCGGTGACGGTTCGTGTGCCGGTCGGGATGAGGTTAGGTGAGGTAGCTGCGCTTGCCGGGGCAGCCACAACAGAAGATCCCGTTTATATGCTCGGCGGTCCGATGATGGGAAATTTGGGCATGGAGACCGGAGCAGTGACCAAGACGACAAATGCGATCCTGCTCCTGCCAAAGGAGCATCCGCTGGTGCTGCAGAAAAAAAGCCGTTTTGCGATTTCCGTGGGAAGGGCGGCGTCAGCCTGCTGCCAGTGTGAGACCTGCACAGATCTGTGTCCGAGAAACGCGCTGGGGCATCCGATCGCACCTCATCTGTTTATGCGGTCAGCCGCAAACCGTGATTTTCGTGGACTGGAGCCGTTTTTGGATACGATGTTCTGCTGTTCGTGTGGCTTATGTGAACTGTACAGTTGCCCGCAGGGACTTTCTCCGCGCACGATGATCACAGAGTATAAGACTGAACTTCGCAAGGCGGGCGTTAAGCCGCCTGTGGTGGAAGCTTCCGGCGTGAAAACGTCCAGGGCTTACCGCAGAGTGCCGGAGGAACGCCTTGCTTCCAGGCTTGGTGTGTCGGCATATGATAAGGACGCGCCGCTTTCCGATGAGAGAAAGGAATGTATGCAGGTAAAGCTTTTGCTGTCGCAGCACATCGGAGCACCTGCAGTGCCGGTCGTCTCTGCAGGTGACCGGGTAACGTGTGGTATGCCGGTTGCGTCGGCGGCGGACGGACTTTCAGTCGCCATTCACGCGTCGATCGACGGGACGGTGACGGAGGTGACAGCGCAGTACGTTGTGATTAAAGCGGACAAAAATCATCCGGGAAGTGAGGAGTAGCTATGCAAAAGGCAATAGGCATGATAGAATATAAAACAGTATCGGCGGGAGTACTGGCGGCAGACCAGATGGTAAAAACGGCGGACGTTGAGATTTTAGAAGCGCAGACCGTTTGTCCGGGCAAATATATCGCGCTGATTGCGGGAGATTTGAGCGCAGTCAACGCGGCGGTGGAGCGTGCGAAGCACACAAGACCGGAGGAGATGATCGGCAGCTTTGTGCTGGGAAATCCTGACGAATCCATATTTCCGGCAATTTATGGAACGAGCCACGTCGAAAAAATGAGCGCACTTGGAATTCTGGAAACCTATGATGCGGCGTCGCTGATCGTCGCTGCGGACATTGCGGCAAAGACGGCGATCGTTGAACTGATTGAGCTTCGCATTGCGAAAGGGATGTGCGGAAAATCCTATGTGATGCTGACCGGTGAGGTTGCTGCCTGTGAGGCGGCGATCGCCAAAGCAAAGGCGGCGGCAGGCGAGAGCGGGATGTTTTTAGATTCCTCAGTCATTGCACATCCGGATCCAAAGATCTGCAGGACGATCATTTAGCGGGGGAGGATGTTTTCTACTGGTCTGATCGTACTCTTATGATAGCGTCTTGAAAACAAAAAACCGGAGGTAAGCGAATGCTGGCGGCAGAGAGAAGAAATCTGATTTTAGAGAAGCTTCAGGATGAGAAAAAAGTGATCGTCTCAGAGCTTGGAGAACAATTCGGTGTCTCCGAGGAGACGATCCGCAGAGACCTTGATAAGCTGGAAAAGGAAGGACTTGCAGTAAAAAGCTACGGCGGTGCAGTCTTAAACGAGAGCAACAGCTTTGATATGCCCTTTAATATCCGCAAAAAGAAAAATATGAAGGGCAAGCAAAAGATCGCGGAGCTGATCGGAGAGCTCGTGCGGGACGACGACCATATTATCCTTGATCCTAGTACCACGGCAGTTTCCATTGTAAAGAAGCTAAAGGAGAGAAAACGTCTGACGATCATCACAAATTCCATTGAGGTGCTGGTGGAACTCGCAGATGTAAGCGGGTGGGACGTTATTTCCACCGGGGGAACGCTAAAAGAAAATTATCTTGCGCTGGTGGGCGCGCGCGCCATGAAAGGGATTGCTTCGTTTCATGCAGATAAAGCAGTCTTTTCCTGTAAGGGGATCGATATGCAAAAAGGGATTACAGATGCAAACGAAATGTTTTCCCAGGTAAAGCAGACAATGCTGGAGTCGGCGCAGCAGAAAATACTGGCGGTCGATCACACAAAGTTTGATAAGGTAGCTTTTTCTGAAATCTGCATGATTTCTGATATTGATCTGGTTGTCACCGATATAAGGCCGTCTGATGAATGGATGGCATATTTCAGAGAAAAAGGGATTGAATGTCTTTATGGGGAAGAAAGTGATTACGATTGCATTTGCCAACAATAAGGGTGGCAGTGGAAAGACGACGACTTGCGCCAATATCGGATATTCGCTTGCGCTCATGGGCAGAAAAGTTCTTCTGATCGACGGCGATATGCAGATGAATCTGACCTTATCTTTTTTTGAAGAGGAGAAAGTTCTGGAATTTGCGTCGGGAGAGAGAAATATTTATTATGGGGTTAAGAAGCAGGATGATCTTACGGGATATATCAAAAAAACTTTTTGTGAAGAGCTTGATCTGATCCCCTCTACAATTTTGATGAGCGGTATTGAATATGAGCTGTTTACCCGGTGGCAGAGAGAGCTGATCCTGCGCAAATGCCTGCAGGAAATCAAGTCGTCCGGTGAATATGATTATATTCTCATTGACGCGCCGCCGACGCTGGGGAGCTGGGTGATGAATATTCTCTGCGCGTCAGATTATGTGGTGATGCCTGTCGAAGCGAGTCCGTGGGGACTTTTTGGCGTGGCGAATATGTTTGAATTTCTTGAAGATGTGCGTCAGATCAATGGAGAACTCGCGTTGCTTGGCATAGCGATCACAAAGGTAGACGCAAGGAAGAATTATTATAAACAGACGCTGGAAGCGTTCCGAAAAGAAGAAAATTTACGGGTATTTGAGCAGGTCATCCGTGTGGACAGTGAGATCGAGTGGTCGCAGGATCGCAGCCGTCCAGTGGCTGCACATAAGAAAAGCGCGCGCAGCGCGGCAGAATATATGGAATTGGCAAAGGAGATAGAAGCGTATGCCGGTAGGAACAGGAAGCATTAAGCGTGCTGCGGCAAAAAAGTCAGCCGCAGATGAGATTGAAAAAGAGCAGGGGCACATAGAACAGACGACTGTGGAGCCGGCAGAGAGACAGACAGCCACGGCGGCGAGAGGAAAAAGGTCCGGGAGAAAGGTGCAGCCGGGGAAGGATACAATCGGGGGATGCTGCCGGATTACGGAGGAACTACCCGTCTATCTGCTGTAGGACGTCTCTGTGGGCAGTGCGCCGCAAATCAGTACTTTTGCAGTACATACTGTTTTGGCGTGACGCCCATGTATTTTTTGAAGATTTTAATAAAATAGCTGATATCGTTGAAACCACAATTGAGAGCAGCATCCGTGATGGTCATATCCGTCGTGGAGAGCTGCTCTCTTGCGCATTCAATGCGGTAATAATTGACGTAATCGATGGGAGTGCGCTGTGTTATCTGCCGGAAAAAGCGGCAGAAATATTTGGGGTTCATGCCCGCAATGGAAGCAAGCGTTTCCAGTGTGATCTCCTCGGCATAGTGATCTTCAATATAGCGCAGTACCTGCTTTAACTGTTTGAGACGATAGGACACCTGCTCCTTCTCTTTACTGCGCAGGGAGTAGAGTTTGTGCTCCAGTATGAAGCCGATGAGGAGATAGAGAGAGCCCTGCACCATAAACTCATAGCCGCTGTACTTGGCATACATTGCCTGAAACAGTGTGTCTGTGATCTGGCGAAGAAATGCGTTTTCACCGGGGAGGATCTGGTGGATGATAAGCTCATGGTTCATAATGGCTTCAATCTGATTTTTGCAGATGTGGTTGTCTTTCAGCAAAAGCTTCATGTCGAATACAAGGCTTTCGTATATGCAGTTGTCGGGCATACCGCCGTGGAGCATCCCGTCCTGAATAAAGACGATATCACCCTCGTGAAGATGATAAAGCCTGTTGTTGACGGTGAGTGGAAAATTTCCACGGATAATGCGGATCAGCTCACATTCGAAATGCCAGTGATAGACCATCTGGTAGCGTGGATGTCTCTCATCGACGTGGTAGACGGCGATTGGGAAGTCAAAGGTCCCTTGTTTTCGGCGTTCCTGATATTCCAGATATTTCATGGAAAACTCCTTTCGTTGGTTGCTTCTAAAAAGTGAATATTATCCTATTTTTAGTAATTATAACACAAGAAATCAAAAGGAAGCAAATGTATAATGAAAATATCAGAAAATCTTTGAAAAAGAGAGAAGGAGGATTTTAACAATGGCAAAGAGCAGACTGATTGGGGATTATCCGGTGATCGGCATCCGTCCGACGATTGACGGAAGGAGAGGATATCTGGATGTGAGAGGCAGCCTTGAGGAGCAGACCATGGGGATGGCGCTTGCGGCAAAGGAACTGTTTGAGAAAAACTTAAAATATTCCAACGGGGAAGCCGTGAAGGTTGTGATCGCAGATACGACGATCAGCCGCGTGGCAGAATCCGCTGCTTGTGCGGACAAATTCAAAAAACAGGGTGTAGATATCACGCTGACAGTGACACCGTGTTGGTGTTATGGGTCCGAGACGATGGATATGGATCCAAAGACGATCAAGGGAGTGTGGGGATTCAACGGAACCGAGAGACCGGGCGCGGTATATCTGGCGTCCGTGCTTGCAACCCATGCGCAGAAAGGACTTCCGGCATTTGGAATTTATGGGCATGACGTGCTTCCGGCAGACGAGAAAGAGATTCCGGCGGACGTGGTGGAGAAGCTGCTCCGCTTCGGTCGTGCAGCAGTCGCTGTCGCTACGATGCGCGGCAAATCATACTTACAGATCGGATCGATCTGTATGGGAATCGGCGGTTCTATCATCAGCACAGATTTTATCGAGGAGTATCTGGGAATGCGCGTGGAGTCTGTCGATGAGGTAGAGATCATCCGCAGAATGTCTGAAAATATTTACGATGAGAAAGAATATGAGAAGGCGCTTGCATGGACGAAGGAGCACTGCAAAGAAGGCTTTGACAAGAACCCGGACGAGGTGAGAAAGTCGCCGGAGGAGAAGGAAAAAGACTGGGAGTTCGTTGTCAAGATGATGTGCATCATCAAAGACCTGATGAACGGCAATCCAAACCTTCCGGACAACTGCAAGGAGGAGCGTCTGGGACACAATGCGCTTGCGGCAGGATTCCAGGGGCAGAGACAGTGGACAGATTTTTATCCGAACTGCGACTATCCGGAGGCGCTGCTAAATACAACCTTTGACTGGAACGGCGCGCGTGAGCCGTATATTCTTGCGACAGAGAACGATGTGTTAAACGGTCTTGGCATGATGTTTATGAAACTTTTAACGCACCGCGCGCAGATTTTTGCGGACGTTCGCACTTATTGGAGCCCTGCGGCAGTGAAACGTGTGGCAGGCTATGAACTGGAAGGCGTGGCAAAGGAAGCGGACGGATTTATCCATCTGATCAATTCCGGCGCAGCGTGTCTGGACGGAAACGGCGCGGCGAAGGATGAAAACGGCAATTCGGTGATGAAACCGTGGTATGAAGTGACAGAGGACGATCAGAAGGCGATCCTGCAGGCGACAGAATGGTGCGCGGCAGATAACGGATATTTCCGCGGCGGCGGTTTTTCTTCCAGATGGGAAACTACGAGCGAGATGCCGGCGACAATGATCCGGTTAAATCTTGTGAAAGGCTTAGGACCGATGCTCCAGATTTGTGAGGGATGGACAGTGGCACTTCCGGCAGAGGTTTCCGATAAGCTCTGGAAAGTTACGGATTATACATGGCCGTGCACATGGTTTGCTCCGAGGGTGACAGGAGAAGGTGCGTTTAAATCTGCTTACGATGTGATGAATAACTGGGGGGCAAATCACGGCGCGATCAGCTATGGACATATCGGTGCAGATCTGATCACGATGTGCTCGATGCTCCGCATTCCGGTGGCAATGCACAATGTTCCGGAAGAAGATATTTTCCGTCCGGCAGCATGGAATGCGTTTGGCATGGATAAGGAAGGACAGGATTACAGAGCCTGTGCAGCTTACGGACCGTTATATAAATAGCAGGAGGAGAGGAATATGCTGAAAGGAATACCACCAATCCTTTCCCCAGAGCTGTTAAAAGTACTCTGTGAGATGGGACACAGTGACAGAATCATTATTGCAGATGGGAATTTTCCGTCGGAGTCCATGGGAAAAGACGCCATTGTCATCCGCTGTGACGGACATGGCGTACCGGAACTTTTAGATGCGATCCTGACGGTCTTTCCGTTAGACGCCTACGTTGAGAAGCCGGTCAATCTGATGGAGGTCATGAAGGGCGATACCGTTGAGACACCCATATGGGATACCTACAAAGAGATTATCGCAAAGCATGACGCAAGAGGTGCGGCAGTGGTTGGAAATATTGAGCGGTTTGCTTTTTATGAGGAGGCGAAAACCGCCTATGCGATCATTGCAACCGGAGAGAAGGCGCTTTATGCGAATATCAGCCTGCAAAAGGGCGTTGTGTAAAGGGGGATCGTATGGCATCATATTATTTGGCGGTGGATATCGGCGCTTCCAGCGGCAGACATATTTTGGGAACGATTGAAAATGGCAGGCTGCACCTGGAGGAGGTGTACCGTTTTGAAAACGGGATGGAGGAGAAAAACGGTCATCTCTGCTGGAATCATGAGTACCTTGTCAGAGAAATCAAAAATGGAATGAAGCGCTGTAAGGAACTGGGCAAAATCCCAAAGAGCGTCGGCATAGATACATGGGGCGTGGACTTTGTATTGCTGGATGAAAACAGAGCGCAGATTGGAGAGTCTGTCGGTTACCGCGATCACAGGACAGATCATATCAGAGAGCAGATGGACGATCTGATCGGTCAGGAAGAACTCTACGCGCGCACCGGGATCCAGTTCCAGCCGTACAATACATTAAACCAGCTGATGGCATTGAAGGAGGAACACCCGGAACATCTAACAAAAGCAAAGGCGCTTTTGATGACGCCGGATTATTTTAATTATTGTCTGACGGGTAAGATGCATCAGGAATACACGATCGCCTCAACGAGCCAGTTGCTTGCGCTTGAGACTGGGAACTGGGATTATGAACTGATCGAACGGCTTGAACTGCCGAAAGAGATTTTTCTTCCGGTCGAGAGACCGGGAAGTGTTTCGGAACATCTGTCAGAGGCAGTGGCGGAGGAGGTTGGCTTTTCCTGTGAGGTGACGCTGATCGCCTCCCATGATACGGCGTCTGCAGTTATGGCTGTGCCGAGTCTTTCCGAAAAGGCGCTCTATATCAGTTCCGGCACATGGTCTCTGATGGGATGCGAGAGCCGTGAGAGCAGCAATGGCGCAGACAGCATGAAGGAAGGTTTTACCAATGAGGGGGGCTATGACTTCCGCTACCGTTATCTGAAAAATATTATGGGATTGTGGATGATCCAGTCGGTGCGTCGGGAGATCGGAGAGGGGAAATCCTACGGAGAGATCTGCAGGGAGGCATCCGGCGTGAAAATCTCCTCAGTGGTAGACTGTGATGACGCGGGATTTCTGGCTCCGGAGAGTATGGTGACAGCAGTGCAGGATTACTGCAGAAATACAAAACAGCAGGTACCGGTGACACTGCCCGAGATCGCATCTGTCATTTATAATAGTCTGGCAAAGTGTTATGCGGATACAAAACAGCGGATCGAGAGACTGACAGGAAATGTTTTTGAGCGCATCTATATCATCGGCGGCGGTTCGCAGGCGGAGTATTTAAACGAGCTGACGGCAAAGTATGCAGGATGTGAGGTTTCCGCAGGCCCGACAGAGGCGACGGCGATCGGCAATCTCCTTGCACAAATGATTCGCGACGGTGAATTAAAGGATTTGCAGGAAGCGAGAAAATGTGTGATAGAAAGTTTTGAACTTCTGTTGTATAATAATTAAAGAGAGGCTTCCGCGGTTTTGGACTGATTCCGGAACTGCGGAAGCCGATGCTGTTCTTTGAGGGATGATTGCAGGGGAGAAGGAAAGGAATGGACCGGGAGGATAGAATGTATCGTGTGATCGTAGTGGATGACGAGCCACTGATCCGCGAGAGGATCTGTAAAAAAATGGACTGGGAGAGTATCGGATATGAACTTGTGGGGCGATTTGAGAATGGTCTTGATGCAAAGGAATACATGGAGAGCAATCCGGTAGATATGGTCTTGACAGACATCTGTATGCCGTATATGGATGGTATTGCGCTGAGTGAATATATTTATACAAAGATGCCGAAAGTGAAGGTTATTATTTTTAGTGGATTTGATGATTTTGAATATGCGCAGAAGGCGATTCACTACCAGGTGGAGGAATACCTGCTGAAGCCGGTGACGTCAGCCCAGTTGTCTGAACTTTTGCTGAAACAGAAGAAAAAGCTGGATGAGGAACGGGCGGCAAGGGAGAAAAATAATCGTCTGAACCGTTTCATCAATAAAAATCAGATTTATTTACAGTCAGGGATCATGCGCAAAATGATGAATGGGAGCGGTCCTGCAGAGGAATGTCTGACAGAACTCAGGGAGCATGGAATCGTACTGGAGGGAAGCAGTTTTTATGCAGCGGCATTGCGGATGCAGAAGAGCGGCAGTCAGAGTTCTCTTTTTCAATTTATCATTTACAATATTGTATCGGAAATTGTGAGGGACTATGGGATCGGATATGCGGCGTTTGGGCAAGAGTGTGAAATTTTGATACTTTTTTACAATAACAAATATAGTGGACGTGAGTTTGAGGCTGAGGTTGCGTCCTGTCTGGAAAAAATCTGCAGTACTGTGCCGGAGCACACCCAGATCGAAATTTCGGCTGCGGCGGGAACGAGGGTTTCAGGAATAGAAGAGATCAGTGATTCTTACCGGGAGGTATGTGAGTGCTTCCGGCATACACGTGTTGGCAGCGGAGTGCTCTGGGCAAAGAACGAGCTTGCGGCAAATTCCCAGAACCATGTGCTTATGCTGGCGATGGAATATATCCTTGAAAATTATAACAGACCGGAATTGACGCTCACGGAAGTCTGCTCACATTTTGGCGTCAGCGTTACACGTTTTTCTGCAAATTTTAAGGCAAGATATGATGAAACATTTTCAGAGGCTCTTGTGCGTATTCGCATGGCGGAAGCAAAAAAACTTTTGAGCAGTACGCACTATAAAAATTACGAGATCGCAGAGCGGTGCGGTTATACAGATCCTCACTATTTTGGGATTGTATTTAAGAAGGCGACCGGAAAGACGCCTGCCGAATGGAGAAAAGAGTATGGCGAAGCATAATTTTTTGTCGTCTGTCAGTATAAAAAAGTCCATTATGCAATCGTTTCTCGTGTTGGTGATCAGCACAGTGGTCTCATTTCTTGTGGTATCGCTGCCATCCACCAGTCATGCGGTGATCCGCAACTCCATCGACTACGGACTGCGGGTGAATGGACTGATCAATGACGAGATAGATTCGTATATCGCATATATGGAAAATATAGCCACTTTTGTAGCGGAGGATGAGGATATTCCGCGCTATTTGTTTTATTCACTTTATGCCGGAGAGAATAAGGATAAAATACTTGGCAATTCCAATTATTCTGCAGTCTATGACATTGACAGAGAGAGTCTTTTTATCAGAATTACGGATCAGTTCCGGGTGCTGATGAGATCGCGGACAGATATTGCGAATATTGGAATTATTTATGATGAGGAAAATTATATTTTTAATGATGGAGCAGACAGGATCAACCCCAATATAAGCCCCGATACATTGCATTGGGTGAGGGAGACGAAACAGGCAGTGGGGGGAGTTTCGCTGTCCGCTTCTCACGTGCAGAATCTTGTTGCAGATGATTACCGGTGGGTCATCACTCTGAGCCGCGTGATCAGAAATCCTTATACAAACGAACGGCAGGGATTATTTTTTATTGACCTTAACTACGATACGATCAGTAATTTGTGTGAGAAGAGCGCAATGGGGGAATACGGGTATGTTTTTATTCTGGATGCGGCGGGGAATGTGATTTATCATCCGAAACAGCAGCTTTTGTATACGGGGCTGATCGAGGAGGAGATCGACAAGGTGCTTTCCTGCGGGGAGGATTATTTTATCACGGACGGCAGGGATGGATGTCTTTATACAATGTCGGTCTCCGATAAAACCGGATGGACGGTTGTGGGAGTTTCTTATCTGGATGAGATGATGGAGACGCGAAGATGGATCACATGGACATTTTTTCTGACTGCGGTTGTTCTGGTAAGTGTGGCTGTTTTGCTTTCAGGCTTTCTGGCAGACAGGATCACGTTGCCGATTTTAAAACTCCGGGAATCCATGCGTGAAGTGGAAAAGGGAAATTTTGAGAAAGCAAGCGTTGTCGTCACAGAGAAAAATGAGATAGGAAGTCTCGGGAACAGTTTCAACCTGATGACCAGAAAAATTCAGGAACTGATGGCGCAGAATGTGGAAGAACAGAAGGAGAAGAGAAAAATTGAACTTCGTGCGCTGCAGTCCCAGATCAATCCGCATTTTTTGTACAACACGCTGGATTCCATCATCTGGATGGCGGAGAGCGGAGAGAATGAGGAGGTTGTGCAGATGACAGCAGCACTGGCGACGATGATGCGTCAGAGTTTTAATAACAAGGCGGAGATCGTTTCTCTGGAAGCGGAGATTGAGCACGTTGAGAGCTATCTGATGATCCAGAAGATGAGGTATATGGATAAGCTGAATTTTTCGGTTTCACTGGAGGAAGGAATCAGAGAATGTCCCATCGTAAAGCTCGTGCTTCAGCCGCTCGTGGAGAATGCGATCTATCATGGGATCCGTTACAAGAACGGTTCTGGAACCGTCCGTGTTAGTGCGAAGCGGGAGGGAGAAGAAATCCATATCACGGTGGAGGATGATGGAGTTGGAATGAGTGAACAAGCGTTACAGCACATTTTTGACGAGCACAAGGTGAACTATAATTCGAATGGTGTTGGCGTGTACAATGTAGAAAGGCGGTTAAAATTATATTACGGAAATGCATACGGATTGTTCTATGAGAGTGAAAGGAACAGGGGAACGAGAGTGCTCATGAAGATACCGGGAGGAATGGAGAGTTGAAGAAAAGGATGAGGGAAGCCCTTATCATCATATTGCTGGGATGTATAGGACTCCTATGGGGATGGACGGCCTATGTGCAGGATCGTGAAGAACCGATCGATGTCATTTACATTCCAAAGATCATAGATGATACCAACGAATTTTGGAGTTCCCTGCTGGCGGGAGCAAAGATGGCGGCGCAGGAATATAATGTAAACTTAAGAATTGTGGCGGCAGAGTCGGAGCTGGATTATGAGGGACAAAATGAATGGATCCTGTGGGCGGTAGAACAGAAACCGGACGCGATTATGATCTCTGCCTGCGATTACAATGGAACGCTTACGGCTGCACGCAAGGTAAAAGAAAGCGGGATTCCACTGATATTTGTGGATTCCAATGTGGAAGAACCGCTGGAGGACTGCATGGTGTCTACGGATAATTTTATTGCAGGAACAAGACTTGGGGAACTGGCAAAACAGATGATATCTGACGGAACAAAAATTGCGGTCGTCAGTCATGTTAAGAATTCTTCCACAGCAAAAGAGCGGATGGACGGAATCGCCTATGCGCTGGATGAGAGTGCAGGGCAGATTGTTCAGGTAGTGTATGGAGATTCGGATTATGCGCAGGCACAGCGGGTCACGTCTGAACTTTTAAACGATTATCCCGATATAGGTTTGATCATCGCTACGAATGAATACTCGGCAGTGGGAGCGGTGCGCGCCGTAAAAAATGCAGGGCGGCAGAATGAGATTGCGATGATCGGGTTTGACAATTCGATTGAGCAGGTACAATTTCTGGAGGAAGGGATCTTAGATGGGATCGTGGTGCAGAAATCGTTTAATATGGGGTATCTTGGAGTGCAGCAGGCAGCCGCTATTGTACGTGGGGAACCATACCAGAGATATATTGATTCGGGTTCTGCTGCGATCACGGTAGAAAATATGCAGGAACCGGAGAGCCAGAAACTGTTATTTCCATTTATTCAGGAAGAGTACCAGTATTGAGAAGTGAAAAAGCAGATCGAAAAATGTGCAGGCATACGCTCTTATTTTTCTCATACATATGGATAGAGAGAATTGAATAGGGGCACAGATGCTGTACAATTCATTGACAAGCCGCTATGCGGTGGAGGATTTAAAGAGACGTTATCCGTTTCTTAAGACGGGGAGCATTGGAAACACCGTGATGGGCAGACCGATTCCGTATATCGTGATCGGAACGGGGAGCACACAGGTGTTTTACAATGCTTCTTTTCATGCAAATGAAAATATTACGACGGGAATCCTGTTAAAATTTGCGGAGGAATACGCGAGAGCCTACGCGGAGGGAACAGACTTGTACGGTGTGCCGGCAGGGGAGCTGTTTTCCTCGTACCAGCTCTATCTCGTACCGATGGTGAATCCCGACGGCGTGGATCTGGTGAACGGGCTTTTAAAGAGTGGACCTTATTACGAGCAGGCGAAGGCGATCAGCGCGGCGTACCCCGCGATCCCGTTTCCGAACGGCTGGAAGGCAAATATTGGCGGTGTGGACTTAAATCTCCAGTTTCCGGCGGGCTGGGAGCAGGCGAAGACGATCAAGGCGGCGCAGGGCTACACGTCTCCGGCGCCAAGGGATTATGTCGGAAGCGCGCCGCTGACCGCGCCGGAGAGCGCGGCAGTGTACCGCTTTACAAGAGCGCACGACTTTTCCCTGATTCTCGCCTACCACACGCAGGGCGAGGTGATCTACTGGAAATATCTGGACTATGAACCGGACAGATCTTATGAGATCGCGCAGTATTTTGGTAGCGTCAGCGGCTACGCGGTGGAGGAGACGCCGTCGGCGTCGGGGTATGCCGGATACAAAGACTGGTTTATTCAGGAGTATGACCGTCCCGGCTACACGATCGAGGCGGGACTTGGGGAAAACCCGCTTCCGGCTTCGCAGTTTGACCGGATTTACGAGGCGAATAAGGGCATCCTGCTCGGCGGTATGACACAGTTGCAAAACACAGTGCACACAGACGTTGAAAAATTGTCCGAGTGATGTTACACTGTGACACATGGAAAGAAAAAGGATCGAGGACACGGAAGGGATTTATGAATATTTGTGGGAGCCGGACAGTGCGGGCGGCGCGCGACTGCTCGGGATGTACGGGCAGACGCCGGACGCTTTGGTGCCGGAGTTTCTTGAGGGGCTTCCGGTGACGGAAATCGGGGATTACTGCTTTGCCGGGCGCAGAAGTGCAGCCCCGGACAGCGAGCCGTTGGAGGGACAGCGGACGGACGCGGCGTCCCTGCGCAAACTTGCCGGGGATGCGGTGGAATCCGTGATTTTGCCGCAGACGATCCGCCGGATCGGAAGCTATGCTTTTTACCAGTGCAGGCAGCTTAAGACGCTTACACTCGGGGATGCGGTGGAGGCGGTGGGCGGCGACGCGTTTATGAACTGCCACAGGCTGCACCGGATGACGGTGGGCGGGGAGGCTCCGGCGGCGGGGATCCGGCAGATCCTGGCGCAGATCTCCTCCGATATGGAAGTGGATTTTATGCGGGGAGAAGAGGTGCGGATCCGGCTTTTGTTCCCGGAATACTATGAGAGCTATGACGAGATCGCCCCGGCGCATCTGTTTGGCAGAAATATCGAGGGCGAGGGATTTCGCGCCAGACAGTGCCTGCATCAGGGGGAGATCGATTTTGCGCTCTACGACAGCATTTTCCCGAAGGCTTGTGCCGAGGAGCGGGAGGCGACGTTAAACCGCCTTGCCTGTGACCGTCTGCGCTACCCGGTGGGACTTGCCGCGGAGAGCCGGGAACGCTATGAGGCGTATATCCGGGCGCACGCAGACGCGCTCTGCGCAGAGGCAGTCAGCGTGAGAGACGAGGATGCCGTACAGTTTTTGTGTGAACAGGGGCTGCTCGGCGCGCTGCACATAGACGGCTGCATCCGTCTTGCCGCAGACGCGGAGTGGGCGAAAGGCGTGGCTGCCTTTTTGCGGATGAAGGAACAGTTTTTTGCGGAAAAGACGGTGGAGGAGCGCTACACATTTGATGATTTTTAAGAGAGGGGAGGAAGGAGCACGGCGATGGCAAAGGTAAAGACACAGACGGAATGGGAAGTGGAGATGTCGGAAAAGATACTCGGCTATACCCGCAATGAGATTTATCTGGAACTGCGCTTTCTGGATATCGCGCTCTCGGGGCTTGCGCCGCGTGCGGATGGCGCTGTATCCACGTTTGCGACGGACGGTACATATCTTAATTTTTCGACGGAGCAGGTGCTTCGCGTGTTCCGGCAGAATCCGTTTTTTTTAAACAGACTGTATCTGCACACGGTGCTGCACTGTCTCTTTTCCCATCTCTGGATCGGGGGGAACCGCACGCCCGCGCTCTGGCACCTCGCCTGCGATATCGCGGTCGAGTATGTGATCGACGGGATGGACAAGGCGTGCACCAGACGGATCTTAAGCTTTACGCGCAGCGAGCTGTACCGGAAACTGGAGGAGAGCGGGACTGCCGTCTCGGCGGCGGTCGTCTACCGGATGCTGCTTGCGGCGGAGCAGGAGGACGGCGGCAGAGAGCGTCTGCTTGCGCTGGAAAAAGAGTTTTACACGGACGATCACAGATACTGGCCGAAGCAGCAGGATGACAGTGCAAAGCAGCAGGCTGCCGTGGCGAGCCAGAAGAAGTGGAACAAGATCGCGAGACAGACAAGCATGGAGCAGCAGCGGCGCGGGGACGAGACGCAGGAGGGGGAAGAACTCCTCGCCGCACAGCTTGCGGCGGAGCGCGGCAGGCGCAGTTACCGCGACTTTCTGAAAAAATTTGCGGTGCGGAGAGAGGAGCTGCACGCTGACCCGGATGAATTTGACTTAAACTACTACACCTACGGACTGAAACTGTACGGCAATCTGCCGCTCATCGAGCCGCTTGAGAGCCGCGAGGCGAAAAAAATCCGGGAATTTGTCATTGTGCTGGACACGAGCGATTCGACGAGCGGCAGTCTCGTGGAGCAGTTTCTGCGGGAGACGGTCAGTATCTTAAAGCAGAGCGACAGCTTTTTTTCGGATTCCGTGATACGCGTTTTGCAGTGTGACAACCAGGTCAGGGGCGATGTGACGCTCACGGGGGAGCGCGAGCTGGAGCAGTTTCTGAAGGAATTTCGTCTGCTCGGCGGTGGGGGGACGGATTTTCGCCCGGCGTTTTCCTATATCAGCGAGCTTAGGGAGCGCGGGGAGCTGAAATATCTGAACGGACTTTTATATTTTACGGATGGGAAGGGGACTTATCCGAAAATGCGACCGGACTATCCGGCGGCGTTTTTGTTTCTGGAGGAATACGAGGAGGAGACAGTGCCTCCGTGGGCAATGCGGCTGAAATTGGAGCCGGAAGAATTTGTGACAGAGGAAAAGGAATTATGAATATTAAGCAGGCAAAAAACGAGATCAAACACACCGTGCAGGCATATCTTGCAAAGGACGGGCAGGGAGAATACAAAATACCGGCGGTCAGACAGCGCCCGGTACTTCTGATGGGACCGCCGGGGATCGGCAAGACGCAGATCATGGAGCAGATTGCAAGGGAGCTTGGCATCGGGCTGGTGGCGTACACCATTACCCACCACACGAGACAGAGCGCGGTCGGACTTCCGTTTATCCGGGAGGAAGAGTTTGAGGGGAAAACATACTCGGTCACCGAATATACGATGAGCGAGATCATCGCGAGCGTCTACCGCAAGATCAGGGACAGCGGGCAGCGGGAAGGGATTTTGTTTATCGATGAGATCAACTGTGTGTCGGAGACGCTCGCGCCGACGATGCTCCAGTTTTTGCAGTGCAAGACGTTCGGCAATCAGGCAGTCCCGGAGGGCTGGCTGATCGTGGCGGCGGGAAATCCGCCGGAGTACAATAAGTCGGTGCGCGATTTTGATATGGTGACGCTTGACCGCGTGCGCTATCTGACGGTGGAGGCGGATCTTAAGGTCTGGAAGGAGTATGCGCGCGCGCAGCACATACACGGCGCGATCTTAAGCTACCTGGAGCTTCGCCCGGACAATTTTTACCGTGTGGAGGCGGATGTGGACGGCGTCCGTTTCGTCACGGCGCGCGGCTGGGAGGATCTGTCCGCGCTGATGGGCGTCTATGAGGAGCTGGGGCTTGCGGTGGACGAGACGGTCGTGATGGAGTTTTTGCACCATGAGCAGATCGCGGAGGACGCGGCGGCGTACTTTGACCTCTACCGGAAATACGAGGACGACTACGGCATCCCTGAGATCCTTGCGGGGAAGGTGAAACCGGCGGTGTTCGCGCGCATTTTCAAGGCGGCGTTTGACGAGCGCATTGCGGTGACAAACCTTCTGTGCGACGGTCTGCACGGTCTGTTCCAAAAGACCGCGGAGGCGCGTGATCTCGCGGATGGATGGTATGCGTTTCTAAAGGAGTACCGGAGCGCCGTCGCGGAGGATGCGCAGCCGGTGGAACTCTATGGGAGACTGCTGGCGGAGCGGGAGCAGGCATTTTTATCCGCCGCAGAAAACGGCAGCTACACCAGGGAGCAAAAGTCCAGAGGAAAGCAGCTTCTTCGCCTGCTGAAGGAAAACAGTCCGCAGGGAGACGGGGCGAAGGAGTGCTTTATGAGCGCCGCCGCAGGTTTTGAGCGGCAGAAGGAGGCGCTGGCAGCGTTGGAGACACAGACGGCGCAGGCGGTCGAGTATGCGTTTGACTTTATGGAGCAGGCGTTTGAAAAAGGGCAGGAGATGGTCGTCTTTGTGACGGAGCTTACGATGGGAAGCGAGTCGGCGCTGTTTCTGTCCGAACACACCTGCGAGCGTTACAGACAGTACAGCGAGCAGTTGCTGACCGGAACGCGCAGGGCGGAACTTTTATCCGAGCTGGCGCGCGACGGGGAGTTATAAGATAGAAGGAGGACATCATGCAGTCACAGACAGAGCTTAGAAATTTATTACAGAGGATTGACCACAGAGGGTATCCGGCGTACAAGGATACCAGAGGCAGCTATGATTTTGGCAGCTATGTGCTTTCCATCGACCATGTGCAGGGCGACCCGTTCGCATCGCCGTCGAAGGTGAGCGTACACGTAAAGGGAAGCGCGGCAAAAATCCCGGCACAGCACTATGAGAAGAAATGCAGGCGCATCGCAGTCTGCGATTATCTGCTACGCCGTTTTGGGAAGGAACTGGAAAAGGTGTCCTTTCAGGCGAAAGGGTCGGGCAAGAGCGGACTGATGGCGGTCAGCCGTCCGGGGCAGGAGGTTCTTGAGCGAACCGCGTGCGAGATCAATGGGAAGAACGGCGACGTCACGCTGCGGCTTGAGGTCGGATTCCCGGCGAACGGGCGCACGGTCAACGCCCGCGAGCTGGAGAAGATTTTGTTTGATTTTCTTCCGGGCTGTGTGAAGAGGGCGCTGTTTTACGCTGCGCTCGATCAGAAAGCGGTGGCGCAGGCGGCGGATCTGGCGGAGGACGCGCAGTATATCAGGGAGCATTTAAAGGAGCGGGGCTTGTGCGCGTTTGTCGCAAACGGATCCATCCTGCCGAGGGAATCGGGCGTGTCGGGGCGGCCGATGAAAAATGCTGTGAAGTTTGTCTCGCCGAAGGAACTGGAGGTTTCCTTTACACTGCCACATTACGGGGAGATTTCCGGAATGGGCATCCGCGAGGGCGTCACGCTGATCGTGGGCGGCGGTTATCATGGGAAATCCACGCTTCTTAAAGCGCTGGAGCTCGGCGTTTACGATCACATTGCAGGCGATGGCAGGGAGTATGTCATCACGGACGCCACGGCGGTAAAGATCCGCGCGGAGGACGGAAGAAGCATAAAAAATGTGGATATCTCTATGTTTATCAGCAATCTTCCGAATAAGAAGGACACGAAGGCATTTTGCACGGAGGATGCGAGTGGAAGCACCTCGCAGGCGGCGAATGTCGTGGAGGCGATGGAGGCGGGCACGACGACCTTCCTCATCGATGAGGACACCAGCGCGACGAATTTCATGATCCGGGACGAGCTGATGCAGCGCGTGGTCAACCGTGAGGATGAGCCGATCACGCCGTTTATCGACCGCATCCGGGAGCTCTATGAGGAGTACGGCATCTCGACGATCCTCGTTGCGGGAAGCTCGGGTTCGTATTTCCACAAGGCGGACTGCATCATCCAAATGAACCAGTATGAGCCGGTGGAGATCACCGCGTTTGCAAAGGAGGAGGCGAAGCGCTATCCGATGCCGCAGGCGCCCCTGCCGCCGCAGAGGAAGCCGTCTTTTGCGCGCCGCGTCCGCGCGGACCGCGCGTGGAGGGAGGACGCCCGCATGAAGTTAAAGACGATGGGGCGCGACGGGATTTCCATCAACCGAGATACCATCGACGTGCGCTATGTGGAGCAGCTTGCCGACAGCGAACAGCTTGCTGCGCTCGCGTATCTCCTCAAATATGCGCAGCTTCATGTGTTTGACGGGAAGCGCACCCTGACGGAGTGCGTGGACGAGCTGCTCGCCGTGATGGAGAAAAAGGGACTTGCAGTAGTCTACGAGAGCAGCTATCTGCCGTGCGGTCTTGCCATGCCGAGACGGCAGGAGATCTTTGCGTGTATCAACCGGTACCGGAGGCTGCTGGTGTAGGGGGGAATGACAGAGAAATAAAAAACACCTTTCCGCTGTAACAGAGTTGTTCAGGCACTGTTGCAGGATGGGAAAGGTGTTTTTTGCTTTAGTAGTCTTTGCGGTCTAAGGTAATCTGGTCAATCACGCCATTTACGACTTCAATCTTTAAGTAGTTGCTGGTTGTCCAGGACGGGTCTTCGTTCCATTCATAAGTATATTTTTCATATCCATCGGATAAATACTCGTAAGTATCGGTAGGCTCTCCAAACAGGGCTGTGAGGTCTTCCAGTGTCGCAGGTTCACCGGCCTTTAATCCTCCGGGAAAGGTAATCGCAGGCATACCCTTGTCTACTACCATGCGTTTGGACTGGGCGACCTGGGTAATGGGGCAGTCGGTGTATTTCATATCTTCATCAGAAGCGTTTAAGATATCCGTATAAGCTGCCACGGTATCATTCTGATAGAAATTTACCAAGGTATAATAACCGCCTTCCAAAATGGATTCTGCTTCGGAACTATCCATGGAAAATCCTGAGGCGCTGGAAAAATCATCGTAGGTCATCGGCAGGGTAAGGGTACTTCCATTGACGCTGATCTGATAGGTCTTCCAGTCGGCGGAAACGGACGCTGTATCGCCTGCCGTTTCTTCGGTGGACGCTTCCGGCACGCTCTCCCCGGTTTCGCTTTCCGGAACTTCCGGTGTATTCTCCTCTGCTTCGCTTTCCGGAACTTCCGGTGCTTTCTCATTGGCAGCAGGTTCTTCTTTGGCTACCAGGTCGCCTGTTTCTGCGGTTTTTTTCTCCGTCTCGTCAGTGTCTGTGCCGCAGCCGGCGAGCATACCCAGTGTGCAGAGAATGGAGAGTGCCATTACAAGTTTCTTTTTCATACGTATTTACCTCGCTTTTCTTTTGTGGTGGGGACGTAGCCCGTTTATAGTTTTTATGGTATCTTAAAATGGAAAAGTTTACAAGATTGGTCTCGCTTATTCTGTGGATGTAGGAAAATGTTATATACAATATCACGCTGGTACAGATTATGACATAAAAATATTCGTATAAGACGGCATGGAAATCCACAAGACAGACTGACTGTACAGCCCATGCTACTGGTACATCCGCGCAGGAAAATAAGAGAGTAGAAGTTATATTTGAGCAGATCCCGGTCAGCAGCAGGCTTGGCGAACATAGGCAGTGCGTTTAAGGATGAAAAGAACCGCACCTTTACGGGCTTCACTGTGCTGTGTAGGTATGATGCTTTAATATCATCGACTTTCGCCCCTTTCTGTGCTATGATAGGAAAATACAAGGCACAGAAAGGGGTATTTTCTATGGAGAATACGTCTGAAAACACGACGGCGCAGCAGCCGTTCAAATATATCACCACCGCGGTGCTTGCCCATGTCGATGCCGGGAAGACGACGCTCTCGGAGGCGATGCTTTACGTCAGCGGCAACATCCGGAAGGCGGGGCGCGTGGACAACGGCGACGCGTTTCTTGACACAGACGAGATGGAACGCGCGCGCGGGATCACGATTTTTTCCAGTCAGGCAGTGCTAAAGCTGCCGGGCGGTGCGCTGACGCTTTTAGATACGCCGGGGCACGTTGATTTCTCCGCCGAGATGGAGCGCGCACTCTCCGTGCTTGATTACGCGATCCTCGTCATAAGCGGCGCGGACGGTGTGCAGGAACACACCAGGACGCTCTGGCGGCTATTGCGGCATCTGAACATTCCGGTGTTTTTGTTTGTGAACAAGATGGATCAGCAGGGAACGGACAAAGCCGGGCTGCTCGCACAACTGCGCCGCGTGCTCTCGGAAAACTGCGTGGACTTTTCGGACCGGGGGACGGAGGCATTTTATGAGAATGCCGCAATGTGCGACGAGGCTGCGCTTGAGGAATATCTGGAAAACGGAGCGGTGTCGGATAACACGATCGCCGCGCTGATCGGAGAGCGGAAGTTGTTTCCATGTTTTTTTGGTTCTGCGTTAAAGCTGCAGGGCGTGGCAGAATTTCTGGAGGATTTTTTTGCCTATGCGAAGGAGCCGGAATATCCGGGGGAGTTCGGGGCGAAGGTCTATAAGATTACGCGGGATGCGCAGGGGATGCGCCTGACGCACATGAAGATCACCGGGGGAAGGCTTGCGGTGAAGCAGCTACTGTCCGGCGTCAAAAGGAGCGGTGCAGACGGCGGGGGCGAACCGGAAATCTGGGAGGAAAAAGTGAACCAGATCCGCATTTATTCGGGCGGGAAGTATGAGACGGCGGATGCGGTTACTGCCGGGCGTATTTGTACGGTGACCGGGTTAAATGACACCTATCCGGGCGAAGGGCTTGGCGTGGAACAGCCGTCCGAACAGCCGGTATTAGAGCCCGTACTCACCTACCGGATCCTTCCGCCGGAGGGAATGGATGCGGCGCTTTTGCTGTCGAAGCTGCGACTTTTGGAGGAGGAAGATCCACAGCTCCAGATCGTTTGGGATGAAAAGCTGCGCGGTATTTTTGCCCGCATGATGGGGGAGGTGCAGATCGAGGTTTTAAAGAATCTGATCCGGACGCGGTTTGACATGGAGGTCACGTTTGACGCGGGTCATGTGGTGTACCGTGAGACGATCGCGGACACGGTGGAGGGCGTCGGACATTTTGAGCCGCTGCGCCATTATGCGGAGGTGCATTTAAAGCTCGAGCCGGGAGAGCCGGGCAGCGGTATGCAGTTTGTCGCCGCGTGCAGTGAAGATGTGCTGGATAAAAACTGGCAGCGTCTGATCCTGACACATTTAAGGGAGCGGGAGCACCGCGGCGTGCTCACGGGTGCGGCAGTTACCGATATGAAAATCACGCTCGTGTCGGGCAGGGCGCATATAAAGCACACGGAGGGTGGCGATTTCAGGCAGGCGACCTACCGTGCCGTGCGCCAGGGACTGATGCAGGCGAAGTCGGTGCTGCTCGAGCCGTATTATGATTTTGTTTTGGAAGTGCCGGAGCAGGCGGTCGGCAGGGCGATGACAGATGTGGAGCGGATGCACGGGGAGATCCGTTACGGCGAGGGCTGGGAGGAAGCAGACGAGGGCGCCACAGGTGAGCTCATGCTGCGCCGTCTTGTGGGAAGCGCGCCCGTTGCCACGATGCAGAATTACCAGAAGGAAGTCGTTTCCTACACGAAGGGGCAGGGAAGGCTGACCCTTTCCAACAAGGGCTATTTCCCTTGTCACAATGAGGACGAGGTCGTGGAGGCTTTTGGCTATGACGCTGCGCGTGATACGGAGCACACGCCGGATTCTGTTTTCTGCGCGCACGGCGCGGGCTTTGTCGTGCCGTGGGATCAGGTCGCAGAATATATGCATCTGCCGGGGATTTTTGCGGAGGCGTCGGAGGAGAGGCAGAAAAAGACGCAGCCGGAGAGTTTTTCGGCGCGGGAGGAGATCTGGCTTGGCACGGAGGAGATCGACCGGATCTTAGCGCAGGCTTCCGGTGCAAACAGAGGGACAAAGGAAGCGTGGAAGCGCGGCAGAGGACGGCGGGAGCAGTCCTCGTCTGCCGTTACGAGAACGTACCGTCCGAAAACGGACGGCGTGGAATATCTTTTGGTGGACGGTTACAATATTATTTTTGCGTGGGAGGAGCTCGCCGAACTGGCAAGGGAGACGATCGACGGCGCGCGCGGAAAGCTTTTGGACATTCTCTGCAATTATCAGGCAATCCGCGGGTGCGAGCTGATCGTTGTCTTTGACGCTTACCGTGTGGTGGGACATGGGACGGAAATTTTGGACTATCACAACATCCATGTGGTCTACACGAAGGAGGCGGAGACCGCGGATGCGTATATTGAGAAATTTGCCCACGAGCACGCAAGGGAGCACCGCGTGACTGTGGCGACCTCCGACGGGCTGGAGCAGATCATCATAAGAGGCGCAGGATGCCTGCTTTTATCGGCGAGAGATCTCTGGGAGGAGGTAGCGCGCGCGGGCAGACAGACACTGGAGGCGTATCAGGAAAAGAAAGAAAAAAGCCGTGCCTGCCTTTTGGATGATGTGCCGGAGGACGTGCGGAGCGAATGGAAGACGGGAGAGGAGTCATAGCATTGCATGACGTCAGACAGAAAAAAGAAAATTTCATAAAGCTGCGCCGGGGATTTTGTTTCCGGTGCAGGCTGCTTGCCGTGCTTCTGTTTCTTCTGACGGCAGTGACGCCTCTGTCAGGACCGGCTGTGTTTCCCGCATATGATGGGCAGGCGCCGGGGGAGTTTGCGGAGGAAGACGAGTTTTGGTCCGCGTCAGACCTGACAGAACAGGCACAGCAGACGCTCGTGCGCGAGCGCACATTTTCCGCTCCCACCGGACTTTTGCGCCAGCGCGTGGCGTTCCGCTACCGGTATTTACCGCAGATCCGTCTGTTTGTCTGGTGTATGGTCACGGGACTTCTGCTACCGGCAGCGATGGTTTTTGTCCACTGCGGCGTGGTCAGATGCCGGCAAAAGGAGCTCGTCTGGCGCAGGCTCTGGATCATCCGGCACAGAAACCGGGCGGATGGGAAAAAAGAATGCATTTCTCTCTCCATAAAAAGAAAACATGATTTTTATGAGAGAGAGGATGAAAGAAAATGGATATTATTATTTGGATCATGATGATCGTTGGTGGAGCAGCGGGAGCGTTATCGACGGTTTACCTTGTACTGGCAATGCCGGTCATTCTTGTATGGAAGGTATACCGCAAGGTAAAATACAAGATTGCGCTGTGTGACTAGCCCCGGCTGTCCGCACGCAGAATAATTTTCTTCCGACTGCACATACTACTCAAAAAAGGTGGTATGTGCATGAGAACGATGCGGGAATTATACGAGAGTGTGCGGAAGCAGGAGGAAGCAAAAGGGCGGACGTTTCCGGAGTGGGACGAGACTGGCGAGATGGACTGTCTGCTTCATCCGGAAAAATACGAAAAACGCGTGCAGGATGCGCCGGAGAGCCCTTGGAATACGGAGGGCTTAAGCGCGGATGCGGCGGCGGTGTCCGCAGAACTCTGGAAAAAGGAGCAGAAGGTCTACGCCCTGATCGCCCCGGCGTTCATGGGGCAGTTCGGCGGGGATGTGACGCCGGGAAAGGTGCGCGCGGCGCTAAAACGCGCGGGCTTTCTGGGAATGGTCGAGGTCGCTGTCTTTGCGGACGTCCTGACCTTAAAGGAGGCGCTCGAATTTGACACCCACATCAAAACCGCGGAGGATTTCCAGCTTACAAGCTGCTGCTGTCCGGTGTGGATCGCCATGATACGCGATATTTTCGGGGAACTGATGCCGCACGTGCCGGGCGCGGTCTCCCCGATGATCGCAGCGGGGCGCGCGACGAAAAAACTGCATCCGGGGGCGGTCACGGTCTTTCTCGGACCTTGCATGGCAAAGAAAAAGGAGGCGCGTGAGCCTGACATTGCGGATGCGGTCGATCATGTGCTCACCTTCGAGGAGGTGCGGGCGCTCCTTGACGCTGCGGGCATAGATCCGGAGAAAATGCCGGAGGATGAGCGCGAGCATTCCTCCGCGGCGGGGCGTATCTACGCGAGGACCGGAGGCGTCAGCGAAGCGGTCAGACGGACGGTCGCGCAGCTTAACCCTGCGCGGGCGATCGAGGTCGTGCCAAGACAGGCGGACGGCGTCGCAGCCTGCCGCGAGATGATCGCGCAGATCAAAAGCGGAGCCGGTCAGGCGAACTTTTACGAGGGCATGGCGTGCCAGGGCGGCTGTGTCGGCGGACCGAAGGCGCTTTTGGACCGCGAGAGCGGGAGGGAACTTGTCAACCGTTACGGGGAGGAGGCGGTCTATCAGACGCCTCTTGAAAACCCGTATGTGCTGGCGCTGATCGAGAAACTCGGATTTTATACGGTGGATGATTTTCTCGAGAAAAGCGACCTTTTGACGCGCGATTTTCTTTCCGCCGCTCATTGACATCTGCCGTCCATATGGTATGCTATATGGATAGTGTGATGCCGGGGCAGACGTGGGGACAAATGGAAGGTGGCAAGTGGCAGAAATGGTATTCTGATTTGTGAATGTGGAGAATCTTAGAGCTTCTTAATGTTCCGCTGGTGTTTAGCAATTCGACGGCAGGGATGCCGGTGAAAACCCGAACTGCGCCACGGATGGCGCATAGAGGGTGGTTGCGTCCGGAAACAATACCTGCCCGGAACATTTTAGAAGGTCTTGGATTCGGAACCCTGAACAAAAAGAATACTATTTCTGCAATTTGTCAGTCTCAATTTTTCCCCGTCTGTCCCGGGCATCAGAATACATAAAGTAGAGGAGACAGCGATGCTTCCACAGGACTTTCTGGATCGAATGAGTGATATGCTGGGGGAGGAATATCCGGCATTTTTAGAGAGCTATGATGCGCCGCGCCATAAGGCGCTGCGCGTCAATACGTTAAAGGCAGACCGGGCGCGTTTTATAAAGGATGCGCTGGCGGCGCACGTTGCCACGGAGGAGACGCTTCTTCCGGTGTTGTGGGCAGAGAGCGGTTTTTACTATGGCGCGGAGGATGCGCCGGGCAGACACCCGTATCACGAGGCGGGTGTCTATTACATTCAGGAACCGAGCGCGATGGCTCCCGCGGAATTTCTGATGCGTCCGGTGGATGGGCAGGAGTTTTGCGAAGATGAGCGGATTTTAGATCTCTGCGCCGCGCCGGGAGGCAAGAGCACGCAGATCGCCGCCCGGATGCAGGGGAGGGGGATCCTTGTCTGCAATGAGATACATCCGGCGCGCGCGAAGATCTTATCCGAGAACATCGAGCGGATGGGGATCGTCAATGCGATGGTGACAAACGAGACGCCGCAGCGGCTGGCGGAGCAGTTTCCCGGATACTTCACGAGGATCCTTGTGGATGCGCCGTGCTCCGGCGAGGGGATGTTCCGCAAAAATGAGGACGCCTGCGGGGAGTGGAGTCTCTCAAACGTGGAGCTGTGCGCAAGGCGGCAGGATGAGATCTTAGACTGCGCGGCAGAGATGCTTGCGCCGGGCGGCAGACTGCTGTATTCGACGTGCACGTTTGCCCCGGCGGAGAACGAGGGGAGCGTCAGCCGTTTCCTTCTGCGCCATCCGGAGTTTTACATTGAGCCGCTCACACCGGTAAACGGCATGAGGGGCGGTGTGCCGGAGTGGGGAGAAAGACCGCTTCCGGAGCTTTCCGGCACGATCCGTCTCTGGCCGCACTGTCTGGCAGGCGAGGGACATTATCTCGCGTCCCTGCGCCGTGAGGGCGGTGTGCCGGATGCCGCCGCAGCCTGCCGGAATATGCAGGAGCAGGGGATTTCGGAGCGCGACTGCCGGACGCCCGGCAGGGGATGTGTGGAATATTTTGATTTTTTAAAGGAGACGCTGACCGCGGAAGCGGTGGGGCGGTTTACGGGGAAGTATTTAAAATTTGGGGAACAGCTCTATCTGATCCCGCAGGGAATGCCTGCGGTGAAGGGGCTTAAGGTGCTGCGCCCGGGGCTTCACCTTGGGACGGTGAAGAAGAACCGGTTTGAGCCGTCGCACGCGCTGGCACTGGCGCTCTTACCGGAGGAGGCACGCCACACCGTCCGTCTGTCGGCGGACGGAAGAAGGATCCGCGCGTATCTAAACGGAGAGACCTTCCCGTGCGAGGGGGAGAAGGGATGGTATCTGGTGACGGTGGACGGCTATGGCGCCGGCTGGGGAAAGCTGGCGGGCGGTATCATGAAAAATCATTACCCCAGAGGCTTGAGAAAACAGATTTAGAGGGGGACAACAGATGTTTTTCTTCATGTTGCTGGCATACAGCATGGTTTTTGCGCTGCTCGCAGCGGTGGTCTGCCGCAGAGAGTGGGGCGGCTGTTACATATGGGCGAAGATTGTAAGCAGTCTCGCCTTTTTCGCGGTGTTTGTCATTTCTGCGCGTATTTCCGGACAGAGCGCTGTGTTTTTTCGGATGCTCCCGGCATTTTTGTGCTGCTTTGTGGGCGATATTTTTATGGCGGTCTACAACCGTACCCGCCGGAAACCGTATTTTTTGCTGGGGCTTGTCATCTTTCTGGGCGGACATCTGTTCTTTGTGCGGTGGCTCTGTGGGATGCAGCGGATCTCCGTGACGGACATATTGCTCGCATCTGCCGCCGTGGCTGTGGCGTGCGGACTCTGCGGGATGGAGGGGATGCACACGGGCAGGCTCCGGCCGTTTGTGCTGGTCTATACTTTTTTTGTGGCGCTGTTTTTTGTGAAGGCATGGCGTCTGGCGCTTGTGAACCCGGCGCTTCCGGCGCTTCTGGCGGCGGTGGGGAGCACACTGTTTTTTGTGTCGGATATTTCCATTTTGTTTTTGTATTTCTGGAAAAAGAAAAGCACAGCGGTGCATTTGTTTAATCTGGCGACCTATTATTACGGAGTCTTTCTTCTGGCGTCGCATTTGTTATTTTTGTGATTTTGTGAATTTTTATGTCAGTCTTGAAAAGCTTCTTGAAAAATCAGGAAAAAATTCCTATAATATAGAATAGTACTTTCGTTCGATTGTGTTTGGGAAACAGGAGTAGTTGTTATGGAGAAATCAATGTCGGAAAAAGAACAGGACATTTTAAGGAACGTAGTAAAAGAAGAAATAGATTTTATTTCCTGTGTGGATATCAACTCAGGAAGTGCCCATGTGATCGTCACCGACCGAGATGCGGATGTGATGCCGCCGGACGGCGAGGATTACGATGAGGTAAACCGTCGGACGATCCGTGATTTTGTACATCCGGAGGATCAGGAGGAGTGTGCAAGACAGCTTGAGATTTCTCATATCCTAAAGGAGCTTGCGGGCAGGGAGCGCGTGATCGTTCCCTACCGGCTGCTCTGTGGCGAGGAGTACCGTTGCAAGGAGCTTGCCATCTCCTATGACCGCGGGGATAAGAATACGCTGGTGTTTGTGCGCCGGGACGTGACAGACAGTTATGAGGAGATGTGCAGACATAAGGAAGAATTATATCAGGCGCTGTTGGAAGAGCGCCGTGCGAAGGAGGAGAAACTGGAATTTCTCGAGCACATGGGGCAGGGGATCCGTGCCCCGATGAATTCGATCATCGGACTCTCCTATCTGACGGACGAGCACGCGGATAACCAGAAGCAGGTGCGGGAGAATCTGAGCAAGATACACGCGTCCTCACAGTTTCTGCTCACCTTCCTGGACGATGTGATGAACCTGACGCAGATCGAGAGCGGCAGGGTGACGTGCGCGCCGGAGCCGGAGGAGTGGGACGTCTTTTTCGGAGAGCTGTGCGAGGCGGCTGCCTTAAAATCGGAGCAGAAGAATATCACTTTTTTGCCGGAGATCCGGGGGGAGTTCGGCGGGCGCTATCTGTTTGACGCAGCGAAGCTTTACCGCGCGATGATCAATATCCTTGACAATGCCATCCGTTTTACGCCGCCGGAGGGAAAGGTGGAGTTTATCGCAGAGAAGATCAATGACACGGCGGACGAGGCGGTCATATGGCTTGAGGTCAGGGACAACGGGATCGGGATCGGGGAGGAGTTTCTGCCCCATGTGTTTGAGCCGTTTGCGCAGGAGGACAGCGGCAACACGACGCTGTACGGAGGAATGGGTCTTGGTCTCGCAATCTCCAAAGCCCTGATAGAGCTTCTGGGCGGACGGATCGATGTGTACAGCAAGAAGGGAAGGGGCACGACGATGGTTGTCGCGCTCACACTGCAAAAGACGGAGGAGATGAAAAGATGTCCGTGCAGGGAGGATGTCTGGCAGGAGCACGCGGAGTATGACTTTACCGGAAAACGTGCGCTTCTCGTGGAGGACAACGAGATCAACATCGAGATCACCAGGAATCTGCTGCAGCACAGAAATCTCGAGGTAGAGGTGGCGCGGAACGGAAAGGAAGGCGTGGAGTGCTACGTGCGGCACGAGCCGGGTTATTACGACATTATCCTGATGGATATCCGTATGCCGGTGATGGACGGACTGGAGGCGACCAGAAAAATCCGGTACGCGGACAGAGCGGACAGTGAGACGGTCCCAATCGTCGCGATGACGGCAAATGTGTTCGAGGAGGATGTGCACAGAGCGATGGAGGCGGGTATGGACGAGTACCTGACAAAGCCGCTCGATGTGTGGAAGATGTACGGCATCATTGCGGACAAGATCTGCAAGTGATGTCGAACGGTGTCGAACTGCGTGGATAAACGGCGAAAGAATGACCGAAATGCATATGTTTTTTACAAAAACCGGGGCGTATCAGGTATAATATCTCCATTAGGAGGTACGATATGCAGGAGAAACTGGTCATGCTGATCGTGGATGACGCCGAGGTGAACCGGGCGTCACTTGGCGCGATGTTTATGGACGAATATAAAGTGCTTCTCGCCCCGGACGGGCAGGAGGCGATGCAGATTCTGCATCAGGAAAAAGTGGATGTCGTGATCCTGGATGTATTTATGCCGGGATTAAGCGGGGGTGGCGTGCTTGAGCAGATGCGGGCGGACGGCGCGCTGCGGGAGATCCCCGTGATCGTCAAGACGGCGATCGACGAAAACACAGAGCTCGAAATGCTGGAAAAGGGAGCGGATGATTTTATTTTTTCTCCGTGCGAGCCGGCGATCATCAAAAACCGCGTGCGCAATATTGTGCAGCGTCATGTATACCGCCAGAAGGCGCTGCAAAAGCAGATCCGGGAGGAGCAGCACGCCGGCAGGGTGCGTCAGAGATTTATCGGCAGGATCGCTGACATGATGAAACGTGAAATCGCAGAGATACAGAGACTGTGTCGTGAGGAGAAGGAAACCGAGACATTAAAGGAACGTATGGATGCGATCGATGTGCGTGTCTCCAACCTGATTACGATTGTAGATAAGATGGCGGATCAGGAAGAAATGGGGCACGGGGAGCAGAGACCGCATCCTTTTTTCTTCCGGATGAGCCGTGTGAGGGATGAGGTGGAAAAGGAGTACCGCAGGCTCTGTGCAGAAAAAAACATTGATTTTGTCATGGAGGAGGGAGAGATTCCACATAACGATCTGTTTGGCGACGCCAGGCAGTTAAAGAAAGGCTGGTGCCGTATGCTCAAAAAAGTCTACGACAACACGCCACCGGGCGGCAGTATCCGCACGGGATTCGGGCAGCGCAAAACCGGAACGAACCAGATCGAGTTAAAGATCACCGTGCACGGAAATGTGGATCCCAACGAAGGCTATCCCGTCACAAAAAGCATGATCGAGCTGCTGCACGGCTCCCTGGTGATCCGGGATGAGGACGGGCGCGGTATGCTCTGTGTGATCACGCTTCCGTTCCGGACGGGGCGTCAGCCCGTGATCCACTGCAAGCGGCTCTGCGATCTGAAAGTACTTGTGGTCGACGACGATGAGGTGATGAGACAGCGCTATGCGCTGATCATGACGCGGCTCGGCATTTCTTGCGAGGTGGTGGCCGGCAGCGCGGAGGCAGCCGGACTGCTGTGTAGAAATTATGAGACGCAGATGGACTGCGATATCTGCTTTTTCAACTGGTATATGCTGGGTGCGAAACAGACGATCCGTGAGATCCGCAACCTGATCCCGAGGGAAAATATGCTGATCGTCTGTGCGACGGACGAGAAGGAAGAGGTGGAGCAGGAAATGAAAAAGGCGGGCGTCGATTACATACTGGAGCGTCCGGTCTATCAGGGGGATATTTATCATTTTCTGACGGATATCTGCAAGGAACAGGAGGCATAAAAACGGCGAAAGAGCACACACTATATCTGCATCAGAGAATCAGATATGGAGGTGAAAACAGATGAGCCAGTTATCAGAAAAGGAACTTTCGGCATTAAACGACCTTTTGACCGAGGAGGAGCTTTTGATCAAGAAATTTAAGATGTTGGCGGAGCACACGGAGGATACGGAGATCAGTGCGAAGTTTACGGAGATTTCAAACAAGCATCAGGGGCATTTCAATGCACTGTATGCGCAGCTTTAAACGGGAGAAGGGAGAACGGCAATGACAGAACAGATCTATACGGACAAGGAAATCCTGGCGGACGCGCTGACCGCGGAGAAAACAGCGACGAACAATTACAACACATTTGCCAACGAGTGTGTGCACAACAGCGTGCGTGACGCGATCCTGCACTGTCTCGAGCAGGAGCATACCATTCAGGAGGATGTGTTCAACATGATGCACGAGCGCGGTTACTATCCGACACCTGAGGCGGATATGACAAAGGTGCAGAGTGCGAAACAGAAGTTTTCACAGTGCGTGAAGGGCGTGTAGGATAGCACTGCAGGCATTCCGCGATCAAAGGGCGACAGCATTTTTGCTGCCGCCCTTTTTAATCTGGTCATACCAGAAAGCAGAAAGAGCAATCTGCACAAAAAGAGACGTGCAATTATGGTATAAAGCACAGTTGATTTCGCAAAAAAACTATGTTAAAATTTAAACAATCATGAGGTATGACCAGAAAAAATTTACATACGGAAAGGAAACTGCGGATGAGTGAATTTAAGGTGATTGAGATCAAAAAGAACATTCTGGAGGACAACGACCGCGAGGCAGAGTGTCTGCGCGGGGAGCTGAAGGAAAACAGGACATTTCTGTTAAACCTGATGTCCTCGCCCGGCGCGGGCAAGACGACGACGCTGGTGCGGACGATCGAGGCGCTCAAGGACAGACTGCGCATCGGTGTGATGGAGGCGGATATCGACTCGGATGTGGACGCGGACACGATCGCGAAGACGGGCGTGCGCGCGGTGCAGATCCACACCAGAGGGATGTGCCATCTGGATGCGGATATGACGCGGCAGGGCCTTGAGAGCCTTGGGACGGAGGATCTCGATCTGGCGGTTCTGGAGAATGTCGGTAACCTCGTCTGCCCGGCAGAGTTTGACACCGGGGCGGTGAAGAATGTGATGATCCTAAGCGTGCCGGAGGGGGACGACAAGCCGTTAAAGTATCCGCTGATGTTTTCCATCTGCGATGTGCTTTTGATCAATAAAATCGATGTGCTTTCCTATTTTGACTTTGACATCGATTCATGTGTCGCACGGGTGAGGCGATTAAACCCTGACATTCAGATCATCCCGGTTTCCTCCCGCACGGGCGAAGGACTGGACGCATGGTACGACTGGCTGTATGAGCAGGTGCAGCAGTGGAACCGCTAGAGATACATACGAAAAGAATAAGGGGAGATTGTTATGGCAGAGCAGAGAGAACTGATTTTAAAACTGGGAAAGAAGATCACCGACCGTATTCCGTATAAGCTCGGACTGGAGAAGCTGACGGTGGACGACCCGGAGTACTGGGGACTGGCGGGAGTTGTGACGGACGAGATGGCGGAGGTTGCGCTGTGCATGGACGTGCGTAAGCCGGTGAAGCTTCCGGAGCTTGCGAAGAGGACAAAAAAGCCGGAGGATGAGCTTGAGGCGCTCTTACAGGAGATGTCCGTGGTCGGGCTCGTCGAGTACAACTGGGAAAATCCGGAGCGTGAGAAGCAGTATGTGCTCCCGCGCTTTGTGCCGGGCTCGGCTGAGTTTATGGTCATGAACAAAAAGCAGGTGGAGGAGCACACGGAGATCGCGGATTTCTTCGAGAATATGTCAAGGCTTCCGCTGGAGAAAGTTACGCCGATGGTCCCGCTTGGCGGCGCGGGCATCGGTATGCACGTTATCCCCGTGGAGAAGGCGATCCCGGCAGAGCAGGAGTCCGCGAGCGTGGAGCATATCTCCTACTGGCTGAACAAATACAAAGATAAATATGCGGTGGGGCAGTGTTCCTGCCGTCTGCAACAGCGTATCCGCGGAGAGGGAAGCGGAGATATCGAGGGTGAGCTCTGCATCGGTGTGGGCGATATGGCAGATTACCTTGTGGAGACCGGAAAAGGGCGCTATGTGGATATCGATGAGGTTATGGAGATTCTGGAGCGCGCCGAGAAGATGGGCTATGTGCACCAGATCACAAATATCGACGGCGAGGAAAAGATTTTTGCAATCTGCAACTGTGCGGTCGGCGTCTGCAATGCGCTCCGCACCTCGCAGCTTTTTAACACGCCGAATATGTCGCGTTCCGCGTACCGTGCCCATGTCACGGCGGAGAACTGCGTGGCGTGTGGACGCTGCGTGGAATACTGCCCGACGGGTGCGGCGAAGCTTGGACAGAAGCTCTGCACAAAAGAAGGTCCGGTGAACTATCCGAAGCAGGAGCTTCCGGACGAGGTGAGATGGAGCCGGGAGAAATGGAACCCCAATTACCGCGACAACAACCAGATCAACTGTTATGAGACCGGAACGGCACCCTGCAAGACGGCGTGTCCGGCGCACCTTCCGGTACAGGGCTATGTGAAGATGGCGGCGGAGGGCAGATATATGGATGCCCTGAAGCTGATCAAGACGGAAAATCCGTTCCCGGCAGTCTGCGGTGCGATCTGTAACCGCCGCTGCGAGGACGCCTGCACGCGCGGGACGATCGATGAGGCGGTGGCGATCGATGAGATCAAGAAGTTTATCGCGGAGCAGGAACTTTATGCGGACAAACGCTATATCCCGGAGATGACGAACCACTCGGGCGTTCCTTTTACACAGAAGATCGCGGTGATCGGCGCGGGACCGGCTGGTATGTCGGCTGCATTTTATCTGAAGAAGATGGGCTATCCGGTGACCGTTTTTGAAAAGGAGAGCCGTCCGGGCGGTATGCTCACAAACGGTATTCCATCCTTCCGCTTAGAGAAAAATGTCATTGAGGCGGAGATCGACGTGCTCCGTGAGATGGGCGTGGAGTTCCGGTGCGGTGTGGAGGTCGGGCGCGACGTGACGATCGAACAGCTCAGATCCGGGGGCTATCAGGCATTTTATATCGCCATCGGCGCGCAGGGCGGCAGAAAGGCAGGCGTGCCGGGAGAGGACGCATCGGGAGTGCTGACCGGAGTGGAATTTTTAAGGGCGGCGAACCTGGATGAGGAGAACACAAAGCTCACCGGGCGCACGGTCGTAGTCGGCGGCGGAAACGTGGCGGTGGATGTGGCGAGAACGGCGCTGCGCGCAGGTTCCGCCGGGGTGTCCATGTACTGTCTGGAGAGCCGAGGCGATATGCCGGCGGCGGAGGATGAGGTGCGGGAGGCCGAGGAGGAAGGCATCGTTTTGCACACCTCCTGGGGACCGAAGGAAATCCTGACCGAAAACGGAAAAGTGACCGGCATCGTATTTAAGAAATGTACCTCGGTGAAAGACGCCGACGGACGTTTCCATCCGCAGTATGACGAGGATGACACGGTGACTGTGCCGTGTGAAAACGTGCTGCTGTCCATCGGACAGTCCGTGCTGTGGGGCGATCTGTTAAAGGGCACAAAGGCAGAGTTAAACCCCAACGGCACGGTAAAGGCAGACCCGCTTACATACCAGACCGCAGAGCCGGATATTTTTGTGGGAGGAGACGTATACACCGGGCCGCGCTTTGCGATCGACGCGATCGCTGCGGGCAAGGAGGCGTTCGTCTCAATCCACCGCTTTGTCAACAAGGGACAGAGCTTAACACTCGGACGCAACCGCAGAGAGTTTATCGAGCTGGATAAGAACAATCTGAATATCGAGACTTTTGACAATGCAAAGCGCCAGATTCCGGGCAGAAAGGCGGGCGTGGCAAAGGAGACCTTCCGCGATCTGCGCAGCACGCTGACGGAGGAGCAGATCAGGACCGAGGCAAAACGGTGTCTTGGCTGCGGCGCCACTGTGGTCGATGAAAACCAGTGTATCGGCTGCGGCGTATGTACGACGAAGTGCGAGTTTGACGCGATCCACCTGAGCAGGGATCTCCCGGATGCCAGCCGTATGTGGAAGTCCGAGGATAAGTTAAAGGCGATCGGACCATATGCATTTAAGCGTGCGATAAAGGTGCGCAGAAACAAAAAATAGCGGGGGGGGGTGTGATGCACGAATTAGGAATTATCATTCACGTGGCGAAGTCCCTTGATGCGGTGGCTAAGGAGAACCATCTGACCAGGATCGGTTCGGTGACGCTGGAAATCGGCGAGGTCAGCGGCATTGTGCCGGAGTATCTGACGGACTGCTGGTCCTATTACAGAAAGAAAAATCCCCTCACCACAGAGGCGGAGCTTCGGATCGAGACGCTTCCGGCGACCACATACTGCGAGGCGTGCAAAAAGACATATCCGACCGTCGCGCATGGGAAGCAGTGTCCGCACTGCGGCAGCTTCGGGACGTATCTGCTCGCGGGGAATGAGTGTAACATCAAAGAGATTGAGGCGTGTTAGATGCCGTAAAAAGAAAATGCCATGCAAAAGGTTCGACCGGATGCGTGGCATTTTTTGAAATATTTTCAACTTCATGAAACTTTTTGACCGGCACAGTGGTCTAATCAATAGAAAACGACAAAGGAGGTGTACGCATCCTATGACTTTCCCGGGAAAAGATAAGAAGGAACAAAAGATAGAGCAGCTTTTGCTGGAGAACTATAACAGCTATTACCGCCTTGCATACAGCTACGTGCACAATGAGGCGGATGCAGGAGATATTGTACAAAACGGCGCATACCGGGCGATCTTACATAGCGGTACATTAAAACAGGAGGAATACGCGGCAACATGGCTGTACCGTATCATGCTCAATGAGATCTTCCGTTTCGTTAAAAAGGAGCAGCCGCTCTCCCTGGATGAAATGCAGGTGGAGCATGGAAAGGAAGATTCCTACGAAAATGTAGACCTGCGCAGAGCGCTGGATGCGATGGCACAGGAGGACAAAGCGGTGATCGAGCTGAAGTATTTTGAGGATATGAAGCTCACTGAGATCGCGGAAGTGTTAAACGAGAATGTGAATACGGTCAAAAGCCGGCTGTACCGTGGACTAAAGAAGCTTAGGCTGGAACTTTCCGATACCTGGCAGTTTGAGTAGAACAAAACATGACAACTCAAACTGTTTGTACAGAACGCAATGAAAGGATGGTGTGTTATGGATCAAAAGGAAAGAGATTTTGAAAAAATGAGTGAGGCAAAAAAGCAGTATGAGGAAATCCGGATGTCAGAGAAACAACTGGATGAGATGAAAAAGAAAATCTATCAGGCGAAAAAGGAGAAGAGAGAGATGAAGAAAAAGCATACAATGAGAAATATTGCGGCGGCAGCGGCAGCAGTGGCGGTATTTATTGCATTGCCGAACACATCGGCGACGGTGGCGGCAGCCATGAGCGACATTCCGCTGGTCGGAAAACTGGTGGAGGTGGTGACCTTCCGCGATTACCAGTATGAGAGCGACCGCCATTCGGCAGACGTTGAGGTGCCGGAGCTTGTGGCGGATGGCACGGAGCTGATCGACGGCACGGAGAATCCCGAGGTGCATGAGAACTTAAAAAAGACGACGGACGAGATCAATGCGGAGATCCAGAAGATCACAGATGACATCGTGGCGGAGTTCCAGTCCAATATCGACGCTGAGGGCTATCAGGATATCATGGTGTCAAAGGAAATCCTGACGACAACCGAGGAGTATTTTACGCTGAAGCTGATCTGCTATCAGGGTTCCGGAAGCGGCGCAGAGTGGGATTACTTCTATACGATCGATCTGACGACGGGCGAGCGGCTTGCGTTAAAGGATCTCTTTGTGGAGGGGGCAGATTATATCACCCCGATCAGCGAGAATATCAAGACACAGATGCGTGAGCAGATGGCGGCAGACGAGATGGTACACTACTGGGTGGATGAGACCGATGAGATGGCAGGCAATAACTTCCAGGCGATCACAGACGAGACGTCGTTTTATGTCAATGGAGAGGGACAGATCGTCATCGCATTTGACGAGTATGAGGTTGCACCGGGATATATGGGAACGGTTGAGTTCGTGATCCCGGATGAGGTGACGGCGGACATCCGCAAATAAGAAAAGGAACGGGCGAAAGGAGCAGCAGACTGCTGGGAGAGACAGATGAAGATCAGGCACGCGACGATGGAGGATCTGAAGGCGATCACAGAACTGGAGGCATTGTGCTTTCCGCCGGAGGAGGCGGCAGGATATGAGGCGTTTCAGGAGAGGTTACAGGAATTTGCAGAATGTTTCTGGCTTTTGCTGGAGGGAGACAGACTGGTCGCGATGGTAAACGGGATGGCGACGGACATCCCGTTGCTGTCGGACGCGATGTATGAGGATGCCACGATGCATAGGAAGGATGGAGAGTGGCAGATGATATTCGGGGTTTTGACGCATCCTGGGTATCAGCGTCAGGGCTATGCGAGTATGCTGCTCGGGAGAGTGATCTGTGATGCAAAGCTTGCCGGGCGCCGGGGGCTGGTGCTCACCTGCAAGGAGAGGTTGCTGCCGTTTTACTCGGAATTTGGCTTTCAAAATGAGGGCGTATCACAGTCGGTACACGGCGGCGCCGTCTGGTATGATATGAGACTTACTTTTTGACACATTGTTCTCAAAGAAATACATCGAAAATACTTGAAATTCCGCGCAGATCCGATATAATGGCACATAGATTGGTTAAAAAATTAACGATTAGAAAAGAGCGAGGTAAAACACGATGTATGCTGATGAAAATGTGATCCGAATCAAACATGATGTGCTCTACGAGGTGGCGAAGCTTGCGTTTGCAGGTGAGCTGGAGGAAAAGAGAGACAACATCGCAATGAGCCTGATCCCGGGCCCGACACCGCAGTTTCGCTGTTGTATTTATAAAGAGAGGGAGATTATCAGGCAGAGAGTCCGTCTTGCCGAGGGCAAGGCGCCGGGACTGATCGACGACGGCAATGTCATCCAGGTGATCAGCTCCGCGTGCGAGGACTGTCCGATCTCCAGTTATTCCGTGACAGAAAACTGTCAGAACTGTGCGGGAAAGGCGTGCATCAACGCGTGTAAGTTCGGTGCAATCGAGCCGGGAAGAGACCGCTCCCATATCGATCCCGCAAAGTGTAAGGAGTGCGGTAAATGTGCGCAGGCGTGTCCGTACAATGCGATCGCACATTTGAAGAGACCGTGTAAGTTCAGTTGTCCGGTCAATGCGATTACATACGATGAGCACGGCATTTCCGTGATCGACAAGGACAAATGTATCCGCTGCGGCAAGTGCGTGCACAGTTGTCCGTTCGGAGCGATCGGCTCCAAGACTTCGATCGTGCAGGTGATCGAGGCGATCAAGTCCGGCAAGCACGTTTATGCGATGGCTGCCCCGGCGACAGAGGGACAGTTCGGCGACGACATCACGATGGAGAGCTGGAAGAAGGCGATGCTTGAGGTCGGCTTTACCGATTTCTATGACGTGTCACTCGGCGGCGATATGACGGCGGCTTACGAGGCAGAGGAGTGGGCAGAGGCATACAAGGAGGGCAAGAAGAAAGTGACTTCCTGCTGTCCGGGGTTTGTCAATCTGGTCCGTCTCCACTATCCGGAGCTGGCAGAGTGCGTGTCCACGACAGTTTCCCCGATGTGCGGTGTGTCCCGTCTGATCAAGGCGAAGGATCCGGAGGCGGTGACCGTATTTATCGGACCGTGCCTTGCGAAGAAATCCGAGGTCGCAGACCAGAAGATCCCGGGCAATGCAGACTATGCCCTGACGTACAGCGAGATCCGCGCGATCATGAAGGCAAAGAGCGTTGTTTTACAGCCATGCGGCAATGACAGCCAGATCGGTTCGATCTACGGCAAGCGCTTTGCAAATTCCGGCGGGGTGACCGCTGCGGTGCTCCAGAGCTTAAAGGAGTCCGAGGAGAATATCGACGCAAAGGTATGCGTGGCAAACGGCGCGGCAGAGTGCAAGAAGGCGCTCTTACTGATGAAAGCAGGAAGACTGCCGGAGGACTTCATCGAGGGTATGGCGTGCGAGGGCGGCTGTGTCGGCGGACCGAGCGCATTCAACGACCAGTTCTCATCGAAGAAGAACCGTGAGACGCTGCTGTCCCAGGTGGATGGACGCGGTATCCACGAGAATCTGAGCAACTATGACATGGAGAGTATGTCAATGCATCGTGAATAAATAAAAAGACGATCAAAGAGGAGACCTCTGCGCGGGGTTTCCTCTTTCTTTTTTGGGATGAATCTGCTAAAATCAAGAAAAACCGTAGGTAATATTTGGCGGGCAGGGGCACGGAAGAACGCGCCCCGGAATGGAGACGGATATGGCGAATATGATAGATTATCTGGAATGGAGGGGCGATCTCTCCTTTTGTACGGCGGGCTTTAATGAGGTGGATAATCTTTTGCTGGCGCAGCTTGCATATGTGGATTTTGACGGGATCGTGCCGGGTGAGGACAGCGGGGAGGATATTTCCCTGCGCGAGGCGTCGGATATTTTCTGGAGCGGGCATGACGAGGAGGAGATCTTATCGCGCGTCTCGATGACGAAGTGGGCGCCGATCGTGATGCGGAGCATGGCAAAGACCGAGCGCTTTTGCAATATCCGTCTCTCGCGGTATGTCAACGACATCAGTGACGAGGAGCAGTCACAGTTTTCCGTCGTGTGCGCAGCGCTTGCGGACGGGAGCATCTATGTGGCGTTCAGCGGAACGGACGACACGATCGTCGGCTGGCGGGAAAATTTTAACATGGGTTATCTGGCGGAGACGCCTGGGCAGTTAAAAGCGGTGCAGTATCTGGACCGTCTCGACGGCGTTTCGGAGCAGAAGCTGCGCGTCGGCGGACATTCCAAGGGGGGAAATCTGTCGGTGTACGCAGCCGTGAAATGTCTGCCGCAGATCCGGAAACGTATTCTGGCAGTTTACAGCAACGACGGTCCGGGTTTTAACCATGAAATGACGGAGAGCGAGGCATACCAGCGGATGCTTCCGAAAATCAAGACCATCCTGCCGGAGTCCTCGATCGTGGGGATGCTCCTTGAGCATCAGGAGAACTACGAGGTGGTAAAGAGCTCGCAGAGCGGCATCCAGCAGCACGACGCCCTGTCGTGGGAGGTGCTTGGCGCATCGTTTGTCTATGTGGAGCAGGTGGCGATGAAGAGCGTCCTGCTCGACGAGACGATGAAGGCGTGGCTCTGCCAGCTCAAACCCGAGGAACGCCAGGCGATCGTGGACACGGTGTTTTCCATGCTCGAGGCGGCGGATATCCGCACAGTGGACGATTTTTACCGCAGCAAGTGGAAGAAGGTGCAGGAGCTTTTGAAGGCGACAAACCGGCTTCCCGAGGAGACACAGCAGCTTCTGGCAAAGGCGGTGAAGCTGCTCTGGACGGAGGGAAATAAGGCGGTGCGCCGGGCGGTGAAGGAGAAGCGCGAGGGGGCAAAGGTACAGTTATAAAAAAAGTATTAAATCACACAAAAACGGTGAAAATATAAAAACGTGAGAAAAAATGAGAAAAATATAGAAAAAGCAGTAATATATGGAAATATATAGGAATATATTTGGTTGCAGATTGAAAGACAAAATTTTATTATATCACTATCGGTTAGCACTCGAATAGATTGAGTGCTAATAACAGACAAAAGAGTGTAATACAATGATATAAGAGAGCAGGAGGCAGAAAAATGAAATTAGTACCATTGAGTGACAGAGTTGTGTTGAAACAGTGTGAGGCAGAAGAGACAACCAAATCCGGTATCATCTTAACGAGCAGCGCGCAGGAGAAGCCGCAGGAGGCTGAGGTCATCGCGGTAGGACTAGGCGGAATGGTGGACGGCAAGGAAGTGACCATGCAGGTGAAAGCAGGACAGAAGGTCATCTACTCCAAATATGCCGGAACAGAGGTAAAACTTGACGGCGAGGAGTACATCATCGTAAAACAGAACGACATTCTTGCAGTTGTAGAGGCTTAATATTTTAAAATTTAAGAAAATAAGAAAGAGGTAGAGAATCATGGCAAAGGAATTAAAATACGGAACAGAGGCCAGAACAGCACTGGGAGCAGGCGTTGACAAACTGGCAAACACAGTCAGAGTGACACTTGGACCAAAGGGAAGAAATGTGGTATTAGACAAATCCTACGGAACACCGCTGATCACAAACGACGGTGTGACGATCGCAAAGGAGATCGAGCTTGAGGACGCATTTGAGAACATGGGCGCACAGCTTGTAAAAGAGGTTGCCACAAAGACAAACGATGTTGCCGGAGACGGTACGACGACAGCGACCGTACTGGCACAGGCGATGGTACAGGAGGGGATCAAGAACCTTGAGGCAGGCGCGAACCCGATCATTCTCCGCCGCGGTATGAAGAAAGCGACCGATAAGGCAGTGGAAGCGATCCTTGCAATGTCCTCCAAGGTAAAGGGCAAAGACCAGATCGCGAAGGTTGCAGCGATCTCCGCAGGCGACGAGGAGGTCGGAAATATGGTCGCAGATGCGATGGAGAAAGTGTCAAACGACGGCGTGATCACCATCGAGGAGTCAAAGACCATGCAGACAGAGCTTGATCTGGTGGAAGGTATGCAGTTTGACCGCGGCTATGTGTCCGCTTATATGTGCACCGATATGGATAAGATGGAGGCAGTGCTTGACGATCCGTATATCCTTATCACAGATAAGAAAATCAGCAACATTCAGGAGATTCTGCCGTTATTGGAGCAGATCGTACAAAGCGGTGCGAGACTGCTGATCATTGCGGAGGATTTTGAGGGCGAGGCGCTCACAACTCTCATCGTGAATAAGCTGCGGGGTACGTT
>JAPFDX010000016.1 GCA_026168605.1 Roseburia sp. | reverse complement strand
GTATGTATGCAATAAGCCGTGCCCCTAGGTTAGCATGGCATTATTACCGCTTGTGCTTCTCCCTCATCAGGATGTCCGCGATCTCCCGCTTCGCCGCATCGGAAATTCCTTTTTCCCGGTAGTAGCCGGAAGTTGTTCCGCCTGCGGAGCTTCTCGCGATATTGACCTCGCGCGGCGCGTCCACCAGAAGATGGATATTGTTCGCGGAGCCGCCGGAAAATATCACACGGACATTTTCCCCGATGTCAATGTATTCCCCCGGACGAAGTGAAAGTTTTAACATAGATAACCTCCCTGTTTTTGTAGTTCTCCTATTTTATAAAAGTGCAACAGTTCTTATAATAAAGTTGCATTTTAAAATAGAAGAAAAGGAGATTTTGCTTTATGGGAACAACACAACCGATTCGCGAAAAGGACGATTTAAAAATTTTTATTGATTATTACAGATCCGTACATCCGGTTCCAAGAAACTACACTCTGATCGCACTGGGGCTGCACACGGCGCTGCGCATCAGCGATCTACTTGCCCTGCGCTGGTCGGACGTCTACGATTTTTCACGGAACTGCTACAAGAGCCATCTGTTTGTGCAGGAAAAAAAGACCGGAAAACACACGGTGATCGCGCTGAACGCCCACGCCCAGGACGCGTTAGAGCAGTTAAAAAAACAGCGTACATCCGTCACCGGAAATGACTATATTTTCACGAAAAGCACAGACTATACCAATCCGCTCTGCCGCTCGCAGGCATACCGGATCGTGAAAAAAGCCGCCATCGAAGCCCTGCACACCGATCATGTCAGTTGTCATTCCCTGCGCAAAACGTTCGGCTATCAGGCATGGAAAAAGGGCACGCCGCCCGCCCTCCTGATGGATGTTTACAATCATTCGTCCTATGGCGTCACAAAAAAATATCTTGGAATTGAGCAGGATGAGAAGGATTCGCTCTTTTTGAAAATGGATTTTTAGAAATATTGCAGAAAAATTTGATTTTAGAGGTTAAGTTTTGAAAAGTGTGTCCGATATATAAGGTATAAAAGGAAAATGCAACATTATTATAAGTAATGTTGCATTTTTCTATACACAGTCAGTTCAATAAATTTTCCTTGATTTTCAGCCATTCTTAGAAAAATCACTTTCTTTAACCCTTGTGTTTTTAACCCCTAAATGATAACTTTGTTAGTCAAAAATTAAAGAGAATAAAAAAAAACAGACGCCGGCGAAATGTCTTGAATCTTTATGACGGGTTCAATTTTACCCAGATGAAAACCGGATGCACCAGATTTCCGCGCCGCACATTGAAAATATAATATACCGACATGGCAGCCGAAAGGGCGCATACTCTCCCGCTTTCCGAGCCTTACGAAAGGGGATGGTGCTTATGTACGTTACATATAGTGATTTATTTGCTTTTGTGATGGTCCTTGTCGCAGTAGCAACCTTAGTTGCACACCTCAACGACAAGCATAAGAAATAGCGTCCCCGCTCTGGTAAAGTAGGACGCTATTTCTTGTCTTAACTATAATTGCCGGAAACGGATAGGACGCTCTATCGTTTCGGCTGCCTTGTGAGTATATTATATGCAATCGTGACGGATTTTTCAACCCATAACCGAAATTTCCGCGCCGCACATTGAAAATTACCAAGGGGGGGCTTGGTGGGCGGTCATGCCATCCGTTCTGAAACCTTGCAGAAAGGGGATGGTATCATGGTTACATATAACGACTTGTTTACTTTTATCATCATGCTATGTGCTGTGATTACGCTTATTAGCAATTTTAAGCAGAAAAAATAACCGTCCGGCTCCTGGCAGAATCTGACGGTTATTTATAACTTGTAAATATGTTTCACCAGGACGGATAGGCTTCATCTATCTTCCCGGCTCCCTTGTTAAGTATATTATATGCAATCGCGACGGATTTTTCAACCCATAACTAAACTTTTCCTCTACGCCTCGTCAATCGCTCTGCCGATGTCGGTGCGCATATATTTGTTTTCAAACTGCACCCATTCGGTCGCCTCATAAGCCTTTGCGCGCGCCTCCTTAAGATCGCTCCCGGTTGCGGTGACGCCGAGCACGCGCCCGCCATTTGTCACAATCCTTCCATCCGCATCAAGCGCTGTTCCCGCGTGGAAACAGTAATAATCATCCTTTTCCGCAAACTTCTCAAGTCCGTGAACCGGAAACCCTTTTTCATACGAAACCGGATAACCGTCCGATGCGAGTACCACGCAGACCGCGGCATTGTCCTCAAACTGCAGATCAATTGCATCCAGCCTGCCGTCCACGCACGCCTCCATGACGTCGATAATGTCATTTTTCATGCGCGGCAGCACCACCTGCGCCTCCGGGTCACCAAAACGTGCATTGTATTCAAGCACCCTCGGTCCATCCGCCGTCAGCATCAGCCCAAAGAAGATCACGCCCTGAAACGGTCTGCCCTCGGCTGCCATCGCGTCCACTGTCGCCTGATAGACATATTTCCTGCAAAATGCGTCCACTTCCTCCTTATAAAACGGACTCGGAGAAAACGTTCCCATTCCTCCGGTATTCAAGCCCTGATCCCCGTCCTTGGCACGCTTGTGATCCTGAGCGGAGGACATGATCTTGATCGTCTTACCGTCCACAAAGGAGAGTACGGACACCTCGCGTCCGGTCATAAATTCTTCCACGACCATCGTATTGCCCGCTGTTCCGAATTTCTTATCCTGCATGATCTCCCGTACGCCGTCCTTTGCCTCCTCCAGCGTGTTACAGATCAACACGCCTTTTCCAAGGGCAAGCCCGTCGGCTTTGAGCACGATCGGAAACTTCGCCGTCTCCAGATAGCGGAGCGCTTCATCCGGGGAAGTAAATTTCTCATAGGCAGCCGTAGGAATATTGTATTTCTTCATCAGATCTTTGGAAAACGCCTTCGAGCCCTCCAAAATCGCAGCATTTTTGCGCGGACCAAATACTTTCAGTCCCTCCGCCTCAAATGCGTCCACGATTCCCCCGACCAGCGGATCGTCCATCCCGACAATCGTAAAATCAATCCGATGCTCCTTTGCAAACGCCACAAGCTTGTCAAACTCCATCGCGCCAATCGGCACACACTCTGCAAGCGCAGCGATCCCTGCATTTCCCGGCGCGCAGTATATTTGATCTACACGCGGACTCTTCGCCACGCTTGTCACGATCGCGTGCTCACGTCCACCGCTTCCTACTACCAGTACCCTCATTCTGACATCCTCCTACTCTGCTTTTATCTGCACACGTCCGTCGCACACCGCTACCCTGCCGGCTGCGATCAGATTGATCGCCTGCGGAAGGATCACCCACTCCGCCTGCTCCATCACACGGCGCTGCAGGGTTTCCGGCGTATCCTCCGGCTCTACCGCTACCGCCTTCTGCAAAATGATCGGTCCGGTATCCGTTCCCTCATCCACAAAATGCACGGTTGCCCCTGTAAGCTTCACACCGCGCGCAAGCGCGCCTTCATGCACCTTCAGTCCGTAATATCCCTTCCCGCAGAACGACGGGATCAGGGACGGATGAATATTGATGATACGGTTTTGATACCGCTGTATCATTTTCTGCGGAAGCACGACCAGAAATCCAGCGAGCACGACCAGATCCGCCTGATAGGAGTCCAGCTTCTTGAGGAATGCCTGATTGAACGCCGCCCGGTCCGCAAAATCCTTCGGCGAGATGCAGACTGCCTCAACGCCATGTTTCTTGGCACGCGCAAGCGCATACGCATTCTGGTTGTTGCTGATGACAACGGAAACCTCTGCATTTTGAATTTTTCCGGAATCGATTGCATCGAAAATCGCTTGTAAGTTCGTGCCGCCGCCTGACACTAAGACCGCAAGCTTTAGCATAAGGTCACCCCTTTTTCTCCGTCCGTGATCTTTCCGATCACATACGGCGTGTCACCCGCTGCGCGGATCGCTTCCATTGCCGCCTCCACGTCTGCCGGATCCACAGCGACCATCATGCCGATCCCCATATTGTAGGTGTTGTACATCACTTCCTCCGAGACGTTCCCCTCACGCGCCATCATGGAAAAGATCGGAGGGATCTCATAGCTGTTCTTCTCAATGACCGCGTGCTTGCCCTCCGGGAGCATACGCGGAATATTCTCATAAAAACCGCCACCGGTAATGTGGCTGCAAGCCTTGACGGTAACGCCCGCCTCCTTGATGGAGCGGAGCGCTTTTACATAGATTCTCGTCGGCGCCAAAAGCGTCTCTCCGAGCGTCTTTCCAAGCTCCTCGTGGTATGTATTCAATGTCTCTGCATCCATGCGGAAAATTTTGCGCACCAACGAAAAACCGTTGGAATGAACACCAGAGGACGCCATGCCGATGATCACATCGCCATCCTTTAAATGCTCTCCGGTGATAATATCCTTTTTGTCCACCACGCCGACCGCAAAGCCTGCCAGATCATACTCATCCTCCGGCATAAGTCCCGGATGCTCCGCCGTCTCTCCGCCGATCAGCGCACAGCCGGACTGCACGCAGCCCTCTGCGACGCCGCCAACGATCGTGGCGATCTTCTCAGGATAATTTTTGCCGCACGCGATATAATCAAGGAAAAATAATGGCTCGCCTCCGGCGCACGCAATATCGTTGACGCACATTGCCACGCAGTCGATACCGATGGTATCATGCTTGTCCAAAAGAAATGCAAGCTTTACCTTCGTGCCGCATCCGTCCGTTCCTGATACGAGCGTCGGTTCTTCCATTTCTTTGATCTTCTCCAGCGAAAATGCCCCCGAAAAACCGCCCAGTCCGCCGAGCACTTCCGGTCTCATCGTCTTTTTTACATACTCCTTCATCAGCTCCACTGACTTGTAACCCGCCTCAATATCAACACCGGAATTCTTGTAATCCATCGCTTTTCCTCCATTCGATTCAGCATCTCATTTTCTGTTCCCAGACATCATTTACCTATTTACAGTATATATGGAAAGACTCTTGTTTTCCAATTATATATTATAATTCATATCATTAGTTTTACTAATATATACGCTATTTATTTTCTTATATTCTTATAGAAATTCCGCTTGTCTGATGCCGCACGCTCCGGTGACCTCAGTTCGTGTCCCCCAGAAAATCGCGCACATTCTGAATTGTCGGCGTCTTGATTTCCGTATTGATCATTTCTGAAATATCCTCCTCATAACGGAAATATCCATGTTCACTGCCACTGTAAACCCTTACCTCCGCAAAACCTTCCCCGATATCCGGTCCCGTGATATAGGAATAGTTTGTGATCGTGATGATGTCCGTCCGACCGTCGTCATTGTAGTCGGGAAATGACACCGCATCCACTCCTGCATAGCTCTCGACGACCGCACGGATATTATTCTCACGAACCCCGGACAGCGTCTGCAGCACCTCGCCCTTTTTACTGAGCAGCAAAAATGTCACATCCGCCTGCATATTCCGGTCATAGTCCGGCTCATAGGCAGCAAAGACCACATCGCCCAGCCCTGCGACCGTCACGGGAAACGTCTGCTCCGCGATCTGCCCCTCCTCTGTCACCCGGCGGTTTGAGAGAAAACGGTAGCCGCCCCCGCTCTTTTCCACCACCAGCTCATAGTCCGGTCTGCGGTAGGCTGCAATCTCAGTCTCCCCCATGTAGCTCATGTCCTCCTCAAACCGCAGCGTAAATGTTTTCTCATCCGCCGTGGTTCCCGCAGTACAGATAAATTCTTTGTAATTCGTATCTCCATGCTCCACACAGTAAACGCCTGACTTTTCCAGATATGACCACTCCAGCGGACGGTTCATTTTTTCATAGGGAAGTCCGGTCTTTTCCATCAGAAATGTATTGATCGTTTCCGGCTTGATTGCAAAAATATCCGTGTAGATCTCCTCCGCTCCGGTGACAGCCAGATATTCCGCCTTCTCCTCCTCACTTGGCGCTCTGCCGATTCCTGCCCCGTTGTAAAATACTTCGCCAAGGTCAATGTCTGCGGGCGTATCATAGACGGACAGCAGAAAGCCGTAGTTCTCCCGCTCATTGACATAATCCGCAAATGCCTGCTGTTCCTCCGGCGATAAGTTTCTCTCATTTTTGTTCGCACTGTCCCCCGACGTTTCCTGCGGAATCCTGTCTGCCCCCAGAAATCCGAGCACACTGCTTACCGTCTTGACCGCCAAAGCCGAATCCGCCGTCTGCGACAGCTCCTTCTCCAACACCAGCCTGCCATCCGCGTCTCCGCGGTAAATGCGCACCTCGCTCGCCTTTCCCTCCGCGTCGGTGTCCACGCCGGAACCCTCATCCATCAAATAGCTGCTGATCGTGATGACGTCATTCACTCCGTCCCCGTTGTAGTCCGGAAAAGAAACCGCCTCCACTCCGGCAAATGTGCGGTCGGTCCGGATGTGATCTGCCTCCATGCCATCCAGCACCTGAAGAACCTCATCCCCGCGCCAAACCGCAAAAACGACGTCCATCTTCTCATGTTCCGTGACATCCGGTGCGTAGGATGTGAATGTCACACTGCCGAACGGACTCCATTCCACCTGAAACGTCTGCTCCGCGATCTGTCGCTCCTCCGCCAAAAGTTTTTCTGCCTCGGACGACGCTGCCCCGTTATCCGCAGCCTCCCCGGCTGCACCTGCGGAATCTGTCTCCGGCTCTCCTGCTTCACTTCCCGTCTCATTCCCGCACGCTGCCAGCGCCACACACAAAAGCAGCATCACGCCAAAACACATCCATTTCTTTCTGTTCTCTTTTTTCATCCTGTTTTCCTCCGCTTCCTCTAATGGCTGATATACCTGTCCGGATATGGACCCGTCACGTCATGTACGCTGTCAATTTCATTGTCCAGCGAAACCTCATAGGCAGTGCCATCCTCCATAATGATCTGCCAGGTCTCCGGCATGGCGGAATAAGGCTGCACACACTCTGCAACCTCCTGCCCGTTATAGAGAGCGCTCTGTTTTAAAAACCACTCTGCCCTCCGGCTGCCCTCATAATCCGCGAAATCTGCGGGGAGATCATACTGGTACACGGGCGAATACCAGACACGTCTTGCATTCGATACAAACATGGACGGTATCGACACAAACGCCGGATGCTCCTCGCCGAAGGTTCTGCTGTAAAAAATCCTGCCCGCATCCATATCCTCTTTTGTCATGGCAAACGAAAATCCACCCATGTCATCGTAATAGTAGAAACATTCCTCTACCCTTGTTCCGGTCAGTTCATAGAGCTCTGTGAGCGCTCTCTGGGCGAGCGCCTCCGCCGTCTCCTCCGGCAGCATCTTTGTATCGATGTATTCCGAATCTGCCATGTAATCCGGTACGTGCAGGAATAGCCTGCTCTCCAGGCTTCCGGTCTCCGGTTCCCCGCTTTCCAACTCTCCGCTTTCCGACAATACCCCCGCAGCAACCGCCACCGCTTTATGGGGTGCGCGTGAATCCTCCGACATCCGCATTTCCAGCACAATACCGACGGATTCATCCACCCATTTGTCCCCCAGATTCTGATAGAGCATCAGACATTCCTTCCCCTGATATTGTATAAAATCTGCGTCATACGCCAGACTTCCCCAAAGCACTGTGCCACCGTCCCGAAAGCCGTCCAGATAAAATTCGTCCACTTCCTCCTCCAGTGTGATGACGGCATCCAGCCCGATCTCCCCGCTCGTAAGGTGGAATGTCTGACCACTTTCTCTCTTCGCATAAATGTCAAATCCCACCTCATATCCACCGGTATTCCCCGATTGTGCGATGGACTCGGGACAAGGCAGAAGCGCCCTGACATAGCGGTCGTCCACCTTTTCAAACAGAGCGATCTCGCTCATCGCAAAGGGATCCGTGCTCGCCCCATGCGATCCCACAAACAGGATTTCATTCGTCCCGTCCCCCGTGACGTCGGCAGACGCCAGCTTCAGACCGATAAAAGGATCCTCAAACTCCCCGATTTCCAGCGTGCCGCCTGCGCCAAAATCAATCCGGTACGAGACCGTGTCCTCGGTAACACCCCGGTACACACGATCCCGCGCCCCGTCCCCGTCAAAATCGCAGTCACTCCAGGCATTATCCCAGGCAGCACTTTCATCCAGATACCCCTGATACGCGACGGCATCCGCAAAGCTGCCCGCATCCACCGTCTCTGTATCCGTCAGGCTGTCTTCCTCCACCGTCTTTGGACTGAAGGTCAGACCTGCCAGAACCAGCGCAAGCACGGTCACAAAAAACAGACTTGCCAGGAACGTGGGGCGCCGATACCGGAGGATGTTTTTGATCCGCTGTCTGATACCGCTCTCCCCAAACGCCAGCGGGCTGCCGCCAACGATCTGCCTGCCGGATGCCAGTGCAAGCAGCGACGCCGAATAATCTTTTTTGACCGCGCCGCCCAGCTTTCGTATCACGCTCTCATCGCAGGACATTTCCATATCTCTGCACATCCGGAAAAAAGCGAGCCATATCAGCGGATGAAACCAGTACAGGCAGGTCACCGCAAACGCAAGCTGTTTTACCAGATAGTCACGTCTTTTGATGTGCGTTTTTTCATGGAGGAGCACATATTCCCTCTCCGCTCCGCACAGATCCGACGGCAGATAAATGCGCGGGACAAAAAACCCCAGAACGAAAGGCGTCTGCAAATTTTCCGCCTCATAAATATTGGCTTCCACCTGCCTTGCCTCCGCGAGCTGCCGTTTCAGCCGCAAAAGCGCGTATCCATTGTATGCGATTAAAAATACCGCCACCAGAATCCAGATCACGCCTGCCACTGCCAGGACCACCTGCATGGGATTTACACTGTCTCCCACTGCCGCATCCGGCAGCACCTGCCGGATGCCACTGTTTATGACGGCGTCCACACGCGCCGATCCGCTGGAAATCTCCGGCACTTCCTGCACGCCGATGTCCATTGGGATCACCTGCGCCGGAACTCTCACAAGACTTAGCACACTCTCTATGGATACCGGGCACACCAGCCGGAACCAGACCACCGCCCATAACACATAGGAATAGATCTTTGGCGCTCTCCGCAAAAACACCCGCAACAGCATCACCACAAGAACGCAGTACCCGGCGGTGATACTCATATTCAACACTTGTAAAAACACCTGCTCCCACGCCTTTATCATCCGTTTTCCTCCCGATAGCTCTCGATCAGCGCCTTCATCTCCTCGATCTGGTCTTCCGTCAGCTTCCTTTTCCCGATAAATGCTGTCAGAAAACGCGGAAGCGAACCGCCAAACGTCTCCTCCACAAACTGCCTGCTCTTGCCCCCGTAAAACTCCTCCCTCGAAAGCTTTGAAGTCACCACCGCGCGCTCATTCTGAAAAATCCCGCGCTCACACAGCTTTTTCAACACCGTGTAAGTCGTCGATTTCTTCCATCCCAGCCTCTCCCCGCATATTTTTACCAGCTCCGTCGAGCCGACCGGCTCCCGCTCCCAGATAATATCTGCAAATCTGGCTTCTGTCTCCGCAAGACGGTATTCTGCCATCCTCTCTCCCCCTCCTCTGTCAGTCTTGCTTTTGTGCAACGATATGGGTCTATAAAAAATAGACCTCCCTTTTCATTTGAGTCTACTATCGATAGACCGCGCTGTCAATAAAAACGTAAATCATATTTTCAAAAATATTTCATGGAAAAATGTATAAAAATTATCATATAGCATATTCTTAAAGAAAGAGGTGGTTGCTGCAAAAATTACAACAACCACCTTCTCGTCTGCTCCGCCTACAGAAAAAATATCTCTGATCTATCTCTTTTAGTAATTCTGATATCCCACTTCCTGCAGTCTGGCGTCCTTTGCCACAACCTGCCCCTTTAATTCTTCAGAATATTCTTTTAATTTTCGCAAAATTGCATCGTCTGATGTCGCAAGAATTTTCGCTGCAAGTAATCCTGCATTTGCACCGCCATTGATGGCTACGGTCGCCACCGGAATCCCGGACGGCATCTGTACGATCGAGTACAAGGAATCGCGTCCGCCGAGCGACGTCGTGTGCATCGGGATTCCGATGACCGGCATCGGGAAGATCGCCGCGCACATTCCCGGCAGATGCGCCGCCATGCCGGCGCCCGCGATGATCACCTTAAAGCCACGCTCCTCGGCGCTCTTTGCATACTCAAAAAACACATCCGGCTCACGGTGTGCGGAAATAATCTTCATCTCATAGCTGATCCCAAGCTTTTCCAAAATGTCCGCTGCCTTTGCCATTACCGGCATATCCGAATCGCTTCCCATCACAATACCAACTTTTGCCATAATCATGCTCCTTTTCTCATCTGTTCCATTTTTTGTAAGTTTACCGCTCCAGCGGCTCGTTCAACGGTTCCGTGCCCTCCAGCACAAATTTGCCGCCTGCAATGATGTCAATCTCTGTTCCGTCTTTGCAGATTGCCGTAATCCTGTCAAGCTCATCATACGGGATCGTAATGTCGGTATGACAGTTCAGATACGCCTTCTGCGCCTCGGCAGGATCCTTCGCGCTTCGCAGTGCAGACACTGCATTTTCACGCGCCACGATCTCCTTGCCATCCGGATTGTAGGAAACATTGTCCTCCTCGTGGCTGTAGCAGGTGTCGCCCACTGCAAAATGCGGTCCCGTCTTTTCTGCAATCAGGATCGGAAGCTTGTCCGCAATGTCAAAATCTCTCGCCATGCGGTACGCCGTCGTGTTTGTGCCGATCGCAAATTCGCCCATCGGCAGCGTCTCATGATGCTTTAGGACATTGTCACGGATGTATTTTTTGTTTTCTTCCTCCTCCGCAAAATTCGTGCAGGTGTAGGAGGAGATCATACCGTCCGCAAAATCAATTTCCAAATTCTCATATTTTAACTCATTCAGGTACACCTGGCTGACAAACAGCTTGCCGTTCGTCCCCTCAAGTACCGGGGAGGTGAACACCTCGCCGACCGGAATATTGACGTCCGCCACACAGTTTTCAAATGCCGTCTCCCTCTCTGGGTTCTGCAGTTTCCAGATATTCACATATAGATCCGTCTTGTTCGCGCCCCGTCCGGTGATGTGTACTTTATCCGCCCGATCCAGAACATCGATGATCTTCTGCTGCATCTTACGGTAAAGCATATAGTCCAGCGTGTTGATCTTCACCGTCTCCGCAAAAATCTCCTCGAACTGCGCTCCGATCGACGGCACGGGGTAGGCGATGATCGTAAAGCTTCTCTCCTCGCCCCTGATATACCTGTTGGTAATCTGTCCCGCCTGCCCCATCTCGTAGACGCAGAGCTGCTGCTGTTTCTTGTCGTAGTGCAGCGCCTCCTTCTTCGTCTCCGGTGAAAACGGCTCTTCGCCGAACACCTCGATCACCGCTGGACCTGCCATTCCTGCCGCAAGCTGCTTTTCTTCCTCAAAATATGTCTTTCTGACCTCTAAGCACCGCTCCACATATGCCTTGTCCATGTAGTATGCACGGTCTTCCCTATGGTCATAGTCAAACTGGCGGTTCGCCGCCGTTCCGGTCGCAAGCATCGTAGGCTTTAAGCCCATCTTTTCAAAATTGTGGATGGCTGCGCGCACAATCCGCTCAAATCCGATCGGATAACGCACCTGAACGACCTTTTTCTTTGCAAGATCCTTGCCCGTCACCTCAAATCCGATGCGGTAGCCCTCGGTATAGGTATCCGCCATCGCCTGGATCTGCTCCTTGGGCAGACGGTTTAAAAACTCTGCCATGCGCAGCTCATTCTCCCCGATATAAGCGCCGTATCCGTACAGATAGCGGAGATCCGCAAGATCCGCCCCGAGGACAAGCTCCGTCTCAAAATCCTCCGCCGGGTTGATCAGCCTGCGGATGCTCTCCTCCAGGAAAATCTCACTGTAATCATGAAAATACCAGTAGATGATCTGTGAAAGCTCCTTTGTGCGCTCTCCGGTCTCCACCGCTTCGCGCGCCCAGCTCTCAAACGCATTGTAGACCTCCACAAAGAGTTCCATTGCGATCGTAAGCCGCAGCAGATTGCCGCGGAACACTTCGCGGATGCTCTCCCGCAGATGTGCCGCCATCAGAGATAACGGCTCTCCGAGCTCCCTGCCAAACGCCTCCACGGCATATGCCGGGTTTGCAAAGCTCTCCCCGTATGCCTCCGGAACAATATCTCCGTAAAGCCGCACATTCTGTGCCTGCAGCTCTGCCAGACTCTCCCCCTGCAATTCCCCGCTCTGTTTTTTGCGGTAAATCTGCGCAAGCGTCAGCAGAAAGTCTGTATTTTTCTCGAAATATCCGGAAAACTGTTCCTCCGTCTCCGCCTTTTCGCGAATCTGCGCGATCCGCTCCTCCATCAGTGCAAAGCGCTCCTCTGCCTGACTGTTTAATTCCCGATAAATTTCACTGTAACCCACCTGCTTTTCCGTTCCTCCTATTCATCCAGCAGTTTTCCGTCTGCCACATTTTTTTCAATCAGACTTTTTGCATAATCCCACAAAGTCTCCGAGCCCTCGTGCGTGCGCTCGTTGCGCGCCATCACCTGCGACTTCTTCACCCCGTGCTCCGCCCATGACCTGCCGCCCGAGGCGTCGTTTAACAAAAGCGGCTGCACCTTGTCCAGCATATTGGCAAATTTCGCCTCCGCCGTCTCCATCTCCTCAAATTCATCCCAGAGACTGCGGTACTCTGCCGCCTGCCCGTCCGGAAGCAGTCCGAAAATGCGGTGTGCCGCCTTTAACTCGCGCTCCCGCTTGGCCTTATTCCCCTCCGTGTCATACGCGTAGGTGTCCCCGGCGTCAATCTCAATGACGTCGTGCAGGAGCACCATCTTCATCGTCTTTAGCACGTCCACTTTCTCATTCGCGTAATCCGCCAGCACAAACGCCATCAACGCCAAATGCCACGAATGTTCCGCGTCGTTTTCCTTGCGGCTTCCATCCGCCAGATATGTCTGTCTGCCGATCTTTTTGATCTTGTCCAGCTCCATGATAAAAGCCATCTGTTTTTCAAAATCCGTCATGTCGTCCTCTTTTCCACTCCTTTCCGCCCGGCGCGCTAACCTGCCGCACCCACCACATAGAGCGCGATCCACACGCCGACTGCAAGAAAGGATACCAGTGTCGATAGATAGGGAAACAGTTTAAAGGAATTTTCCTCGCGCAGGCTTCCAAGTGCGGTCACAAATGCGACGATCCCAAGCAGCATCGCCGCCACGCCTGCGCTTCCCAGATACATACTGCCTTTTCCCTGGTTCCAAAATGAGTTCATGATCACCGCCACAAGCACGCCGATGGAGATCACTGCGAGCGCCAACGCCGCCATCCCGCGCTTTGACTGTGTCTTTTCTGTAAATTTGTAGCCTCTTCTATGGCGTCTTCTCACACCCGTCACCTCGCAATATCCTCTTTCCCAATAGATAAATCAAAAATCCCACCAGTCCGCCGATCGTATTTAAGATCAGATCGTCCACATCAAAGCTGCCCACCTTTGTCACCAGTTGGAGCAGCTCCACCAGAAGGCTTAGTTCAAAGCTGTAAAAGACAGTGAACCAGACTTTCCGGCAGCGCGCGGAAAAGACCGGCAAAAATATGCCGAACGGAACAAATGCCGCCACATTTCCCACGATATTTAAAAGCACCGTTCCCGTTCCAAGCGTTCTGTGATACCGGATAAACCTGCCGATTTCTTTAAACGGAACCAGATTATAGTGATAGGTGCGCTCACTGTAGGTACGCCCCATCTCCTCCGAAAAAAAGAGGAAATAAAACAGAACTGCAAAATACAGCACAAATAATATCCCCGCGATCAAGCGGCGCCTTTTCTTATTTACAGCCATACTGCTTGTAGTATTCGTCGATCGCTGCCTTGATCCCGTCGTCAATAACTACCCTGCCGTGACACGGGCGGTTGTACAGATGCTCTGTCACCTCCTCCATCGTCACGATGGCATTTGCCGGGAATCCGTAATTTTCCCGGATCTCCTCAAGCGCGCTCTTCTCGCCGCTGAGACCTTTTTCCATGCGGTTTAAGGAAACCATCAGACCTATGATCCGAACGTCTGCCGCTCCCTTCACCTTCGGAACAGTCTCCTCCATCGACTTGCCGGAGGTCGTCACGTCCTCGATCATAACGACTCTGTCGCCGTCCTTTAAGCTGCTGCCGAGAAAGCTTCCCTTGTCCGCGCCGTGATCTTTCTCCTCCTTGCGGTCCGAGCAGTAGCGGATCTCTTTCCCGTATAATTTGCTGTAAGCCACCGCGGTCACAACACTGATTGGGATCCCCTTGTACGCCGGTCCAAATAGCACGTCAAAATCATCGCCGTAGGTCTCATGGATCGCCTTCGCATAGTATTCGCCGAGACGCATGAGCTGACTGCCCGTCACATATGCCCCCGCGTTCATGAAAAATGGTGACTTTCTGCCGCTTTTTAAGGTAAACTCCCCAAACTTGAGCACGTCGCTCTCTACCATAAATTCAATAAATTCCTGCTTGTATGATTCCATCCTGATAAATCCTCCTTAATTTACAGACTTTTTTCCTTGCAAAATTTTGAAAACATTTACTATCTTTTCAATCTTATCATACCCCATACATATTTTCAATTCCGGAAATCGTCTGATCATCATAGGGCAGACTTATCTTTTTATTTGAACATTAGTTCTCTGTGTGATATAATTATCTTGTATAATTGAAAAGAAAATAGGATGTGATTTTCCGATTATTAGATGCCCTCTAGTACACAAGGAGGGTGATGCCCTATGAACACAATGGAAGTTCTCACTTTATTGCTAGTAGTTTTTGCGGCTCTGTCTTACATAGATAGTCATAATAATAAAAAGAAATAGCATCCCAACCGACCAAAGTTAGATGCTATTCTTTATGTTTGTATCTTACTGAGGGCAATCGGAAATCAATTCCGATAACCTTTCTGAGTAGATTATACACCAGACCGCCTGAGAAATCAAGCGGTCTTCTTTTTGCCACAATATTTTTGACGGGTCATAGCCGTACTACCTCTCATGCACCGCGCCCACCAGTTCCTTCAGGCTCTCCACCCGGTAACGCTCCATATAGCTCTTGATACCGTCGATGATCTCCTCTGTGACGCGCGGGTTTGTAAAGTTTGCCGTTCCGACCGAAACTGCTGTCGCGCCTGCGAGGATCATCTCGATCGCATCCTCCGCCGTCATGATCCCACCCATGCCGATAATCGGGATCGAGACAGCCTGCGCGGACTGGTACACCATGCGCACCGCCACCGGATGAACCGCAGGTCCAGACATCCCTCCGGTGCGGTTTGCAAGCGCAAAGCACCTTCTGTGGATATCGATCTTCATCCCCGTGATCGTATTGATCATCGAGAGTGCGTCCGCGCCTCCGGCCTCCGCCGCGCGCGCCATCTCTGTAATGTCGGTCACATTCGGCGACAGTTTCATGATGACCGGCTGTTTCGCGTGGCGCCTGATCTCTCTTGTGATCTCCTCCACCATCTGCGGATTCTGACCAAATGCGATCCCGCCCTCCTTCACATTCGGACAGGAGATATTGATCTCCAGCAGATCCACGGGCTGATCCGAAAGGTGCTCCACAACCTCCACATATTCCTCCGTCGTATGTCCACAGACATTGACGATGATTTTCGTGTCAAACTTCTTTAAAAACGGAATGTCCCGCTCGATAAACAGATCAATACCCGGATTCTGGAGACCGATCGCGTTTAGCATACCTCCGTACACCTCCGCCACACGCGGTGTCGGATTGCCCTCCCACGGCACGTTTGCAACGCCCTTGGTCACAACTGCGCCAAGTCTGTTTAAATCCACAAACTCCGAATATTCCTCCCCGGAGCCAAAGGTTCCCGAGGCTGTCATCACCGGATTTTTCAGTTTCACTCCGCACAGATCAACGCTCATATCCATCAGAACTCCACCTCCTCGGCACGAAATACCGGGCCCTCTTTGCAGACCCTCTTATTTTTTACATTGGAGTGCGCGTCCTTCTCCTTTGATCTGCACACGCAGGCAAGGCAGGCGCCAATTCCGCACGCCATGCGCTCCTCCATCGAAATCCAGCACTCGATGCCATTCTCTGCGGCATATTCCTTTAAAGCTCTAAGCATCGGCGCAGGACCGCAGGCATAGATCACATCGGCATGGAGACCATGCGCGCGGATCGCGTCGAGAACATTTCCCTTTGTCCCCTCACTACCGTCCTCGGTCGCCACAAAGACGTCCCCGTACGCTTCAAACTCTTCCTCCAGAAAAAGCTCCCTGTCACGGTAGCCCAGGACGATCTGCTTTTCACAGTCAAGCTGCTTTGCCAGCTCAAGCATCGGGGGAATCCCAATGCCTCCGCCGATCAAAAACGCCCTTTTCTTCTGCAAAACAAATCCGTTGCCGAGCGGTCCGACCACCTTCACCTGCGCACCCGCACAGAGGTTCGAAAACTCTCTCGTCCCCTCTCCTGCAATGCGGTATACAAGCCGCAGACCTCCATTTTCCCTATCGATCTCACAGATACTGATCGGGCGCGGGAGCAGTCTGCTCCCCTCATTACAATACAGTGACACAAATTGTCCCGGCTTTGCGTGCGCAGCGATCTGCTCCGTCGCAATCCACAGACTGTAAATATCCGTCGCAATCTCCTCCTGGCGAACGACGCGCGCCAGTTCCTCGAACTTTTCTGCCATAGTGAAATCCTTTCTGAATCTTATGCTTTCTCCTCATAGACCACATGACCGCCCACGATGGTCATGCGCACTTTTCCGGTCACTTTTCTGCCGTGGAACGGCGTGTTTTTACTCTTTCCCGCAAAGCTGTACTTGTCGATGGTATATGTTTTTTCCGGGTCAAAGATGACAAGATCCGCAATCTTCCCCGGCGCAATGTCGCCCTTGTCCAGCCCGATGACCTTCGCCGGATTGTAGCTCATCTTCTCCGCCATCTGCATCGGCGTCAGATAGTTCTGTGCTACCAGCTCCGTGTAGGTAAGGCTTGCCGCCGTCTCAAGTCCGACGATACCAAACGGTGCGTTCTTCATGGATGTATTCTTGTCCTCAAAGGTATGCGGCGCGTGGTCTGTCGCGATCACATCCATAATGTCGTCGCGCAGCCCCTCCTTCAGCGCCTGTACATCCTCCTTGGCTCTGAGCGGCGGGTTCATCTTAAAATTCGTATCCGCGTCCGCCTCGATCGCCACTTTTTTCTCCGGATCGATCGTCGGCTCGATCTTATGTATATCGTCCGAGGTCAGCGTAAAATGATGCGGGCAAACCTCCGCTGTCACGGTGATGCCCTCCATCTTTGCGTGCTCTACCATCTTGACGGAATTTTTTGTGGAACAGTGACATAAATGCAGCTTCACTCCCGTCTCACGGCACAGCATAATATCGCGCGCCACGATCACATCCTCGACGGAGTTCGTGATCCCCTTGAGCCCCAGCTCCTTCGCGTGCGCGTCCTCATTCATCACGCCGCCGTTGACCAGATTGATGTCCTCACAGTGGGCAAGCACTGCAATCCCATGCTCTGCCGCCCGGATCATCGCCTCGCGGTAAAGCTCCGCGTTCATCACGGATTTACCGTCCTCACTGATGGCAGGGATCCCCGCTGCGACCATTCCGTCAATGTCCGCAAGTTCTTTTCCCTGCTGCCCCTTCGTGATCGCCCCGACCTGGAGCACATTGACGATGCCGACCGTTCTCGCCTTATTGTGGACATAATTCACGACGTCCGCATTGTCCACGACCGGCTTGGTGTTCGGCATCGCAAGGATGGTCGTAAATCCGCCGTGCGCCGCCGCACGGCATCCCGTCTCGATCGTCTCCTTCTGCTCAAAGCCCGGATCGCGCAGATGCACGTGCAGATCGATAAATCCCGGCATGACAAAGCAGCCTGCCGCGTCGACCTCGCGGTCCGCCGTCTCCTCTATTTTCTTTTCCATTTTTACCACTGTTCCGTTCTCGATCAGAACATCACAAACCTCGTCCGTATTCGTCGCCGGATTTAACACCCGTCCGTTCTTAATGATGATTTTCATTTGTCCTCCTTATAATTTCCCGTAGAGTTCCATCGGTACATATGCCCTGATATAGATGCCTTCCGGCTGGTATTCCTCGGCGAGCAGCTCGCCCTGCCTGCGGATCTGCTGGAGAATCCCCGCATTGTCATAGGAGATCACACGCTCCACGAGCACCTTGTCCTCCCGCAGCAACTCCGACAAAAGCTCCTTTAGCTCCTCCAGTCCGTCTCCGCTGCGCGCCGAAATGCACAGTGTCTGGTCTGCCTTAAAGTCCCGCAGCGGATCTGTGTCTGTCACGGCATCCTGCTTGTTAAAAAGTGTGATCACCGTCTTGTCCCGGATATCCAGATGGTACAGTGTCTCGTAGACGATGTGCATCTGTTTCTCGCGCTGGGGATTGGACGCATCCACAACGTGCAGGATGTAGTCCGCATACTTTGCCTCCTCGAGCGTACTCTTAAACGCCTCAATCAGATGGTGGGGCAGCTTGCGGATAAAGCCGACCGTGTCCGTCAGCAGAATCTCCTGCCTTCCCGGAAGTTCCAGTACGCGCGTGGTCGGATCCAGGGTTGCAAACAGCTTGTCCTCCTCCAAAACGCCCGCGTCTGTCAGTCTGTTTAAGAGCGTGGACTTTCCGGCGTTGGTGTAGCCGACGATCGCCGCGACCGGAATCCGGTTTCTCTGGCGCCTTGCCCGCATCACGTCGCGGTGCTGCTGCACCTCCTTTAGCTCACCCTTCAACTGCGAGATCCTGTCCTTGATAAGGCGGCGGTCCATCTCCAGCTTTTTCTCACCCGGTCCTCTCGTGCCGATACCGCCTCCCAGACGGGACATCGAGCGTCCCAGTCCCGCAAGGCGGCTCAGGCGGTACCGAAGCTGTGCAAGCTCCACCTGGATCTTCCCCTCGCTCGTCGTCGCGCGCGCCGCAAAAATGTCGAGGATCACCAGCGTCCGGTCCATCACCTTTGTGTCGATCGCCTCCTCCAGATTCTTGATCTGTGCCGGAGAGAGCTCGTCGTCACAGACAATGCCCGTCGCCCCGGTCTCTGCGACCAGTTCTGCAAGTTCCCCCACTTTTCCGGTTCCGATGTAAAATGCCGGATGGATCCGCTCACGTTTCTGTACCAGCACGCCTGCCACCGATGCGCCCGCCGTCTTTACCAGCTCGGCAAGCTCCGCAACGGAATCCTCCGCGTCGTCGCCGTCCTGTTCGCTGACGCCGACCAGTATCACCTTTTCCTCAACTTCTTCGATCTTAAAAACCTCTGCCATAGCCCTCCTTCTACTGCGCTCCTGCCTCCGTATCTGTCACGGACTCCCCGCCTTCTGCCGGTGTGATCTCCGCTTCAATCTCCGTTTCCGTCTCGTTTCCCGCCGTCTCCGTCTGCCTGTTTTTCAGGAAAACGTATTCTCTCTGCACAGCCGCATCATTCGGATATAATGCGATATATTCCTGCGCCACCTGCCATGCGCCCTTGAAATCCGCCGTGTACTCCATGCAGATGATCTGGTTCTGCATCAGTTCCCTGCGGTTCGTCACCTGCTCCATCGCAAGTCCCTGGTTCACATAGTCGAGCGCCGCCGTATAATCCAGCTTTGCCATTTCGATCTCCGCGAGGGCATTCATCGTCTCGGAATCCGCCGCACCGCTCTCCACGTATGCCTTGTAATATTTCTCTGCGTTCTCCGCGTCGCCCGACGCCTCGTAGACCTCCGCCAGAATCAGATTCGCCCGGACACTCTTTTTCTCAAGCGCCGCTGTGAGCTCTGTGATCGCATTCTCATACTCGCCCAGCAGCAGATAGATCTCGCCGCGGGAGGTAAGCTGCTCCGCATCGTCTCCCTTGATCGCAAACGCCTTGTTTAAATATTCTTCCCCCTCCGCGATCAGATTATAAGCGGCAAGATTCCTGTAGATATTCATGTAGAGTTCATAATTGTCCGCATCGTTGGAAATCGCCGCGTCAAAATCCGCAAACGCCTGATCGCCCTCGTATCTCTGCAAATGCAGACAGCCGCGCGTATAGTACGCATCCGCATCCTTGTCGTCGTAGGCGATCAGGGCGTCGTAGGTCGCAAGCGCTCCCTCCTGATCCCCGGCGGCAAACTGTGCCGCCGCCTTATAGTAACAGATGTCAAGCTCCACCTCGCCGACCGTTCCCGGCGCATAGGATAGCGCCGTATCAAACGCCGCGACCGCTCCCGCATAATCACCGCTCCGCATGGCGTCAAGCCCCGTCTGGCGGTAAGCCATCTGCTGCGCAGCCCGGTCACTGGTACATCCGGCAAGGCACGCTGCCGCAAGAAGCGCCGCAAGCACCGACGCACATCTCTTTCCGGTTTTTTCCTTATTGATTCCCATCTATCTACCCCATTCCGCTTTCCCGGCAATGTCATTTTTCCTGATTCACCAAAAAGTATATACGAAATTTGTTTTTCTGGCAAGGCATGGGAAGAAAGGTTTTTCTACATTGTCTCACGGATCACCCGCGCCGCATTCCCATATGCGATTTTCCAAACCGCATCCTCCGAAAGCCCCCTCCGGCGAAGCGCCGCAAACAAAAGCGGCATCCCGGTACAGTCTTTGATCTCAAACGTTCCGCTAATCCCGTCAAAATCCGTGCCGATCGCGGCACACTCGATCCCACCCTTGTCGATCAGGTGCATCACATGGTCACACATTCGGTCCACGCGGCTGAACCGATCGCTTTGGTCTGCATTTAAAAAAGTCGGCTCAAAATTAAGTCCCGCCACACCCCCGCGCTCTGCGAGCGCACGAATCATCTCGTCCGTGAGATTGCGCGTTGCCGGGGCAAGCGCGCGGCAGTTGGAGTGGGACGCCACAAACGGCTTTCCGGTGCGCCCCGCGATCCCCGCCACATCCCAAAAGCCCCCGTCGGACAGGTGCGATACGTCCACCAGCATCCCGAGTTCCTGCATATAGGACACCGCCTCCTTTCCAAAGTCTGTCAGTCCGCGCGCCATCTCCTCCGGATCATTGGAATGGCAGAAGCCAAAGCAGTTCGGATCGTTCCATGTCAGCGTCACAAGCCGCACGCCCATGTCGTAAAACTCCCGGATCTTCTCCATGCTCCCACGCACTAAAAAACCGTTCTCGATCGTGAGAAATGCCGATATCTTTCCCTGCCTGCGGTTTGCGGCAAGCTCTCTATCGTTTCGCGCGGGCGCGATCATGTCGCTGCACTCTTCCATCGTGCGGCAGTAGATCTGATACATCCCGTGCAGCAATTCCTCCGGCGCCGGCTGTTCCTCTCCCTCAAACCATCCCGCAGTCCTATTTTGCGGAAGAAACATCGCAAAAAACTGTGCTGCCGCACCGGCTTCCCGCAGCCGCCGCACATCCGCCATCGTGCCGGACAACACCTCCGCCGTACTGCTGCTTTTCATCAGCGCCTCCGCCAGTGTGTCACAGTGAAGATCAATATAACTGTACTCCATATCCCCCGCTCCTTGATCCGATTTCTTCCTAATATCAATATCATATTCTAACACAAGCGGAAATACAACACGCTGGACGCTTGTGGGATTCTCTCTCCCGCAAACGTCCGGCGTATCTTATATCTCCGGCTCCTTTTTACAGATGCCAGATGTCCTCATTATACTGTGCGATCGTGCGGTCGGAGGAGAAGAAGCCCGCCTTGCTGATGTTGACAAGCATTTTCTTTGCCCACGCCATACGATCCTCGTAATCGGCGTAGATGCGCTCCTTCGTCGCCACATAGTCCTTAAAATCAGGCAACGTCATAAACCAGTCCTTGTTCAAAAGCTCGCGGTACAGACGCTCGAGATTTTCCCTGCAGCCGATCGCCAGCAGCTCGTCGCTTACGATAAAGTCCACGGCACGCCGGATGTCTGCATCCTTCTCGTAGTAGTCCCTCGACACATAGTCCGCCTTCGCATAGTGCGCGATGACCTCCTCGGAGGATTCTCCGAAGATATAGATATTGTCGTCGCCGACAAACTCATGCATCTCGACATTCGCGCCGTCCATCGTTCCGATGGCAACCGCACCGTTTAACATAAACTTCATGTTGGAGGTGCCGGAAGCCTCCTTTGACGCAAGGGAGATCTGCTCATGGATATCCGCCGCCGGGATCAGCTTTTCCGCCAGTGTCACGTTATAATTTTCCACCATAACGACCTTTAAGTACGGCGCAACCTCAGGATCATTTGCAATAAATTCCTGCAGACAGAGGATCAGATGAATAATATCCTTCGCGATCACATAAGCCGGCGCTGCCTTCGCCCCAAAGATCACCGTGATCGGACGCGCCGGCTTCTTTCCCGCCTTGATCTCAAAATATTTGTGGATCACATAAAGCGCATTCATCTGCTGTCTCTTGTACTCGTGCAGACGCTTGATCTGGATGTCAAAAACAGAATTTTCATCGAGTGTGATACCCTGTGTCCTTGCGAGATAATCCTTCAATTCTGCCTTGCGCGCTGCTTTGATCGCCAAAAGCTGCCGAAGGACTGCTTCATCCTGCACATATGCGCCCAGCTTCTCAAGCTCTGTGGCATCCGTCTGAAAGCCCGGTCCGATCAACGAACGGATCAGCTCTGTCAGCTCGTGGTTGCAGTGCAGCAGCCAGCGACGGAAGGTGATACCGTTCGTCTTGTTATTGAATTTCTCCGGATAGATTTTATAAAAATTGTTCAGCTCCGCATTTTTCAAAATCTCCGTGTGCAGATGAGCAACGCCGTTGACGCTGAAACCATAATGAATATCCATATGCGCCATATGCACGCGCTTCTCATCGTCGATGATCGCAACAGATTTGTCCGCATATTTCTGCTGCACGCGGCTGTTTAATTCATAGATCACCGGAACAAGCTGCGGCACTGCCTTCTCCAGAAAATGGATCGGCCATTTTTCCAGCGCCTCCGCCAGAATCGTGTGGTTCGTGTAAGCGCAGGTCTTGGAGACGATCGCGATCGCCTCGTCCATCAGAATGCCGCGCTCCATCAAAAGACGGATCAGCTCCGGGATCACCATGCTCGGGTGCGTGTCGTTGATCTGGATCACCGCATATTCATAGAGCCTGTGTAAATCGCCGCCTCTTGCAAGCGTCTCGTCGATGATCAGTCTTGCGGCATTGCTGACCATAAAATACTGCTGGTAAACGCGGAGGATTCGTCCGGCGTCGTCCGAATCATCCGGGTACAAAAACAGCGTCAGGTTCTTTGCGATATTCTCCTTGTCAAAATCAATCCCCTCTCCGACAAGGCTCTCGTCCACCGTCTCCACATCAAATAAATGAAGCTTTGTCGTGCGGTTGTTGTAGCCGATCACGTCGATGTCATAGAGCCGCGACTGCAGGGTGAAGCCGCCAAATGAAATCGGATAGGTCACATCCGTCTTTTTTAGCCAGCTCTCCTTTTCCATCCACGGATTCGGCGTCTCCTGCTGCAAATGGTTCTCAAATACCTGCCGGAACAATCCGTAATGATAGTTTAATCCAATGCCGTCTCCGTTTAAGCCGAGACTTGCGATCGAGTCGAGAAAGCAGGCTGCCAGACGTCCCAGCCCGCCGTTTCCCAGAGACGGCTCCGGCTCAACCTCCTCGATTTCTGCAAGGCTCTTGCCGTTTTTTTCCAAAAGCTGCTTCACCTCCTCGTAGATGCCGAGGTTGATCAGATTGTTGGAGAGAAGCTTTCCGATCAGAAACTCTGCCGAGATATAATACAGCTTCTTCTTTCCCTCGTGGCTCTCCCGCTCCTTCGCCATGTCCTTTGTCATCGCAAGGAGAGAGTAGTAAAGCTCCTCGTTCGTGCACTGTGCAATCGGTCTTCCGTATTTTTTCGTAGTCACCCGTTCTAAATTCATGATTTCCCTCCTTTCCCGGAATCTGTGTTCCGCGCTTTTGCCATTTTCCCAAGACAGTGATCGTATGATTTTATTATAGGTATCCTGCCATTATTTTTCTTGTGATATTCCGTCTAAAAATGGTACAATACTATCATAAAATAGAAATGAGGATATTTCGTATGCGAAAAAAAATTTTTACCACACTTTTTATTACATTTTGGGCAGTTTCTGTCTCCGGTTGCGGCACATCTGACACACCTCCCTCCGGCAACACCACAGAATCAGAGCAGACGGAAGTTTTATACTCCAATCTGACCGACCAGTCTTCCAGAGACGAGGTTGTATCTGCACTTCAGTCTCATGGCGTATCGCAGGCGCAGACCGATACCCTGCTGGCATGGACAGACGATTTCAACAGCCGTGTAACAGAGCCGGCACTGCCGGAGGGATTTGTCTCTATGCCGGATGATTATGTCGATTATAGCACGCTGCTTTTTGATTATAAGGAATTACCGGACGGAACAATTTTCCCGGAAGCAAACTGCCGTCTGACCGCTTTTCTTCTGATGAAAAATGCAATCAGTACAAACGGCTCTGCCGACGAGAGCGACACCTATCTGATGTTTGACATTGAAGCGATTGATACGATACCAGAATATCAGATGGATGCAGAGGATCGCGCCAATTTCATCACACTGTTTCACGCCGTTTCCGTCGACGGGGCAGACACGCAGGAGGAACATATCGCAAAAATTCAGGCGGCATGGGATGCGTGGGACATCGGGATTGACAGCAATGCAGGAATGTCTTTGATCGAGGTATATCTGCACTCCACGTTTGATAACGTCCGTTTTGTTGGGCATACCGGTGTCTTGCTGGAGACAGAGAATGGACTGCTGTTCGTAGAAAAGTACGGTCCGCGAGCACCGTTTCAGGCAACAAAATTTAAAAATCGCGGTGAGCTTACAGACTATCTGTTAGCCCGCCCAGATTTGTATGGGGATGAGAGTGAATTGCCCCCGATCGTACTGGAAAATGGACAGCCGATCAATGAGTAATGACCGTTATATTCTGAAAATTTATGTACAGTACCCGGGGGTTATGTTATAATTATTTCATGTAATTTGAGAGAGGGGGAAGCAATGTGAGAACGTGTATCCGGTGCGGCCCAGAAATGAAAGAGGGATGCCAGATTATGAGTGAATTTTCTATCTATGGGATCGTGCTGTCAAAAGACGAGGATAAGATGCTTCGGGGAAGGCTCGGAAGACCTAAGGTTGCCATCTGCCCGGAATGCGGCGAGGTTTCCATGTATGTGGATGATGTGGAGAAACTGAAGTAACTGATAGGAACGCTCATGAACATTTTAGAATACGAAAACTATCAGGAAAAAAAATCACACGGGAATCCCCATTTTCCCTACAATACCTACCCCTGCTCGATCCCGCTCGACTTTCCGCAGGTGCCGCTCCACTGGCACGACGAGCTGGAATTTATCTACATCAAAAAGGGACGCGGCACGGTCACGATCGACTTCCACTTTTATCCGGTGGCAGCAGGGGCGATCGCGCTGATCCTTCCGGGGCAGCTTCACTCCATCGGGCAGTATGAGCAGGAGTCCATGGAATACGAAAATATCATCTTCCATCCGGATATCCTCATTTCCCGAAAAGCGGATGCGTGCAGCACGGATTTCCTCGCCCCGCTGTTCTCCGGCGCGCTCGCCGTGCCGCCGCTCTACCCGCCGGACGCGCCGCACTATGCAGATATTGCCGCCTGTCTGGACGCCAACGACAACATCTGCCGCACTATGCCAACGGGCTACGAGCTCTTTTTAAAGAGCCAGCTTTTCATGCTCTTTTTTACCCTGACCGGAAAATGCGCGCTCACAAGCCCTCCGAAAAAAAACACAAGATCTCTGGAGAAACTCAAACAGATTTTAAAATATGTGGAAAATCATTACATGGACAAGCTCACGATCGCAATGGTCGCAAAGGAAACGGGCATCAGCCCGTCCCATTTCATGAAATATTTTAAAAACATGATGGGGACATCCTTCACCTGCTATCTGAACGATTACCGCCTTACGATGGCTTCCAGGCTGCTGCTCTCCTCCGACTCCTCCATCCTCGCGATCGCAAATGAGACCGGATACGAGAATCTGTCCTACTTTAACCGCGCATTCAAGAAAAAATTTCAAATGACGCCACGGGAATACCGCAAAAACGGAGGAGGCGCATAAACGATGCGCCGAGCCAAAAGCGGCAATCCCTATCCGCCTGCTTCATCAGATTTTTAGAGAAAAAACAGCCGCCACTATTCGCAGTAGTGACGGCTGTTAGCATATATGTTTTCTTATGTAGACCTCACCGCCGGATTTACAGCGGAGATTTCGACAATGCCGCCTCATCTGCCACAACTGTCACATCCGGGTGCATCTGCAAAATAGAAGCCGGAACCTCCGGTGTCACCGGACCCCAGAATGCGCGTGCTACGATGTCAGCCTTGCCCTCACCGTTTACCACGACAAGGATCTTCTTTGCCGCCATGATCGTGCCGATCCCCATCGTGTACGCCTGTGTCGGAACCTCGTCGATCGACTGGAAAAATCTGGAGTTTGCCTCGATGGTGCTCTGTGTCAGATCCACACAGTGCGTCACCTTCTCAAAGCAGTCGCACGGCTCGTTAAAGCCGATATGTCCGTTATTTCCAAGTCCGAGAAGCTGTAAATCAATCCCGCCGAGCTCGCGGATAATCCTCTCGTGCTCCTCACACGCAGCCGCAGCGTCCGGGTTTGTTCCGTCCGGCACGTGCGTCGCCTCCTCGCGGATATTGACATGACCGAACAGATGCTCGTGCATGAAATAGTAATAACTCTGCGGGTCGGTTCTCTTGAGTCCGCGGTACTCGTCCAGATTCACGCTGGACACCTTTGAGAAATCGAGATCTCCCTTTTTGTACCAGTCCACAAGCTGCTCGTATGCGCCGACCGGTGTGGAACCTGTCGCAAGACCTAACACACACTCCGGCTTCATGATGATCTGGGCTGAAATGATATTTGCAGCCTTTCTGCTCATGTCCTGATAGTCCTTCGCTTTTATAATGTTCATTTTCTTATCCCCCTGTGAAAGATATTCTATGTGTACCGCTTGTCTGCGGCTGACACCTAAACCTTAGCAGGAGCTGCCGTCCCCTGCAACCCTTTCCGGAAAAATGCACAAATCAGGATAAAAAAAGGCAACCGTTGTCCCGGAAAAAACTTTTCATTTCCGGCAATACCAAGTATAATAGATGAAAATATACCATATATCAAAGGAGACCTATGTTTTATCTGATCATTGGCGCAGGCGTGTTCCTGACTGATTTCCTGTTAAAATCGCATATCGAAAAAAAATACGAACAAAAAGCCAGACACCCCCGTCTTGGCGGAAAGATCATTCTCGAGAAATATTATAACAGAGGCGCAGCATTAAATCTACTCTCAAAAAGACCAAATTTTCTAAAAGTGCTCCATACCGCCGTACTTTTTGCAATCGGGGTATGTTATTATTTTGTTCTCCGCCGAGGCGGGCACATCCCCGCCAAGCTGGGCGGGTCGCTTTTGCTCGGCGGCGGGTTTAGCAACCTTTATGACCGCTATACCAAGGGCTATGTCGTCGACTATTTCCGGATCAATATCGGTCCGAAGTGGCTTAAGCGCATTATTTTTAATATTTCCGATTTCTGTATCTTTACCGGTGCACTGCTCTGTGTGTGCGGTTCCGATGCCATCGGAAAGGAGGGCTGACATGACAAGAGATTCCTATATCCGTCTCACCGGAGTCATCCGCAGTCACCCCGGGCGCATCCGTTTTGTCACGGTTTTAAACCGGATGATTACCGGGCTTTCCTACCTCGTCTACCCGTTGTTTTTGCTGGCGCTGCTGCTCACCGGACACCCGTTTCTCGTGCGCGCTGTGCTCGTCCCCGCGGTCTCGTTCCTCGGGGTATCGCTGTTTCGGAACATTTTAAATGCTCCGCGCCCCTATGAGAAATTCGATCTTCCGCCCGTGCTAAAAAAGGACACGCCCGGCAAATCCTTTCCAAGCCGCCATGTGTTCTCCGCGTTTGTCATCGCCATGACCGTGCTCTATCTCTACCCGGCTGCCGGCTGCGTGCTCCTTGCGTGCGGCACAGTGCTCGCAGTGATCCGCGTGGTCGGCGGCGTCCACGAGCCACGCGACGTCATCGCCGGAGCGCTTCTCGGCATCGCCTGCGGCATCTTCGGATATTACTGGATATAGCGGCTCCTATCTTCCCAACACCTGATTCCTGTACTCATTCGCCGAAACCCCCTCCTGCTTCTTAAAGACGCGGGAGAAATGCGCGAGATCGAGGAACCCGACCTGCTCGGAAATATCGCCGATGCGCAGGGACGGATCCTCCAGCAGCTTCTTGGCGTGCTCGATGCGGACATGATTTAAGATCTCCGAAAAGCTCTGTCCCGCGTAGCGGTTTAACAGCTTGCTCAAATGCCACTGGCTGACATAGGTCTTTTCTGCAACCTCACAGAGCGTCAGTTTCTGCGTGTAATTTTCTTCTATGTAGGTCAGTGCGTTTTTGACGATAAAGCTGCTTGAGACGCTCTCGTGCTTCGTCGCCTCCGTTCCGGCTTCCTGCTCCCCGCTCTGCGCCGGCGCACTCTCCCCGGTGATCCCCTTGCGCGCCAGATTCGCGCACATGGTGCCGATCGCCTCCTCCAGCTCCTCCATATTGGACGGCTTTAGCAGAAAGCGCGTGACGCCCAGACGGATCGCCGTCTGCGCGTACTCAAAGTCGCGGTATCCCGTCAGCACGGACACCTCCAGATCGGGAAACTGCGACTTGATCGCCGCGATCATCTGAAGCCCGTCCATCTCCGGCATACAGATGTCCATCAAGACAATATCCGGCTTCTTCGTCTCGATCAGCTCTTTCCCCTCAAGCCCGTCATGTGCTGTCGCCACGACCTCGCAGTTCCACTTTTCCCACGCAATACTGCGGGAAAGTCCCTCCACAATAATCGGTTCGTCATCCACAAGCATTACCTTATACATCGTTCTACCCCGTTTCATTCGCAAATTTTACGACCCGGCACACAGCCTCCGCCCTCACACTCTGGGAAATTTTTCCCATATGGCAGGACACAAAGGAAGGCAAATATCCTAAGAAAGCACGGATATTTGCCTGTCACTCACTGGCGCTGCTCATCGTCTTTTGTAATCAGTTTAACCCTTCACCGCTCCCGCTGTCAATCCCTTGATGATATTCTTCTGGAGCAGGATATAGACGATCATCACCGGAATGACAATGATGGTGACGGACGCCGCCATCAGTCCAAAGTCTGTTCCGTACTGCGAGCTGATCTCCTCCAGCAGCGTACACACCGGATAGTACTGCTTGTGTCCCGCAATCATGATTTTCTGGACAAACAGATCGTTGTACGACCAGAGGAAACTAAAGATTGCCACGGTTGCCAGTGACGGCCGGCACAGCGGCACGATGATTTTGGCAAATACCTGAAAGACGTTCGCGCCCTCCATGTACGCCGCCTCCTCCATCTCAAGCGGGATACTCTGCATAAATCCCGTCATCACGATCGTCGCAAAGCTTAAATTTCCTGCAATCTGCGGGAGAATGACTGCGATCGGCGTTCCGAGCATCTCCCACTGGATGATCATCTTGTAAACCGGGATGATCGTCGCAAATGCGGGAAACATCAGGCTCGCCACGATCATGCTGCGGATGAACTCCTTGCCGCGGAAACGGTAACGCGTCAGCCCGAACGACATGAGGGAAGCGAGCACCATCACGCCGATGGTCACCGTTCCAGAAATGATAAAGCTGTTCTTGTAGGCGTTTAACACATTTAATTTTCCAAATGCGTTCTGGTAATTCGCCAGCGTAAACTCCTGCGGCAGTGCAAACGACGAGCGGAGCACCTCCGCAGACGGCTTAAAGGAGTTGATCACCACCCACACAAACGGAAAGATCGTCAGCACCGCCCAAAAGATCAATACCGCATAGATTGCGATCATACCTGCGCTGATCTTCTTTTTTCTCCTGTGCACTTTCTCAAGCTGCAATGTCACATCCATCTACGCCACCCCCTTTGCTCTGGCACGTTTCGCTTTTGCCGCCACCTTCTCATCCTTATCCGCCGTCAGCATACCGACTCCCTTTGACACGACAACGCCGAGTACGACGATCAGAAGCGCCTGTGTCGATGCATAATCATAATTGTTCAGCCCGTACGCCGTCTGGTACATATAGGTTCCGAGGAAATGTGTCAGTCCCTGCGGAGCTCCGTTTGGCGCGAGCACCCACGGAAGGTCGAATACCTTTAGCGCACCGGTCACCGCCAGCGTCACCGATGTGAAAAATACCGGCTTTAAGCTTGGCAGCGTAATATAAAACACCTGTTTGAATTTACTGCATCCGTCAATGGACGCCGCCTCATATATGTCATCAGGAATATCACTGAGACCCGTGAGCAGAATGACGAAGTAAAATCCGATGTAGCTCCAGAGCGTCGGCACACAGATCATCGCAAATGCCAGCTCCGGTCCGAGCCAGAGGACGGGCTCTTTGCCCAGCGCTTCCAGGATCTGGTTTAGCATACCGCCATTATAGTTATAGAACAATTTGAACAGCAGACCGATTGCCGTTGCTGAGATAACTACCGGAAAAAAATATACGGTACGAAACAGTTGCTGAAGCTTTTTGATCTGCGACACCATGACTGCAAGCACAAAGGCGATCCCGACCTCAAAGATCACGGTCAGAACCATCATTTTTAAGGTGTTTGCCATCGCCACTCGAATATCCGGGTCTGTGAATAATCTCTTGTAATTATCAATCCCAATAAACTCAAATTCCTGCCCCGGCATCTTTACGACAGACGCCATCTCGTAAAAACTGTTCTTAATATTTTCAACAAACGGTATGTAAAGAAAGACTAGCAAAAATAAAAGCCCCGGCACTAAGAACAAAAACAATGGCCATTTTTTCTTATATAACATCTTTCTTCCACCTTTCTTTTTTCAAAAAACACATGGTTTCGGGGTACAATTTTTCATAAAAGGGTACAAAAAACGGAGAGGCCGCAATCTGGGCAATGCCCCTCCGTCTTCTTTTGCTATGTACTGCTATATTTTGTGTGCAGATTACTGCATGACGCCAAGCGCCTCATTGATGGCGTCCTCCGCCGTCGTCGCCCCGGTAGATACCTTCACGATCTGGGCAACCAGCGTCTTGTATGCGTCGCCGATCCTCGAGTCCGTAGGCGCTACGATCACGCTCGCGTTGCTCGTATACTCTGCGATCGACTGTGCAAACGGTGTCGCACCATCCACCGGAGTCACTGCAACTGCCGCCTGTGAAACGGCGCCTGTGGTCTCCCAGTATCTCTGAACGCCCTCCTGGCTTGTGTGAGCCATAACGAATTTCACTGCTGCGTCCCTCTTGTCCGGATCTTCCCATGCTTTTCTTGTGATATAGAATCCGGAGGAGATACCGCCTACGAGTGAGCCGGCCTCCGCTTTCTGATCCGGAACGCCCGGGAACGGGATCACGACTGTGTTTTCTGTATCCTCGATATTTCCTGCATACCAGGAACCGTCAAGCTGCATCGCTGCCTTCTTGTCACGGAATAACTGTCCGACGTAAGCGTCGTCCACGGTATCCGTATCCGCCGGGAATGCACCCATATCCCTGAGCGTTTTGAACATCTCAAGTCCCTTGATCCAGCCTTCCGGAGCAGTTTCCGGAACTGTGGTGTACTCCTCCGGTCCTGCCGCATAGAGCATCAGAAACTCGATCCAGTAATGAGGTACGTTATTCAAAGAACACGCGATCGGAATGATGTCGTTCTCTTTAAAGGTTGTGATCGCCTTCTCCAGTGAAGCCCAGTCGGTCGGGAGCTCTAAATCATACTGGTCAAATAAATCCTTGTTGCAGAACAGTCCCTCCCAGTAACCCGTCGTCGGAACCGCTCTCTGCACACCGTCTGTATTGGCTGCCGCTGCAAGCGCGGAATCAAGCGTGTCCTTTGCATAATCCGGATACTCTGCGCGGATCTCCTCGACGGAAACCAGCTTATCCGTTGCGATGATGGTGTCTGCGGTTGCGTCCGTAAAGAACTGGATAACGTCCGGCTCATTTCCGACGGAAAAGTCCGCATTGACTGCTGCCTTCCACTCCTCGTCCGACGTCTGCGAATTATCCTCGATCGTCACATGGCTGTTCTCCGCCATAAACTCGTCATTGATCGCCGCATATACCTCTGCATTCGGATCTGTTCCTCCGAACATGGAAACTGTCTTAAGTGTGACCGGATTGCCAGCCGCTTCGGCATCTGCCGCATCGCCGCTCTCCTCCGTTACCGGCGCTGCGTCTCCCCCGTTCGCTCCGTCAGCCCCTGCTGCCTTGTCTCCGTCGTTTCCACAACCGGCAAACATGGACGCAGTCATGGCTCCGACCAGTAACACAGACAAAACTTTTTTCTTCATAGTAAAATCCTCCTTCATATAATTTGTAAACTTCCTCTACGTTTTGTAGATGTCTCATTTACTATACTCATATTATAGAGGCAGAACACACAAAAGGCATTAGACTGACTTGACATTATTTGTTCAATCTTGCTATGTTCTTTAATTCACTTTCCACCTCGTTTCGTTCTTTTAACGACTTGTCCTCTTTTCTCTCCCTGTACGGCAACGTGATCCTTGAAACCGTCTCTAGATCTGCCTCCTGCGTGATCGTAAGTCCGTACTCCTCGCCATACACCAGACGGATACGGCGGTTGACATTCTGGATACCGATGGACGTATGTCTGCCGGGCTTCTTTGGGATCTGCGAGGCGTCGCCCTCAAGTATCGCGGCGATGCGCTCTTTGTCCTCCTTTGTCATCTCTCTGCCCGTGTTGCGGACTTCAAGATAAACATGATCGTCATCATGTGAAACCTTAAGGCGGATCACACCGTTTTTCACCGTCTCAACGCCGTGCACGATCGCATTTTCCACAAGGGGCTGCAATATGAGCGGCGGCACCATGATATAAAGAAGATTCTCATCAATCTCACGTTCAATGGAAAGGCGGCTTCCAAAGCGCATCGACATGATATAAAAATAAGCGTCAATGCACCGAAGCTCCTCCGCGAGGTGGATCTCCCTAACATTTGCACGGTTCATGCGGTAGTCGAGCACCGTTCCCAGCGATTCGATCATCTTTGAGACCACCATATCGCCGGACATCCGCGCCTGCCAGTTCATCATCTCCAGCGTGTTGTTCAGAAAATGCGGGTTGATCTGCGCCTGAAGCGTCTGGATCTGCGCATCCTTTCTCGCAAGCTTCTCATCGTAAGCGTACTCAAACAGATACTTCACCTGCGCCGACATACTGTCGAAACTTTCCTTCATATACTGAAATTCCCGGTTCGGCATAAGCCCGCCGTCCACCTCGATGCCCATCTCCCCCGTCTCCATCCGCTTGTAAGCCGCCATCATCCGGTCGACTGGAATCTGAATATGCCTATGCAAAAAATAAGCCCCATAGACAAACAGCGGAATAAACAACAGCATCATGACCGCCAGAATCGTATAAAATTCATATAAGCTCGAGTACATCTCCGCTCTTTTTGCAAAAAGCACCACGCCGATGTGGTAATCATCATTGCGCTCCTGATAGAGATAGGTGTTGTACACACGGCTGCAAACGCGGTCTAATCTCCCGTCGCTTCTGCCGTCATATTGCGCCAAAACTGCATCCAAAAGTTCCTGCTTGTCCGCTTCCTCCCCGTCCGCAATATGCGCAAAATCGAGGAAATCTTCACTGCTGCCAAAGCAGACCACCATATTACCCCGTATATCCGGCGGCACATCCTGAAACAGACTGTACTTGTTCAGCTCGACGACCAGTGTGCCATAGCGCTGGTAATCGGAGGTGGTGTAGAGGTTTCGCACGATAAAAATGCGCCCGTCCACCACGCGCACCGCCGTGTAGGAGGAATCCGCCTCGATCAGATCCAGCAGCCGCGGCTCAATATCTTCGACATAGCTCTTATAGGAAACTCCCGTCCGGGAGGAAAAGCACTGTGCCTTGTCCGAGCCATACTGGTAATACGTCGACATATTGAAGCGGTCATCCAGATAAAACTTCCCCTTGAGACTCGTGTTTATCTCCTGCAGATACTCGGTCTCCGACAACTCTCCCCGCGCGTAGCTCTTCCATGAATTCTCCCACGTCTTCTCATAGGACGGGCGCTGGCAGAGTGTAATGATATTCTCAAGCCGGATAGCCGCAAACGACGCGATGTTGTCTAGCTCATCCGCCATCAGCTTCTCTGCCTTCTCAATGATCCCCTTGTGGTAGGTTACCGTCGTAAAAACAAAAAAGACGATCATCGGTACTGCCCAGCAGATAAGCATAAATAACAGTATCAGTTTATTTAACGATTTCGGTTGTTCTCTTCTTTCCATAGCCGCCCCCTTTTTTTTTATTATAACGGAATTTTCCAAAAAATGGGCTGCCGCACTGAAATTTTCGGGAATTTATGCATATTTTTATGCACATCCAAAAAATCCCAGTGCAGCAGCCCGTCATAGCCGCTGTCCGTCTACCCGTTTAAGCCCAGAAATTTCTCATAGGTATCGCAGATCTCTGCCGCGCGCGCCGCATCCGGCATCTCGCAGAAAATCCGGAGCAATGGCTCCGTGCCGGAGAAGCGGGCGATCACCCAGCCGCCGTTCTGAAAATACACTTTGCTGCCGTCGAGATAGGAGACATGGTCGATCTCGTCGGAAAGCTCCGGAAGCTGTTTTTCCACCATAAGCATCCGGTACATCGCATCCTTCTTTTCCTGCGTGAATTTGTAGTCGCGCTCCTCCATGTGGATCTCCCCGCACTCCGCGTGAATATCCTCCATGATCTGTGAGAGTTTCTTTCCGGTCACCGCAAGCATCTCGATCAAAAGCGCCGCCGCATAGATGCCGTCCTTGCCATTGATATGACCGTGCACCGTCAGACCGCCGGAGGACTCCCCGCCGATGATCGCGCCGGTCTCCTGCATCTTTGCGGAAATATACTTAAATCCGACCGGAACCTCGTAGCAGGTTTCACCAAACTTTTTTGCCACCTTGTCTAACATATGGGTCGTCGCGATATTTCTGACCACCGGACCGCTCCATCCCTTAAACTTCACAAGGTAGTAATAGAGCAGCACGAGAATGTCGTTCGGGTGCAGGAAATTTCCCTTGTCGTCGATCACCCCGATGCGGTCCGCGTCGCCGTCCGTCGCAATACCGATGTCAAACTTTTTCTCGACCACATAATTCTGCAGGGAGTGGAGTGTCGCCGCGGACGGAGCCGGAAGCTTGCCGCCAAACAGGGTGTCGTGGCGGTCGTGGATCGTCGCGACCTCGCAGCGCGCCGTCATCAATATCGTCTTTAAGGAGGTCTCGCTGACCCCGTACATCGGGTCGAGGGCAACCTTTAAACCCGCGTTGCGGACAGCCTCGATATCCACCGCCGCGATGATGGCATCCAGATACTCGTTGAGCGGATAGATCTCCTCGATATAGCCATCCCGCTTTCCCTGCTCATAATCGACCGCCGCAACCTCACCCGGCCGGATATCGGAGATATAGTCCTCAATATCCTTCGTCTGGATCTCATCCGCATCCCTGCCGCCTGCGGTAAATACCTTGATGCCATTGTATATCGCAGGGTTATGGCTCGCTGTGATCATCATTCCATACGGAAAATCGTGTTTCATCACATAGTACATGATCAGCGGCGTCGGCGAGGACTTGTTGATCAGCCATGCCTTGATCTGTGCCGCAGCAAAGACCTCCGCCGCCCACTGCATCGCCTCCTTCGAGAGGAATCTTCGGTCATAGCCCATCACGATCCCCTTTTCGGTCACGCCCTCGCTCTTCATTTTATTGACAAGTCCCTGCGCCAAAAGCTGTATGTTTGCCTTGGTGAAATCCTCACCGATCACTGCTCTCCATCCGCCCGTTCCAAATTTTATCATGATACCATTCCTCCTCTACTCGCCCATGACAACCGTCACATCGTGCTTTGTTCCCGCCTGCTGCACCGGAATACAGGAAACCTTCTCCCCGTCCAGCCTGATTTCCTTCACGCCCTTCATCACCCCGTCCGGATTCTCCACACGGATGTCAAACACGGCGTCTCTCCATCTGCGCGTCACCTCAAACCCGCTCCATTCTGCCGGAATACAAGGGTCAATGCGCAGCTCGTCAAAATCCGGACGAACACCGAGCATATAGCGTGTCGCCGAGAAATATGCCCAGCCGCCGCTGCCTGTCATAAACGGATGTCTGGCGCGCCCGAACGCCGTATGGTCTTTTCCCATAATAAACTGGCAGTAGGAGTACGGCTCTGACTCGCGGACTTCAATCTTGTCGTTCTGGTAATACGGACAGAGCGCATTATAAAATTTCATCGCGCGGTCGCCTCTGCCGAGCACGCACTCTGCCGCCCACGCCCACGGATTCGGGTGGGAGAAAATCGAACCGTTCTCTTTTAGTCCCGGGTAGACGCGGGTGATAAATCCGATGTCGTCATCCGGCACCGTGTAGGACGGCGCATTTAACATGATCCCGTACTCCGTGAACAGATATTTATCCACGCTGTCCATCGCCACGCGCCCTTTTTCCACATCCGCCGCGCCGGATAGTACCGCCCACGCGTTGGACTCAAGATGCACTTTCCCCTCCGCATCCGCAGAAGTTCCGATCTTTTTGCCGTTCTTCGTCACGCCGCGGATAAACCACTCCTCATCCCACAGCTCGGTGTTGCACACCTTGTATACACGGTCGCGCATCGCCGTGTATTTCTCCACATCGGCGTCGCGCTTTAAGTACCTCGCCAGCTCGAGGAAATTACAGATCGCCCAGTAGTGCAGGAAGGAGACCATCGCACTCTCGCCGCCGCCCAGATTCAGACAGTCGTTCCAGTCCGCGCGCAGACCCTTACAGATTCCCGTTGCCCCGACCTGCTCGGCGGAAAAGTCCAGAATGTGCATCATGTGCTCGTATACCGTTCCCTCTCCGCCGTCCGCGTAAGTCACTACAAGATCTGCAAAACCGTATTCCCCGGTCTCCTTTATGTATTCCACGATGGAAGGCACCAGCCACAGCGCATCATCCGAGCAGGCGTCCTCAATCCCGTGCACGATATCCGCATTGTTGACGGTCGGAATGACGGTCGGCGATTTGAACGGTTTTTTCTTCTCCTTTTCCTGATCCGGATCAAACCACTCCGGCTGGAATAGATGAAGTCCGTACCCCATCGTCGTCAGCCCGCGTAACAGTTCCACGATCCTCTGTCTGCATTTCGCCGGATTGGAGTGCGGGATCGTCATCGCGTCCTGCGCCGTATCGCGGTAGCCAAGTCCGGTTCTTCCCCCCACCTCGATAAAGGAGGCAAACCGCGAAAACATGACGTTGACCTCCGCCTGGTAGAGATTCCAGGTATTGATCATGGTATCCATGCCCTCGTTCGGCGTCCGGATCTGCAGCCGCGAAAACTTATCCTCCCAGTATGCTGCCAGTTTCTCATAAGCCGCGTCCACATTGGAAAAATCGGAGTATTTCCTGCGCATTTTCGCGCCCTCGGCGCGGTTTCCCTCGCCGAGCATAAACACCAGGCGCACCTCCTCACCCGGGGCGAGCACCAGATCCTTCTGCAAGCTTCCGCAGTGGTTGTTGCCGAGCTCATGGGAACCGCTGCATTTTCCGCGCTCGACTGCAACCGGATTGTCCTCGGTGCGGTAGCTTCCCAGAAATTTATCGCGCAGACAGTCAAATCCGTCCGGCTCAAAGCTTCCGGTAAAATACTGGTAGCCAAACTCTTCATAAAATAAATCGTGCTCGATGATGCCATCCTCGCAGGAGGAACCCGCACAGTAGAGGCTCATCTGGAAATTCTGGTTGTCGATCATGATGTGATGGAACGAAAATTCCACATAAGAAAATACGGATAAACGCCTCTCTTTATCCGTATTATTTTTCAGCCTGACATCCCAGAGCTCGACCGCATCCCCCATCGGCACAGACAACGTCTGGCTCGCAAGGATCCCCTTGTAGTCGCACTCGTAGGTCGTGTAGCTCATACCGTGACGGCAGGTATATTTCGCCTCATCAAGCGGCTTGCCGACCGGCTGCCATGAAATACTCCAGTAATCCCCGTCCTCTGCATCCCGCAGATACACATAGTGACCCGGACGGTCCATCGGAACTGCATTGGCGCGGAAGCGTGTCACTCTGTGATACTCCGGCGACTGGTAAAACATATAGCCACCCGCGGTATGGTTGACCACCACACACATATCCTCAACGCCAAGATAATTCGTCCATGATACCGGCAGATCCACACGGTCAATCACGTATTCTCTTTTCCCATTATCAAAATGTCCGTATTGCATATACCAACCTTCCCCTTTGCATTTTCTCTTTCTACGAACATTATAGATTCAGGGCAAAATGAAAGGAATTGTCAGGTATGGCATAATTTGTATTTTATTGCGATATGCCCGCCACATTCTCGGCAGCTTTTTTCCCGAGATATGCCAGGATATCTTTTCTTGTCACGATCCCGATAAACACGTTCTTGTCGTCCACCACCGGGACGAAGTTCTGGTTCATCACCTTGTCAAACAGATTCTCCATCGATTCGTCAATTTTCACCGCCTGATTGTCCCGGCGGCGCGTGATGGATGTGATCGGCATATCCTCCAGCAGATGCAGATTCGGGAAATTGCGGTCCTTTAAAAACCAGAGGAGGTCGCCCTCCGTGATCGTCCCGATATATCTCCCGTCGCCGCCGAGCAGCGGGATCGCCGTGTACCCGTGATGCTCCATCTTCTCGAGAACCTGGCGCATGGTATCCGCGTCGTCCACGTGCGCAACCTCATCCTTCGGTGTCAAAAAAAACAGTATATTCATGATTTCCCTTTCGTTTCCTTTTTCTTAATTACTTTTAATCTCGTAAATTCCTCGCGCTCCTTCTCCTCCAAATACTCCTGTATCTCCTTCTCCAGACGCTCGTACTTTGGGATCGTAATGTTTGAGAGTGCGTTTGCACGCTTCTGTGTCTTTTTAATATTGTAGGCAAGGCGGTATGCCGAATTCTCGACCTCCGCCAGCCGTATCGTCAGTTCCTTCACCTGCTCAAACTGCTGGCACGCCTCGTCCAGCGACATTCTGGTATGGTAAAAGGAGTATGCCGGCTTTCGCTCTTTTCTCTCGTATTCCACCTTCGGGATCTCCGTGCCCATCACACTCCGCCTTTTGATGCGGATGGAATCCTCCACGGGCACGCCGAGCGCGATCTGCTCCACCTCGTGGATCCCCATCTGGATATTCGCCTTTTGCAGGGCGCGGTACGCATTCGCAAACGTCGTGTCTATCTTCTCCTGAAGATCGGACGCCTCCGCGATCAGATCCATCAGCTCCCGAATCAGGATATTTCGTTTTTTGTCCATCAGCTCGTAGCCCTGACGCGACAATGCCAGTGAATTTTTCGCCAGTATCAGGTTGCCCTTCGTCGGAAATGTATTCGGATCCATACAGACGCCCCCTATTCTCTCCAGTATTTCTCCAGGATCTTCGTGTCAATGCGGTCCAGCTCCTCACGCGGCAGGATGTGCAAAAGCCTCCATCCGATGTCGAGCGTCTCCTCGATCGTGCGGTTTTCATTTCTCCCCTGCCCGACAAACTCCTGCTCAAACGCCATGCCAAACGCAAGATATTTCTTGTCCACCGGGGAGAGTTCGTCCTCTCCGATCACGCTCGCGAGATCCCTCGCCTCGCCCACGCGCGCGTAGGAGGAAAAAAGCTGGTTCGCCACATCCTGATGATCCTCCCGCGTGTACTTCGCGCCGATCCCGTCCTTCATCAGACGCGAGAGCGACGGGAGCACATTGATCGGCGGGTAGATGTTCTTCTGGTGCAGCGAGCGCTCCAGGACGATCTGTCCCTCCGTGATATATCCGGTTAGGTCGGGGATCGGGTGCGTGATGTCGTCGTTTGGCATCGTGAGGATCGGGATCTGCGTCACCGAACCGGACGAGCCCTTCACGATCCCCGCACGCTCATAGAGCGATGCAAGCTCGCTGTACAGATAGCCCGGATAACCCTTACGGCTCGGGATCTCCCCCTTGAGCGAGGACACCTCGCGCATCGCCTCCGCAAAGGACGTCATGTCCGTGAGGATGACCAGAATGTGCATATTTTTCTCAAACGCCAGATATTCCGCCGCCGTCAGCGCCACCTTCGGCGTGATCAGACGCTCCACGACCGGATCGTTTGACAGATTTAAAAACATCGCCACATGGGCGCTCGCGCCGCACTCCTCAAAGGTGCGCTTAAAATATTCCGCCACATCGTATTTGACGCCCATCGCCGCAAACACGATCCCAAACTCCTCGTCGCTGTCTCCGCCGAGGCTCGCCTGCTCCACGATCTGCGCGGCAAGCGTATCGTGCGGCAGTCCGTTTCCGGAAAAGATCGGAAGCTTCTGCCCGCGGATCAGCGTCGTCAGGGCGTCGATGGCGGAGATGCCCGTGCGGATATAATTTCTCGGATATTCCCTGCTGCACGGATTCATCGGCTGTCCGTTCACATTGCGGTACTCCTCGGCGCGTATGGGACCCAGCCCGTCGATCGGCATCCCAAGTCCGTTAAAGGTGCGCCCCAGTATCTCCTCCGACAGACCGATCTCCATCGGTCGCCCCGTCAGCTTCGTGTGCGTGTTCAAAAGCGACATATCCGCCGTGCTCTCAAACACCTGGATGACCGCCCGGTCCTCGTCGATCTCCACGATGCGCCCGAGCTTCTTCCCCGCACCCTCCGCCACGGAAAATTCTACAATCTCATCATAAAACGCCCCCTTCACGCCCTCGATCGCGATCAGGGGACCGTTGATCTCACTCAGCCCTAAATATTCAATCGCCATACTTCTCCCCTTCCCTGGAACTTTTCAGATTTTGCCAATCCCCTTTTTGAAAAGCCCCTTTTGACACCCAAATCATATAATGATGCCTATGCGTTCGTCGCCAGCAGATGCTGGTAAAACTCCTCGATCATATCGTCATAGGAGGAAAACCGCTCCGGTTCACGGTTCGGCACGTCATATTTCATCGCGATGATCTTCTCAAAGACGTCGCTCTCCCGCAGCAGCGCCATGGGCATATCACGGCCGATCAGCTCTTTACAGCGCTCATACAAGTGCAAAATGACCTCCATCATCCGCAGTTGCTTCTCCATCGGCACATAGGTATCCTCCGCGTGAAACGCATTCTGCTGCAAAAAGCCGAGACGAATCACGCGCGCGATCTCAAGCACGAGCTTCTGGTCGTCGGGCAGCACATCGCTTCCGATCAGCTTGACGATCTCATTCAGACGGTTTTCCGTCGTCAGAATGTGCAGAAGCTGGTTTCTGCAATAGACAAAATTGCTGCCCGCGTTGTCATTGTACCAACCCGCCAGATCGCCGATATACTCGGAATAGCTCGTCAGCCAGTTGATCGCCGGGTAGTGTCTCGCATAGGCGAGCGACTTGTCAAGCGCCAGAAAACAGCGCACAAACCGCTTCGTGTTCTGCGTCACCGGCTCCGAGAAATCGCCTCCCTGCGGGGAGACCGCCCCGATGATCGTCACGCTCCCCTCCGTGCCGTTTAGATTCTCCACATAGCCCGCCCGCTCGTAAAAGGCAGAGAGACGGGACGCAAGATATGCCGGGAATCCCTCCTCCGCAGGCATCTCCTCCAGACGCCCGGAAAGCTCCCTGAGCGCCTCCGCCCAGCGCGAAGTGGAATCCGCCATGATCGCCACATGATACCCCATGTCGCGGTAGTACTCCGCCAGCGTGATGCCCGTGTAGATACTCGCCTCGCGCGCCGCCACCGGCATATTCGAGGTGTTGGCGATCAGCGTCGTCCTGTCCATCAGAAGATTTCCCGTTTTCGGGTCTTCCAGCTCCCCGAACTCCTCCAGCACATTGGTCATCTCATTGCCGCGCTCCCCGCAGCCGATATAAATGATAATGTCAGCGTCACACCACTTTGCGAGCTGGTGCTGTGTCATGGTCTTTCCCGTTCCAAAGCCTCCCGGAAGCGCCGCCGTGCCTCCCTTTGCGATCGGGAACAGCGTGTCTAAAATGCGCTGTCCCGTGACAAGCGGACGGTCTGCGGGGTAGCGCCTCCCCACCGGACGCGGCACACGGATCGGCCACTTCTGCGTCATGGTAAGCGCCTGCTCACCTCCGTCCGCCGTCCGGATGCGCACAAGCTCCTGCGCGATCGTGTACGCCCCGTCCGGATGCACCGACACCACCTCCCCGGAAACTCCGGGCGGCAGCATGACCCTGTGCAGAATGGAGCGCGTCTCCTGCACCTCTGCGATGACGCTCCCCTCACCGACCGGATCACCCGGTGCGACCGTGATATGTGTCTCCCAGAGCCGCTCTTTATCGAGCGCGTCCACACGCGCCCCCGTCGGGATAAAAGCGCCGCCTATCTCCGCGATTACCTCGAGCGGCCGCTCGATGCCGTCAAAAATATTGCAGAGGATGCCCGGCGCAAGCGTCACGCTGATCGGGCTCCCCGTTCCCAGAACGGGTTCCCCCGGCTTTAAGCCGGAGGTCTCCTCATACACCTGAATGGTTGTCTCCTCCCGCGTAAGCCCTATGACCTCGCCGACCAGATGCTTCTCCCCGACATAAACCATCTCGTTCATTTTATAGCCGAGATTTCCACGCACCAGAATGATCGGTCCGTTGACTCCGTAAATCGTTCCTGTGATCCCCATAATCGCTTTCATTTCCTTTCTTTCCGCCGTCCTAGAAGGAAAATTTCTCCCTCTCCTCCGCGAGCCTGCCATCAAACGACTCGTCGATCAGCACATTTTTTGACGGAATGACTGCGCGCATCCCGCCGCCGAAGGAGTAGGCGCTCACCAGAACCTCACAGCCGCAGCCGCGCGCCAGCTCCTCCTTAAATTGTGCATCCGCAGGGTCTATATAAATCCGCAGTTCGTCTGTGCCTGCAAAACGGACCGCCTCCCTGATCTGTCCGGCGAGCAGCTCCCTGTACGCCTCCGTCGCCCGGTACGCCGCAAGCTTCTCCTCTGCCAGTGCAAAAAGTTCTTCCTTCTTCTCCTCCTGCACCTTATGGTATTCCTTTTTCAGAAGGACCATCTCCTCCGACAGGGTGCGGTTGATCTCCTTGCGCACGCGCTCGCCCGCGATGCGCTCCCTCGTCTGCTGCTCGCGCTCCTTTGCCTGCCGGTATTCCCCGATCCTCTCCTCATAGTTCAGACGGCTTTTCTCCAGTATCGCCGCACTCTGCTCATTCGCAGCGCCGATCGCCGCCCGGTAAAAGCCGTCCAGCTTTTCCTTAATCTCCATATGCCTATCCTTCCCACAGCCATTACAGCTTCAGCCCGATCGCCTGACTGACATAGTCCGTAATGAAGTTTTTTGACCTCCCCGTGCCGTGCCGGTCCGGGATTTCCACAAACAGCGGCGTCCTGCGCTCCAGTTTGACGCGGTTGACCACCTCGGGATAATCCCGTCCGAACTTCTCCGTGAGCAGCACGATGCCCGTCTCACCGTCATTTACCACGCGCTCAAGCTCCGCTTTTAACTCCTCTTCCTCATGAACGACCACGCCCTCGACCCCTGCCAGACGCATACCGGTATAGGTATCCACATTGTCACTGATCAAAAACATCTTCATGCGCACGCCCTCTTATCCGAGAATCGAGAACGAGATCAGCAGACCGTAAAGGGCGATGGACTCCGCCAGTGCAACGAAGATCAGCGCCTTACCCATAATACTGGAATCCTCGCTCAGCGCGCCGATCGCCGCACTCGCTGCGCTCGCGACCGCAACGCCCGCACCGATGCAGGAAAGCCCGGTGGAAAGAGCAGCCGCCAGATAGCGCCAACCCTCCACGGAAGCCGCTGCCGCCGCCGCGTCCGGCGTCTCCGCCGCATAGATATGACCGCTAAAAAGCATCATATCCGCCACGACCATCGTCCCGAAAAACAGCAGGATGCCGAGCGCCAGGGAAGCCTTCGTGCTCCCCTCCTTCTTCTTTCCCAGAAGATACCCGCCGTACGGAATCCCCATACTGATGACCAGAATCGCTACCAGAATCACTTTTGCCCCCATGTTTATTTACCTCCCATTTCTTTTTTCTTAAAAAATGTCACGAACGGCTTGCCCGTTCCCTGATAAAACCGGCTGAACATCTCGTAATATTCCAGACGCAGCACCTGTATGCCGACGACCAGACCCTCGAGCCCCGTCACTAAAATATTGCCCAGGACGACGATCAGCCAGTTCGGCGAACCGCTCTCGTAGCCCGCCAGCGTGAGCACCACGCCCATCATACCTGCATGGCTCAGGGCGAACGCCCCCACGCGGACAAACGAGATGCTGTTGGTCGCGTAGCTTAACACCACATCAAACAGCTCGACCAGCGCCTCGACAAAAAACATCACCTTGCTGCCCTCCGGAAAGATGTGCGCCTTTTTCTCCACCAGATTCGACAGCGGCTCCTTCAAAAGGATCGCCACGAGCGGCAGACCGATCAGCACACCGAGCACGCCCGCCGCCGGAAGCGTGTGTCCCGTCGCAAACAACGCGATGCAGGCGACGGCTCCGCCATAGCAGATGATACCGGAAATGCCGCTCTGGCTAAAGAGCACGCGCCCGAGATCCTTCGCGCGGATGGCATTTACGATATTTAAGATCATCGCGAAAAGGATCAGTCCCATGCCAAAGCCGATCGCGATCAGAAGCGTCGTCATGATATTGTCCATCGGGCGCATCCACACCGCCGGAAGCAGCTCCTCGAATCCGAAAATACTGCCGTACATAAATCCAAAAAACGTGGACCACACGCCCGCCAGCGCGATGATCGCCGCGAGGTTTACCTTTTTGAGCGCATACAGCGCAAACCCGCCCGCGACCAGACACAGCCCCTGTCCGACGTCCCCGAACATCGCGCCGAACATAAACGTATACGTCAGCGCAATAAAAATTGTCGGGTCCATCTCGTTGTATGCCGGAAGCCCGTACATCTCCACAAACATCTGGAACGGCGCAAAAATCTTCGGATTCCGCAGCTTCGTCGGCGGCGTCGCATTGATGCTCTCCGACGCGTCCTCCAAAAGAACGTGTATCTTGGGATCGTCCTCCACCTCCTTTAAGAAGCGGACAGCGTCCCGCTCACTCATCCAGCCGTAGAGGATATAGTGCTCCATATCTCCCCCCGCGCCCTGGTCGCGGGGCTTTGTGCACACCGCAAGCTTGCGGATGTCAAAATTCGCACAGTAGCTCTCCAGCGAAAGATACGCAGCGGCAAGCTCTTTTCTGTGATGTTCCAGCGTCTCCCGCATCCGCTCCGCAAGTCCCGCATCCGCCTTCCGGTTCTCCGAGAGCTTCTGCTCCGCCTTCCGGTACGCAAAGTCCGGCGTTCCCTCAAAGGAGTCCGGCACATAGATCCGCTCAAAATGGAACGACATACACACCGCGTCCACCTCGCTCTTGTACATCTCCGGCACGAAATAGACGCCCCACACATAATCCTCATCGCTGTGACACTCGTAAAACAGCGCGTGATCCGTCTCGTGAATATAGCGCTCCAGTCTCTGATAATAATCCCTGGAAATCCGCCCGAACCGAAACGCGATAAACCGGAAATCCAAAAGCCTGCGGAACTCGTAATCCAGCTCCCGAAACGGCGCGATCTGCTGCATCAGCTCTTCCAGATCCAGACGCTCCGTCCGAAGCTCCTCCCGCTGCACGCGCACCTCCTCAAGAAGCGTCCACACCGTCTCCGTCAGACGCTCTGCCTCATCCGGCTTCATCCGCTCCCCGTCAGCCTGCGGCGTCTCTCCCATCTGCTCCCACAAAACGCCCGCCTTCCGGTATGCATCCTTGTAGAGGTTCGTCTCCACAAACGGCCGCACATTCGAAAGGCTGCCAAGGCTCGCCGCCGCATTTTCAAAATGAATATCATAATTGCTCAGATACACATCCATCACCCGGTCAATATCACTTTTCGGACCCGTGATGTGTAAAAGCTCCATCTTCTCAACCAAAGTAAAAACCTCCGTTTCCCCGTACGATCACGTCCACTCTCATGTGGCAAGCACCAGCTCCCGGATCTCCGGCGCCGGAATCCGGTACCGCACGCCCTCCAGGATCGTCGTCAGCTTATCGATCTCATTCTCCTTGTCGTACAGATATTTTAAGACCGGGGCAAGCGACATTGGATACTTTCTGCAGAGCAGACGATATGTTTTCTCGATCATCCGCGCAAAAGTCACCTCGTCCCCAACTGCCGCGAGCGCATCCTTTCCCCGGAAATAGGATGTCCGCCCGAGCACCTCCACAAACGCCTCCGTCGTTCCGCTCTCAAGCAGCGCCGCAAGCTCCTGCTTTTTCAGGCGGTAAGAGACCGGGATCATATCTGCCGCGATCTCCTCCGGTCTGCGGTCGTAAAAACGTTTCGACCGGTAGATCCACATGATATTCTGCCAGTCGATCTCCGTGCCCAGAAGCTGCGTATAAATCTCCCGCATCCTGGCATCCTTCAGCCTGTCCTTATATTTCCACGCTGTCTTGTAATAAAATACGTCCATCTGGATCACATAGTCGGTCTGCGACATCGCTGGATTCTCGACCATGCGCCGCAGCGGCGCCTCATAGCGCGAACCGGAAAGCCCCGCCAGAAATCCGGCCATATCCATGGCTTCCGTCACCGCCGCCACGTCAAAATCCGCGTGCTGCCCGAAAAACAGATTCAGGTAGTCCAGATTTTTCTCCCGGATCCTCCTGCCGATATGCTCCATACATTTCTTGAGGACGTTCACCTCGTAGCGCATGAAAATAATTTCCAGCCCCTGACGCTGTGCGCTCCCCGCAAAGCGGTACAGCTTCCCATAATCCGAATACAGCGAATCGCCGATCACCGCCTCGACCTGCGCGCGGTGCGCGATCTCCTCATGGCTCTGGAAAATCGGCGCATAGCTGCCGTACTCCCGCAGGAATCCCAGGATCTCCTCCACCTTCTCGCACTCTGCCAGACCGGCAAGCGTCTGCTGCGACAGAAGTCCGCCGTGCATGGCGCGCGTTTTCGTCACAAGACCGCTGTACTCCAACAATCCCCCCGCCATCCCGTCACCTTCCATTCCCGCTGGTCACACGGCGCACGATCCCGTCCGCCAGCGCTTCCTTCTCGCGCGCAAAGCGCTCCACAAACTCCTGCGCGGCACGCTCATTCTGGCCCCGCATCTGTGTGAGCCTCTGCTCCATCTCTGCGGCAAGCCGCTCTCTAAGCCCTCCGACTGCCTCCGCCTCCCTGCGGTCATATTCCCCGTCCAGCTCCCGCATGGCGCGCTCTAGTCTCACATTCCCCGCATCCTTCTGTTCCATGGCGTCGCGCAGGATCGCATCCGCCTTCTCCTCGATCTCGCTTAGCCTGATAAGAATTTCATTCATCGCAAAAACCTCTCCCCAAAAAGTCCGCCTTTTTGTCTATTATATTCCTTTTTAAAGTGGATGTCTACATCCGAAAGCTTCTTGACAAGCGCCTTCTCCTGTCTTATTATATATAAAGTGGTTTTAAAAACTATATTATATGGTTTAATTGCTATTTGCAGAAAGAAGTGGAGTTACCAGATGAATAAAAAAGTACAGATTATCAGTGACGGTTCCTGTGATCTCTCACTGGAAGCCGCAAAGGAACTGGACGTTTTGCTCGTGCCCTTTTATGTCTCTTTTGACAGTGAAACCTACCTCCGGGAGGGCGTCGATATTGACGTCCGCGAATTTTACCAGAAGATGGTCAGCCACCCGGACACGTTTCCAAAGACCTCCATGCCGTCCGTAGACGACTATTATCAGGTCTTTGAGCCTCTGGCAAAGGAGGACATTCCCGCCATCTGCATCTGTATCACGACCAAATTCAGCGGTTCGATGCAGTCCGCCATGACCGCGCGTGAGATGATCTTAGAGCAGTACCCGGATGCCCGCATTACCGTGATCGATTCGACGATCAACACCGTACTGCAGGGCTTGTATGTGCAGGAGGCGTGCCATCTGCGCGATCTTTGCTGGGACTACGACAGGATGGTGGAACGCCTGCTTGCCATCCGCGAGAGCGGCAGGATCTTTTTCACGATCGGAAGCATCGACTACTTAAAGCACGGCGGGAGGATCGGCAAGCTTGCCGGACTTGCCGGAAGCGCCCTAAAGCTCAAGCCCCTCATCACGCTGCAGTCCGGTGAGATCCAGAGCTCCGGCATCTGCAGGAACCGCGAGAAATCCATGCAGAAGGTCATCGAGCTGTTTGTGGCTTATCTGGATGAGCGCAGCATAAAACCGGGAGAGTACAGCTTTGCGATCGGCTATGGCTACGACTACGAGGAAGCCTGCCATTTCCGCGATATGCTCGCAGATGTGGTCCGGGAGCGCCTCGGCATTGAAAATCCACCAATCTGCCAGATCGGTGCAACGATCGGCGTGCACACCGGTCCGTATCCGATCGGTGTCGGTCTGATCCGGCGCGCGGATGCGGAAGAAAAATAGACAGAAAAAAGGTATCAGCCGCGAGGGGTTGATACCTTTTTTGTCTGCATCATATGGTCATTGTTCCGTCCGCAAGCTCCCTTGCCACAAACGGGATAAAGTAAAACGGGATCGTGAGCAGTTTTTGCTCAGGGCTATAGCCGTAATTATTTTTTGAAACTTTGATCGCACATTCAAACTTGTTATGGTTTGAGAATTTTGCGAGAGAGTTGAGGGTTCCCCTGCCTTTCTTGACATCAATCGGGTAGAGTTTATTGTCCGACTCAACGATAAATTCAAGCTCGGCGGATACCCTCCCCCGCCAGTAAAACAGTTTGTGTCCTTTTGCGATCAGCTCGTTGGCAACAAAGTTTTCAAAGAAAATCCCTGACAAAGTATTTTCTCTTTCACTTGACAGGAACGATGCGGCATTGATACCGCTCTGGTACGAAAACATACCAATATCGCCCAGAAATAGCCGGAACTTACTTTCGCCCTCCGGCATCAGCGGCATTGTGATATGCTCTTTCAACTGGAACGACTGGTTGACAACGTGCGCCATCGTAAGCCATTGGATCGCTGTCGCAAAATCTCTTGTTTTTCTTTTTTCTTCGATCAGTCCCGGCGAAAAGTTTTTAGATTCTTTGTTTAATTCCCTGTAAATATTTTGGAACAATGCCCGGGAACGTAACAGCGCTTCCGGACTTGCCTGATACAGCTCCATATCGGCAAGATAGTTATCGTACAACGCTTTTAAGATTTCTCTCGATTCGAGGAGATCCTCCCCCTCAATATAAGCTTCCACGGCTTCCGGCATACCGCCTACCAACAGATATTTATATACCTCCTCCATGACCAGCCCGTGAATCTGACCATCCAGCGGCTGTCTGTTCTCATACGCTTTTTTCACTGCTTGATAGAGCATTTTATTGCGATTCATCAAAAATTCATCAAAGGTCATCGGGTAAACTGTGATCTGATTGATTTTTCCTACCGGAAAAAGAAATTTGTCGCTTTCCCGGGAACCCTTTTTATGCGTCTCTCGCTGCAGCTTAATGCGCACCATTGATCCGGTTGCAATCACAGGAACTTCCCTGAAATCCTGACAAAAGTATTTCAGGGACGAAATAATGTTCGGACATTCCTGTATCTCATCAAAAATCAGCAAAGTTTTTTCACTGATCTGCTTTCCTTTGCGCAAAGAGATATACTCAATGATCTTCTCGGCATTTGCAGTTTCCGAACAAAATGTGCGGATTTCATCTTCTTTTTTACAGTCCACATAGATGTAGTTGTCCTTATAATAAGTCTTTGCAAAGAGTTCCTGCACAAGATACGTTTTTCCAACCTGCCTCGCTCCCCAGACGATCAGCGGTTTTCTGCGCTCACTGTTGTTCCAGTCTGTCAGTTTTTCCAATGCAATTCGTTCCATACGCAAACCTCCGTGCATTTCATAAAGATATCATAGCATAACCTGCACCTTTTTCCAAGTTATATGGATTATTATTTGCACCTTTAACAGCGTTTTTAATATTATTATTTGCACCTTTTGAAGTTTTTATAGATTGCTGCCGGCAGAATACCATGTGTGCATTTTGCCAATCACACTCTGTAGATCCAAAAACGGTGTAACCCCATTTCGGGATTACACCGCCTGTTTCTATACATATGCTTCTGTACTTCTCTGCAGTCTGTTCGTGATCTCGCGAACCTCATTCATGATCGCCGCGTACATCTCATGCTCCAGTCCGACCGGTGACATATGCGGATTTTCCTGCTTCATCCGGTACGCCTGCTTCAGCAAACTCAGCTTGCTCTCCTCTAGTTCCCATATCTGTTCTCTGCTCATAACCTCTCCATTCTGCACACGGACGCGCTGCGGTCCGTATGTCCCCTGTTTTTCCTGATGCACATATCTTGTATCAGAACCTCTACTATCATAGCATATATAGTAGAAAATGGGCAGAAAACTTTATCGGCACTTTCCACAAAAATTCATCCTGCTTTTGAGAGATTTGTCTATTTACAAAATCACTTTTATCTATTTTTTACAACTGCATCAGCATTTCCAGAGCCTCACTTTTCATGATACATTTTCCCTGCTCCATGATATGGGCAATCTGCCCCGGATTGAAAGAATGACCGCGGTCATACTCCACCGCGCCAAAGGCAAACGGGCGCATCTGCTCCTTCGTGAACCCTGAAAAATCCAGGATGAGATAGTACATTCCCGCCAGCTTGTAAAGTCCGCTCTTTGGCAGAGCTGCCGGAAAACAGACCAGGCACATCCGCCGGATCTCCTCGATCGCGGCAAAGCGGAATGCGCAGACCATCGGCTCTGTCTGCTGTTCTTCCTGCTCCTGCTCCGCCTGCCTTGCCCGCTTCCACTCCGCAAGCTGTTCCGGGGACAACTGGCTCATAATGTGGTTCACCGCCTCCATGATCTCGCGGAAGGAAAGCTCTTTATCCGTGCCGAATGTGACGGCGACAGTGTGGTTCTGCAGGATCTCCGCCTGCACCATCGGCGAAAAATCATTGATATTTATCTGTTCGTGTTCCTCCACCAGATGCATCACAGTCTGAACGAATCTCTGCGTCGTCTCGCTGTCCCCGATAATATCGTCAATACAAAAGCCCAGCGCGCGGATTTCGTCCTCTGTCAGTGCACAGCGGAATTTATTTTCCCCAATCCGTCTTATTTCCATAGGTATCTCCATTTCAATGTTATTATCCTATGTTTCGCGCTATTTGTAAAGTAGGTTATGACAACTGCTTCTTTTCCATGATATGCACGCTTGCCGCCACTGACACTGCCACCACGATGGCAAAGAACAGGACTCCAACGCCAAGCACAGCCACCGTGCCCAGGGATGCGATCCTTTCGGCTACCCCCGCAACCACCTCCAGCACGCCATCCATTTTAAGAAACGCCATCAGACCGAGAAACAATGCGATCATCCCAACAGAGATCACGATCCTTCCTTTTTCCGAACCGAATTTAAACTGTACCGGAAGCGTCAGGCACAGAAAAATAACAAGCACCACAAGGATCCCGACGGCGCCGGCAATCCACTCTAACAGAAGAAAATCCTCCTGCGCCATGCTGCCGTAAAGCCCGCCGATCACGGTTGTTGCCACCCATGCGGCGCCGCCCGTCAAAAGTCCAAACAGGTATTTCTCCGCCACATACCCCTTCCGGCTCACCGGGAGCGAGAACAGATAGAAAAATCCATGGTTAAACTCGTCGTAGCTGATCGTGCTCGCCGTGAAAAACGACAGCAGCAGGGTGCAGTAGCTCACCGTAAAGATCGGATCCTGACCGCTCAGCATAAAAAAGAGTCCGATCGCAACCACCACCACAAAAAATCGTTTCTGCCCTGCCAAAAGCCGCAGATCCTTCACCAGTAATCCTCTCATACTCTCTCTCCTTTCGTCATCAGCAGAATCACATCGTCAATCCCGCACTTCTCCACGATCAGCCCCGGCTCATTCTCCTGATAAAACTGACGACTGTCCGTCAGCAGGCAGTAGCCGAATTCTTCCTTTTTCCGGCACAGGATGGCGCTCTTATCCATCTTTTCATACTGTGATCCATCCACCTTTAAGATCCCGTAAGACCCCAGAAGGACGTCCGTCTCCTCGTGCAGAATGATCTTTCCGTCGTGTATCATGTAAATGTCGTCACAAAACTTTTCCAGATCGCTGGCAATATGCGAGCTGATGAGCACGGAGCGCTCCTCCTGCTCACCCAGATAATCCTGAAGCAGCGCCAGCAGCTCCTCCCTCCCCACAACGTCCAGCCCGGCGGTCGGCTCATCCAGGATCAGAAGCTTCGCTTCGTGCGAGATCGCCACAAGAAGCTTTAGCTTCGCCTTCATTCCCGTGGAAAAATCCCGGATTTTCTTCTTGAACGGCAGACCGAACTCCCCGCACCGCCGCAGGAACTCTTCTTTTGAAAAATCCCGGTACATGGCGTCGAGAACCACCGCCACGTCATTTACCGTCAGCCAATCGCTAAAGCCGGAATCCGACAGCACCACGCCAAGCTTTTCCTTATCCTGCGGCGTCAGCGTTTCCACATTTTTTCCAAAGAGGCGGATCTCTCCGCCGTCTGTCGGGATCAGATTCAGCGCCGCCTTAAACGTCGTGCTCTTTCCGGCGCCATTCGCCCCGATCAGCCCGGTGACCATCCCCGGCTTTACCTCCATACTCACATCCAGCACAAATGTACCGTACTGTTTTTTCACTCCTGCAAACTTCAGCATAGTCTCTCCCTTCCTCTGCCCTACGGCTCCAGCACCAGCTCGAGTATCTCCCGAAGCTGTGCGTCGCTCATTCCGCATCCTCTGCCCTTTGCGACCGCCTGCTCCATGCAGGCTTCCACTTCCCTGCGCTGCGCCTCCTCCATCAACTGGGGGCTTACGCCCAACACAAAGCTTCCCTTGCCATGCACCGTTGCGATCAGCCCTTCCTGCTCCAGAAAGTCATATGCCTTCTTCACCGTCAGGGCGCTGATCTTTAAATCCTTCGCCAGCCCGCGCACGCTCGGCAGAGGCGTTCCCTCCGTCAGCTCCTGCTGCGCGATCTGGCTCTTTATCTGCTCCACGATCTGCTCATAGATGGGCTGCATGGATGCGTTGTTGATCATTACTTTCATATTTTCCTCCACATTTGCGCATGATGTAGATTTCTTTTTACAAACAGTATATAACAGCATATAACTGTTGTCAACTGTTATATGCTGTTTATTTTGAATTTTTATGGGGAGTGTGATTTCAAATGTCCGCAACGCACAGCCGCTCATATATCGAACAATGCTTTTTATCACTTCTTTTATTTCGTGCGATTTTATTGTTTTTTTTATCAAAATCGCATATAATAAAAGCAACAAAAGAAAGGATGGGATATTCATGATTGTTACTGCGACAGAATTTAAAACCAATTTTGGCAAATACCTTGAGATGATCGCCAAAGAGGATATTTTCATCACCCGCAACGGAAAGACCATTGCAAAGGTGATCAATCCCCAGATTTCCGCTGTGGATTCCCTTCGCGGAATGTTAAAAGGCGTTCCTTCGGATATTGATCCTGATTCTTTGAGAGAGGAGCGATTGTCAAAATATGAAGATCATGTGTGATACCAACATTATCATTGACGTACTTTTGGAACGGGAGCCCTTTGTCGAAGATTCCTGTAAAGTCTTAAGCCTTTGTGAAGATCACCGGATTGACGGCTTTGTCTCCGCCTCCTCTGTCACAGATATCTACTATCTGGTGAGAAAGTACACACACAGTACTGACCTCGCATATAAGGCAGTCGGAAAACTGTTGGAAATCGTCAAGGTCTGCAACGGTACCAACAATGATGTGCTCACTGCATTCCAGCAAAAAGCAAAAGACTTTGAGGACTGCCTTGTAGCCACCTGCGCCAAATCCATCCGGTGTGATTACATCGTTACCCGGAACAAAAAGGATTTTGAAGAATTTGGCGTTCCGGTTCTTACCCCTGCGGAGCTTTTGAGGCAGCTTTCATAGTCTGGACCACATTTATTTCCGTGCCTATAACAGATCGCGCAAATGTTGCAGCGTCGCCGGGTCCCAGTACAGTCTCCCGGCTTTTTTCTCTATCAGATCCCGGACAAACTCTTTCCCCTCCTGCGCCTCCTCTTTCGCTTCACCAAAAGCGCCATCCTCCAACCGTTCAAACAATGCGATCGCTTCCTCGTATCTCTCTTCTTTTACAAGCAGCCCCGCCAAAGTCATATACCACAGTTCTTCAGAAGTCATATTTTTAGGCTCTTCTTTCATGCAAAGCAATTTTTCCCTATAACGCGCAACGTCCCTATCCGCACAATATTCCTCCGCAAGGCTATGCAGCTCCGCCAAAAACGGACGGCTCCGCCGCTCCTCCACCAGCAGCGCCAGAAAAAAACAGACGACACTTATGGCAACCAGAATCGCCACAGCGCCAATCAGTCTGTTTGCACTGGTGAAATAAAAACGGAAATGCCACGCACAGACTGCCACGATAGGCATCCATGCCAAAGCCACGACCATTCCAATGCATATGGCTCTCTTTCTATATGCGATCCTCTTTTCCTTTAACTTCTCCGGTTCATATTTCATTCGCATTTCTCCTCACTTCAAACAACGAGCCACTCGCTTCGCGAGTCACTCTTATGTCAGCAAAACAGACCGCGCAACTTTTCTCGTTACACGGTCTGCCCTGCTGGAATTTTCTAACTTTTCAAGTCCCTATGTGAAGTTGTCACTGTTTTGCATCCACATTACTCACCAAGTGCAAGAAATGAAGTTTTTACTGCATCTGCCGTTGTCTGGTCTGCCATAATATAGAGGATCACATCGCCGACATTTTCCACAACAACGCTCTCCGCTTCCACGCACACCCATTTTCTCGGGTCGGCGTTATCCACGAGCAGCTTCTTTGCCGCCTCGACGTCCTCGCCCTCGGCAACTCTTAAGATCACACACTGATACGCAACCGCATTCATCATCGGCGCGGAGACAACCGCCTCCGCATACTTCACATCCGCCGTTCCGAGCAGATACTCCGCCGTCGTCTCATCGATCGGCGTCGTCTGGTAATACTCCATCGCCTCGCGCGTCTCGTCATCCAGCTTTGCATTCTCATAGACCTTTGTCAGGATCTCCTCGCAGCTTCCCTCCAGATTTACCGCCTGCTGCTCCTTTCCACAGCCCGCAAAGACTGCCAGTGCCAGCACCAGTGTAAGGCAGCACGCCATCATTCTTTTTTTCATTTCAAAATCCCCCTATCCACTTAATTATTCGTTTTCCTCTTTTTTCTCCGGCAGCTTTAAGCTGATATGCACATCCTCAAGCTGTCTTGGCTCTACCGTGGCAGGCGCTCCCATCATCACGTCCATCGCGTTCTTATTCATCGGGAACGGAATGATCTCACGGATGCTCTCCTCTCCGCAGATCAGCATGATCATGCGGTCAACGCCCGGTGCGATCCCCGCGTGTGGCGGCGCTCCATAGCAAAATGCGTTGTACATCGCCGGGAACTTCGCCTTCACATCCTCCTCGCCGAGACCCGCGAGCTCAAACGCCTTGATCATGATCTCCGGATTGTGGTTACGGACTGCTCCTGAGGATAATTCTACCCCGTTGCACACCAAATCATACTGGTAAGCGAGAATTGACAGCGGTTCTTCGTTCAGCAGCGCGTCCATGCCTCCCTGTGGCATCGAAAATGGATTATGACAGAACTCAAGCTCGCCGGACTCCTCACCGATCTCATACATCGGGAAGTCCACGATCCAGCAGAACTCATAGCAGTCTTTCTTCATGTGTTTCTCGCTCGCCGCGCCGAGAAGCCTGCGCAACACGCCCGCGGTCTTCTGTGCCGCAAGCTTTTTGCCTGCGGTCAGTCCGACAAAATCACCCGGCTTTAAGCCGAGAGCCGCGATGACCGCCTCTTTTCTGTCCTGCAAAAACTTGGAAATTCCGCCGACAAGCTCGCCGTTCTCGTCCAGCTTAAACCAGAACGCCTTGTTCGCTGTCGTCACCTCAACCTCCGCACAGATCGCGTCGATCACTTTTCTGGTCGCGGTAAATCCGTCCACGACAATCGCCTTTACCGTCTGTCCCTCGAACGGACCAAAACCACAGTCCGCCATCACTTCTGTCGCGTCGGTCAACACCAGATCGATGCGCAGATCCGGTTTGTCGCTGCCGTACCTGTCCATCGCCTCAAGGTACGGAATGCGCACAAACGGAGCCTTGGATGCTGTCTGGTACACGCCGTATTTTTCAAAGACCGGAGGAAGCACCTCCTCAATCACTGCAAACACATCCTCCTGCGAAGCGAACGCCATCTCCATGTCGAGCTGGTAAAACTCACCCGGAGAGCGGTCTGCTCTCGCGTCCTCGTCGCGGAAACACGGTGCGATCTGGAAGTAACGGTCAAAACCGGACGCCATCAGGATCTGCTTAAACTGCTGCGGTGCCTGCGGCAGGGCGTAGAACTTTCCAGGGTGGTTTCTCGCCGGCACAAGGTAATCCCTTGCCCCCTCCGGGGATGAACACGTCAGGATCGGCGTCGTGATCTCCATAAAGCCAAGCTCGTTCATTTTCTGGCGAAGCTCAGCGACAATCCTGCTGCGCAGCACGATCTTGCTCTTGACCTCCGGATTGCGCAGATCCAGATAGCGGTATTTCAATCTGGTGTTCTCATCAGCGTCCTTCGACTGGCTGATCTCAAACGGAAGCGCATTGTAGATACACTTGCCGAGGATCTCGATCTTCTCCGGCACAACCTCGATCTCTCCGGTCGAAAGCTCCATGTTCTTGCTGGAACGCTCTCTGACTGTTCCCGAGATGGAAAGCGTGGACTCCTTGTTCACGCCGTCGATCTGCTCCATCATCTCCTCGGTCTCGATCACGATCTGTGTCGTCCCGTAAAAATCCCTTAAAATAAGGAAACCTAAATTTTTGCTCACCTTGCGGATATTTTCATACCATCCTACGACCGTCACCTGTTTTCCTGCATCTGCAAGACGCAGCTCGCCGCAGTTATGAGTTCTTGACTGAATCATCTTGATACTCCCCTATTCTTATTCGTAAATTTTTGACTGTTTTATCTTACACCACAGGACATCCGATTGCAATTCCCTAATCGTTGAAAAACTCCACAATGTCCTTGTAGCCCTCTGCCGCCAGCTTTTCCTTCTGGAACTTCTTGTTCTTGTTCATGCGCACGACCAGCACCTGCCTGCCCGCCACGCGCTCCTCCTGCGCCTTTGCGATGACCTCCGCCATCTTGTCCGCCGGATAGTTTTTCTCCACGAGAAAGGCGATCTTCGGACGCTGCATCGGAACGGTAAATCCGTTTTCCATTAGCAGCAGGATGATCCGCTCAAAACCAATCGAAAAGCCGCACGCCGGAACATCCTTTCCGGTAAACTTGCCTACCATCTTATCGTAGCGTCCGCCGCCGCCGCAGGCTGCGCCAAACTCCGGCATCGAAATCTCAAAAATCGTCCCCGTGTAATAGCTCATGCCGCGCACCAGCGTCGGGTCAAAGACGAGTTTAAAATCCGCGGTCTTTGCCGCCTCGACACTCTGTATGATCTCCAGCAGATTCTGCTTCACCTCCGGCTCCAAAAAGCCCTCGAGGACAGTCGCCAGATACTCGATCCCGTTCTCCGCGCTCTCCACGCCGCGGAACAGCTCCAGATACTTCTCCACGGACTCTTTCGCATAGCCCTCTCTCAAAAGCTCCTCCGCCACACCGTCTGGTCCGATCTTATCCATCTTGTCCAGTATGATAAAGACAGTGTCAAACTCGTCCTCCGGAAATCCGCTGTATGCCGCCATCGCCTTTAAGATCCTGCGCTCGTTGATGCGGATCTCAAAATTCTTAAAGCCCAGACGCCCGATCGTCGTCGTCGTCGCAAGGATCAGCTCGATCTCCGCCAGATTGCTCGGCTCGCCGATAATGTCGATGTCACACTGCATAAACTGGCGGTAGCGCCCTCTCTGCGGACGGTCGGCACGCCATACGTTTCCGATCTGGAGCGCCTTAAACGGCGTCGGCAGATCGTTGGCGTTGTTCGCATAAAAGCGCACCAGCGGCACGGTCAGGTCGTAGCGCATCCCGAAATCCACGAGATCCGCCTCCTCCTTTGCCGTATCAATCTTTAACTTTTCACCGCGCTTCATCACCTTAAAGATCAGCTTTTCATTCTCGCCGCCCTGCTTGTTGCTCAGGTTCGCGATGTTCTCCATGCACGGCGTCTCGATCGGCGTAAATCCAAAACTGCGGTACGTCTCCTTGATCACCTGCTGCACATAATCCCGGATCTGCATCTCCTCCGGTAAAATATCCTTCATGCCGTTGACCGGCTTTTTGCTCAATGCCATGAAATCTCCTCCATCTTCTTTCTCTTGCGAGCGATATCCTCTGGTGTATCAGAAATCCCTCGTCTCATTTGCGGGTTTGCTGCACGATGATAGCTTTTACTTCCTCAATGCTCTTTTCGACAACTTCTGCTATCTGATCGGGCTTATAACCCTTTCGGTGCATATTCATGATAATTTCTTCCTTTGTATCATCTACAATCCCCTGACTAAGATTACACATAACGCCCACATCCTTTCTTAAATTATCCTCTAATGGAATGTCATATTCCTGCTCAATAATCGCCAGCTTCTCATCCTTCGTAAGCTCTTTGGAAAGCAATGCTCCAAGCAGACGATGCAGCTCACATTTTTCATCATCCTGCTCCGGCAAATCCTTTGAAAGCCCAACCAATACGATATTAAGCATATCCTGCTTTCCTTTCCACTGGTAAGAGCCCAGAGACTTTTTATTCTCCAGATAATAATAATCCAGACTGTTCTCCGGCATATTCATACAAATCCATATTGAGACGACACGCTTTATGTCATCATAGTCCATCCCCGCAAAATCACGTTCCTTCTGTGAAGAAACAAGCCTGCATACATAAAAGATTGCCCGGTTAAGGATACTGTATTCCGCAGGTGCATCTTTCTGAGCCTCCACGTTGATAATCATCTGTGACAGTCCATCTTTCATACGCACATAAAATACAATATCAAATCTTACGAGTCCCTCATTGATTTCAGCGTTCTCCGAATTAAAACCTACCACCCGATCCCCGGTTTCCTTTTTAGAAAAATTGGTCAGCCCCGGTTCCAGCGGAACCACGCTGATAAACGGTTCGCCCTCAATAAAAGACACAACCTCTTTGGGATTCATTCCCCTAAACTCATCTACCGTATTTACAAGGATATGAGCGAGAATGATTTTATTTCCTAAAATACGTTTTGCTCTTTCATCATATTGGGCTTTATCGTCTGCTGCTATCACTGCATCCGTTATTTCTGTATTCAATCTAATATTTCCCTCCCAGAAGCCGCCGCTTTCTGTCAATCATTTCATCGATTTTTTCGATATAGAGAGCCACATCCTTGACATTCTCACACCGTTCAATGCGTCCGTCGGAAGATACCCTTTTTGTGATGCTTCCTGCTCCGCAGGCGACGATCGTCTGTTTCTCCTCCATGATGAGGATATTGTAGACACCTGCTTTGCCGTGCGCTGCATAACCGACGTTCTCCAGATTGCCCGCCATACTCTTCTGGCGGTACAGATAGTACGGCGACAGCCCCATCTCCCTCGCGCAGGACGCCACAAGCTCCATGTGCTCCTGCGTATTGACCATCCGGTAATCCTTATAATTTTCCTTAAACATATTCAGTCTCGCCGCGCGCTTTAGGGCGAGCGAATGAACGGTGATGTTATCCGGTTTTAACTCTCTGATCTGCTCCATCGTGCGCCGGACGTCGGTAAGATCTTCCCCCGGAAGCCCTAAGATCAGATCCATATTGATGTTGTCAAACCCAAGCTCCCGCGCAAGCAGAAAACTCTCTCTCGTCTGCTCCACCGTGTGATGCCGCCCGATCAGCCGCAGCGTCTCGTCCTTCATCGTCTGCGGGTTGATTGAAATGCGCGAAATGCCGTGACGGCGCAACACAAGAAGCTTCTCCCTCGTGATGCTGTCCGGTCTGCCTGCCTCCACCGTAAATTCCAGACAATCCGACAAGTCAAAACTGCACTTGATCTTGCGGATCAGTCTGTCAAGCTGGTAGGGTTCAAGCGTCGTCGGCGTACCGCCGCCGATATAGATGGCGTTAAGACGCTTCCCTGCAAACTTCACCGCCACGTAATCGATCTCATGCTCCAGCGCATCCAGATAAGCATCCACCCGCTTCGCCCACGCGGACAACGGATAGGAGGTAAACGAACAGTACAGACAGGTGGTCGGACAAAACGGGATGCCGATATACAGACTGTATCCGTTCTCATAATCAATTTTTGACAAAAGCTTCAGCTCACGCTCCGCAATGTCGATCGAGAGCCTGATCTTCTCGTCCGATGCAAAATAGGTCTCTTTCATATAGGAAGCGATCGCATCCCGATCCGCCCTCTCCTCCAGAAGCTTCATCGGGATCTTCGTCGGACGGATGCCGGTGAGCGTTCCCCACGGGAGGCTCTCCCCCGTGTACCCGGAAAGCATTTCGTACAGATTCTGTTTTAAAGTGTTTTTCACCGCTGACCGGTCGGAAAAGTCAACGCTAAATTCCCTTCCCGGTAGCTCGTGCGCCGCTTCCTCTCCATTCTCCCACCACGCGATCCGGATGCTGTTGTCCAGATAGGAAAGCTGCATCTCCCAGACTGCCGGCTCCTCATAGGTCTTTTCTTCCGCCGTCACCGAAACGTCCTGCTTCGGATAGAATGCTTTTACCAGAGAATGAATATCGTACTCAAACTCCGGTCTGTTTAACCTGACTATTATCATATCTTCTTTGTTCCCAATATCTCTCTCATCTTTGGCACGGCAGCTACAAGTACGGATTGTACATACGCTCCGTGCCGATCGTCGTACTATCGTTGTGTCCCGGATAGACCGTGATCTCCTCCGGGAGCGTCATCAGCTTTTCTTTGATACTGCGGATCAGCGTGGACGCGCTGCCTCCCGGAAAATCGGTTCTTCCAACCGACTGCGCAAACAGCGTGTCGCCGGAAAACAGCACATTCTGGTACGGCAGCAAATAACAACAGCCGCCCGCCGTATGCCCCGGCGTATAGAGCACGCGGATCAGAAATCCCGCAAGCTTCAGTTCCTGCTCATCCTTCACCAGACAGTCCGCGTGATACGCACACTCTGCGCCCTCCCAGCCGCTTAAGTTCACAGCCGGATTTTGGAGTGTCTCGCACTCTGCCTCGTGCGCGTACACCGGGATGCCGTATCTCTCCGCCAGCTCCGCCGCACCGCCCGCGTGGTCAAAATGCCCGTGCGTCAGCAGGATCGCAACCGGATGCAGTTCTGCCCCATCGAGCCGCTCTGCAAGCTGCATAGCATTTGCCCCCGGATCGATCACAAGCGTTTCCTTCGTGTCCTCATTGATTGCAAAATAGCAGTTGGTCTGAACCATTCCCACCACATACTGCTCTACCTTTAATAGCGCCATAGATGCCTCCCTCTTATCTGTCTCATCAGCCCGTCGTCCGCTCGATATCGATCACACTCTCAATCTGGCGCAGCTTGTCGATCAGACTGTTTAACTCTGCCCTTCCCTTGGTGGAAAAAGCAATATCGATCGTCGCCACACCCTGCTTGCTCGTCTTGGAGTGGATCGTCTCAATATCGATCTCACGCTCCGTAAATACACGCGTGATATCCACCAGAAGCCCGGTGCGGTTATTTCCAAAAATCTTGATCTCCGCACGGTAAAGCCCCTTGCTCTGCGCGTCGGCATCCTGCTGCCACTCGGCGTCGATCAGTCTCTCCCGCTCCATCTCCGAGAGGTTGATCACATTGATACAGTCTGTGCGGTGGATCGACACCCCGCGCCCTCTCGTGACAAACCCGACGATCTCGTCTCCCGGGACAGGACTGCAGCACTTGGAAAAATGGACTGCCACATCGTAAAGCCCTTTGACGATAATGCCGCTCTTGGAGCGCTTCTCCGGTATTTTCGGTCTGTTCTCCGAGGAAACCGCCGCAAGCACCTCCTCGTCGGTGATCTGCGCCGGATGGTCTTTCTTATACTCCTCGTACATACGGTTGACGATCTGCCCTTCCTTTAATCCTCCGTGCCCGATCGTCGCCAGACAGGAATTCCAGTCGTGGAAACCGTATTTATTTAAAATCTTATTCTGATACTCCGTCTTGTTGATATCCGGGAAATGGATGCCCTTTGCCTTGCACGAGGCGATCAGAAGCTCTTTTCCCTTTAAAATGTTTTCTTCCTTGAGTTCACTGCGGAACCACTGGTTGATCTTGTTCTTCGCCTGCGTGCTCTTGACGATATTCAGCCAGTCGCGGCTCGGCCCCTTGGAATTCTGCGAGGTCACGATCTCAATCCGGTCGCCGTTTTGTATCACGTAGTCGATCGGCACCAGCTTGCCGTTCACCTTCGCCCCGACCATCTTATTGCCCACAGCGGAATGGATCGCATAGGCAAAATCGATCGGCGTCGAGCCGTTTGGCAGGTTCTTGACGTCCCCGGTCGGCGTAAAGCAGAACACCGTGTCGGAAAACAGATCGAGATCGCTCTTTAACAGGCTCATAAATTCACGGTTATCGGACATATCCCGCTGCCACTCCAGAATCTGGCGCAGCCAGCTCAGCTTCTCCTCCTCGGTCACAGTCATCGGTGCAGACACGCCGCCGTTGTTGCTCGTCTCCTTGTATTTCCAGTGCGCGGCGATACCGTATTCCGCCGTCCGGTGCATCTCGTAGGTGCGGATCTGGATCTCAAACGGCTGCCCGGTCGGCCCGATCAGCGTCGTGTGGAGCGACTGGTACATATTCGGCTTTGGCATCGCGATGTAATCCTTGAAACGTCCCGGGATCGGTTTGTACATCTCGTGGATCACGCCAAGCGCCGCATAGCAGTCCTTGAGCGATTCCACGATAATGCGGATCGCAAACAAGTCATAGATCTGGTCGAGTGTCTTATCCTGATTGACCATCTTTTTGTAAATGCTGAAAAAGTGCTTCGCACGTCCCTCGATCTGCGCGCGGATGCCCGCCTCGCGGATGTGCGCCCCCACTTCCTCCACAAGTCCCTGAATGTACTCCTCACGCACGCTCTTGCGCTGGTTGATCTGACGCACCAGATCATAGTACGCCTCCGGCTCCAGATACTTGAGCGAGAGGTCGTCAAGCTCGATCTTGATCCGGGAGATACCAAGTCGCTGTGCCAGCGGACAGTAAATCTCCTGCGTCTCCCTTGCGATCCGGATCTGGCTCTCTCTCGGCTGGTACTTTAGGGTACGCATATTGTGCAGGCGGTCTGCCAGCTTGATCATGATGACACGGATGTCCTTCGCCATCGCGAGAAACATCTTGCGCAGATTCTCCGCCTGCATCTCCAGCCGCTCCGCCGACTTTTCCTTTTCATTGTTCTTGTTGTCGGTCAGATGCAGATGCTGCAGCTTCGTCACGCCGTCCACGAGCAGCAGGACGTCCTCCCCGAACTCCTCCGCAAGCTGCTGTTCCGTTAAGATCGTGTCCTCTAAGACATCGTGCAGAAGCCCCGCGACGATCGTCTCCTTATCCATCTCCAGATCTGCAAGGATGATCGACACGCAGAGCGGATGTATGATATAAGGCTCGCCGGACTTGCGCACCTGTCCCTCGTGTGCCTTCTCCGCGATCCGGTATGCCTTCTCGATCAGCGAAATATCGGTAGACGGATGATATTTGTGCACACTGGCAACGAGCTTCTGATACAACTGCTCCGGACTCACAAAGTCCTTCGTCGGTATCACTGCGCCCTCTTCTTCCCACGTCTTTAATTCCAGTTCTTCGATATTTTTTACCTCTGATGAAATATCTGCCATGTACATCACCCACTTCATCCATCTTAATTTTTTGTATTTTACTATTATATTTTATTTCCTAATAAAATGCAACACGCAAGCGCCATTTCTGCGGACTGCCGGAAATCCGGCAGAAAAAAGGAGCGTTGCTCCACAGATGATTTCACATCCGTTTCGCAACAGCCCCTTTTGGCTTCCTTAATTTAATTCTGGCCAGTACTCTTTATTTGCCTCGATCATATCATCCAGTACCTCTTTGGCAACCTTCATGCTCGGAACCGTTTTGTTCAGTGTGAACGCCTCCAAAACTTTCTGGTAAGAGCCCTCGATACAGCCCTCGACAAGCAGCTTTTCGCAGTTTAACTGCTGCATCATCATGCCCTGCTGGAACAGCGGAATATGATCCTGCGCGATGACCTCCGGTCCTTTTCTGCCGATATAGGCGGGAACCTCCACCATAGCGTCATACGGCATATTCGGGATCGCGCCTTTGTTTTCCGTGATGACGAGGAAACGCGCCCTGGTATCGTTTTTCAGGGCGATCGCAAGGTCTGCGATCCAGTCACCATGACTTCCCGCATAGAAAACAGTCTCGTCGATTTCTCCCGTGGCAAGATATGTTTCAATACCGTCAAAAAGATTTTTCTCACGGGTTTCCATGACCTCATTTGCGCGCGTATGGTCAGGGTCGGAATGTTCCACAAATTCCTTCTGCTGCAAATAGTAGTTCAGGTAAGTGTTTGGCAAGGTGTCCGGGAAGTTCTGCATGATTTCATAGACGCCTTTCCAGACATAATACCAGCTTCCTTTTGCATGACGGTTTGTCTTGTTGTCATTGCTCTTCCCTGCCAGAGCCGCCTTGTCCTTTAAGTAAGCTTCCGGAAGAAGGATCTCATGTTCCATGATATAATCGCGGAGTTTCGGCAGCACATCCTCGCCCTTATATTCAATCCCGGTAAACCAGCCGAAGTGATTCAGTCCGTAGTAATCGTAAACGATGTTCTCCTTGTCTTTGATATTTAAAGCTGCGGCTGCCACGTCGATGATCGCGATCGGCATATCACAGATATTGATGATACGGGCGTCCGGGCGAAGCTTTCTGCACGCTTCGGACACGATGGAAGCCGGATTGGAATAGTTTAAGATCCAGTGGGTCGGCTTTGCATATTTTTCCGCGTCGTCGATCACCCGGATCATCGGGAAGATCGTTCTCATGCCGTAAGCAAGACCGCCGCAGCCGCAGGTTTCCTGACCAACGCAGCCGTGGCGAAGCGGAATTTTCTCATCCAGCTCGCGCATCGCATATTTTCCCACGCGCATCTGGGCAAAAATGAAATCGGCGTCCCGGTATGCTTCCTCCACATCATAAGTCACTGTAAGTTTGATGCCGCACTTCAAATCCTCTTCGAGGATCCAGCGCACCAGCGTGCCAACCTTATCCTGACGCTCCCTGTCAATATCAAAGAGACGGATCTCCTGTACCTCAAGCTCCTCTTTGCGCAGTGCGATCGATTTCACAATACCCGGTGTAAAGGTACTGCCTCCGCCAACAATTGTAATAATCATAAAGTGTTCCTCCTTGTAAAAATCATGTTACATTTTTTCCAGCGCGTCCTCTACCTGACTGCGGACAGCCGCCACCTGCATCCCGAGGATGATCTGTAGATCCTTGCCGTTGCGCTTGATACCGCTGTTCTTTACACAGTTGATCAGATCTTCATTCACCAGCGTTTCATCTTTTACGACAACCCGCAGACGGGTAAAACAGTTTTCCAGCGCGTCAATGTTTTCTTTGCCTCCAAGCCCGTTGATAAGGCTGACAATGTCTTCCGGCGACTGGGATGCAGTTGCAGACGATACAGTTGCTGCTGCCGGAGTCTCTGCTGCCGGGGCTGCTGTCTCCACAGCGGTTTCCGGTTCACGTCCCGGGGTTTTCATGTCAAACTTCCTGATCAGGAAAGTGAACAAGAAGTAATAGACAACGCTGACAATGGCTCCCATCAGAAGGAGCATCGGCCAGTTGGTCTTTTCAACGCCGAGCACCAGGTTGGAGATCATAATGTTGATGATTCCTCCACTGGTGGATGCCGGAATGCTGAGAACCTTCAAAAGCACCAGGCTGACACCGCTCAATACGGAGTGGATCAGAAACAGGGCAGGTGCTGTAAATACAAACAGGAAGTCGATCGGTTCCGTAATGGCAGATAACACTGCCGTCATCATCAGCGGCAGAATGAGTGATTTTGTCGCTTCCTTGTTTTTCTTGAATGCAGTGGTAATAAATGCAAAACCGATGCCGATGTACGGGAACAGATTGTTAAATGTATAGCTGTTAAAATAGGTAGAATCCGAAAATGCTCCCGGCATATTCATCTCCGCTACACGGATCGGGTAAGCGCCCGCAACGATCGTCTCACCCAGTGCAAGCGTTCCGCCCACGTCCGTAAACTGGAACGGCGCATAGACAAGATGGTGAAGTCCGGTCGGAACCAAAAGCTTGTTTAACAGTCCATAGAAAAACAGCCCAATGTTGCCGCTGTCTGCGATCATTCCTGCAAGGGAATTGATCCCTGACTGTACCACCGGCCACAGAAATGTCAGTGCAAAACCGATGCCAAGGACGGTCGGGATCATGAGCAGAAACGGAAAACGCACACCGGAAAACATGGAGAAATACCCCTTAAACTGTTTTCCGCTGAATTTATTGAACAGGAATCCGGTGAGGCATCCGATTAAAATACCGCCGAACACACCGGTATCCAACACCTGGATCCCCATTACGGTCGTCTGTCCCGTACCATAGAGACCAAGCGCACCCGGTTCTGCAAGTTTATTGTAAAAATCCAGCGTGATGTTGTTGGCGTTTAAGAACATAAAGAACGACATCAGTCCGATCAGGGAGGCGTGTCCTTTGTTCTTTTTTGCCATAGCGCCTGCAATTCCCACGCAGAAAATAATGCTCAGGTTGTTGATCAGAAACATCAGTGTGTTGTAGATCAGCTTTCCGACCAACTGGAAGGGCGCAGCCTGTAAAAAGGTTAATTTTTCAGTGATCGCCGTGTTTGTCAGTAAAATACCGAGGATCAGAACCGTACCTGCAACGCCCAGATACATCAGCGGCTGTACGATCGATTTGGAAAATGCTTCGAGAGAAGCTTTGATCTTCTGTTTCATGTTTTTAAATCCCCCTCGTTGGAAATTAAAGTGATAATGTGATAGATCAGGTAACATTTCTCTGAGTCTGTCACCTTTTTCTGATAGGCGTTTAAAATATGATCGCCTATTTTTTCTACGCATTCGACTGCTTCGGGATATTCTTCCCGGTTCAGATGCAGGATCGGCATTTCCGCAAGCTGCTTGTCGTCATCGTACAGGATCCTTTTTGCAAAGAACTGGAGATGCCGGAGAAACCGCTCGTAGAATACGGATTTCTGGTCGAACTGCACGCCGAAATTCTCCTGCACCAGTTTGATGATCTCGCCGATCATCTGGAGACTTAAGATCAGCTTGTCCGCCCGCTGGTTTAAAGTGGCGTTTACAATGTGCAGCGTAATAAACCCCATTTCATCCTCCGAGATGTGGATCCCCATATGCCTGTAAATAATTTTGGCAGCTTCCTTTGCAAGGGCAAATTCCTTTTTATAAAACTGCCGGATCTCCATAAGCATGGGGTTATGAAGGACAATCTGGTTTTTTTCTCTTTCCAGCGACATACTGATATGGTCGGTCAGCGTAATGTAGATGTTGTCGTCCAGGGTCAGATCCGATTTTTCCCGTATCATGGATACGATTTCTTCCGCGATCGTCAGATAAATTGCCGGAATTTCCGATACCAGCTTTGCCAGACGGTTTCCGATACTTTTTTCAGCCAGCGTAAAGATTTTTTCAATCTGCTCCTCTTCGATCATCCCGCCAACTTTTTTCCCGAAAGCCAGACCTTTGCCGAGAACGATCATTTCTTCGCCGTTTTCTTTTTCAACCATCACTACGTTGTTGTTGTAAATTCTTTTGATATTCATAAGAATCCTCCCCGTCAGGCAAGCCACAGCAGCTTATCCTGGGGCTTTACCTGTCCGGTCTCCCTTTTTTGTATCGCACCGTAAGCACTGCTGTCAGGGAGAACGACCATGGTGGTAGCTTCATAGCCGCAGTTCTTAATTTTGTCAATGTCGAAATTGATCAGAAGCTGGCCTTTTTCCACCCGGTCTCCCTGCGCTACCAACGCCTCAAATCCGTCTCCCTTCATCTCCACCGTATCAATACCGATATGCAGAATTACGTTTAATCCGTTATCCCCTGCGATGGCGATGGCGTGACCGGTCGGAAACAGCGCCTCAACGACTCCGTCTGCCGGCGCGTAGAGCTTTCCTTCGGCAGGAATGATCGCAAGTCCGTCCCCCATGGATTTTTCAGCAAACGCCGGATCGTTTACCGTCTCTAACAGGATCACTTCCCCAAGCAGAGGACTGCAAAGCTCTTTTTCCGGCGCGGAAGCGGGAACCTCCGATTTTCCGAGAATGCGTGATAAAATGCCCATAAGACACCCTCCTTTCTTTTTTCGCGTATAGTCTGTCTGTGTCATATGTCTTCCACACAACGAAAGCAGGCGTAACCAAACTCTTCAAATAACATAAATGTTATGAAAGAATTTGGTTACGCCTGCTTTACCAGTAACGTTCCGCTTTTCTTTATACCCGAATGGTATCAAAAGTAGATTTTTTTGTCAATGTTCGTTTTGTATAAAAAATTTAGTTCAAATTTATACAATTTTCATAAATAGCGGCGCTTTACAACGCCGGTCTCACCAGTCGGCTGACAAATTCATTTGCCGGCTCATTTTTTATCTTCTCCGGCACATCGAGCTGAACAATCTTTCCCTCATCCATGACCAGCACCCTGCTGCCAAGCTTCATCGCCTCCCGGATGTCATGGGTGATAAAAACGATCGTCATTCCCATTCTGCGGTGCAGATTCAGGATCTCATCCTGCATCGCCTGCTTTGTGATCTCATCCAGTGCGCCAAAAGGCTCGTCCATCAGCATGATCTTCGCGTCTGCGGCGAGGGCGCGGGCAATCCCGACTCTCTGCTGCTGTCCTCCCGACAGCTCCGAAGGGTAGCGGGAGAGCATGGATTCCTCCAGTCCGACCAGGTCGATCAGCCGGCACGCCAGCTCGTGATTTGTCTTCTTGTCTTTTTTCCCACTGATCACGGGCACATAAGTGATATTCTTTTCCACGGTCATGTGCGGAAAAAGTCCTTTGTTTTGGATCACGTAACCGATCCTTCTTCGCAGCGCAATGATGTCCTCCCCGCTGATGTCCCTGCCCTCCACGAAAACAGTCCCCTGATCGGGGCGGCAAAGACCGTTGATCGTCTTTAGCATGGTCGTTTTCCCACAGCCGGAACGACCGATCACGGTCAAAATCTCTCCCGCCTCAATGGAAAGTGAAAAATCGTTGAGGACAGTCTGCGCTCCATAGCTTTTTGTCACATGATCCAGTCTGATCATCTCCATAGCGTTACTCCTCGATCAGACCTTTTTCGATCAGGAATTCTCGCGCCACATCCGCTTCGTCTTTCCCGTCCACTTCCACCTGATAATTGAGCTCCGCCATTTCCTGATCCGAAAGTATGCCGTCCATCAGCAGAAGTGTTTCCTCCAGCTTTGGATATTTTTCCAGCGCGTCTTCCCGAACGACCGTGGAGCAGTAATAATTGACCTGATAGCCCTTATCGTCCTCCAGCGCGACCACATCATCGCGGGAAATCTGCGCGTCCGTGGTATATCCGTTCGTCACGTCAATATCGCCTTTTCCCATCGCCTCATATTTCAAACCGATGTCGATGTCCTTGATCGCCTTAAATTCCATGCCATAGGCTTCGCTCACGCCGCTAAGTCCGTCCGCACGCTCAATGTAGTCCGGATTGCCGCCAAATACCAGCTCTCCTGAAACCTTCGCCAGATCCGAGCAGGTCTTAAGCTGATACTGATCTGCGATTTCTTTTCTGACTGCAAGGGTATAGGTATTGTTAAAGCCGTAAAGCCCTACCCAGGTCATCCCGAACTGCTCGCTGTACTCCTCCTGCAATTTTGCAAGTATTTCCTCATCGGATACCTCACCAGCCTGATGCCCAAGAACCATCACCCAGCCGCTGGAGGTATATTCCGGATACAGATCAAATTCTCCTTTTTCCATCGCCGGATGGATGTTGCTCGTTCCTCCGCCGATTCCCTTTGTCACTTCCACCGTATAATCTGTCCTGCTCTCGATCAACTGTTTTAATATCTCACCGAGGATATACTGCTCCGTCATCGGTTTCGTCGCAATTTTAATCGGCTCGCTCACAGCTTCCGTTTTCGTCTCCTCCGTGCTGCTTACCGAAGTCTCCGGCGCTTTTTCACTGCCACATCCGCCTATCGTCATTGCAGCCACTGCCGCTGTCAATAATAACGCTGTCACTTTGTTCCATTTTCTCATATTACATTTTTCTCCTTCTCTTAATGTACTTCTCGATCTGTCCGAGTATCAGGTCGCTGATCAGGGCGATCAGGGCGATCAGCAGGCTGCCGCCAAAGGTCATCGCCGTGTCATACATCGTGATCCCGCGGTAAATGGCGACTCCCAAGCCGCCCGCTCCGATAAAGGATGCGATCGCCGCCACGGAAATCGTCATGACCACCATGTTACGGACGCCCGCAAGGATCACACCCAGCGCCAGGGGCAATTTTATTTTGATCATCATCTGAAGCTTTGTGCTTCCCATTCCCTCTGCCGCGCTGATGATTTCCGCGCTTACGCCCTTCATTCCTGCGTATGTATTTCTGACCATAGGCATAACGCCGTAGATCGTCAATGCGGTAACCGCCGTCGTATTTCCAATCCCAAGCAGGGGGATCAACATTCCCAGAAGCGAGATCGCAGGGACGGTATAAAATATATTGGCAACGCCAAGTACGGGAGCTGCCGCCCATTCATGCTCAGAGATCCAGATACCCAAAAGCAGTCCTATTACGCCTGCCAGACAGATCGCGATGAAGGACAAGCCGATATGTTCCAGTATCAACTGGATAAACCAGTCCTTCCGCTCTCCGTAGAGAGAAAAAACTTCTTTTAAAAATTCCAAATTTGTTCCTCCTCAATTTTGATCCAAGCATCCCTAATTCTATTACCTGCGTCTCTTTTTGTCAATTTCTAACGTATTTTTTCATCTGTTTTCCATCAAGTGTGAGTTCTTCTTTCAGCAAAAAGCCCAGCTTGCGCGCCAAATGCTCCGACACCTCATTTCCTTTTTCGATCAGGCAGCAGACCTCGCTCTGCTCCAGCTCCTCCTCGGCATACCGCAGGATCGCCGTACAGACCTCCGTGGCGTAGCCTTTTCTCTGGTACGGCACGCCGATGACGTAGCCGAGTTCCAGCTCTCCCCCAAGCTCCTCGCGCCGTTCCAGCCCGGCGCGCCCGATCAGCGCCCCGGTGTCCCTGTCGCAAACGATCCACATCCCGTACCCGTAGAAACCATACATATGGCGGATATACGCTTCCTGGTATTCCCGCTCCTGCTCATAAGGGTAAAGCGGCTCGATATATTCCGTCATGCCCTCGCCATCATACAGCGCAAAGAGCGCGTCGAGGTAGTCCAGCGAAAATTCCTTTACCACGCAGCGCTCCGTCACAAGGATCGTCCACGGCAGTCCGTGATACCGTTCATAGACACGCGTAAGGAAGGTCAGCCCGATCTCCTCAAAGCCCTCCGCCCACATGGTGACGTCCGCGCCCGTATTTTCCTCTGCCGTCTCTGTATGCTCTGTCTCCCGCGCATTTTCCTCCGGTCCGGCGTCCGGCAGATAGCCGAGCGCCGCGATGGAACACGCGGACGCTGCACGCAGTTCCCCGGTATCCCCGGAGATAAAAATGGTCTGTTCCGGTCGGAAATCTTTCACGATGTCTGTCGCTGCGCCCATCAGATCTGCAACCCGGATCCCACTGTCCCCCGCCAGATCTTTTTTCAGATTTTCGAGAAGCTGCCTTTTGCAGATTTCCGACAGACTTCCGATGAAAATATTGTGTAACTGTAACTCGCTCATGTTCGGTCACTCCCAGAATCGTTCGTCCAGTGTTTTTCCGGCACTTTGCAGATGTCGATGCACAGCCGGATAGTTGGACTGTCCTGTCCCTATTCTATTTCTGTCCCGCCTGGTTGGCAAGCACATTTTCCATGTCAAAGCAGATTATCCCTTTACGAATGGCATTTTTTTCGATACAATACCGTTGTGTGGTGGTTCACACCATAGGAAAACAAGACCCTTACGGTCAGAAAGAGGTTACACATGGCAAATCCAATCGTTACCATTGAGATGGAAAACGGCGATATCATGAAAGCGGAGCTTTATCCTGAAATCGCACCAAATACGGTCAACAATTTTATCAGCTTAATCAGCAAAGGATACTATGACGGTCTGATCTTCCACCGCGTCATCAACGGTTTTATGATCCAGGGCGGATGTCCGGACGGAACCGGCATGGGCGGTCCGGGCTACCAGATCCCGGGAGAATTTGACCAGAACGGCTTTTCCAATGATTTAAAACATACCGAGGGCGTGCTTTCCATGGCGAGAGCGATGCACCCGGACTCTGCGGGCAGCCAGTTCTTTATCATGCACAAGACTTCTCCGCACTTAGACGGCGCATACGCAGCATTCGGCAAGATTACCGAGGGCATGGAGATCGTCAACAAGATTGCAGAGACCGCAACCGATTACAGCGACAGACCGGTCGCTCCTCAGGTCATGAAAAAGGTGACTGTTGAGACGTTCGGCGAGGAGTACCCGGAACCGGAGAAATGCTAGAGCTTATCAAAGAGAGGGCAGACGCCACGGCATCTGCCCTCTCTTTATTCATAAACCAATTATTTTTATCTCACCGGAACAAGCTTCTCTTTGCCTCCCATATACGGGCGGAGCGCCACCGGAACATTCACGCTTCCGTCTGCGTTGAGGTTATTCTCAAGGAATGCGATCAGCATACGCGGCGGAGCTACCACGGTATTATTCAGCGTATGTGCAAAATATTTATTGCCGTCCTTGCTCTTGACGCGGATCTTTAAACGTCTTGCCTGCGCATCGCCGAGGTTCGAGCAGCTTCCGACCTCAAAATACTTCTTCTGTCTCGGAGACCACGCCTCCACGTCACAGGACTTCACCTTGAGGTCTGCCAGATCTCCTGAGCAGCACTCCAGAGTGCGCACCGGAATGTCAAGGCTGCGGAACAGATCAACCGTGTTCTGCCACAGTTTGTCATAGTACATCTTTGACTCCTCCGGCCTGCAGACAACGATCATCTCCTGCTTCTCAAACTGGTGGATGCGGTAAACGCCGCGCTCCTCGATGCCGTGCGCGCCCTTTTCCTTGCGGAAACACGGGGAGTAGGAGGTCAGCGTATACGGAAGCTTCTCCTCCTCGTTCATCGTATCGATAAACTTGCCGATCATGGAGTGCTCGGAAGTACCGATCAGGTAGAGATCCTCGCCCTCGATCTTGTACATCATCGCGTCCATCTCGTCAAAGCTCATCACGCCCGTCACCACATTGCTGCGGATCATAAACGGCGGGATCACATACGTAAATCCACGGTCGATCATAAAATCTCTCGCATAAGAGATCACCGCCGAATGAAGTCTTGCGATATCCCCCATCAGATAATAGAATCCGTTTCCCGCAACCTTTCCTGCCGCTTCCAGATCAATGCCGTCAAAGCGCTCCATGATTTCTGTATGGTAAGGGATCTCAAAATCCGGCACAACCGGCTCTCCAAACTTCTCGATCTCAACGTTGCATGAATCATCCTTGCCGATCGGCACGGACGGGTCGATGATGTTCGGGATCGTCATCATGATCTTTGCCACTTTTTCCTGAAGCTCTTTTTCTTTCTCCTGAAGCTCCGCCAGACGCTCCGCTCCTGCGGCAACCTGCGCCTTAACTTCCTCCGCCTCGTCTCTCTTTCCCTGCCCCATCAGCTTGCCGATTTCCTTGGAAAGCTGGTTTCTCTTCGCACGCAGATCGTCCGCCTCCTGCTGTGTCTTACGCGCCTGCGCGTCCAGCTCGATGACCTCGTCCACCAGCGGCAGCTTGTGGTCCTGGAACTTCTTCTTAATGTTCTCCTTCACCACGTCCGGATTTTCCCGTAAAAATTTTAAATCAATCATTCCTCTACCTCTTTCTGCGGAGCCCACTCCGCACATAATCCTTCCGAATCACACAAAAACCTCCCGCCCTGTGTCAGCCTGCCAGCCTCCTGACATCTGCACCGGGACGAAAGGTCATTCTTCCTATTTTCATTGTCGAAATCTTTTAACGATTATCATATACAATTCTAACCCGAGTATGCGCGTTTGTAAAGGGCTTTTCCAAATAAGTGCCCGAAACCTGTCTGCGCGCACGCTGAACTTACAAGATTAGTTAAAATATACAAATTTTTATTTATTATTGACAAATTTATGTGAAATAAGTATAATTCAATCAAACACATACTTGTTACCTGAGAGACCAGAGATAAGGGTGTACAGACTTTTGTTTGTCTGTATGCCCTTTTATTGTCTGACGGTAGCAGACACACGTAAGGAGGATATGATTATGAACCAAAAGAAAAAATCTACCCCGCGATTCTGGCTGTGTATCTCCCTTCTGATCTGTCTCATCAGTTGCCTTGGAGCAAGCATGATCCAGACAAATTTCGGGCACGTCACGGTGAAAGATCTGCGCTTCGAGACAGAAAGCGGACACCAGATGAGCGCACTTCTCTTCATTCCGGACACAGCCACGGCGGAGAATCCTGCCCCGGCGATCGTCTGCAGCCACGGATGGTATAACAACCGTGAAATGCAGGATCTGAATTATGTCGAATATGCGCGCCGCGGATATGTGGTACTGTCCATCGATATGTACGGACACGGCAATTCTGACATTCTGCCGGCAGGCGACTGGTGGAAACCGGAAAACAACGCAAACGGAATGTACGACGCGGTAAAAATGATGGCGACACTTCCATTTGTTGACAAAGAAAAAATTGGCGTCACGGGACATTCCAACGGAGCACTCGCAAGCCGTACCGCAGTCCTTCTCGACAATGAAGCCGAAGAACCTCTGATCGCATCCGCCCTTCTGGTGTCCAACGACGCCGTTTACACGGATGAGGAAGGCGCATATTTTAATATGTTCGGAAACAGGGACGCCGGGATCGTTGCGTGCCAGTACGATGAATTTTTCCACCGCACATACAACGAGGACGGTTCCCACACTGCCCCGCGCGATTTTCTGAAGCAGGCAAATGCACAGTCCTTCCTGTATTTCGGACAAGACCCCGCAGGTCTTGAATCCCGCGCAAGCGAGACGATTTACAGCGAAGAAATCGACGGCAAAGAGGCTCTCCGCGTCATTTATAATCCTGCGATCACCCATCCGTGGGCGCATTTTTCCAAGCAGGTGGTGACCTCCAGCGTCCAGTTTTTTGAGGAATCCCTCAGCGCGCCGAACCCGATCGACGGCAATAACCAGCTCTGGCAGATCAAGGTCTTCTTCAACGCCCTTGGACTTGTAGGCTTTATCATGTTCGTGATCAGTTTTGCCAAAGTGCTGCTGGGAACACAGTGCTTCGCTTCCTTGAAATCCAGCGAGGAGGTCGCTCCTGCACCGGCGCCTCAGGGCCGCGTAAAACAGTGGTTCTGGATCAGCAATATTTTAGCTTCCGTTTTCAGTTTTATCGTCTATATGTTCGGATACAGCGTCATCGCCGGTCTGTTCGGAAGCATCGCGCCGCAGGCAGGTCCGGCATTTATCGGGATCTGGGCGGCTCTGTGCGGACTGTTTTCACTTTTCCTGCTCTGGCTCGGAAAAAAATATACAAAGGCGCCGTCTGATACCGCTGAAAATGGCGTAAAGATCAGTCTCAAAAAATTCGGGCTCACGCTCGTACTCGCACTGGTTGTTGCAGTCTCAGCTTACGGTCTCGTATTTTTGGCAGACTACTTCTTCAAGACGGATTTCCGCCTATGGGTAGTGACCTTAAAAGCATTCGATGCAGATCTGATTCCGTATATCCTGCTGTATCTGCCGCTGTTTTTGTTGTACTACATACCAAACTCCATCTGCATCAACAGCTACAACTATTTTGAAATGGGAAAACGCCCATGGATCAATACCTGCGTCAATGTCATTTTCAATATTCTGCCTAGCGTTGTGATGGTGGCGATCATGTACGGCTGCTTCTTTATCAGCGGATACCTGCCAAACGAATTCTTCCCGTTCTTCGGAGGTTCGATCATCGGAATCTGGCTCTATCCGGTCATCATTGTACTGGCTGTGGCAGCGGTCGTTTCAAGAAAACTTTACCGCGCTACAAAGAATCCATATCTCGCCGGTATTATCATGGCTGTGCTCGTTGCAATTATGAGCTGTACAAATACATTAACACAGTTCTAATACAACAGAAAAACGGTAACAGAGAAACCGGGCGCCGCGGGGGAAACCCTCACGACGCCCGGTTTTTGTATAAATTTTGTATGGAGCGATCACCATTCCTCATATCTCTTCCATCCACTCTGCCAGCTTCCCGGCTCTCTGCGCCCACGTATGCGCCGCACGCACCTTCTTCCTGCCACAGGTGACAATCTCCTGCATTTTCTCTTCATTTTGCAGCAAATCCTTCACTTTTCCCGGAAGCGCCTCCAGATGCTCCAGTGTGTAATAGCAGACGCCCTCGCCATCCTTCAATTCCTCACAGAGGTAACCGCTCGTGTCAGAGACGCAGACTGCACCGTTTAGGATCGAGTTGAACACGCGGTCATGCGCGCCGTCCTTAAACCACGGCATGACGTTCAGCGAGATTTTCGCCTGCCGTATCATCCGAAGGCAGGTGAGGGAATCCGTCTGCGGGTGAATCCGAAGCAGCTCGGGATGGCGGACGCCCGGAAGCTTTTTCCAGCCCTCGCCCACCACATCCACGGGAATCCCCTCATTCACCAGCGCACACACTGCCTTTCCTCGCCAGTAATTGCGCACATACAGATCGATAAAAATCATTTTGGAGAGCGCGATGCGCAACTGGTCGTTCGGCTCGCGCCCCATCTCGCGCTCACAGTGCGCGAGCGCGACCTCCTCCACTGTCCGGCACGGCTTTTCTATCAGTTCATCGATAATTCCCTGATAAAACGCCGCGTACTCGTCGTTGATCCAGTGGATGTAAGGCTCAAAAAAGGACAGCTCTGTGTAGTTCCCGGTAAAAATCACCTCGTAAAGCTTCTCCTGCCCCTCACCGTCACAGAGCTCTGTGCCCGCCAGGGGAAGAAACCCAATATGTGCGAACTCCGGATAAAATTCCTTAAAATACTGCTCCTGAAAACGATCAATGCTAATGTGGCGATAGTCTTTTGGCAGCTCGCCCAGATGCTCGTGATAAAAATACGGATGGTCCGCCGTGATATTAAAGCACGGCATCTGATAGGTGTCCCAGATATAGCCGACGCCCTCCCTGTAAACGCCCGGCTCCTTCTCCAGCCCCTGAAAATTAAAGGTGACGAGTGCTGTCTCCCGCATTTTCAAAAACTTCCGCAGCTTTCTCGCGCTCTGTTCCTCATGTTTCAGATCATAGAAAAATACAGCGCAGCCCATCCGCTCAAATTCCTTTGCCATCTGGTGGGAAAAATACGCCAGTGTCTCAACGCCGCCCTCCATCATTACGATTCTTTTCATGCCGTTTGATCTCCTGCCTTTTCTTACTCATGCCGCAGCGCATCGATCGGATTGAGATTCGCCGCCTTGTAGGACGGGAACACTCCAAACACGATTCCGATCACCATCGAGAATGCCACTGCCCCGACAGCCGCCGGCACACTGATCGCCACCGGTGTGGTACTGATATAGGAAATAACCTGTGCGAGTATGATCCCGACCAGAACCCCGATCAGACCGCCCATACTTGTCAACACGGCAGCCTCAGTCAGAAACTGCCCCAGGATCTTGGACTTTCTCGCCCCGATCGCCTTCTTCAGACCGATCTCCTGGGTGCGCTCCGTAACGGATACCAGCATAATATTCATGACGCCAATACCCCCGACGATCAGCGAGATACCCGCGATCCAGATGAGCATCGTGTTCGTGGAGCTGCTCAACTCCTGGATCTGCTGCGCCTGCTCCATCAGATCCTTCGCCTTGTAGGCGATCGTATCGTCCGTGACCGTCAGATAGGAATTTAAAATATCTGCACTCTCCTTGCCCGCGCTCGTCATATAGTCCGTGCTCTCCACGCGCACCATCACATTCTGCGGCTCGTCGTACTGGTAAATGATCGGCCATGTCGTGTCCGGAATATAGACGGAACCCGCCGAATTCTGCGCATAAGTATAGTAATCCTCAATCGAATTGATGACTGGCTCAAACTCCTTCGCCTTCGTCACGATCCCGACGACAATGTACGGCTCCTGCTGGATCTCGATCGTGCTGCCGATCGCCTCCTCCCCCTGAAAAAGTGCGTCTGCAGAATCCTCGTCGAGAATCGCGACCTTGCGGTAGGTATCAAAATCATTCTGCGTAAATCCCCTGCCCTCTTTTACTATGTAATTGCAGGTGTCAAAATAATTTGCATCGATCCCTTTCACATATCCGCCGGAAAGTCCGGTATTTAAGTGATATACACCGTTGTAGTCCTGTCTGCTCAGATAGCGGGACACATTTTCCACGTGCGAGATCCCGCGCAGCTCCTCCATCACCTCGTCGGTGACAAGCGGCACGCCCGCCGGGATGCCGTTGTAGGACATCTCGTACTGCCACTCGCCCTGAAACAGCGCGACCTCCACCGTATTTTCCCCCGAACCGACCAGATTTTCCTTGATCTGCTCATTTGTTCCCTTAATTGTAGAAACAATCGCAATAATTGCCGCAATACCGATAATAATACCGAGCATCGTCAGGAAGGAACGCATTTTATGTGACCAGATACCCTGAAAAGATAATCTTATATTTTCAAACATAGTTCCCTCCTAATAATTGATACCGTCTGTTTCTTTCACCGTCACACCCTCGGCTGCTGCCTTCCCATAAGGGAATGCGATCAGGTCCTCCTCTGTCAGACCGGATTTGATCTCAACCGCCGAACCGTACACCGTTCTTCCCGTGACAACATACTGCTTTTTCAGTTTTCCGTTTTCATCCGCGATCATGCAGTAGGACTTGCCGTTCTCCTCACGGACATACGCCTTTTCAATGAAAAGTCCGCCGGTCTCAGACTGGTTCGTCGCGATCGACAGATCGACATACTCGCCGTTGCGCAGTCCGGAGCTGTCCTCGATATACGCCGTGTAGGAATAATAGGAAACGTTCGGATTGCCATCCCCCATCGCATTTCCGGCAACCGGATAATCGGAAACCTCCGTGACTGTCGCCTGGAAAGTCATGCCGCTCTCCCATGAATTCGCCGTCACCACAGTGCCGACTTCTACATCCGCAAGCAGAAGCTCGCTGATCGTCCCGCTCACATACAGACCGTCATCCCCTGAGACTACGAGAAACGCCGTGCCATTCTGCTGGAACTCCTCCGGGTCGCCCACCGTCTTGACAACGCCGTCCACCTCCGCATAGACGATGCCGTCCGACGCCGTTTTCTGCATGGACTCAAGCTGCAAAAGCTGCTGTCTGCGCTGGATATCAAGCGTCTTTAGCTGATTCTCCGTCTCTGTGATCTCCTTGACCAGCTCCTCCTCGGTGTACCCTTCCGGCATTTCCCAGTCCGTGGCGTGTTCCATAAATTCTTCCATATACTGGTCCGCCAGGGAACTCGGGATGTATTCTTTTCCGGTAAAAACATACCACATCCGGCTCTCATCATAATCTGCCGGGATGCTGTTTCCGTTTAGCTGCGCGGTATTCTCCGTCACGCTTGTATCGATCACCGGCTTATTCGGATCCGGTTTTCCGTCCTCCCCCGTCTCCAGCATCGCCTTACCGTTCTCATCCTTTTTGCACACATAAAACACGACATATTTTCCCGGTTCCCCCTCGGCGGTCGGCCGGATGGAATTAAAAAAACTTCCGTATGCATAGGCATTTGCATTGCAATAATAAATATACGGATCGTCCTCCGTGCCTGCCGGCAGCACCGGCTCATTCGTCGCCGGATCAAACGTCGCATTGGACGGAACAGACATGGCGCTCAGATGGTTATAAATTCTGATGTCCTTTTCGTCCGTCTCCGGAATAGAATTGTTGATCTCATCCTGCTGCTGGTATTTCTCCAGCTCCTCCGTATCGATCTTCGGCGGCGTCTTATCCACCGGCTTTGCATTTTTCAGACTGTCCAGCTTGTGGCTCGCCATCGCAATATTGTTCTCAAGCGTATTGATCTCTATTTTTTTCCGCTCAATGTCGATCTGGATCTCCGCCGTATCATACTCCATCAGCGGATCTCCCACCTTCACGGTGTCCCCTTCCTCCACAAAGACTTGCTTTGCGGATTTGGAGCTGTCCAGATAGATCTCCTGGGAGGAGTCGTTCGTCACCATGCCGTAGCTTGTCGCGGAATCCCCCCAGTAGCCCATATTGATATTTGCAACCGGGAACACCTCAGCGACGAGCTGTTTGTCCTGATACGTCTTGTAGCCATAGATTCCTCCGCCAACTGCCGCAACCGCCACAGCGCTTCCTGCCACAGCCGCTATCACCCGCTTTATCCTCATGATACTGCATCGCCCTCCTCTCCCTCATAAATCTCTCCGTCGATAATGCGCACCGTCCGCTTTGCATTCGCCGCAATCTTCGGGTCGTGGGTGATCATCACAATGGTGACCCCCTCCTCGTTCAGTTTCTGGAACAGCTCCATGATCTGTTCCCCGGACTTCGAATCGAGCGCTCCCGTCGGCTCATCCGCCAGCAGGATCTTCGGATTGTTGACCATCGCGCGTGCGATCGCCACGCGCTGCTTCTGTCCGCCGGACAACTGTGTCGGGCGGAAATTCACACGGTCGCCAAGCCCCACGCGCTCCAGCGCCTTTGTCGCCCGCTCCTTCCGCTCTTTCTTGCGCACGCCCGCATAACTTAGCGGAAGCGCTACATTCTCCATCGCGCTCTCGCGCGGCATCAGATGGAAACTCTGAAACACAAACCCGATACTGCGCAGGCGCAGATCTGAAAGCTCCCTGTCTTTTAACTTTAGCACGTCCTCGCCTGCCAGCTCATAGCTGCCGCTGGTCGGGCGGTCAAGGCAGCCGATAATATTCATCAACGTCGTCTTTCCGGAGCCGGACGGTCCCATAATGGCGACATACTCCCCCTCCTCGACCGTCAGGCAGACGTCCTTTAGCACCGGGACGACCAGCTTTTCCTGCTGGTAATCCTTAAATATATTTTGCAGATTCAATATCATTCGGTCACCTCCGTGTCGGACGTCTCCACATCCATAACTGCCTCTGTACCCATCATTTCATCCACCATGTACTCCGTGCCCATCTCACCCGGGTACAGATCCTCAGTGTACATATCGTCCATCGGCATCTCCGTTCCCGCCGGATCCTGATTGTATAGCGGCGAGGAATAATCCACCTCCGCCTCATCGGTGACGGTGACGATACCCTCATACAGACCGGGCATCGGCCAGGTGACGTAATCGTCTCCCGTCAGTCCCGACACGATCTCATATTCATCCATCGCCTCATCGTACTCTCCGAGCTCCACATAGCGTTTTTCCAGGCGGTTCTTGTCATTGGCCACCCACACATACGGCTGATCCTCGTCCTGAACGATATACGACCCGTACAGCCAGAGCCCTTCCTTTACCTGCTCCTGCCCGTTGTCGAGCTCTATGTACACGTGCTGTCCCAGGATCAGCCCGTCTGCGGTCTCAAGGTCGATATAAAACGGATACTTTGTCGCCGTCATGGCACCGTCCGAACTGCTCGCATACATATTGCTGCCGCCCGACTCCTGCGGTTTTTCTGTATCGATCAGGGAGATCGTACCATTCCACGTCTTTGTCTCATCCACCCTTGAGCGGATCACAACCGCCTGCCCCTCGGACAGCGTCCAGATATTCTGCTCGTCAATACTGCCTTTCACACGGTACTCTCCCGTCTTTAAAATCGTCATAAACGGCGCGGTATTCCCGTTTGCATCCATTCCCTTTTCATTGATCTCCCGCACAACGCCCGCAACCTTGCTCTTTACCTCGGAATTACTGACCTGTTTCTGAAACTTGGAGATCTCAAGCTGCTTGCTCTCCAGATCAAACTGCTTCTGCGCGATTGAATTCTCTATATTCTGGATCTGCGTCGTATAGGAAAACTTCTCCGACTCCGCCGCCTTCTCCCGCTCCTGCTCCAGCGTCTCCTTCTGCTTGGTATAATTGGCAATATCGTTGTTGATGCTCTCCACCTCCAGATTCGCCTGCGCGATCTGCATGGTAAGCTCACTCGTATCGTAGGTCAGAAGCGTCTGGTTCTCCTCCACCACATCGCCGACTGCAACCTTGATCTCACTGACCTTGCGGTTGGAATCCACATTGACCTCAAACGTATCCTGCGACTCCACCGTACCGTTATAGCGGTTTGACGGTCCTGCGTACTGGTTCATCACACGGGAAACCTTCTCCACAAAGACGCGGTCCTCCGCGCTCCCGTCCTGAAAAAAAGGAAGCATTTCCTTGATCTCCTCACGAAAATAAAAACCGGTTCCCCCGAGCGCCGCAATCGCTATCACTGTTCCAATCACAATTCCTGCTTTCTTTCTGTTCATCCGCATCCTCCATTTACCGGACATACCGCCGTCCTCCGGCGCACAATGTCCATACTGTATCTTTGCTGTAACCATCTTACCATATCTGACGTACAATATATAGTGTATTGTTCTTAATAATTATTTAATTTCCTACAAAAACGGACAGCAGACCCGAAATAAAATCTCGGTTCTGCTGTCCGTACATTTCAAAAACTCTGTTTTATTTCAGCGGATACTTCTCCGTCAGCTCTTTCACAATGATCCGCGCCCTGTCTGCCGCAGACTCGCCCTCCTTGATCATCATGGCAACCGCCTCTGCGATCCGGTCCATATCCCCGGTGTTCATGCCGCGGGAGGTCACTGCCGGTGTTCCCAGACGCACGCCGCTTGTCACAAACGGAGACTTCGGATCATTCGGGATCGTATTTTTATTGCAGGTGATGTGGACAGAATCCAAAAGCCGCTCCACCGCCTTGCCCGTCTGGTCAACATTCGTCAGATCCACAAGCATCAGGTGATTGTCCGTACCGCCCGACACCATCCGGATCCCGCGATCCATCAGCCCCTTACACAGCGCCTTCGCGTTGTCGATCACATTCTGCTGGTACACCTTAAATTCCGGCTGCAACGCCTCCTGAAAGCAGACTGCCTTCGCCGCGATCACGTGCATCAGCGGTCCCCCCTGGATCCCCGGGAAAATCGCCTTGTTGAAGTTATACTTCTCAGCCGTCTCCTGACTGCTTAGGATCATACCGCCGCGCGGTCCGCGCAGAGTCTTGTGCGTGGTCGTCGTCACGACGTCCGCATAAGGAACGGGGCTCGGATGCAGCCCCGCCGCCACAAGTCCCGCAATATGCGCCATATCCGCCATCAGAACAGCGCCGCAGGCGTCCGCGATCTCACGGAACTTTTTGAAATCGATCGTTCTCGCGTAGGCGGACGCGCCCGCAATGATCATTTTAGGTCTGCACTCCATCGCAGTCTCCATCACCTGATCGTAATCGATCAGCCCCTCGTCGTTGACCCCGTAGGGCACGATATGAAAATAAGTTCCTGAAAAATTGACCGGGCTTCCGTGTGTCAGATGCCCGCCGTGGTCTAAGTTCATACCCATCACGGTATCGCCCGGCTTTAAGATGGCGAACTGTACCGCCATATTCGCCTGTGCGCCGGAGTGCGGCTGCACATTGACATACTCACAGCCAAAGAGCTTCTTCGCCCGCTCTCTCGCCAGCTCCTCCACCACGTCCACACACTCGCAGCCGCCGTAATAGCGTTTTCCCGGATAACCCTCCGCGTATTTGTTGGTCATCACACTGCCCATCGCCGACATCACCGCCGGGCTCACCCAGTTCTCTGACGCGATCAGCTCAATGTGACTGTTCTGTCTTTCAAATTCATCGCAGATCGCATTTGCGACCTCCATATCCACTGCCCGGATATCTTCCATTGTGTACATTGTATGCCCTCTCCCTTCTTCGTTCCCCGCATTTTTCCTGCTGTGGCTACCATTATAACGTACTTTGCCGCCCGAAACAATGACAAAAGCGTCCGCCTTCTATATTGTTTTATTATAAATCATATAAGCAGGCACAATAAAATGATTCCCACATGAACCAGAAGGATCAGCGGCATCCCAACGACAAAATACCAGTGTCTCGTCTTGTGGCGAAACACATACATCCCCAGCCAGCTTCCGAGGCTTCCGCCGAGGATGCTCCCAAGAAACAGTGCGCGCTCGGAGATCCGGTACTCATGCCGCACCGCCCTTCTCTTGTCGATCCCCATCTGGCAAAAGCCAAACACATTCATTGCCAGCAGATAAATCACGATCATTCCCACCATCGTAAAACCTATGCCTCTTTTTTCCCGAAACGCACCTTCATCACATACCACAGCTCTGTCGCGATACAGATGGAGGAGTACGCGCCGCAGATCAGTCCCGCCATCAGCGGCAGCGCAAATTCACGGATACTTGGCACGCCAAACAGGAACAGCATAAATACCATGACAAACGTGGTGATGGACGTATTGATGCTCCGGGAGAGCGTCTGCGTCAGGCTCTTGTCCGCGATCTCCGCCAGCGCCTCATCTGTGATCCTGCCGGTAGCCTTTACCATATTTTCACGGATACGGTCAAAAATAACGATCGTGTCGTTGATCGAATATCCGATGATCGTCAGCATACACGCGATAAACGTATTTCCGACAGAGATCCGCAGAACCGCGTACACGGCAAGCACCACGAGTACGTCATGCAGCAGTGCGATGATCGCGCTCGCGCCAAAGCGGATATCCTTAAACCGGAACCAGATATAGATGAGCATACAGATCGTCGATACGATCACTGCCACCAGCGCATCCGAGCGCATCTCCCCACTGATGGTAGAACTGATGCTCTGCGAAGTCACCGTCTCCTCGGAGACACCGAAATCCTCTGCCAGCGCGCTGTTTAACGCGTCTCTCTCATCCAGGGAGAGCGTGCGCGTCTTTATGGTGATCTGTGTCGTACCCTCGACCTTGTTTGCCATGATATTGTTGTCCCCGGTGATCCCGGCTACAACAGGAACGATCTGATCCTCGATCTGCTCGATCGTATAATCCTTGCCAAAATCGGCTGTCGTTGAAGTACCGCCCACAAAATCAAGACCGTAGTTTAACGCCCCGGTTCCCTTCACCTGGTGAACGCCCATCGCCACAAGTCCTCCGGCGATGACAAGCAGGGAAACCGTAAAGAATATGCCCTTCTTTCCAAGGAAATGAATGGTTTTGCGCTCCTTCGCGCGCCCGTAAAACTTCTCATCCTTTAAGCCCATGCCGTACAATGCATAGAGGATCCATCTTGTCACGGCGAGCGCTGTAAACATGGACAGCAAAATACCGATCATCAGCGTGTAGGCAAAGCCCTTTACCGTACCGGAGCCAAGTCCCATCAGCACCACTGCCGCGATCAGCGTCGTGATATTGCCGTCCAGAATTGCGGACATCGCCTTTTTAAAACCGATCTTCATCGAGGACTGTACCGTCTTTCCGGTCGCGATCTCCTCGCGGATACGCGCAAAGATAATGATGTTGGCGTCCACCGCCATGCCGATACCGAGAATGATACCCGCGATACCCGGCAGGGTCAGCGTGATGTCAAACAGGTACAGCGTCACGATCACAAGCGCCGTGTAGATCATCAGCGCAAGGGATGCTGCGACACCCGGAACCGCGTACATCACGATCATAAACACCATGACGATCACAAGTCCGATCGCCGCCGCCTTTAAGCTGGACGTGATCGCCTGACTTCCAAGCTGTGCCCCAACCACGCTCGACTCCAGCTCCTCAAGCTTTAAGGAGAGGGAACCGATGCGGATCTGTGTCGCCAGCGTCTCCGCCTCCTCGTAGGACTTCATACCCGAAATCTGCGCCGAGCCTCCGTTGATCGCCTCCTGCACCTGCGGATTGCTGATCTGCTCACCGTCATAGACGATCGGAAGCCGTTTTCCGACATTTGCAGCCGTCACCTCGCCAAACAGCTTCGCGCCCTCATCCGTCAGCGTCAACTGTACGACATACCCTTTATTCCCATATGCGTCCTCGGTCGTTCCTGCCTTCGCGCCTGCGACCTGGTCGCCGGTCATATACACCGTGCCGTCCGGAAGCTGAAATTCCAGGGAACCCGGATTGCCAAGCTCCTCCAGGATCGCATTCGCATCGGATTTACCCGGGATCTCGACCGTGATGCGGTCGTCTCCCACCTGATAGACAGATGCCTCCGTGCTGTAGCCCTCCACACGCTTCTGAAGCTTGTAGATCGTATCGTTCACATCCTCCTCACTCGGATCCTCATCCATGATCTGGTATGTGATAGATACACCGCCGGAGAGGTCAAGTCCCAGCGGTATGCTCATCGTCTCCCCGATCCCGGTCGAAGAAAGGATGATCGACGCCCAGTAAGCAAGTCCTGCCAGCGCAGCGACAACTGCCACCAGAATGGCTGTTGCTTTACTCTTTTTCATATTCATCATACTATTCTCACTTTCTAGCATTTGTATAACGCACAAATGACCGCACGCTATGCGGACGGTCACCTTAAATGCCTTATATAGTATATCACAGCCGTATCTGTAAGAAAAGCCCTTTTTTCAGCTCACCATGCCGCCTGCCATGCCGGACGCCGCGCACAGGATAAAGGTCGTTACCGATTTCGTCATATCCATGTCAAATCCGCCCTTGATCAGCACGGACGCCACAAACAACAGCGCAAAGTAGGCAGCTCCCGCTGCAAGTCCCCACAGATATTTCTGCTCGCGCATCATCTTTCCCATCAGAAAGCCCCCTGCAAATCCCGATACCACGTAAATAACGACGACACCGATCCTGACCGCCTGCTCCGTCAGCTCCATTTTATAGAGCAGCAGCGCAAGCAGCAGCAACAGAACACCACTTATGATAAACATTGCAAAAACCGATACAAAAACTGCGTTTGCCGGACTGTTTTTTGCATCTCTTGGCTTTACCCTTCGTTCCAGATTCATTCCCATAACCCGCCTGACATAAGATATATTTTAACTATATGCCCCAGACAGCTTTTCTATGACTCTGTTCCTAAACGGCAAACCGCATCCCGTAGGATGCCTTGAATACCCCTTCCGGCGCGAGCGCATTCTCATAGGCGCGCTCCGCGATACTTCCCTGGAAATCCGCCGCGTCACATCTGCCATACCACGGCTCGATGCACACAAACGGCGCATCCTTGCCCTCCGGCGACCAGATGGCAAACATCGGCGCGTCAAACGTCACCGTCACATAGACATTGCCCTCGCGGTCAAACAGCCCGACCTCCCCGGTCTGCCTGTTCTCCACCATATAGGTGCACGCGTCAAAAAATCCCGGCGCAAACACCGCCCTGCCATCGGCAAGTGCCAGCACCTGGTCATCCATCAGCGCCAGCCCGTCGGCAGTGTTGCCATGATAGTGCAGCTCATCCTGCAAGCCGCCAAAGTACAGCCCGTAGCCCGTCTTGTCGGACTCCCCGTGTATCGGGCACAAAAATGCCGGGTGCGCTCCGATGGAAAAATACATCGGCGCATCGTCTGTGTTCTCCACGCGCCAGAGAACTTTCAGCTCATTTTCCACCAGCTCATACCCGATGTGGAGACAGAACGCAAACGGATAATTCTCCATCGTGTTCTCATCGGACGAAAGTGCAAACCAGATGCTGCTCTGCGCCTTCTCCCCTGCCCCCTCTGCCGGAGCGCCGTCCACAGATTCACAGCAAAATTCCATATCCCTTGCAAACCCATGCTGTCCCATCCGGTAGTTTTTGCCCCCGTAAGTATACTCACGGTTCCGCAACCCTCCCACAAACGGAAAGAGCACCGGAGAGGTACGTCCCCAGTATTTCGGATCTGCCTGCCACATATATTCCCGCCCATCGTTTTTCCGCTGCACAGACTTCACCTCCGCGCCGTGCGTGTCGATCTCTACCCTAAGCGTCTGATTTTCCAGCACATATCTCATTCTTTTATCCTCCTGACTGTAAACCGCAGCCTTTTCCTGCCGCCGCTTTCTTTTCTCCGTCCAGTATATCACAAGACCCGCACCAAAAACAGACCCTTTCCGATCTCAGAGCACATAGCGGTACATAAAGATAAAATGGCAGATACTGCCCGCCATCACAAACAGATGGAAAATCTCATGGCTTCCAAAATTGGTATGTCTGGAATCAAATGCCGGCGTCTTGAGCGCATAGATCACGCCGCCCACCGTATAGATGATGCCACCCGCCAGCAGCCAGAAAAAGCCCGCGGGGGAAAGCGTCTCCATCAGCTCTCCGAACACAAACACGCAGACCCAGCCCATCGCGATGTAGATCACCGAGGAAAACCATTTCGGGCAGTTGATCCAGAGCAGCTTGATAAGCATCCCAGCCGCCGCGATCCCCCAGACCGCCGCCAGCAGCATATATCCTTCTTTTCCTCCCAACACGATCATGCAGACCGGCGTATAGGAACCGGCGATGAGCACAAATATCATCATGTGGTCCAGCTTGCGGAACACGCGCAGCACACGCCCCTGCGCGGTCACGGAATGGTAGAGCGTACTCGCCCCGTAGAGAAGCACCATGCTCCCCATAAAAATCATCATGGCACAGACGGTTGTCACACTCCCCGACAGCCCCGCCTTTGCCACAAGCGGCATCGCCGCCACCACGGCAAGCATCATCCCTATAAAATGTGTAATCGCACTTCCCGGTTCTCTGATTGTAATCTGCATCACACAAGCCCCCTTTGAAACTCCATTCTTGTCTTGTAGTTATTCTAATTTCAACAAGTAGTTTTTAAAACTACTTGTTGAAATTATACTACTCTTATTCTACGGAGATGTCAACGCAGCTATTCTAAAATTTTCGTAAAAAATCAGGCAGCCCACAAGAGACTGCCTGATTTTTTACACTATTTTTTTATAATTCACAGTTGTTTACCGTTCTCGGGAACGGGATCACGTCGCGGATATTCGACATACCTGTCAGGTACATCACGCAGCGCTCAAAGCCAAGACCAAAGCCTGCGTGTCTTGCGGAACCATATTTGCGCAGATCCATGTAGAAGCCATAGTCCTCCTCATGTAATCCAAGCTCGTTGATCCTCGCGAGCAGCTTGTCGTAATCGTCCTCTCTCTGGCTGCCTCCAATGATCTCACCGATACCCGGAACCAGACAGTCCACGGCTGCCACGGTCTTTCCATCCTCGTTCAGCTTCATGTAGAACGCCTTGATCTCCTTCGGATAGTCGGTCACAAACACCGGGCGCTTGAACACCTCCTCGGTCAGATAGCGCTCATGCTCCGTCTGTAAGTCCACACCCCATGACACCTTGTACTCAAATTTGTCATTGTTCTTCCGGAGGATGTCAATCGCCTCCGTGTAGGTCACGCGGGCAAAATCGGAGTTGACCACATTGTTCAGGCGGTCGAGCAGTCCCTTGTCGATAAAGTTGTTGAAGAACGCCATCTCCTCCGGCGCGTGCTCCAGCACATAGTTGATGATATATTTGAGCATACTCTCGGCGAGCATCATGTTGTCGTCCAGATCTGCAAACGCGATCTCCGGCTCGATCATCCAGAACTCTGCCGCATGGCGTGTCGTGTTGGAATTCTCCGCACGGAAGGTCGGTCCGAACGTGTAGATGTTCTTGAACGCCATCGCGTAGGTCTCGCCGTTTAACTGTCCGCTCACGGTCAGATTCGTCGGCTTGTTGAAGAAGTCCCTGCTAAAATCCACGCTGCCGTCCTCGTTCTTCGGCACGTTGGCAAGATCCAGCGTCGTCACCTGGAACATCTCGCCCGCGCCCTCGCAGTCGCTCCCGGTGATCAGCGGCGTGTGCACATAGACGAAATCGCGCTCCTGGAAAAATTTGTGGATCGCATAGGCGATCAGGGAACGCACGCGGAACACCGCCTCGAAGGTGTTTGTCCTCGGACGCAGATGCGAGATGGTTCTCAGATATTCAAAGCTGTGCTTTTTCTTCTGCAGCGGGTAATCCGGCGTGGATGCACCCTCGATCTCGATCTTCTCCGCCTGGATCTCAAACGGCTGCTTCATCTCCGGCGTCTCCACCAGTTTTCCTGTCACAATGATCGCCGCGCCGACATTTAACTTCTCGATCTCCGCAAAGTTCTCCAGCACATCGGAGAATACCACCTGCACCGGCTCAAAAAAGGTTCCGTCGTTCACCACGATAAAACCGAAATTTTTGGAATTGCGGATACTTCTCACCCATCCTCCGACTGTCACTGTCGTGTCAATGTACGACTCTTTCTCACGGAATAAATCCCTTACATTTACCAAATCCATACTTTTCCTCCATCCCGCTGTTCGCGTCCGTTTTATGATATATTCTATCCGTCCTTCACGAAAAAATCAATGCCTCTCTTACGGAAGTTCTGTCTCCTCCACGGTTTCCGTGCCCTCCTCGCTCTCTAAGAGCGTGGTGTCAACTGTCACCTTGGCGTTCTCTGCCACTTTTTCCAGCGCGAGATCATACAGATACAGATCCCTGAAATAGCGGGAGCCGTATTCTGCATCGCCGTAGCCGTAGAGCCCGTACATCGCCTCCGGCGACTCATAGCCGCCGCTTGCCGCCATCATCTGTGCGTATGCCTCAAAGTCCTCATCGCTGACGGTCAGATCCATCTCCTCTGCGATCGCATCCATGATCAGCTCCAGACGGACCGCCTGTGTCAGATTCTCCTGCCAGTACGCTTCCATCTCCTCCACGGTCTTGCCCTCGTAGGTGCTGACATAGTTCTCAAGCTGACTCTCGTCACCGCCGCAGTAGTAGGTGATATACTGATTCTTGTAATCGCTCACCCTTGCAGCCACATAGTCCTCCGGCACCTCAACGGTACAGTTGTCCATCAGATACTGCTGGAGCGTGGTATAGGTATCGCGCTGTTTCATGAAATCCGCCTGCTGCTCCAAAGCCTCACGGATCACCTCATACATCTCCTCGACCGTCTCTACCTGAAACTGCTCCATCGCAAACTCATCGTTGACGTCATCCAGCGTCATTTCCTTCTGGATGGAATTTACCGTAAAGGTGAATACGACTGCCTTTCCCGCAAGGTCAGCATTGCCGTAATCCTCCGGGAATGTCACGTCGCAGTCGATCACATCGCCGACCTTTGCGCCCTTTAACCCATCCGTAAATCCTTCGATGTAGCCGCTGCCCGTTGCCGACGCATTGTTATAGACATCAATGAGCTGGTGTTCGGCGCTGCCGCCCTCAAATGCCTCGCCGTCGAGCTTGCCGACATAATCGACATCCACGATATCGCCTTCCTCTATCACCTGCTTTTCGGTGTCTTCCATATAAAATGGTCCATAGTCCGTGAACGTCTGCGCAAAATAGTCATGCACCTCTGTATCTTCCACCTCGTAGTCCCCGGTGATCGTGATCGAAATATCATTATAATCACACAGCTTCACATAATCGCTGCCCTTTAGATCAAAAGCGCTGCTTGCCGCCACTACCTTTTCGGAGGTTTCCGTTCCTTCCACGGATTCTGTACCCTCCGTCTCACCCACTGCGTTATTTTCGTCCTCTGCACCACAGCCTGCGGCTGACACTGCAAGCATCGCACCAAGCATCAGTGCTACCAGTCTCTTTTTCATAATCCATTCCTTTCTGTCTTTCCTGCGGGCGGCTTCTGCCGCTTAACTTTACTAACATACCATAGTTTTCCGCAAAAAAAAAGACATGGCGTCAAAGTTTCACAAATGTTTCATATCACATTGCATTTTACAAAAAAACATGATACCTTTTCATAAGAATGTTTTGAGCAACCTGAAAGGATTGAATAACAGCATGGCAGTAGTGACGAAGGAGGTTCTCGCCCTTTCCGTTGAAATTGGAGACGCGCTGCTTCGAAACGGCGCGGAGGTTTACCGTGTGGAAGACACCGTGATGCACGTTCTGGAAGCATATGAAATTGAAAATTATGATGTGTACGTCCTGTCGAATGGCATTTTTGCGAGCGCCAATGAAAACAAAGACGATGCGTGCAGCATGATCCGGCATATCCCGCTCGGCTCCATCCATCTGGGGCGCGTCGCCGCTATAAACCAGCTCTCCAGAGAGATCTGCTCCCATGAGTGCTCTCTTGCCGACGCGTGGATACGGCTGGAGGAATGTAAATCGATCCCATACAGTTCCAGGCTGACACAGCTCATTTTCTGCGGACTTGGCTGCGCCTGCTTCGGCTACCTGTTCGGCGGCAATCTGCTCGACGCAGTCACTTCTTTTTTTGTCGGTGTGCTGCTCCAGATGTTCCGCGGCAGATTAGACCGGAATAAAACTTCAAAATTTATCACAAATATCCTGGGCAGCGCGCTTGTGACACTGCTCGCTCTCGCCACGGTATCTCTGGGCGCTCCGACGCACTATGACAAGGTCATTATCGGCGGTATCATGCCCCTCGTGCCGGGGATCGCCCTTACCACGTCCATTCGGGACTTTTTTAATGGCGACTATCTCTCCGGCATCATCCACATGATCGACGCCGTGCTGACAGCTTTCTGTATCGCCGTCGGCGTCGGCACGGTGATCACGATATTCCAGTTTCTGTCAGGAGGTGTATTTTAACATGATCGTACAAATCATTGTCTGTTTTATCGCAACACTCTCGTTTGCGCTCCTTTTCGGCGCGCCCAGATCGGAGCTGATCTTCTGCGGGCTCGCAGGCGCGATCGGCTGGATCGTATACCTGATGCTTCTTGACTTCGACCGGGGCGCCCCCGTCCCGAACGTGGTCGCAACGCTCGCGCTGACCGTATTTTCACGCGCCATCGCCTCCATCCGCAAGAATCCGGTGACCGTGTACCTGATTTCCGGCATTTTCCCGCTCGTTCCGGGCGCCGGCATCTACTACACTTCCTACCATTTTATTATGAATAATACCGCACAGAGTTCCGTCTACGGCATGGAGACGATCAAGGTGGCTGGCGCGATCGTCCTCGGCATTATCTTCGGCTTCGGACTGCCGCAGAGCTGGTTTAATCGGCTGGGAAGGCTGCGGAGATCGTAGAATACAGATCAAATCGACTCAAGTTAGTTCTAATTTATTGAAAAATAATTCTTTATCTTTTAACATTGTGCCAGAGATATAAAAAATAAAGAAAACACCTTATTTCCACCAAAATATATTGTCATAGGACAATCACTTTGATAGAATTAGACGAGGCACTACATGAGAATGGTAGGCGGTTAGTCCTTCAACAGAGGGACTGAACCCTCTGATTACATAGAAATCCTGCTTATAGGAAATCTTGGAAAGGAGGGCAAACTTATGAGTGATTTTGAAATGCTCTCCATCGTACTAATGATACTCAGTATTGTTGTAACGATTTTGATAGCGTACATAAATCAAACAAAAAAGTAACCGCCCTCGCCAAAGGAATACGGTTACTTTTTAAGTAATGAATAAATTTGGACTGACCATCTATCAGTAGTGCCTTATTTATATTCTAACAAATGATTTTAGAATTGTCAAATTAGACGTTTGTATTTCTCTGCAATTTACGTCATTGGTCTGCACCATTTGAGCCCTGCACATACTTCAATTTTAACTCCCCAAGTCTTCGTATCACGCCAAGATACTTTTTGTTCAAAATTCCATCGAAATAGGTTTGCCACGTTTCTAATTGCCGCATTAATTCAGATTCACTTACCTGATATGATTCTGCTGTCCCCTTATTTATGTAAAAATCAGAATCTGAAACATACGCAATGATTTGTCTAAATATCGCATCTTCTATATTTTTTGATATATAGGTGGTATATTGTAATTTTTATGCACTATGATTCCTCCTTTACTATCACAATATATCCTTGTCGCTGCCATCATAGTTTACCATCATGCTTCCTATCTCCATCTCTGCTTCTAACCATTTCCCGAAATTCCTCCACTCGTCTTCAAATTCCCCCGTTTCATGATTCCAAATTACAATAACTCCATCTCTCAAATTTGTCCTTCTTAAATCAAAACCAATGATATCTCCTGTATTTTCTTCTGCAATCGCAAATAAATAACTGGGAAGCCCAGCTCTATATTGGGACCTAAAATTATTTTCAATACAAAAAATATTCTCTTTGTCTCCAGTTTTTTCACGAACCCCGTACAGAATTGTTCCTGCAGGTACTGCAAATAATTCTCCCCCGTTATTCAAAAGAAGCCATTTCCGATAGTTGGCAGGCAGCCGCATATCATATTGCTTTTCAAACTCTTCAATCGTTTCCTCTGCAGCGCCTTCCCTTAATACATGAATCCCCTCTGCATATTTAGATACTTCATCATAAAATTTTTTATAATATTTAACCATTTCTATGTTCCTTTTCTTACAATCTAATCCATATCCTCTTCTTTCAAATCCACTTCTATGTAATCCGAATAAAAATCCATGCCAGCTTTTTTCGCTTCTTTCACCAACGCCATTGATATAAAATCTGCACAAATATAGTTTTCTACATCAAATTTTCTGATTTCTTTTATTCTGTCAGCAAGTGCCTTCTCAAATCTTTCTGAATCTCTCAAACTAATTGCAAGTTCCATTTCACCAACAGAATCATAGCCATCCTGATTCGTTAATTTTTGTGACAACATTTGAATGATAGTTGCATCTGGTCTTGTCACCTGAGACATCACATCATAATCAGAAACTAAAAGAGCACAATATCCCCAATATCCCCCTTTGATTGTATTTTCTATACTAATTTTTGTCGGTCGGTTTGTTTCTTTTTCCTCACCTAATAGTTGCACTGCAGTGGCAAACTCTCTTACTGACTCCGATATATATTTATAACATTTCCTATGCTGACCCTGAATAACCTCATCTTCAGCAGCAATTTTCAAATACAACGCAAGCAGATAATGATATTTCACAGCATTAATCTTACCATTTTCATAGTTCTTCTTCAATGAACCAATTTCATCATATCCACATTGAATATCCTGAATTATTTTTTCTTTTCTTTTTTCCCACTTCTTATTTTTATAGTCCAACCTTTTCATACTTGTTCCTTTTCCTCTGTGCAGTCATGGTGTCAGTATTGTAGCAAATGAAAAAGTCCTTCCGGCTCCTTAGTTCCCTCTCAAAACCATTTCTTCTACAGTTATTCTGCAATCTTAAGCACCATCCAATCCTACTTTTTCAAAACACTATAAGTTTTCCAGACGGATGTTTCCCCTGCCATCCACATGGCACATGCCCAGAAAGATAAATTTCTAATATATTTGTATAAAAATAGGAAGTATAAAATTCCGAGTAAAAATCTGCCATCATTATAATAATTAAATTATACCTTATATCGTTCATAATTTCAGGAGAATATTTCTTTTCTTTTAGCTTTATTCCAATTTTATCAACAATGGCAGGCAAATACTTTTCTTTAATAATGCCTACCTCTTTATTCCAATATTCGTTATATTCGGTTCTATGATTCATATGTAAATATCCAGTTAAATTTCCCTGTTCTTCCATACAAACCCGTTCCCATTTTATACCTGAAATATTTTTAAGCACTACTTTCTCACTATTTACCATACAAGTGTCAAAAGCATACTCGGAATTGCAATCAGTTCCACAGTTGGCGAACCAATTACATTCCATAAGAGAATTGTACAATACCTGCTTTATCTCCATTTTGTCATATTCCCCAATTCCTTTCAAACATCTTTTGTGCTCTGTCTTCACGCCATCCGCTCTTTTCTAAAACATTTTGTACGCCTCAACCATAAAGCCCCCTTTATCCGGGCTCCGCCATTTTCAAATAACGGTCAAGCTGCTGTTCTACAAGCTGGGCAACCATATCTGCAAACGGCGTGAGATTTCCCTCCACTGCATAAGTCTCCAGTGTCTTAAAATACTCCAGCCGGTCTTCTTTTGCGATGGATACAGCCGGAAAACCATTTGCCAGAAGCTGATAGTTCATGATCAGACGTGATGTCCTTCCGTTGCCATCCGGGAAAGGATGGATGCGGACAAATTCCGCATGGGTCCATGCTGCAAATTCAATCAGATTGAGTTGGTTTCCTTTCCACTCCAAATCCGAATAAAAATCCTTTATCTGCTGATACATCTGCACAGGGGACGGCGGTGTATGCTGCGCTCCTGAAATATACACATCCATATCCCGATAAATACCACCTGTAAAAATATGATCCATCAGCATGGCATGGATGTCTTTTACAATGTTTTCATCCAGAGGCATCCCCTGCCCAATACACTGTTTCACGTACTGGTAGGCTTTCTGATGGTTTACCACTTCATACAGCTCCCGCAACTGCTTTCCCCCGATGGAAATCCCATCCTCCAGCAGCACCTTTGTCTCCATCAGCGTCAATGTATTTCCCTCAATAGCGGTTGAGTGATGGGTATACTCAATCTCAAATGCCTGCTCAAAAGTCTGCAGGGTATACTCTGGAATGGATAACCGCTTTTTCTGATACTGATCCCGTTTCTGTATTAACACCTCGTAATCCAACTACTTCTCTCCTCCCTCCACCGCAATCTTTGCAGCAAGCTCCTCCAGATACTCCCAGCGTTCCATCTTTTCCTCCAGCTCGCGCTCCGTTTTCTCCTTCTCGGCGAGCAGTTCCCCAAGCTTCGCTGAGTTGGTCGCATTCGCCGCCATCTCCCCATCCAGATTTTCCAATGCGGCTTCCAGCGCCGCGATGTCGTCCTCGATCGTCTCGTACTCCCGCTGTTCTTTGTAGGTGAATTTCAGTTTCTTCGGCGCGTTTTTCCACGTTTCCTGTGAATTTCCCGCGGGCTTGTCCGCCTGCTCCGGCGTGGCTTTCGTCTGTTCCGGCACACACTCCCCCGGCGTTCTCCCCTCCTCCGCCAGACGGTTGACATAATCCGTATATCCACCCTCATACTGACGGATCGCGCCGTCCTCCTCAAAGGCAAAAATACGGCGCGCCACACGGTCGAGAAAATACCGGTCGTGCGACACTGTGATCACAATACCCTCGTAGCTGTCCAGATAGTCCTCCAGGATCGCCAGTGTTCCCACGTCCAGATCGTTCGTCGGCTCGTCCAGGATCAGGACATTCGGAGCCTCCATCAGCACGCGCAGCAGATTCAGGCGGCGCCGCTCACCGCCGGAGAGTTTTCCGATCAGACTGTACTGCCGGTCAGGCGGAAACAAAAACCGTTCCAGCATATTTGCTGCGGACACCATACCGTCCGTGGTTTTGACATACTCCGCCGTATTTCTGATATAATCGATCACCCGCTCATCCGGATCCATATAAGCGATCCCGGCGTCCTTCCCCGCCTCGATCTCCTGCGTGTAATACCCCAGACGGATCGTCTGTCCGATCGTCACGCTGCCCGCATCCGGCGCAAGCCTTCCCGCAATGATTTTCATCAGCGTCGTCTTCCCGCTGCCGTTTGCCCCCACGAAGCCCACGCGGTCTCCCTTTAAGAAAATATACGAAAAATCACGGATCAGCGCCTTATCGCCGTAGCTCTTGCAGACGCCCGAAAGCTCGACGGTCGTCCTTCCCATGCGCGCGTACACAGAACTCATCTCCACACTGCCGTCCATCTCCGGCGCTTTCTGGTTTTTCAGCTCCTCATAGCGCTGCAGTCTGCCCTTTTGCTTGGTTGTGCGCGCTCTCGCCCCGCGTCTCACCCACGCGAGCTCCTTGCGCAGGATGCTCTGCCTCTTGCGCTCCCCCGCCTGCGCGATCTCCTCGCGCTCCGCCTTGCGCTCCAGATAACCGGAATAATTCGTCTCATAGCTGTAAATACTGCCTTTGTCCACCTCCACAATGCGTCCGCACACGCTGTCGAGGAAATAGCGGTCATGTGTGATCATGACGAGCGCTCCGCGCCATTTTCTCAAAAAACCCTCCAGCCAGTCCGCCATCGCGGAATCCAGATGGTTGGTCGGCTCGTCTAGGATCAGGACGTCGCACGGCACCAGAAGAGCCGCCACAAGCGCCAGACGTTTTCGCTGTCCGCCGGAGAGTTCTCCCGTCCTCTGCGCAAAATCGCGGATGCCAAGACGCGTCATCATGGCTTTCGCATCGCTCTCAAGATTCCACGGCTCCGGTTCCTGCGAAAGGGAGCACAGCACGCTCTCAAGCACCGTCTTTTCCGGGTCAAATACCGGATTCTGCGGCAGATACCGCACCACGATATGATTCGCCCGCGTCACCGTACCGGAATCCGGCTCTTCCTCGCCCGCCAGAATCTTAAGGAGCGTCGACTTTCCCGTCCCATTGATGCCGATGACGCCGACCTTCTCCCCCTCCTGCAAATAAAAGGAAGCCTTGTCAAAAAGCTTCCTCTCCGTGTATGATTTCGTGATATTTTCCACATTGATGATATTCAAAACAAATCCTTACCTTTCGTCGTCTTAGGTGCCTTCCTGCGCCGCCCGCGCCTCGATGATCGCCTCGTTTAGCTGGAGCATCTTCGCGTCCAGCATCGACACGATCCCGGAGCACTCCCGCAGATCCCGGCTGATATAATCGGGCGCATTGCCCTCAAACTTATAGTAGATCTTGTGCTCCAGACTCGCCCAGAAATCCATCGCCATCGTCCGTATCTGTATCTCGACTTTCGTGTCAATGATGCGGTCAGACAGAAAAATCGGCACGGTGACCAGCATATGATAGCTCTTGTAGCCGCTCTCCTTCGGATGCTTAATGTAATCCTTGATGGAGATCACCGTCAGATCGTTCTGCTTGCCGATCATCTCCGCCAGCTTATAGATATCGGACGTAAACGAACATACGATGCGGATGCCCGCGATGTCGTTGATATAATTGACCATATTGTCGATCGACGAGTCATACCCGTAGCGCTTCAGCTTCTTGACAATGCTCTCCGACGTCTTGATGCGCGACTTGATGTACTCGATCGGATTATACTGGTGTACCTGCTGAAACTCGTCGTTTAGGATCTCAACCTTTGTGCGCACTTCCTTGAGCGCCGAATTATATAAAAAGATAACCGTATTCCAGCTATCCACTCCCTCACTTAACGTAAAATCCCCCAGTGAAAATGCTCTGTCCATTACTTTCCTCCAACTTACTGTGGGAACGCCGCAGACCGGTGCCCCCATACAACAGCAGTATATCATACTTTTGACATGACAAGGGTATTTTCATGTATTTTTTATAATATTTTTACCGCTAATCTTCCTCGATCACCTGCATCTCCAGAAAATCAAACGGGATCTCCTCCATAAAACAGTCCTGTGAAAAACGCGTCTTGGCATGGCGCTTAAATTCCTCGATGTTTGCGTCCAGCCAGACCGGTTTTCCGAGGTCAAACTCATAACACACCGCCTCGAGCGCCCCAAAAATCTTGTGGGTCCTCGTCTCGTCCGACTCGTCCGTCACCGTGGTGTCACGCAGCAGACGGTTGTCCCTGATCAGCTTAAACCAGATTCGCATCTTCTCCTCCTTCTGCCCGGCGCTGACGGTTCGCCTCATACATCAGAAGCGCCGCCGAAACCGCAGCGTTTAACGACTCCACCTGTCCCTCCATCGGAATCCGCACGCGGGCGTCCGCCAGCGCGGCAGTCCCGTCCGTCAGACCGTTTCCCTCATTTCCGATCAGAAAAGCAGTCCCCCCGCAGTAGGAAGGCTCGTCATATGGCACGCTTCCCCCAAGGTGCGCGGCATAGATCCGGATCCCCCGGGCGCGCAGCCCGCCCAGTGTCTCCTCCAGATCATCCGCCACGAAAAACGGCACGCGGTAAATACTCCCCATTGTGGATCGGATGGTTTTGGGATTGAACAGATCGACCGTCGTCCGGTTTACGATCACTCCCGTGACGCCCGCGCCCTCCCCGGTGCGCAGCATCGTGCCGAGATTGCCCGGATCCTGAATACTCTCCAGCACCAGCAGATGCGTCCGCTCCCCCCGCAAAAGTTCCGAAAGCCCATACTGCGGCATTTTTACCAGACACAAAATCCCCTGCGGCGTCTTCGTGTCCGAAATGCTCTTAAATACAACGTCGGACACCACCTCATAGTTCTGCCCTTCCAGCAGCTCTTGCGCCTCCTGCTGCCCGCAGAAGCTCTCCGACACATAGACGGACGAAATCCAGTCCTTCGGCGCTTCCTCAAACATTTTCCTGCCCTCGACGACAAAAAGCCCCTGCTCTTTTCTCTCCTTCGCCTTCTTCATCAGCACGGCGACATTTTTCATCTGTCCGTTTCCGGTGCTCGTGATCATATCCGTTTCCTTTCTGCCCGTGTATAGAGAATCCCTATGGTTTCTTCTTCCAATAGAACAAAACTCCGCGAATAAACGAAAATCCATCCGCGGAGTCCTGTCCCTATTCTCTTACAGCGAGAGCGCCTTGCTGATCCGGAACTGGTACTCCGGAATATTCTTCTCCATTGCAAGCGCCTCGTCGATATCAAAGTCCACAAAATCGCCGTGACGGTAGCCCACCACGCGGTTGCTCTTGCCCTCGCAGAGCAGATCCACCGCCAGCGCTCCCATCGTGGATGCGTAGACGCGGTCCTTGCAGGTCGGGCTTCCGCCGCGCTGCATATGCCCAAGGATCGTCGCGCGCGTCTCAACGCCTGTCGCAGCCTCGATGCGCTTCGCCATGCTTGCGGAATGTCCGATTCCCTCAGCGTTTACGATGATGTGGTGCTTCTTGCCCTTCTTGCGGTTCTCGATGATGTGGTTGACGATCCTCTGCTCGTCATAGTCGTAGCGCTCCGGAAGGAGAATGTCCTCCGCACCGTTTGCAATTCCGCACCAGAGTGCGATGTAGCCCGCGCCGCGTCCCATCACCTCGATGATACTGCAACGCTCATGGGAGGTAGAGGTATCGCGCACCTTGTCGATCGCCTCCATCGCCGTATTCACCGCCGTGTCAAAACCGATCGTGTACTCGGTACAGGCAATGTCAAGGTCGATCGTTCCCGGAAGTCCGATCGTGTTGATCCCATAGCCTGCAAGCTTCTGCGCGCCCTTAAAGGAACCGTCGCCGCCGATGACGATCATGCCATCAATCCCGTGCTTCTTACAGATCTCCGCGCCCTTCTGCTGTCCCTCTGTCGTGGTAAACTCCACGCAGCGCGCCGTCTGTAAGATCGTACCGCCTCTCTGAATAATGTCGGAGACATCCTTCGCCTCCATATCTACAATCTCTTCCTGAAGAAGTCCTGCATAGCCTCTCTGGATTCCCTTAACCTTTTTCCCTTTTACGATCGCTTCACGTACCACTGCACGGATCGCAGCGTTCATACCCGGAGCATCGCCACCACTGGTCAGCACACCAATTGTGTTAATCTCTTTTGCCATTTATTGATTCCTCCTACAATCATATACCCATTATCCCTAATCTATCTTATTTTAATATCTTTAGCCGTTCTTTTCAATGCTCTTTTCCACAACTTTTACATTATTTTTGCCCAAAAAGTTAGTTAAATTGTTCACAATGTCCTCGTCGACATGGATATTATAGTTTTTCGGCAACCGTTTCATCGCCTTTATGGAAGAAATATAGATCACCACGGTATCCTTTCCGTCAGAATCACGAAGTCTTGCGTAGAGCTCCGCTTCCTTCTTGGCAAACGCTTCCTTTGTCTCAAACTGGAGCCACAGTTCCCGCTTCGTATCCTCAAAGGAAGTGATGCCCTCGCAGATCAGCTTTCCGTTCCTATCCTCCTCCACGCTCGCCCTTCCCCGGATAAACACCTTCTCATCCTCGTTCATCCGGTCGTGGTATTTCTCATAATCGCGCGGGAACACGATGACCTCCACCGTGCCAAACAGATCCTCCACCGTCAGAAACGCCATCGTCTTGTTGTTCTTCGTATATTTGATCGTGCGCTCCGTGATCATGCCTCCGATCACAACCTGCTGGTTGTCGCGCACCTTCACCTCGCCGCTCTCCTCCTCGACCAGAAAATCTGTCGTGACCGCCGTGATATTTTTGCGCCATTTCTCCTCGTACTCCTCCAGCGGATGACCGCTTAAGTAGATGCCGAGCACCTCCTTCTCGAAGCCGAGCTTGATCTCCTTGCTGTACTCGCCGACGTCCGGATACTGCACCTCGTACGCCTTTTTCTCCTCCTCGGAGACAAGGTCAAACAGCGACATCTGCCCTTCCATGGACTTTTTCTTCTCCGCATTCAGGTTGTCGATCAGCGCGTTGAAAATGAGCATCATCTGCTGGCGGTTGCCGTCGAGGCTGTCGCACGCGCCCGCCTTGATCAGGTTCTCGACTGTGCGCTTGTTCACCTCACGACCGGACGTCCGGTCGATAAAGCTCTGCAGCGTCTGGTATTTTCCATGCTTTTCGCGCTCCTCAAGGATCAGGTCGACCACCGGACGCCCGATGCTCTTTATCGCATACAGACCGTAGCGGATGCCCTCCGGCGTCGCCGCAAAGCGCCCTTCGCCCGCGTTGATATCCGGCGGCAGAACCTTAATTCCCATCTGGCGGCAGGTGTAGATATACTCTGCAACCTTGCGCGGATTGTCGATCACCGAAGTCATCAGCGCCGCCATAAACTCCACCGGGTAGTAGTATTTTAAGTACGCGGTCTGGTACGCCACCACCGCATACGCCGCCGCGTGGGATTTGTTGAACGCATATTTTGCGAAATCGACCATCGAATCGTAAATCCGGTTCGCCGCCTGCTCGCTGATGCCGTTTGCGATACAGCCCCGGATGCCCTGCTCCTCGTTGCCGTAGACAAAATTCTGCCGCTCCGCGTCGATCACATACTGCTTTTTCTTGCTCATCGCGCGGCGGATATTGTCCGCCTGCCCCATCGTATAGCCCGCCAGATTCTGCACGATCTGCATCACCTGCTCCTGGTATACGATACAGCCGTAGGTCGGCTCGAGGATCGGCTCAAGCTCCTTACAGACATAGGAAACGCTCTCCGGCTCGTTCTTTCCCTTGATGTATTTCGGGATAAAATCCATCGGTCCCGGACGGTAGAGGGATATCCCGGCGATAATATCCTCCAGACTCTGCGGCTTTAACTCCTTCATAAAGTTTTTCATGCCCGCACTTTCGAGCTGGAATATCCCATCGCACCTTCCCGTTCCGACAGAGTCCAGCACCTTCTTATCATCATAGTCGATCTCATCCACATCGATGTGTATGCCGTGGTTCTTTTCCACAAGGTCGACCGCGTCCCGGATCACAGTCAGGGTGCGCAGCCCCAGAAAGTCCATCTTTAAAAGTCCCAGTTCCTCAATGGTCGTCATGACAAACTGGGTCGTGATCGTGCCGTCCGACGCCCTTGACAGCGGAACGTACTCGTCCATCGCCTTCTCGGAGATCACGACGCCCGCCGCGTGCATGGAGGTGTGGCGCGGAAGTCCCTCCAGCCGCTTCGACATATCGATCAGATTTTTTACAGTCTCGTCCGTCTCGTACATCGCGCGCAGCTCCGTGTTCATCACCAGCGCCTTTTCTATCGTAATATTCAGCTCATTCGGAATATTCTTCGCGATCGTATCGCAGAAATTGTACGGCAGATCCATCACGCGCCCCACGTCGCGGATCACGCCGCGCGCGGCGAGCGTACCAAAGGTGATGATCTGCGTCACACAGTCCTCGCCGTATTTCTGCACCACATAGTCGATGACCTCGCCGCGCCGCTCATAGCAGAAATCAATATCGATATCGGGCATCGTCACGCGCTCCGGGTTCAGAAAACGCTCAAACAGCAGACCGTAACGGATCGGATCGATGTTCGTGATCCCCGTCGTGTAGGAGACGAGACTTCCCGCCGCGCTTCCGCGCCCCGGTCCCACCGGGATGCCGTTTGTCCGGGCATAATTGATAAAATCCCACACGATCAGGAAATAATCGACATACCCCATCTTCCGGATCACCGAAAGCTCGTAGTCAAGCTGCGGCAAAAGCTCCTCATGCTTCTTGGGATAACGGCGCACCAGCCCCTCGTGGCAGAGCTTATTCAGATACGTCCACGAATCATAGCCGTCCGGCACGTCAAAATGTGGCAGCTTCGTCACGCCGAACTCGATCGTAACCTGACAGCGGTCGGCGATTTTCTGCGTGTTCTCAATCGCTGCAAGCGCATATGGAAACAGCCCGCGCATCTCCTCCTCGGACTTCACAAAATACTGCCCGCCCTCATAGCGCATACGGTTCTCGTCGGAAAGCTTTTTGTTGGTCTGCAGGCACAATAGAACGTCGTGCGCCTCCCAGTCCTCCGCTCTCGTGTAGTGCACATCGTTTGTCGCCACGAGTTCAATCCCCGTCTCCTGGCTCATGCGCAATAGCTGTGTGTTGACCGACTTCTGCTCCGGGATGCCGTGATCCTGGAGTTCCAGAAAGAAGTTGCCCTTTCCAAAGCACCGCTCATAGCGGTATGCGACCTCCTTCGCCTCCTCGTAGAGCCCGCGCACCAGATAGCGCTGCACCTCCCCCGCCAGGCAGGCGGAAAGCGCGATGATACCGCTGTGATACTGCTCCAGCACCTCCATATCCACGCGCGGTCTGTAATAGTACCCCTCGACAAAGCCCTTTGAGACGATCTTCATAAGGTTCTGGTAGCCCTCGTTGTTCTCCGCCAAAAGCACCAGATGGTAGTACCTGTCCTCCCCATGCACCGTCTCGCGGTCAAATCTTGAATTTGGCGCAACGTAGATCTCGCAGCCCAGCACCGGATGGATCCCCGCCGCCTGCGCCGCCTTATAAAAATCGATCACGCCGAACATCACGCCGTGATCGGTGATCGCCGCCGCCGTCATGCCAAGCTCCCTGACCCTGTTTACATATTCTTTGATCTTATTCGAACCGTCCAGCAGACTGTACTCCGTATGGACGTGCAAATGTGCAAATGCCATCCTCTTTCTCCCTGCTCTGTAAATTAGTTCAAGTATAACACACTTTTCCGTCAAAATCATTTACAAAAATTCTTCCGTATGCTATCTTGAAATTAACAGATAATTAGTTCGGAAAAGGAGGAATTTTATGAGAAATCAGAAAGAGAACCGCCGTGCCAAATTGCCGCGCGGCTGGCGCAAAATTTACAGATACGCCCTGCTGGAATTAAAGAAACTGGATCTGCCCGACAGTTTCCGGATCACCGCCGTGCATGAGACAGACGGCTCGCTCACTGTGGAATACAGGGATGCGGGCGACAGGGAAACGGCAGTCCGGAAGATCCTCTCCGCTTTAAAAAAGCAAAGCGCCTCCACCTGCCGTGACTGCGGCAGACAGGGACGTCTTTGCAATTTGGGCGGGTACAGTCTCACACTCTGCCACCGCTGCTTCAACAAATACTACGGCGATGTCTCCGCCGGTTCCTCCGAAGCCGTCTATCTCGCCGAAAAGATGAAAAGCTGGTTCCGGTGGTACTACTAGCCCTTGACGCTGCCGGTCGTAAGCCCCGCCACAAAATAGCGCTGGCAGCAGATAAAGACGATCAGGATCGGCAGCAGACTGAACACCGACAGCGCAAACACATAGCCCCACTGGGTGAACTGATGCTGTCCGAAAAATCCCGATATCGCGATCGGCATCGTGCGCTTCAGATTGTCATTTAAAACCGTGTTCGCCCACGGGAACTCCTCCCAGTAGGTCAGAAAGTTAAAAATCGACACGGACGCGATACCGGGCTTTGCCAGCGGCACGATGATTTTTCCAAAGACCTGAAAGACGCTGCCGCCATCCATATACGTCGCCTCGTCCAGCTCTCTTGGTATCCCCTCCACAAATCCCTTGATCATAAAAGTAGAATACGGTATCGTCCACGCGACGTAAAAGGGGATCAGTCCGCCGAGCGTGTTGATCGCTTTTAACTTCACGGCGAGCTCATACTGCGGCACGATCAGCGTAAGTCCCGGAATGATCATCGTTAAAACGATAAATCCAAACAGCATCCCCTTTCCCGGAAACGAAAACCGCGCCAGCACATAGCCCAGCGCCGCAGCGACTGCTGCCGCGATGACAACGCAGGCACACGACACGACCACACTGTTTAAAAAATTCAGGTAAAACTTCCCCTCCCCCATAATATAGCGGTAATTTTCAAGCGTGATCTCATCCGTGGATGGCAGAAACCGCGGCGGGTACTCGTAGAGCGCACCGTTTGGCTTGAGCGAGGTGCTCACCATGTAAACCATCGGAAGCACCACGAGGATGAGCGCTGCGAGTAACATCACATGAAGTATGATCTGATGAACCGTCTTTTTCTTCATTTCCTCATCCCTCCTTCCGCTGCATCAAGCGAAACTGGAGCACTGCCAGAATGGCGAGCACCACCGTGATGATAAAGGACAGCGCCGCCGCATAGCCAAATTCTCCCGTGCTAAACGCCTTGTGGTACATCCATGTGAGCACCACGTCTGTCTCGTGTCCCGGTCCGCCTCCGGTGATCATTTTTACGGAGGTAAACACATTAAATCCGCCGATTGTAAGCATCACAAGCGCAAACAGGACTGTTCCGCGGATGGACGGCAGCGTCACATGAAGCAATTTCTTCCATGCCCCCGCCCCGTCGATCGCCGCAGCCTCATACAGCTCCTTTGGAACCGTCTGGAGCGCCGCGAGAAACACGACCATATTCCAGCCGATCCCCTTCCAGATGCCAAGGAGCATCGACACGGTCAGCCCGCCCCAGCGGGTGTCCAGCCAGTGGATATTTTCCTCCGCCAGATGCACCACGTTCACGAGAAAATAGTTTAAAAGCCCCTCCGTGTTAAACACATACTTAAAGACTAAAGATGCAACCACCCACGATGTGATCACCGGAAGATAGTAGAGCACCCGGTAGCCGATCTTAAATCTGGTGATCTGGTTTAACAGAAATGCGACGAGAAATCCGAGCACCATCTGTCCCGGCACAGTCACCAGTGTGTAGAGAAGCGTATTGACAAAGGAAGTCCTGAAATATTCATCCGACAGCACCTCCCTGTAATTTTCCAGTCCGATAAACTGCTGGTCGAACATACTCCCAAAATCCCACTCGAAAAAGCTCATCAGAAACAGCTTTGCAATGGGATACACCGTAAAAATTCCAAAGATCAGTAGTCCGGGAAGCAGTAAGATCCCAATCTGAAGTTTGCTTTTCCTGGAAGTTTTCATCCCCCACCCGTTCCTTTCCATTGCCGCCGGCGCTCCCCATACGCGCCGGCGGCTGTTTGACTTTCCATTTTCTTCCTGCTATAATAAAATGTAGTTAAATTATTGTCCGGCAAGCATTTCATCGAATTTTACTGCCAGTTCGTCCATCGCTTCCTGCGCTGTTTTTTCACCGTTCATGACGTCTGTCACCGCAACAGACAGCTCGCTGTCCATCTCTGACCAGCAGGATACCGTGGGACGTGATTTCGCAGTTTTGATCGCCTCAAGAAACGGCGCATAGTCTGCCTGCCGGACGGTATCGCTTTCCAGCGCGGTCCGGTTCACCGGGATCTGCCCGCATTTTGCCATTTCTTCCTGCGCAAATGCACCGGTCATGAACTTCATGAACGCCCACGCAGCTTCCTTTTGTGCGCCGTCAAACATGGCGATGTCCTCACCGCCCAGCACGGACACGGAACCGCCCTCGCCTGCCGGCATCTCCGTCGTGCCATACGCGAAGTCCGGATATGCGCCCTCCATCTCAGCGATTTTCCACGGGCCTTCCAGAATCATCATATATCTGCCCGTTCCGAAACCGTCTGTCATTGGAATATCACCGCTGTGGAAGCCGGTCATGGCGTCCTCCTGAGAGAACTCTGCAAGCATTTCAACTGCTTTCACCGTCTCGGGACTGTTGATATAACCGGAGGCTTTTGTCTCCTCCTCGTTGGTGATCGCTCCGCCCATGCTCCAGATAAAAGGACAGAGATTCCATCCGGAAAGCGCCGGCTCATTGTAGCCCCACACCTGCTGTCCGTTGCTGTTTGTGCCGGACAACTGCCGGACGGTCTCCACAAATTCGTCCATCGTCTGCGGAGCATTAAGACCTGCCTCCTCGAATGCCTTGGCATTGTAGAACAGGATTTTTGTGTTGGTGTTTAGCGCCAGACCATAATAGTGACCGCCGATTTGCGCGGTGCTCATCGCACTCTCCAGAAGGTTTCCCGAAACCTCTGTGAAATCAGACATCTGCGCATCGAGCGGCGTCAGGATTCCCATCGCTTCAAATTCCGGAATCCATGCAGCATCAAGCCTTGCGACGTCCGGGAGCGTGTCTGACTGTGCACTGATCAGGATTTTCTGGTGCAGATCCGCCCATTCGTGGGAGACTGCGTTTACCTTGATCCCCGGGTTTTCTTCTTCAAACTTTGGGATCAGTACATTCATAAGCGTTTCATTTTCCGGGGACTGCGCACTGTAATGGTGCCAGAAATCAATCGTGATCTCCTCCCCGTCCGAAGCCTGCGCACCCGTTTGCGCCGCTTCGGTTCCATCCGCTGTTACCTGACCATCCGTGTCGGTTTCAGATTGTGCTGGTGATTTTCCACAGCCCGCGAGCGCTGCCATGCAAGTTGTGACTGTGAGTAAAGTTGCCAGTACTTTTTTTCTTTTTTTCATACCTCTGTTCCTCCTTTTTTCTTTATGACCTTGACAGAATACGGCTCCATCTCCACGGAAATCTGCGCCTTGTATCCTGTGATGTCCCCATTGTAACCCCCGTCTCCCGGCACGCTCCCATAGCACGTAAAAGACAGCAGATCCATATAAACGCCATCCTCCGCCACGGGACAGCAGATCCCGCATGACTCCTCCCCCCGGTGTAACAGAATATAAAAGCGTTCCTGCCCATACTCCCGGACAAATCCGTAAACGGCACGCTCCCCGTCCGCCAGAATACTGCGGTATCCTCCAAGCCGGATGGCGGAATATTCCCGCCGCAGCGCGGTCATGCTGCGGTACCACGCAAGCATATCACCGTCGGCGTCCTCCCCCCAGACCATACATCCGCGGCAGTCCGGGTCATTCCCTCCTGTCATCCCCGCCTCATCGCCATAGTAGATGGCAGGAGCGCCGGGGAACAGCATCTGAAATGCCACGGCGAGCTTCATTTTCCGCTTGTCGCCGCCGCAGGAATACAGAAAGCGTTCCGTGTCGTGGCTGTCGATCAGGTTGTACATCACATCGTTTGTCTCATCCCTGTGGAGCGCCAGCATCCGGTTGATGCGGCTGTCAAATTCCTCCGCCGTGATCTTCCCCCCTGCAAAATAGTCGAGCACCGCATCCCGGAACAGGTAGTTCATGACCGCGTCCATCTGGTTTCCCCGGAGCATTTTCCCACCGTAGCCCCACGTCTCGCCCAAAAGCAGAGTATCGGGATATTTTTCCTTCAGCAGAAGCCGCGCCTCCTGCCAGACGGACGGGTCCACCTCGTCCGCCACATCCAGCCGCCAGCCGTCGATCCCGTACTCTCTGATCCAGAACTCCATCACGCGCAGGATAAAGCTTCGCACCCTGGGATTTGCCGTGTTTAATTTCGGCATCCACTTGTACGCGCCCACACATTCGTAGGCGTGATGTGTGATGGTCACCGGATATTTCTCCACATAAAACCAGTCTTTATATGCCGAATCCTCCTGATGCTCCAGCAGATCGCGAAACGGTGCAAAATGCACGCCCGTGTGGTTGAACACGCCGTCTAAAATAATGCGTATTCCCACACTGTGGCACTCTCTGACCAGCCTGCCAAACGTCTCATTCGTGCCAAACTGCGGATCGATCTGAAAGTAGTCTGTCGTGGCATATTTGTGGTTGAAGTCTCCCGCAAATATGGGATTCAGGTACAAACATTCGGCTCCCAGATCTTTTAAATATGGAAGTTTCTCTATCACCCCCTCCAGATCGCCGCCCATATGATTTTCCTTGTCGGGTCTGCTGCCCCAGGGTCTGCACCCGCCTGGGTTATTTCCGGCGTCCCCGTCACAAAACCGCTCCGGGAAAATCTGGTAGAACACCGCCCCGCGCGCCCACTGCGGCGTTTTTACAATATCCGTTCCATTCGCATAGAGAAATTCAAAAAATCCGTCCTCCGGCAGCTTCCTGTCAAGTGCGTACGCGCTGTAATACCAATGTGTCCCGTCTTTTTCCTCGAGACAAAAATAGTATTTCTGGTATCTCGCCACCTTCGGAAACGAGATCTCCGCCTGGAAATAGTCGAACAGACCGTCGCGCGCATGGCAGAAAAGCTGCTGTCTGCGCTCTTTTATCCGGTCAGTTCTGTCCCAGAATACCAGCTCGCAGCGGCGGATCTCCTTTCTCGCCGCACGCAGCCGGACAATGAGTCTGTTCCTCCGAACGGGATAAATAAATTCCTCCGTGTTCCGGTGAAGTACTGCCTCCCGATTCAAACAATCTCCCCCTCTCCTCCAATCGTCGACGCCCTCCCGATGATGCGCGTCGGAAGAAGCCTGTTGCCGCCCTCCCCGGGGCGCTCCTTGATTCTGTCAAACAACGCGTTTGCCGCCGCTTCCCCTAACTGATAGGTGTCCACATCCACCACCGTCAGCGGCGGATCCATGTATTCCGCCAGCGGATAGTTGTCAAACGTCACCACGCCGATGTCGTACGGCACGCTCTTTTTCTGCCGCTTCAACTCGGTCAGCACATGATAGGCGACGATATTGTTGGGGCAGATCAGGCTGTCAACATCCATCTCATTTTGCAGCAACCGTCTAACCACCACGCCGATCTCCTCCGGCTTCGTCCCGCACTCGATGACGTCGTCCTGACTCCACGCGATCCCGAGATCCTTTTTCTCCCTTCGGAAACCCTCGATCCTTTTTTTCTCAAAAACCGTGCCCCTGTTCTCCACGAGGAGTACCGGATGGCGGTAGCCCGCGCGCATCAGATGCTCCACCGCCTGCCGGCTGCCGTGCTCATTATCCATATCCACCCAGTAGACGCCCTTTTCCTCCTGCGCCGGTTCGCCCATCACCACAAACGGAAACTGTTGTTTCAAAAGCAGCGCCAAAAGCTCCTCCGTCACGATCGAAACCGGCAGTATCACGCCGTCCACCTTGTGCTCCTGCACGAGATTTTTCACCGCATACGCCATCCCCCTGTCCGTGTCTCCCGCGAGCAGAAGGTGGAATCCCCGCTGCTGCGCGACCGTCTCAATCGCAGACACGCTGCGGATAAAAAATGCATTGGAAAACGCATCGCTGTTCCCCGCATCGATGATAAGTCCAATCGTGGAGGTACTTCCGTTGACAAGACTGCGCGCCAGACTGTTTGGGTGATAGTCGAGCTCCTCCATCGCCGCAAGGATCTTCTTTCGCGTCTCCTCCGAAATGCTTGCCGTCCCGTTGACGACCCGCGATACGGTGGATGGATTGACGCCCACCTTTCTGGCAATATCTTTTATCGTTACTGTCATAATCTCTCCTTTGTGCAAACGTTTGCACGATGTGTAAAAAAATATAGTGCAAACGTTTGCACTTCTTTGACTATAATATATTCCTTTTGCACAGATTTGTCAATCATTTTTTGTATAGAAAAAGAAAGTGACGGATTATTTTTCACATCTGCCTGCCACTATGGTATAATGGTTTCAAAAAAATGATACATTTGAGAGGTACAGATCCTATGAGAATCATTGAAGTAAAAGAGCGAAATGCCGTATTGCTACAAAACCTACTGGATGTATGGGAGAGTTCTGTGAAGGCAACCCATTTATTTTTATCAGAGGAGGAAAGAAACAAGATCAAACAGTATGTCCCGCAGGCTTTAACCGGTGTTCCTGTTCTGTTGGTCGCAGAAAAGGAAGATGGAACGCCCGCAGGCTTTATGGGGATTGCGGAGCAAATGCTTGAAATGCTGTTTCTTTCCAATGAAAGCAGGGGCTGCGGAATCGGAAAGCTGCTGCTACAGTACGGCATTGACAATTATTCCGTCAATGAACAGAATCCCCTTGCAAAAGGATTTTATGAGCACATGGGTTTTAAAGTTTACAGGCGAACGGAACTGGACGCGCAGGGAAATCCTTATCCTTTGCTGTACATAAAACGAGAGCGCTGACAACGAGCGGCACGCATTGCGAGCCACTCTTATGACAAAGACACAGCGGCGGAACCAGGCGTCCCGCCGCTGTGTCTGTATCCCTATGCTCTTTTTACGCCTGCCGTAAGCGCACCGTCCGACAGCCCGATCAGGATCGTGTCTCCGGCTCCCACCTCATCCGCCAGGATCAGCTTTGCGGAGAGTGTCTCGACGTGTTTCTGCAAAAACCGTTTGAGAGGTCTCGCGCCGTAAACGGGATCGTAGCCGTGCTCCACGATATAGTCTTCCGCCTCTGCGGTCAGCTCCACGCGCACCTCGCGGTCCGCAAGGCGGAGGTTCAGCTCCTTCATCAAAAGCTTGATAATGCTTCCGATATCGCGTTTGGTCAACGGCTTAAACATAATGATTTCGTCCAGACGGTTCAAAAATTCCGGGCGGAAGTGTCCGCGCAGCTCGTTTGTGACCGCCGTCTCGCACGCCGGATCAATATCCCCGTTCTCGTCGATGCCCTCCAGCAGATGCGCCGAGCCGAGGTTTGATGTCATAATGATAATGGTATTTTTAAAATCTACCGTCCGTCCCTGCGAATCCGTGATGCGCCCGTCGTCCAGTACCTGGAGCAGCACGTTAAATACATCCGGGTGCGCCTTTTCCACCTCGTCGAACAGCACGACCGAATACGGCTTTCTGCGGACTGCCTCGGTGAGCTGACCGCCCTCGTCGTAGCCGACATATCCGGGAGGCGCTCCGATCAGCCGCGACACGGAGTATTTCTCCATATACTCGCTCATGTCAAGCCGCACCATGTTGGACTCATCGTCAAAGAGGCTTGCCGCAAGCGCTTTCGCAAGCTCCGTCTTTCCAACGCCGGTAGGTCCGAGAAAGAGGAACGAGCCGATTGGCTTGCCCGGGTCTTTGATCCCCGCCTTTGAGCGGATGATCGCCTCGGTCACCTTCGTGACGCCCTCATCCTGCCCGATCACGCGTCTGTGCAGCTCCTCGTCCAGATGCAGCGTTTTATTCCGCTCACTCTCGGTCAGTTTCGCAACCGGAATCCCCGTCCACCGGGAAATGATGCGCGCGATCTCCTCCTCGCTGACATTCTCATGTACCAGCGACAGATCGCGTTTTTTGACCTCGTCCTCCTCGATTTCCAACTGTTTTTCCAACTGCGGCAGTCTGCCGTACTGCAGTTCTGCGGCTTTCTCGAGGTCATAGTTCTGCTGTGCCAGCTTAATCTCGTTTTTGATGGTCTCCATCTCCTCGCGTAGCTTCTGCACGCGCTCCACCGAGGACTTCTCGTTTTCCCACTGTGCCTTTTTCGCATTAAATATATCGCGCAGCTCGGCAAGTTCCTTTTGCAGGTTTGCGAGACGCTCCTGGCTCAGGCGGTCGGTCTCCTTTTTCAGAGCGGTCTCCTCGATCTCCATCTGCATGATGCGGCGGTTTAACTCATCCAGCTCGGTCGGCATGGAATCCAGCTCGGTCTTGATCAGCGCGCACGCCTCATCGACAAGGTCGATCGCCTTATCCGGCAGAAAACGGTCGGAAATATAGCGGTTTGAGAGTACTGCTGCCGATACGAGCGCGGCGTCTGTGATCTTCACGCCATGGAATACCTCATAGCGCTCTTTTAGCCCGCGCAAGATCGAGATCGTGTCCTCCACCGTCGGCTCATCCACCATGACCGGCTGGAAACGCCGCTCCAGCGCCGCATCCTTTTCAATGTATTCCCTGTACTCATCCAGCGTCGTCGCACCGATACAGTGCAGCTCGCCGCGCGCAAGCATCGGTTTCAACAACTGTCCCGCATCCATTGCGCCGTCTGTCTTTCCTGCTCCGACAATCGTGTGCAGCTCGTCGATAAACAAAATGATCTGTCCCTCGGAGCTTTTCACCTCGTCGAGAACCGCCTTTAACCGCTCCTCAAATTCTCCGCGGTACTTCGCGCCCGCGATCAGCGCGCCCATGTCAAGTGCGAACAGCCGCTTGTCTTTTAAGCCCTCCGGCACGTCGCCCTTTACGATCCGCTGCGCCAGCCCTTCCACCACCGCCGTCTTGCCGACGCCCGGCTCACCGATCAGCACCGGGTTGTTTTTCGTCTTGCGCGATAAGATACGGACAACATTGCGGATCTCGTCGTCACGTCCGATCACCGGGTCAAGCTTCTGGGCTCTGGCTCTCTCCACCATATCGTAACCATATTTTTCCAGTGTGTCATAGGTCGCCTCCGGATTGTCGGAGGTCACCCTCTGATTGCCACGCACCGTGGAAAGCGCCTGCAAAAAACGCTCTCTCGTAATGCCGTACTCCTTGAAAATTTCTTTCATCGCCCGATTCGGATATTTTAACAGCGTCAAAAACAGATGCTCGACAGAGACGTACTCGTCTCCCATCTGCTTCGCCTCGTCCTCGGCGTGGATCAGCACCTTGTTCAGATCCTGCCCGACAAATACCTGCCCGCCAGACACTTTCACGCGGACCGCCAGATGGCGCTCGGCGTTATCCATAAAGTGCTCTTTCTGTATCTCCATCTTCTCGATCAGCTTCGGGATCAGCCCGTCCTGCTGTCTTAAAAGCGCCACAAGCAGGTGCTCCTGCTCAATCTCCTGATTGCCATACTCGTAGGCAAGCTTTTCACAATCATTGATCGCTTCTACGGATTTCTGTGTAAATTTCTGAATGTTCATAGCGTACCTCCCGTTCCTATTTACAGTATGTATCCATCTGCGTGTATCATACTCTTTTTCTCTGTTACAATTTGAGTTATACACCTGATTGTTAGCACTGTCAATATGTGAGTGCTAATCAAATTCTAAAAAAATTATGAAGTAGGGGATCTGCTTCATTTTACGGGTCTTTGTCTCAATTTTGTTGCCATGCGGTGCTGCTCTGGCACACCCCCGACCAGACTACCGTTCCGCGGGAAATATTTGATGTAAAGCTTTCCGATATCATACGCAAAGATTGCTGGCTGATTGATGGAAATTACCTGCGCACGCTGGAAATGCGTCTGCGTGCCTGCGACACCGTTTTTCTGCCGGATTATCCCACGGACGTCTGCCTTGCGGGCGCAGCATCCAGGATCGGAACGAAACGCGAGGATTTGCCGTGGGTAGAAACCGAGTTAGACGAGGAATTCAGACAGTGGATCCTCGATTTTCAGAAAGACCAGCTTCCGCAGATCTATGCTCTTCTCGAAAAATACCGGGATGGGAGAGATGTTTTCGTGTTTCGCGAGAGGGCAGAGGCGGAACAGTGGCTGCGAAAGAATTGTCGTGGGATATAACCCTCAAAGCAAAGTCCCCCATGCGCTTCCTTATCCATATAAGATAATTTAAACCTACCCCAGTGCCTCAATAGATTTTTTATGAAATCGGCTGTATCTTTTTATATTCAGTCAAACAATATCTCATCCACCGTCACAAACGTATATCCTTCGCTCTCCATCTGATCGATGATCTTAAACGCCGCCAGAACCGACGACTCCGACGCGTCATGCAGCAGGATAATATCATTCTCCGTCACCTTATCCGTCACGCGCTTTGCGATCACGTCCGAATTGTTTGTCTTCCAGTCCAGCGGATCAATATCCCATAGCACCTCGATCATCTTTGTCTCATAATCGAGATTACATTTCCAGCTTCCAAACGGAGGTCTGATATACTCGGGATATTCTCCGGTGACCGCATGGATCGCCTCGTTCGTCTTATCGACCTGCTCGATCGCCGCCTCGTCGCAAAGATTTTTTAAATTCACGTGCTCATAGGAATGTGTTCCGATCAGATGTCCGTCCGCATGGATCTCCGCGACGATCTCCGGATACTTCTCCACCTCTTTCCCCAGTAAAAAAAACGTGGCTTTGACACCGCGCTCCTTTAATCCGGCAAGGAGCATCCGCGTGTAATCCTTGTTCGGACCGTCATCAAACGTGATCGCGACCATCTTCCGGTTTGCGTCCGCGGACGCCATCGCCTCAGCGTCCATCTGTCCCTCCGCCCACTTTCCCACAAACAGCAGGCACATGACCACCGCCAAAAACAGCAGATCATGTGCCGGACTCTTCCTGTCTCTTCTTCTATGATAAAATCGAACTGACCCAAGCAATGCCATTTCCCTCCAGCTTCCGTCAGTAAAATATATGCACACGGGCTGTCCGTCATTCGTCCGCCGAAAACTTACTCCACCAGCTCGTTCAAAAACGGCAGATATTTAAACTGCACCTCATAATTTCCCGAGGAGAACACCTGCTCATACTCCTCCGGGGAAAGCACTTCCCGCAGCGCCTCCTCCGAATTTTCATCGACCACCTCGTAAACGCTCCCGGAAAAGCACATATTCGGGTACATCACGCACCACCAGTTGCGCCCTGCCCCCTCTCCGATCACGACCTCAAGCGCCTCGTAATCTCCCGCCGGAAACGTATAGTTCCCGTATGTTTTGACCGGAAAAGCGACCTCGCCGAGAACCGCCTGCACACCATAGGGATAGCCTTCTGCGCGGATGACATCCTCTGCCGTCTCCACGATCGCATCCATCTCCCGCTCCACGATCTGCTCACACTCCGCCCGGTTCCCTGCATCCGCAAGCAGTTCTCCCATCTGCGCCCCGACGGCGTCCCGCACCTTAAGCTTCAGCTCCTGATCCTCCGCGGCGTTGCTGTTTGCCAGCACATGAAAGCGCAGCACCTTGTCCGCGATACTCTTTTGCAGATACAGCCGCCTGCCGTACTGCCCGCCGAGCAGCATCAGCAGGGAAAACGCCGCCCCTGCCAATATGTAACACACCAGTTTCTTCCTATTTCGTTTCATGATCGTCCTCCATTCCCAGGCGGTTTGTATCTGTAATGCTCCTGCACAAACAACTCTGTGCTAAAAATATTCCCATTTTCCTTGTCTTTATTCAAATAATGTCATCGCGGCAGCGAAAACTTTCCGCTGCCGCCCTGTCACAGATTCACCCAGTCGATGACCAGATCATATTTCACTTCAATGTCCTGCTCATAGCTCTCACTTTTATCCTGATAATAAAAATACCAGTCCCTCTTTGCGCCGAGCTCCCGGAAACTGTTTGTGACATCCACCTGCCGTTTTGCAAGCGCCTGCTCTGCCATCTGATCCATCCAGACATTCGCCTGCTCCGCCACACGCTTTCGTTCTCCCTCATCCGGAGTTCCCGCGCCCGTCCATTCCCCGCTGCAACGCACCTTGGCGGTCACCGTTTTCCTGCCGTTCTCCTCCGAGAATGTAAGCCCGGTATGCACGCCGGACAGGGAAACGGCTGCGCTGTCATCCAGCACCAGGGGATATTCCTCCATCTGCCCCTGCGTGAAAAAGGAAAGCTGTGCCGTCCCGGAGTCAATCACGCTGCACGGTCTGCCGCGCTGCCAGACATAATAATCGGAGATTACAAGATTTTTTCCTTCCTTTTTGACATATGGCAGAAACAGCGTCTCCCTCCGGTTCTCACACTCCTGATAGAGCATCCCAAGCGTCGGGTACGCTCCCTTTTTCATCCGGGAAGCATTTTCAAACGTCTGCTCCAGATACGTTCCCACCGGCTCGCCGAGACTCTCCTCCATCCCTGCGACCGCGTCCGCATCCTCTGCAACGACCAGATAGGTGCTCTGCGGTATCTCATTTTTCTGCTCCAAAAGCTCGAGAAATTCCCACATCAGCGCCTCATCCCCTGCAAAGGATTCACTCAGAATCAAAATCTTTAAATGGCTGTAATCAACCAGACGGCTGCCCTTATTTCCCGTGTCCAGAAACTCGCTTGTCAGATCTTCCCGATCCGTAACCGCGATCTCCAGCGGAAAATCCCGGTCCTCAAGCTCCGCCGTCGCGCATCCGGTAAACGTCCCTCCAAAAAGACACACGGCAAGAACCATCGCCGCCGTGCGCCCCGCCTGCCGGAAACGTTTTCCCACACCCTTTCCCAGCAAAAGGAGCAGCGGCACAAGCACGACAAACGGCGTCCCGATATGCCAGAGCAGCCATGTACAACGTTCCATCCACTCCGCGCTCCGGTAAAACGTGCAGGCAAGCGCCCCCACGGCAGCCACCGTCGCCACATATGCCCCTTTTTCACTCCTTCGTCCGTCGCACCGCTTCAGACAGCCGTCAAACATCTGCACCAGCAGGATCCCGCAGTAAAACACGCAGCTTGCCAACAGCGCATACAGCGTGAAAAACCACACGGCAAACATCAGCGCGTCCGTCCGCCGCAGAAATTCCCCCGAAATCCGCACCGTACTCATCAGCGTGACCGCCGGATATTTCATCGCCGCCAGCGCCCGGTCGCCAAACACGCCAAGCAGGATCAGATACAGCGCCGCGTGTATCCCTCCCGTCAAAAGAACCGCGCGTTTTCCCGCGGCAAGCAGCCTCTCCTTTTGCTCCACATAATTTCCCAGAAACAGCACCAGAAAAATGACCACCATGCCGGAAAACATATAAAACCCCCCGGCAAGCACATTTCCCGCCCCCGCGGTAAACACCGGACTCCAGTAATCCGTCCGGATCTCATCCAGCGAAAAAAAGAGCATCACAAACAGCGGGATCAGCAGGATCCAGAACAGGATCTCATAGATCCTGGCGCGCCCTTCCAATCCTCCCCAGAGCCCGTATAGGACAAGCGCCAGCTCCACCGCAAGCACCAGATAGAACGACTCCTCCCGCAGCAGACTTTTTAACACCACATCCGCAAACAGATATGCCGTATAACCGCCGAGCACCAGCAGATAGAGAAAAAATCCCGCCTGCACCAGTTTTCCGCACACCTTTCCCAGACACTGCTCAAGCCAGACCGGAAACGGCACCGCGCAGTCTTTTACCAGTGCGCCAAGCACCCACAGATACAAAAGTCCCGCTGCCACCCCAACTGCAATAGAAAAAATGCCGTCCCGCCCGGCAACCTCCGCGAGCACAGAGGGAATGAGCAGTGTGCTAAGTCCCAGCAGATCATATGTGAGCAGACGAAAGGTCTGTCTTTCCGATATCCGGTTATTTTCTGAAAACATGATGCCTCTCTCCTTTTCCCCGATTTGTTTTTCCCTGTTGCGGTCTCTTTTCCCGTCACTGCTTTTTGGATCCGTGCGCGCGCAGGCGCAGCTTTCTCCGCTGGCTGCTCTTCGCGTAAACCGGGCGCATTTTTAATCGGTGCAGCGGCTCGCGCCACAGAAAATCCCTCTCATCCTCATAATCGTTTACGTCCGCCCCCACAAACGGCATGAGGTACGGGATGCCAAAGCTTTTGAGCTGCGACAGGTGAATGAGCACGGCAAGCAGCCCCGCCAGAAAGCCGAAAAACCCAAGCCATGCGCACGCCGCGATAAAAAAGAATTTCAGCAGCCGGAATGCAGTCGCAAACTCCTCGCTCGGAACCGCAAACGAGCAGAGCGCCGTAAACGCGATGACGATGACGACAATCGGACTGACCAAATTCGCCTCCACCGCCGCCTGCCCGATGATCAGCCCCCCGACAATGCCGATGGTATTCCCCATGGTGCCCGGAAGCCGCACCCCCGCCTCCCGCAGCAGCTCAAACGACAGCTCCATGATGAGCACCTCGACAACCGCCGGAAACGGCACGCCTGCCCGCGCCTCCGCGAAGGAGAGGAGGAGCGTCGTGGGAAGGATCTGTGTGTGGAAATTTGTGAGCGCCAGATAGAGACCCGGCAGCGTCATCGCAAAAAAGGACGCCACATAGCGCAGCAGACGCTCAAAGCTCGCGATCTCCCACCGGTTGTAATAATCGTCGCTCGTCTTGATGAACGAATTGTAATCGGTCGGCAGCACAAGTCCTACCGGGGAATTGTCCGAGAGCAGGACCACCCTGCCCTCAAGAACCGCCATCGCCGCGCGGTCGGGGCGCTCCGTCGTCTGAAACTGCGGGAACGGCGAGCGCCAGCGCTCCTCCGTGAGCTGTTCGATCACCCCACTGTCGAGCACGCCGTCAATCTCAAACCTGCCGAGCCTTCGCTCGATTTCCGACAGCAGCCCCGGATAGACCAGCTCGTCCATATAGACCAGATAGACATTCGTGTTGGAGCGCACGCCAAGCTTCTTCTGCTTCACCTTTACCCGCGGGGAGCGGATGCGCTTTCGTATGAGCGCCGCGTTCTGCTTCACGGAATCGGTAAACCCCTCGTTTGAGCCGCGCACCACCTTTTCCGACTCCGCCTTTCCCACTCCCATATTCGGGTAGCCGTCATCCGGGATCTTCACCGCCTTGTCAAAGCCGTCCACAAATAGGATCGCCTCGCCTGTCAAAAGCCCGTCGCCCGCATCCTCGATCGTCTCAAAATACGTCGCGTCGGAGATCCCCAGCGCATTCCTGGAAAGCGCCGCATAGATTTCCTCTTTTTCCGCGCTCCGCAAATATTTTAAAAGCTCCAGCAACGCAGAATTTCCCATGTCCACCGCCACCTCGATAAATGTCAGATAGCACGGCACATCCTTGTGGATCCCAAGATTCATCTGTTTTTTCTTGATGTCGTCGCACGTGTCGAATAGTACCTCCATTCTGGCAATATTCTCCGCCAGCGACTTGCTGACCGGTGTCTTTTCCTGCATTGTGGTCTCCTTTATCTCTTTCTAATGGTGCAAAAGGGATTTTTGCAGATTACGACTGGCAAAATACACAAATGGTATTCTGATTTGTGAATATGGAAAAGCTTAGAACTTCTTAATGTTCTGCCAATTTCCAGCAATTCGACGGCAGGGATGCCGGCGAAAGCCCAACTTGCGCTATGGATGGCGCATGGAGGGCGGTTGTGTGCCTGCACAGTACCGATACGCAGAACATCTTAGAAGTTCTTAGCTTCGGAATCCTGAACAAAAAGAATACCATTTGTGCGGTTTGCCAGTCGCAATTTGAAAATCACTTTTGCCGCGCCGAGCATGATTGCGCAGCAACTTCCTATGTCACAAAAAAGAGATGCGATCTCGCATCCCTTTTAGTATGTTCCTTATATTCAGACCTTATTCATCTCATCCTGCTCGCGTATGATCTCCTTGACCGCATTGACCTGATTTTCCACGTGCAGGTGCATCGCAGCCGTCACGCGCTCCTTATCCTTCACCGCCAGTCCCTCCAGGATCTCCTTGTGCTCCCGGATCAGAACCGGATAATTTTTCTCATCCTTTAAGTACTCCACGCGGTAGCGGTACATCTGCTCCCGCAGATTGTTCAGCATATTTTCCAGCTTGGGATTGCGCGTTGCTTTGTAGATAATATCATGAAAACGCACATCCGCCTCAGCCGTCCGCTTCACATCGCCCGTTTTCGTGTATTTCTCAAACTCGTGCATCGTGCGCTGCAAATCCTCAAGCTCCTCCGCCGTGATCTGCTCGCAGGCGATCGACGCGGCAAGCTCATCCAGCGCGTCGCGGATCTGTAAGACGTCCTCCATATCCTTCTCGGTCATCTTCGCCACCTCCGCGCCCTTGCGGGGGATCGTGACCGCCAGCCCCTCCTGCTCCAGCATACGGATCGCCTCGCGGATGGGCGTCCGGCTGACGCCGAGCTTTGCGGCAAGCTGCAGCTCCATCAGACGCTCTCCCGGCTTTAGCTCCCCTTTTAAAATCGCCTCCCTGAGCGTGTGAAACACCACGTCACGCAGGGGCAGATATGCATTCATATTTAAAGTCAAATCCTCTGTCATGCCTCTCCTCCATTTTCCGTCTGTCACGCGCCGGCCCCCCCGGCAGCGCTTTTTATCTCTGGTTATTGTAAATACTGGTCAGATAGATCTGCTTTGCAAGACCCGACGCACGCATCGCCTCATACGCCTCCACCGCCGTATCCTCGCTGTCAAAAAGTCCGAACACCGTCGGTCCGCTCCCACTCATCATGGAATTTAATGCGCCGTGCTCCATCATGTGTTCCTTAATCTCTGCGATCACCGGATAGTTTGGTATCGTCACCGTCTCCAGCACATTTCCCATATCCGCAGCGATCGCGCGCAGATCCTTCGCCCGGATGTCCGCTGTCAGACGGTCGATATCCGGATGCACCGTCCGGCTGTTCAGCTTCAGATTCTCATAGACAAACTTTGTGGAGACGCTGATCTGCGGCTTCGCGATCAGCACCGGGCACTTCACCATCGGCGGCAGCGCGGTCAGCTTCTCCCCGATGCCCTCCGCCAAAGCTGTTCCGCGCATCACGCAGTACGGCACGTCCGCGCCAAGCTTTACGCCCCGCTCCATCAGCTCCTCTCTCGTAAGCCCCAGACCGAACATACGGTTCATCCCATAGAGCATTGCGGCTGCATCCGTACTGCCGCCCGCCATGCCCGCCGCGACCGGGATATGCTTGTATAGCCTGACGTCCACACCATCCCTGATCTGAAACTCATCCCGCAAAAGCTTTGCAGCCTTATAAACCAGATTATTCTCATTTGTCGGCAAAAATGCCAGATTTGTGGACATCGTGATCCTGCCGGAACGGTTCCGTGTGATCTGCAGACGGTCAAACAAATGGATCGTCTGCATCACCATGCGAACCTCGTGATAACCGTCCTCTCTCCGCCGCACAACGTCCAGTCCCAGATTGATCTTTGCCAGCGCCTTTACTGAAATTTCCTTCATAAAACCCCCATACCGGCACGCAGGACGTGCCGCTCGTTCTTACGTTTCTCAAATGTATTTTGTATACAATATGCATCTTACCATTTCTTTTTCAAAAGGTCAATTCCCAGCTAAAGAATCCGCAGCTTTCTGTCGATATAGCTAATAGAAACACAGCATGGATGCGGGCTGCCCCGTGCAGCCACCACACAAAAACAATCCAAGGGAATGGAGGAATGAATCATGGGAATGAATCCGGTAAGCAGCACATCTGCACCAAGGACAACCGACTACACAGCACCAAAGAAATATGGGACGAAACCGGCGCCTGAGACAAAGGACACTGTAAAAAACGATGTCGGCGCGGTTTACGAGAAGAGTGAAAAGACAGAGACCGTCACAAAAAAGACCGACTACGCACTCGTGGCAAAGCTTAAGGCTGACGCCGACCGGCGCACCGAGCAGCTTCGGAGTCTTGTCGAGAAGATGATGACCCAGCAGGGTTCCGTCATCGGAACAGCAGATTCCATGTGGCGTTTCCTTGCAAAGGGAGACTTCACCATTGACGCGGCCACAAAAGCGCAGGCACAGGCAGACATCGCCGAGGACGGCTACTGGGGCGTTGAACAGACCTCTGACCGTATTCTCGATTTCGCGAAAGCCCTTTCCGGCAACGATCCCGAGAAGGCGGATTTACTTTTAGACGCTTTCAAGAAGGGATTTGAACAGGCCACCGGAGCGTGGGGCAAGGAACTCCCTGATATTTCACAGCGCACCTACGACGCCGTTGTGGAGAAATTTGAGGCTTGGAAGAACGGCGATGCCGTTGCAGACTCTGCCCAGACAGAAGCATAAATGTTTTGTCTTTTGTGGAAGTCAGCACAGACTGCACACAGTGTTCACCGGAGCAGGACATAGCAAGGGCTTTTGTGCTACTCTTATAAGGGTATCTGAACAAAACATAATCGCAGCGACCAAATGTCTGAGATTCATTCTACCCTCTTTTTAATGATAGAATGAATCGAGTTTTGGCGCTGCGATTTTATCATGTTTGTGAAGATGCCCTTTTAGAGTAGCTAAAAAGCCCTTGCTATGTCCTGCTCCGGTGAATCGCTGTGCATGAACTGTACTTTATTCATTTCCCCGCTCTTCCAGAATCTTCTCAATGCTGACGAGCTTCACGCAGACCACAAAAATACGTGTTGCCAGCGTCAGATCTTCTAACTCCGGGAAAGACGGCGAGATACGGATCACCGAGTCCTCCGGATCTTTTCCGTATGGGAACGGCGCGCCCGCAGGCGTCATGACCACACCGGCTTTCATCGCTTTTTTGACCACCTTTTTCGCACAGCCTTCCAGCGTCTCATAGGTGATAAAATAGCCGCCCTTCGGGCTGTACCACTTTCCTACGCCCAGACCGTCAAGCTCTTCCCCAAAGGTATCCAGGATCATCTCAAACTTCGGGCGGAGCGATGCCGCGTGCTTTCTCATGTGCTCCGTGATTCCATGCACATCCTTAAAGAAACGCACATGGCGAAGCTGGTTTACCTTGTCATGACCGATCGTCTGGATCTTTAACTGCTTCTTGATATCCTCTAGGTTATTGGCGGAGGTTGCGATCGCAGCCACACCGGATCCCGGGAAACTGATCTTGCTGGTGGAGCTGAATTTGTAAACCAGATCCGGGTTCCCGGCTCTCTTGCACTCTGCCAGAATCTCAATCAGATGATCCTGGTCAAGATCATATAAATGATGTACACAGTACGCATTATCCCAGTAAATACGGAAGTCCTTTGCCGCCGGCTTTAATCTCGCAAACCGGCGCACCGTCTCATCTGAATAGGTGATGCCCTGCGGATTGGAGTATTTCGGCACACACCAGATTCCCTTGATCGCTTCGTCCTCGCTCACAAGCTTCTCCACCATATCCATATCCGGTCCGGTCGAAAGCATCGGCACGTTGATCATCTCAATGCCAAAATACTCCGTGATCGCAAAATGTCTGTCATACCCAGGCACCGGACACAGAAATTTTACCTTGTCAAGTTTGCACCACGGCGTACTTCCCATCACACCGTGCGTCATGGAGCGTGAGATCGTATCGTACATGATATTTAAACTGGAATTTCCATAAATAATAATGTTGTCAGGATTGCACTCCATCATATCGCCGATGAGCACCTTCGCCTCATGGATTCCGTCGAGAACGCCATAATTGCGGCAGTCCGTGCCGTCCTCGCAGGCAAGGTCTGAATATGGGGATAGCACATCCATCATTCCCATGGACAGATCAAGCTGCTCCTGCGACGGCTTGCCTCTTGACATATCAAGCTTAAGTCCCCGGTTCTGATATTTTTTGTACTCCGCCTCCAGCGCTTCTTTCTCTCTGAGTAATTCCTCTCTGCTCATCTCCTGATAAGATTTCATTTCTCGTCCTCCTTTTCCTGCATACCCTTTATTTTATGGAAATATTCCCGGATATTCTTCTCATAGCCGTTCTCCGACGGATGATAAAATCTGCACTCCGTCAGCCCGTCCGGCAGATACTGCTGTTCCACGTAATGGTTTGGATAATCGTGAGCATATTTATAACCCGCCCCATGTCCCAGTTTCCCCGACGACTTATAGTGGGCGTCCTGCAAATGCACGGGAACCGGTGCTGTCACGGTATTTTTCACCGTCTCCATCGCATCGCTGATCGCGCAGACCGCAGAATTGCTCTTTGGCGCGCTCGCCACATAAGTCACCGCCTGTGACAAAATGATCTGCGCCTCCGGCATCCCCACGCGCTCCACCGCCTGCGCCGCCGACGTCGCGACCACGAGTGCCATCGGATCCGCATTGCTCACATCCTCCGCCGCACAGATCATAATCCTTCTCGCGATAAACTTAATGTCCTCGCCTGCATACAGCATCCGCGCCAGATAGTAGACCGCTGCATCCGGATCAGACCCGCGCATACTCTTGATAAAAGCGGAAATCGTATCGTAGTGGTTATCGCCGGATTTGTCGTACCGCACCACGCGCTTCTGGATGCACTCGCTTGCCACATCAAGCGTAATATGGATCCTGCCGTCCTCACCGCGCGCGGTCGTCAAAATTCCAAGTTCGATCGCTGTCAGCGCCGCCCTCGCATCGCCGTTTGCCATATCCGCCAGAAACTCAAGCGCATCCTCCTCGATCTCAGCGTCGTAAGCGCCCATGCCCCGCTCCTTATCCTGCACTGCCCGAAGGATCAGGGTTTTGATATCCTCCTTTGACAACTGCTTAAGCTCAAAAATGATCGAGCGCGACAAGAGCGCCCCGTTTACCTCAAAATAAGGATTTTCCGTCGTGGCGCCGACCAGGATCACCGTCCCATCCTCCACAAACGGGAGCAGATAATCCTGCTGTCCCTTGTTGAAGCGGTGGATCTCGTCGATAAAAAGAATCGTTTTCCTGCCGTACATCCCCTGGTTATTCTTCGCCTGCGCGACGACCTCCTCCATGTCCTTCTTCCCGGCAGAGGTCGCATTGATCTGCATAAATTCCGCCGAGGTCGTATTGGCAATGACTTTTGCAAGCGTCGTCTTTCCCGTTCCGGGCGGTCCGTAGAGAATGATGGAACTCAGCTTATCCGCCTTGATCGCACGGTATAAAAGCTTATCCTTTCCTATAATATGCTGCTGACCGACCATCTCTTCCAGTGTTTTTGGACGCAGCCTCGACGCGAGCGGAGACTCGCTCTCTTTCTTTTGTTCTCTCATATACTCAAATAAATCCATGTAACAACCTGCCTTCAATTCTTTTGCCGTATTGATACAGCCTATATTTCGCCATTATGAAATTTCTTTTATCAAATCCTGCATTTTTTATTTATTTTTTGCAAAAAAATGACTTTTTCAGCGACATATTGACAGATTCTTATTCCAAAGATTCATTTCACTGTTTACCATACATGAAATCGATTCTTTTTACAAGTAATATGCCCAAATTTCGCCATTCTGTATGATTTTTCCAAAAAAACAATTTCTTCTATGTAAAAAATTCATAACACGCGCCTATATCATAACATTTTCCACACGATCCGTCACTATAAAAAGCAATGCGTAAGTGACATCTGCCTACAACAAAAGTGTGCTTCGCACACCCCCGCGCTGTAATAAACTCTAAATGAAGCACACTTTTGCCGCGCGAGCATGATTGCGAAGCAATACTTCCGCTCATGCGAGTGCGCATTCTCACACGAAGTGTGTTTTGTGACATAGGATTGCGCAGCAATTTCCTATGTCATAAAGCAACGAGCATCAAGCTTCGCGAACCACTCTTATATCAAAAAGCAGGGTCGCCGCACAAAACTTCATTCGCACAGCAACCCTCTGTTTTAACTCCTCAAGCCGAACTCCCGGTACAGCTTCCTTCTGTATCCCGTATCCTCCGCCGCTCTCTGTAAGTCCTCAATGCGAGATGCTTTCAGCAAAAGATTGGTCAGCTCGCCAAATAGTTTCTCTCCTTCGGCAAGTCCTTTCTTTTCTCCCTCGGCTAGTCCTGCTTCTCTTCCCCACTCTGCTCCACGGGCGTAGGCTTCGTCTGCCGCGATCCTTCTCTCATTCTCGATATGCCGCTCTTCATCATACTCTGTCAGTAACATCGAACGCACCTCCTCGCGCTGGCTGCGCAGCAATTCTTCCAGTACACCTTCCCGTATACAGTCGTCCACCGCGTGGTCCACCGCCTCCCCGATGTCGTTTCCCTCATTCTGGCATCTGCGGATCCGCGCCACAAAGATCGAGTACTCCTCCAGCTTCCGGCACTTCTTCATGATCTCCATATTGTGCCCTACGTTGATGTTGAGCACCACCGCACGGCAGTCAAGGTCTGCCTCCCAGGCGCGAAACTGCGGCGGATAGAGATCATGCAGGTACATCTCCCTGCGCTCCGGTTCCTCCCTCGTCCCGTTGTAGAACACCACGAACTTCGGCAGCGGCAGCGCGATCGGTCTGCTGCTGTAAAGGTCCTCCGTGTTCACGATCTCCTGCCGGATCACCGATGCAATGTACAGCATCCCACGCAGCGGCAGGTTCGGCGATATGGTGCTCTGGTGCTCGTAAAGGCTTAAGATGTTTTTCAGGATAAACGAAATATCGTTTTTCATCCCAAGGTAGATCACATCCTCCAGCGTGTTGACCACAATGTCGTCCGGGTTGTCATATGACGTACCGTTTAACGCATTGTAAAGCTCCAGCAGGTTCCGCCTGTCACTGAAAATCTTTTTGAACAGGCGATCCTTGTACTCTCTCTGGTGTTTCTGTATACTTTTTCCCAAAGGTTCTTCCCCTCCATTATAAAATTTTTTCCGCTTTCCCGCAACCGTCAACTACAAAATTATAAGGTTTTGCGGCAAAACACACGGTTCTTTTGTTTTCTGTATCTGAAATGACTGGCGAAACGCCGGAATGGAAAAGCACTGCTTCTCCAAAGATTTTACGGGCAGATAATCCCTGCCGCATTTTAAGATAAGAATAATAGAAAAAATCAAATGCTTAAAATCTACCCCATGAAAGCAAGACTGCCACGCAAAAATTCCATCCGCATGGCAGCCCACACGTTTAACTCTTCAATCCGAACTCCCGGTACAGCTTCCTCCGGTATCCCGTATCCTCCGCCGCTCTCTGTAAATCCTCAATGCGAGATGCTTTCAGCAAAAGATTGGTCAGCTCGCCAAATAGTTTCTCTCCTTCGGCAAGTCCTTTCTTTTCTCCCTCGGCTAGTCCCGCTTTCTTCCCTTCCGCAAGTCCTGCTTTCTTTCCCTCGGCAAGTCCTGCTTCTCTTCCCCACTCTGCTCCACGGGCGTAGGCTTCATCCGCCGCGATCCTTCTCTCATTCTCGATATGACGCTCTTCATCATACTCTGTCAGTAACATCGAACGCACCTCCTCGCGCTGGCTGCGCAGCAATTCCTCCAGTACACCTTCCCGTATACAGTCATCCACCGCACGGTCCACCGCCTCCCCGATGTCGTTTCCGTCGTTCTGGTACCGGCGGATCCGCGCCACAAAGACCGAGTACTCCTCCAGCTTCCGGCACTTCTTCATGATCTCCATGTTGTGCCCTGCGTTGATGTTGAGCACCACCGCACGGCAGTCCAGGTCTGCCTCCCAGGCGCGAAACTGCGGCGGATAGAGATCATGCAGGAACATCTCCCTGCGCTCCGGCTCCTCCCTCGTCCCGTTGTAGAACACCACGAACTTCGGCAGCGGCAGCGCGATCGGTCTGCTGCTGTAAAGATCCTCCGTGT
>JAPFDX010000045.1 GCA_026168605.1 Roseburia sp. | reverse complement strand
GAAGAATATGTGTCCCACAACGAAACCGGCAAGCCCCCATTCGCTTTCTTTACTTCTCTTCTGTTATCTTCTCTATATATATCGAACTGTGAAATATCAAATTCTTTTCTCATAAATAATCAAGGTCTCCCTTCAAAATCGCAACTTCTTATTCATCAGTTTACCCTTTTTCCATCAAGAACACAAGTAAACTTGCAGCTCAAAATCTTTTATTTTCTCTCCTGCTTGTCCTCTTCCAAACCTCTTTCAGCAACCTCCTGCATAACCCGTTCTACTTTCTTCATATTCGCCTCAATAAATACTTTCAATATGTAATCGGCGGTCACTTCCGCAGTATTCGGATTATGAAAACGATAATTCAGTTTTTGTTTCTTCATAGCGGTGCTCCCACCTCCCTTTTCTCTTTGTCCATTACTATGAAAATGTCTATTGAAATAGACCTTAACCTCACTTCATTTTTAAGCGTTTTGAATATCCCTCTATATAACGAAAGGAAAATGAACTCTTTTACAGGGTTACTCCATATTTCTTTTATTTTTTACAGAGCAAAATCCACCTATGTTTAACATTATCGTTTTTCTCTCCATGTCATCCCATGATTTTCTTCTTACTGAGGACACCTCAAACCCATTAAAACATCTTGGTTTTTACCAAAATGTAAAAGCATCACTTCATGAAAACTTGTATTAAATGTAAAAAACAAAAACAGCCATCTGATTTCATCTCTGAAACCATATAGCTGTATTTATTCAAAAATATATATTTTTTGTTGCGAAGCCAATTAGCGGGTATGGGGATGCTCCCCATCAATTCAATACTCCGAATAAGAACATGCAAGAAATTGCAATATGGTAATACCGGGGTGGATCTTGCTCTATTCTTTAGCCTCTAAATATGTAATTGGATTCTGTGCACTCTGATTCACTTTCAAACCAGCAATGGATCTATACAAATAAAACTTTTCTGCTTCGTCCATTAACTCATGATTCTCAAATCCTTCATCTACAAAAAATACTCTGTTCTCCGTTTTTGAAGTCAACTGCGTAACATGCTTTGGCAATTTTTCTAATGCTTCTTTACAAACATACCATGTTGTCGGTTTATATACCGCAACTATTAGCGAATTATACACTCCAAAAACATATTCCACTGTCTTCACACGTTCTAGAGACGCTCGCCAAATACCACGCACCGAATCATACAGAATATCTTCCGGCATTCCTTTTTGATAAAGTTTATTTATCTTGATAATCATGACTTTGTGCCGAATATCTGATTCCTGTAACTCTTCTGCTCCATAGATCTTTTCAAAATCATCTACTGTCAAAGCCTCTGCCGAATGATGACCTGCGACAATATTTGTTAGTCGAGTATCTTCAACATAATTAAACGCATTAATTAGTGCCGCTTCTGCTGCAAATGCTTCCGTTTCTGTCAGATTACAGTTAATAATAACTTTTTCAACTTCTAAGCCAGCAGCTTTAATCTCTGCTATCATCTTTAACTTCAACTTTTCGCTCTCAGGATTTCCCTGACTTTCCAATTCATGTTCAAAAACCCGATTTCCGGTTCCCTTGCCAATATAAAATATTTTCCTATTCCTAGGATCAATCAGACCATAAACATAATAATCTCCAAGCGATAATAAACTTTTCTCTGAAAATTTCTCCACATTCTTCTCCTTCTTATCTGCGTTCAGCCATTATCTTACCCTGCAATAAGATATATTTTCTTATCATCAAAGCAAATTCTGTCCGTATGATTATAAATCTGAATCATATCTTGCATTTTATCTATAAATACACCAGTCCCCAGATTATGAAGCGTTGCAAATGATTCTAGTATATTCTTCTGCATAACTTGGGCATTTTCTTTCAAATGAGTTCCTCCATCTTGTAAGAATTCATCCACTTGTCCTTCTTTCACGACTGGAATACTTCCTATAAACTTTCCTACTGCCTTACTTGCAACGCCAATACCTTTCATAACATTTGCTTCTACAGATCCTAAAGTCATTTTCTCAAGATACATGGAACATTCTGTGAATAAATCTCTGTATTCCAATGAAAATTTCTTAATCTCTGCCTTTACATCAGAAATATATTCCTCTTTGTAATTTCCACTAAGCATAATTTCAACCAATGAAGCCATAGAAAAAGTATATAGCGACAATCTGTAATATTGAAATTTTTTCTGTAAATCACTTAAAGTTGCTTTTACTTTAGCCTGCGCAACCATCATTTTAGGGGAACCTAGTAATTCTGCAACCTTCTTTTTATATGAAAGCATATTCTTTCTGGCCGTTCTTTGAATATCCAACACCATCTTATGATTACTTGAAACAAAATGCTCATTATTCCAATTATGCTTATATGTAGTGATCATCTTTGACAGAATCTCTACATCTGCTTCAATTTCTGCTTCTTTCTCAATTTCAAAGAATGACAGAATTTGCTTCTGCTTTTCCTCTATATCTTTTAACTGTTGCTCTATTGCAAACAATGCTACTGCCATCATCATTGTTGCCGGATCAATAGGCATTACCGCAGTACTGGTAATTGAAAGAGGCTCTGCCGCTTTAAGCTGTGCGAATTTTGATTTCCCATCTGCAGTCTTGAATGCTCCCCAAAAGTTGCCATTCTTTGCTATCTTCAAAGCATCTCCCACTGCTGCATTTGCAAGCTGATATAACCACTGCGTATTAAATGTAGTTGTTTGCGTTACTGTCCTTAAAGCCGGGATTAAAGACGCTACTCCAGTTCCTAATAAAGCCAGTTCAGCAATCGGCACACTAAGTGTTTTGGTACTTGCAATTTCTGTTCGTGCATCCAACAGCATTTCTTCTGTCATCTCAGCTAAATCATGACACTCTCTTACAATTTCACCATTCTGTTCTGCAACTAACTTTCTATCATTATTAATTTTTATTATATTGCCCATAAGAACCTCCTAAAAATATTCTTTATAATATCTTTTGTAAAATTCACGAAAATTTTTAATCTACCTAAACCTGATAAAAATCAATTTGATTATATCACACTTTTACCTAACAACATATTATCTACGAACAAAAGATTCACTACAGTATTTTCGCTCTCAGCCATACTTTTCTACTCCCACTTATTTCCACACGCAAAAAGCCCTGTCATCAAGCTTTTTATTTTTCCACTAAAAATACCGTCATACGACTTCATATTGAAATCATATGGCGGTATTTATAATCCAAATTATCTTATTCTCAATTCACTCTTTTTAATGTTTTCCACACATATTCCATTTTGAATTGCCAAGTTAATTACCCTATTAATCTGCTCATCTGTCGCGCGGGGTCCTATCAGTATTTCCATCTCGCTTATGGAATCATCGGCTAATTCTATGAAAATTCTTTCTTCAGTTGGTTTATATTTTTCATCTTCCAATCTTTGCATTAGTTTCATTTGATCTTCAGGTCTTTTGCAATTCGCTAATTCTTTATATGTATAAGGGGACAAAATTATTTTGTATCTCCATTCTTTCTGGAATTCCCAACATTTTCTTTTAAAAAGCCCTATATATCTCGTATCATAAGAAATCGTTGTATTAGTAGTTATAACTTCCTTGCTCTTTCCATTTTCAAACACCGTCTCCTTCTTATAATTTTTATTTTCTGTCTTAATTTTAGGATACAGAAGCTCCTCACGTTCTGTATAATCTACTTCTAACATCTGAGGATATGTATTTAAAATATACGGCAATCCCTTTTCATCTCGTTCTATTGCATTTATGTATGTTTCAATTTGCTTGTTATTGGCGAATTGTCCTGGATGAATAATGTGTTTTTTAAATGGAAATTCGTTCATTTTGATTCTCACCCCTTGCATATCAGGAGTATACATTTTCCACATTGGAATAGATTCTGTCTCTTCTTTTGTCCAACAACTTACATAACAAAATCTACCAAACTTTTTAATATCTGAAGTTTCTACTTCATCTAAGTCATCAACCAAATCTAAATTCGTAAAACACAAGCTTTTAGAATTTAAAATTTTTTCCAAAGTATCAATACTTGTATAATGATAAAATGATTGTTTCATACTTTACTCCCTTAAAGCTTTGCTCTATATTCACAATCTCTTTAACTTCACGTTTCAAACTGCTTTCTGTGTCCTATTTTACCCGATTTTCATCCATAACACAATAAAATCACCCAAAAGAAAAAGACTAGCCCTCACCAGTCTTTTCCAACAAATTTCCCTATTTCATCTCACCACATAGAAAACCTTTACACAGACGTCTCTTTTGTTACATCTATATGTACCGTACTCTTACTAATTCCAAAATGTTTCGCCGCCTGCCGCACCGTCGTATGATTGTCAATAATATAGCGGGCGATCTCCATCGCTCTCTCCTCGATATAACCTTTCAAACGAAATCCCCTGCACTACTTGTTTTTACATTGTATGCAGAGGATTTTCGCTTATGTCATATTTAAAAAGTATTACTGCGCGGCTTCCGCTTTACCCCACGCCGCCCGGATGATACGCTCCGCCTCCTTCGCCTGCTCCTTGGTAAGCTGCGGCGTGTCCTTCAGCGCATAGTCCATGCCAAGGTTCTCATATTTCACCTTTCCAAGCGCATGGTACGGCAGCACCTCCAGCTTTTCCACATTGGAAAGCATCCGCAAAAACTGTCCCAGCACCGCAAGCTCCGTCTCGTCGAATGTGATGCCGGGCACAACCACATGGCGGATCCATACGGCTTTCCCCTTCTCGTCCAGATAGCGCGCAAACGCGAGAACATTCTCGTTTCCATGCCCCGTCAGGCTCTGGTGCGCCTTCGTTTCCATATGCTTGATGTCAAGCATCACGAGATCTGTAACTGCAAGCAGCGCGTCGATCTGCGCCAGACGTTCCTGATCCGAAGCCCCGGCGGGCATTCCGGAAGCGCCCGCTGTTCCCGGGAAAAAGATACCCGACGTGTCAAGGCAGGTGTGGATCCCGCGCTCTTTTGCCTTTGTAAAAAGCTCTGTCAAAAATTCCATCTGCATCATCGGCTCGCCGCCCGTTGCCGTAATACCGCCCGTTTTATAAAAAGAACGGTTTCTTTCAAAACGGGACAAAAGTTCATCCACGCTCACTTCCTCCCCGGCATCTGCCTGCCAGGTATCCGGATTGTGACAGTACTGGCAGCGCATCGGGCACCCCTGAAAAAACACGACAAAGCGCACACCCGGTCCGTCCACCGTTCCAAAGGTTTCCACTGAATGAATCCTTCCCATGTCATCTCCTCCCGTTTCCCTTACATAATCTCATGGAACGTACGCGCGATCACCTCGTCCTGCTGCTCCTTCGTCAGCTTGATGAAATTCACGGCGTAACCGGAGACGCGGATCGTAAGCTGCGGGTACTGCTCCGGGTGTCTTTGTGCATCCAGAAGCGTCTCCTTATTGAGCACGTTGACATTCAGATGATGTCCGCCCTTCTCCACATAACCGTCCAGCATTGCAGTCAGATTGTTCTCTGCACTCTCCGCATCCTTTCCGAGCGCATCCGGCACGATGGTGAAGGTGTTGGAAATACCGTCCTGTGAATCCATAAACGGCATCTTGGCAACCGACGCGAGCGAAGCGACCGCTCCGTGCGTATCGCGTCCGTGCATCGGGTTTGCGCCCGGCGCAAACGCCACGCCCTTCTTTCTTCCGTCCGGCGTTGCCCCCGTATTTTTTCCATAGGAAACGTTGGACGTGATCGTCAGGATCGAGGTCGTCGGAATCCCACCGCGGTAGGTGTGGTTTCCCTTGATATATCCGATAAACGTATGCAGTACCTCCTTCGCGATCTCATCCACGCGGTCGTCGTCGTTGCCGTATTTCGGGAAATCTCCCTCGATCTCAAAGTCTACTGCTATACCGTTCTCGTCACGGACCGGCTTAACCTTCGCATATTTGATCGCAGACAGCGAATCCGCCACCACGGAAAATCCTGCAATTCCTGTCGCAAACCAGCGGCGCACCTTTTTGTCATGAAGCGCCATCTCAAGCTTCTCATAGCAGTACTTGTCATGCATGTAGTGAATGATGTTGAGCGCATTGACGTAAACGCCAGCCAGCCACTTCATCATATCCCTGTAAACGTCCCACACCTCATCGTAATCCAGATACTCCGAGGTGATCGGGCGGTACTTCGGTCCGACCTGCTTGCCGGAAATCTCATCCACACCACCGTTGATCGCATAGAGCAGACATTTTGCAAGATTTGCGCGCGCGCCGAAAAACTGCATTTCCTTTCCGATTCTCATAGAAGATACACAGCAGGCAATGCCGTAATCATCCCCGTGTACTACGCGCATGATGTCATCGTTCTCATACTGGATCGCGGAGTGCTGAATCGATGTCTTTGCACAGAACTTTTTAAAGTTCTCCGGAAGCTGCACCGACCAGAGCACTGTCATATTCGGCTCCGGCGCCGCGCCGATATTGTTGAGCGTATTTAAGTAGCGGTAGGACATCTTCGTCACCATGTGTCTGCCGTCCACACCGATACCCGCGATCGACTCTGTCACCCAGGTGGGATCTCCGGCAAAAATCGCATTGTATTCCGGCGTCCGCGCAAACTTGACGCAGCGCAGCTTCATCACAAACTGATCGATGATCTCCTGGATCTCAGACTCCGTAAATGTGCCCTCACGCAGATCGCGCTCCGCATAGATATCGAGGAAGGTCGAGGTGCGCCCAAGGCTCATCGCAGCGCCGTTCTGCTCCTTGACTGCTGCCAGGTACGCAAAATATACCGCCTGCGTCGCCTCCTTCACATTGGTCGCCGGCTTTGAGATATCGCATCCGTAAATCTTTGCCAGCTCCTTTAACATTTTCAGCGCGCGGATCTGCTCCGAAAGTTCCTCGCGCTCACGGATCACATCGGAGTACATGATCGTGCGCGTCGTGTCAAGCTGCTCCTGCTTATCCGCGATCAGGCGGTCCACGCCATAGAGCGCCGGACGGCGGTAATCACCGATGATACGCCCCCTTCCGTACGCATCCGGGAGTCCCGTAATGATATGTGACGAACGGCAGGCGCGCATCTCCGGCGTGTAAGCGTCAAACACGCCCGCATTGTGTGTCTTTCTGTGCGTGGTAAAATATTCCACAACCTCCGGATCCACCTGATATCCGTTGTCCTCACACGCTTTCACTGCCGTGCGGATACCGCCGTACGGCTGCAATGCCCGCTTAAACGGTTTGTCCGTCTGGAATCCCACGATCTTCTCCTTCTCTTTATCCAGATAGCCCGGTCCGTGGGAGGTGATCGTGGAAATGATACTGGTATCCATATCTAAAACGCCGCCCGCTTCACGCTCCTGCTTTGAGAGTTCAAGTACCTCCTTCCACAAATCGGTTGTATCCTGTGTCGGTCCTTCCAAAAAAGAATCGTCGCCATCGTATGGTGTGTAATTTTTCTGAATGAAATCCCTGACATTGATCTCATTCTCCCATGCTCCGCCCTGAAAGTTTCTCCATTCATTCTGCATTGTATGTTTTCCCCTTTCTGCACTTGGTGGTTAGCCGTTGCTAACTACCATGACTATACCATATCTGGTTGTCCGATGTCAACTTTGTACCTTATCTTGTGCAATCCCACAATTTGGAAACAAAAAGTGTGTTTCCGCTTGTGCGAGTGCGGATCCCACAACGCAAAAAGCCGACAGTCCGGGCATCCAGCGCCCAGACGGTCGGCAATCTCTCGTTATACTTCATGTGGTTACTCCACTTATCCGTCAGTCATATAACACTCATATCTTACAATGCTTTTTTGCTTTTTGCAAGCTATTTTTTCCACGGGCAGGCACGGAACAATTCCCGCACCACCGCCTCATACTCGCGGACACTTCCGCTCTTTTTGATCTTCTTGACGTATTTTTCCGGTTCTGCAAACCGTTCCGCGAAATAGACCCAGAGCTCCTTCATCTTAAACAGCGTATTTCTGTCCCCCTGCATGACCGCCGCGTAGCCGCCCAGAATGCAGTCGTGAAATGCAAGAAAACGCGCTTTCCGCTCCTCCGCCGTCTCCCCGCAAAGCTCCCCTTTGATCTCATGGATCAGATCGGGGTTTCTCAAAAGTCCGCGCCCGATCATCACGCGCTCCACCGACGGAAAGCTCACGCAAATCCGCTGTGCATCTTCCGTTTTGACAATATCCCCGTTATAGCAGAGCGGCAGCCGGCTTGTCTCCGCCGCCTGTGCAAACGTCTCCATACGGACGTCTTTCTTATAAAAATCCTTCTGCACACGCGGATGTATGATCAGCTCCTCCACCGGATACTTCTCATAAATGGCAAGCAGCCGCTCCCATTCCTCCGCACGCTCCACGCCGACGCGTGTCTTTATGGAGATCGCAAGCGGACATTTCTCAAAAATTTCATCCAGAAAAACCTCAAGTTCTTCGGGATATGCCAGAAAGCCTGCGCCCCTCCGCTTTGCCGTCACCGTGCCGGACGGACAGCCGAGGTTTAAATTGACTGTCCTGTACCCGTAATCCTGCAGCGTCTGCGCAATGCACAGAAAATCCTCCGCGCGGTTCGCAAGAATCTGCGGAACAACGTGCATCCCCTCATTGTGCTCTGGTAAAATGTCATTTTTCTCCCGGCTTCCAAGCTTCTTATTTCCCAGAAACGGGGTAAAATATTTGTCAATCCCGCCGTAATATTTCTGATAGGCATTCCGGAACACATACCCGGTCAGCCCTTCCATCGGCGCCATGTAATACTGCATCATTCTCTCCTGTCAGTCCAATTTTTTCTTCCGTGCACAGACAGCTATCTCGCGACAGCCTCATAAATCTCCACCGTCGCCGCATCCTCCGCCGCGCTCATGTAATAGGTTTCCTCCGCTGTCTCAATCTGTAAAAAAACACCATTCTGCGGATTTAAAAAGACTTCGCACCGCTCTGCCCCGTCACGGAACGTCCCCTCATAAATATTTTCCATGCCATTCCCGTTCAGTTTTCTCAACCGCGGCAATTCCTCTATAAGCGTAATTTTCTCGATGTCAGCAAGCGGCAGCTCATACGCAACCCCCAGATGCTCCGCCACGAGTGCCGCATCCTTCACCGCAAGCTGCAACGGCGTGTATTCCTCCAGCATCACCCAGATACAGCAAAACGGTATCACAACCAGCAGCGTCACAAGCCCGATCATGTCAAACACCTTTCCCGTCGTCGTCGCCAGATTCGTGGTCGTACCGATTCCGATGCGCTGCGACACCATCGTGCGCTTGTCCTTTTTGTTGTAATAGATCACGCCGCCGATCCACGCGTCATCGTCGGCAGCCGCGTCATAGGGTTCTTCCCGCTTTTCCTCATAGTGCGCGTCGATTCTGTCACTCTTTTTCATATGCAAAAGCAGCAGCCATACCAGAGCCGCCGTGTACACCAGCGTTGCCCAGACCAGTGCCACAACCGTGGAGCGATTGATCACAAACACCACTGCCGTCACCGCCGTGTACACCGTATTCGTCCACGCCATCCCAAGCCAGGTGTTTTTCCAGAGACTTTTTTTCGCGCGCGTGTAATTTACATTCACGTCGCTGTCGTTGCTGATGACCTGCGTTTTCTGTCTGTCCATCCACAATGCCACGCCGTAGCACAAAGCCGTGAGCAGGGCAAAGGACACGACAACCACACCATATGCTGGGAGATCCCGCCTGCCAAAATAGGCGAGGCTCCCTGCCGCCACCGCGCCGGAGAGCAGCATGGGGATCAGAAACGGCAGAAACTTCACCCTGCGCACCGCACCGGCATTTTTCATCTCTGTGTAAGTCTCACTGAAAACAGAGGTCGAAAAACCCTGCGCGCGTTTCCACCGCTTTAATCTGCCGTTTGCGCGCGCCACGGGAATCATCGGCAGTATACAGACCGCGACCATCCAGAGCATCCACACTGTAAGCGGAATTGCAAAGCCCGGGAGCACCCACGTCACAAACGGGATCAGCGCCAGGACGATCAGAAGCCGTTTCGCCTCCCGTCTGTATCCCTCCTGAATTTCCACAACCTCCTTCTGCCCTATCCAGTCCCTTTTCATGCCAACGGCAAAGCAATAGCCGTTTTTGAACTCTCCCGCCGGGCGCAGGATAAAGTACATCAAAAACAAGATCGGATACATGGCAACAAAAAATATGATCTGTACTACCATATCATTTTCCCTCCATCTGCTCGAAATGACTTTTGCAAAGGGCGACAAACTCCTCCTGCGTCATCCCCGCCAGCTTCGCCTCCGAGATGATCCGCCGCAGCGTCTCCGCCGCCTCCGGGGAAAGCTGCCCATCGCCGCCAAATTCCCGTCTGACCCTCGCGCCATTCCTGCGCTCTGTGACAATGTACCCTTCCTGCTTTAACATCTGGTACGCCTTATTCACCGTCATGGCATTGACGCCGATCTCCTCTGCGAGCGCACGCACCGTCGGAAGCTGCTCTCCCGGCTTTAACCTGCCGTCGGAGATCCCTATCACGATCTGGTTGCGCAGTTGCTGGTAAATCGGTATGTCCGAACTGTCATCAATTACAAGTACCATATCAAATCTCCCTCTCTTTGTATTATTTATATTAGTTTATATAATACAAAGTGTCAATAGGAAAATGGGGGCAGTTTTAGCAGTTGTCCGGGATAGATCAGGCTGCCGTCCCCGGTTTTGTTTAACGACTTCAGCACTCCCACACTCACCCCAAACCGCCGCGCGATCTCATCCAGGGTATCGCCGCGTCTCACCCGGTAAATACGATACTCCATACTGCTTTTCCCCACAGACACCGGAACGCCACGCATCTTTACCGCCATCTGCCGCTCCTCCAGAATCTCCTCTCGGAAAATGTCCCGGTCCACCCATCCCTGGATCCCGGCAACGCGTCCCCGGTCGGTGTACTGCCAGCCCGCCCACGTCTCCCACACATTGTCCATGTCGGGATCCTCCACATCGTATTGTGCAATCCACAAGGGATAAGCCGCAAATCTCCCGTCAAGCAGCCGCGCTGTATCCGCTCCTGCGTAGATCGCCGGGGTTTTTCCACTGAACTCCCTGACCGCCCCGAGAAACGCTGCCGCAGTCTCATTCACCTCCGCACGGCTTAACCCCACGATATCCTCCAGATCCATCACAAGTTTCGCCTCATTGACCAGACCCTCTGTCGTTTTCAGAAAGTGATGCGCCTCTGCCCTCGCCTCATCCTCATTTTTCGCTGTCAGATAATGATAAAATCCAACAGGCAGCCCCGCCGCCTTCGCATTTGCATAATTCCGGTAAAAAAACGGATCTTTCATCCGCGCACCTTCGCTTGCCTTTAGATAGACAAGGTCTATTCCGGCGTCTTTCACCGCTGCAAAATCGATCATTCCCTGCCACTGGCTCACATCTATGCCATTCACACGCCGCACATCCTCTTACCCATTATTCCCTATTATATGGAAATGACCTCTGCTCTGTTCCCCTGCCGGATTGCGCTGTGTGCCCCGCAACCCAGCCTTATATAACCAGAAAAAGAATCCGGCCGGAAGGCAGGATTCTTTTTCGTATCAATCTTTAGGTTGAAGTCAGAAGTTTCCTATAAAACAACAATATTCCGTATAACGCCAAACACAACCAGCACCGCAATGCAGAAATAGAGCGTCAGATTCTGGATGCGGCTTAACTTCCATGTCCCGGTTTTGATATAGCCTATGATCTGGCTTAGAAAAATGACTGCCAGCACGGGAAGCAGAAGAAACACCGCCGGATTGCTGTAAAATGCCGTTTGAAAATCAAGGCGCAGCAACGCCATACACATCCGGGTCACGCCGCAGCCCGGGCACAAAAATCCCGTCATCTTATGGAACAGACATGGCACTGCCCATCCCGTTTTCTGTACAAAGGCTGCGTAGCCGAGCCCTGCTGTCAACAGCAGAGCCAAACAGCCCGCAGCCTTCAAAAATCTCTTTTTCATCTTATGATGCCATGTTGTTTAACTCATTCTGCATCAACGCCCATGCCACGATAGCTAAACCGAAAATGGACAAGATCAGATACAAGATACCGCTGTTGCCAGAGGCAACTCCCCGACTGCTCTTTGCAGCATCAATCTTCTCTCCCTGCTTAAAAGCCCAGTAAAGACCGTAGAGACCACAAGTGACAATCGTCAAAAGCACAACCATACCGCCAGATGTCCCAAACGTATTCGACGCCGTGTTCGCATCGTTATTCAGGCACGCCATCCAGTAAAACGTATAGATGCCACAAGTAACGATCGATAAGATGATACATACCGCAATACTTCTCTTCTGAATCATAACTATTTCCCTCGTTTCTTTTAATTTCTATAAAAAATATATACCATAACTAGAAGAAATTGTCCACATTTTTTAGTGATTTTTACAATAGTTTTTTCGGTTTTACGACAAACCGGGACATTCTTTTACAAATTTTCTTAGATTTTCAGCGATTTCACTTTCCGCTCTGTGATTTTATCCCCCTGCCGGACGCTTCCACACAGGAGCGGCGACGCCGGATCATATTTCATTCTGCTCTGGGCAACACTCTCCGGGCTGTAACTCGCATAACAGTACCTGCATCCATTTGGGCAGGTATTGTAAGTACCGATGTCAATGCTCTCCACGCAGCCGCACTCCGCGCGCTGGTTTTTATCTTTCCCCACCTTCATCTGCCAGCCCGTAAGCTCCTCGATCAGCATCCGGTCAATACAGCAGTTTTTCTCAATGCCACACGCGGCGAGATCCAGCGCTTCCGCACAGCTTGCCACCGTCATTCCGTTTTCCTTTGCCAGTCCGCCAATCGTTTTCGCAAATTCATACAGCTTCATCTGCCGCAGCGTCACTGCACCGATCTGCTGCATACTCCTCCGATTCTTCGCATATTCATCCACAAAGCTGATCACACACCGCTGCGTATATCCACAAAGTTTCTCCGCAATCTGCCCAAAGGCGTTGATGTGATATTCCGGCGTGTATCTCTCATTAAACAAAATCGGGTCATACCGCCAGATCACCCGCCTGCTCCCGATCTGTTCCGACAGTCTCTGAAAAACCGGGATCATCCGCTCCTTCTTGTGCGGCACGCCACGCTCTATATCCGCGCCGTAGCCCGTCAGCGTAAACTGAAAATAATAGGGGTACGCAGAGAGCTCCCCCAGGCGGGCGAGCATCGGCTGTGGATTTTTTGTCCAGAATACAATGCAGTCCACGACCTCCGGCGAAAGACTGATCCGGCTGATCTGCGCCGGGTTCATCGGATTTCTCACATAACAGAATCCCTCCCGGATCCGGTTGAAAAACCACTCCGAGTAGTAATTGGGAATGTCGGTTCTGCGGCTTGCACTTAGTATCATGATTTTCCCCTCCGGTACCTGCCAAAAGTTTGTTATCTATGCGATACATTCCTCTGCATAGGGCAACTCATATAATGTGTCCGGGTCAATGTCAAGACACGTTGTATTATCCCAGTTTCCACTGATATCCCATGCAAGCGTGTCGTTCATCACCGTACACTTATCCATAAATATCTCTATTTCTTTTAAGCAACAAAACGCCTCGCTCTCAATCAATTTTGACATATCATAATGCACAATTTTTCCATCTTCAAAATATACATACACAGAATAGTCCCGCATTGGAATAACTTGTACTACCTTAGGAAACATATTACCACCTCCTCTACACTAACGGTGCAATCCTATTCAATGTTTTTCCATCCTTTGACAATTCCCAATTCTGCATCAATTCATCCTGATGCAAAACACACCATGCCAAAATCAGTTTTAACTGTCGCGATGGTAAAGCCCCCTTTAGCACCCTTGCCTCATCAATTCCGATAATTGCTTTATTACCATTATATTCAGCATGAAAATGTGGTGGATTATGATCGTCATAATACATCGTTACTCTTATTCCATAAAACAGTGAAATCTCCGGCACCTTACAACCCCCTGTTCTTTCTATATCTAATATAAGTATATCATAATCACTTTCATAAAAAAACCACAAACAAAAGTAACATCTTTTTTGCACCACAATTACAAATACAGTAATCAACTAGTCCATCCACAACCACTCCATAATACTCTGATTCCCCAGATTCTTAAAATACCGATACAGAATCAGCACCGCAAACGCCAAAACAACCGGAACGCAGGTATGTAGCGGCAGCAGTGTAAACCGGAAGGTGATAAATCCACCGGATATCATCACCTGGATGACCATATCCACAGCCAGTGTTATGCACGCGAGTTTGTTCTTAATGGTCATACTTATTATATCTGCATCTCCCAAACCCTCCATGATCTTTATAATCTTTCTCGCAAAAAGCTCCCCAGAACCAAAGTTCTGGGGAGCTGTATAAATCGTATGGAATTGTCCCGAAACGTATGATTATCTCTTCGAGAACTGCGGTGCTCTTCTCGCTGCCTTGAGACCGTATTTCTTACGCTCTTTCATACGCGGATCTCTTGTCAGGAATCCTGCTGACTTTAACACCGGTCTGTAATCAGCGTCCACTGTCAAAAGTGCACGGGCGATACCATGACGGATCGCGCCTGCCTGACCTGTGTAGCCGCCGCCGCGAACGTTTACCAGAACGTCAAACTTGTCAACAGTCTCTGTTGCCACAAGCGGCTGACGAACGATAACCTTTAAGGTATCCAGTCCTAAATACTCGTCGATGTCTCTTTTATTGATGGTAATCTTACCTGTGCCCGGTACCAAATATACTCTGGCAACAGATGATTTTCTTCTTCCTGTTCCGTAATACTTTGCGTTAGCCAATGTTCTTTACCTCCTCATTAAAATGTTAAAGTCTCAGGCTTCTGAGCTGCGTGCTTGTGATCCGGTCCTGCGTATACGAATAACTTTGTATACATCTGTCTTCCAAGAGGTCCCTTCGGAAGCATTCCCTTAACCGCGTGCTCGATCACTCTCTCCGGATGCTTTGCTAACATTTCTTTTAATGTGGTCTCTTTCATACCACCTACATAATCAGAGTGTCTGTAGTAAATCTTCTGGTCTAACTTCTTACCTGTCACTTTGATCTTCTCTGCATTTACAACGATCACATAGTCACCTGTGTCCATGTGCGGTGTAAAGATCGGTTTATTCTTTCCTCTTAATACCTTGGCAACTTCAGATGCAAGGCGTCCTAATGTCATACCTTCAGCGTCAACTACATACCATTTTCTGTCAATGGTAGCTGGGCTAGCCATAAAAGTTTTCATGTGATTCCTCCTAGAAAAAATGTAATCTCACGCGCTTACGATGTGAATGTCCGGACACACCGCCTCTGCGTGTTGTTTATAGTTGAAATGAAGTTCCGGGGCTTTGGAACAACATTTATTCACTATTACAGACTTATGTATTATAGTACACGACTCCTTGCGTGTCAAGCTTTTTCTCTGTTTTCGGTCTACTGGAAACGGAACTTCTTTACAAGCTCGTCAAGGCTGTTTGCCAGACCTTTCATCTCCTCGCTTGCAGCCGCGCTCTCCTCGGACGTCGCGGAACTTGCGTATATACCGTCGTGGATCCGCCCGATCCCCTCTGTCAGCTCGCGGATCGCCTCCGCCTGGAACTGTGTACTCTCCGAGATCATATGTACCGTATCGATCACCTGCGCGGTATCCCGGTTCGTCTCCCCGATGCACTCCGCCATCTTCTGCGCGATCTCACTTCCGTTATCCACCGACCGGATAGTCTCCGCGATCAGTCCCGTCGTATCCTGCGACGCCTGCGCCGACTTCGCAGCCAGATCCCTGATCTGGTCTGCAACGACCGCAAAGCCTCGTCCCGCTTCCCCGGCACGCGAAGCCTCGATCGACGCGTTTAATGAAAGCATATTCGTCTGGGATGCAATATCCTCGATCGTTTTTACCACCTTGCTGATCTCATGGGAACGCGCGCGTATCTCGTCCATCGCCCCGTCCAGAATACGGGTCTGTTCCGTGCTGTCCGCCATCTTTAACCGGATCGAGGAAACGATCTCCGCCGCCTTTCTGGAACTCTCGGCGTCCTCATTGACGCTGGTTAAAAGCTCGCCCATCTTTCCAGAAAGCTCTGCGATGATATTTGCCTGCTCCTCCACACTCTCCGCGAGTTCCTGCGCGCCGCACGCCACCTGCCCGGAAGCGCTCAGCACCACTGCGGTATTCTGGTCGATCCTGCCAAACGCCTCTTTCAGGCTCTCCTGCATATGGTCTAAAAACTCTCTCAGACGCACAAACTCCCCGCGGAATTCGACCTCACAATTCACTGTAAAATCACCCGATGCGTAGGCATTGAGCACGCGCCCGATCTCATTGACATAAGCGCTCAGTTCTCTGATCGAGTCCGTCAGAGATTCCGCAAGCTGTCCGACCTCGTTGTCGGTATCCACCTCGATGGAATAATTCAGTTCGCCGTGCTGTAAGCGCCTTGCATCTTTCTCAATGACCCGGATCGGCTCTGTGATCCTGAGTTTCATATATTTTATTGCGTCAACAGTTCCCATAAAGGCAATCCCCGCCAACACGAGAAGTATAATGACCGACACGACCAACAGCGTCTGCGTGAACTTCTCTGCGCTCGCCGCCTGCTTCTCACTGACCGCAATGACCTCATCCAGAAGCGCAACCAGACTGTCAATATCAGGGCGGATCTTCTCTAAATATACCTCAGCCGATTCTTGGG
>JAPFDX010000025.1 GCA_026168605.1 Roseburia sp. | reverse complement strand
GTGAGGGTGGTAGAACTGTAGGTTCAGGCCGTGTTGCTACTATCATTGAGTAATACAATCTGAATATAGATTTCTTATCGCAAGATAACGTTGTGTCCAAACGTAAGATACCCGTAGAACTTCGGTTCTACGGGTTTTTCTGTTGCCTGGAAATATATAAAAGAGTGGGAAATAATAACGAACAGTATAGAAAAACGGTTGCTGGAAGAGTCTCCTGACCACCGTTTGTGTTAACAGAATGATAACAAAATCTTGAAATTGGATTGACAATTTTGGTCAGATCATATGTCTTAATGTCATTACCTTCAGTGCCTTTCTTAAAGACAGTATGACCACCTATCGTAGTTCCCATAGCACGCAGCTTCCATTCTTCCTGAGTAGCGTTCAAGTTATCCAGTTCTTCCTGTCTTTTAGTCTCATCTTCAATAGCTAATATTTCCGCTTTTTCCTTTTCATAGACATTTTTAAATTGACACCATTTCCTGAAAGAGTCCTGCATCGTAGGATTATCGAACGTCAGTGAAATCTTCTGATCAGGCGTTTCTGCAAGTGAGAGGTTCACTGAATCATCAATGGAGAATAATAGAGAGAGTACATCTCCGACTGTTTCAATATTAAAATCCAGAAAAACACTTACATTTAATCCCAGTGCGGTTTCTATTTTTCTAACTGATCCGATTTTGGATTCCGGATTCCAAGTTCATATTTTCTGATCGTACCTACGTTAATGTCGGACAGCTCGGCTAACTGTATCTGACTATATCCTCTAAATTCCCGGAATGCCCGGATTTTTTTATCTACCATAATGCTGCCGCCTTAATAATATTTGTGATTCTATTCTAGCACAAAAGTGAATGATGCGAAAGAGGTAGATTTTTGCAGAGCCTGAAAATGTAGAATGGAATATAAAAACAAAATTCGCAAATAGTTATTGACAAATTCACAAAAGGAATTGTGATGAGAGGACAACAAAAGAGTCGCAAAAGTGAATGAAAAAGAGGGGGCTATGAGAACTAATTATATGATGACTGTAGATGATGTCATGGAAGAATTAGGCGTGAAACGCAGCAAAGCTTATTCTATCCTGAAACAACTCAATGATGAACTGGCAAAGGAAGAACACGTGGCAGTTCGCGGAAAGATTCCGCGTCCATATTGGGAAACAAAGTTTTATGGATGCTCTCAGAGAGCAGTTTAAAGGAGGGGTTAGAATGTCAGCTTACAAGGACAAAACAAAAGGAACCTGGTATGTGAGTTTCCGTTATAATTATCAAAAAAACAGGAGAAATGGCAAACAGGTTAAGAAACATATAAGAGGAAATCTAACGATATAGTGAGAAAATTCCTTGTCGCTAATTGTAGTATATGGTAAAATATGAGTTGTACTATTTTTGATTTTGGAGGAATTTTAATGGCGATTTGTTATGACAAATTATGGAAATTACTGATAGATAAAAAAATGAACCGCACAGAATTGAAGGAAGCGTCAGGAATAAGTTTTAATGTGTTATCTCTGTTAGGAAAGAATGAGCCAGTTTCATTTGAATCAATAGAAAAAATATGTTTTACATTAAATTGCAAGATAGAAGATGTTGTAGAGATACAAAAAGAAGAACCACTACAAATTGATAGTGATGCGCTTACAACCATAGAACTGTTTGCTGGAGCTGGAGGTTTGGCTTTAGGGATAGAAAAAGCTGGATTTGAACCATTGGGACTAATAGAATTTGATAAAGATGCTGCAGAATCTTTGAAAACCAATAGGCCGAACTGGAGAGTTATTCATGATGATATAGCTAATATATCTTGTTTGGGTTTGGAAGATTATTTTG
>JAPFDX010000014.1 GCA_026168605.1 Roseburia sp. | reverse complement strand
TTTGTCGCAATGGAAAATGCCAGCTTGCAGCCTGCCCCGGCAACCATCAGCCGCTGCAGCTCCTTGTTTGCCCTTAAGATCGCAACATATTCTCTCACCGGAACCTTCTGCTGCTCTCCACCCACGCCGAAATACTCCGGTCGATCCTTCTCCGCGATACCGATCACCGCAAGCAGCGTCAGAACCGCAGATACAATGATCGCAAGCGGTATCATCACGTCAAAGAATGCCGCGCTGTTGTAGCCTCCAAAGCGTTCGCTTAAGATCGGCGCGAGAAACTGCACCAGACCCATACCGATCAGGCTCGCGATCGTGTTGAACACGGTAAACAGCGGTCTCTGCTTCGGGTCGTTGGTCAGACAGGTCTGGCCGGAGCGCGTACACGCCGTCTGGAATGTATATCCAATGACATACAACGCATAAAACAACACAAAGCAGGTGTAGCGCAGCCACATCATATCGTCGGAGACGACCCTCGCTCCAAAATATAAAAGGAGCGAGGACGCAATCATAATTCCGTTTCCAAGTACCATATACGGGCGGAATTTTCCGAACTTTGTAGAGGTACGGTCAATCAGAGCTCCGATAATCGGATCTGTTACCGCATCAAACAGACGCATCACCGTAACCATTGTTGTTGCAAACATAAGAGCCAAACCAAGAACGCCGTTTGCGTAATACGCAATGAAGTTCATCGTCAGAATGTAATAAACATTCGTCGCTCCGTTATTCATTGGAAACAGTACTAACTGATACGGTTTTGCCCGGTTTAAAGATGCTGTCTTTCTTTCTTCACTCATTTTTTCACCTGAATTTTCCGGCACAGACAGCTTCTTTTTACTGTTCCGTGCCCTGTGCACTGTTTTTCTGCGCTTTGTATTCCTTCTTGTACTCTTTGAAGCTCACGCAGATTTCTGTCTTATTGAACTTGCGCTTGCCAAGGATCCACAGTACGAGAGACAGTACAAATAATGCGGATGATACGATCGCAAGTGTCTTTGGAATTACAACGATCTTGATGTCATGCGGCTTGATCGTCGTATCCGGGCCCACACCGTTCATGCCGCTGGAATTTACCAGAGCGTACAGATTGTGGTGGCACGCCTCCTTCATTGCCGCTACGATCACCGGATCGTTCTTATAATCCGGAAGCTGCTTTGTTACATACGGAAGCATTGCGTCGAAGTAGGAGGTTCCTGCAAGAATACCATCCACACCGTTGACATAGGTTGTCAGCACGTTGTCCGTGATGCTCTTTCCAAGACTTCCCCACTCACCTCTCAAGATTCCTGTCACAAGGTTCTTGTTGCCGCCAGACCATGTGCAGCCCCAGCGTGTGTACGCCATCATCACACCGTTTCCATTTCCCTGCTCGATCGGAGCCTGGAATGCCTTTAAGTAGATCTCACGGGCAGCCTGCTCGCTCAGCCATACGCCAAGTCCGATACGGTCCTGCTCACAGTCGTTGAGTGCAAAGTGCTTCATCACCACATCCACACCCTTCTCCTGAATGGCAGCGATCTCATACTGGCTCATCTTTCCTGCAAGGAACGCATCCTCGCTGTAATACTCAAAGTTACGTCCGCCGTAAGGCGTTCTGTGCATATTGTTACCCGGTCCGTACAGTGTCGCAATCCCGGCGTGTAAGCAGTTGTTTCCGATTACCTTTCCGATCTCTGTCATCAGCTCCGTGTTAAAGGTCGCTGCCATCACATCCTCGGAGGTAAATGCCGTTGCGTCAAGCTCCTTGGTTGCATCGGATGCAAGCAGGGAAGCCGTCAGACCCTGCGGTCCGTTCTCCTCACGCGTACCCGGCGCCTCGATCGATTTGATCGGCATTGTCCAGTGGAATGCATCGCCGATCATGCTTACCATCTCGTCAAAAGTGAGCTGGTCCAACAGGGCGTCCCATGCCGGGTCGTCATATTCCTTACCCATCATATCATAGAGTGTCAGACCATTTTTCGCGCCGAGTGTCGGCATCTCGATCTCTTCATAATCTGCCGGATCGTACTGTACATCCTGAAGCTGCTCGATCATCTGGTCGGTCAGGGAAAGCTGTACGATCTCCTGCGGGAATGTTCCCGTCCAGTCGTTTCTTGTCAGGTAGGTCACACTCTGTCCGCCGTTTCCGGAATACAGATTGATGTCGGACTCGGAAAGCTGGTTTTTGATCTCTGTTCCGTTTAAGGATGTCGCGTAGGTTGTGCTGTCAAACTGCGGATTGTTCCACTTGAAGGTAAGCTCCGCATTTCCGTCCACGTCCATGCGTCCCTCTGTGCTCTCGACGGTGTAGCCCTTTGCTGCAAGCGTATTGTTTACCGCGTTATGCGCATCAGTCGCTACCGTCAGATAATAATCGCCGTCATCCAGAATATAGGTTCCTGCACCGTAAGCGTCATAGGAAGCCAGTTCTCTTCTGTCCACATAGACAGTCACTGTCTCGGAAGCGCCCGGCGCAAGCTCGTCTGTCTTTGCAAAGCCGCAGAGAGTGACCGAAGCCTTCTCTACTTTATTCTCAACATCGTATGCGGTGTACGGAGACTGCACATAGACCTGAACGGTCTCCTTTCCGGAATAGGTTTCACCGGTATTTGTAACTGTGACTGTCACCTCAAACTGGTCTGTGGATGCATTGTAGTTTACATTCATGTCGCTGTAAGCGAAATCTGTATAGCTTAAACCGTAACCAAACGGGAATGCCACGTCATCCTTGTACGCATAGTCTCCGGCATTTCCGGTTCCCATGACATAATCCTCATAGCGTGTCTCGTAATACTTGTATCCGACATAGATACCTTCCTGATAGATCATGTAGGTACTTGCGTGCGGCGGGATCAGTCCCTCCTCATAGCCCGCATAGGTTGTCGGAACAAAGTTTGCCATCGCCGGGGAAGAATAGTTGTCATATAAGTAGGTGTCTACCAGACTTCCCGACGGGGTTGCCTCTCCGGCAAGAATATCAGCGACTGCGTTGATGCCGGAAATACCGACGTCTCCGATCCAGAGGCACGCGTCCACATCATACTCGTTATTCTGTAAGAAATCTACCTGCAGGGCATTGGCGGAGTTGATCAGAACAACGATCTTGTCCACCTTTCCCTCTGCCTTCATGGCAGCCACATTGCGCATCATCTCTTTTTCGTTCTCATCCAGCGCCAGATAGTTCGTTGTCTGGAAATCTGCGTCTGCACCCTCGCCGCCGACACGGGAGAGAACCACAACTGCTGCATCGCCATAAGCTTCTACGGAGCTCTTTACCTCATCGGTGTAGACATCCCACGGTACCTCTGCGACAACCGCGCTCGCCGTAGCGATCGTTCCGCCGCTGCCGCGGGAATATTCGCTTCCCGGTCCCTCTGTATAGAAGTTCCAGAGCGTCTCATTGACCTCAAAGCCGCTTTTCTCCATTGCAGTCTTTAAATTGTCTGCCTTGGAAGCATCAATGTTTCCCGATCCTGTACCGCCGTATACCAAATTTACGGAAGAACCCGAAAACAGGCTCACCTTCGAGCCCTTCGCAAGCGGAAGCGCCTGATTCTCATTCACAAGAAGCGCCGCGCCCTCCTCCTCTACCTGCTGGCAGAGCGCCAGTCCGTACTCTGTCATTTCCTCTACGGATGCGAAATCAGACGTAAAATACTGTGCATTCTCGTCCTCATTCTCTAAATCCCAGAAAGTTCCTCCCACAAATACTGCCATTGTATTGTCGAACATTGCCAGTACCGTATACAAAGGAATCATGATAATTGCAACCAGTGCACTAAAGATCGTCAGCCCTTTCCACGGTCTGATCGCTTTTCTTCTCGCCTTATGATAGGCTTTTTTACGAGCTTTATATTCCATTTTCTTCTCGTCCATAGTATCCTCCCATTTATTTTATACCCAGTTTTGACTTTTTCCTTTCTTGACCTTATATTCCGGTCTCGGCTCTTTCGTCTGATAGATGACTGCCGCGTCGGTCAGATCCCCGCTTCTTACTTCCAGATGGTTCTCCGCCTCCAGCGTCACCTTAAAGTGGAAGGCGTGCGCCCCCCGCTTTGTCTCCACAAGCTTGCCGTTATTGTAAAGCGAAATCTCACTCTGGTTCGAGTAGACGGTCACATCCGTCACCTTCTGCGCACGGTACTCATACCGCTTGCCGCACAGGTGCACGAACGCCTCGTCGCTCCACCATGCCTTATAAATATAGAAGCTGTCTTTCTTGATCTTGCGGTCAAAGGTCACCAGCCCCTTGTGGTTCATGCCCGGCTCACCGCCCTGATCTCTGGCGTCCGCCGCAAAATCAAACATATTCCAGACATAGGTCGACCATAAGAACGGATGGCGGTCAAAGCACTCTAACATATACTCGTGGTACTTCGCCTGATACTCCTCCGTGTGATCGCCGCGTCTCGGGCGCGCGCTGTGAAGATTTGGCATTCCCTCCGCGCCGTACTCGGAATAGCCGAGCGCCCGCTTCGGATATTTCCAGTGGTAGAATTTCATAAACCAGTCGTTTAAGAACAGTCCCGGCACATACCATCCAAGATACAGATTCCACGCCACGATGTCCGAAATCTTCGTGACCGGATGGAACGGATGGCACATCGCATAGCACGCCAGCGTCGTCGGACGCGTCGGATCCAGTTCCTTGCAGAACTTCTGAAGCGCATGATGGTTGTCCAGCATATCCGCACGGTGCTTTCCCGAGATCGTGATCTCATTGGAAATCCCCCATGTCACGATACACGGATGATTGTAATTCTGCACGATCAGCTCGCGCATCTGCAAAAACGTATTCTCTCTGCCGCCCGGCATATGCGCCGAGATATAGGGAATCTCCGCCCACACGACCATGCCATATCTGTCGCACAGATCATAAAAATACTGATTGTGCTGGTAATGCGCCAACCGGATCGTATTCGCTCCCACCTCACGGATCAGCTCCATATCCTGCTCCATCTGCTCGTAGGAGATCGCATTTCCGATTCCCTTCCAGTCCTGATGTCTCGATACGCCGCGCAGCGGGTAAGATTTCCCATTTAAGAAAAATCCCTTGTCCGGATCGATAGAAAACGTCCGAATACCGCATGTTACAGATACCTCGTCCAAGATCATGTCATCCGTTACCAGACGTGCATACAGCGTATACAGATACGGGTCCTTAACGCCGTTCCAAAGATGTACCTGCGCAACCTTAAGCGTTGCCTCACAGCAGCCTGCCGCCGTTGCAGTACCCTCTGTCTCAAACGGCTCCAATGAAACGGCTGCTCCCGTCTCCTCGCACACGACTGCTCCGTCGGCATCGCAGAGCGAAAATACAACCTTCCTTCCGGCACCTTCCGCATTTTTTACATTGGTATAGGCTCTCATATGCACAAGTCCTGTATCGTTATGCACCTCCGTCGTCATACGGATGCCGTTCCCACCGTAATAGTCCAGATCAAAATGTTCCTTTGGGACGATCAAAAACTCTACATCGCGGTAGATTCCGCCGTAGAAGGTAAAATCCGCCTTCTGCGGATAAACCCTGTCGTTCACACTGTTGTCAACCTCTACCTGAAGCAGGTTTTCCTCTAAAAGTTCATCCGTCACATCCACACGGAAGGTGGAATAGCCGTTATCGTGCGTACACAATTCTTTTCCATTCAGCAATACTTTTGCACTCGCATTCACACCGTGAAACTGGAGATAGACGCGCTCGTCCGCCGTAAACTGCGGCTTTGCAACCGTTTTCTCATACGTGCAGGTTCCGCGGTAGTAGTCGTTTCCTCCGTCCTGACCATCCACGTCATTCCATGTATGAGGCAGATCCACCGGGCGCTTCTTTCCCGTCTGGTTTAAAAATATCCAGTCTTTCATCAGCTTCTGTGTTCTTCTCATATTGCCCTTCATCCTGTGATATCCTCCTCCTTTCTTCTGTTCTTCTACAAAATCTAACGCAAACAAAAAAGAACTTTGTAGAATTTATAACAAACTTACAAAGTTCCTGACTTATTTTCAATAGATATGTCCTAAGTGGTCGAAAAAGTGTCCTAAGTGGAGCTTACAGGGATCAAAATCTTTAGGGAAAAGCATCCGTCCTCCGTGCCGACCGTCAGAAATCCATCATATTTTTTCACAAGGTAGCGCACGCTGCGCAGACCAAAGCCGTGATAGCGCTTATCTCCCTTTGTCGTGACCGGAAGCTCCTCCTCGTAGACAAAGCTGCTCTCCTCCATCACCGGATTAAGCACATTGATGACCAGAAAATTCTGCTGTCTGTGGATCAGCACATCGATCTGGCGCTTCTCCTCCTCCCCAAACTTCTCCACCGCCTCGATGGCATTGTCAAGCGCATTTCCAAGGATCGCATACAGATCGACCGTGTTGATAAATCCCATCTGGCTGCCGTCCGCCACGCAGGATACCGTGATGCCGCGCTCCCTGCAATAGAGGCTTTTCTCCGTCAGGATCGTGTCTAAGACCTCGTTGCCCGTCTTGACGATCGCCTCATAAATCTGAATGGAATCTTCCATCTCCGCCAGATATTTATCCATATCCTCCCTGCGCGCGCTGCGGATCGCGCGGATCTGGTGCTTGAGATCGTGGCATTTCTGGTTGATCAGGGCGATGTTTTCCTTCGAAAGCCGGTACTGCTCCTGCTCTTTTTTCCAGAGCAGATTCATCACGGCAAGCTCCTGGCGCATGGCACTTTTTTCAAACAGCTCCTTTTGCAGGTAGAGAAGCAGCGCCAAAAGAACTTGCGACAGGTAGAGCACCCACCACTCCATCGTGTGAAAGCCCGGCTTCAGGTTATCTCCCGCCAGCCCCACCATCATGACGATTCCGCAGATTAAAATTGCGGATGAAAGCTGTCTTGGTCCGATCTTCTTCGGCTCGTCCTCCTGCATCCAGCGCGCGATCGTGTACACCGAAATCAGATCGCCTGCCCCAAACAATACAAGAACGCCTGCTGCACGGCAGTACCACGCTCCCCCTCCAAGCTCTGGGTAAGAACCGCTCAGTCCCAGCCAGAGCCCGTAAAGGAGCTGCCAGGAAGCGACCGCCCACACCGCGTCGTAGGCTGCAACCGACCAGTGATCCTCCCAGCAGGTATGGTGAAAGAGGATCAGCATACAGAATCCGGCGAGACTGCCCAAAATGCGCAGATCGCTCTCTGCAACCTGCAACAGAAAAAGGGCTGCCGCACAGCCGGCAGCATATAGAAACGTGCACAAAAATATCCTCCGAAAGAAGTGCTCCCGCCTTCTTCGCATCCCCCCGAAAATGATTCCGCCGACCCAGAAGGTTCCCATCAGGCAGGCATCATACATCCATTCCATCAGCCTGTTCCTCCCACATACTCTGTCAGTGCCTTTAAAAATGCACTGCGGCATCTCCTGCTGATCTCAAGCTCGTGTCCGCCGACCACTGCCGTATTTTTGCGCACCTCGGTCACGTGCATCAGATTCACGATATACCAGTGGTTGCACTTTACAAAGGGATACGGCGCGAGCATCTGGCTGACGCCTGCCATCGTCCCGCGCACCACATACTCTCCCTCGTCCGTGTGGTAGTGGAGCATACGGTTCTGCACCTCGATATAGTAAATCTGCTGGATGCCGAATTTTTTGACGCCGTCCGGAAGCGTCACGAGGATCTGCTCCTGCTCCTTTCGCTTCACACGCCGGATCGCTCTCGTAAGCTTCATCGCAAAGGTGTAGTAGCTGAGCGGCTTCATCACAAAATCAAGCGCGCCCACCTCGTAGCCGTGGATCGCATACGACGCCATATTCGTGATAAACATCAGCACAACGTCCGTATCCATTTCCCGGATCTTCTGCGCCGCCTGCATACCGTTGACCTGCGGCATCTCGATGTCGAGCAGGATAATATCGTAAATATTCTGGTACCCGTCCAGTATCTGTGCCCCGTCCGAAAAGACCGACAGCTTAAACGGCACGTCGTGTTCCTTTTGATATTGTTTTAAAAATTCCTGTAACTGTGTGGAAAACGATGCCTCGTCCTCCACGATCGCAACATGATACATAAGACTCCCCTGCCATAAAAATCCGCTATACCGGATAGTATTTCCTAAGTATAGCGGATTTTTCCAAAAAATTCAACGATATGTGTCTGGACGTGACGTTCTCCTTTTTATAAAAGGGCTTTTTCAAGATCCTCCAGCATCAGATGTAATGCATGGATGCCGCCCTCTGCCGTATACCAGACTGCCGGGTGCTCTAAGTACACGATCGTTCCGTTTTGATAAGCATCCGTGCCCTTGATGAGTTCATTTTCCATAATCTCCTGCGCAAGGCGCGCCCCCTCTGTCGCGATCGCCGCATCCCGGTCCATCACGAAAATATAATCCGGGTTCTTTTCCACGACAAACTCAAACGACGCTTCGTTTCCGTGTGTAGAGGTTTCAAGGTTCGCATCTACACCAATGTTTGTAAAGCCCGCCTCTTTTCCGATCAGTGACAGGCGCCCGTCGTTTCCGAGCACGTTAAAGCCTCCGCTTGTCACCATGCCGATAATAGCATTCTTCCCCTCCGAAAAAGCAGCCAGCGCTGCAATTCTCTCATCAAAGCCCTGCATCAACGCATCCACCTCGTTTTCTGCGCCAAACATGGAAGCGATCTTCGCGGTATTTTGCCTTACGCTCTCCACAACGCCAAGCTCTGGATCTGTTGCAAGATATACGACCGGAGCGATCTCGCTCAGCGCATCGTAGGAGGATGCCAGGCGACCGCCGATAAAGATCACATCCGGCTCACTTGCCATGACCGCCTCCATATCTGCCTCCTTGATCGTTCCAAGCTTTGCTACCGCATCATTTGTCACATACTCCTGCAAGTAATCCAAAGAGGTGTCGGAGACGCCGACCACACGGTCTCCCAGCCCTAAACTGTCAAGAATATCAAGCGACGCCATATCCATAACGGCAATGCGCTCTGCATCATACGGCACCTTAAGATCGATCATCTCCTTATTGGCATTCAGACTCTGGATCGTGACAGTCTCCGGCTTTTCTGCCGTGCCGGTATCCTCCACCTCACCGGCTACGCTCTCCGTCTCCTGCTGTACACTACCGGAAACTGTCTGATCAGAAGCCGCCTGACCGCTTCCCCCGCAGGCTGCCACACTGACCGCCATCACACCCATCATCATCAACGCTGTTAATTTCTTCATATTATCAGTTCTCCTTCACTCATTTTTTCATGATCAATAGTAGATCGACAACGGCTTGCCAGCCACTCTTAAAATCTCAAAATCCACCTTATAGATTTCAGAAAGCACTTCTTTTGTGATCACTTCCTCGACGGTTCCGAACCTTGCGATTTTTCCATCCACAAACGCGCAGATATAGTCGGAATAAAACGCCGCATAATTGATCTCATGTAAAACCAGAACGACCGTTTTTCCAAGCTCATCGCAAAGCCTGCGCACAGTCTTCATCAGATTTGTCGCGTGGTAAATATCCAGATTATTCGTCGGCTCATCCAACAGAATATACTCCGTATCCTGCGCGATCACCATCGCGATATACGCCCTCTGGCGCTGTCCGCCGGAAAGCTCATCAATAAACCGCTCGCGGAACGCCTCCAGCTCCATATAGGAGATCGCACGGTCAATCATATCCCGGTCCTCCGCCGTCAAATGACTTCCCGCATACGGAAAGCGCCCGAACGCGACGAGCTCCTCGACCGTCAGCTTCATCTGGATCTGGTTGCTCTGCGTCAGAATTGCAAGCCGCTTGGAAAGCTCCCTGCTCCTCCACTTTGCAATATCCTTTCCCTGAAACTCCACGCCCCCTGCGTCCTTTGCGATCAGGCGCGAGATCATACCCATGACCGTAGACTTTCCGGCGCCGTTTGGACCGATCAGCGAGATGACCTTCCCTTTGGGAAGGGTAAAGCTCACAGAATCCACAACCGTCCTTCCGTCGTATTTTTTTATCAGCTCCTTCACAAACATTTTTAAGCTCTCCTCCCTTCCCTCAACAACAGATATAGGAAATAAATACCGCCAAACACGGTGATAAACACACTGACCGGAACGGTGTACACATACACCTGCTCCACCAAAAGCTGTCCGCCGACTAAGATCACCATACCAAAGAGCGACGCCCCGAAAATAAGAATACTGTGGCGATACGTCTTAAAAAGCTGTCGGGACAGATTCGCAATGATCAGCCCCAGAAATGAAATGGGTCCGACCATCGCGGTCGCGACGGCGATAAACAGCGTTACACCAAGCAGCAGACGGCGGATGCATCTGTCGTAATCGACGCCGAGATTGATCGCCTGATCCTTTCCAAGCGTGATAACGTCAAGCAGCGCGAGCTCCTTTCGCAGAAGAAAGATGACCACGCCCATCACAACCAGCGAAAAGACAATGATCTCGGAATTGATGTTGCTAAACCCTGCCACGAGCGTCGCCAGCAGGCTGTCGTATTCGTTCGGGTCCATCACCCTTGTGAGCGTCGTCTGGATACTCCCGAAAAAAGAGGTCAGCACCGTTCCGATCAAAAGAACATAGAGCACATTGTGGTTTGTCTTTTGAAACAGATAGCTGTAAATCACGGTCGCGGCGAGTCCCATCAGCGCCAGATCGACCGCAAACGCTGCATTCGCATTGACCGCAAGAACGCTTCCCGAACCGGCAGCGAACACGACCGCCGTGTGGATCAGCGTGTAAAGCGAATTCATGCCAAGCAGACACGGAGTGACGATCGTATTGTTGATGATCGACTGGAACACGATCGACGCCCCTCCGATCGCAAATGCAGTGATCAGCATGACCACAAGCTTCGGCGTACGGATTTTCATTGCATACCAGAATAATTTTTCATTGGAAAAATGAACGTCCACAAACAAGTAAAGCACCGCGGCTAAGAGTGTCAGCACCGAAAGCGCCACAAGCCTTCGCACATTTTTTGCATATGCCGCCTTTCTCATCCTTCTGCTCCTCCTTCTGCCAGCCTTTTTCTTTTTTCTTTCCACGGGAGGGAAACTGCCTTCCGCCCATATCTTAATCGGTACAAAAGCAGTCCGACGAACAGAACGCTTCCCAGGATTCCGACGAACAGCTCGATCGGAAGCTCGTACGGTGCAATCACGATCCTGCCTGTCATATCGCACACCAGCACAAAGATCGCGCCAAACAGCGCCGTGTCCACGAGCGTTCCCCGGATCTTATCCCCCTTAAACATTGCGACGATATTCGGAACGATCAGTCCGATATAGGAAATCGAGCCGACTACCACAACGACGGACGCCGTGATCATCGCCGCGATCGTAAGTCCCAGGAACAGAACGGTATTGTAGGAGACGCCAAGATTTTTGGAAAAATCCTTTCCCATTCCCACAATATTAAAATGGTTTGCAAATAAAAATGCGAGGATCACAAGCGGCACAACGAGATATACGATCTCATACCTGCCCTTTAGCACCATCGAAAAATGTCCGACCAGCCATGACGACAGCGCCTGTGTCATCTCATACTTATAGGCGAGGTAGCTCGTGACACCCGAGATCACATTTCCAAACATGATCCCAACGAGCGGCACCATCACAACATCCTTAAACTGCATCCGCTGAATAAACCACACAAACACCCATGTTCCAAGGATCGCCGCCGCAAAGGCAAACGCTGCTCTTCCCCAGAGTGAGGAATCCGGCAGAAACAAAAGCGCAAACAAAATCCCAAGCTGTGCGGAGGAAATCGTCGCTCCCGTCGTCGGGGAGACAAATTTATTCATGCAGAGCTGCTGCATGATCAACCCCGCCACGCTCATTCCCACTCCCGTGCAGAGAATCGCAAGCAGACGCGGCAGTCTGGAAACGATAAAAATTTCCAGTTTCTTTGGGTCGGACAGCAACTGCTCCGGCGCAAGGTCTATCACACCGACAAACAGCGACACTGCGGATAAGAGTAACAGAGCGCAAAATAGGAACCCTGTCAATCTCCACTCTTTCATAATCGTTCTCCTTTCCTGGAAATATATGTTAGTTATAACTAACTTCTTCGCTAGGTTAGTTTAATCTAACTCCATGCTTTTGTCAACTTGTTTTTGACCAATATTCAAAAAAATTTTTGTTCTGCACTTTCTATCTGTGGAAATTTCATGTATAATAGGCGTGTATGGTGTCTTTGGACGCCATCGCGAAACTGAACGGAAAGAAGAGAGGTATAACAATGGAAAGAAGAGTCGGTACCGTTTCAAGAGGTATTCGTTGTCCGATTATCCGTGAAGGAGATAATCTTGTAGATATTGCAGTCGAGAGTGTACTGGCTGCGGCAGAGAGCGAGGGGTTCTCCCTCCGCGACCGCGACGTCATCGCGCTGACAGAGTCGATCGTTGCGCGCGCACAGGGAAATTATGTCTCTGTGTCCGACATCGCAGCAGACGTCCGGGCGAAGCTTGGCGGCGGCACAGTCGGCGTTATTTTCCCGATCCTGTCCCGCAACCGTTTTGCCATCAACTTAAAGGGTATCGCAATGGGGTGCCGCAAGGTTGTCCTGATGTTAAGCTACCCGAGCGATGAGGTGGGAAACGCCCTGCTGACCTACGACCAGCTCGATGACGCCGGCATCAATCCGTATTCCGATGTACTGACCTTAGAAAAATACCGCGAACTGTTCGGCGAGAACAAGCACGAGTTTACAGGCGTTGACTATGTGGACTACTATGCGGGCATCATCCGCGAGGCAGGAGCAGAGGTTGAGATCGTTTTTGCAAACCAGGCAAAGACCATTCTCGATTACACGGACTGCGTGCTCACCTGCGACATCCACACACGCCAGCGCACCAAGCGCATCTTAAAGGAGGCGGGCGCGAAGGTTGTCTGCGGACTCGATGATATTTTGACCGCTCCGGTAGACGGCAGCGGCTACAATGCAAAGTACGGTCTGCTCGGCTCAAACAAGTCCACCGAGGACAAGATCAAGCTGTTCCCGAACGAGTGCAGGGATCTCGTCCTTGACATCCAGTCTGCAATCTTGGAAAAAACAGGCAAACACGTCGAGGTTATGGTATACGGCGACGGCGCGTTCAAAGATCCGCAGGGCAAGATCTGGGAGCTCGCAGACCCAGTCGTTTCCCCGGCATTTACCGACGGTCTGATCGGAACGCCGAACGAATTGAAGTTAAAATATCTCGCCGACAACGACTTCGCCAACTTAAGCGGCGCACAGTTAAAAGAGGCGATTTCCGCCAGCATCAGGGCAAAGCAGGATAACCTTGTCGGAAATATGGCTTCCCAGGGAACAACCCCGAGACAGCTCACCGACCTGATCGGTTCTCTCTGCGACCTGACTTCCGGATCGGGGGATAAGGGTACGCCGATCATTCTGATCCAGGGGTATTTCGACAACTTTACGACGGATTAAATATGCAGTAAAAATGGAAGGGAGCAGGACATTTTCATCCTGCTCCCTTTTATTCTGTAACGATCTACATCCCCGCCAGATCGGATACGATCCCCCGCATCTGCTCTTTTGACGTGACGCTTCTCGCCGCATCCAGCACCTGCGTTTTCTCCTCCTGCGACATTCCCGCAAAATTCTCCATCGCTTTTTCATTTAAAGAAAGCTGAAACGCAAATCCCATCGGCATCTCATTTCGATTGTCCATAAAAAATACCTCCATGTTTTTCTCTTTCTATGAAGTATGACACGGATTGTATTTTTTATTCCTGATCTGCACAAAATTTATATTACACCGTACAGCTTCAAAATCCAGTAAATGATCCCCAGCACCCAGCTACTGAAAATCCCGTATAGGATCACGGGGCCCGCGATGGTAAAGATCTTGCATCCAATGCCAAAGACCTGCCCCTCCTTCTGGAACTCGATGGCGGGCGCTGCCACTCCGTTTGCAAATCCCGTGATCGGAACGAGCGCCCCCGCTCCGCCCCAGTTTGCGATGCTTGGGTAAATATTGAATCCGGTCAGAATCACTGACAGCAGGATCAGCAGAATACTGCACCAGCTTCCCGCCGTCTCCTTGTCAAGTCCGTATCCCATCGCTGTGTTTAGGATCAACTGCCCGATACAGCAGATGATCCCTCCAGTCACGAATGCCTTTGCCATGTTCCACCACAGATTGTGCGTCGGCGTGATCTCCTTGACGTACTGGTTGTATTTTTTTTGCAGACGCTGTTTCTTTTCGTCCATACCGTTCTCCTCCAATGTCTTGTACATTTAGGGATAGTATGCACGTTGCAGAAACTTTTATACCTTTTATGAAATATTGACCAACCAGAGGTTTTGTTCCTCCCTGCCGCACAGCAGCAGTTCTTTCATCTGCGCATCGTATTCCTCTCCCTGCTTATAATCCGCAAGCATCTGAAAAAGATACGCTTCTCTCTCATCCCCCGGCGTGCACCCGGAAAGCTTTTCTGTAAGCAGCTCCTTTAACTCCCCCGGCAGAATATCGTCCACAACCTCGATGCCGCAAAGCTTTGCCGCAAGCCCCGCCGCATAGTAAAACTCATAGTTTCCCGTGAGCACCGACGCCTGCATATTGCATTTTATGATCACGCTCTGGCGCGCAATGGATGTCACCATAATTTATTTCCTCCCCGACAGAATATCTCTAACCCAGTCATTATATCATTCGGAAAAATTTTTTTCTATCCTTTATAAAATCTTCAAAATTAGCGGCTATCATTTTCCCAGAATCAACAGAAAGGACAATATCTATATGAGTATGATGTTACAAACCACAGACCTCTGCAAATCGTTTCACGGGCAAACGGCAGTCAGCCGCATCTGCCTGCACATTGAAAAAAATACCGTCTACGGTCTGCTCGGGCCAAACGGAGCAGGAAAATCGACAACGCTCAAAATGATCGCAGGCATTTTAAAACCGATTGCCGGAAGCATCACGTTTGACGGTCATGCGTGGACGCGCAGCGACTTAAACCACATCGGAGCGCTGATCGAAACGCCGCCCCTCTACGAAAATCTGACCGCCCGTGAAAATCTGAAAGTCAAAGCAGCCCTCTTGGGGCTGCCGGACAGCCGGATTACAGAGGTTTTACATACCGTCCGCCTCGCGGATACCGGCAGGAAAAGAGCCGGGCAGTTTTCTCTTGGCATGAAGCAGCGTCTTGGGATTGCGCTTGCATTGCTTGGTCACCCCAAGCTGCTCATCCTCGACGAGCCTGCCAACGGACTTGACCCGGTAGGGATCGAGGAGATCCGGGCGCTGATCCGCTCCTTTCCCGCAAAAGGCATCACCGTCATCCTCTCCAGCCATATGCTCTCCGAGGTGCAGCAGACAGCCGACCATATCGGCATTATCGCCGGCGGCGTTCTGGGATATGAGGGGAAACTTAATGCAAATGAAAATCTCGAACAGCTTTTTATGGACGTGGTAAAAAATAATCGCAGGGAGGGCATGGCATGAACTATTTCAAGTCAGAACATCTAAAATTTAAGAGAAGCGCCATCAACAAGCTTGTTTTTCTCCTTCCGCTGCTCACCGCTGTGTTTGCGTGGGTCATTGGAGGCTTTATGGGCTTTCAATACACCGCATTTTACTGGTGGTACGCGTTTTTGCTCCCCGGTACGATCGCGATCCTATGCTCTTTATCGCACCGGAAAGAGGAAAATGCCGGAAAATACTACTCTGTATTTTCCATGCCCGCAAACCTGTTAAAATTTGAAGCTGCAAAAGGCATGATCCTGACCGAAAAACTGCTTGTCTCTGCACTATTTTTCGCCATGCTCGTCTCTGTGAGCCATCTCATCTCTCCGGCAACGGCGGTATATTCTGTCGGGCAGAGTATTTGCGGCAGTATCGGGATCGTTCTCTCGTCCCTCTGGCAGATTCCGTTGTGCCTTTTCCTTGCACGCAGAACGGGACTCTTTTTTCCGGTCGTCTTAAATACCGTACTCGGAATCTTCCTGCCCATTGTATCAGGAAATACGGCGGTCTGGTATTTCGTACCGTATTGCTACGCCGCAAAACTGGCGGAACCGCTGCTGGGGATCCGGTTAAACGGAACGTTTGCGGGCAATTCCTCCTTTTCTGTCACCGCTTTGATCTGCGTCGCACTGTCGCTGCTGCTGTTTGCTGTTTTCACTTATGCAGACGCAAGGGACTTTTCCAAAAGGAGGTAACGTATGGACTTTTTCGGAGGGGTTCATTCTGAACTGTTAAAAGTGAAGCATACGCCGTTTTGGACGATGCATTTATGTCTGCCTGTTGTGGGAGCGTTACTCTTTATGGTTTACTATGTCCTTTATGGAAACACAGCGGATGACAAAAAATTAAACATGATACTGGAGCTGACAGCGACCGTTTTTCCCCTGCTGATAAGTGTGATCGTCAACCTGAATGTTTTATTAGAAGAAAAAGCTGCACACTTTCAAATGTTGCTCGGCGTGCCTGACCGATGTAAAGCCATGCTGACAAAATTGACCGTTTTATATGGAGCAGGGATCGCTGCACTGTTTTCTCTGTTTCTTCTCTTTCTTCTTGGCGTTCATTTTTTGAGAATAGCGAATACCATACCACTTTATATGTTCGTCAAAGCAGCCGCAGGAATGGCATTTTACAATTTTATTATTTACGCCCTGCATTTGTTCCTTAGCTTTCGGTTTGGACTTGGTATCTCATTGTTTTGGGGCGTATTTGAAAGTCTGCAATGTATTTTGTATAGCAATATTGAGCTGAATGGTATGGCGCGATATATCCCCTTTGCATGGTCTATGAACTGGGTGCATGATGTTATGAACGACAAACTTTCTGTTCACGCAACAGAATGGATATGGATCGCTGTATTCACAATAGGCGGCGTGTTATTGGCTTTCTTATGGTTTTCTCATTGGGAGGGGCGAAAAAATTATGAATAAAAGATTTGCGGCAGTGACAGCTTTTCTGCTTTTTTGAAGTATGCTATACTAAAGGACACAATGAAAGGGGGCGATAACAAATGGCAGCAATTCTTATGATCGATGACGAGCCGTCTATTTTAGAGCTTGTCAAAAATGGATTACAAAAAGACGGACACCTGGTTACCGTCTGCACGTCTGCCGCACAAGTTCCTCCCGACAAGCTGGGCAGCTATGATCTGATCCTGCTTGACATTATGATGCCGGACGTCGACGGCTTTTCCTATTGTGAGAAGATCCGTTCGCTGGTGGACTGTCCCATTCTCTTTCTGACTGCAAAGACAATGGAGCATGACATTACCTTCGGGCTTGGGCTTGGCGCAGACGACTATCTGACCAAACCGTTCCGCATTGCAGAGCTGAGGGCGCGCGTCAACGCCCATCTGCGCCGAGAGCACAGAGAACGTCATACTGCGCTTATCTTTGACCGGATAAAAATCGATCTGTCAGCCAAGGAATTGCGTGTGGATGGCACGCCCGTTCCCCTGACGAAAAGCGAATACCTCATCTGTGAATACCTTGCCAGAAACAAAGGTCAGGTGTTTTCCAGAGAGCAGATTTACGAAGCGGTTTTCAGTCTGGACGGCGACAGCGATAACTCCACGATCGCAACACATATCAAAAATATCCGGGCGAAGCTTGGAAAACTGGGCATCCAGCCGATCGCAACAGTCTGGGGGATTGGGTACAAATGGGAATAAAGAAAACAACGTCACTGAAAGCATCCTTCTGGAAATTTTTATGTATGCTGCTGCTTGGTCTGGCTGTTTCTGTCATCCTTCCATTCAGCCTTATTTTTATCGGGGCGACGACCGGATTTATCACCTACGCCGATTATTCCGAGCAGAGCGCCAAAAGCCTTGTTCCCGTTATCGCCGCAACGCCCGATCTCGCAGATGTAGCGCTTCCCGTGGGGCTTAAATATTTAGTGCTGGATAAAAATTATCAGGTACTGGAAACCTCTCTTAAGGGCGACGACTTTGCGCGTGCCATGGATTATGCCGTCTCCGGAAAGATCAATGAAAACCTGAACAAGCAGTATTTATTTATCACACGCGAAAAGGAATATGTGGTGCTCCAGGATTACATTGGCTCACAATTTACAAACGAATGGTTTTATGCGCACTTCCCGTCGCCGGAGGTTCTGCTCGTCATCCTCATTGGGATCAACTGTATTACGGTATGTGCCCTGCTGACGGCAAAATTTGCAAAAAATCTGCGGACACAGCTCTCCCCGCTTTTTGAAGCCACAGCGCAGGTGGCACAGCAAAATCTTGATTTTGAGGTGGGACATTCCAGGATTCTGGAATTTGAGGACGTACTCTCCTCTTTTTCTGAGATGAAAGACAATCTGCAGGCGTCGTTAAAGCAGCAGTGGAACGCAGAACAATTACAGCGGGAGCAGATTGCCGCGCTCGCCCACGATCTGAAAACTCCTTTAACTGTCATTCAGGGAAATATCGACCTCATCTGCGAGACAACGCTTGACGAAGAACAGCAGCTATATGCAAAATACATCACGGAAAGTTCAGAGCAGATCGGTGTTTACATCCGGACGCTGATCGACATATCGCGAACGGCTGCGGGGTATCAGCTTCATTCCGAAGCGTTTGATCTGTCCGATTATATGGAACAGATCGCTGCGCGGGCAGAGTCTCTTTGCCTTACGCAGGGAATTTCCCTGCGCATGGAAACGGGCAAAGATTTAGGCACGCTTGCCGCGGACAAATTGCTGCTGGAGCGGGCGATTTTGAATGTGATCGGCAACGCGCTTGACTATTCGCCGCCCGGAGGAACCGTCTATGTAATGACACAAAAAGTGGACGACTTTCTGCAAATCTCTGTCACAGACGAGGGGAGCGGTTTCACGCCGGAAGCGCTCTCCCATGCGCGGGAACAGTTTTTTATGGGGGAGAAAAGCCGGACCTCAAAGCTCCACTTTGGCATGGGGCTTTTTATCACAGACAGCATCCTCCGGCAGCATAACGGACAGCTTATATTAAAAAATTCAGCGCAGAACGGCGGCGCCGTGGTCACTCTGAAAATTCCATATGAGTGCTTCGGGCGCTATGGCGCCCGGTATCCCTGCAAAAAATAAAACAGCGCGCCCAGACATTTCCCGAGCGCCATCGCGAACATCACCCCGCACAGCCCCTCCTTGATGTGGAGTCTGCGGAAGGTGATGGGAAACGTATCTAAAATTTCCGCCAGCGCCACCGCGATGCACCCGACAAAAATTCCCGCGGATAGCCCATAGATACACAGCAGAGGCACTCCGAACGGGATGGAGATGCCGGGGAAAACGGAGAGCACCGTCCCCGCGATCCCCCCGCAGATCACCGCATTTTCAAAATGCAGCGTCTCCGCCGCACGGTTTGCTTTTCCGATCATGCGCGGGATCACGCCAACGACGATCAGAAATGCGAACGTTCCCGCCGACACGCCAACCCCCGCGGCAAGTCCGCACAATCCCATAAAAATATGTCTAATGAACATCTATGTTATGCCCCTTTCGCCCTGCATTCTCTATAAACGTCGTGTCTATATCTTTCTCATATTTGCGCATCTCGACCTGGATCGGCGTCGGATCCGGCGTGATCTTCTTTTTGCCGACATGGTTAAAAAAGACGATGATGCCGACGGCAAGACCGAGACTGTAACAGATCTCAAGCTCCGTCACCCCATCGGACGGCACACCTGCCACCTGCTCGTAAAAGCGCGCAAACACATCCCCCACGCCCACGTCGTTGTTAAACGCCATGATCGTAAACGCCGCCCCAAAAAAGATGATAACCCACAAAACGCCCGTCTTTACGGCGTTTAGAAACTTTGGCTTCGTCCCGTCCGGGGTGTATTCGATCATAAAATCGCTCTCCCCCTCGTTGGAGATGTCAAGCGAGGGGTATTCCTCATGGATCAGCGCAATGATCTTTAACACGGAAAACACCTTGATCTGGTTTTTCTTCCGCTTTGTCGAAACCGCCTCCTCAAAGGTATAGATTTTTTTCTGTTTCAACTGGCGCACGACCGCCTCGTCGGTGCACTCCATCTTCGCGATGTCGGAGAGTTTCACATGGCGGTCCGTTACAACGGTGTTCTGCGCGATTTTTAAATAGAGAGTTTCACTGTTTACGCCCATTGAACGCCCTCATCCTGCCACTGGCGCTCCACAAGCGTTCCCTCGGACGGGATCTTGTTTTCTTTTCCCTGCCGGATGCAAAAAAACAGTCCGCAGACCAGCGCCACCGCGATCACTCCCATCAGGCACGCACGGTATCTTCTACAATTCATCGTTTTTCTCCTTTCGCTGCCTTACATTCTTCCATATGATGCATTATTATCTGCCCTTTCAAAAATATTATGTATCAAAATCTACATTCCCAGATTGCTTTTTTTTCTAATCAATGCTACAATTAAATGCGAGTTTAATTTAGGGAGGATTTTTATCATGAACACACTGACCATTGTGTTGCTGGTGATTCTTGCCATCATGGTTGTTGGCTTGATTGTTTTATATTTTCTGGGCAAGCGGGCAGAGAAGAAGAAAGCGGAGCAGGACGAGCAGCTCGCCGCTGTCGCACAGACCGTTTCCATGCTGATCATCGATAAGAAGCGTATGCGCATTAAGGATTCCGGTCTCCCGCAGGCGGTGATCGACCAGACGCCGAAGCTGATGCGCCGCTCAAAGCTTCCGATCGTCAAGGCAAAGGTCGGTCCGAAGGTGATGTCGCTGATCGCAGACGAATCCGTTTTCGATCTGATCCCTCTTAAGAAAGAGGTCAAGGCGACCGTCAGCGGTATTTATATCACGAAAGTAACAGGAGTCAGAGGATCTCTCGAGAAGCCGCAGGGCAAGAAGCACTGGCGTGCACGCTTAAAAGAAAAAGCAGGAATGGCGTCCGCAGCGCTTGAGAACGAGAAGAAAAACAAGAAATAGTCTTACATAAAATGCAGGGAACTTTAGATTTTAAAGTCCCCTGCATTTTTTGATTTCACATCCATCACGATCTTACAGTCTGCCATATGCTCGTAATTGACCTCGAGCGCATACTCCACCTGCACATGAAGGTTCTGCTCCGTCTCCTCAATCTGCACGCCCCTCGTCTTGGTTCCCACCAGTATGCTGCCATACGGTGTATAGTAATAGGTCAGATTGTCCTTGCCTTTCTCGAACTGCAAATGAACGCTTGTGCCGCCGCGCTTTGTAATGTCAAAGCTTTCCTCACCGAGCTTGACGGTATTCTTTACCGGCTCATCTACGCCCTCCATCAGCTCCTCAAAAAGAATATAGTGCTTGCCATTCTTTTTGTAATAGCTGCCGGAGGTGATCATCTCGATCGGTTCTCCGTCCGGTTCGTCTGTAAACTGTATTCCGCTGATTGTGACCAGTACTTCTTTTGTCATCGTTACTCTCCATACCTCGAAGAAATCCAATTACTACAATTATTCATATTAACTGTTTTATAGGAAATAAGCAAGTCCTCCATTTCTTATACATTGAATGTTGTAGACGCCCGATAAATAGTATACAATAAAAATCACCAGATATTTTCAAAAGGAGACCCGGTCAGTATGATAAAAGCTATATTTTTTGACGTGGACGGCACGTTGCTCTCCCACACCACAAAAAGGATTCCCGCTGACACCATATCCGCTTTATCCAGATTGCGCGAAAAAGGGATCAAAATTTTCATGGCTACGGGAAGACATCCGGTGGAATTAGCGGAACTTCCGGTCAATGACCTGCATTTTGACGGTTATGTCACCTTAAACGGACAGCTCTGCTTAGACAACGGTAAAAAGCCGGTGCACGGGACGCCCCTTTCGCCGGAAACGACCACTGCACTGGCCTCTCTGTTCAGAGAAAAAACATACCCTATGGTGCTCATAGACGAAGAAAAATTTTATATCAACTTTGTCAACGATACGGTGATCAAAGCCCAGCAGAGCATCTCCACCCCCGTGCCGGAAACCGGAACATATGAAAACGGAGTGGTCTATCAGGCGACCGTTTTTCTCACGAAAAGCGAGGAAACGCTGCTGACCCCACATCTGCCGCAGGGCTGCCGTCTCACAAGATGGTGTGAACACGGAGCGGACATCATTTCCACGAAAGGCGGAAAGGTGGACGGCATCAGATATTTTTGTGAGGTTTATGGGATCGGGCAACATGAGATCATGACATTTGGAGACGCCGAAAACGATATGGATATGTTAAAATTTGCCCAAATCGGAGTTGCCATGGGCAATGCCACGGAAGGTGTCCGGGACGCTGCCGACTATGTCACGGCAGACATTGACGCCGGCGGCATCCACAAGGCACTCAGACATTTTCAGATCTTATAGTCAATAGGAAGCAGAAGCCTACAAGAGCTTCTGCCCTCCCTCCTCCTCATAATAACTATCATACGAATCGTAATAATCGTAATCATCGTAGTAGTCATAGCTGTCATAATAACTGTCATATGAATCATATCCGTCATAATAGCTGTCATACGAATCATAACTGTCATAATAGCTGTCGTAGTAGCTGTCATAGGAATCGTAGCTGTTATAATAGTCGGATGACGAGATCCCCACACCAAACAGAAACATAAAAAATACTGCCATCAACAGGGAAATTGCGCCCGTCGAAATTCCTGCGATCGCAAGGGCTTTTTCTTTATTCTTGCTGATCTGGACGATTCCAAGGATGATCGCCGTGATCGACATGATAACATTCACGCAGGTGCAGAACAGAAGGAATGAGGTGATCCCCAGCACCAGCGACGCCACTCCAAGCGCGATGCCGTCCCCCTTCTGCCTGCCGCCTGACTGCTGCGACTGGTTCCTATTGCCCGCCCACTGTAACTGATTCACACCGGGCGTCCACTGTGGCTGGTTCACACCGGGCGCCCACTGCGACTGTCCTGCCTGGCTGCCCTGCCCCTGCCACAGAAGCCTCTCATATGCCAGTCGCGGCGAGCCGTCCGCCAGACGGATATCCCCACAGTACACAAATCCGTTTCTTAAAAGCACACGCTGCATCACCCTGTTATCCCGGTGCGTATCTGCCCGCAGACTGCTGCACCTATGTGCAGCCGCCTGATTCGCGCACCATGCAAAACACACGCCTGCGACTCCCCGCCTTCTTCCGGCGGACGCGAGACGGTGCACCGTCGCATAAGGTTCCATACTGCGCCATGCGCCGTTCTCAATTCTTCCATAGGTCAGATCGACGCCTTCGATATAAGCAAAAACTGCCTCGATCTGCCCGTTTTCCTCCATGACATAGCTGACGCCGCGCCGGATGTCCTCCTCGATCATCTCTCTGGGCGGATAACCGGGCGTCCACTGGTTCGGATTCCCCGTCTCTGCCATGTACCCTGCCGCGCGTCCATAAATGCGCATGACCTCTTCCAGATCCTCTGTCCTCGTATTTCTGATATTCATACTTTCTCCCCTTCTAACGTACTGTCGGATGTTCCTCTATGTATCGCTCCACGATCTCCGCCGCATCCCCCACGAGTTCCTTACACGGACGCTTTTTATAGTACTCCGCTGTGCGCGCCTCCGGCGTCGGATCGTCTTTTCCCGCGGAAAGTCCCAGCAGCTCCCGGCAAATGATCGAACCGTTTTTCTGCTGAAATGCAGCGGCAAGCTCCTGCACGCGCGCATAGTGCGCCGTCTTCTCCTCCCGCGCCTTCGGATCTTCATAACCGTAAAGAATCCCTATGGTCATAAACATTCCCGACACCGCGCCGCAGACCTCCCGCAGCCTGCCCATGCCGCCGCCAAACGATGAGCTGAGCGCCGCCGCCATCCTTTCGTCCATCCCGTGCAGATCCGAAAATGCAAGAAACACCGCCTGCGCACAGTTATATCCCTCCTCAAACAGTGCCATCGCTTTCTCTCTTCTCATAAGTTCCCCCATTTCTGCCACTTTTGTGGTATTTTCACAATGCTTTTGGTTACTGATAATGATATAATCATATCATACTTGAGGAAGGAGCGGAACAGTTTTGTTCTGTAAAATATGAGTACATTGAATCTTACCTTACTGACCGACCTGTATGAGCTCACCATGATGCAGGGTTACTTCAAAAACAACAACCATGACGTCGTGGTTTTCGACGCCTTCTACCGGAATAATCCGTGCGACGGCGGCTATGCCATCTGCGCAGGGCTTGCACAGGTCATTGACTATATCGAACAGCTTCATTTTGATGCGGACGATATTGCCTATCTGAGAAGTCTCAGCATCTTCGAGGATGATTTTCTCGCCTATCTGGGCAGCTTTCATTTTTCCGGGGATATTTACGCAGTGCCGGAGGGCAGCGTCATTTTTCCGCGCGAGCCTCTCATAAAAGTGATCGCGCCCATCATGGAGGCGCAGCTCATCGAAACCGCTATCTTAAATATCTTAAATCACCAGTCGCTCATCGCGACAAAGGCTGCCAGAGTCTGCTACGCCGCACAGGGCGACGGTGTGATGGAGTTTGGACTGCGCCGCGCGCAGGGTCCGGATTCCGGCACTTACGGCGCAAGAGCTGCCATGATCGGCGGCTGCAAGGGCACGTCAAACGTCCTTGCCGGACAACTGTTTGACGTTCCGGTGCTCGGGACGCACGCGCACAGTTGGATCATGAGCTTTCCGGACGAGTACACTGCATTCCGGGAATATGCCCGCCTCTATCCTTCCGCCTGCATCCTGCTCGTCGACACCTATGACACCTTGAAATCCGGCGTTCCAAACGCCATCCGCGTCTTTACGGAAATGCGAAAGCAGGGCATCCCGCTCACCTACTATGGCGTCCGCATGGACAGCGGCGATCTCGCCTACCTCTCCAAGAAAGTCCGCAAAATGCTGGATGCAGCCGGCTTCCCGGACGCGGTGATCTCGGCTTCCAACGACCTCGACGAGTACCTGATTGCAAGCTTAAAGCAGCAGGGCGCTGCCATCACCTCCTGGGGCGTCGGCACAAACCTGATCACCTCAAAAGACAATCCGGCATTCGGCGGTGTATACAAGCTTGCCGCCATCCAGAAGGAGGACGGCAGTTTCCAGCCGAAGATCAAGCTTTCGGAAAACATTGAAAAAGTTACCAATCCGGGCAACAAGACTTTTTACCGCATCTATGACAAGGCAACCGGAAAAATAAAGGCAGACCTCATCTGTCTTGTCGATGAAGTCTTTGACGAGACGGCTCCCCTAAAGCTCTTTGACCCGGCTGCACCTTGGAAAAAGACACGCCTTGCGGCGGGCAGCTATACGCTCCGCGAAATGCTTGTCCCCGTGATTGTGCAGGGAAAAACCATCTACACCTCCCCGACCGTCATGGAAATCCGCGAGATCTGCGCCCGCGAAAAAGACACGCTCTGGGAGGAGACCAGGCGCTTTGAAAATCCGCATGAGGTCTATGTCGATCTCTCGCAGAAGCTCTACGATATGAAAACGGGATTGTTAAACCAGATGAACAGGGATTAGACCAGATAAAAATGTTGCTGCCGAACAGACAATGCGGGGCAGTCAGTTATGAAAATGCTGACTGCCCCGCCGGTCTTTGTTATCTGTTCAATAAATCGAATTTTTCTGAATTTCCCCAAAAGGATTCTACCTTTACCGTTTCCATTTGGAAAGTTTACAGCCTTTTCTTTCTAAAATATGGCGATATTCCTCCAGAAAATTCAAAAAATCATTACGTTCTTCTTTTTGATAAAGATTTGTTATCCCTATTCCTTTTCTTCCTAAGTCTCCCAAATTAAGGATTTCTCCATAAGGTCCATATCCCTTCCGATATACAAGCGCAGCTTGCTCAATCTTAGGATAGTAAACTATATCCGCCAATGCTTCCATATCAACAAAGAATGCCTCACTATGTTCCGTTAAGTTGCTATCTACTTGTACAAGTATGACCTGATTATCACTTCTCCGATAACCCAAAATATAAAAATAAAAACTGGTTGTCGTTTTATTAAACCAAATGCCTTGTTCAAATTTTGATGTAGAAGAATAGCATTCCATTATTGTATAGCTATCCCCTTCTGAAACAGCTTCATTAAAAAGCCTACGCATACATACTTTATTATTTGTGCTAGCCACCGGATCATAGTCTACTTCCTTAGCCTTTTTGGAAAACAATCCCATACCAATTCCTCCTCGATATTCTGATTTGTCGTTGACTTCATTATACTTTATCCGACCATCAAAATACATCTCGATTTTGTAAAACTTGTCGAATATTCATAAATTCTGCATAATTGATGATATCATTTAATTGCTTAAGCAGCCCCTTGCCTCCCTGCCATAAATATAGCAGCCTTAGGAACCTTTTGCTTGACTTTGTATGCTAAAAAATCGAATTCAAATATATGACAGTCATCAAATGTTTGTTCGCAATAGGACACTTCCTGATACATTCCGATTTCCCGATTCGCTAAATTCCCTGATAAACTAGAGTTGTCACTTTAACTGATGGAGCGATACATCAAATATTGTTTGCCCTAATTTGGATTGTACACCATCAGGTTTTACGGTGTCTATTCTTATAGCCTTTTCATCACGTCCTATAATCACGCACCGTAATTCACCATATACTGGTAAGTCTGCTTCTGTAACATCTTTTTTAAGAAAAATCGGCATTTTATCTTGAAAGATATGTTCTTTTCCATATGCATCTTCCAATTTGCACTCAACCCAAAGGGGATGGGATAAGTCAATAATTTTTGTAACAACCACTTCCACGCAGACCATTTTCATTTTCTTCCCACATGCTCCCTTGCTATACATCAGAAAATCTGAGCTCTAACAACTTCGATTTTTAGTCCTATCCCCCTACAAACAGGAATCCATCAAAAGAAAAAACAATATGTTTTCAACAGCGACATTTAAACCCACTCACACCATTTGGTGCTTATCCCATAGATTCCGTCCCTGATACTGTATTATTACGACATAAACTATTTTGTTCCGTTCATCAATACGAAAAATGGCAATATAGTTATCAATCAACAACTGTCTGTAACCTTTTCCAGCATATCTGCCCTCGTTACGCTCTTGGTGGGACTGTGGAAAGGTGTCCAGACTTAAAACCGCCTTCTTAATTCGATCAACCTGTACTTTGGCATTTTCAGAAGCCAATTTCTCATTTGCGATATATTCGTAAATGTGGTCTAATTCACAGATTGCTCTGGGGTTGATCTTTACCTTATATTTATCCAAAATGTTTCTTCTCCAATTCCGCAAAAACTGTCTCTGCGTCAACTGTTTCCGCTCCAGCAGCAATTTCCTGCTCAGACTCAAAGATTGCCTGGTCGATACGGTTCATTCTTGCGAATTTATCATATAATTCACTACTCATTACAACCAGATCGCTATATCCGTTTTTGGTAATAAAAATAGGCTCCTGTTCCTTGTGTGCGATATTGGAAATCTCAGTTGTATTGCGCAAATCCCTAATAGGCATAATAATCGGCATAATGCTTCACTCCCTTCTTAGTATAATTATAGCATAATTATGTACCAAAACAACAAGATCATATATTTGGTTTTTGTTCAAATGTGTCTACGGTTGCGTTCCGATTCTGATCTACTTCCGCTATTACACCTTCCAATTCTTTCTCATCAAAAATAAACGGGGCTAAATAATTGCTGGCAATTTTCTCTTTTTCGCCAATGGTTGCATTACTCCAACTCTCATCGTTTTTCATCAGAGCAATGGCTTGTCTTTTGCGGTCTGGTCTATTGCCCAGTTGAAACCAATTTTTCCATTGATCTCCTTTATCACTTGTTATCAGTAAATCTCTTACCTGAATATATATGTTTGCTATAATGGGGCTTCCTGAAACCAATTCATTATCTGGCATCGTATGAAACTTTGCTTCTAATAGTGCTTTATGCAAATTAAGTAAACCATAATAATCTAATTCAAGATTGTATTCCTGCACTATGCCACCTCCATAACTTTCTCTAAAACTAATGCCGCTTCGCAGAATAAAACTTACCAAATAAGATGATCGGTTTTAGATAAGCTCTTTGTCAGAAAGAGCAGAAAAAATGTACTTGTAATCTGTCACAGCAGGGTCTACATATATCCTATGCTTCTTGCCCAAAATAGAAATTGCTTTAGAACGTCTAATCTTGACACTTTCAATTTCTTCAAATTTTATCTGTTTCTTTTTACCAAGAATAGGCACTTCAATAATACCATCACTGTTCAGAATTATTTTGTATCTTTTAAATCCAATGCTCAATATCAATAAAATAACTGAAATTCCTAAAATTAACGGAATAATTTCTGACTTTTGTTCCGGTGGTACAATGAGTGAACAAATCAGCAAACAGAAAAATCCTATGCAGGTAAGTCCTATCATTATAGAAATATATTCCAATGGATACCTTGCAGTAATTTCCTTTTGGGTTTGTGATATATTCATCTAAACGCCTCCAAAAATCCAAACTTTCCGTTGCTTCTGTTCTCTCAGCAAGACCAGTATTTTATGTCCTTACCAGCATATTCTCCGGCACAGTCAGTTAAACCCGACCACCTTCTGTGAAATCTTATATGCAGCCACAGAAATCTTCCTGCCGCTCTTTCCCGGCAGGTTCATGGTGCTGCCCATAATACCGGAGCGCAGATGGTGGAACAGACGGATATCCTTTTCCTTGATATATTTCCAGAGTTCCCGCTTTTTCTCCAGGTTCTCCTCCGTACCGGAGCGGATGAGCATGATCGTGGAGATCACCGTGATGATCTCAAGATAGTTGAACATATATTTACGGAGCCTGCGGTTTGGAATCTTCCAGAGGTCAAACGCATCCACCATGATCTTGTTAACGCGGATCTGCTGGTCAATTCTCGAGATCATCACCTTCTCGTTGACCGACTGATCCTCACGCCCGATATAATAACGGTAAAAATCCACATCCATGTAATACATATTCCGCACATTCGGCAACGGCTTGTAGACATAGAGGTTATCCACATAAAAGGTATGCTTCGGCAATTCCAGCCCACACTCGCGGAGCAGCTTTGTGCGGTAGATCACCGAGTGCATCAGGATGTACTGTCCCTTGCGGAAATGCCCCGTGTCTTTCCAGGAAAAAACCCTGTCCTTTGGCAGCGCAGTGTAACGCATCACCTTTTTGTGTTTCGCACCCTCTTTCTCATAGACATAATTGGCGATCATCATGTCAAGCGTCGTCTCCCCGCCGGAAAGCTCGCGCAGTTTGTCTAAGATCTTCCGGTAAGCGTCCGCATCCACCCAGTCGTCACTGTCGACCACCTTGAAATAGAGCCCGGTCGCATTGCGGATACCCGCGTTCACCGCCGCGCCGTGTCCTCCGTTTTCCTGATGGATCGCGCGGACGACGCCCGGATATTTGCGCTCATACTCGTCCGCAATCTCCGCAGTGCGGTCCTTTGAGCCGTCGTCAACCACCAGAATCTCCACATCGTCACCGCCGGGAAGCAGCGATCTGATACAATTTTCCATATAGGCTTCCGAGTTATAGCACGGAATCGCAAATGTTAATAATTTCATGGTCTCTCCTTTTCATGCCGGAATTACAGACTGTCTGCAAGCTCCATTGCTTTCTTTGTCATCGCATCAATATTGTAATATTTGTATTCCGCCAGACGTCCCAGCAGATGAAACCGCTTCATGCCGTCCGTCAGCGCGCGGTATTTCTCATACAGCGCCTGATTTTCCTCATTCAAAATCGCGTAGTAGGGGATCTCACCCTCCGCCCCCGTGTAGGCAAACGGATACTCCTTCACGATCGTGGTGCCGTCCGTATCCTGCTGCCCGGTCAGGAATTTGAACTCCGTGATGCGCGTAAAATCCTCGCTGACCGTGTAATTCACAACGCTGTGCCCCTGATAGGAATCCTGGTTGTAGTGTTCGAAATCAAAGCGCAGCGAGCGGTACGGCAGTCTGCCGAATTTACAGTCAAACAGCTCGTCCAGCGCCCCCGTGTAAATGACGTCGCCGGAAAACGGCTCTCCATCCAGCATGATCCCTTCGCCGGAAAATGTGAGTACTTCCTTGCAGTCCACGCCGGAGCGGACGGTGACATTCTCATGTGCCAGCATCCGCTCAAACATCGGCGTAAAGCCGTCCTTTGGCACCCCCTGGTATTTGTCCTGAAAGTAGCGGTTGTCATAGGAAATGAGCACCGGAACGCGCCCCGTCACCTCCGGACTGATCTCCTCCGGCATCTGCCCCCACTGTTTCATCGTATAGCGCAGGAACACATTTTCATAGACGTAATCCGCGATCTCACGGATATCCGCATCCTCATTTTCCCGAAGCTTCATGATCGGAACTCTGCTGCCCTCTCCGTATGTTTCAATGAGCTTGCACTCCAGACGCTCCGCTTTTTCCTTTTCAAAAACCATATGGAGCGTGTTTAAGTTAAACGGGATCGGGATCAGCCTGCCGTCCACTTTCGCGACCACCTCGTGCCCGAACAGATACCAGTCCGTAAAACGCGACAGATAGGCAAACACCTCCTCCATCCCCGTATGAAAAATATGCGGGCCGTAATTGTGGATGAGGACGCCATACCCGTCCACCTCATCATAACAGTTCCCGCCTATATGATCTCTGCGCTCAAGAACGAGCACCTTCTTTCCCTTTTCCTCCGCAAGCTTTCTCGCCGCGACAGCGCCTGCGATCCCGGCGCCTATGATGATGCAATCGTACATTTCTCCTCCATCTGAAACCGTAGCCCTCCAGGGCTTTCCGGCATATTTTTTATCATAACTGATTTCATTATACACGTTTTTAGGCGGTACGCCAAACCTTTTTCTCCCATTTGTCCGAATTTGGCTTTCTTTGACCGGGAAAAGTATTTGTTCATATTTTATTTACAAAATTCTAATAAACTCTGCATACGCAGGTCATAATTAACTTTTATATTATAACTATCCAATGAGACAGCAAGATTTTTTTCATAGATTTTTTCATTCCTGGCAGAGATGCCAGACAGCCTTGCTTATCTGATAAGCAAGGTTCCTCCCAAAAGACAGTGAATTTATTTCACTTTCCATACACACAATCTTTTTCATATGAAAAGCCGGTGCGAAAGCACCGGCTCCCTCTTTTTTTCAGAACTCTATTACTCCGCAAAGCGGTCGTTTCCAAGCCTGATATTCATATAGCCTGCATATGCCGCAAAAGCAGACGGGATCGCATAGCGCTCCTTCGCGTCCTCTGCCTCCACAAACAGCAGTCCCCCGTCCGTGGAAATCTGCTCTGTGTCCGTCCCCTCAAGCAAAACCGCGTATCCACCCATATGCCATTCGACATGGGAAAAAATATGCTTTGCCGGCGCAAGCTTTTCGATGCGTACGGGTGCAAATCCCATCTGCTTCACCAGCGCAAGCGCCTCCTCCTGCGCAAGCGCTCCCTCGACATTCGGCAGCTCATAAAGCCCCGCCAGAAGCCCCTTTTTCGGACGCTTTTTGATCGCCACCTTATCCCCGTCGCGCAGGATGAGCACTGTGCGTGCCTCTATTTTCCGCGCTTTCGCCCGGCTCTTCACCGGAATCTCCCCCGTGCGGTTTTCCTTTTTTGCCAGACACACCTCCTGCCACGGGCACTCTCCGCAGAGCGGCGCGCCGTTTGGCACACAGACGGTCGCCCCGAGCTCCATCATCGCCTGATTAAGCGCCCCTGGGATATTCTTATCGCGCAGTCTGCCCGTTAATTTGTCTGAAATGGAAAGCTTTTGCATCGTCTCAAGCAGCGCGCGCTCCATCTCACTGCGGAACGACTGTTTCATGATGTCCGTGTCATCCGCCGTCACACGCGTTAAGATCCGCAGCACGTTGCCGTCCACCGCCGGAACATACTTTCCATATGCGATCGATGCCACCGCTCCCGCCGTATAGTGACCGATCCCCTTCAGCTTTAACAGCTCGTCGTACTCCCCCGGGATCACGCCGCCGTAGTCCTCCATCACCTGAACCGCCGCCTTTTGCAGATTCCTCACGCGGTTGTAGTAGCCGAGTCCCTCCCACAGCTTTAACAGCCTATCCTCCGGGCAGGCGGCAAGGGCTGCCACATCCGGCAGAGCCGTCGTAAACCGCTCGAAGTACGGCTTCACCGCCTCAACCCTTGTCTGCTGTAACATGATCTCCGAGATCCAGACCCGGTACGGCGTTGGCTCCTCCCTCCACGGCAGCACCCGCGCATGACCGGTAAACCAGTCTAACAGCGGCTCTGCCAGTGCCTCTAATTTCACATCCTGCAACATATTTTTCTGTCCTTGCTATCATTTTTTCCCAGTATACCACACTGTCCTTTTGATCTCAATTATATGTAATAGGAGGCACAAAATCTATTGACAAATTCCCCCAAAAGAAGTACTCTGTAAATAGCAATATTGTTAATTTTTTATCAAATATTTATCACAATCTATCGATTCAGGAGGGTTTTTGAAATGAGCGAATTTAACAACTTAACCTTAAACGTTGCCGCTGAAATTGCAGTTCTCGCAATCTCCAGACCGGCGGCACTCAACGCCTTAAATAGCGAGACTCTGGACGAGCTGAATACAGCTCTCACCGAGATCGAGGCAAGAGACGACGTGAAGGTTGTCATCTTAACCGGAGGACCGGACAAGAAGGGCAATGAGTTCAAGTCTTTCGTGGCAGGCGCTGACATCTCCGAGATGGTGAACTTCTCGGCGGCAGAGGCGAGAGCATTCGGCATGAAGGCTTCCGTACCTTTCTTCAAATTACAGAATATGCGTCAGGTGACCATCGCTGCCGTCAACGGTTTTGCACTCGGCGGCGGATGCGAGATCGCGATGGCGTGCGATATCCGCATCGCATCTGAGAACGCTACCTTCGCACAGCCGGAGACGGGACTCGGCATCATCCCGGGCTTTGGCGGCACACAGAGACTTGCGCGCTTGGTTGGCATGGGCCGTGCAAAAGAAATGATCTTCACCTGCGATTCCATCGACGCGGCAGAAGCATACCGCATCGGTCTTGTGAATAAGGTTGTCGCTCCGGAAGAACTGATGGCTACCGCAAAGGCTATGGCAGCAAAGATCATCTCCAAGGGCAGCTTCGCCGTTTCCGTTGCAAAGGCAGCGATCAACAACGGCTACGATATGGATATCCAGAACGCTGTCGAGATGGAGGCAAATCTCTTTGGTGTGACCTGCTCCACCAACGACAAGAAAGAGGGCATGACCGCTTTCCTTGAGAGAAGAGCTGCAAACCTCACTGATTTCTAATCACTCTAGTAAAATCAAAACGGTACGTTTGTGCGATCCACAGACGTACCGTTTTTCTTTATAGGATTTGGGTGGCAAAAGGAGTTTTCAAAAATGGGATTGGCAAAATGCCCAAATGATATTCTGATTTGTGAATATGGAGAAGCTTAGAACTTCTTAATGTTCTGCCAAGTTCCAGCAATTCGACGGCAGGGATGCCGGCGAAAGCCCGAATTGCGCCACGGATGGCGCATAGAGGGCGGTTACGTTCCTGCACATTACCGATACGCAGAACATTTTAGAAGTTCTTAGCTTCGGAATCCTGAACAAAAAGGAATATCATTTGTGTATTTGCCAGCCGCAATCTGTAAAACCTTTTGACATCCCAAGCTTTATAAGAAATTTCGTTCCTTTTTAAGCTTCCATTTTCCAGAATGCCGCCGAATATCCCGGCAGCACGCTTCCACCGCCAAAATCATGCGTCTCTCCGGTCAGCAGATCCTCCGCCTGACCACAACCAGCATCAAAATGTGCCGTAAAATCATTTTCATCGGCATTGATGGCAACGAGTACGCGCTCGCCTTCCGTCTTTCTCTCAAAAATACACTGCTGATTGGTCAGGAGTACCGAGCGGAAATCCCCGTAATTTAATGCCGCAGAAGCCTTCTTCGCCTCCGCCAGCCTGCAGATAAACGCTGTCAGCTCATTCCACTCCGGTTCCTCAAAGCAGGCTCGGAGCGCGGGATCTCCCTCCTCCTTGCGCGCCTTTGCTCCCCACTCGCTTCCGTAATAGACGCACGGGATCCCCGGCATCCCAAACGCGAGCGCATAGATCAACGGCAGATGCGCAGGATTATTCAAAATGCTTGCCACACGCGTGACGTCATGGTTATCCACAAAGGAGAGCAGATGCTTTCCCTTGTAGAGCGTCCAGTTCTCCGGTCCAAACTGGCGCAGCAGTGAATGGTTGATCTCAAACATATTCATCGAATTGAAGCTGGAGTGAAGCCCCTTGTAGCACTCATAATTCGTGACAGAGTGGAGCATCTCGTCATTCATGATCTGGTTGTAATCGCCGTGCAGCGTCTCCCCCACCAGAAAGAAATCCGGCTTTAAACTTTCACAGTAGCTGCGCAGTCTGCGCAGAAAATCATGGTCGAGACAGTAGGCAACGTCGAGGCGGAGACCATCGATGTCAAACTCCTCCACCCACTGTCCGATGCAGGAAAAGATATGCTGTACGACCTCCTCATTCCGAAGGTTGAGCTTCACGAGGTCGTAATTGCCCTCCCAGCCCTCGTACCACAGCCCGTCGTTATAATTTGAATTTCCGTCAAAATTCAGATGAAACCAGTCCTTGTACGGCGAATCCCACCGCTTTTCCAGCACGTCGCGAAACGCCCAGAAACCGCGCCCGACATGGTTAAACACGCCGTCGAGCACCACTCGGATCCCCTCCTTATGGAGATTTTGGCATACCCCGGCAAAATCTTCATTTGTGCCAAGGCGCGTGTCGATCTTTGTGAAATCTCTGGTATTGTAGCCGTGCGTATCCGACTCAAACACCGGGGAAAAGTAAATGGCGTTCGCCCCAAGCTTTTTGATATGTCCGATCCAGTCGTTGACCTTTAAGATTCTGTGCGCAGCTACCCCGTCGTTCTCAAACGGCGCCCCGCAAAAACCCAGTGGATAAATCTGGTAAAAAACACTCTCATACGCCCACATAAAAATCTGTCCTCTCTCTTCTCTTTTATTCTTTTCTTCCCATCGCGCGCGATTTCTCCGTGCAGGCGCGCTGTGCCGTGATCACGACGTCGCGCAGACCGCCTTTTTCCAGTGCGGCGACCGCCTCGATCGTCGTCCCTCCCGGCGAGCAGACGGCATCCTTTAGCTCTCCCGGATGCTTTCCCGTCTCAAGCACCATTTTGGCAGCCCCGTAAACCGCCTGCGCGGCAAATTTGTATGCCTGCGCCCGGGACATCCCCTCCGCGACAGCGGCGTCCGCCATCGCCTCGATAAACAGATACACATACGCCGGCGAAGATCCCGACACTCCCACCACCGCATCGAGCAGGCTCTCCGGCACAATCTCCGATTTGCCGAACGCATTGAAAATCTGCTGCACCTCGCCGAGTTCTGTGGCGGTCACGTTCGCGTTGGCGCACAGCGCGCTCATCGCCTCCCCCACAAGCGCAGGCGTGTTTGGCATCGCGCGCACCAGCCGGATCTCTCTCCCAAAGCTCTCCTCGACCGAGGCGATCGTCCTTCCCGCCGCAACCGACACGATAATGCACCGGCTTTTGATATGCGGGGCAATCTGCGGGATCACCTCGTCAAATTTATCCGGCTTCACCGCGAGAAAAAGGATGTCGCTGCGCTCCGCAACCGTCTGGTTTGAGAGCGTCGTCTCTATCTTAAACTTCTCATGCAGCCGCTCTAATGTCTCCGCAGAGTGTGCGCTCGCGATCAACTGTCCGGTCGACGCTAACGATGCGTTTAAAATCCCGCCAATCATCGCGCTTCCCATATTTCCCGCGCCGATAAAGCCGATAATCTTGTCAATCATACAAAGACCTTCCTTTCCGAAATACCATTTTCTACCTCTAATGGTATCTATTTTTTGCGGAAGCGTCAAGAAAATTTCAAATAAAATCGCAGCGCCGAAAACTTACATTCGGTCGCTGCGATTTTATTTGTACGAATACCCTTATAAAATTATGATTCTCTCTTGCCGAGTGTCACCTCCAGCGTCTGCTCGGCATAAGTTCCATCGGAGGCTCTCTTGATCACCACCTCCACGGTGTCGCCCGCCCTGTAATACTGCATCCGCGTGGACAGCTCCTCCATGGATTTCACCTCTCTGCCGTCAAAGCTCGTGATGATGTCGCCCACCTGGATACCCGCCTTCTCTGCTGCAGATCCCTTGGTCACCTGTCTGACAGAGACGCCCGTCGGCAGATTGTAAGCTTCTGCAACCTCGCTCGTCACATCCACGCCCGAAACGCCCAAAAATGCACTCTCGGATTCATCCACTTTTTCCTTCGTGATCAGATCCTCAATGATCGGGCTTGCCGTGCTGATCGGGATCGCATAACCGATACCCTCCACGTCCGTATCCGCATATTTCACAGAGTTGATACCGATCACCTCGCCGGCAGCATTCAAAAGCGCGCCGCCGCTGTTGCCCGGATTGATGGCTGCGTCTGTCTGGATCAGTCTCTGGGTATAGTTCGTGTTGCTTCCGGAATCGGACACCGATACCTCGCGGTCCAGTGCACTGATGCATCCGGTCGTCACCGACTGTCCGTAGCCCAGCGCATTTCCGATGGCGATCGACGCCTCGCCCACCTTGAGCTCGTCGGAGTTGCCGATCGTTGCAACCTTGATGTGGGAGAGCGTCTCCTCCGCGATACCGGAAAGCGGGATCTGGATCACCGCCAGATCGGTGGACGGATCTGTTCCGCGCACCTCTGCGCTTGCCGTCGACTCATCGACAAACGTCACAGTCAGGCTGTTTGCACCTGCAACCACATGGTTGTTTGTCACAACATACAGATACTCGTCGTTCTGGCTGATGATGATCCCGGAGCCGAAGCTCGGCACTTCGTATACCTCTCTGCCGCCCCAGAGGCTCTGGTACTCTGCAATGCTCACATTTGTGATCGCCACGATGGACGGCATCACTTCCTCGACGATATCCGAGACATCCGTCGCCACATAATTTGAGGACGTGGACGTCGTCTTTACATCGCCGGAGGACGACTGGCTCAACGTGTTCCCCTCCGCGCTTGCCGTCCTGCTGTCATCGCCGAAAATCGCGCCGGACGCCAACTGCACGCCCTCGAACACCGTTCCTGCCACCAGACCAAAGACCAGTGCCAGCGCTGCGCACTTCGCAAGCTTCATCCCAAAACCTCCCGGTTTTCTCGGCTTCTTCTGCTTCTTTCCGGAGTTCTGCGGTGCGCTCGCCGTCTGGTAAAAGCGCTCCTGATATGTGTTGTTCTGGTTCTGGAAACCACCCGCCGCACAGCCGCCCGCATTTGCTGTGTTTTCACTGCCTGCCACATTGCCGCCCGCAGCCGTATTTCCGGCGTTTCCATTCTCTCCCACGTAGGTGTGATTATACGAATAAAACGGGTCGGAAGACTGTCCGTTATTGCCATTGTTGTTATTATAGTTATTGTGATCCATGACGTTTCTCCTTTCATCCACAAGCGATTACTCTTTCCTTGTGATATGGTAAGTCTACCGTTTAATTGTGTTGGAATTGTGACAGAAATATCAAAATTCTATGATTTCCGGAAAAATCTGCTCCCGCACCTTATAACATGGCGAAAAACGCGGGAAGCTGGCTCACAAAATTGATGATTCCCGCCCCCACACAGACCGCATACATACCATTTCTGCGGCGAACGTCACGGATGCCAAATGCAAGACACAGTATCATAAATAAGTACAGCAGGTCTGTCAGATAATAGACCCGCGCGCCGGACGCATACATCGTCGGCGAAAAAAACATGATCGCCTCGCTTGCGATCCCTGCGAGGTAGGCGAGGAGCAGCGTCATCTGACAGCCCGACACACGCCAGAGAAACACAAATGTATAGACAAGCGCCGCCGCCCACCATAACATCGCCGCAAGCTGCATCCCCGTAAAGCGCTCAAAAACCGGAACCTCCGTGATACACTGCGTAATATCCAGATACTGCATTCCCAGATTGGAAAACGCGGTAATCCCAAGATACGGCAGAAGCGCGACAACCGTAAGCAAGACCGCAAGCACCGCCATCACACCGTCCGTCCTGCTCCTTTTTTCCTTTTGCAGCAAAAGCAGGATTCCCGCGATCCAGATTGCACAGAGAAACAGCTTATTCTCATTGGCAAAGGAGGAGATCAGCCAGTGCGCCGTGATAAACAGATGCTGTCCGAAAGACATCGTCTCATACTGCGGCATCCAGTTGACGATCTCCGCCGCCACGCGCACATCATTGCCCGGCGCTGCAAACAAGACCGCGAAAGCCACCAGTGTCACGCACGCCTGCAAAAGCAAAAGCGGGTGCACACTGCGCCATTTGAGGATCCCGTAGACAATGCCCAGCACCTCAAACACAAGGAGCACCGCCCCCATCTGCTCGATCGACATGGACGCCACCACAGCGCACGGAACAGCATAAAGGAACTTCCACCCCGGGCAGCCCTCCATCCCAAATGTAATCCTGCCGCGCACATCCGCCGCAGGCTTCTCGCGGAACACAAACTCCGCAAACGTGGTGAGCGCCCAGATACCGCAGGTGAATGACCAGGTATAAAAAATAGAGCCGTTGACCCACACCGCAGCATAGCCAAGCGTCTGGACATTCATCATAAAATACCCCGCCACGCACGCCACGGAAGCCCAAAGCCCTGTCTGCACACAGCTTTTCCCCGCGCACGCAGGCGTTCTGTCCCAGAATCTGCCAAGTGTCCCCTCCGGAATCCGCGCAGCACGCACTGCCAGAGACAGAATACCGATGGGAAGAAGCACGAGCATCAGGGCATTGATGATGCGCCAGAACGGCAGCCCCAGATGAAATGCGACATAGACCAGAGCCTCCGCCGCCATTCTGCCAACCCACGTCTCATAGCGCCAGCCCAGATATTCCAGAAATCCCATACTGTGCGTATGCTGGTAAAAATAGGTGTCGTCGCCGTCGGAATATCCGGCAAATCCAAGTACGGCAAGCGCTGCGAGAAACATCGCAATCCAAAAAATATAGAACTTTCTGTCTGTCTTTTTCCCCATGCCTATGACTCCCCATCCTTCTCTTCCGAGAGAAGCACCGACTCAATGATGAACTTCGGACGCGCCTTCGTCTCCATATAGGTCTTACCGATATACTCTCCGATAATGCCAATGGCAAACAGTTGCAGACCACCGAGCACCCAGATGGAAATAATGACGCTTGTCCACCCCGGAACGACATTTCCCAGTGAGTAATCCACGAACGCCTTGACAAGCATCACCAGACTGACGAGACAGACAAACAGCCCCCCGATCGTGATCATCCGGATCGGCTTTATTGACAGCGACGTGATCCCCTCCAGCGCAAACGTCAGCATCTTGCCCAGAGGATATTTACTCTTTCCCGCGAAACGCTCCCCGCGCTCGTAGGAAACCGTCGTGCTGCGAAAACCGACCATCGGCACGATCCCGCGCAAAAATAGGTTGACCTCGTCAAAAGAGAGCAGCGCCTCCGCCGCCCGCCTGCTCAAAAGCCGGTAATCCGCATGATTGTATACGATCTCCGCGCCGAGAAGCTTTAACAAGCGGTAAAACGCCTGCGCCGTACTGCGCTTGAAAAACGTGTCCCTCTGTCTGGATGAGCGCACGCCGTAGACCACATCATTTCCCTCGTGGTATGCATCGATCATCGCGTCCACCGCATGAATGTCGTCCTGCAGATCCGCATCCATCGACACGATCATATCCGCGTGTGACACCGCCGTCGAAATCCCGGCGAGAAGCGCGTTCTGGTGTCCTCTGTTCCGGGACAGATTGACCCCGGCAAACACTGCATCCTGCGCGCACAGCTCCCCGATCATGCTCCACGTCTGATCCTTCGAACCGTCATTGACAAACATGATGCGGCTTGCCGCCCCGATCTTTCCCTGATTTTTCAATTCCGCAAGCTTCTCTGACAACCGTCTTGCGGTCTCCGGTAAAACCTCCTGCTCGTTATAGCAGGGCACTACAATATATAAAGTATCTTCCATGCCTTCGTTCTCTCCATCCTGTCGCGGGTCACCAGACCTTTTTCCAGTAAGCGGGGTTCATGGTACACCGCAGGATCATTTTCCTGCCAAGCTTCCGGTATCGTTTTCCCAGAAAATACCCGGCATATTTGCCCACACACTGTACAAACAGCTTCCAGACCAGCCAGGGTTTCCCCGCGCTGCACAGATATTTTACTGTGCTCTTAACCAGTCTCATCCCCTCCGCCTCCGAGCTGACCTGCGCAAAGATCTCCGGGTGCGACGTCTGCGACACGGCAAGGTCGAAATTACGGTGGAACTGCTGCACTGCCGAATAATTGTGCGAGTGAATCACCCTCGCCTCGGCCACATATGCGATCTGCCACCCTTCCATCACCGCGTGTGCCGCAAAAAACATATCCTCATTAAAGATCACCGGGGTCTCAAACTCCCCAAGCTCCACAAAGAGATCTCTGCGGTATGCCGCACAGACGTCCGAGCAGAAAAAGGTCTTGATGCCAAGTGTAGGAATATCCTCCCGCCCCTTTGTGCGGCTCTCCTCTGGATAATTGAACTGTCTCGTATAGCGCTCGATCACGCCGCAGTCCTCCGCCGGAAGCTGGCGCGCATAGGCGACCGCCACCTTTTCCTTCCCATCCGCCGTGTCGGAAAACGGCTCTGTCAGCTTCTCCACCAGCCGACTGTCCGCCGGTACGGCATCCTGCGTCATAAAAATCAGAATATCCGCATCCGACTGCCCGGCGCCAAGATTTCTGGTGCCGCCGTGGTCAAAGGAATCCCGCGTCACATGGGTCAGTGTATGCGCAAAGGGAAGCTCCCGAAGACGCTGCGCGATCGGATATTTTGCACACGCATCCTCCCACAGATCTTCCTCTGTATTTAAAAGAATCATCCTATGAACGACAAAGGTCTGCTCCCGCAATCTTTGCAGGAGCAGACAAAATGTATCGTCCGGCTTGTAAACCGGAATAATTATATCTACTTTCATCAATAACCATCTCCCTGATGGAAACCGGTATCGTTAATAATCTTTTCGCTGTTGTTCTTCACCGCGTCGGTCGGCTCATAGACCTCATCCTCATAGAGGAAATTGTGAAGCTCCACAACATTGGACTTCAGATCACACGGCACAACCACACTTCCCTTCGAGCCAAGCGTTGCCGTATTCTTCTCAAACGGGAATCCCGCTGTCTCTCCCAGCTTATAATTGAACACCTGCGCTGCGAGTGCGATCAGATCCGTATTGCTGAAGCTTGTCTTGATGTCGCCAAATACCTGGTCGATCAGACTGTTGATCGTCTTGAGATCAGACTTCTGCACCTTCTCCACCATGGCTGCAAGCACGGTCCTCTGGCGCTCTGCACGCTTGTAATCATCACCTGCAGTATAGCGGATACGCGCGTAGGAACAAGCCTGCACACCGTCCATATTGTAGGTTCCTGCTCCCGGCAAATACTCCGAATATTCGGAAGGGCTCTTCTTCGTGAGCTTATTGATCTCCTTCATGTAGCCCTGCATCAGGACTGCCTCCTCGTCCGTGATCGTCACCTCCACGCCGCCGAGCAGGTCGACGCACTCGACAACCGCATTGAAGTCCACGGTCACATAGTCGGTGATATTTAAGTCGAGGTTCTTGTTGAGCATGGTGATCGCCTGCTCCGGTCCGCCGTTGGCGTACGCCGCGTTGCACTTGCGGTAGGTGTCGTTTCCGATATCCAGATAGGTGTCACGGAACACAGACACAAGCTTCACCTCATGCGTCTTATTGTTGATACTTGCGATCATGATCACGTCGCTGTTACCCTTTGACAGATTACCGTTGGACCGGTTATCCAGACCAAACAGCGCGATCGTCGTGTAGTTGTCCATCAGTTCCTGGGATTCCGCAGAAATTCCCTCGTTAAACTCGAGATCTCCCTCGTCAAACGATGTGTCCTTCTGGATCTTTCCCAGTTTTAATACCGCAAACAGTACGATCCCAAGGATCAGCAGCACCAGAACTTCCAGCACTACAAGCAGGATCTTTCTCTGCTGCTTCTTTTTGCGGATCGCCGCTCTCTGTTTCTTTGTCAGGGGTTTCTTTTCCATTTCTCTACTCATGAATCTTCTCCTAATATGCATTTTTATTGATAAAACCTTTGAAAACGGTCAGAAACAAAATCTTGATGTCCAAACCAACTGTCCAGTTTTCAATGTAATACAAATCATGCTCTATTCTCTTTCGTATGGAGGTGTCGCCGCGGTAACCGTTTACCTGCGCCCATCCGGTCATCCCCGGACGCACCTGGTGTTTGATCATATAGCGCGGGATCTCCTCGCGGAACCTCTCGACATACTGCGGACGCTCCGGTCTTGGTCCTACCAGACTCATATCGCCTTTTAACACATTAAAAAGCTGCGGGAACTCATCGAGGCTTGTCTTTCTCAGAAAGCCGCCGCATTTCGTGATCCTCGGATCATTCTTCGTCGTCCAGCCCTTCTGTTCCTCTTCCTCCGTCTGCACGTACATCGTGCGGAACTTGTACATTTTAAACGGCTTATTGTGCAGACCCACGCGCTCCTGCGCGAAGATCAGCGGTCCCTTCGACGTCGTCTTTACCAGAATCGCCGAAAACAGCATCACCGGGGAAAATACAATGATGCACAAGATCGAACCGACCACATCCATGCAGCGCTTCACCAGCGCGTTAAATGTGTTGGTCAGAGGCACATAGCGGATATTGATGACTGGCAGCCCCAGCAGATCCTCGGTGTACGGCTTGGTCGGAATGATGTTGCCGTAATCGGGAATGAACTTGGTGTGCACGCCGGACTTCTCGCACTCAGCCACGATCTTTTCCAGCTTGTCATACTCCTCCAGTCCGAGTGTGATCGCGATCTCGTCCAGACTGTTCTGCGGCAGGATATAACTCAGATTCCCGATGCTGCCGATCACCCGGATCCCCTTGTAGGAAGTGCCGCGGGCAATATTGTCGTCGAGCACCCCGCGGATGTGGTAGCCCCACTGCGGATTCTGCTGGATCCTATCAATGTACTGCTCTGCCGCCCGCGAATATCCGACGAGCAGAATATGCTTTAGATTATAGCCCTTTCTGCGGATGTCGCGCAGGAAGCGGCGGATCAGCAACCGGATGATCTCCTCATCCACAATGTTGATCACATAAAAGTAAAAGAGCATCTCACGTGAGAAATTCTTAAACTGTGACTCGTAGGACTGCAGATTGTAAAGCAGCGTAAACAGTACCAGAATACCGACCGTGTTCGCCAGCACGATATTGGAAAGCTCCAGACGCCTCCCCTGCACACGCTTCGCCGTGTACAGATTAAATGAATAATAGAGCAGAATATACCCGGGAACGATCACAATCAGCGCGCTCATATAAAAGCCAAACGAAAGAGCTCCCAGTCCGCTGTCCAAGATGCCGCTTTTAAACTTCAGCCACCACGCCAGCATATAAGATACCGCAACCACCGCCGCATCTATGATGACGTGCAGCCTGTTAAAATGCTGCTGATTATCTTTTATCATATTGTTATCCTTGTTAGTTCAGTCATTACCACATGACCTTAATCATACAATAATTTCCTGCAAAGCACAACCCGTTTTCCGCAAACAATTCGTAACAAATCCTTAATATTTTCTTTAGATTACACGGAAAGCACAATCCGCACGATATTAAGCCACAGATCCAACTGGATTTTTACATAGTTTTTCAGGTGTGCAGCGCGAAACTTCACCCGCTTACAGCGGTGCGCGCCCCGGATGCCCGCGGCGATCCCCTTGAGATACTCGCCCGCAAACCCTTTGCCCGCAAAAAATAATGTCTTTACCAGAATCCCCGGAAGAAGAAACGGCAGATTCAAAAGCATCTGCACAAACGGCATATTTTTATAGACCAGATAGATCGAATTGCGCGCCGCGAGAAACACCTTTTTCTCATTGTAGCGCGTGCCGGTCGTTGCGCTTCCCACATGAAACACCTTCGCCTGCGGAATATAGCGGTTCTCATAGCCGAAAATACGGGCGCGGTAGCCCAGATCCACATCCTCCAGATAGGCGAAGTGGTTTTCGTCGAAAAGTCCGGTTTCCCGCACCGCGTCCGTGCGGTAGATCGCCGCGCCGCCACAGCAGGAAAAGACTGCGCGCTCCTTTTCGTAAGCGCCGCGCGGTTTCCCCTTCGCGCGCGCCACCGCCCAGCCGAGCGCCGTATAGTAGTCCCCGGCATTGTCGATGAGTTCCCGGTTCCGGTAATCGATCATCATGGCGCCGCACGAAAAAATCCGCCCGGACTTTTTGATCCCGGCAAGCAGCGCCTCCACAAATTCCGGCTCCGCCTCCGTGTCATTGTTCAGCAGAAGGAAATACGGCGTCACCGTGCGGCGGATCCCCTCGTTGACCGCGCCGCAGAATCCGGTATTCTCCGGCAGCACAACCATCTGAAATCCGGGCAGCACAGATGTCACCTCCGCACTCCCGTCCGTCGAACCGTTGTCGATGACTAGCAGCGTAAAATCGCGGCAGGTCTGCCGCTCAAGTGTCCTTATGCAATTTTCCAAAAGCTGTTTCCCGTTGTAATTGGGAATGATCACTGTCACTTCCGCTGCTTTCGGCATCGTGTCCTCCTTCATCCCCTGCTCCTGCGGTTATCACGCAGCGCATAGTCGGATGCGTAAGGCGAAAAATTCGGATTATAATAAGGGTCTCCATTCTTTAAGATTCCAATCCATGTTTCGCGCATATATTCTATTTCTGTCTGAAAACGCGCCACTTTTTCCGGCGTGTCCTCGCTTCCTCTCGACTTCGACTCATGGTGGTACGCCTCCACGCGCGGCTGGTATACGACAAGCAGCCCCATCGCGCGGATTTTCAGGCAGAAATCCACATCGTTAAACGCCACCGCCAACTCTTCTGCAAATCCGCCGACCGCCTCGTAGACGCTTCTCTTTGTCATCAGGCACGCCGCTGTCACGGCGCTGTAATCGATCGCCAGGGACGCCTTGTGCAGATAGCCGCTGCGCCCGCGCTTTAACCCGGCAAACATATTCTGTCCGATGCCTCTTGCACTGCCTCCGATGCCGACGACGATCCCCGCGTGCTGCACCGTATCGTCCGGATAGTAGAGCTTTGCGCCGACCGCGCCGACTTCCCTTCTCTGGCAAGTGCCGAGCATCTCCGACATCCATGTACCGGAGAGCATTTCAATGTCATTGTTCATCAGCACCAGATACTCGCCCTGTGCAAAAGAGACTCCAAAATTATTCAGCTTTGAATAATGGAACCCCTCCTTCCAGACAGCCACGCACAGTCTCTGTCCTCCGGAAAGCCTGCCCTCGTAGCAGACCGTACCGTTTTTCTCCACGCAGTCCGGCGCAATCTTCTTATAATAAGAAAACGTCTCCTCACAACTGTTATTCTCTGCAATGATCACTTCATAATTCGTGTAAGACGACTTTTCAATGGAAGAAAGGCACTTTTCCAGAGATTCCACCTCGTCCTTGTTCGGAATGATAATAGATACCAGCGGCTCGCCCTGCGTCTCGTAGCGCACCGTGTAGAAACCCATGTCCTTTGTCGCCGTCACCTCACCGCGTACGCCCATCCGTTTTAAGTGCTCCGCGATCGCGCGTCTGCCCGCATCCACGGCATACTGCTTGCTGAACGGATTGGACGACGTGGATTCCTGGTGGGAACGCCAGTGATAGAGGATCCGCGGCACATGACCCACCGCCTGCGCCTGCTCCACACAGCGCAGGATAAAGTCGTAATCCTGCGCTCCGTCAAATTCCGCGCGCAGACCTCCCACACGGGAATACAGCGCGCGGCTTACCATCGTAAAATGTGTGATGTAGTTGTTGGAGCGGAGCAGATCGATATTGATATCCGGTTTCAGGTGCGGCTGGAAATGTACGTTGCCCTCCATATCCACCTTGTCCTCATCCGTGTAGATCAGCTCATAAACCGCATCCTGTTCCTGCGGATGCAAAAGCCCGGCACACTCCGCCGGTGTCCCGCGCCTGCTGCCTCTCCGCATCAGGAGGACCGCCTCATAGAGGGCGTCCGGCGCCAGAAGATCATCGTGATCCATAAACGCGATCCAGTCGCCCGTCGCCAGCGCGATCGCCGCATTCGTGTTCTCCGCGATCCCCAGATTTTCCGCGATCGCCGAATAGACGATCCGTTTGTCCTGCGCGGCGTACTCCGCCACAATACGCCCGGTTTCCGGACAGTTCTCCCCCTCGCGCGGACTTGCATCCGCCAGACAGAGCTGCCAGTTCCCATAGCTCTGCGCCTGCACCGATGCGATCATTTCGCGCAGGAAAGTCTCCTTTGTGCAGTATAACGGCACGACAATGCTGATCTGCGGCGCATCCTGCCACTTACCGTATTCCTTTCTCTGGCGCGCAAGCTGCTCCGGCGTCGCCTTATGGGCTTCATACCACGGCTCATAGGGAATACTCTCCGCCTCCCGTTTCTCCTGCAGACGGATGAAAAATTCCTTCACGCCGTAATGCTTCAGATAACGCATACCTTTTTTTACATTTGAAACTGTAATCTTCATACTCCATGCTTTCTCTGATGGATATAGATCCATCCATCCGAATAATTTTTCCTTTCCTCTTCCGACATCTTTGCATACTTTGCAAAATCGAGTTTTGCCAGAACCATCTGCTTCTCGTCACATTTATAACACTCTACCTCCCTGCGTCTGGACACCACACGCATCCAGCCGCAGGATGGGCAGATATATACCTTCATCATGGGACTGCCTCTTTTCTACCATTCCGGTCATCTTCTCAGGGAAAAATCCGAGTTATCCAGTGTCAGGTTACAATTATAGTATGGATCGCCCGCCTCGATCAGCGCTCTCCAGCGCGAAAGCAGGATGTCCACCTCCCCGTTAAAGCGCTCCACCTTCTCCGGCGAATCCTCAAGCCCTCTCGACTTTGACTCGTAGTGGTACAGCTCCGCGTACGGATCATACACCACAAGTTTTCCGAGGCTGCGCACTTTCAGACAGTAGTCGATATCGTTAAACGCCACCGCCAGCTCCTCGGTCATGTCGCCAGCCGCCTCAAACACGCTGCGCTTCGTCATCATGCACGCCGCCGTCACCGCCGAATAGTCCTGCGCACACAAAATCCTGCCGAAATATCCGGTATCGTAACGGTTCTTGCCGATAAATGCGTGCCCCGCGGTCCCGCCAAAGCCAAGGATCACTCCGGCGTGCTGTATCGTATCGTCCCCATACAAAAGCTTTGCTCCGACAACGCCGACGTCCTCTCTCATGCAATAGCCGAGCATCTCGCCGATCGCCTCACCGTCGATCAGCTCCGTATCGTTATTTAGCAGCAGCAGATACTCTCCCCCTGCCGCCTTCACACCAAAATTGTTGATCCTGGAATAATTAAACTCTCCCTCATAGTGCACGATGCGGACATTGTCGCGCTCGCTTGCAAGCTTTTTATAGTAAGTAAACGTCTCTTCCTCTGTACTGTTGTTCTCCACGATCACAAACTCAAAATTCCGGTACCGAGACTTCTCAAAAATGGAACGGACGCAGACGTCCAGATCCGCCACATGATCCTTGTTCGGAATGATGATGGAGACAAGCGGCGTCTCCTGCCACTCATAGCGTGTGCGGTACATCCCGTAAAACTGTGCGTTCTCCACACGCGCCGGGATGGACTGCCTCCTGTAATGCGCCTCTATGGCGCGCCGCCCCGCCTCAAAGGCATAGCGCTTGCTCTCCGGGTTTGCCGCCGTCGAATCCATATGGCTGCGCCAGTGGTAGAGGATCTTTGGCACATGATGGATATGCTCCGCCTGCTCGCTGCACCGCAGAATAAAATCCAGATCCTGCGCGCCGTCATACTCCGCGAGAAAATGCCCCGCGCGCGCCACCACATCCCCCCGCACGGCGAGAAGATGACAAATATAGTTCATACTGCAAAGCAGATCCACATTAAAATCCGGTTTAAAATGCGGCTCAAAATATTTCTTTCCGTCCATATCCACCTTATCCTCATCGGAATAAAGCATATCAATGTCCGGCTCGCGCTCGATCGCAGCCGCAAATTCATAGAGCGCATTCGGCGCGAGGAGATCGTCATGATCTGCAAACACCAGATAATCGCCGTCCGCAAGCGCGAGCGCCTCGTTTGTATTTCCAGAAATACCGCAATTCTCCGCAAGCGTCGTAAAACAGATGCGCGCATCCTTCGCGGCATATTCCTCCAGGATCGCCGTCAGTTCGGTATCCGGACTGCCGTCCGCCATGCAGAGCTGCCAGTTTGCATAGGTCTGCGCCAAAACGGATTCTATCATCTCGCGCAGATAGGCAGGCTTTGTCGCATATAGGGGCACGACAACGGAAAAGCGGATCTTTTTTGTAAACTGCCGCTCTCTCTGCGCCGCAAGCTCCTCCTCCGTCACCGCGTATTTCTTCCGCCAGTTCTCGTAGGTGTTGCCTTCTTTCTTTAAAAGCCTGCTCTGTATTTTATAGAAGGTTGCCGTTGCGCCGTTGCGTTCTAAATAGCGCACCGCACTCCCCGCCTTTTCCATCATGTACTGAAGCTTCGTGCCGTCATCCCACTTGCGCAGCTTCGTCCGCGACATCCTGCTCGCATTGCGCATCTCCAGAAAAAAAGGTCCCGGCTCATCCGCACGCACCTTCGCGGAGACCAGAAAGCCGGGCTTGCTCTCTTTTACGCATTCCGGAAATACGGAAAGCAGATCCTTCCTATAATAATGCTCGACCTTCTCGGAAATCGGCTGCTTCGCCGCATTTAAAACATCGATCTTCACCTCGCCGTCCGCCATGCACCAGCCGGTGACTGTCACGCGGTCCTCCCCGCGGTGGCAGCTTTCCACATAGTAGCTGATCTCCTGCGCAAGACGCTGCAGCTTTGCGGCGGAGGCACTGTATGCCTTCGAGCGCTGCTCCCCGTAAAACGACACAATACAAAACTTTCTGCCGTCCTGCCAGTTCTCCGGAAGCGTCACGATCCCGACCACTTCCTCCTCGATCTCATTGATGCTCCTGATATACTTCTGCCTGACCTCTGCCCCTTTATTGATCTGTATCTGCAGTGGGAGCTTCCGGTCATCCAGATATGCCTCAAGAGAGTGGTTCTTCGTGTTTCCGTCAAAAAACCATCCCACGAACACAAGCTTATTTCTGTCCGTCAGATGAAACCGCAGCTTCTCCACAAAAAATTTATGTGTATCCATTCCATTTTCCTTTCCCAATGGCTTTATACTAACATTTTCTAATATTTGTTGCAAGTCTTGTGTTTATTCGTTTACATTTCCTCGCATTTTTGATAATGTAAATTGAGGTGGCAAAAGGGATTTTTAAAGATTGCGACTGAAAAAATGCACGCATAGTATTCTTTTTGTTCAGGATTCCGAAGCTAAGAACTTCTAAAATGTTCTGGGTTCGGTATTGGCTCCAGACGCAACCGCCCTCCATGCGCCATCCGTGGCGCAATTCGGGCTTTCGCCGGCATCCCTGCCGTCGAATTACTGGAAATTGACAGAACATTAAGAAGTTTCTAAGCTTCTCCATATTCACAAATCAGAATACGATGCGTGCATTTTTCCAATCCCATTCTTCACAAAACCGTTTTGACCTCTGAGTCTACAATATAAAAACAGAACTGGAGCATTTTCATGAAAAACAAACAAATACTCGCCATCGCCGCCGGACTGCTTGTCCTTACGGCGGGCATTTTTCTTCTGACAGGAGACAACGAGTGGTTCGCTTCGCGAGCCACTCTTATGCCACAAAAGACCGTCGATTCCACCGGTCACACCCCGGATCCCACAACGGAATACCTTGTGACACAGTACCCCGACGCGACCGGGGTGCAGGCGACCTGCTATACCATTACAAACGAGGATACCCTGATCATCATCGACGGGGGATGGGCAGAGAACGAGGACGCACTCCGCCGGATCATCGCAGAACACGGCAATACGGTGGACGCATGGATCATCTCGCATCCGCACAAGGATCATGCCGGAGCTTTCAACGCCATCATGAAGGATCCCGGCGATATTGTCGTAAAACAGATCTACGATAACGGCTTTGACTACAATTTTATCATGGCTGCCGGAGAGCCGTATGACGACATCACGGTTTTGCAGGACTACTATGCGCTCACGAAAGACGCCTCCAATGTCACCCACCTAAAGCGCGGGGATGTGCTGGAGATCTGCGGACTGACCTTCTCTGTCTACAACGCCTATGACGACACCGTCCTCGCCAATGTGGGCGAGGAGCTCGATTACCAGAACAATGCCTCCCTGTTGTTTGAGGTCAGCAGCGGAGAGAGCAGTATGCTCTTCTGTTCCGATATCAAATATGATATGGACGCCTGCCTGCTCGCACAGTACGGCGACGCCATTGCCTGCGATTATGTGCAGGTCGGTCACCACGGAAACTGGTCTTTCTCCGAAGAATTTTATGAGAAAACCGGCGCGTCCGTCTTTTTCTTTGACGCGCCCACAGACATCACGGAAAACCCGGATTTTCCGGCAAGCGAACTAAAGGATTCACTGGAGGCAAAAAATAGGACGGTGCTTAATTTTAGCACCGCCCCGAATAGCGTTACTTTAAAATGATACATAGACAGAGCTTCCGTGGTCACGCATCCTTATCTTTTGTGTGTAACAGTATCTCTGTTTCCAGTCTATATCCGCTTACGGAGTGTAGATATAATAGCTGCCACTGGCTGTGATACTCCCAGAACTGCCGCGGTTCTGCACAAACACGCGGTAGAAGCCTGACTGGGTCACTGCAAATTCATGGGAAAGACTCCCCGTACCTTCCACGTAGCGCACGGAATTCTGCGGATCCATAATGCCCATCCAGCAGGTGCTGCCTCCCGGAGTAACTACTGTTGCCATACTGATATTCTGTCCCTTCTTCACATAGAAAGTTTTGGACGCCGTGCGTGTGCCGGCAGAGACTGTCCAATTAAAGGAGACAATCTCATTCTCATCCAGCGCCGGAGCGACCGTCTCCCCCTCCGGGTTGGCGTACTCCAGTCTCTCATAGGTGTCATCCTCCGCTGCCGGAATATAAAATTCCTCCAGATCATGAGCCGTGCTCACCTCCTCCATCGTCGGCTCCACCTTCTGGTAGAGTATGTCATACAGATCCGACAGACCGCTCTCTGCCGCGTAAACCGTCGTGACATTTGTCAGCACAAACAGTGCTGCGATTGCAACTGCCGTCGCGTTCAACCGTGCCTTAACATTTTTATATTTCATCATATAGTCGATTCTCCTCTCTAATCGTGACCTGCTTTCGCCTAATCCGGAAAAATCATTCTCTGCCTTCCGTCTTCCTGCCCTCTGCTCTATCACGTCAAGAATCATCCTAAAGTATTCTGCTGCACTCATCTCATCACGGATGGCTTCGATCGCCCTGATGTCACAATAGTATTCGCTCCACTCATTCAAAGGCACCAAAAGCTTATAGCCAAGACCTTTGGCACGATAAAAGCTTACTATGTATACACTGCAAAGCTTGTAAAATACATCGTAGCTTTTACAGTGCATCAGTTCATGATGAAAAATCACGTTGAGCTGTTTTTGACTGTAAGTATCGTCGGGCAACACGATCATGCACCGGTACACGCCGTAAGTTTTCGGCGAAAACGCCGTACTGGACCGGTACAGACCAATGGGTCTGCGGATATGGAGCTTCGCCTTCACACGCTCGAACTCTGCACACACCCTGGCATCCGTCTCCGGGGCAAGTGCCGCTCTGCGCAGCCTTCTCCTGTGCCATACAAAAAGGCAGACATAAATCTGTCTGCCCGTCAGTATAAGCCAGATCAGGCAGACAACGTCTACGATCAGACGCAGCATACCTGCCAGTCCAAAGTTCATCTGCCAGAGCCCGTCGACATACACATATCCATCCCGTCTTGCGGTCTGTATGACGATATAGCCGACCGGCAGCACATACAGCAGACAGATGATCCGCAATAATAAATAGGGCAGTCCCGGATGACACTTCTGTAAAACCTCATGTGTCATGTACCAGATACCAAGCCCCAGTGTTCCCGTGATTATCATTGTAATAATTGCATAAATAATCTGACTAATTAAGTTCATCCAGCTTTCTCTTTAGTCTCTCAACCTCATCCTCTGAAAGCATCTCATCGCACAGACAGTAGGCAAATGCTTCAAGACTTCCGTTACTGAATATACGTGCATCCTCGGTAACAGTCGCCTTCCAGAATTCCTCCTTGCTGACGATCGGCTGATAGTAGCAATATCTGCCCTTGCGATACATACTCAAGTATCCCTTTCTCACCAGTCTGGAAAGAAACGTGGACACCGTCTGGGGTTTCCATGACTTATCGTTCTCCTCGTTGACTTTTCCCATAATATCCTGTAATGCCAAATCCTCCGTAGAATCCCAGATGACTTTCATGACAAATTTCTCGCATGTTGAAATATCATTGATATCCATAAATCATTCTCCTTCCTACGTCCGCAGTGCAACTACGCACGTCTGAGTATATCACTTTTTTCTTATCTTTACAACAACAAAATCGAAGTTATTATACCCTGTTTCTTTTCATAATGCTATCTTTTCTTTTCAAGCGTAATATTTTCTTTAAAACAATCTCTTTATATATGGAATTTTCCTGCATATGGCAGTGATCGCCGCGCAGGTAAAAAATACCAGCAATTCATATACCACAACCGCCAGAAGTACGTGCATCCGCGCCATCAGCGTCAGATAACCCATCGCATATATTTCAATGAAAAGATCTGAGAGCAGATAAACTCCAAATGTGCAGCCGCCAAGTGAGACAACCGCCCTCCAGAACCACTCTGTATGCACTACGCTCTCAAACCACCGCGCCAGATAAAAAAGCGACGCTGCAGTCACCGTGACCGTGAGCAGGGTTCTGTTGTCATAAAACAGATAATCCTCCGGATTTTTCTGATATTCCATGTATGTAGCGTACACCTCAAACAGCAGCACGGCAAAAAACAGCACAGCGCTGACGGCAGCGTACGAATGTTTCAGCTCGATCTCATGTGCCAGATAGTATCCCAGAAAGAGCAGACCTGCGTATACAGGCAAAAATGTCTCCGGGAAAAGCGGATGCACGAACGCACCCGGAAAATAGTGCGTTACAATCGGCATCGCACCCAGAAAAACGACTGACAGAAAAATGAGATACCGGTACGCCCGGCGTCCCATATTGACCGAAAGTCTCTGAAACAGAGGCAGCATCAAAAGGATTCCGAGGTACAGATACAGATACCAGTAAGCATTTGACACGTTCTGCTGGATAATGCGCTTGAAAAACTCCAAAAGATCAACCTCGCCTCCCGAGCGGAAGGTTCCATACAGATACATCAGCAGCGAAAACAGTACAAGATCCGCCACAATGCGCAGGATGCGCTTTAAGTGCTTTTCATTTTCATCCACTCTCCCCAGCAGAACTGCCCCGGACGCCATGAGAAACAGCGGAACCGCTGTCTTGCACATGAAAAAATAGCACAGCGAAACCCACCAGGTCTTTCCGCCCGGCGTCTGCGACATAAAAATCCCGCTGTTCGTGTGATTGACGATCACAAAAAAGCAGGCGATGATGCGCACCAGCTCCATATATGCAATCCTTGTCTTTTGTGTCCCTTTTTCACTCATCGCTATCTTCTCCGTCCAAATCCATTCCTATTTTCCGGGCAGGCTGCCTATTCCGGCAGCTCTGTCATTTTTACCACAACAATATCGTCCACAACCCGGATTGATCCATCGTCCGGATAGCACGGCATATCCCTGACCTCCTGCTTTTCCATCAGCATCCTAATCTCCTCATAACCGCAGAAACGCGGCGCAAATCCCAGCAGCTTTGTGATGATAAACGTTCTGGAGTAGGCATTGATATTGCTCTCTATTTTGCCGTCCATGCCAAAGGTCACTCCCATCATGCTGCCCACGGTATGTGTGTTATCCGTGATCGTATCGCCGATCAGCGCCACCGGAAGGTCGTCCGTGTATCCATCCGCGCTTTTGATCTGCGTCACCATCGTCTCATAGTACGCCATGTCATGGTATTTGGTATATTCAAGCGACAGATAGCACCCGTTTCCATACCACACATACACCACAAGCATCACGACAGCCGCAAGCGCTGCCGCCCACTGCATTCCTTTCCGAAGCCAGCCCTTCCTGTCAAATGCCACGGTGAAACGGTCTGCCCACACAAATGCAAAGACCGGGACAAACACAACGCTGTACACCATGATCGTATAGACCCAGCCGTTCGGCACCATGATATAGACCAGAAAGCTTCCCAGCGGAACCAGCAAAAATCCAAGCGCCAGAACCACCTTCTTTATCACACAGTTCTTCTCGCCAAAGATCTTTGCCGCTGCGCCGACTGCATAGACCAGCATGATCAAAACAAAACATTTCTTCACATAACCCGTCGGGTTTAAATAGCTCACATTTTTATAGCACAGACCGGCAAATTCCTTATAGCTCGTCTTGACGGCATCCAAAAGCTGCGCGAGTGTGATCTGTCCCATCGTGTCGATCCCCTGGTATCCGTTGAGCACGACTCCCCAGTGCGCCACAAAAAATTTATTCAGCACAAAGTAGAGCACCATGCCGGCAGCCAGCACGGCAAGATAGCGGATCGCCAGAAGAAAAATACTCTTCCAGTCCCTCTCCCCGCCAGCCTCTGCGCAAACAATGATAACAGCCATCAAAAGCAGGCACGCCGTATTCGAAAAATATGCCTGATACGTTCCCACTGCGCAGGCAATCAGTACGACCGCCAGCAGATGGAGCGGGATATTCTTCGGAAATCTGACGACCAGATACGCCGCGAGCACGCTCATAAAAACCGCCAGATAGTAAAACACGACCGTGTACATAAAATAAAAAGAGCATACCACCGCCGGAAACGCTACCATCAGTCCGCCGATCGTAGCCGAAAAAAAGCGGCTCTTCACCTGAAACATATCCACGACCAGCGCCGCAGAGAATGCCAGAAACAAGACGGAGATCATACCGTTTAACAGCGGGATCGAATAATTTCCAAACTCCACAGCAAGCTTGTCTCCGAGCAGGGTCAAAAACCATCTGCCCGACTCTACTCCCGTTCCATAACCTCCCGGCATATTTGCCAGCTCGTCATAATTGTACAGCTTGTTGGTAAACTGGTACAGATGCGTCATCAGCCCGATCACAATCGTGCCGAAAAACGCATACTTCACCTGCACCGGAATACGTTTCCATACCTTTCCCAGACAATCGTCCGGCGCGTCAAACGCAAGCTTCATCCTTTTTTCTCCTCTCTCTTCCGGAATATGACCAGTTTGCTGAACACGTAATTGATGATGATGACCAGCACTCCCGCCACAATCTTTATCACCGCGTCGCTAAAGCCCCACTGCTGCACAAAAAGCCACAGCAGTCCGGTTTCCATAACGCCCGACAGCACGCGCGCCGAGGTAAAACTTCCAAACTCCCATGCGAGCGCCTTTAAGTTCCACGATGACGCCCGGAACACAAAGACCTTGTTCACAAGAAAGGCAAACAGCACGGCGACGCACCATGCCGCCACATTGCTGACCAGATAATCGATTCCCGCCAGCTTTGTGCAACTGAAATATACGATATAGTTGACAAGCGTGGTCATGACGCCCCAGAAGCCATACTCTATCAGTTCCCTGTATTTCTTATAAATCTCCATGATTCTCTGCATCCGTCTCTCCCGTTTCCGCCTCCACAATATAGCGCGGCCGTCCTTTTACTTCATCATAAATTTTAGCCACATAATAGCCGATCATGCCGATCGCAAGCATCAGGATGCTGCTGCTGATCAGTTGCAGCATGATCACGGTTGTAAAGCCCTCCAGCGCTGCGCCGCTCAAAAATTTTACCAGCGTATGCACCCCCAGTATCAGTGCAAAGACAAAAAATACCAGACCGGACAGCGTGACCACCTGAAGCGGCGCGGAGGAAAAAGAGGTGATATTCGTGACCGCATACTTTGTCAGAGACTTTAAGGACCATTTGGAATCGCCCCGCAGTCTCTCCTGCACCTCAAACTCTACCACCGTCGACCGGAAACCAACCCAGGCAGAGATTGCCCGGAAAAAGAACTGACGCTCCGGCATCTTTAAGATCGTTTCGACAACCTCCCGGTCCATCAGCTTAAAGTCGGATGCATTGCGCATATCGATCCCGGTCGCACGGCTGATGATATTATAAAACACACCCGCCGCAAACCGGTGGAACACGCCTTCCTTTCCGCGCGAAAGCTTTACCGCCTCCACGACTTTGTACCCCTGCTGCCACAGTCCATACATTTCCACGATCTTCTCCGGCGGATGCTGGAGATCGCAGTCGATGATCACGCTCGCATCCCCCTTTGCATAGGCAAGTCCCGCGATCATCGCCGCCTCCTTTCCAAAGTTCTTTGAAAAAGAAATCCCGCGCACACCGCGGATCGTTTTTGCCGCAGCTACAATCTGCCCCCACGTCCCGTCACGCGAACCGTCATTTACAAAAATCAGCTCGTGCGGTATCTTTGCACCGTCGAGTATTTCCGAGACTGTTTTTGCCGTGATCGGTATCATCTCCTCCTCCTGATAAGCCGGAATAATCACAGACAGCATGGTTCTCCTCCCGTTATTTCTCACTTTATCCTTCTTCGTTTCTCACATACACCTCCGGCGCCCGCAGAATAAACTGACTGTTAAACGCCATCGTATATGCCCCCGCCGCATGAAATTCAAACAGATCTCCCTCGCACAGCGCCTCCGCCTCCGCGCGTTCCAGGAATCTGTCGTTCTCCATGCACGTGCTTCCGCAGACAATCTGCTTCTTCCGGCGCGCACGCACCGCCGTCTCCTCATTTCTGTATAGCCTGTACGGAGGAACCCGGTCATTAAAAAACGGATTGATGTGCAAAAGCGTTCCATCCAGAGTCACCACCTCTGTTCCGCGGATCTCCCTGACATTGATCACGCGCGACAAGTATAACACGCTCGTCGCCAGCACGGACGCCCCCGGCTCTAAGATGAGTCTCGTCTCCTGCGGGCTGACCGCCTGCCTCAGCTCGTCGCAAATGCACTGCGCATACTCCTTCATCTCCGGCTTTCCGGCGACCTTCTGACCACCGAAAAATCCACCGCCCATGTCCACATAGGAAATTTTTAAATCAAATTCTCTGATGACCTCCGCCGCCTTGCGCGCGAGCATACGGAATACACGGGCACTCCGGCTCTTTGTGCTGGTGTGCAGATGAATCCCGGCAGGCTCGATCCCCGCCGCCCGAAGCATCCCGACCGCCTTTGCAAAGTCCCCGTTTTCATAGCAGATCCCGAAACGGCTCACCGAGTCTCCGGCGGTCGTCTCACCCGGGCAGAGGGACTCCAGATCAAAATTCAGGCGAATCCCGATCTCGGCGCCGCCGTCTTTTCCATATGCGCCGCCGCACAGCTCCTCCACCTCCGACAGGTGATCCAGATTGATCATGCTTCCCGCCTCATATGCCTTTTTCAGATACCCCCCCTTGCACGGTCCGTTAAAAATAATCCGTCCGGGTACTGTCACGGCACAAGCGTCCTCATATTCTGCCGGAGATACCGTCTCGATATACCATCCAAGCTGCTCTGCGGCATACCGCATCAGGTTCCTGTCGTGATTGGTCTTGACGGAGTAACCAAACTCCACCCTTGACTCCCACATTTCCTCAAACGGTCTTTTGATCTCCATACAGTTTTTTCTGAAACGCTCCAGATCGATCACATAACACGGCGTTTTATAATCCTGCCATTCCATCCTCCGTCACTCCCTTCCGCACGGTTCCTGCCCGTTTTCAAAGGCACTGACACATTCCGTGATGTCGATCATACGGATGTCCTTCTGTGCAAGGATCCCGGGATGTTTCACGGAAAGTTCATCCGCCAGCGGTTCGCCCGAAAGCCACTTTACGATCGCTCTCGGCAGATTCACCCCCGCCAGATGGCTGAACGGATAGCCTCCGCCAAACCGCGCATTCATCTCGAGCACATACACCTGATCCCCCGACACAAACACATCCATATCGAGATTTCCGATGTGACCAAGCGTCCTGCCGACGGCGGTTCCGACTTCCTCGATCCGCGGATCGCTAAGCACTCTCGCACAGTCGGTCTCCCCGGAGCGCATGGCGATTTTCTCCCGCACCACCGTCAGACAGTGTCCGCCGGAAAGATCGTGCACGACGTCAAGCCCGTATTCCTGCCCCGCAATTTTTTCCTGAAACAGCACACACTCCTCTTTGTCGAAAACCGATTCGTATTTCAGGTAAGACGCAAAAATCTCCCGCTGCACCTTGCGCGTCAACACGTCCAGCTCCTCCTCGTTCTCCGCCTGATAGATGGCGATCGACCCCATTCCCCAGCGCGGCTTTATGATGACCGGATAGGACAGTTCGCCTGCCGCGAGCGCATTTTTCGCCTCGCTGAGACTGCAGTAGGTTTTCGGCGCCAGAAAGCCATGCTCCCGGCAGAAACAGTATGTTTTCCACTTGTCATTGCAGGTCAGGATCACCTCCGGCGCTGACACGATCACCGTGACGCCCCGCTCTGCAAACGCATCCCTGTGCTGCGCCAGCATATACAGATCCACGTCAAACAGCGATATGACTGCGTCGATCCTGTTTTCTTCGCAGTAGCGCAGCAAAAACGGAATATACTCCTCACTGTAAATGAGCGGGGTGACAACGCTCTTATCCGCATAGTAAAAAACCGGGGAAAGCGGGGTACTGTTTCCCACGTGTACCTCCCCCCGCCCGTCCAGCGCCTTTTTAAAATATTCTACCAGATATCCGCGTCTTCCCGCGGACGTCAATAATATATTCATTCTGTCATTCCCCTCTGGATCATGATCTCATCGTCACCGGTATCCCCAAGGCTGACCTCGATACACCGCAGATCGGAACCGACTGCACGGATACTGTGCTCCTTGCCGGCTGCGATGCTGACCGTAGCGCCCGCGATCAGATCCACCTCGACGTCCTCCAAGATCAGCTTGCCCATGCCGGAGAGCACGGTGATCGTCTCGGTGTGCTTTAAGTGCTTGTGCATCGGCATCTCCTTGCCTGCCACCACCTTCACACGCCTTGTGACACTGCGGATGCCGTCGTCCTCGTCCCGGTCGATGGTCTTGATTGTTCCCCAGCGGCGTTCTTCATACTTGGAGGTGTCCTCGATATTTTCCAGACAGTTCTTGATGTAAGAGCTCTGGTGCTTGTCCGCCACGAGAATACCGTCGTGTGACGCCGCGATCACCATGTTTTTCGCACCCATCACAACAAGCGGGATGCCGAGCACATTGATGGCATGGCTGTTCTCACACGTACCGTCCCATGTCACGTCGCCGATGCTGTTCTCCTTCATCTCCTCGGTCAGCGTGTTCCATGTGCCCAGATCCTTCCACATATCGTCATATTTGATCGCTTCGATATGCTCCCAGTGCTCGAGCACCTCATAGTCAAAGCTTTTCTTCGGCAGCTTCTCATAATCTGCCACCATGCGCTCGTAGTCGGTGGTCACACCGTATTTTCCCACCCACTGCTGCGCCATTGAAAGCTTGAAGCAGAACACGCCGCAGTTCCAGAGCGCACCGCTCTTTACCAGTTCCTCCGCGGTCGCCTCATCCGGCTTCTCGCGGAAGCCCTCGACCTTTAAGAATGTGCCGTCGCCCTTCTCCGGCACGATGTAGCCGTATTTTGTGGACGGGTAGGTCGGCACGCCTCCCAAAAGCCCGATCGTCTGCTCGGTCTGCGCGATCCGGTCGCCGAGCTGCCTGATACGCGCAAAAAATTCTCCCGTTGTGTACGGATCGACCGGAAGGAACGCCACAACATCCTCCGGCTTCGCACCCTTTTTTGACAGAAGATATGCGCAGGAGAGCATGACTGCCGGGAATGTGTCGCGGCGCATCGGCTCCACGGCAACCTCCGCAGCGCCGTCCAACTGGCTGTCGATGATCTCCACCTGTGCATTGCTCGCGCAGACGATCGTATTCTCTGCGAGACCCGCGCGCTCCAACTGACGGAACACCCTCTGGAGCATGGAGCACTTCTCGCTGTCGTCCATATCCTCCGCCACTTCCGTATCATGGTTCATCAATTTGATATACTGCTTGGAACAAAGGTCATTGGAAAGCGGCCAAAGGCGCTTCCCCGATCCCCCGGATAATAATACAATGTACATACCGTTCTCCTTATCTCTAACGCTCTGCGCGCATCGGGTTGTTTAAAAAGTCCTCGTAGGCGAGACGGATGCCGTCCTCAAGCTCCGTCTTGTATTTCCAGCCGAGACTCTCAAGCTTGCTCACATCCAAAAGCTTGCGCGGCGTGCCGTCCGGCTTGCTCGGATCCCATTTGATCTCGCCCTCATAGCCGATCACCTTCGCCACAAGATCTGTCAGCTCCCGGATCGTCAGCTCCTTGCCGCTTCCCAGGTTGACCGTCTCGTCTCCGCTATAATTGTTCATCAGGTACACACAGGCGTCCGCCAGATCATCCACATATAAAAACTCGCGCAGCGGCGTGCCTGTTCCCCAGCAGGTCACTTCCTTTAAGCCTGCCTCCTTCGCCTCGTGGAAACGACGGATCAGCGCCGGGAGCACATGGCTGTGTTCCGGGTGGTAATTATCGTTCGGTCCGTAAAGGTTCGTCGGCATCACGGAAATGTAATCTGTCCCGTACTGTTTGTTCAGATACTCACAGTATTTTAAACCGCTGATCTTCGCGAGCGCATACGCCTCGTTTGTCTTTTCCAGTTCGCTCGTCAAAAGACAGCTCTCCGGCATCGGCTGCGGCGCCATGCGCGGATAAATGCAGGAAGATCCCAGAAACATCAGCTTCTTACAACCGTTCTTCCACGCCTCGTGGATCACGTTCATCTCCAGCATCATGTTATCGTACATAAAATCTGCCAGCGCTTCGCTGTTTGCCATGATCCCGCCGACCTTCGCCGCTGCCAGAAATACATAGTCCGGCTTCTCCTCCGCAAAGAACCGCTCCACTTCCTCCTGACGGCACAGATTTAATTCCTTGTGCGTTCTTGTAATGATATTGTGATAACCCTCTTTCTCAAGCTGGCGGACGATCGCCGATCCAACCATGCCCCGGTGTCCCGCCACATAAATTTTCGCATCCTTTTCCATCATGATTCTTTACTCCTTTTTATCCTGCCCCGCCGCGCATGATCGCAGAGCAATTTCCTATGTTACAAGTTTAGGGACGCGCCGCCATATGCCCGGTACGTCCCCTGTCTCTCCGTTTGATCTATGCTTCTCTGGCAACCAGCTCCATATCATGCTTTACCATGATCTTTACCAGTTCCTCAAATGTCGTCTTGGTCGGATTCCAGCCAAGCTCTGTCTTTGCCTTTGTCGGGTCGCCCCAGAGGTTCACAACGTCCGTCGGACGGTAGAACTCCTCCGCCACCTCGATCACAACCTTTCCGGTCGCCTTGTCGATGCCGACTTCCTCCATGCCCTCGCCCTTGAACTCAAGCTCGATGCCTGCCTCGCGGAACGCGTACTCGCAGAACTCGCGCACGGAGTGCTGCTCGCCCGTTGCGATCACGAAATCCTCCGGCTTGTCGTTCTGTAAGATCAGCCACATACACTCCACGTAGTCTTTCGCATAACCCCAGTCGCGCAGGGAGGATAAGTTTCCGAGGTACAGCTTGTCCTGCTTTCCCTGTGCGATCCTTGCCGCTGCAAGGGAGATCTTGCGCGTCACGAACGTCTCTCCGCGGCGCTCGGACTCGTGGTTGAACAGGATACCGGAACAGCAGAACATATTGTAAGCCTCGCGGTACTCCTTCACGATCCAGAAACCGTACTGCTTTGCCACCGCATACGGGCTGTATGGGTGGAACGGGGTCGTCTCGCGCTGCGGAACCTCCTCCACCTTGCCGTACAGCTCGGATGTGGACGCCTGGTAGATACGGCAGGTCTTCTCCAGTCCGCACACGCGCACTGCCTCGAGCACGCGCAGCACTCCCGTTGCCACGACGTCAGCCGTGTACTCCGGCACGTCAAAGCTTACGCCCACATGGGACTGCGCTGCAAGGTTGTAGATCTCATCCGGCTTTACGGAACCGATGATCTTGACCAGACTCAGGGAATCCGCCAGATCGCCGTAGTGTAAATGGAAGTTCGGGTTATCATTTAAATGGTCGATGCGGTCTCTTCTCTCCGTGGAAGAACGGCGCACCATTCCGTGTACATCATATCCCTTCTCCAGCAGTAATTCTGCCAGATAGCTTCCGTCCTGTCCGGTAACGCCTGTGATCAACGCTGTTTTACTCATTTTTGTTCTCCTTTTCATTTATATAATTATTTTGCCAATCTGTTTTCTTTGAGCCGCTGTTTAGTATAATCTAATTTATGGGATTTGATAATTGATAATATTGCCAAAAAATAGTATTATATTGCTATAATTTTTTATCTCTGCGGAAGGAGAAAACAGATGCGGGATTCTTTTTTTGAAAAATATAAGACCTCCGAGGTCACCAATACCAGACGTGTCATCAACACGCCGGCGCCGTTTACGCGCTCCAATTTCTTCTATATTCAGGAAGCCGGCTACCTCAAAAGCCTAAAGCCCCATTTAAGCCGCAGAAGCGGTCTGCAGTCCTACCTGTTCCTTGTCATCCTCTCCGGAAGCGGCGAGGTCGCCTACCGCGACATACCGGCAAACACCCGTGCGTCCCACGGGACATCCCTGTCCCACAAAAAAACGTCCGCCGATGCAGGCAGACGCTCCCCAGGTTCCGGCAAACGGGCGGGCAGCCTTATCACCGTGCCCGCCAGCCCCGGCGACTGCTTTTTTCTGGACTGCCGGGGGGAATACACACACATCAGCAGCGAGGACGATCCGTGGGAGCTGATGTGGATCCATTTCTACGGTCCGCAGGCAGACGCCTACTATACCTATTTCCGGGAGCAGCAGAGCTGGCATTTTCACACCTCCCACCTCGCGGAGCTGACCGCCGCCATCCAGTCCGTCATCCGCTTCCACGAGGAGCCGTCGGATGACACCGACCTTTTGACCGCGCAGCAGATCGTGAATATCCTGACGCTGATCTGCACGGAGACAGATAAGAGCGGAACCGCAGGCTCCGCCCTAAGTAACAAGCTCAAAGATATCCTGCACTATCTCGATGCGCATTATACGGAGAACATCTCGCTCGACCGCCTCGCAGAGCAGTTTTTTATCAGCAAGTACTATCTCTCCCGCGAATTTAAGAAGGAGTACGGCACGACCATCGTCCAGTATCTTCTGACCAAAAAAATCACCAATGCCAAAGAGCTCCTGCGTTACAGCGATTCCTCGATCGAGGAGGTCGCGAGACTCTGCGGCATTGATGACGCAAGCTATTTCAATAAAATTTTTAAAAAGATGGAGGGGTGCACCGCTTCAGAATACCGAAAACGCTGGTAGCGATCCGCTCCTCCAGCCTGCCAAAGAGCTTCACGCGCACCATGTCTATGACTGTTCCCATCACGATAAGCAGCACCGAGATCCCAAGCAGGATCAGCTCATGCCAGTTGCTCTCTCTCCACGCGAGATAGTCAAACATATAGTTGGTAATGATCCCGCGCAGTGTCCACTCCATGATAAATGCAGCGGGCACGTGCAGCGCCACGCGGTTGACCAGCCGGCTCTCAAAATGGATATCCTTAAAGATCAGGAACACGCACACCGCCGCCGCGATCGTAAAGAGCGTGTTGTCGCGGGCAAAACGGTTCTGCATCGTTCCCGTCACCACATAGAGCGCGCCGTTTAAGGCAATGCAGACCACCGTCACCAGCAGATAGCCACCGATCAGCTTCGGACGGCTGGCAGGAAGGTGGTCGCCATATTTGCGGATGTACCTTCCCAGGAAATAGATCATGATCATATTTACGATCCCCTTGCCGCCATCCTGCGTAATATCAAAAAAGCAGAACGTGGTGATCCCGGAGAAGATGACGAGCATCGTGACCAGAAGGCGTTTCAGTGTACCACGGCTCACCTTCTCCACAAATTCGTTCAAAAACGGGCTTAAGAATACCAGCGCAAAATAGCAGGTAAAATACCAGGAATTTCGTCCGATCACCGGAAATATATAAGACAAAATCTGTTCCCCACTGTACGCCTGCGCCTCACCCCAGAGGAACCGCAGCGCCAGACCGATCCAGCAGTAAAACACGATCATCATATCCAACTGTATCATTTTTATGGGCTTTAGCTTGACGCTGAAATAGCCGGAAATCAGGATAAACAGCGTCACCCCGATATTGCCGACCGTCTCGATCACGATACAGAGCCATGCGCTCAGCTCATTATTGCTGTAGCTGCTCGCCCCGTGCATCCAGAACGTCAGCAAAAGCGCAAGAATGCGAAGCAGCTCAAGCCCGGAATCCCTTGTTTTGCTCTCCATAGTTCTACACAAGCCCCCTTTTTGTTTTTGTAAACCGTCTGCCGAGCCAGTGAATGACCGCACCGCCGGCAAGCGCAGCGCCCACCGCCGCAGTCACCCTGACTGCAACATAGATCCACTTGATCGCGCCGGTGAATGCATTTACATCCACAAAACGGCTTGCTACAATCTCAAACACCTCAAGTCCTACCATGTGCAGGCACATCAGCTCGATCGTATGCGTGCCGAGATAGCTCAAAAATTTTCCGCACACCGTGTTCTGGATCCATTTGGATACCCAGATACAGAGCATGGATCCGGTCACCGAGACAACCAGGAAAAACGGAATACTAAGCGCCTCGAATTTTCCGTATTCGCGGATCGACATATTCAGTCTGCCGTTAAACTCCACCGTGCTGACATACAGCACCAGCGCTCCCGCCACCATCCAGAAGGAAAACGGGCGGTCAAAAAATTCATATTTGCGCAAAAGCGCGCCGATCAGCATCAGCACCGCAGCGATCCCAGCCGTATCAATACTCCACGGCAATAAAATGGGAAGCCCGTTTAAAATGCCTGTCGCCACAAGCAGCACGATGGATGTCACCGTACAGATCTTCCAGCTCGAAAGGCATTTGTCCGCCACGAGGTAAAATATCAGGGACGTCACAAAAAATGCCGTCAGATACCACATCGCACCGTTTGCGATATCCAGAAGATAGACATTGTCCTCGTGTGCCGTCGTCTTGTAGAGACAAAATCTCGAATAAAACACGCCAAACAACGACTGCTTCATCGCCGCCCCGTCCCTTCGGATCAGCGCATAGAAGCACCATAGCAGCGCGCTGTATCCAAAGTACGGGATCAGCAGACGCTTCGCTTTCTTTTTGATGGTCTCCCCGTAAGTTCCACGCCCCGGTCTGTACGTGTAACCGGAGATGATGAAGAACACCTGAATATAATAATAGATCAAAAAACGGTTCAATCCGTGTGCATGGGAGATCATCACGAGCAAAAGCGCGAGTCCCCTTGCCACATCCAAATACTTGTATGTTACCTTATTCTCTGCCATCCCACTCCTCATTTTCCATATATCCGTGCTATTTTCTCATGCCTCTCGTCAGCCACAGAAACTTGAAATTTGTCACAAAATAGCGCTTAAACAGACGCTTTGGATCCTGCATCAGACGGTACAGCCACTCCAGACTCATTTTCTGCATCCACATCGGCGCGCGCCGGATCGTGCCCGCATAGTAGTCAAAGCCTGCGCCCACACCGATCATCACCCCGTGCGCCATCCCCTGATGCTCCGCCATATAAATCTCCTGCTTGGGCGCTCCGAGCCCCACCCAGATGATATCCGCGCCGGAATCATTCATCTCCCGGATAGCTCTCTCGTCTTCCTCCTTCGTCAGGGGACGGAACGGCGGCGACACCATTCCCGCGATCTGAAGCGCCGGGTATTCCTCCGGCAGCTTTTTTTGCAGGATCTCTATGGTCTCCGGCGTGCCCCCGTAGAAGTAGTGGCGCAGTCCGTTGTCCCGCGCAAAAAGCTCCCCCATCAGATCGGGCCCCGTCACTCTCTGGGCATCCGCATATCCGTGCTTTCTGGAATAGACCGACAGTGGTTTCCCGTCCGGCAGGGCGATGGCGGCGCCGTTTTGTACCGCCCGGTAACCGGCATCCTCATAGGCAGTGACCGTCGTGTGCACATTGGACACACAGATATATTTTCCGCGCAGCGACTCTGTCTGCTGCTCAATGATCCCGACGACTTCCTGCATATTGGTCACGGCAATCTCTGTGCCAAGTATCTTACATTTTTTCATTTGACAGAATCCTCCACTACCATTTCCAGAGGGATCCCCCCCATGACAGACGGGATCAGACTGAAGGTACTGCGGTAGCTTCCTATTATTTTACAGCATCTGGAAAGACAAAGCATATCCACAAAAGCGTCCTGGATCCCCACGGTGGAATCACGGTCGAGCACCTTGTCCTCATATACGATCAGTCTCTCCTCCGGAAAATGCTTCCCGATCTCCGCCAGCACAGAGGCGTCGTCCGTCGTCACATAAAAGAAGGTGTTCTCCTTCTGCGCCTCCGCCTTCATCCGCTCAACGAAAAGTGTCAGCGGACTGTTGGCGATCGCGTCGGCGTGATCCGTCCGCCGGATGTGCACCCCGACGGTTCCGGAGGAAATCCTGTCAAACACTTTCTTCCCACGCTCCGTCACGGCGGGCGACGGGGCAAGAAAGGCAAAGCTGTCCGCCGTGATCTCGCACAGATTGGTGTAGGATTTTATATAGATCACCTGCGCCCCGCGCACCATCTGTTCAACCTTTTCATAGCCGCCCTCGTGTTTCCAGTCCTCCACCTCATCACATTCGACAAAGCGCTCCGCCATGCCGCGGTATTTTTTCTTTATGCGGTTTCCTTTTAAGGTCGCAAGCGGTTCATTCTTAAAACCGTTCTCGCTGATATCGATCACCTGCATATCCGTAAATGTAAACAAATCCCCGGAACAGATATTGCAGCCCGCCTCACGCTTCCAGATCACGACCAGCTTCCGATCCAGTTTTCTGGAAAGCTCGTAAGCGGAGGTCAGCGCCAGCAGGCGGTTTCCAAGTCCCGCACAAGGCTCTATTATAATCATCGTTTTCTTCCCCTTTTCTCTCCTGCCGCCCTCACGCGGAATCTACCGGTTTGGATTCTCCTCTCTCGTCACCAAACCGTTTTCTACCTTATATACAACGTCACAGTTGCGGATCGTAGACAGACGGTGTGCGATGATGAGCATCGTCATCTTGCCCTGCAGGTTCTCGATCGCCTCCATGACAGCCGCCTCCGTCTCGTTGTCAAGCGCCGAGGTCGCCTCGTCAAGCACCAGAACCTCCGGTCTGCGGTAAAGCGCACGCGCGATTCCGATGCGCTGCCGCTGTCCGCCGGAAAGCCGCACGCCCGCCTCTCCGATCACTGTGTCGAGACCATCTTCCATCTCGCGCACAAAATCATCCAACTGCGCCTGCTTTAACGCCTCCCAGATTTTTGCATCGTCGACGCCATCCTTCGCCCCGAAAGCAATGTTGTTGCGGATGGTATCATCCAGCATATAGATGGACTGCGGGATATAGCCGATCTTTTCATGCCAGCTTCTCAAACCGCTCTGAATGTCCACACCGTCCGCTTTGATCACGCCCTCCTGCGGCGTCAGCACGCCGAGGATCAGGTCGACAAACGTGGTCTTTCCCGCACCGGACGGACCGATGAACGCCACCGAGGAATTCTTCGCGATCTTCACATTGACATCCTTTAACACCGCTTCCTCCATATTCGGATAGGTAAATGCCATGTGTTCCACAGAAATTTCCCGATCGAGTGAAACCTTCTGACCATTTTCTTTCTTTTCTCTCGCGCGCTCCATCGCGTCATGGTTCTCCGCCATCTCTCTGTACTCACCGCGGATCTTGTCGATGACAACACCGTTGTGGATCACCGCCGCATAGTAGGACGCGATCCGGTTGACGGACGGGAGGAGCTTAAACGCCGCCACGGCAAACACGGCGAGCACCTCGATGAAATGCTGGTTGTCCGCATTGCCCGCAGCAATCTTCACGATGATCATCGCCATCAGTCCGACAATCGCAAGCGCCTCAAGGATCGGCTTTGGCAGCGCGCTCAAAAACGCGTTCTGCTTGATGACGTAGGTATAGACATCGTTCTGCTTCTCAAAATCGCGCTCAAAATATTCTTCCCTGTTCGCAATCTTGATCTCCTTGATACCGCCAAACGCCTGCTGCATACATTTTAACATACTGGCAGAATAGACTCTCCGGTCATTGCCATAGCCCTCAAGGATTCTCTTGAGCACCTTTGACATGATAAGAAGCAGGATGACCATACTCGCCGCAACGCCCAGTGTGATCGTCACATCGGTCACCATCAGGAAGATGATGATCACGACGGATACGCCAAGCTCCGACACAAGCTGCAGGGTGTTGAGCACCGCCGTATAAAACATCTCCGGGTCGGTATTGATATTCCGGATCAGCTCGGAACTGTTTAAATTCAGGAAAAAGGTGTAGTCCTGCCCGATATAATATTTCATCAGGGTGTTCTGCATCTGTTTCTTTCCATAATAGGAAAATCTGTACTGCAAATTGTACATATAGACCAGAAAAAGGTTTTTAAAAATATAGATGCCGATGATGAGCACTGCGATCCAGATGATCAGTTCATCTGTGCTCTGCATATGCAGACGGTCATAAAACCACCGCACGATCTCATTTTCAAGCAGCGCGTCCGGGCTCATGATCGCATTGATAAACGGCAGGATCACCGTCACGCCGAGCAGTTCCACAAACGCATCTACAAATATAATAAATGCCAGATAGATCAGACTTCTTTTCTGTTTTGCGTCAAATACCTCCAACGCATTTTTCAACTGTCCCATTCTATTTCTCCTTTTTCTTATAAAATACCAATAATAATCATATTCAGAAAACAACAACTTGTCAAATTATTTCTATATTGTTATAATCAATACTTGATCAACAAACCCTATATTTTATCACTGGAAAGGATTTTTCCCTATGACAAAGCAAAGAAACTCCAGCCTGGAGCTGATCCGTTTGATCTGTATCTTTTTTGTGGTCGCATGGCACACCATCGGCCCCTATGTGAATGACATGACCGGCGGCAATCTTGTCGCAACCAGCTTTATTCACGCCATAAGCAACAATACCAACCTGCTCTTTATGCTCTTATCGGGGTATTTTGGCATCCGTTTCAAGCTGGATAAGCTGATCAAGCTTGACATCGCCATTATTTTTTACGACCTGCTCAACCTTTTCCTTTTTACCGGCTTTTCCGTAAAGGGACTGGTGACCGCCTGTATGCCGGTCATTTTTAAAACGCACTGGTTCGTAAGCTGCTATTTTGTGATCGCGTTTCTCTCTCCATTTTTGAACAAAATACCGGAGAAGCTGAGCCGTGAAAAGTTCCGCGCGCTCCTTTTGCTGCTTTTACTTTTGTTTTATATCGTTCCCACCGTGTTCTTCTCGGAGATCATCGAAGACACAGGAAAAGGCGTTGTCTGCATGAGTATCATGTACCTCGTCGGACGCTATCTTTTCCTATATTATAAAGACGTCCATTTTAAGCGAAGCCGCCTGGCGCTCGTCTGCCTCGGCTCGATGCTGCTCTCCTCCGCCTTAAACCTTGTCCTCACGAGGTTGCAGGGCGTCTACATGAGTATGTTTGTGCGCGACAATTCCATACTGGTTGTGGTCGCAGCCGTCTCCTTCTTTTTGTTTTTCCGGGAGATGCATTTTTCCAACCGGCTGATCAATCATCTGGTTCCGAATGTCGTGATCTTATACTGCATCGAGGGCTACGGACGCCACATTCTGGCAAACTTCATTGATGTGTCCCGCTATCAGGGCGGTCCGCTCTTCCTCCCGGTTCTTCTGGGCTTTGCGGCGCTTGTGCTGGTGGGCTGTATTCTCGTCAATGAGCTGCGCCGTCTCATTCTGGGACCTGTGGATGATATGCTTACAAACTTCATCATGAAACTGATCCAGAAGATCACACTCGCCATCCGGAATTTCGGGCAAAAGCTGCACGCACTCGCCCTTTCTTTCCTCGGCGCAAACAATTAGAGGAGGTATCTTATGGGAATCCGGCAGATTTATAAAAATATGCGAAAAAAAAAGCAGCTTCGCGCTGCGGCAGATCATATCCAGATCGCCCCCACCGCCGTGCTCGGGGAAAATTTTAATTTAGAACTGCACGCTCCCTCCGCAGATCGTGTGTATCTGCAGATCGGCGAAAAGAGCATGATCGACTCCTCATTCGTCTTTGAGACGGAGGGCGGACACATTTCCATCGGAGACCGCGTCCACATCGGCGGCGGAACACAACTGATCTCCCGCGACGGCATCTCCATCGGCGACGATGTGATCATCGCGTGGAACTGTACGATCTATGACCACAATTCCCACGCGGTACTGTGGGAGGAGCGCAAAAACGACGTCTCCGTCGAGTGGGAAAACGCCGCTGCCGGAAGACCGACGCTCGCCGGCAAGGACTGGTCCGTTGTAAAGAGCGCCCCCATCCGCATTGAAGACAAGGCATGGATCGGCTTCGGCGTCTCCATTCTAAAGGGCGTTACCATCGGGGAAGGCGCTGTGGTCGCCGCCGGAAGCGTTGTGACCAGGGATGTCCCTCCCTACACTGTCGTCGGCGGCAATCCGGCGCAAGTTCTGAAAGCAATAGAAGGTTAGGCATAACGCCTAACCTTCTATTGCTTTGCGGTATCTTGTATCACCCTTCTTAGACCGCAGATAACTGTCTACGCAGGACTGTTTTGAGCCGATGTGCAGATCAGATCCCACACAGACCTCCATGATTGCTAACAGTTTCACGATATTGGAACGGCGGTACTCCCAGTCCGCCTTGTTAAATTCGCTGTTATAGTATCCACGCTCCTCCTTGCGGGTCAGCGTATAGACATTCCAGTCCGGACGCTTTTCTCGAAGCTGCTCCACGTTCGTGTAATCATCCGTAAACAGAAAAATATTGCGGTGATCCGGATCCATATGCTCCACGCAGGAAATAAATCTGTCCAGTCCGATCAGCTCGTCGTACTCCAGCAGCTTGTCGCCGCCGCGCACCTGCATGGAAATGTAGTGCTCCGGCAGCTTTAAACCGGCGATCAGCGCATCCATCTCCGCCCTCACATCCGGCTTTGGGCAGAGCGCGATCTCCGAAAGCTTGGTGAACTCCAGCGCCCCCGGTCCGTCAATGCCAAAAAGCGGGGCGTTTAAATGCGCATTTTTAAATTCCTTGTTGATGCACATACACCAGATATCCTGCGTCAGATAGTCCGCTCCGGTGCGCCGTTTTAAGATGCGCGGCAGCAGCTCCCCCTTGATCCAGAGACGGTGTTTCCTCATATAACTCTGGTAATCAGTCGGGCGGTAATTTGCCACATGGTTGAGCTTATCATGGTTGATCGGACAGAACGGTTCGAACAGTTCCTCCCAGCCCTTTCCACCGGGTTTGGAGAAGTTGGCGTCGTCCGCGTAGATCTCAAACCGGATATGGTTGATAAAACAAAACAGCATATGCTCCATCAGGCTGTCCAGCTCGGAAAAAAGACCCGCGCCGAAGCCTACATGGAAAATCATGCGTTTTGGGAAGGATTCGTTAATTCTCTGATACTCTTTTTTTTTTGACTCCGTATCCGGCGCCTCTTTGATCTGGTAGAGGGATTCGATCCGCTCCTTATTGATCGCGTCGATATCCCGCTTCAAATCCTCACTGTTGCGGTACCGCATCACAATATCGGCAGTATCGACCGGATGCCGGATCAGTCTTCCCAGCGTCAGAAAAAAATTCTGGATATGGATCAAAATTGTTTTCATGTCATCTGTCCCTCTCTCTTTCACTAATATCTCAAAAAGCTGTATTCGTTTGCAGCGTCCAGCCCGACATTGTCCACGATCGTCTGCAATTCATTGTCATATACGATGATGTTCACGCCGTTGTTCGCAGCATCACATCCCACACCCTCGATATAGATGCCGGTCTTTGGATAGTAATCCTCGATCATATCGCTGTACAAGATCTCCGACTTTACCGTCAGACTGCTCTTTCCCATGTCCTCATAGAAAAAGCTGTCTGCCGTGATCTCCTCCGGCAGGGTGTGCACCAGCTCTCCTCCCCGGAATACCCAGAGGCTCTCCTCCGAGACGTCCATTCCGTAATCACCCAGCAGTTTCCGGATATTATATCCTCCCCCGAGATACTCTCCTGCGGTGCTGATGCAGATCGTATAACGTTCTTTGTTCTGAAACAGCTTTTCAAAGTACTCCTCTAAGTCCTCCGTTTTCATCAGATCGACATTCGCCGCGTGCATCCGGTAGAACTCACTGTTCGCCTCCCACGACGTGTACTTCTCATCGCCTCTTCGGTCCGTCACGTCATAGCGGTTTTTGATGTATTTTCCGAGGAAGCTGGTATACTTCTCACTTCCATAATAATTCAGATGGGAGCTCTCCGCAAAATCCGTCGCCGGGTTAAAGCCGATCTGGCGATAGTACTCGTTGAAATCCACAAAACGGACGCCGTATTCCTCCGCGATCTCCTCCACCCGGTTGTAGATCATCTTGTCCTCCGGCAGCACGCCCATATACGGAGCGGACACGAGCAGCAGCGGAATGTCCCTCTCCTTTGCCAGCTCTATGATCTTCACGAGGTACTCCTCCGTCTTTTCCGTCATGATACCTACGTCCGTCACCCCCGAAATATCCGGGAAGCCCTCATAGTAGGTGGTGCTGATACAGTTTAAGTTAAAGCCCTTGTAGTTATCCCTATTATAGTCCCCGTTATACGGGAAAAAATCCTGCTTTTTCAATTCCTGATACCTATTGTGATACACGGGATACCGGAGCAGATAATCCATGTAGGAATCCTCGTCCTCAAGGCTGACCTCTAACATTTCCTTCCAGTCCTCCGAATAGCGCAGACCAAACGTGTTCATCGCCACTCTGGCGTCATCCTGATAGTCCAAGGACTCCACCGCTCGGTACACATCAAGGACGACAAGCTCCGGGCTCTGGTACTTTAACGCCTCTTTAAAGTAGTAATAGGTATTCCAGAGCGGCTGATTCGATCCTGCCAGATTGTAGGACGCCATTCCATACTCGTCCCACAGAACTGCGGGATTGATGTTGGAATATGTATGGCTGCTGCCAAGGCAGAGCACGTCTATGGTATTCTCCTCCTGCCGGTAAAGCATCTGCGCGGGATAGGTACCGTCTACCGATTTGAGCCGGAACAGCCAGTTCAGATAATAAACCGTACCGAGGGCGATTCCGGCAAAAACGATGACTGCCAGTATTCTCTTTAATACTTTTTTCATCCTTCCTCCTAAAACTGGAAATAAATAAACTGGTTGGCGTCGTATGCCGGACCGTATTTTCCATACACGATCACCATCACGATCATCACGATCACGACGAGCCACCGGAACCAGAAGTTCTGCTGCTGCAAAAATTCATCCAGACGCTCTCCCCTGCGGTAGCGGATGATGTCCGCCAGCAGAAGCACAAAAACCGCGGCGATCAGGATGTTCGCCTCATAGCGGTCAAGACCGATCGTGTACATTCCCCCGTTAAACAAAACCCACGGGTTAAAACGCACCGCCATGCGTTGTATATACAGAAGCGCCTGCTGCAGGCTGTCTGCCCGGAAGAAAATCCACGCAAAGGCAGTCAGTCCAAAGGTGACTGCCATCTGCCCCAGCTTATAGCTCACACAGTCTGTCTTTACCTCAAACAACTCGTTTATCTTTTTCTTAAGCGGTGCGGTCAGATCGCCGATCACCTGATACAGACCGTGGATGCCGCCCCATATCACATAAGTCCACTCCGCCCCGTGCCACAGTCCACTCACCAGAAACGTCACCATCAGATTGAAATATCTGCGTATCTTCGAGCAGCGGTTGCCGCCCAGCGGAATATAGAGATAATCGCGGAACCATGTGCTTAAAGAGACGTGCCATCTCCTCCAGAAATCCTTGATGGAGGTTGCAAAATATGGCGTGTTGAAATTCTCCATCAGAGTAAAGCCCATCACCTGCGCCGCTCCGATCGCAATGTAGGTATAGCTGCCAAAATCACAGTAAATCTGGATAGCAAAGCCAACCGCTCCGGCGATCAGTTCAAAGGTTCCCAGATTATAGTACTCGGCAAACACATAATCCACCATGATCGAGATCCTGTCCGCGATCACCATCTTTAGGAAATACCCGTACAGCATCAGCATCAGACCGTTTACAATGCGGTGATACACAAAGGTCTTTGTTTTTGGGATGTCCCTGATCTGCTCTAACAGATTCTTCGAACGCTCGATCGGTCCTGCCACCAACTGCGGGAAAAAGGACACAAACAGCGCATATTTCAGCGGATTCTTCTCCGCCTCAATATCTCCACGGTAAACATCGATCATATAGCCGAGTGCCTGAAACGTGTAGAAGGAAATTCCCACCGGAAGCAGCACCTCCATGCTGCTTGTCAGGGGTTTCACCTGAAAATGCTCCAGCGCAAGATTTATATTTTCCAGGAAAAAGTCAAAATATTTATAGAAAAACAGGATACCCAGATTTGAGAGAACACCCGCCGCCACAACGCATTTTTGTCCGACTGTGGCAGATTTCTTCTCTTTTTTCCCCAGCCATTCGATCCCCAGTCCGCACAGGTACGTAATTCCCGTGGACGTCGCGATCAGCAGGGCATACTGCGCATTCCATCCCATATAGAAGTAATAGCTTGCGACCAGAAGCCAGATGTAGCGCAGTTTTTTCGGAATCAGCCAGTAGATCAATACTACAACCGGGAAAAATACTAAAAAATCAATTGAGTTAAACAGCATCTCTTTTCCTCATCTTCTCTTATTGTAGCTTACAGCACGATCCAGTCCGCCAGTTTCATCACCTCGATCCCATGAAAGTCGGGCGCGATCACAACCCGTCCCGGCATTGTGTTCAGATACGCCGCCCAGGTCGAATATGTGCTGTTGGAGATAATCTGATTCTGACAGGACGACATCAGCCAAAATTCATCGATGTCAGAAAATTCTCCCATATCAGAAATATATCTCATATCTTCGATTCCGTCGCCGTGCTCCAGGCACTCCTTCGCCCGCGGCGCATCGTTCGTAAACACAAGAAACGTCACGCCCGGACGCTCCTGCTTCATCCTTGCGATCGCCCTCTGAAAATACTCTCTGGCGGGTCCGCCCAGATCACCGCCCCGCACATGGAGCGCACACGTCGGCGTTTCACGGAACTCCTGTGCCAGCTTTCGCACCTGTGCACTCTGGTCATATGCCGGAACAAACATCTGCCGTATCTCGTCCAGATATTCCTCAAAATACCCAAGACACTGCCAGTATCCATGCAGGTATGTCCCGCGCAAATGTTTCCGGAACACGCGCTCCTCCACATGATACATATCCCGCTCCATCACAACATGGTATTTCAGATTGCGGCGCAGGCGTTTGTACAGCTTCTGCCAGACGGTGCGGTTTGGGAAGGATTCTTTGTCCTCATACACCACCTGAAACTTGTCCAGCTCAAAATCCCGCAGTGTGGAATTATCACATTCCGATATGTCCAGCCGCAGCTTCTGTCCCAGACGGCGCGAAACGGCATAGCCGCAGGCATAGTTATACATCTGGTTGCCCATGCCGTCTCCGATCTTCACTGTTACCAACTTGTATTTCCTCCTATGCTTCGCCTACTTTCCAAGAATGATATCACAGATCCTGTCCACCTGCTCCATGCGCAGATCCGCATACAGCGGCAGGGTCAGAACCTTTTTCGAAAGATCGAGCGCCACCGGCGTATCTCCCAGATCAAACCGTCCCTTGTAGCAATCAAACGTGTTGGTCAGCGGGTAAAAATACTTTCTGGCGTAGATCTCATTCACTTTCAAAAGGTCGTATACTTCGTCCCTTGTCTTTCCGAAGGTCTCCGGCTCAAAGATCACCGGATAATAGGCGTAATTTGCCTTAACGTCCCTCTGCTCCTGCGAGATACGGATCCCTCCGGTCCTGCCAAGCCTCTCCTGATAGCGCTCGACAACCTTTTTTCGCTTTGCGATCTCGTCGTCCACATGGCGCAGATTGCAGAGTCCCATCGCAGCCTGAAACTCGTTCATTTTGGAATTTGCCCCGACGTCCTTGATCACGTCCTCATCCCAGATACCGAAATTTTTAAGGCTGAACAGCTTTTCCCGCAGACCGTTCTCGCTGTTGTTGAAGCACACAGCCCCTCCCTCTATGGTGTTAAACACCTTCGTCGCGTGAAAGCTGAACATGGACGCATCCCCGAAGGACGCGATCCCTCTTCCCCTGTACTCCACGCCAAAGGTGTGCGCCGCGTCATAGATCACCTTTAAATGGTGCTTTTTTGCGATCCGCTCGATCTCCTCGACATCACAGATATGTCCGTAGACGTGCACCGGCAGGATCGCGCTTGTCCGCTCGGTGATGAGCGACTCGATCTTTGTCACATCGATCGTGTAATCCTCGGGATTCACATCACAAAAGACAGGCGTCAGTCCATTGCGCACGATCGCGTGCGTCGTGGATGCGAAGGTAAACGGGGTTGTGATGACTTCCCCCGAGAGCCCCATCGCCTGTATCAGCAGTTCCAGCGCCATATGCCCGTTTGAAAAGAGTAAAATGTTTTTTACTTTCAGATATTCCGCCAGCTTTTCCTCCAACGCATTGTGCTTTGGCCCCATGTTTGTCAGCCAGTGTGTCTCAAACAGATCTTTTATCTCCTCTGCGTATTCCTCCAGCGTTGGCATGGAAGAGCGCGTCACCAATATCTTTTCCATCGGATTCTCCTTCTGGTGCGCCTTGCGCTACCATAATATCATGTACATCATACCCTACTCTGCCGCAGTTTGTCAACGAATCTGCCGTCTGGGAATGTTCTCCTCCACTTCTATTCTGCCGGATCCGCCGGAAAGATGATCCCCTGCTGTCTGCGCACCTCATCCATCAGTTCCAGCTCCATCCCGGAGTAGGAAAGCCATGGATGCCGCGCGTTCTTTTTCGCGATAAGCTCCAGAAAATCCCGGATCTCGTAGCACATATCCCTATCCGTCTGCGGGATCGAAAGTTTCTCTGTCTCCCCCGTCCGGTAATAAATGACGACGTCCTGCGGATTCTGGATCTCCCCGATCACCATCGTGCCGTCCTCTCCCTGGATCTGGCTCGCAACCCTCGAATCGGAGATTTTGGAGTAGACCAGTTCGCCCTGCATTTCTCCGTATTCTAATAGGATCGTTCCCGCTCCGTCCACCCCGTTGGAGAGCTTTAGGGCACTGCTTTTTATCTGCTTTGGCATACCAAAAAGCGCGACTGCGGGATGCACGCAGTACACGCCGATGTCCATCAGCGCGCCGTTGGAGAGCACCGGGTTAAAGGCGTTCTCGATCACGCCTTTTTTATAGTTGTCATACCGCGAAGAATACTTGCAGAACTGAAAGGAAATTCTCCGGATCACGCCGAGCTTTTTTAAGTTCTCCCGGATCGCGCGAAAGCCCGGTGCGTGCACGCTGCGCATCGCCTCCAACAGCACGGTCTGATGTTCCTCCGCCGTCCGTTTCATCTCCTCAAATTCGCGCAGGTTGGATGCGATCGTCTTTTCACAGAGCACGTGCTTCTCCGCTCTCAACATCCGGATCGTCTGCGCCGCGTGGAGACTGTTGGGGCTCGCGATGTAGACGGCGTCGATCTCCTCACACGCCGCCAACTCCTCCAGACTGTCAAACGTTCGTTCTGCGCCATACCTCGCCGCGTATGCCTGCGCCCTCTCCATCGTTCTGGAATAGACGCCCCGCAGCACAAAACCTTCCACCTCTTTGGCTGCCTCTAAAAACATATCCGTAATTATGTTCGTACCGATGACCGCAAACCGTACCATAAGAGTTTCCTGCCTTTCTTTGCCTCCAGTAATTATGTAGAAACAGTATAGCATAGGGGATGCAATAGCGTCTATCGCCAATTTCCCATAGGCGGTCCGCCATGCAGCCCAGACATTCTCTGACAGTCCCAGTTCATTGATCCGCTGCCTCTGCCCCTCCGCGGTGCTGCGCATATAAAAGATCCTCGTCGTCTCGAGGCTGAAATGTCGCAGCAATTATTATACCACATATTTTTTATCTCTTTTGTTCTCCCCCATTCACAAGCCTTCCCACACCTTATCCAGGTTGTATATCAAAAATTTCAAATATGAAACCCATTTCATTTTCCACATTTCTAATGAACCGAAGGTAATTTTATCCTCCTCTTTTACCTCTGCCTCAACGTCTGCTTTCTTACATTCCAGCTCAACCTTTACCACTACCTTTCTTCTCTTCACGACTTTCTTCCTAAATAAATACGCTATCATACAATCGTATAATAGCGCATTTCGGAATCTCTGCAAATACTTGAACATCATGACTCCTGCGGAAATTTTTAAAGGGGGGGGGATGAATGATACCACGTTAATATGCATTCAACTCCTGATACAAATTTTTCGCATAAGAGTCTGTCATGCCACTGATAAAATCTGTGACCATCAAGAAACGTAAATACAGATTGTATCCCACATTATCCGTTTTAGCATTTTCATAATCTGCCTTCAAGTTGTCAGGCAATAAACTGCATAATTTTCTCTCTGCCTTACTCAGCTTATCTTCTTCATCCATATAAATAACTGCATAGATAAAATCATCTAATAAACTTGATATAATTTTCTTCGCCGATAATTCCAACTTGACAATCTCTGCGTCATTGTATACAAATTTAGACATGGCAGTCTTAAAAATCTTCATCGATTTTTCATGAAAAGTACCCTCTATCAATTCCCCGCGAAATTCTCCTTTCATGATATCCTCATAATTTTTAGAGAAATTAAATGCAACACAATACATAAACCATCCACGTGCATAATCCATCCAATTTTGAAAAGCTATCATTTTACTCTCATGATCACTGATATCAGCTAAACGTTCTTCTAAATTTCTGATTAACAGCTTTGCCTTTTTATCATTTTCCATATTCTTTTTGAAGTAATCAATAAATTCTTCCAAAGAAAACAACTTCTTTTTGAATGCGTCTTCCAGATCTGCTGTTGCGTATGCAATGTCATCAGCAGCCTCCATTAAAAATGTCAATGGATGCCGGGCAACATTTCCCTCAATTCCCCAGGTTCCTATCTCTTTACTTACATTTTCAAAGGTTTCCCTTTCTGCATAAAAGTACCCTAGTTTGTGCCTTCTTATATCGCTATCTTTCTTATGTGTAAAATTTAAGGAACTGGTCGGATATTTAATAAGCGTCCCTATCACACCTGTTGTCAGATTGATTTCATGGCTCTTCCCTTTATTTCTAATTTTTGATAAAATCCTGAGAGCCTGTGCATTACCCTCAAAATTCTGCAAATCAAGCCTCATCTGTTCTGATAAATGTTCTGCAATCGGAACACTCTTGTAGCAAAATCCATCTTTCTGAAACTCATTCTCAAACCACTCACCAATGACCACCTCACCAAAATGACCAAATGGCGGATTGCCCAAATCATGCAGGAGTCCCGCACAGGAAAGCACAACTGGTATTCTTTCAACCAGTTCTTTTGCTTCAAATTCTTTTGGCACATAGCCCGTCTTATTCTTTGTGATCATAATTCCAAGCTGTCGCGCAATTGTTGACACTTCCAAAGAATGGGTAAGCCTTGTTCGCACAAAATCACTTTTGTCCAACGGAAAAACCTGCGTTTTATCCTGAAGACGCCGGAAAGCAGCACTGGAAATAATCGCTTTATAATCTTTTTCCAAATCACTCATGGGGTATTTCCCAAATTCTTCTGGTTCCTCTTCTCTTGGTACCTGTGTCTCAGCAGACAACAGCTTTTCCCAGTTCATCCTTTTCTCCATACGCTTTTCCTTTCCTTAATCATCTAAATAGTAAAGCAGTTCGCTATATATGTAATTCTATTTGCATTTTACTATGAAGATCATTAGATTGCAAGAAAAAGCCTCTATTACCGAAAATCAAACATATCATAATTGGCTGATGCCGGGTCATCATGTGCCCCTATCATAAATTGCGCATATATCACTAAAACTGTATCAAATTCATTCTCCTCTATGTATTCCCTTAAACTTTCATCATATGACCGCAAAACTAAAGTTTCCACATCTGATACTCCTAATGACAAAAACGGAACAACCACATGGGAATAAGAATCTGCCAAGACAAGTATTTTCTTACCATCTGTCACATTGTTATTATGAATTGCAGATTCGTGGATTCCCGATGGCATATACGTATAATGCCAACTTGGTATATTATATACATCAGCATCAGCAGAAAGCCTGCTTTTATCAATCATGATATCAAATGTTCCTTCTTGCACACCACTTGCATTTTCCACAATAAAACTGGTATCAAACATGGGCTCGATCAATTCATAATCATCCAACCCCACATAGCTGACAGCCAATTTGCGCCCTTGCTCCCCTAGCCAACTATCCTCATATTCTGTATATTTATAATTATCACTATCATATATAGACATATCAATGTTATATCCGCATTTTTCATTCATTGCCTCTGCAATAATTCTGGTTGCCCACAACCCACTTCTTGTTGTCCAATGATGATCTGTGCGATAAAACATATCATAGATATTCATTTCTTCTTTTTGTATGTTTTCCCGCAAGTCAATATAATCTATTCCCGCTCCGGAAATACGTTGCAGAAACAAATCCGTATTTTGATTACTATAACTCTGGATTCCAAACTCATCCTTTACAAATTCATCATCCAGATATTTAGCTGGTGCACTGACATATAATAAATTGATTTCTTTTTCATCCAAATACTCCTTAAAATCTACTAACTGTTCATATTCATAGTCTGTGGTCGTTTCCGGATACGAGGAAACAATATACCGTTCGTCAGTAACATAAATTCCCTGACTGCTATAATACCCTTTCATATTTAAACTGCTTGCAACCACACCATTAAGATTGATGAGCTGGGACTTCAACCACATATCATCTGCGTAGTTTTCCTTTACTTCATTGACCGTAACACCATCTGTGTCCAAATCCCCTTTCAGATTCTTACCAATCATCGTAATAGTATCGGCAAAGGTCATATATGGATCACTTTTTATTCCTATTATATAAATCATTGCAAGGAAAAAAACAGCTAAAACGGCCTTACCTATATCTTTCTTTCCTTTCATCAATTATTCTCCTTTTTTAAAAATTTGCATATGCAAATGGATTATTCTGTCCTGCAACTACAAAGGAAATTGCGCATAAAAAAAGTAACACATTCGCCAATATTCCAATATTCCAAATCACTGTCGACGCCTCTGTCTTTTTCAAATATTTTTCGATTACCGGCATAATTGGAAAACATAATAATATCCCAACGATAACAAAGACCAGATTATCCTTCAGTAAAAAAATGCCTCTTAAATCTGCCAAAGAATTTGGCGTATTCAAGATCATTACCTTCACATACTCTAAACCTGCTTTTAATCCATCTGCCCGAAAAATCACCCATTCAAAAATAACAAATACAATAACACATAGCCTATATAATATTCTGACAAATCTTGATTTAAATCTGTTAGGCCAATCAAAAGTCTTCTCTATTGCTATCACACAAAAGTATGTTACTCCCCAAAAAATAAATTGCCAGTTTGCCCCGTGCCACATTCCCGTCAAAAACCATACGACAAATAAATTCCGATATAATTTGAATTTTGTATCAACTCTTGATCCACCTAATGGGATGTACACATAATCACGAAACCATGCCCCCAGTGTAATATGCCATCTGTGCCAAAACTCCGAAACAGACGATGTCATATATGGATAATTAAAATTTTCAGGACATCTATATCCAAACATCTGGCTTATTCCAATTGCCATATCTGAATATCCTGAAAAATCAAAAAAGAGCTGCATTGAATAGCAAACAGCTCCAAACCATGCAAATCCGGTGGACAACTCCCCTTTTATCCCCCAGTCAAACGCTTCTTGTGTAATATTTGCTAATGTATTTGCCAATAAAATCTTCTTATTGAATCCTATCACAAAACGATATACGCCTTCTGAAAACAAAGAAAAACGTCCTTCCTGACATTTATCTTTTCGTCCAAACATATCATTGTATCTGGATAATGGTCCTGATTGCATTTGGGCAAAAAATGACATATACAATGCTGCTTTAACAACCCCATTATTTACTTCAATCTTTCCAGTATATGTATCGATCAAATAAGAAATCGCCTTAAATGTAAAAAAAGACAACCCCAATGGTAGCAGTAAATTCTGTGATACATAATTTTGTTGAAACACTTTACTCAGGTTCAACATCACAAAATCAAAATATTTAAAGAAAAATAGAATTGCCAGATTATATATTACTCCCATCGCAAGAAAAAATCTCGCCACTCTTATTTTTTCTCTAAAATGAGCAATAAGATATCCCGTAAAGATATTTATAATCAGAGAAAGCAACAACAAAAAGAGATAGTCTGGAGCACCACATGCATAAAAAAATAAACTTACCGCAAGCAAAACATACTCCCTGCATTTACCCCGCGTTATATAATATACCAACAAAGCTCCCGGAATAAACCAAAACAAAAACATCAAATCCGTTACTGCCATCTCTATAATCTCCTGACTACTTCAATTTCCTCATATCTTCTTATGCAATCACCGTTTTTATTGCGGCAATCACCTTGTCAATTTGTTCTTTCCCAACTACATAAGACGTCGGGAGATTGAACCCACGTCCAGATATATCTTTACTTACTTTATTAGAAAATACATAATTTTTGTATATTTCCATCTCACTCAGTGGAACGAAAAATGGTCTTGCATCAATATTCGCATCCACCATAGCTTTCATGCAGGCATCCCTCTTTTCCTCGTCACTCACATAAGCAGTGACAAGCCACGTAATTTTCTTTCTATTTGGCAGATCATTTCTCTGTAAGTTTATTTCTGCAACTGCATTTAGCTTGTCACGATACGAATTTTCAAGTTCTTCACGCCACTCTAAGGTTTTTTCGATATTTTCGAGCTGCGCTACTCCTATCGCTGCCTGAAGATTTGTCATTCGATAATTAAATCCTACAACTTCGTGATAATATTTTCGCTCCCTGCTCATCCCATGATCACGATATATTCTCATCTTCTGGTCAAGTTCCTGATTATCAGTGATACACATACCACCTTCGCCTGTAGTGATCACTTTGTTTCCAAAAAATGAAAAGCATCCAATATCACCGAAACTTCCAACCTTTTTCCCTGCATACATAGCGCCATGAGCTTCCGCACAATCTTCTACAACATAAAGATTATGACGCTTTGCAATCTCCATGATTCTTCCCATATCACATGGTTGTCCATAAATGTGAACAGGAATAATCGCTTTTGTCTTTTCTGTAATTGCTTTTTCAATTTCGTCCGGATCAATACACCAGCTGTCTGCTTCAATATCAACAATAACCGGGGTTGCTCCTGTATACAATACAGAATTGATAGTTGCTGCAAAAGTAATATCCGGAATAATTACTTCATCACCTTCACCAATTCCCAGTACCACAAGAGCCAAATGAAGTGCAGTTGTTCCATTTGACGTTGCAACACCGTATTTTGTACCACAGTAATCAGAAAATTCTTTTTCAAACTGGGTAACATATTTTCCTGTACTGGATATCCACGTTGACAAAAAGGCATCCAACAGATAGTCAAGCTCTTTTCCATTTAATTGTGGCTGCGCAATCGCTAACTTTACCTGACTATTATATTCACTGTAATCAATTACCTGCATATTGTCGTTTACAATAGGAATAACCTTTACTTTCTCACTAAATCTTTTAAAAACCTTCTCTGGCTCGTCAGAACTACGGGCATAGACACATTCTCTGCTTACAATCTCCCCTACCGAGGCATCCACCGTCACACCTCTTAGAAGACCACGCCTGACATCCCCATCTGTAACGACTCCTTTTAATTCCTGGTTATCATCTACAATAAATACAACACCCTTCGCATTTTCATTGATCTTGTCCAGCGCATCTCTTACGGTACTTTTCTCATTACATAAAATATTCATTTTCATCATGTGCATACTCCCTTCTATCTGTGTGTCTTATTTCATCTAATCATGAATTTTTTTAGCAGGACAGCCTGCATAAGTTCCCTTTTCCAAAATGTCCTGCACTACCACACTGCCAGCACCTATGATAATATCATTGCCCACTGTTATTTTATCAATAATTGTGCTCCCCGCTCCCACAAAAACCCTGTCACCTATCCTGCACCTTCCACAGATAACGCTCCCTGGTGCCACGTGCGTATGTCTGCCGATTTTTGTCTCGTGTTCAATGATAGCTCCTGTGTTAATAATTGTATCATATTCAATCACCACTTGTGGACCTAAATATGCTTTTTCCGCAATATATGTTCCTTTTCCCACTCTGGTTTCCAATCCTATCAGCGCTGAGTCTGCACATATACACTGTGCTTGTCCCCCTTCCCGCAATAACTTCTCATAGATATTTCTTCTATCTGAATTATCCCCAATCCCAACTATATATTCAAATGTTTCATTCGCGTGTCGTTCAAAAAAATCATTACTGTTTAATGTGTTGCATCCCAATATAATCTCCCCTGGTTGGCAGTTTGAATCAACTAATACAATAGTGCAGCCCTTCTGACAATTCTTTCTGGTATTTATGATACTCCTTGCATGTCCGCCACATCCAAATA
>JAPFDX010000037.1 GCA_026168605.1 Roseburia sp. | reverse complement strand
TTATGATTGCGTCCTCGCTCCTTTTATATTTTGGAGCGAGGGTCGTCTCCGACGATATGATGTGGCTGCGCTACACCTGCTTTGTGCTGTTTTATGCGCTGTATGTCATCGGTTATACATTCCAGACGGCGTGTACACGCTCCGGTCAGACCTGTCTGACCAATGATCCGAAGCAAAGACCGTTGTTTACAGTCTTTAATACGATTGCGAGCCTCATCGGTATGGGGCTGGTGCAGTTTCTTGCGCCGATTCTTAGCGAACGCTTAGGCGGCTACAACAGCGCGGCATTTTTTGACGTGATGATACCGCTCGCAATCGTTATCTCTGCGATCTTAACGCTGCTTGCAGTCATTGGTATCGCAGAGAAGGATCGCCCGGAATATTTCGGTGTGGGAGGAGAGCAGCAGAAGGTTCCGGTGAGAGAATATGTTGCGATCTTAAGGGCAAACAAGGAGCTGCAGCGGCTGATGGTTGCCGGGGCAGGCTGCAAGCTGGCATTTTCCATTGCGACAAATATGACGGTGCTCTGTATGCTCTACGGGGCAATGATGGGAAATTACGGCGGACTGTATCTGCCGATGATGATACTTGGCTATGTGTTCTCCGTACCGTTCTTTTTACTCACGGTGCGTACCTCGCAGAAGCACGGACAAAAGGCGTCGCTTGTGCGTTATACATGGCTGGCATTTGTGATGTATATCGGTGTGCTGGCGCTGCTGCTGTTCTGGAAGCAGGGCGAAGCGGCATTCAACCTAAGTCTGTTTCCGATCAATCTCTACTCGGTATTGTTTATCATCTGCTTCGGCATCGGCTACGGCGCTTACTATGCAACGGCGGATATGCCGATCCCGATGGTGGCGGACTGTTCTGACTATGAGACTTACCGCTCGGGGCGCTACATTCCGGGAATCATGGGAACGCTCTTTTCGCTGGTCGATAAGCTGGTGAGTTCCCTTGGCTCCACGATCGTCGGCGCAGCAGTCGCGATGATCGGGATCCAGACGCTGCCGGACGGCAACACGCCTTACGCCGAGGGAATGCACGGAGTGGTCATCGTTCTATTCTGTGTCGTTCCGATGCTCGCGTGGGCGGCGACGCTGCTGGCGATGAAGGGCTATACCCTGACCGGCGCGCGCATGAAGGATATCCAGGCGGTCAACGCTGCCAGAAAGCACGCGATCGCAGAGGGAATGACGTTAGAGCAGGCGATGGAAACATACAAAGAGGCAGAAGATGTGCCGGAGGAATTTAAGGAGGCATAGCGGATGCACAAAAAGGTGGTTTGATTCCGGGAAAACCGGAGTTGAACCATCTTTTTTATGGGATTCGGGTATCAAAAGGGGCTTTTCAAAAATAGGATTAGAAAAATGCACAAAGGAGATTCTGATTTGTGAATATGGAGAAGCTTAGAACTTCTTAATGTTCTGCCAAGTTTCAGCAATTCGACGGCAGGGATGCCGGCGCAAGCCCGAATTGCGCCACGGATGGCGCATGGAGGGCGGTTGCGTCCAAAGCTAATACCGAACCCAGAACATTTCAGAAGTTCTTAGCTTCGGAATCCTGAACAAAAAAGAATCTCCTTTGTGCATTTTGTCAATCCACATTTTTGAAGCCCCCTTTTGCCCCCGAATCTTTATGGAAAATCCGGTGTCAAAACTGGACAAAATCCGCTTTTTGTGTATAATAGCAAGGGGTAAGGAGAGAACATCATGTCAGTGACAAAACAGTTTTTTAAATATGTGATACAGAATATTTTTGGAATGCTTGGTACCTCATGTTATATCATTGTGGATACCTTTTTTATTGCCAAGGCGGCGGGCTCCGACGGCATCACCGTTCTAAATCTGATCCTGCCGTTTTACAGCGTGATCTTTGCCATCGGGGCAATGATCGGCGTCGGTTCCGCAACGCGTTTTGCAATCCTGCGTGCGCAGGGGGATTCCGTTTCGGAGAAATATTTTTTTAATGCGTTAAGCTTCGTCTGGATGGTCGCGATACCGTTCGTGCTCGCGGGAGCGCTGATACCTGACAAGATCATCGCCCTGATGGGCGGAGACGCCGGGATCGTGGAACTCGGGATCGGGTATACGAGAATCTTCCTGCTGTTCACGCCGTTTTTTATGATGAATCATGTGGTGTCGGCGTTTGTGCGCAATGACAACGCGCCGTCCCTTGCCATGGCGGGAACGCTTGCGGGAAGCCTGTTTAATATCGTGTTCGACTATATTTTTATGTTTCCGATGGGAATGGGGCTTGCGGGTGCGGCGCTCGCGACGGTGGCGTCACCGATCGTCAGCATCCTGATCTGTGGCACGCACTTTTTCGGAAAAAACAATACGGTTCGGCTCAAGCTGTGCTGCCCGTCCGTGAAGAGACTGTGGCAGTCCTGCCAGCTCGGGGTCTCCGCGTTTGTCGGGGAGATTTCATCCGGCGTCATCACGGCGACCTTCAATTTCCTGATCCTCGGGCTCGCCGGAAATGTCGGTGTGGCGGCGTACGGTGTGGTTGCCAATTATGCTCTTGTTGCAGTTTCGATGTTTAACGGCGTCTCGCTTGGAGCACAGCCGCTGATCAGCCGCTACTATGGAAAAGGCGATCAGAAAGCGGTACATAGGATTCTGGATCTGGGAAGAGCGACAGCCTTTGGTCTTGCCGTCGTGTTGATCGTGGCGGTATATGGATTTACCGGAGAGTTGATCGCAGTGTTTAACAGTGAAAATTCCGTGCAGCTCGCAGAATATGCCCACACCGGTATACGCCTTTATTTCCTTGGATTTCTGTTTGCCGGCTTTAATATCGTGGGCACAGGATTTCTGAGCGCGACGGAGAAAGCGAAGGAGGCATTTTACACGTCAATTCTGCGAGGATTTGCAGGAATTCTTGCAGTTTCCGTTATTTTATCACGGCTGCTCGGTTTAAATGGCGTCTGGCTTGCATTTCCGGCGTCTGAGCTTGTGACCGCCATCGTGATGTTTGTCATCATACGGAGGATCAGGAAATAAAACCAAAGTGCCGGAGTGCCAGTGCAAGTCCATCTGCACTGGCATTTTTTGTGACATAGGACACCAGTGAGAACAGGCTCTGCGGGTCGGAATTGCCCATCGCCACACTGTTTGGCACATAGGAGAGCATGGCAAGATCGTTGCTGCTGTCACCAAAGGCGTAGGCGGCACTTTTGTCAAGCTTGTAGTAGTCGAGCACGCGCTGGATCCCGGTCGCCTTGGAATAGCCGTGCGGGACAAACTCGCAGAAATAGCCGCCGCGGTCGATACATTCGAAATAGCGGTCGCTGACCGAGAGAAATTCCTCAAGCTGTGCGCGGTCCTCGTACCAGAGTGCGAATTTGTCGGATAAAAAGCCGGGGTCTTCCAGATCGGTCGGCATCACATAGCCCCATGAGGTGAAATCCTGATAAAGTTTGATGGCTTCCGGGTTTTTTAACAGATGCGGACGGTCGAAGGCGATCTCCTTGCGCGACTCAAAGACGATGTCGATGCCCGTCTTTCTCGCCTGGTGAAGGATCTCCATCATGGTCTCATGTGTCTGCCCGACATACAGGATCTCCTCGTCGCCGCAGTAGATGTTTGTGCCGCAGCCGCAGATATAGCCGTCAAAGCCGATTTCCCGGAAACGCGGCTCCACGTGCTGAAAACAGCGTCCGGTGTTGATGAACATCAGGTTGCCGGCGGCTCTCGCCTCGCGGATCGCGTCGATGGCGCTCTGCGGAATGGAACCATCAATTTCCGACGTCAGTGTCCCGTCAATATCAAAAAAAGCAATTTTTTTCATTTTTTCGAACCTCGTATCTTCTAAGAATCGTGAGTATTGTAAAGGTTTTTCGCGGGTTTGTCAAACATGGACTGCGGTTTTTAGAGTGTGACCGCACGGCCGTTTTCCAGTCTTGACCGCTCTGCGGCGAGCGCAATATAGTGGCTTTCGAGGGAGACGGCGAGATCTGTGATGGACGGACTTTTCGTTCCATTCATGATGTAGTCGCAGACCTGCTCTACCATTCTGGCGTCTCCGCCGCCGTGTCCGCTGAAATCATCCGTCAGCTTTGTGAGATCGATCTCCTCCGTCTCTTTGCCAAACGGGGTGTAGTAGATCATGTTTTTTCCCATGTCTCCCTCAATCTGTCCCATCGTTCCCATGATCTTGATCGTCCGGTTGCAAGTTGCGCTGAACGCACACATGGAAAATGTCACGGTGATCCCGTTTTCCATGTTCAGATTGACAACCTGATGATCGACGACATTATTGTCGCAGTGGTAGACGCATCTTCCGTACGGACCTTCCCTTAAGGCTTCGCGCACGGAATCCTCATCCGGGTGGAGCACAAAGGTGTTTACCGGCCAGCCTGCATGATGGCGCACGCCCGTCTTTTTGTCAAAAATATAGATCTTTTCCGCGTCATACGGACAGTCATCCTTTGCCGCGCAGCCGGATAGGCAGTACTTTGCCGCTCCCTCCGGGGCGTTTTCCTCGCGAAACCAGGACAATCCCCCAAAGGAGGAAACTGTGCTGCAGCCGGAGTCCGCAAGCCAGACAAGCAGATCCATGTCATGACAGCACTTTGCGAGGATCATCGGGCTTGTCTCCTCGGCGTCTCTCCAGTTGCCGCGCACGAAGGAGTGAGCCTGATGGAAAAATCCAACGTCCTCCCGTGCCTGGATATTCATGACTTTGCTGACTGCCCCCGCCAGCAGCATTTCCTTGATCTTGCTGTAAAACGGTGTGTACCGCAGCACATGGCAGACGCACACTTTTCTCTGACATTCCTCCGCTGTCTGCAACAGCCGGTCACATTCTTTCGCATCGGGTGAAACCGGCTTTTCCAAAAGAACGTGGTACCCTTTTTTGAGCGCCGCAACCGCCTGCGGAACGTGCTGTCGGTCCTGCGTGCAGATAAACAGGATATCCGCAAGGCGGTCTGCCTGCAATAATTCCTCCGCGCTGCGAAAACAGTTTTCTTCTTTTATATGGTACCGATTCTTTGCCTCCGTGACATTGGCTTCCAGAGGATCCGCCACGGCAACCAGTTCCATTTTCCGGTCATTCTGCGCTACGATCGGCGCGTATACTAAAAGTCCACGGCTTCCAAGCCCGACGATCGCAACCTTCATCTTTTCTGTCATATTCTCTTTCTCCCGAATTGTTATTTTTCTGTGATGTTTTACCCATATAGTATATAGGAACTTCGGCAAAAAGGAAATAGCCGCTTGCTGCGAAAAACAGGATTTTCAGACCTACAGACGTGTGCTATAATGTAAACAAGATACTGGGGGCAAATAAACTTTTGAAACGGAAGTTGGCGGCTTGCACAAATCGTATTCTGGTTTGTGTACGTTGCCAGATACACTTTGAAACAGCTTCTGTTGCCCCTTTACAGTATCAGAATAAATACGACAAGAAAGGATGAATAACAGAATGAAACAGTCAGACGTCTATTTTATAAGAGAGATCACGCCGGAAAACGTGGTGAAAATTTATGAAGCACTGGGATGTGGGCTTCCGGGCAAGGTTGCGGTGAAGCTGCATTCGGGCGAGGAGGGCAACCAGAACTATATCGGACCAGAACTTGTGAAGCCGTTGGTCGATGGGGTAGAAGGCGTGGTGGTGGAATGTAATACCGCTTACGAGGGAGAGCGGAACACCACGGACAAGCACATCGCACTGATGGAGAAGCATGGATGGAGCAAGCATTTTCCGGTGGACATCATGGACGGTGAGGGAGACGATCTCGTGCTTGCGGTTCCAAACGGCTGCCAGATCAAGAAAAATTATGTGGGACGGCACATGGAAAATTACGATTCCATGCTGGTGTTTTCCCATTTTAAGGGGCACCCGATGGGCGGATTCGGCGGCGCGTTAAAGCAGCTCTCGATCGGGTGTGCGTCCTCCTACGGAAAGGCGTATATCCACGGAGCGGGAGATACCGACAAATTTTGGGATACGGAGCAGGACCGCTTTCTGGAGGCGATGGCGGACGCAGCGCTTTCGGTTGCGGAATATTTTAAGGGGAAGATCGCATATATCAACGTGATGTGCAATCTGTCGGTGGACTGCGACTGTTGTGTGGTGGCGGAAGATCCGTGCATGAAGGACATCGGGATCCTGGCGGGACTCGACCCGGTGGCGCTCGACCAGGCGTGCATCGACCTGATCTACAAGTCCGATGATCCGGGAAGGGATCACTTCGTTGAGCGTGTGGAGAGCAAGCACGGGATCCATACGATCGAGGCAGCGGAGAAGCTCGGCGTCGGAAGCAGGGCGTATAGGCTGATCGAACTTTAAAGGATGAAATAATATTGGATCACTTGACAAGTAAACGACTGTTCACTATACTGCATAAGTGAACAGTCGTTTACTATTTGGAGGTTGGGATGGCGAATACGAAGGAAAAAATATTAGTGGTTGCTTTACGGTTATTTGCTGTTAATGGATATGAGGCGGTATCTGTCAGCCAGATTGCGGGAGAATTAGGTATAACAAAAGGTGCATTATATAAGCATTACAAGAACAAGAGAGATATTTTTAATTGTGTATTTGAATATGTCTGCCAACTGGATGTAGAGCGTTCTCAAAAAAACGGTGTCCCGGAAAAGGATTATTCAGAAATGCCGGAAGCTTTTTCTAATGTATCGACAGAAAGCTTAGGCGATTACATGAAAGCACAATTCCATTATTGGAGTGAAGATGAAATTGCTTGTAATTTTCGTAAAATGCTTACTCTGGAACAATACAAATCCACGGAAATGAGCGCTTTATATCAAAAAGTTCTTGTCAGCGGACCTCTGGATTATATTGAAAATCTGTTTCGTGAACTGTCAAGGAAACAAGAAAAGCAGTTGCCATCTCCCCATGCATTGGCAGTCGAGTTCTATTCTCCCTTTTACTTTCTGCTCAGTATGTCAGATGGGGCAGCTTGTAAGGAGAAAAAAGAAGAAATTGCACAAAGCTATATATATTATATTGACGAGTTCTTTCAAAAATATTTTTCATAAACACTTACAGCAGAAAGGAGGGGTTTATCGAGTTGTAACGGATAAAGGCGAAAAACTGGCAGAATTATCTGGAAAATTTCGATTTCAAAGCTGATTAAAAAATGCCAATCAAACGGTAACAGAATGGAGAATATTTATGGAGCAGAAAATCATTATCAGAAACGAGGAACAAAAAGACTGGGAAGTTGTGGAGAAAATCACAAGACAAGCCTTTTATAATCTTTATGTGCCGGGCTGTGTGGAACATTACTTGGTACACATCATGCGGGAACATGAAGATTTTATTCCAGAATTGGATTTTGTTTTGGAATTGAATGGTCGTGTGATTGGCAATATCATGTATACAAAAGCAAAATTGATTGATGAAAATGGAACTGAAAAAGAAATTTTAACATTTGGTCCAGTTAGTATTCTTCCCGCTTATCAGAGGATTGGGTATGGGAAAATGCTTATGGAGCATTCATTCCAAGCAGCGGTACAGTTGGGGTATGATACAATCGTCATTTTCGGAAGTCCAAGCAATTATGTCAGTCGTGGATTCAAAAGCTGTAAAAAATATAATGTCTGTATCGAAAATGAGAAATACCCTGCTGCGATGATGGTTAAAGAACTAATCCCTCATGTCTTGGACGGTCATAAGTGGATTTATCACGATAGTCCTGTTATGGCAATCAGTGAAGAAGAAGCAGAACGCTATGACACCACACTGGAACCGATGGAAAAAAAGTATCTTCCAAGCCAAGATGAATTTTATATTATGAGCCGCTCTTTTGTGGAGGAATAGAAAACAATATGGCGAAGAATGAAATGACTATAAGACGAAATTACGAGGATGGAAAAGAGGAATGTCGTTCATCGGAATCAAGATACAATGGACTGGAGTTTTACTATACGGAAAAACATATTTCTGAATATATAAAATCTTCTTCCTCTGTAATAGAACTGGGATGCGGAACGGGATACTATGCTATGCGTTTTTCAAAAAAATGCAAAGAATATATAGGTATAGATATAACGCCGGAAAACATAAAAATTTTAAACAGAAAAGCCCATGAATCCGGATTAAAAAATGTGATAGGAAAAGTCGGGGATGCTACAAAATTAAAAAACATCCCTAGTGAGTGTTTTGATGTTGTTTTGTGTTTCGGTCCTTTATATCATTTACCCCCAAACGAAAGAGAACTTGTATTTGCAGAGTGTAAGCGAATATGTAGAAATGGTGGGATTGCTGTATTTGCTTATATCAATAAAATCGGAGCTTATGCTGGAGCATGTGTGCATGACGAACTTCGGCAGAATTACCCAAACAAAAAGGCAAATGAGTTGGTTTTGGAGTCAAACACAGACGATTTAAGACCAGATTTGTTTTTCTTTACAATGCCGGAAGAAATAGAGATGGTTGTTGAAAAATATGGCTTTTCTAAAATTAAAAATTTAGGAACAGATGTTTTTATGACTGCAAGCATTGTAGATGCCATGAATGATGAAAAATTTGAGTTGTTGAAACCGCTTCTTGATGAAATGGCTTCTTACGCATCTTGCACTGGTATGAGCAATCATGCTGTATTAGTATGTAGAAAATCAAAAAATAGCAAACACAGCGATCCGGTTAATGGCAGGTAAATGGGCTACGCCAACTGTGGACAGTCCCGCCTTGACCGATAGCTATACTACAATAAAGGAGGCAATAATGATAGCACAAACGAAAAATAATTGGAAAAGAAATGCTACTCTTTTTCTTATTAGTCAATGTATTACCTTGTTTGGCTCGATGATTGTACAAATGTCAATCATTTGGTATGTAACTTTGAAAACATCAAGTGGGGCATGGGTAGCTGCATTTACGATATGCTCTTATCTGCCGCAATTTTTGATTTCTTTTCTGGGCGGAGTATGGGCAGATAGATACAGTCACAAAAAGCTAATCATTTTTTCTGATACTGTAATTATGCTGGCAACTTTTATTATGTTTTTAGTAATACCTATGATGTCGTCAGATGTCATATTGTTAAGTGGATTATTGGGAATATCTATTATCCGCTCCATTGGTGCGGGAGTTCAAACACCTGCTGTCAATGCTGTAATACCGTATCTTGTACCAGAGGAATATCTGATGAAGTACAATGGAATAAATGCAACAATGCAGTCTGTTGTCCAGTTTGCGTCCCCTGCTGTCGCAGGTGTTGTATTATCAGCAGGAACATTCCGCTCAACACTTTTAATTGATATTCTGACAGCTTTTGTTGGCATTGGACTATTATTTTTCTTACGCTTGCCAGTAAAATCTGTAACCAATGAAGCAGTGTCTGTTTTAGAAGATATAAAAGCTGGTATTTGCTATTCCTTTTCAGATAAAAATATCGGGAAAATCTTGATCGTCTATGGTATGTTTATCTTCTTATGTGTACCGGCTGGATTTATGTCAGCATTGTTAGTCAGTCGTGTTTATGGAGATGCCTATTGGTATTTAACAGCGACAGAGCTGATTGGGTTTGCCGGAATGACTTTAGGCGGCATATTGATAGGAATTTGGGGAGGTTTCCCAAACAGAGTAAAAACATTGGCAGTCGGATTGTCTGTTCTTAGTATTATGACAGTTGGCATGGGTATATCTCCTTATTTTTTACTTTATCTTGTAATGATGTTCTTATACAGCATCGCATTGACAATGGTACAGACATCGACAACCACAATTATACAGGAGAAAGCGGATGAATCTATGCAGGGGCGTGTATTTGGATTGATGGGAGCAATGTATTCTGGATTTCTTCCTGTTGGAATGGTTGTTTTCGGTCCACTTTCAGATATTTTTTCGCTTCAGTGGATTATGATTGGCACTGGTATTGCCCTTGCTTTTGTGGCTGTTTATTTACTTAACAATAGAATAGTAAATAAGAATTGATAGGAGATCATTGTAATGAAAACGATTTGTGGAGTTGATTGCAGTAAATGTGCTTTCAAAGATAATTGTAAAGGTTGTATGGAAACAAATGGTCATCCGCTGGGAGGGGAATGTGTTGCCGCCAAGTGCTATCAGTCGGGTGGTGAAAAGTGTTTTTTGCAATATAAGGAGCAGTTAATAGATGAAGTTAATTCTTTAAAAATTAAGGATATGCCGCCTATAACAACACTTTTTCAATTAAGCGGTGCTTATGTTAATTTGGAATACACGCTTCCAAATGGGGAGAAAATCAAATTGCTTGATGATACAAAAATATATCTCGGCTGCCAGGTAGAAAAAATGAATAGCGACAGATGTTATGGATTTGTTGCGGACAACGATTACCTGCTCATATGTGAGTATGGGGGCAGTGGTGCAGAACCTGAGATTGTGATTTACAAAAAAAGATAAACAGCCAAGAGGACGTCGCATCCGGTGTGAAAGGGTAGGGAAAAGACATGACAAGCCAAAAGAAATTTGATATACTGACAGAAAAGTGAAATGAGAGACAGAGAGGACTTTGTTATGGACCAGAGAGAAATCCGCAACTGGCTGGAGACACACGCAGACGCGAAATTTCAGAAATTTACTTCCGGGCTGATCCCCGGAAGCGACGAGATTTTGGGTGTGCGGATCCCGCTGCTGCGCGCGCTGGCAAAGGAGCTTGCGTGCGGAGACTGGCGCAGCTATCTAAAGACTGCCGCAGACGGTTCCTATGAGGAGATCTGCCTGCAGGGCTTTGTCATCGGTTACGCGAAGGCGGACATTGAGGAGCTGCTCTCCTATGCAGCATCATTTATTCCAAAGATCCACGACTGGTCGGTCAACGACGGGTTCTGCGCGACATTTAAGATCGCAAAAAAATACCGTGAGAGGGTGTGGGATTTTCTGATGCAGTATCAGGCTTCCCCGAACGAATTTGAACAGCGCGTGGTGGCGGTCATGCTGATGGATCATTTTCTTGTGCCGGAATACATCGGCGATGTGCTCCGTGTGTGGGATTCGCTCAGACATGAGGGATATTACTGTAAGATGGGTGTCGCCTGGGGGATAGCCACGGCGTATGCGAAATTTCCGGAGGAGACGCACGCCTTTTTGCTCGATAATCATCTGGATGATTTTACTTATAATAAGGCGATCCAAAAGATGCTGGAATCCTGCCGGATTCCGGCGGAGAAAAAAGAGGAGCTTCGCGGCATGAAGCGGAAATAACGGTCTTTGTGCTTTGCGGGATAACCTCATATCAATAAAAACGGGACAGTCACAATAAGATTTGTAAAAATTCATTGTGACTGTCCCGTTTTTCTGACTACGGTCAGATCCAGTAATTTATTGACTGCTTTCTGAAGCTCAGGATGCTTTCGGTAAGATTCAATCAGCGCGCGTTCCGAAGATGTTACATGGAAAAATGATTTGTCCTCATGATAGCCAAAGGCTGTCAGCACATCCGTGATATTGTAAAGTTCACAGAGTGTCAAAAGCATATCGGCGCTTGGCTTTGCCTGACCGCTTTCCCATCCGTAAATCGTCTTTGGAGCAACCTCCATCGAACGCTCGCCGAGCATGATAGAGACATCTTTGACGGAATAATGATTCTTTTTTCTATATTCTTTTAATGCCTTTGCAATATCTTCATGCCTCATGCCATACTCCCACCTCGTAAAGCCATCATATAGTACACATATTTTGACCGTCAATCTATTCTTTATACATGGGAAATGAAAGAAAAATGGTTCTTATAATACGAGAAAAATGGCGAAAAAAGAATGGTTTGCAATTTTTGGACGACCATACCATTATGTCAATAAAAAAGAAACGATGGACGGAGGAGATTTATGAGTGTACAGATTGGAAAACAGAGTCTGCAGTTTGCAGAAGCTCCCTATATTATCAGCAGCGCCAGCATCGTGGGTACAAAGGAGGGGGAAGGACCTCTGGGAAACTGCTTTGATGTGGTAGGGCAGGACGATAAATTCGGGGCGGACACATGGGAGGAGGCGGAGAGCACGCTCCAAAAGGAGGCGTTTTCGATGGCGGTCGGAAAGGCGGGATTAAAGGCGGAGGATATCCGATACCTATTCTCGGGGGATCTGCTGGGACAGACGATCGCCACGTCCTTTGGTCTGATGGATTACCAGGTGCCGCTGTTTGGGCTTTACGGTGCGTGCAGTACCTGCGGCGAGGCGCTGTCTCTCGGTGCGATGTGTGTGGCGGCGGGGTATGCGGATCATGTCGTGGCGATGACGTCCAGCCATTTTGCAAGTGCGGAGAAGCAGTTTCGGTTTCCTCTGGAATATGCAAACCAGAGACCCTTGTCCGCGACGTGGACGGTGACGGGAAGCGCCGCCTTTGTGCTCGGGAAAAAGCGAAGCAAGGCGAGGATCACGGGCATCACGACGGGCAAGATTGTCGATTATGGAATCAAGGATTCCATGAATATGGGCGCGGCGATGGCGCCTGCAGCAGCGGACGTCATCTGCCGTCATCTGGAGGATTTCGGAAGACGCGTTCCGGATTATGACAAGATCATCACGGGGGACCTTGGAACAGTCGGAAAAGAAATCCTGCTCGATCTGACAAAGCAGGGTGGTTATGACATCAGCGAGGTGCACACGGACTGCGGCATCGAGATCTATGACGGCAAGCGGCAGGGAACGGGCGCGGGAGGCTCGGGGTGCGGCTGTTCCGCCGTGACGCTCTCCGGTCATCTTTTAAAGAAGGTCGAGACGGGAAGATGGAAACGTATTCTGTTCGTGCCGACCGGCGCGCTTTTGTCGACGGTTTCCTTTAACGAGGGAATGACGGTTCCGGGAATTGCGCACGCGGTCGTGATCGAGCACGCGTAGTGCCGGCGTATCGGGGAAACAGAGGTTTCTGTGAAAAATCGAAAGGGAGAGAAAAGAATGGATTATATCAATGCCTTCTGGGTTGGCGGACTGATCTGTGCGCTGGTTCAGATTTTAATGGAAAAGACAAAGCTTCTGCCGGGGCGTATCATGGTGATGCTGGTGTGTCTGGGAGCGCTGCTCGGCGCATTGCAGATCTATGAGCCGTTTTTGGAATTTGCAGGCGCGGGCGCAAGCGTGCCGCTGCTTGGATTCGGCAATGTCCTGTGGAAGGGCGTGAAGGAGGCGGTGGATGCCAACGGGTTTCTTGGCATCTTCCTCGGCGGACTGAAAGCCAGTGCGGCAGGCATTTCCGCGGCGCTGATCTTCAGCTATCTGGCGAGCCTTATTTTCCAGCCGAAGATGAAAAAATAAAAGAATTGCGCAAAAGGGTGCCCGGTAGTACAATCCTTTATAAGAGGAAGATCTGACAGAAGGGGGAACTGCCATGAATGAGGAGAGACTGCGTGCTGCCGGGATTGATTATGACGGTGCGCTGATGCGGTTTGTGCAAAAACGCGAGATCTACGAGAAGTACCTGCGGAAGTTTCTGGATGACACACACGAAGCTGAGGCGCTGCAGGCATACAGAGCACAGAAGCTGGACGAGATGCAGGAGCGGGTGCACGCATTAAAGGGCGTGTCTGGAACGCTGGGACTGATACCGCTTTATAAGATCACCGCAGAGATCGTGCAGGATCTGCGCACGGGAAATACGCAGGATCTGGAAAGGAAGGTCGCCCGGATGCAGGAAGAAAATCAAAAGATCCGGGAGGCGATTGGGGGCGCATGAAATTGTGGAGTTTGTTCGTGCAGTACAGTCTGCCGTGCGGGATTCCACGGAGCAGGACATCACACAGACTTTTTAGCTGCTCTAAAAGTGCCTCCTCACAGACATCATAAAATCGCAGCGCCGAAAACTCGCTTCATTCTGCCATTGAAAAGCCTACAGAATAAAGCTCAGACAATCGGTCGCTGCGATTATGTTTTGTTCGGATGCCCTTGTAAGAGCAGCACAAAAGTCTGTGAAATATGTCCTTGTCTCCGTGGAATCCCGCACGGCATCTGTATCGGCGCTCTCAAAATACAAATCGCCATGCGCTTCATCACACACGGTGATGAAAGAATCGGCTTATGGACTTAAGGGTGGTTCGCGCAACGTGCTACTTGCTGTTTTATGGAAGGAGCGTTTTAAAGTACTCGGGATGACGGCAGACGATTTCCGTGTTTGCATTAAAGCCGTCATAAATATGGTGGGAGATTGTGTCGGCAAGCTTTTTATAATCCCGGCTGGAGATATACTGCCAGAGCGCTTTATGCTCGTCATAGAGCGAAAGAAGCCTTGAGCGGTCCGTAAAGTTTGAAAAGGTGCGGAAACGCTCGTACTGGGAATTGATGTTTTTTAGAAAATCCATCACATTTTTTTTCCCGGCCATCTCATAAAGCGTACTGTGAAATTCATTGTCGCTGCGGATGAAGGCGCGCCCGAGCGCATCCTCGTTCAGTTCGCTCTCCAAAAGCTCGTGCTGCTTTTGGAGAATGAGCCGGATGCGAAATTCCTGTGATTTGTCATAGGAGGACGCAAGATCACGGAAGATTGCCTGCTCTAATGTCTCTCTCATATATAAAATATCTGAGATCATATTTAGATCGATCAGGGATACGAAGGTACCGATGTGCGGGCGGATCTCAAGCAGCCCCTCCCCGGCAAGCTGCTTAAATGCGTCCCTTACCGGGGTTCTTGAGACATGATACTGTGCGGCAGTGTCAATCTCGCTGATCGCGGAGCCGGGGGGAAGCTCCAAAAGCAGGATCTGCTCCTTTAATTTTTGATAGACGGCATCCGAGGTGCCGGTCATCTTCTTGGTATACATTGCAATTCTCCATCGTCTTATTTTTATATTCCCATATTAAAGCGATTTTTCTAAAATTACAATCTCTTTTTTCATGCATAGGATTCAGGTGTCAAAGGGGGTTTTTCAGATTGCGGCTGGCAAATGCACAAATGAGATTCTTTTTGTTCAGGCTTCCGAAGCCAAGAACTTCTAAAATGTTCTGAATACTGGTAACGCGCCGGGACGCAACCGCCCTCGATGCGCCATCCGTGGCGCAATTCGGGCTTTCGCCGGCATCCATGCCGTCGAATTGCTGGAAATCGACAGAACATGAAGAAGTTCTAGGCTTCTCCATATTCACAAATCAGAATCTCATTTGTGCATTTCGCCAAGTCTGTTTTTGAAAAAATCCTCTTGCCACTCGAATCTACATAAAAAGAGTAAGGGCGGGGAAAGATTGTTAGGAGGAGCGTGTCAATGGGCACACAAAACCGGAAAAAATGGAAAGTGATGTTGACACTTGTATACAAGCATGGTATAGTGAAGGTACAAGATGGATAGAAATATTTACAATTCAATGATTTATCCATGTATGCAAGTAGGGATTTACAGGTGACAGGGCGCGGCAGGATGCGCCGGAATGGAGGAAAACATGAAATTATCATTTCGCTGGTACGGGGAGGACGACAAGGTGACGTTGGAGAACATCCGTCAGATTCCCGGTATGCATTCGATCGTGACGGCAGTGTACGATGTTCCGGTCGGTGAAGTGTGGAGCGAGGAGAGCATCGCGAAGTTAAAAAAGCAGGTGGAGGACGCAGGACTTCACTTTGAGGTGATTGAGAGTATCCCGGTGCACGAGGATATCAAGCTCGGCAAGCCGTCGCGCGACAAATACATCGAGAATTACTGCGAGAATATCCGCCGCGTGGCAAAGGCGGGTGTGAAGTGCATCTGTTACAATTTTATGCCGGTGTTTGATTGGACGAGAACACAGCTTGACCATGTGCTGCCGGACGGTTCGACTTCCCTTGTCTACTATCAGGAGCAGGTGGACGCCGTCAACCCGCTTGAGAGCGACAGCGACCTGACGCTTCCGGGCTGGGATTCCAGTTACACCAGAGAGGAGTTAAAGAGCGTTGTGGCGGAGTACCATGCGATGTCCGAGGACGACCTCTGGAACAACCTGAAATATTTTCTGGAGAAGATCATTCCGGTGGCGGCAGAGTGCGACGTCAACATGGCGATCCATGAGGACGACCCGTGTTGGAGCATTTTCGGGCTTCCGAGGATCATCACCTGCGAGGAAAATATCGACCGTTTCTTAAAGCTGGTGGATGATCCGCACAACGGTATCACGCTGTGTACAGGTTCTCTCGGCTGCTCCGATAAAAATGACGTGGTGAAGATGGCTGCGAAGTATGCGGCGATGGGCAGGATCCATTTTGCGCATATGAGAAATGTGGCGGTGCTCGAGAACGGATTTGAGGAGCGCGCGCATCTTTCCTGCTGCGGTTCCCTGGATATGTACGAGATCGTCAAAGCACTTCACACAAACGGATTTACCGGATATGTGAGACCGGATCACGGAAGAATGATCTGGGGCGAGACGGGAAGAGCCGGATACGGACTTTACGACCGTGCGCTCGGCGCGACCTATATCAATGGATTATTTGAGGCAGTGGAGAAAGCATTTCAGTAAAAAATGATCATCAGCAGGAGGAAAAAAGACATGAAATTACCAATCAAAGTGGATCTGACCGGAAAAGTTGCAGTTGTGACAGGAGCAGGCGGCGTGATCTGTTCCGTGATGGCGGAGGCGCTTGCCGCGTGCGGCGCGAAGGTGGCACTTCTCGATCTGAACATGGAGGCTGCGCAGAAGAATGCGGACGCTATCGTGGCGGAGGGATTTGTGGCAAAGGGCTACAAGTGCAACGTTCTCGAGAAGGAGAGCATTGAGGAGGCGAGAGACGCCATCGCTGCGGATTTCGGAACGTGTGATATTTTAGTCAACGGCGCAGGCGGAAACAATCCGAAAGCGACCACGGACGACGAGTACTTCAGACCGGAGGATCTGGGAAATATGAAGACATTTTTCGATCTTGATCCGGACGGCGTATCCTTTGTATTCGGCTTAAATTACATGGGAACACTGTTGCCGACGCAGGTGTTCGCAAAGGATATGGTGAATAAGGAAGGTGCAAATATCATCAATATTGCATCCATGAACGCGTACACGCCGCTGACCAAGATCCCGGCATATTCCGGCGCAAAGGCTGCCATCGTGAACTTCACGGAGTGGCTGGCAGTTCATTTCTCCAAGGTGGGCGTGCGCTGCAACGCGATCGCACCGGGCTTCCTTGCGACAGCGCAGAACCATGCGCTGCTGTTCAACGAGGACGGAACACCGACCGCGAGAACAGGAAAGATCCTGGCGGGTACGCCGATGGATCGCTTCGGCGAGCCGCAGGAGCTTGTCGGCGCGCTGCTATTCCTCGCGTCCTCCGAGGCGAGCGGTTTTGTAAACGGCGTATGTATCCCGGTGGACGGAGCATTCGCGGCATACTCGGGTGTGTAATTTGTATCAGATGAAAAACGCGGGGCTTTTTGGAGCTCCGCGTCTTTTCACTTTATAGGAAACTTTGTTCCCTCCGGCCGTTTTAGAAACGGAATAAATTTAAACCGATCTGCGGATCGTGGAAACGGTCAACCGTGCCGTCGATGAGCGTGATGACCATTTCACAGGTGGCGCTTACGACTGCCCGATTTAAGTGACCGCCGAATACCTCGCCCTTTTCATTTCCGGCGCTCATATGCAGATGACAGTAAAATTCGCCGTCCATTGTATTGATCGTTCCGTGTAAGGAGACGATTTCAAATGAGCCGTGAAACTTATTTGGCACATATTTTTTCTCGTCAGTCAAAAAGACGCCGACGGTGAAATCGTCAACGGCGCCAAGCGCCTGAATGCTCGCAAGCTTGATATTTTCTTTGTGCGCAAGCTGCCGTACCTGTTCTAAAATTTCTTCGCCTCTGTCAATTCTGACTATGATCGTGTTTCCGAATTTTCGATAGTCCATAGTGTGTGCTCCTTGTCTTTCGTGTTTTTTCTATGTCGAAGCGATGTTATTCTGTGATTGTTCTTCCGGATAGGAAAGTCCCCATGCGCGTCTTAACTCTGTCATCACTGCCATCACATCTGTCGTATAATCTAAGTGCATTTCATTTGCCTCGCCGGAGACGGCGCGCTCCATATCGGCAACCTCATAGCGCAGCGCATCGTCGGTATTGCCGCAGGAAATCGTCTCCTTGCGACCATCCGCTGTATAGGTGATGACAGCTTCTGCAGCGCGCGGGTATTCATAAATTTCGATGTAACCGCTGTCAAAGGCAAGCATCCCTCTTTTTGGCTGTTTGGCGTGAAGGCTTAAGGTGATGGTCGCCATCTCTCCGGCAGGATTCATCAGTAAAATGCCCGCCTGCTCATCGACGCCGCTCGGCGCGAATTTTACCTGTGACACGACAGAATCAGGCGCAGCAGAAAAGAACCAGCGGATAAAAGAGAGGGCGTACACGCCAATGTCAAGCAGCGCGCCTCCGGCGAGCGAAGGATTAAAAAAGCGGTTGCTCATGTCATAATCCTTGTAGCTGCCGAAATTCATCTGGATCATTTTCAGCGCACCCAGCTTCTTCTCCTGTATCACATCCAAAATTTTCTTGTAGACAGGCATATGATAGATGGTCATTGCCTCTGCCAGGACCACATGATTCTCCTCCGCCAGCCTGATCGCCTCGGCGAGCTCTGCGTCATTGAGTGTGATGGATTTTTCGCAGAGCACATGCTTTCCATGTGTTAAGGCTTCGCGCAGATAGGAGATATGTGTATTATGCGGCGTGGAAATATAAATAATATCTATATTTTCATCCGTAAACAGGTCTTCGATCTGTTCGTACACATGCGGAATGTCATATTTTTTTGCAAAATCAACTGCATGCTGATAGGTTCTGTTTGCAACTGCGTAAAGAGTTCGTCCGTCCTTTGCAAGCGCCTGTGCCAGCTCGTTTGCAATGACGCCGCAGCCTAAGGTTGCCCAGCGATAAGTTTTCATGTTTGCCCCCGTTCTCTGATAAATTTATTTATGTATTATTTTAGGAACTTCTCTTTTTCTTGTCAATAATAAAGAATTTCCCCGGTTCCTATGTCATAAAAAAACGCAGCGCCTGATGATAGCAGCGCTGCGGTCTTGGGATAAAATTTAGGAAAGAATGAAGTGGCTTGCACTCCCTGTCAGTATTTCTTAATCTCAGAAATTCATACAGATTATTTTGCGCAGGTATGAGCTTATTTCTGATTGAAATGTACCGCAAATCCTGCGATCTCATCCTTTAAGTACGCAACGGTGATGTCTCCCTTGTCGTTGTATTTGAAGGAAGTCTCGTCAAACACAAATCCGCGTTTTTCAAGATGGTACATCGCGCGTGCCAGATAGTTGGTCTGGATGCAGATATGACCGTTTGTTCCACGTCCCGGAGTTTTCATCATCTCGATGAGGGAGCCGACGAACAGAGAACTGTTTCCGGCTTTTACATCCTCGCCGAGCAGGGCGGCAAACTTCGCGGATTCCGTGGAAGCCTCGTCCTCCGAAGCGTTATTGACGCCGACATGGAGAAGTTTAAAGCCGAGCATCGTCGCAACCGCTTCCTTTGTGAGAGCCGTGATGCCCGTCCAGTCCTTTGCATTTACCATATCCTTGCTGACCATCCATGAACCGCCGCAGGCGATGATCCTGTTGAAATCAAGATAGCTGGTCAGGTTCTTCGCGCTGATGCCTCCGGTCGGCATGAATTTCATCTGGGTGTACGGAGCCGCCATGGATTTGATCATGTTAAGCCCGCCGGCAGCCTCCGCCGGGAAGAATTTGACAACGTCGAGACCAAGCTCGATCGCAGCCTCCACGTCACTCGGGTTGGATGTGCCCGGAGTGATCGGGATATTTTTTTCGACGCAGTATTTGACAACCTTCGGGTTCAGTCCCGGACTCACGATAAATTTCGCGCCCGCGTCCACCGCGCGGTCCACCTGCTCGGTGGTCAAAACCGTGCCTGCGCCGACCAGCATTTCCGGGAACTGTGTGGACATAATGCGGATGGACTCCTCAGCCGCAGCGGTGCGGAAGGTCACCTCCGCACACGGCAGACCGCCGTCGCACAATGCTCTGGCAAGCGGAGCGGCGTCCTCTGCGCGGTCGAGTGCGATGACCGGAACGATGCCGATTTTGGAAATCTCTTCTAACACTTTGTTCATAATGATTCTCCTTTGAAAAACATAGCGTTCCATAATGCGGAACATAGTTTCATAAAAATAATTTCTGCATAAATTATAACATCTGCGCGGGGCTTGTCAACCGGTTCCGCGAATTTTCTTGCAGAATCACGGGCGATATGGTAGACTTTCCATGACTTGGTTTCAGGTGTCTGTGGTTCATGCCGGACATGGATGCACGGGTGAAAAGGGAAACAGGTGCAAATCCTGTACGATCTCGTCGCTGTGATAAGGGAGTGTCTTATAAAAACCACTGTTATCATGCGCCGCTGCAGAGAAATTATGCAGAAGGGGCGCATATGGCGGGAAGGGATAAGATGCGGTGATCTTAGAGTCAGAAGACCTGCCTGCGATCAGTACTGGAAGACCACGAGGAATTGGTCATGGTACACAGAAGATGTCTTACCATGCCCTTTTGCACCCTCGCAGAAGGGCGTTTTTGTGTGCTGCAAAAAGAAAAAGGAGGAAGAGGAATATGTCAGAAAAGACAAACGGAGGAAACAAAAAGAAAATCATACTTGCGGTGGGCGCGCTGGCGCTTGTGGCGGTCATTTTTGCCGGCATTTATTTTGCGCTGGCGCCGAAGGCGTCCGCAGGAAGTAAGGACATCACCATTGAGGTCATTGACGATGAACAGAAATCTGTGATGTATGAGGTGAGCACGGACGCGGAGTATCTCGGCGATGCGGTTCGAGAGACGGAAGGGCTTACCGTGGATGGAACAGATGGCGAGTACGGCATGATGGTGAATACGGTCAACGGCGTTGTGGCGGATTTCAATGAGAACGGCGCTTACTGGGCGTTTTATGTAGACGGCGAGTACTGTGATTTCGGCATGGACCAGCAGCCGATCGAGGACGGTCAGGCTTACCAGATTGTCTACACGACAGAGTGACGGTGATGCGGCAGACGATAAAGACGAGGGACATCGCGCTGACCGGTGTGATGATCGCGACGATGGAGGCGGTCAAGATGGCGCTTTCCTTTCTGCCGGGCGTGGAGCTTGTGACGCTTTTGATCGTGCTCTATGCGCTTGTGTTCGGGAGACGCATCTACTATGCTATCGCGGCGTTTGTGCTGATCGAGGGATGTTTGTACGGCTTTGGCATCTGGTGGGTGATGTACCTTTATATATGGCCGCTGCTCGCATTTTTTGTGCGTCTGCTCCGGAAACATGAGGAGGCGTGGTTCTGGGCGGTTGTCACCGGATTTTACGGGCTGTTTTTCGGGGCGCTGTGCGCGCTCCCCTATCTGGTGATCGACGGCTGGCACGCCGCGCTGGTGTGGTGGGTGGCGGGGATCCCGCACGACATTATCCACGGCATATCCAACGCGACGCTCACCCTGATCTTGTTCCAGCCGCTTTATGGCACTTTAAAAAAGCTGCAGTCGCAATTCCTGAGTTGACTTTTTTCTTCTTGTCATGCTATCATAGACAAAACGTTTCACAATGCGGAACGAGAACCTAAATTGTGAAACGGTATGGGATGGAGATTTACATGACAGAAGAAAAAGAAACAAAAAATCCGGTGCAGTCGGCGGAGCGTATTTTTCAGGTGATGGAGACGCTTGCCGACAATGGGGAGATGGGGCTGATGGAACTCTCTGCGGCGCTCGGGCTTCACAAGAGCACGGTACACCGTCTGCTGATGTCCCTGATCTACATGGGGTACGCGAAGCAGGATGAGGCGTCGCAGAAATATATGCTTTCCTATAAAATCGTCAATATGGCGGGACGTATCCTAGACCGCATGGATATTTTACAGATCGCGAAACCGTATCTGGAACGCCTTTCAGATTTGAGCGGCGAGGCGGTGCATCTGGTGCAGCGCGAGGGCAACAATATCCTCTATATCTATAAGATCGAGGCAAAGATCGGCACGATACGGATGGTGTCCCAGGTTGGGATGGTGCATCCCATGTACTGCTCTGGTGTGGGGAAGGCGATCATGGCAGCCCTGCCGGAGGAGGAAGTGAAGAAGATCTGGAACGAGAGCATCATTGAGAAAAAGACGGAGAATACGATCACCGATTATGCGAGGATGCAGGAGACGTTAGAGGGGATCCGGAGAAACGGCTATGCGCTTGACGACGAGGAGAACGAGAAAGGTGTGCGCTGTATCGCTGCGTGCCTGCACAGTTACCGCAAGGACGTGCAGTATGCGTTCAGTATTTCCGGTCCTACGAGCCGGATGACGAGAGAGCGCGTCGCAGAGCTTGCCGTGGACGTGCGCCGGGTGCAGGAGGAGCTTTCCAGAGAGCTGGGCTGCTATCCGTCGTAAATTTTTTTAAAATGTTATAATTTTGTGACAGACCGAATAAGTGCTGCAAATATGGTCATACTATCCTTTGAAAAACAGAGTAATTTCTGACAAAAAGGAGAATTTGACTATGAGAAAGTGGAGAGCACTTGCTGCGGGACTAGTACTTACCTTGTGTCTGGGTGCAGTCACCGCGTGCGGAAGCAACAAGGACAACAACACAAACGGTACGAACAACACGAATACGGAGAGTACCACAAACGACAAAAAACCGGGCAATACCAACAATGTGCAGACCAACACCGAGGATCTGAATGATGCAACCAACGGTACGAACGGCACAAACGGCAACGGAGCGATCAACGATGCCACAAACGGTGCGCCGGCGGACAATGGAACGCTCAATAATAACGGCACGGTGGATAACAATGGAACAAACACCACGACCGACAATAGTAACAATCCGGTGGAGGATGTTGTGGACGGTGTCGGCGAGGCGGGCAAGGATGTGATCAACGGCGTCGAGCAGGGCGTGGATGATCTGACAAACAATAATGCCGGAAACGGGACAGGCACGACAGACGGCAGAAGATAATAGAATAAAGAGAAGTCGCACAGCCGCGGGGGCAGAAGCTTCCGCGGCTGTTTTACTTTATAGGAAACTTCGTTCCCTATAAAGTAAAACCCTCCGGGGGATCGCACTGCGGCGGAGAGGAACTGTGCCGCTGATGCGACCCGCCGCAGGCGGAGAGTTTCGCAGGCGAAACTCTTTTATGGGCTTGCATACGGCGGAGGGGACGGCTCACCCCCGTATCCGCAATACATACGTATAAGCGCAGTCGTCGCGCATACGCGCTCCAGTTCCGCACTGCGTGCTAAGACTGCTTATATGTGTGGCGGTTACAAGTCATGCCCTGCCGCGTAAGCATACGCCTGCTCCTTTCATGCAAGCATGAGGGGGGCAGGTGTACACTTTCACGGCGGGTGTGAGCCGTAACACGCTGTTTCTTAAATTAAAATAAAAATCGGCAAATTCCTTGAGGTTGCAGAAACTTTCGATTATAATAAAATGACGCCGAGGGCGAAAGAGGATTTTCATAAAGAAAAGTAAGGAGACGTCCAATGAACGACAATGATTATAGAGAAGTGACAGACGAAGTGTGCGCAGCAGAGACGCCGGATACGGACGGAGGTCAGCCGGCAGGCGATGACGGGAAGATGCACATGACGGAGGTGACAGCGGACAGTGACAAGCCGACGGAGCATGAGACAGAGTACGAGGATATCTGCTACATCTGCCACCGCCCGGAGCACATCGCGGGGCGGATGATCAAGATACCGAATGACATCTGCATCTGTCAGGACTGTATGCAGCGCACCTTTGACAGCATGAACCAGTCCGGTTTTTCGATGGATGACATGATGAATCTGAATCTTGGCAAGATGCCGAACATCAGCATGATCAATCTGTCCGATCTGCAGAATCTGCAGGGTACGCTGCCAAAGAACCAGAAGTTAAAGAAGAAAAAGCCGAAGGAAAAGACGGAGCCGGTGATCGACATCACGAAGATACCGCCGCCACACCGGATCAAGGCGTCGCTCGACGAGTACGTGGTGGGACAGGAACAGGCGAAGAAAGTGATGTCTGTCGCCGTCTACAACCACTATAAGCGGATCGCTGCGGACGAGAAGGACGGCATTGAGATCGAGAAGTCGAATATGCTCATGATCGGACCGACGGGCTGTGGCAAGACCTATCTGGTCAAGACGCTCGCAAGGCTTCTGGATGTACCGCTTGCGATCACAGACGCCACCTCGCTGACGGAGGCGGGCTACATAGGCGACGACATCGAGAGCGTGGTCAGCAAGCTTCTGGCGGCTGCGGACAACGATGTGGAGCGCGCGGAGCACGGCATTATTTTTATCGACGAGATCGACAAGATCGCGAAGAAACGCAATACCAACCAGCGTGACGTCAGCGGCGAGTCGGTGCAGCAGGGGATGTTAAAGCTCTTAGAGGGCGCAGAGGTCGAGGTCCCGGTCGGCGCGAGCAGCAAGAACGCGATGGTACCGATGACGATGGTCAACACAAAAAATATTTTGTTTATCTGCGGCGGCGCCTTTCCGGATCTGGAGGAGATCATCAAGGAGCGGTTAAACAAGACGGCTTCCATCGGTTTTGGTGCAAAGCTGAAGGATGAATACGACAACAACGAGGATCTGCTGTCCGAGGTGACAGTGGAGGATGTGCGCAAATTTGGCATGATCCCGGAGTTTCTCGGAAGACTTCCGGTGATGTTTACGTTGAACGCGTTGACGGAGGATGCGCTGGTGCGTATCCTGCGCGAGCCGAAAAATGCGATCTTAAAGCAGTATGAGAAGCTTCTCGCGATGGATGAGGTAAAGCTCCAGTTTGATGAGGATGCGCTGCGCGCGATCGCACAGAAGGCGAAGGGGAAAAAAGTGGGCGCGCGTGCGCTCCGTGCGGTCATCGAGGAATTTATGCTGGATATCATGTATGAGATTCCAAAGGATGACAACATCGGGATCGTCACGATCACCAAAGACTATGTGGAGAAAAAGGGAAGTCCGCGGATCGAGATGCGCGGCTGTGCCCGTATCACAGACAACATGGCACCGCAGATCGCGGGCGGTACTCTGTAAAATATCGCATAAAACAAAAGCCTCCGGCATCTATTAGTATGAATAGATGACCGGAGTTTTTTATGGCAGATTGCAGACAACAGATACATTCCAATGATTACTATGATTTTATCATCCCTTACGGTGTGGGGACGGAACAGATCACCGTGAGCGGCTGTACACAGAGGGTCTCGGAGGATTATGATGTATTCTTTTTTCCAAGGGAGGGGCTTCCACCGCTCTCGATCGGGAGTTACAGCTACACGACGATCCCCAAGTGCTACGGGCTTTTGGACACCACGGCGCTTGAAGTGTCGGGGATCCTCCGGATGCAGAACCAGCCGGTGCTCTCCCTGAAAGGAAACGGCGTTCTGGTCGGATTTATCGATACCGGTATCGACTACACCAACAAGCTGTTTCAGTATTCGGACGGGACCTCCCGGATCGTGCGCATCTGGGACCAGTCCATTATGGAGGGGGCGACGCCGGATGGGATTTTGTACGGGACAGAGTACACGAAAGAGATGATCGACCGCGCGCTGGCAGCGGAAAATCCCTATGATGTCGTGCCGTCGCGCGATGAGAACGGACACGGCACGTTTCTGGCGGGAGTCGCCTGCGGCGGGGAGGATGTGGCGGCTGATTTTATCGGTGCTGCACCGCAGGCACAGATTGCAGTCGTGAAGCTAAAGGGGGCAAAAGAGTATCTGAGGGAGTTTTTCTTTGTGCCGGATGGCGTGCCCGCCTATCAGGAAAACGACATTATGATGGGGGTGTCGTACCTCGACAATCTCGCCAATGTGCTGAATATGCCGCTGGTGATCTGTCTGGCGCTTGGAAACAGCATCGGCAGCCACGGAAAGAACGGACCGTTGTCCAGTTATTTGAATTTTATCTGCACAAGGCGCAGGCGCTCGGTCGTGGTGGCGGGAGGAAATGAGGCAAATTCGCGCCACCATTTTCAGGGGAGGATCGCGGAGGATATGGCATATGAGGACGTTGAGGTGACGGTTGAGGAGGACATGAACGGATTTTTCCTTGAAATGTGGGCAAATTCGCCGGAACTGTACTCGGTGTCCGTCATATCGCCGACCGGGGAGCAGATCCGCCGGGTGCCCGTAAGGGAGAATGCTTCGGAGACGTTCCGGTTTGTGTTTGAGAAAACAATTGTTATGATCGACTACCGGATCGAGACGAGGGAGGAGGCAAACCAACTGATCTATATGCGTTTTATCGCGCCAAAGCGCGGGCTCTGGGTGATCCGTGTCTATCCGGAAAATATCATCAACGGCTCGTATAATATGTGGCTGCCGATGGCGCAGCTCACGAACGGTCAGGTGTATTTTCTGCGGTCCAATCCGGAGGTCACGCTGACGTCCCCGTCCAACGCCAAGCAGGTCATCACGGTGGGTGGCTACAATGCAGCAAACCAGAGTATGTTTGCGGATTCCGGGCGTGGATATACGATCTCGGGGGAGATCAAGCCCGATTTTGCCGCGCCTGCGGTGAACGTCTACGGTCCGGGTTTGCGGGGGGATTACATCCGTTTTACGGGAACGAGCGCGGCGGCTGCAGTGACGACAGGGGCGGTGGCGCAGATCATGCAGTGGGCGCTGGTGGAGTTGAACAGCCCGCGTCTCTCCAACGCCGGGATCAAAAATATGCTGATACGGGGGACGGGGAAGTCGAATGACCGAAGCTATCCAAACCGGGAGTGGGGTTACGGAACACTCGACGTTTACCAGGCATTTGAGCGTCTGCGGAACGTGTGAGGACTGTGGAGGTGTTATAAAGTTTTGGACTTTCTTGTCGAAAACCTCACGATTTTATAAAGTTTTCGACTTTCAGGTCTGAAACTATTGGAATTTTCGGATTTTGGGGTATAATAATATGCAGGAAAAATTTTAGGAGGTGCATCATGGCTGAGCTTATAAGTCGCCCTGAATATCTGAATCAGTTGATACAAAACAAAGATGTGGATCTGGTCAAGATTGTTACTGGTATCCGCAGATGTGGGAAATCATGTCTGCTTGACTTGTTTCATCAGTACCTGTCAGATCATGGGGTAGCTGATTCCAATATTATTCATATCAATTTGGAGTCTCTGCGCTATCGAAATCTGTCTGACTATCTGGCGTTTTATGATTACGTTAGTGAACAGATTCCCGGGAAAGGTAAGACCTATCTGATTTTCGATGAGCTCCAGACGGTGGAGCATTGGGAAAAAGCCATAGAGTCTTTCCGCCTTGATTTTGATGTGGATATCTATATTACGGGATCGAATGCTTATTTACTCTCCACAGAATTTTCTACGCTGCTTTCCGGCAGATATGTGGAAATCCGTATGCTTCCATTGTCCTTCAGGGAATTTTTGGATTTTTATCAGTTTGATGCCTCGGTTACAGTGGAGGAAAAGTTCCAGAGATACCTTCAGTTTGGGGGAATGCCGGTTTTGAGGGAATACCGGTTCAATGAAGCGCGGAGCAATCAGGCACTGGAAGGTATCTATTCCACGGTGGTACTACGTGATATTCTCCAGCGCAATAATCAGGCTGATCAGGCAATGCTCCAGAAAATCACACTCTTTCTTTGTTCTAATATTGGCAGCATCACTTCTCCGAACAACATCGGTAATGTGTTGTCTGAGCAGGGAGATATTCAGAATGAAAAAGGGAGAAATGTCGCCGGGAAAACTGTGGATAAATATATTTCGATGCTGCGCAGCGCATATATCTTTTACTCTGTTGGCAGATATGATGTAAAAGGCAAACAGTTGCTGAAAACGCTTGGAAAAAACTACATTATTGATTTGGGCTTTCGCAATATGCTACTTGGTTATCGTGATGCAGACCGTGGGCATATTATTGAAAATATAGTATTTTTAGAACTGCTCCGGCGTGATTATCGTGTTTATATCGGAAAAGTCGGCGAAGCAGAAATTGACTTTGTAGCAGAAAAGCCGGACGACAAGCTGTATATCCAGGTAACAGAGAGTATGCAGTCTCCGCAGACCCGTGAACGTGAACTCAGACCGCTGCGCATGATACCAGACAACTATGAGAAAATCGTGTTGTCAATGGATAGGAGTTATATCAAATCCTATGACGGGATCAAATCCGTATATTTAATAGACTGGCTTTTATCATATAGAGAAAATACTTGATTTTATAAAGCGGTTGTATTATGCTCTGGTTAGTGCAGACAAACATACTTGTATTAACAAAAGAGAAGTCTGCCAAGAAGGAGGAAGCAATGAAAGTTACAACAAAACAGATTACGATCACGGCAGTGCTTTTGGCGATCTGCATCGCGAGCCAGTTTTTCAAAAATGTAAGCGTCTATATCACGGGACCGGTGATCAACACCTGTCTGATCCTTGCGGTTTTAAGCGTGGGCGTCGGATGCGGTCTGATCCTTGCGGTCGTGACTCCGGTTACGGCATTTCTGATCGCTGGAAGTCCGATCATGTCGGCAATCCCGGCGATCATCCCGTGCATTATGGTGGGAAACGCGCTGCTTGTGCTTGGTGTGGGACTCATATATAAAAAGAAGCAGAGCAACGCCGGACTGATCGCAGGCATGGCGGCGGGCACGGTGGTAAAAGCGCTTTTTATGGGTGTGGTCATCTCCATGATCCTGATCCCAAGTCTGATTCCGGCAGCCATGGAGGCGAAAATGGTCGTGTTCCAGACTATGTTTTCCGTGACACAGCTTATCACGGCGCTGATCGGAAGCGTCTATGCGTTTATTCTCTGGATCCCGTTAAAGAAAGTGCTGAAAGAGCAGTAGGGAAAATCCTCAATAACCCCAGCGTATGAGGGATATAAGCCCACGGAATAATCTTGACACCCAAAAGGATAAGTAGCATAATGGGGAACAGAAATTATCTGGCAGAAAGAGCGGGGTGTTGAAGATGGATATCAGATTTGTAAAGAGAGACGTGTTAAAGGAGAAGCCGGATCAGAAGCATCTGGGTTTTGGAAAATACATGACAGACTATATGTTTGTGATGGACTGGACGAAGGAGGACGGCTGGAAGGATGCGCGGATCGAGCCGCACGCGCCGATCACACTGGACCCTGCCTGCGTGACACTGCACTATGCGCAGGAGACGTTTGAGGGGTTAAAGGCATACCGTACGGCGGAGGGCAGGATCCAGTTATTCCGCCCGGAGATGAACGCAAAGCGCATGATAAATTCCAACGCGAGACTGTGTATGCCGGAGTTCCCGGTCGATATGTTTGTCGAGGCGGTGCGTGCGCTTGTGAAGGTGGAGGAGGACTGGGTTCCCTCCGAGCCGGGCACATCGCTTTATATCCGTCCGTTTATGTTTGCCACGGAGGCGGCGCTTGGCGTACATATGGCGACGTCCTACAAGTTTATGATCATCTGCTGTCCGGTTGGCGCGTATTATGCAGAGGGCATCAACCCGGTACGGATCCTCGTGGAGGATGAGCTGGTGCGTGCGGTCAAGGGCGGTACGGGCTTTACAAAATGCGGTGGCAACTATGCGGGTTCGATCTTAGGGCAGGTGAAGGCGGAGAAGATGGGTTACTCCCAGGTGCTCTGGCTGGACGGCGAGCACCGCAAATATG
>JAPFDX010000018.1 GCA_026168605.1 Roseburia sp. | reverse complement strand
TGGTGCCGTCTGGTTGCCTTGCGGGATGAAGCATATGGAGGGAAAACCATGGAGGTAAAAAAATGAGTGTTATTTCAATGAAGCAGTTACTGGAAGCAGGTGTTCATTTCGGACATCAGACAAGAAGATGGAACCCTAAGATGGCTCCGTACATCTACACAGAGAGAAATGGTATCTATATCATCGACCTTCAGAAGTCTGTCGGCAAAGTAGACGAGGCTTACAAGGCGGTTGCTGATATCGCGGCTGAGGGCGGCACCATTCTTTTCGTAGGTACGAAGAAGCAGGCGCAGGATGCGATCAAGACCGAGGCAGAGCGCTGCGGTATGTTCTATGTAAATGAGAGATGGTTAGGCGGTATGCTGACCAACTTCAAGACTATCCAGAGCCGTATTGCAAGATTAAAAGAGATCGAGACGATGGCAACCGACGGTACATTCGAGGTACTGCCGAAGAAGGAAGTTATCGCCCTTAAGAAAGAGTGGGAGAAGTTAGAGAAGAACCTTGGCGGAATCAAGGAGATGAAGAGAATCCCGGATGCGATTTTCGTTGTAGACCCGAAGAAGGAGAGAATCTGTATCCAGGAGGCTCATACACTGGGAATCACACTGATCGGTATCGCGGATACCAACTGTGATCCGGAGGAGCTTGATTATGTGATCCCGGGCAACGACGACGCGATCAGAGCAGTGAAGCTGATCGTTTCCAAGATGGCTGACGCTGTGATCGAGGCAAACCAGGGCGCAGAGATGACTGCAGAGGAAGCAGAGTCCGCAGAGGCTGATGCAGAAGAGGCAGCAGAGGAAGCATAAGAACTTTAATTGGAGGATGATCAAATGGCTATTACAGCAGCTATGGTAAAAGAACTGCGCGAGATGACCGGCGCAGGCATGATGGATTGCAAGAAAGCATTAAACGAGACAAACGGAAACATGGACGAGGCTGTTGAGTTCTTGAGAAAGAACGGACAGGCAAAGGCAGAGAAGAAGGCAAACAGAATCGCTGCTGAGGGTCTTTGCGCAGTTGTGACAAAGGACGAAAAGACAGCGGCTGTTGTCGAGGTAAATTCCGAGACAGACTTCGTTGCAAAGAACGAGACATTCCAGGAGTTCGTAAAGGCTGTTGCCGTGCAGGCGGCAAATTCCGATGCGGCAGATATGGACGCGTTTATGGCAGAGGCATGGAACGAGGATGCTTCCAAGTCTGTAAACGACGCGCTCGTAGAGAAGGTTGCGGTGATCGGCGAGAACTTAAAGATTCGCAGATTTGAGAAGGTTGTTGCAGCAAACGGCTGTGTGGCTACCTATGTACACGGCGGCGGAAGAATCGGCGTTATCGTGGAAGCTGAGACAGCAACGGTAAACGATGCAGTGAAGGAAGCGCTGGTAAACATCGCAATGCAGATCGCTGCTTTAAATCCGAAGTATGTTTCCAGAGCCGAGGTGAGCGCAGATTACATCGCACATGAGAAGGAGATTCTCCTCGCGCAGATCATGAACGATCCGAAGGAGTCCCAGAAACCGGAGAAGGTGATCAATGGCATGATCGAGGGACGTATCAGCAAGGAGCTTAAGGAAGTGTGTCTGGTAGACCAGGTGTATGTAAAGGCTGAGGATGGCAAGCAGACCGTTGGCAAGTACCTCGAGGAGGTATCCAAGGCAGCCGGCACAACCGTAAGCGTAAAGAGATTCGTTCGCTTTGAGACCGGTGAAGGTCTTGAGAAGAAGCAGGAAGACTTCGCGGCAGAGGTTGCTGCACAGATGGGAAACTAATTCCTAGATAAAATGCAGGTTAAACCCCTTGAAAAGCTCAGAAAATGGGCATTTTCAAGGGGTTTTTACAATTTGACAGAAATTCATAAAGTATCGTAAGTTATCATATGGAAAATATGGATATTGTAAATGGAACATGATATAATAATGAACAGAAAGGAGAACGGTATTATGTTAGTAAGTGCAGATAAAAAATGGGAGTATGCTCTTGGGATGATTCAAGTAGATGGACTAGAACCGTCTCCGGAGTTCAAGGATCTGATCGCAAAGGAAAAGCGTGGTGAGATGACCACAGATGATATGAGGAAAGTTTTGGATAAAAAATATAAAATGAAGAAGTAGAGGTGTTTTTATGAGGGATCCATATCTATACCCACATACAAATATCTTGAAAAATTTAGCGAATATACGAGATGAGAAAGAACTGTCTTGTATGGAGGCAGAATATACCAGTTTACGACTTGCAGAACTTGTGACAAAAGAATCTGCAAGTTGTTTTGATTTTGCCGCACTTTGCGATGTGCATCATTACATTTTTCAAGATGTTTATGATTGGGCAGGAGTGATAAGAGTGATTAATATTGAAAAATCTGAGCCGGCGTTAGGCGGTATCTCCATAGAGTATTCTGATTGCTTTGATATTGAAAAAGATGCAAAATCTATTTTAAATGAAATGAACCATTATGCTTGGTATAAGGCATCAATTGAAGTGGTAGCGGTGATATTTTCAAAATACTTGGCTGAACTTTGGAAAGTACATCCATATCGAGAAGGAAATACGCGTACGGTAATTACATTTTGCAGTCAGTTTATAGAGAGCAAAGGACTTTATATAGATAGCGAGTTGTTCAAAGATAACGCACAATATATGAGAACTGCTTTAGTTGCTGCAAGTGCGACATTTACAGATTTAGGGGATAAGAGAAAGCCTGAATATTTAGAGAAGATCGTTTTGGATGCTTTGGAATGTGGGGCGGAAATGAAGAATAGAGTTTTTGACATAATAAAGAAAGCAGGATTTGAAGGAACAGAAGAAGAGATACGTAGAATTGTTTATTTGAACAGATTGAAACATTGTGAAAGTGATGTGCAAGAAGTAAAAGAGTACCTGCAAAAATTTTGAGGATGGATTGTAGGAGAAAAATGGAGTTTATCAGACCTAAATGGAATATCTTGAGGAAAAGGAGAGCAACGTGATATGTGGATTTTGTTTGGTGTGGCAAGTGGTGTTTTTACAGTGGTTAGTCTGATTCTGGGTGCCAGGAAGAAAAATATCACATGGTCAACACTGTGTGCGCTGGGGTTTACCGCGCTTACAATGCTGGCTGAGTATGGTATGGTAAATGCGTGGGTGCTGGAGGAAAGCTGGGCATCGCTGATGGATGTCGTTCCGACAATGCGCACGGCACTGACCATATATGTGATTCTGGCGATCGTTTTAAATACAGCGGCGCTGCTGTTATCCCGGTTTTTAACAAAACCTTGACTTGTGTGAAAAGAAGATCAGATGCTACAATAGATGTGAAACGCGTTTATTGTAGCATTTTTATATATGGAGATTTTTATGATAAGAAATAAAAAACGATGCAAAGGGATCAATCCGGTAAATTTACTGGTGTTGTTTTTGGCGGGGATCATCAATGCGTTTGGTGTGACCGTTTTTCTTGCCCCGGTCAATCTGTATGACAGCGGGTTTTCCGGGACGTCAATGCTGCTCTGGGAGCTGACGCCGGAGTATCTGTCGCTCTCTTTTTTCCTGATTGTTTTGAATGTGCCATTTTTTCTGTACGGGTACAAGAAGCAGGGGAAGCTGTTTACGGTATACTCGCTGTTTGCGGTGAGTATCTACTCGCTTGCATCCTACCTGATCACCTATGTGCTTCCGGTTGACGTGAGTGTGGCGTCTCCGATCGCTGGCACGGATCTGCTGCTCTGTGCGGTGTTTGGCGGTATCATTTCGGGCGTGGGAAGCGGGCTGACCATCCGGTTTGGCGGGGCGATCGACGGCGTGGAGGTCATGGCGGTGATCTTTGCGAAGCGCCTGGGGCTTACCGTCGGAAATTTTGTCATGATCTACAATGTCATTTTATATATTATAGTGGGGATCGTGATGAACAGCTTTATCTTGCCGTTGTATTCGATCCTGACCTACTGTGCGGCGATCAAATCCGTCGATTTCATCGTGGAGGGTTTTGACAAGGCGAAGTCGGCGATGATCATCACGACGCACGAGGATGAGATCAGCGAGGCGCTCTCGGAGGCATTCGGGCGCGGCATCACCCACATTGATGCAAAAGGCTATTATGCGGGGAGAGAGCAGACGATCATCTACTTTGTGGTCAACCGTTTTCAGATCGCGAAGCTCAAAGACATCGTCTCCGAGATCGACGGGCAGGCATTTGTGACGATTTCCGAGGTGTCTGACGTGATGGGAAGCAGCCTCAAAAACAGATAGAGATTTGGCAGAAAAAAGCAGGGAGGATGTATCGAACATGAAGCTGGTCAAGGATATTTTGCGCGGAGTGGCGATCGGGATTGCCAATATCATTCCAAGTGTGAGCGGCGGGACGCTGATGGTTTCGATGGGGATCTACGACGAAGTGATCTGCTCGGTGACCGGGATTTTCCGCCACTGGAAAGAGAGCGTTAAGACGCTGCTCCCCTATGCGGTCGGAATGGCGGCGGGGATCGTGGGGCTCTCGTTTGTGATCAGTTGGCTCTTTGCGGAATATCCGTTTCAGACGGCGATGCTTTTTATCGGGCTGATTTTTGGCGGGATTCCGATGCTCCTTGCGAAGGTGGCGGGGAGGAGACCAAACGTGGCGGAACTTTTGGTATTCGCCGCGTTTTTTGGGCTGATCGTATGGATGCAGTTCTGGGGCGAGGGGAGCGCGAAGGTGCTCTCGGTGACGCCTGGGACGATGACAGCCTTGTTTTTCATCGGGGCGCTTGCTGCCGCGACGATGGTGATCCCGGGTGTGAGCGGCTCGATGCTTCTGATGTCGCTCGGGTACTATACGCCAATCATCGACCATATCAACGCATTTGTCATTGCGGTGGTCACGCTTGACTTTGGGACGGTCTGGTACTGCATGGGGATTTTGGTGCCGTTTGGCGTGGGAGTGCTGCTCGGCGTTTTTCTGATCGCGAAGCTTGTGGAATATCTGTTGAAACGGCAGGAGCGGCTGACGTATTTTGCCATTCTGGGGCTGGTTGCGGCTTCCCCGGTTGCCGTGCTTTCCGGCATGGATGCAGGAGCGGTCAACGGTCTTGTCCTGATCGCGGGGACGGCAATGTTTGGCGCGGGGCTGCTGCTTTCCTGGCTGCTTGGGAAATAGCGGAAATACAAGAAGTCAGATAATAAGTGGAAAAGCATGGAAAAATCAAACGATTTTTTTGTGCTTTTTTCTTTGAAAAACGTAAAAATGTGATACAATAGATTCAGATTAAGAAAGGAAATTGGGCGAATATGAAGCGTGTTTTATTGAAATTAAGCGGTGAGGCGCTTGCGGGCGAAAAACACACCGGTTTTGATGAGCCGACAGTGACAGAGGTCGCAAGGCAGGTGAAACAGATTACAGAGAGCGGCGTGCAGGTCGGCATCGTGATCGGCGGCGGCAATTTCTGGCGCGGAAGGACGAGCGAGACGATTGACCGCACGAAAGCAGACCAGATCGGTATGCTGGCAACCGTTATGAACTGCATCTATGTGTCGGAGATTTTCCGCTCGGTGGGCATGATGACGCAGATTTTAACTCCATTTGAGTGCGGCAGCATGACGAAGCTTTTTTCCAAGGACCGTGCGAATAAATATTTTTCCAAGGGGATGGTTGTCTTTTTTGCAGGAGGGACAGGACATCCGTACTTTTCCACCGATACGGGCATCGTGTTGCGCGCGATCGAGATGGAGGCGGAGGGTATCTATCTTGCGAAGGCGATCGACGGCGTGTACGACAGCGACCCGAAGACGAACCCGGTGGCGGTGAAGTACGACGAGGTTTCCATTGCGGAGGTCATTGACAAGAAGCTCGCGGTCGTTGACCTGACGGCATCCATCATGTGTATGGAGAACAAGATGCCGATGTACGTATTCGGTTTGAATGAAGAGAACAGTATCGTAAAAGCCATGACCGGCGAATTTAGCGGTACGAAGGTGACAGTTTCCTAGAACAGAAAGAAAGGCATGGTAAAATGATGGATGAGAGATTAGTACAGTATGATGAGAAAATGCAGAAGACAATGAACAATCTGGGCGATGAGTTCGGAAGCATCCGCGCAGGACGCGCGAACCCGCACGTGCTTGACAAGCTGAGAGTGGATTATTATGGCACGCCGACTGCAATCCAGCAGGTGGCAAATGTCAGCGTTCCGGAGCCGCGCATGATCCAGATCCAGCCTTGGGAGGCTTCCATGGTGCGCGAGATCGAGAAGGCGATCATGACCTCCGATCTTGGCATCAACCCGACGAATGACGGCAAGGTCATCCGCCTGATCTTCCCGGAACTCACGGAGGAGAGGCGTAAGGAACTCGCGAAGGATGTGAAGAAAAAAGGTGAGAACGCGAAGGTGGCGATCCGCAATATCCGCCGCGATGCGAACGATTCCTTCAAAAAGCTTTCCAAGTCTTCCGAGGTTTCCGAGGACGAGATCAAGGAGCTTGAGGACAAGGCACAGAAGATGACGGATAAGTACATTGCCGAGGTCGATAAGGCGGTTGAGAATAAGACAAAAGAAATCATGACTGTATAAAAGACAGGGAAGCGGGGACATGACCATGTGCGTGTCCCCTTTGTCTATGATAGGACAGAGCAGGAAGGAGCGTAAGCGGGTTTATGAAAATTCCACAGCATATCGCAATTATTCTGGATGGAAACGGCAGATGGGCAAAAGCAAAGGGGATGCCGAGAAATTATGGGCACACGGTGGGCGCAAAAAATGTGGAGACGGTCTGTCAGGCGGCGCATGATCTGGGGATCCGGTATGTGACGATGTATGCCTTTTCCACGGAGAACTGGAATCGTCCCGACGGCGAGGTGGAGGCTCTGATGAAGCTTCTGGAGAGCTATCTGAAGAACTGTGTCCGCACCGCAGACAAGAACAATATGCGCGTCCGTGTGATCGGGGATACCAGCAGGCTGAGTGAGAAGTTCCAGAGGCAGATCGCGGAGCTTGAGGCGGTGTCGGCGAAGAATGACGGGCTGAATCTCCAGATTGCGATCAATTACGGCAGCCGCGATGAGATGATCCGCGCGATGCGTCGTCTGTGCACCGATGTAAAAGCGGGGGAGAGGCAGCCGGAGGAGATCGATGAGCAGATGTTCGAGAGGTATCTTGACACTGCCGGGATCCCGGATCCGGATCTTTTGATCCGCACGAGCGGAGAGCAGCGTCTTTCCAACTATCTGTTGTGGCAGTTGGCGTACAGTGAATTTTATTTTACGGATGTTCCGTGGCCGGATTTTGGAAGAGATGAATTAGTGCGCGCGATCGAAGCGTATAATAAGAGAGACCGGAGATTTGGAGGTTTGACAAATGTTTAAGACGAGACTGATAAGCGGCATTGTGCTGGTGGCCGCTGCGCTGGCGCTGATCATTGCCGGAAATGACGTGCTGTTGGTATCTGCGCTTGTGATTTCCTATATCGGTATGTTTGAGCTGTACCGTATTTTTAAAATCGAGAAGGCGGCGCCCGGCGTCATCGGGTATCTGGCGGCAACCGTCTACTATGCAAATTTGCGGTTTGGATTTCTGGACGACATGATGATATTTGCAATTCTGTTTCTGATCCTGCTGATGTTTGCGTATGTGTTCACTTATCCGAAATACCGGACGGAGCAGCTTCTGGCGGCGTTTTTCGGCGTCTTTTACGTGGCGGTGATGCTCTCCTATGTCTACCAGACGAGGATGCTTACTGCGGGGGCGTATATCGTCTGGCTGATCTTCCTCTGTTCCTGGGGCTGCGATACGTGCGCGTACTGTGTCGGCGTTTTGATCGGTAAGCACAAGATGGCGCCGAAATTAAGTCCGAAGAAGTCTGTGGAGGGCGCGGTCGGCGGCGTGCTGGGAGCGGCGCTTTTGACAGTGATCTACTGCTTTATTTTTAAGGATGCGATGGGAGTGACCACCTCCCATATCGCGGTGCTGGCAGCGATCAGCGCCATCGGGGCGCTGGTGTCGATGGTGGGTGATCTGACCGCATCCGCGATCAAGCGGAATTATGAGATCAAGGATTACGGGAAACTGATCCCGGGACACGGCGGTATCTTGGACCGCTTCGACAGCGTGATATTCACCGCGCCGATGATCTATTTTCTGGCTGCAAACTTTGTGGTTCTTTGATTAGGACAGAACGGAGGAGAAGATGAAAAAGATAGCGATATTAGGCTCGACAGGCTCGATTGGCACGCAGACGCTTGAGATCGTGCGCGAGCAGGGCGACCTTGCGGTCACGGCGATGGCGGCAGGCAGCAATATCGATCTGCTGGAACAGCAGATCCGGGAGTTTCGCCCGAATCTGGTGAGCGTCTGGGATGAGGAGCGGGCAAAGGAACTCCGGGTGCGCACGGCAGACTTAAAGGTGCAGATCGCTTCCGGTATGGACGGTCTGCTCGCCGTGGCGACAGAGCCGGAGAGTGAGATTTTGGTGACTGCGATCGTCGGTATGCTCGGCATCCGTCCCACGATCGCGGCGATCGAAGCGGGCAAGACGATCGCGCTTGCCAACAAGGAGACGCTTGTGACGGCGGGACATCTGATCATGCCTCTGGCAAAGGAGAAAAACGTGATGATCCTTCCGGTGGACAGCGAGCACAGCGCGATCTTCCAGTCGCTCGCGGGAGCGGCGTGCAACCGTATCCACAAGATTCTCCTGACGGCTTCGGGCGGACCGTTCCGCGGGAAAAGGAAAAGTGAGCTTGCCGGAGTGCAGGTCGAGGACGCCTTAAAGCATCCGAACTGGGCGATGGGCAGAAAGATCACGATAGATTCCTCCACGCTTGTCAACAAAGGGCTGGAGGTCATGGAGGCGAAGTGGCTGTTCGGCGTGGAGCTGGATCAGATCGAGGTGGTCGTTCACCCGCAGAGTGTGATCCATTCGGCAGTCGAGTATGAGGACGGCGCAGTCATCGCGCAGCTCGGAACGCCGGATATGCGCCTGCCGATCCAGTATGCGCTCTACTATCCGCAGCGCAGACCGCTGTCCGGAGAGCGTCTGGATCTCTTTTCGCTGGGACAGCTCACGTTTGAGCGCCCGGATACGGAGACATTCCCGGGGCTGGCGCTCGCCTACGAGGCGATGCGGCGGGGCGGAAATATCCCGACTGTTTATAATGCGGCAAATGAGCGCGCGGTAGCTCTGTTTCTGGAACGGAAAATCCGCTATCCGCAGATCACGGAGATCATCGCCTCCTGCATGGAGCGCGCGTCATTTATCGGGGATCCGGCGCTGGACGAAATATTGGAGACAGAAGCGTCTGTCTATCGCGAGATCGCAGACAGATGGCAGTAGAAAGGTTTTTGAATGAAAATAGTTATAGCAATCCTGATTTTTAGTATCATCATTATTTTTCACGAGCTGGGACATTTTCTGCTGGCGAAGGCGAACGGCATCCAGGTGAATGAATTTTGTCTGGGGCTGGGTCCCACGCTCATCGGTTTTACAAAGGGGGAGACGAAGTATTCGCTCAAGCTTCTGCCGATCGGCGGCGCGTGCATGATGGAGGGGGAGGATGAGGAGAGCGGCGACGACCGCGCATTTGGGAAAAAGTCTGTCTGGGCGCGCATCAGCGTCGTCGCGGCAGGGCCGGTCTTCAACTTTATCATGGCGTTTGTCGGGGCGTTTATCCTGCTGTGGAACATAGGCTATGATCTTCCCGTCTTAACGGGAGTTACGCCGGGGTATCCGGCGGAGGCGGCGGGACTTCAGGCGGGCGATACCATTGTAAAGATGGGGAACAGCCGGATCCACTTTTTCCGTGAGATCAACGCCTATATGCAGTTCCATCCGGGCGAGGAGGTCACGGTGACCTACGAGCGTGACGGGGAGCGTTATCAGGCAGAGCTTGGCGCGCCGCAGTACAATGAAGAGTACGGTTACAGTATGTACGGTTTTCAGGCAAGCGGGCAGAGGGAAAAGGGAAATGTACTCGAGATTTTAAAATACAGCGCCTACGAGGTGCGCTACTGGATCAACGTGACCCTAAACAGTGTCAAGGCGCTTGTGACGGGGCAGGTCAGTGTGAATGATATGAGCGGTCCGGTCGGCATCGTGGATATGATCGGCGACGGCTATGAGCAGAGTGTGTCCTATGGCTATTTTGCAGCCTTTCTGCAGATGCTCTATATCACGATCTTTTTGTCGGCGAACCTGGGCGTGATGAATCTGCTGCCGCTTCCGGCGCTGGACGGCGGGAGACTTTTATTTATGGTCGTCGAGATCATCCGCGGGAAGCGCGTGGATCCGGACAAGGAAGGTATGGTGCATTTTATCGGCATGATGCTGTTATTTGCATTTATGATATTTATCATATTTAATGATGTGCGAAAGCTGTTTGGCTGACGGGGAGGTACGTATATGACAAAGAAAGTAACGATTGGCGATCAGGTGATCGGAGGGGGCAATCCGGTTCTGATACAGTCCATGACGAACACGAGGACGGAGGACGTGGCGGCGACCGTGGCGCAGATACGCGCGCTGACGGCGGCGGGCTGTGACATCATCCGCTGCGCCGTCCCGACGATGGAGGCGGCAGAGGCGCTTTCGGAGATTAAAAAGCAGGTGGAGATCCCGGTTGTGGCGGACATTCATTTTGATTACCGCCTTGCGATCGCCGCGATGGAGCATGGCGCGGACAAGATCCGCATCAATCCGGGAAATATCGGCAGCACAGAGCGCGTGCGCGCGGTTGTGGATGCGGCGCGGGAGCGGAATATCCCGATCCGCGTCGGCGTCAACAGCGGCTCGCTGGAGAGAAATCTGGTCGAGAAATACCACGGCGTGACGGCGGAGGGGATCGTGGAGAGCGCGCTCGACAAGGTACACCTCATCGAGGACATGGGGTATGACAATCTCGTTATCAGTATCAAGTCCTCCGACGTTCTAATGTGTGTGAGGGCGCATGAGCTGATCGCGAAGGAGACGGATCATCCGCTTCATGTGGGTATCACCGAGGCGGGTACGATCATCAGCGGCAATATCAAGTCGGCGATCGGTCTGGGACTGATTCTGCATCAGGGCATCGGCGACACGATCCGCGTTTCCTTAACGGGAGATCCGCTGGAGGAGATCAAGTCCGCGAAGCTGATCCTGCGTACGCTCGGACTGCGCAGGGGCGGTATCGAGGTCGTTTCCTGCCCGACCTGCGGCAGAACGAAGATCGATCTGATCGGACTTGCAAACCAGGTGGAGAACATGGTGGCGGACATTCCGCTGGACATCAAGGTTGCCGTCATGGGCTGCGTGGTGAACGGACCTGGCGAGGCGAAGGAAGCGGACATCGGTATCGCGGGAGGCATCGGCGAAGGGCTTATCATCAAAAAGGGGCAGGTCTATAAGAAGGTGCCGGAGACAGAGCTGCTTGCGGCGCTGCGTCACGAGCTGCTGCACTGGAATGAGGAGAACGCATGACGAAACTGTTTTTTGATGTTTTCCCGACGCTCTCCGTGGACGGGAAGCTGAAAAAGCTTTTGACGGAGGCAGAGGTCACGAAGGTAGGCATGAACCGCGAACACACGCAGACCCGTGTCTACTTAAGCAGCACCCGCCTCATACATAAAAACGACCTTTACCAGTTGGAACAGGCGATCGCCGCACAGATTTTTAAGGGAAAGCAGATGCAGGTCCGGATCATTGAAAAGTATCTGCTCTCCGAACAGTATACACCGGAAAAGCTGCTGGATCTGTACAGGGACAGTATGCTTACGGAATTGAAAAATTACAGTCTCATGGAGTACAATCTTCTGCGCACGGCGAAGATGGAATTTCCGGGGGAGAGCCGTATGCTTCTCACACTGGAAAACACCATTATCGCACAGACACGTTCCCATGAGATTGTTGAATTTCTGGAAAAGGTGGTCTGTGAGCGCTGCGGATTAAATCTCTCCGTGGAGCTTGCCTATGAGGAGCCAAAGGAGAGAAAATATAAGAAGAACAGCGACTTGCAGATGAAGTACGAGATCCAGGGCATTTTAAAGCGTGTGCACCTACAGGGTGAGGAAGGCGAGAATGTTTCCGCGGAGGAGGGCAGCGCGGCATCTGCGAAGACATCCACAGCCTCCGGCGGCTCTGCCGGAAAAGAGAACGCGAAAACAAGAAAGTTTGCGGAGCGGGCTGCCAAAGGCTCTGACGGTGAGGGTCGGGCTGCGGCGAAAGCGGCGGAGAGCGGGAAAAAAGAATTCAGACGGCGCTACGACAGTATGAAGCGGTCGGATAACCCCGACGTCATTTACGGGCGCGATTTTGAGGATGAGACGATCGCGATCGAGAAGATCGTGGGCGAGATGGGAGAGGTTGCCATCCGCTGCCAGGTGATGTCTCTTGAGACGCGGGAGATCCGCAACGAGAAGACGATCGTGATCCTGTCGGTGACGGATTTCACCGATTCGATCATCCTAAAGATTTTTATGAGGAATGACCAGCTAAAAGAGCTTCTAGACGGCGGGCTCACAAAGGGCGCGTTTCTTAAGATCAAGGGCGTGACCACCATCGACAAGTTTGACAGCGAGCTGACGATCGGCTCGATCGTCGGGATCAAAAAGATACCCGATTTTACGACGGCGCGGATGGATACAAGCCCCGAAAAGCGTGTGGAGCTGCACTGCCACACCAAGATGAGCGATATGGACGGGGTGTCCGAGGTCAAGGATATCGTAAAGCGCGCGAAAAAATGGGGGCACAAGGCGATCGCCATCACGGATCACGGCGATGTGCAGGCATTTCCCGACGCCAACCACGCCATTTCGCCGGAGGACGACTTCAAGATCATTTACGGCATCGAGGCTTATCTCGTCGATGATTTGAAGGATACGATCGTCAATTCCAAAAACCAGCATCTCGATGACGTCTATGTCGTGTTTGACCTTGAGACGACGGGATTTTCGCCGGACAAGAATAAGATCATCGAGATCGGCGCGGTGAAGGTGGAGGGCGGTGCGATCACAGAGCGGTTTTCCACGTTTGTAAACCCTGAGGTTCCGATTCCGTTCCACATTGAGGAGCTGACGTCCATCCGGGACGATATGGTGATGGATGCGCCGAAGATCGAGGAGATCCTCCCACAGTTTATGGCGTTCTGTGAGGGCGCGATCATGGTCGCGCACAATGCGGAATTTGACATGAGCTTTATCTTAAAGAACTGTGAGAGACAGCAGATCCGCACAGATTTTACTGTGATCGACACGGTGGCGCTCGCGCGTATACTCCTGCCGAATCTCAACCGCTTTAAACTGGATACGGTGGCGAAGGCGCTTGGTATCTCCCTGGATCACCATCACCGGGCGGTGGACGACGCGGCGTGTACGGCGGAGATTTTTGTGAAATTCATCCGGATGTTGAAGGATCGCGGCATCGAGACGCTGGATGATGTGAACCGGATGGGGCAGGCGTCGCCGGAGACGATCATGAAGATGCCGACCTACCATGCCATCATGCTTGCGGCAAACGATATTGGGCGCATCAATCTGTACCGGCTGGTGTCCATGTCGCATCTCACGTATTACAGCAAGAGACCGCGCATCCCAAAGAGTGAATTTGTGAAATACCGCGAGGGACTTCTGCTCGGCTCCGCCTGCGAGGCGGGGGAGTTGTACCGCGCGATTCTGGGCGGCAGACCTGAGGAGGAGATCATCCGCATTGCCCGGTTTTATGATTATCTGGAAATCCAGCCGCTCGGAAACAATGCGTTTATGCTGAAAAGCGACCGTGAGGCGATCAATTCGATGGAGGAACTTCAGGATATCAACCGCCGGATCGTAAAGCTTGGCGAGATGTTCAAAAAGCCGGTCGTTGCGACGGGTGATGTGCACTTCCTCGATCCGGAGGACGAGGTGTACCGCCGGATCATCATGGCGGGCAAGGGATTTAAGGATGCGGACGACCAGGCGCCCCTGTATCTGCGGACGACGGAGGAGATGCTCGCCGAATTTGCGTATCTTGGGAGCGGGAAGGCGCAGGAGGTTGTGATCACAAACCCGAACCGGATTGCCGATATGTGCGAGAAGATTTCCCCGGTGCGGCCGGATAAATGTCCGCCCGTGATCGAAAATTCCGACCAGATGCTGCGCGACATCTGCTACACCAAAGCGCACAGTATGTACGGGGAGAAATTGCCGCAGATCGTGAAGGAGCGGCTGGACCGTGAGCTGAACTCCATTATTTCCAACGGCTACGCCGTGATGTATATCATCGCACAGAAGCTGGTGTGGAAATCGAATGAGGACGGCTATCTGGTCGGCTCGCGTGGCTCGGTCGGCTCCTCCTTTGCGGCGACGATGTCGGGTATTACGGAGGTCAACCCCCTGCAGGCGCATTACCGCTGTGAATACTGTAAATACAGCGATTTTGATTCGCCGGAGGTCAGGGCATTTTCGGGGCGCAGCGGCTGTGATATGCCGGATAAGATCTGTCCAGTCTGCGGCAAGAAGCTGGTCAAGGACGGTTTTGACATTCCGTTCGAGACCTTCCTCGGCTTTAAGGGGAACAAAGAGCCGGATATCGATCTGAATTTTTCCGGAGAGTACCAGAGTAAGGCGCACGCCTACTGTGAGGTGATCTTCGGCTACGGACAGACGTTCCGCGCCGGAACGATCGGTACGCTGGCGGACAAGACGGCGTTCGGCTACATCAAGAATTATTATGAGGAGCGCGGCATCCGCAAGCGAAACTGTGAGATCGACCGCATCGTGCAGGGCTGCGTCGGCGTGCGCAGGACGACGGGACAGCATCCGGGTGGTATCGTCGTCCTTCCGGTGGGGGAGGAGATCAATACCTTTACGCCGGTGCAGCATCCGGCAAACGATATGACG
>JAPFDX010000046.1 GCA_026168605.1 Roseburia sp. | reverse complement strand
GCGTCCGGTTAAAGCATACGATCGGAAATCCCGGTTCATCCAGCACTGCCACAATTCCGCCCGGAAGATTGTGACTGACAAAATCAAGCAGCCGCTCCTCCAGTTCCTGCGAATTCAACTCCACTTTTTCTGACGCAAAATAAAATGCCGCACTGTTAAAAACGCCGCCGGATTTCCCGTGCTGCACCAGATCGCTGATCACCCCCGCAAACAGCGCCGGGTCCCCGGCTTCATCCGTCGCCACCGCTCCCCTACACAAAAGAGGAACCCACTCCCCCTGCGCATTTTTCGCGCGGTAGGCAATCTCATGGCGCTTTGCCTTGCCGTCTGCGATCTCCTGATTGCTCCGCAAAAACAACTGTCTGTCGTCGGGATGGATACGCTCTCCCCAGAAAGCCGCCGCAGCCTGCAACAAACGCCCCGGCAGCCCGAAATCCTTTGCCATCTTATCTGTATATAAAAACTCCCCCGTTTTTAAATTGCCGACATAGGCATAACCGTCTGCGATCTCCGAGAAAATATTGAACAGACGCTGCACCTCGTCGCTGAAATGCACTTCCTGCACCGTCGCTCCATTCTCACTCAGATGTCTCCTGTTCCGCTCGATGTGGATATCCCGCTTCTTCGCATACATTTTGCGGTCTGCCTCTGATATCACCTCCAGAAACGGCAGCTTCTGCTCCGCCCTCACGCACACCAGCCCATAACAAAAAGACAGCTTCTCCGCAATGCCGGTCTGCTCTTTTCCCTCATTGATCCGCACAAGGGCTCTCTCCATCCATTCCTCTGCCTGATAGAGCGGACGGTTGACAAATACCACGACAAATTCATCGCCCCGCAGACGGAATACAAAATCCGGAAACTCCACAGCTTCGCACAGCTTTCCCTCTACATGGGCAAGAACCGCGTCCCCCGTCTTTGTGCCATACGCGTCGTTGATCTGCTGCATACCGTCCATATTGCAGAGTCCCACAATGAGCTGTTCCCCTGGCAGCAGAGCATCCAGCATTTCTGCCAGATGCTGTTTTCCATTCAAACAAAGCCTTTCCTCTTCCCTCTTGCCCATAAAGTATTCCTCATCCACTTTCTCTTGTGTAGATCCTATAACCATCCCTGCCTGCCCGCTTCACCTCATAGAGCGCGTTGTCCGCGCGCTCTATGACCGCAGAAATCTCTATGTCCGTGTGCTCAAACACCGCAATTCCCACCGATGCGCTCACACACACAATGTTGTCATCCTTTTCATATGTACGCCGGATCAACTGACAAAGTCTCGCCGCCAGCGTTCGAATCTCATCGAGATTCCCGGCATTATGCAGCAGAATCATAAATTCATCGCCGCCGATTCTTCCGGCACTGCCCTTCTCCCCGATCGCAGCCTCAATACTCCGCGCCGCATCGCACAAAACCTGATCCCCATAAGCATGACCAAGTGTATCATTCACTTCCTTAAAATGATCCAGATCCAGAACGCACACTGCGCCGTTCTCTGCACCGCACTCCATATGCGCCTGCACGATCTCCGTGATCGTCTCCCGGTTATAAATTCCGGTCAGAAAATCGACCTTTGCCCGCTCACTGATCTGCTGGATCTCCTCCTGCTGGCGCTCGATCTCAATTTCACTTTCTTTTTGCTTCTCATAATTTTCCAAAACGCCGATCATAAACTCTTTCTGGGAGCTCTCAAATGTGCTGATTTTCACCCAGTTCATCCCTTCGTCCATCCGGAGTTTCAAAACAGCGGCTCCCGCCTGATGCGACACGGCAGTCGTCTGATAAAGTTTCTCATATTCCGGCACATCCTCCTGACGAAGGATTCCCTGCCGTTTCAAAGCCTCCGGTGCAAGCTCTGCCAGCTTCCACGTCCGCATCCCTCCTGCATATTCCAGTGAATCCAGATATACCAGTCCGCGCTTTAAGTCAATACGCAGAGGGATTGCACTTGTCTTTTGCAGTATGAGCTGAAACAGATTGTTCTGGAGTTCCAGCCGCTTATTTTTCTCCCGGATCAGGCGATCCATCTTACGGATAATGTATATCGCCAGCAATCCAAGAACGCCGATTCCAAATGCAATATATAAAAAGAAACTGATCACATTCTCCCATGTCCCATGCACATAGTCATCCATCTCCTGCTGCGCCTGCACCGCAAACACATACCAGCTATTGATACCGATCGGACAGTAACTCACATAGCGTGCCTCACCGTCAAAGGTAAAAGAAAAACTCCCGCTCTCACCACTTTTGACCGCACGGAACACCTGCACCGGAACCGCCTCATCTGTATACGTGTAATTGGAAAGCTCCTCCCACATGGTTGCCCCGTTTTTAAAGGCATACTGATTTTCAGAACGCTTGATGTACTTGCCCATACTGTCTATGATCTGAAAATAGCAGGTATCCGCATCCGAAAGGTTGATCTGCTCCACAAGCTTCTCGACCGGATACTGTCCGTACACAACACCGGCGATGCTCCCCTGCCTCCACAGCGGGACAGCGAATACAACCTCTTTTTCCTCCTCGTCCGTCGCGTAGAGCATATCTGAGACATAATTCTGTCCATTGCGCGCCGCCTCCAGCAAGTCCGGGTCGAGATTGCCCTCCGTATAATGTCCATTGGTATCCCTCCCCGTGCCGTCGAGATTTGCCACGCCCAGCACGCGAAAGCCTGCAGTCTGCTGTACCTGCTTTAACGTCTCCATCGTCTCATCAGAAAAGGTGCCGTTGCCTCTGTATATAAATTCCTCGCAGACACCGAGAATACGGATACATCGCTCCTGCTCGATCTGTATGATCTGTATGATGTGATCCGACAGCTTCTCCGCCTGCCCCATTTCTCTTTTTAACGCCATGTCGTAAGAATTTTCATTAAAGCGGTAAAACCCCAGAGCGATAGAAGCCAGCGCAGCCACTACCGCACACAGAATGCACGCCCCCCGAAGTGCCACTGCCCATTTGTTCTTCTTCATCCCATAACTTCTCCTCATCCGCTCATTACTTTAAGACACGACAGTCTACAAAGATTATAATGCCCACAGACCATCCCGTCAAGCGCCGGGGATGTCCTCTAAAGGCGGAAATTTGCCTAATTTTGTGGGATTTTGCGGGAATGTCCGGAATGTTACAGGATGGCTGGTTTTTACTTCCAACGGGGTGGAATATGAATGAAATTGTTTGACAAGTAAAAGAAAAGTGGTTTACAAATATCTTAGGAAATGCTATATTCTTGTTAAAGGAACAACCACCCACAAAGTGGTTGACCATGATTAAGAAAGCAAAATGCCACCCAGACTGGTCAAAGTATTAGGGTGGTTTTTTGCTATGTATAACTACTCACAAAACGTAAATACGAATGTAAGCAATGCCAACATAAACATACCAAAGGTCATCATGTCTTTAAAATCAAAATGATTTTTTAGCACATCTTTCTTCGTATTACAATATTTCATAACTTAATTTGTAATCATTGGAACTTATAAAAAAGCCGCCAACCCTTGATATCTCAAAAGTTGGCGGTTTCTTTAGCGAAAGTCGATGCGACAGGATTTGAACCTGCGACCTCTGCGTCCCGAACGCAGCGCTCTACCAAGCTGAGCCACGCATCGTTATGTATAAATGAACACGTCTCAAATCGTGCTCATTTATACTATCACATCTTTTTGTGGTTGTCCAGTAAAATTTTAATTTTTTTACAACTTTTTTTGAAATCTTTAAAATCTCTCTCCCAAATGCGCTGCTGCGCCGAAGGAAATCCCCCTCTAACGCATCACACGGCGGATCACCGCATCCTTCCATTTGGCATAGGGGTGGTAACGCATCGGCAGATCCAGCCAGTTGTATTTTTGAATCACGCTCTTGCGGTGGCTGAATGTCTCAAACCCTGCTCTGCCGTGATAACTGCCCATTCCACTTGCACCGACACCGCCAAAACCCATCTCGGAGGTCGCCAGATGCACGATTGTATCGTTGATACAGCCGCCGCCAAAGGACACGTGCGCAAAAAGCCAGCGCTCCATCGATTTGTCCCTGGTAAACAGATAACACGCCAGCGGTTTTTCAAAATGCCGGATGATCGCAAGCAGCTCCTCCCGTGTGCGGAATGTCAGCGTCGGCAGCACCGGTCCAAAAATTTCCTCCTGCATGACCGGAGCGTCCAACGATACATGATCCAGGATCGTCGGCGCGATCTGAAGGGTCTTAGGATTTCCATAGCCGCCCGTGACAATATGCTCGCCTTTTAGCAGCGCCATCACGCGCGCATAGTGCTTTTCATTGACCATGCGCGGATACTCCTCCGACTCCAGCGGCTTTTCCCCAAGCATCCGCACAAGCTCGTTTTTCATCGCTGCAAACAGCGCTTCCCTGACGTCAGGATGGACGATGAGATAGTCCGGAGCAACGCAGGTCTGACCGGAATTTAAGATTTTTCCAAAAACGATCCGGCGCGCCGCTTTCTTGATGTCCGCAGTCCTATCCACGATACAGGGACTTTTGCCGCCGAGCTCCAGCGTTACCGGCGTCACATGGCGCGCTGCTTTTTCCAGAACGACTTTGCCTACCGCTGTGCTTCCCGTAAAAAAGATATAGTCAAACCGCTGCTCTAACAGCGCATTATTTTCTTCCCTGCCGCCCTCCACGACCGCTATGTACTCCGCCTCAAACGTCTCCCCGAGCATCTTTGCGAGCACGGCAGAAACGTGCGGCGCATATGCCGACGGCTTTAACACCACACAGTTGCCTGCCGCGACCGCGTCGATCAGCGGCTCAAGACAGAGCAGTACCGGGTAATTCCACGGCGCCATGACCAGTGTCACGCCGTATGGCTCGGCTACTGTAAAGCTCTTTGCATGGAAATTGGCAAGCCCCGTTTTTATATGCTCGCGGCGCATCCAGCCCGCCAGATGTCTGATACAGTAATTCAGTTCCGACCGCGTCATGGCGATTTCCGCCATCTGACTTTCCGATGCGCACTTGTGCAGATCCTGATACAGCGCATCGCAGAGCGCCTTCTCATGCCTTGCAAGCGCCGCCCCGATGCGCCAGAGCGCGTCCATTCGTGACGCATACGAAAGCGTTGCCCCCGATTCAAAGTATGTCCTCTGCTGCTTCACCAGTTTTTCGATATTCATCTGCAATCCTCCATCCTTCTGCGGCGTCTTTCCTGCGCCGGGTTTTTATTGTGGCTTATTTTCATTTTCTGTGATACAATATGGGCAGAATCTTGTGGTCAAAAGGGGCTTTGGCATCCGGAACAGATCAATCTCACAAATGGCATTCTTATTTGTGAATGTGAAGAATCTTAGAGCTTTTTGATGTTCTGTCAATTTTCAGCAATTCGACGGCAGGGATGCCGGCGAAAGCCCGAACTGCGTCATGGATGGCGCATAGAGGGTGGTTGCGTCCGTAGACAATAATGAATCCAGAACATCTTAAAAGCTCTTAGATTCGTAACCCTGAACAAAAAGAATACCATTTGTGCGATTTATCAATGGCATTTTCAAAAGCCCCTTTGTCCCAGCATCCTGACAATCACGATCAGTAAGAAGCCGGTGTCCGCACTGCGCTTCGGAATGGAGTTTCCCATGAAAACAGCGCTTATCACCGGCGCCTCCCGCGGCATCGGACGTGCGGTCGCCACCGCCCTTGCACGCGACGGTTACCGTCTCATCATCAACTGCTCGAAATCCGGCGACGAGCTGTATTCCCTCCGGGATGCGCTTACCGCTTCCTTTCACACGGATGTTCTCGCGGATGTCGGTGACGTCTCTGACCACTCCTATGTGTCGGAGCTTTTCACGCGCGCAGACGAGCGTTTCGGCGGCATCGACGTCGTCGTCAACAACGCCGGGATCTCCCACATCGGTCTTTTGAGCGACATGGATATTGAGGAATGGGACCGGATCATCGGTGTAAACCTGACCTCCGTATTCTCCACCTGCAAGCTTGCCATCCCGCACATGGTGAGCCAGCAGTCCGGGAAGATTATCAATATTTCCTCGGTCTGGGGCAATGTCGGGGCATCCTGCGAGGTCGCCTACTCTGCCTGCAAAGGCGGCATGAACGCATTTACGCGCGCGCTCGCAAAGGAGCTTGCGCCGAGCAATATCCAGGTCAACGCCATCGCCTGCGGCGCGATCGACACCGGGATGAACGCCTGCTTCAGCGAGGAGGAACGCCTTGCACTCGCAGAGGAAATTCCCGCCGGACGCTTTGGCACGCCGGAGGAGGTCGCCGCACTCGTCACATCGCTCTGTCACGCCGGCTCCTATCTGACCGGTCAGGTCATCACGCTAGACGGAGGATGGATATAACTGCCATGCAAATCGGAACACGCATCGAGACTCTTTTAACAGAGCTGGGTATCCCACAGTGCAGGCTCGCCTATGATCTCAACCTGGCTCCCAATACTGTCAATGGCTACATCAAAAACCGCAGGCTTCCCGACTGCCAGACACTTTCTCAGATCGCGCGTTATCTGGGTACAAACGTCGATTATCTTCTCGGAAACACCGACATCCGCGTCTATCCACACCTTCCCCTCAACGAAAAAGAAACCCATATCCTAAATCTCTACCGCTCCATGAGTCCGGAGCAGCAGCACATCTTTGAGGAACTCTGCGCCGCGCTCTACGAGCACGGCTGCACCCGATCCCCCGCTACTCCGCCGTCAGTATGACGACCGTTCTCGGCGGCACCCGCAATGTTTTTTTATAGAAAAATTCCGTACCGGCTTCAATGTCCTTGCCGTCCTCGTACTCCACCGCCGTATTGACGCAGACCTTCCACTGCATACCGTTCGGCAGCTCAGGAAGCTGCATGATCAGCGTTTCCCAGTAAGCGTTCATACAGTAAAACACCACATCGTCGCGGATATCCCGCTCGTCCCTTCCCGCATACATAATTCCGATCAGGCGGCTGTTATTGTCCGTACCCGCATTCCACGGATATCCGTTGTGGATACTGATGTCCGGCAGATTGCACATCGCCGCCTTCGTCGGCTTGCGGATAACCGCGTATTTCTTGCGGAATGCGATCATATAGCGCACGAAATCGTGTATCTCCCGGTAGGTCTCCAGTCTCGTCCAGTCCAGCCATGAGATAATATTGTCCTGGCAGTAAGCGTTATTGTTGCCAAACTGCGTGTTGCAGAACTCATCCCCCGCGAAAAACATCGCAGGTCCCCGGCTGCACAGCAGGGTCGCAAACGCATTTTTTACCATCCGCCGGCGCAGCGCCTCGACTTCCGGATCGTCCGTCTCACCCTCTGTGCCGCAGTTCCAACTGTTCCCGTTATTGTCCCCGTCCGTATTGTTCCATCCGTTCTTTTCATTGTGTTTCATGTTGTAGGAATAGAGATCATACAACGTAAAACCGTCGTGGCAGGTCAGGAAATTGACCGATGCGCTCGCGCCGCGGTGCACCGGATTGTACAGATCCTTCGAGCCGGTGATACGCGTGATCGCGGTGCCCGCCATGCCGCTGTCCCCCTTCAGGAAGCGGCGCATATCATCCCTATACCGCCCGTTCCACTCCGACCACCGGTTAAATGCCGGAAAGCTGCCAACCTGATACAGCCCCGCAGCATCCCACGCCTCGGCGATCAATTTCACCTTTCCGAGGATCGGGTCGTTGGCGATCTCCTGCAAAATGGGCGGATCCGCCATAGGCGCGCCGTTCTGGTCTCTTGTCAGAATCGAGGCAAGATCAAAGCGGAAACCATCGACGCGGTACTCCACCGCCCAGTAGCGCAGGCAGTCCACGATAAACTTGCGCATCGCCGGATGGTTGCAGTTCACCGCGTTGCCGCAGCCGCTGAAATTGTAATATTTCCCGTCCGGCGTCAGCATATAGTAGAGATTGTTGTCAAGCCCTTTAAAGGAAAAGCAGGGTCCCTCCTCGTTTCCCTCCGCCGTGTGGTTGAACACCACATCCAGAAATACCTCGATGCCATTCTCTTTCAGCTCGTAGATCAGCTCCTTCAACTCATCCCCCTCATGGTTGTGCTCCACCACGGAGGCATACGCCGTGTTCGGCGCAAAAAAGCAGACCGTATTATAGCCCCAGTAATTGTAGAGCCTCTCACCCTCATAAAACCGCTCACTCTCCAGCTCGTCAAACTCAAATACCGGCATCAGTTCCACCGCATTGATCCCAAGATTCCTAAGATACAGAATCTTTTCCCGCAGCCCCTTATAGGTGCCTCCAGCAGTCACGCCCGAGGAACCGTCCTTCGTAAACCCTCTGACGTGCAACTCGTAGATGATCAGATCCTCCGCCGCAATATTTAACTGCTTTGGCTTGCCCCAGTCAAAGTTATTCTCCACAACCCGCGCGTGATAGACCAGTTTCTCGCCGCCGATCGTTTTTTCTCCCCACTTGTGCTGTCCGGTCACCGCGTGGGCATAAGGGTCCAAGAGCACATTTCTCTTGTCAAATAAAAGTCCCTTCTCCACGTCATACGGCCCGTCAATCTGGTAGGCGTACTCAAACTCATCGATCTTTAATCCAAACACATACATGGAGTAGGTGTTGCCGATGCGGTAGGAATCCGGAAACGGAAGCTTTGCATACGGCTCTGTCTCGTGCGGACGGAACAACAGCAGGGTACAACCCGTTGCGCCTGCCGAGTGGATCGTAAAGCTGACGCCCTTTCCATTGCTGACAGCCCCATTGCTGTTAAAAAATCCGGGACGTACCCGAAAACCACTGATCTCATCCAGCGGCTGCAATTCTTCCCCGCGCAACTGGCTGTGTCCGATGAATCTCATATATTCTCCTCCTGCCGTCTTTTTCCATTGCTTGTATTTTTATATTATAAGCGCTGGCACCGCGTTTTTCAACATTTGGATGCGGTACCAGCGCTCTTTATAAAAAATCCGTATTTGTATATTCTGTCCAATAATGATAAAATGATAAGCAAGAACATTTTGCAGACACGCAAAGGAGGTTACTGACATGAATGAAAAATTATACAAAGCCGTCGGCTCTGTCGGCGCCGCCAACCTGGCGATCGGCATCTGCGTCCTCATCGGGGGCATTGTCTCCGGGATTCTTCTCATCGTAAACGGGGGCAGACTGTTAAAGCACAGATCACAGATTACTTTTTAATCTGTCTTGTGGGGAACTGCCGCCACAAAAGCACAAATCCTACAAGGAATCCGGTCACGGCAAGCCCCATATCGCGAAACCAGAGCAGCTCGATGCTGCTCTTTTCTGTTGCAAGCAGACAGACAATATCGTCCTGCATTTTCAAAACACTCTGCTTTACCTGGGCAAAATCCGACCACTTTCCCGGAGCCAGCTCCACGAAGTAGGACAGCGCGAGCATATCATACCGCAGTTGCCTGCCGTCCAGCCCATATCCTGCCAGAAACTGCTCTGCGGTTCTCCCCCGGCTGCGCCCTTCCTCCGGGGCGATCGTCAGCCTCCCAAACCCGGCATTTTCATCGTCATTCTGCAAAACCACTAGATTTCCCGGCTCGCGCAGCACCCCCTGTACCGTATACTCCCTGCCCTCATAGCAGAGAATATTTCCCCTAGCGCTGCGGCTGCCGTACAGCTCCTCCGCCGTTCGCTCCCCGATCAGACAGCTTTTCGCCACATCTTCCTGCGGCAGATGGCGTTCCAGCGCCAGCAGCTCCGATGAGCCGGAAAATTCCAGTACATTCGCGGATGCCGCTCCCGTGCCGTCCACGTTCATCACCCTTTTATTTTTGTATTCCTGCCATGCCACAAAATCAATGCCATCCTCTCTCGCCTGCTCCGTGTTTCGCATGGCGTCCACCTGCGCCCCGGTAACCGGACTGTTCTCCAAAAGGATGCTGATATTTTGCCGGATACGTCCGGCATCCTGCAAAGCAAGTCCTGCAAGGAGGATGCAGAGGCAGGCTGCAAGGAAGAATACTGCCCGCATCACTGCTGCCCGTATCTCTCCCCTGCTCATGCCCCGTCTCACGGCTTTTGCAGGCGCACCTTGCTGCCTGCCTCGATATAACGGCTGGAATCGACGATCACCTGCGCGTCTTCCCCAAGCGCGCCTTCCCCGATTGCCGCATACGCATCGTTTTTATCCAAAATCTCCACCTCGATCTTTGCGGCGCGGTATTCCTCGCCGAGCACTGTCTCCACCTGCTCCGTCACATACACATAGTATCTTCCGTTTGATTCATGCAACGCAGTCACCGGAACGGTATTCTGACTAAGCGGCGCTTCCTGCCGGATTTCCATCGAAAGATTCTCTCCCAGATAAAAATCCTCCGCCTCGTCACCCATGATCTGCACCGTCACCCGCGCATTTCCATCCTCCAGCGTCTCGATCGCATCCACGGTAAAGCTGCCCTGCTCTTTTCCGTCCTTTTTTAAGACAACCGCGTCGCCGACCGCCGCATATTCCATGTCCGCCTTATCAATCTCAGCCGTGTAATAAAGCCCCATCGAGGTATCTGTCAGCGTGACTGCCGCCGTGTCTGTCGTCCTTTGCCCCGCCTTGATATAAACCTCCGTGATCACGCCCGCCTGCGGCGCAACAAGCTGTCCGCCTGCCTCCTCCAGAGCCGCAAGCTCACTTACGGCGCGCTCCATCTGCGCGAGTTTTATCTCATTTACCGCAATGGTGGCATTTTTTACCTGTGCCTGACCGGCGTCCTCCACTGCACGCCCCGCCTTGCGGAGCACAGACTCCTGCTGCAAAATGGCGGCGTCGTACGCCTGCTGCGCCGCCTCTGCCGCCGCCCTAAGATCCAGCAACTGCAAAAACTGCTCGTCGGTTGTATCTGCCGGCAGCGACGCCTCATATCCTTTGTACTGCTGCACCGCCCGCTCAAGCTCTGCCGCCGCTGTCTGCACGGAAAGCTCACTCTCCTTTGCCGCCTGTGCATAGTCCTCATCGGCGCGCGTTTTCTCCCTCTCTGCCGCCGTCGTTTCTCTCTGCCACAGTGCCAGAAGCTCCTCGTTTGTCAGACGGAGCATCTCGATCTCTTCCTGCTGCTCCCGCTTTACCTCCGCCAGAGCCGCAAGATCCAGTTCGGCGAGAATCTCCCCCTCCTCTACCTTCTGACCTTTTTTCACGTGTACATTTTTAATGAGTAGCCCCGCCTCCGTCTGCACGGAGGTCTCAAGCTGTGCCTCGATGACTCCCTCGCCTTCGACAATATGCTCGATACGCTTTGCCGAGGGAGACTCGACCAAAACCTCCGTCACGGTGAGCGACGCGCTGATGCGCGAGAGCACGGTAAAGATGCAGATGACCGCCATTACCTTTATCAGTATCCGCACCGCGTGCCTGCTGATTCCTTTCTTTTCTGTCATTTTTACCTCCATGCGCACATTTTTCACCTTTTTTATTCTTTGATCGCGGATGCGACAATCCCTGCCTCTAAATATTCCTGCCCCGAGAAAAACAGCAGCAGCACCGGAAGCATTGCGACAAACGATGCGCACATCGCGAATCCGGCGCGCTCCGGCGATATTTCCGGCAGATACAGCGCCAGCGGCCAGAGCTGCTTATTTTTCAAAAAAATAAGCGGGCGCTCCACCATGCTCTGACATTCCAGGAATTGCAGCATCATGGCAGAAAAAATCCCGGATGAACCGACCGGAACGCCTACTTTTAAGAAGATCCCAAGCTCTCCCGCCCCGTCGATGCGTGCCGCCTCTAACAGCGCGTTCGGCACACTGGAAAAGAAGCGGTACATCACAAACACCGGAAGTGTCTGGAAGATTCCCGGAAGGATCACCGCCGCAAGGGTGTCTAACAGCCCGAACTTCTTAAGCACCAGATATTCGGAGAGCATCGTCACCTGAAACGGCATGATCATCAGAAGAATATAGCACCAGAGAATTGCCTTTCTGCCGGGAAAGCGGTATTGTGCCAGTCCCCACGCGCAGGGAACTCCAAACAGAAGTCCCCCCGCAAGTGTCTCAACCGATATGCGCTGTGTGTTCCAGAACATCTGGAAAAATTCAGGCGAATCCAAAAGCAGTTCCACAAAATTCCGCAGTGTCGGATAATCCGGGAACAGCCTCAGACGGACAAAACCCTCCTGACCGCCCAAAATAGGAGCAATCCAGCCATACAGCTCCGCTTCCCCGGTGATGCTCCCGCTAAAAAGTATCAGAACCGGAAGCACCGCCAGCATCCCCACTGCAAACAGCATGACCGCTATGATCGCGTGAGCAAACAATTTTTTCAAGAACGTTCCTCCTTGTCCCAGAATTTCCAAAGCAGCCCCATGATGCCTGCCGCTGCAAGGGCGAGAAGCATCGCACCCGCTGCGAGCTTGTCCATCGACAGCTCCAAAAACCAATTATTAAACAGATGCTGCAGCAGATAGATATTTTCCTGCGGATAGCTGCCCGCAAGCATCCACGCCTCTCGGAATACCTTAAAGGAGTTGACGATCGCAATGACCACGATCATAAAGGTGACAGGTCTGAGGTAGGGCAGGAGAATGTGAAACAGCAGCTCGCGCCTGCCAGCCCCGTCCATCGACGCCGCCTCCAGGATTTCCTTTGGCACGGCGTGCAGTCCTGCCAGCCAGAGCACCACATGATACCCCAGATTCTTCCAGATATAACAGCAGACCAAGACGCCAAAGGCTGCGCTGCTGTTCATCCAGTCCACCGGCTCTGTGATCCCCTCCAGTATTCCATTGAGCGCTCCCTTGCGGTCAAGCAAAAGCTGCCATAACAGAACCGTCGCCGCAGACGGGATCACAAAGGGGATCAGGTACAGATTTTTCAGCCATGTCAGGCGGCACAGCTCCCGTATCCCAAGCGCCATGAGCAGCGAGAGCGCCAGCAGGCAGGGAATGCAGGTCAAAAGAAACCTTCCCGTATTTTTTGCCGCCAACTGAAACGCCTCGTTTGTGAGCACGGTGCGGTAGTTCGCCAGACCGACAAAGCCATCGCCCAGCGCGGCACAGACACTGCGCCGCATCACATCAAGGAACGGTACGAGATAAAACAGCAGCACGCCCGCGAAGCCCGGCAGTACAAAATAGAATCCCGTATACTTTCTTTTCATGCCAACTCCTATTTTATTCTGCCAGATACAGCTTCACCTTCTGGCTGATCGCGCCAACCGCATCCTCCAGCGAAGTCTCACCCAGCACATAGCGCTCTGCCTCATCCAGAATAAACTGCTCCATAACCTCGTCCGTCGGCGCAGGCGTATCCACGCTCTCGAGCAGCTTTTCAAAGGCATCGCATACCTCCTGCGTCATATGGTTATAGTTCAGGCTTACCAGCTCGCCTTCCTCATTCGACATGGCGAGGGCAACGGTGCTCTCCACACCGTACAATTCGATGCTCTTTGCACAAAGCTCCTGCCATCCGGCACGGTTGACAGGGTAACCGGTATCGTCCGTGCTGCCCGCTTCCTTTCCAAGCAATGTGAGAATAAAGTCCTTCGCTTCCGGCTTTGCCGTACTGCTCATGCCAAGCTCCAGATACGGCACAAAGCTGTGCACCTGATCTGCCGCAAACAGCCCGTAGCTTCCGCCCATCTGCTCGGTGACCTCCAGAATATCCGCCAGATTCGACATACTGCTCGCCGTGTCAAGTCCCATCCGGTTTTCCTTCATGAGAATCCCAAGCGCCGCACTTCCCGCAGTTCCGATCAACTCCTCCCCGCTTTCCGCGCCGGATGCATCTTCCTTGTGATTGTCTGCCGCATAAATTCTTCCCGCCGCGTCAAGCCATTCCGTCAGTCCTTCCTCATCCAGACCGTTCTCCGTAAACCAGCCCGCGCCGCTCGTCTCATACATTGTCTGCAACAGTTCCCGTGCCGTCTGTGGCGGAAGCATATTGGCATCCGGGTTCTTTGCTTTTTCCGTCTCCATAAAATCCGCCAGACCAGACAGGGATGCTCCTGCCGCTACCGCCTCCGGTTCCCCCAGTACAAGTCCTACATAAAACCTCGCCGGGATCCGGTAACAGCCGTCCGCGCCGCGGTATGCACCAACCACATTTTCAAAAACACCGTCCTGCGCGCTGACCGTATCCACGACCTCACTGATGTCCGCCAAAATCCCTTTTTCAATATAGCTGTCTGCCGGAAGTCCATCCAAAACCAGCACATCCGGCACATTTCCTGCCAAAAGCTCCGTGTTTAACGCTTTGACGGCATCCTCCGCCGTCACACCGTCCTCACCGGTCATTCCAATCTGTAAATTGACAAAAACATCCGGGTTCTGCTTCTGGTACAAAAGAATCCCCTGCCGCAGCAGCGAGGAGTCGCGCAGCGCATAGACACGCAGCTCCTTTTCCGGCACAGCCGATACAGTCTCGTCATAGTGATAGCGCAGAATCTTATCTCCGTCAGAGCCAATGGTGTGCAAAAGAATATCTTTTTCCCCTGCCATCACAAGAGAGACAAACTGCATTCCCCCCGCTTTCAGAGAGCTCAGGTCTCCCGAGACAAGCTGCTCGCTCACACTTCCGCCTATACGGTGCGTATAGATCCCGTCCGTATTGACATAAAGAATGTCATCCTGCTCCATACCCGCGCCAAACATCAGCGGAAAGCCCTCCGTGGAGCTGCTGTGCGCCAGCGATGCGTTTTTTAGAATGACCTCCGAGAGCACATCGTCCGGGGAAAGCTCCTCTCCATCCGCCGTTCCATAAATGCGGATCCCGCTCTCAGTCACGCAGAGCAGCTTATCACCCACCACTCCAAAATAGGAGACTTTCTCGTCGCAGGATAAGGTTTTCGTGCAGGCGCCAAGAGCCGGGTCGATCCAGAGTATCGTACCTTCCAGATCCTGCCCGATCAGGTTGCCGCCGGAATCAAAAGCAAGCTGCCGCAAAATATTCTCAACGCCGTCCATCTGCGACTCGGGTAATTCCAACGGTACAGATGTCACGGTCCCGTCCGGCATGATCGTCTTTAGCGCCAGCCGTTCGCCACCCTCGACGTCCATAAAATAACCCGCAGCCACCACGGTTCCATCCGGTGCGATCGCGGTTCCGCTGAGCCATGCGGTATTTAACGGGGATGAAAGCTCTGTCGTCTCAAAGCTTTCTCCACTGTCTTTTGAGCAGAACAGATAGCCCTTTTCTGCCTCTGCCTGTTCTGCCAGAACCGCAATGCTTCCGTCCGCAAGCTTTCCCATCGCATGAATGTCTACATTCTCCTGCGGCAGCACAAGCTCCGATTCCATAAAGCGCCCCTTTGCGCCGCTCCCCTGCGCCTCCTGCTCCCCGGGCGCCTCCGTCCCCGTATTTTCCAGTGTTTCCGTTTTATTTCCGCAGCCCGCCAGCATCCCGGCAATACAGCAGAGTGCAAGCGCCGTGCGCAAGATCCGTTTAAATTTCATTGGTGTTTCCTCCTTTTCTGCTACCAGAATACCAGAAGTTCCTTTAAGCTTTCTTTAAAAGAGCCTTTAATTTTCTTCCGGTTTTAAAGACTTTTTTAAGACAGTTATGATAAGATAAGAAAACAATGGCAAAAGGAAATGACTGACTATGAAAATACTGCTGATCGAGGACGATAAGAACCTCTGTGACATCTTAAAATTTCAGTTGAACCAGGAAATGCACGACGTGGACGTCTGCCATGACGGCAGGGACGGACTGGACTTATTTTTGCAGGACGCATACGATCTGGTACTGCTCGACCGTATGCTCCCGACGATGAACGGGCTGCTCGTCCTGAAAAAAGCGCGGGCGCAGGGTATTCACACGCCCGTGATTCTGATCACCGCGCTCGGTGAGCTCTACGACCGAATCGAGGGGCTGGACACCGGGGCGGACGATTATCTCGTCAAGCCGTTTGCGTTTGAGGAACTTTCCGCCCGCATCCGCTCTCTGGGCAGACGCACCGGGAAATATGAAGAAAATGATCTGCTCTGCTTCGGCGACCTCTCCTACGACGCCACGCTCCGTTCGCTCCATGGTCCGGCGGGGAGCATCCGCTTATCCGGCAAGGAGGGACGACTGCTTGAGGTCCTACTGCGCGACGCCGGAACGCCGCTGCGCCGCATGGTCATCCTCTCGCGCGTATGGGGCGCGGACGCCCCCGTCGAGGAGGGCAATCTCGACACCTATATCCATTTCTTAAGAAAACGGCTCTCTCATGTAGGCAGCACGGTTTCCATCGCCACGATGCGCGGGATTGGCTACCTGATGAAGGAAACGGCAGAGGAGTAATCTATGTTCCGAAAGCTTCACACACAAATGACCTTATTTTTTACTCTCGTGATCAGCATCTCCATCCTGCTGCTCGTCTCTCTCTGTCTGTTTATCTCCGAGAGCAGCTTAAAGGAAAATGCGTCGGCGTCTTTTTTGAAGGAACTGAATACCATGATCATCCATTTACAGAGCCAGTCCGCCATTTCCCTGCAATGGCAGATGCAGCTTCAGGCGGACAGCCATTTTCTGATCTATTTCTATGACAACGGAAAACCGCTCTACACACAGCGTTTTTTCTCGGATGACGCCTTAGACGCCCGCATGGAGGAGGTGCGTCTGTACGCCGAAGAAAACTGGCATCTACAACTTGACCGGACTTCCTCCTCGCTTCTGCCCGTACACTACGAGTTTTCTTACTCGGATGACAGCGGTGATTATTATGCGTCGGTCGGAACTATCCCAAAAAACGGCGGCACACTCGGTTTTGTCCTTCTGTTTCCGCTGACAAAGCTGTCGGAGCAAATCGTCAGACAGCGCCTGCTGTTTGGCGGCTTAAGCGTTGCCGCCATCGCCGTTCTGTTTGCGTTCTGCCGCTATTTCACCGGACGGATGCTGCTTCCGGCGGAGGAAAGCCACCGAAAACAGATCGATTTCGTCTCCGCCGCCTCCCACGAGCTGCGCGCACCGCTCGCGGTCATTCTCTCCGGCACGGAGGCTCTCTCTAAGGTTTCCTCAAAAGAAGATCACGCGCATTTTCTCACCCTAATACAGCAGGAGATCCTGCGGATGCAGCACCTTGTGTCCGATCTTCTGTTTCTCGCGCGCTCGGATTCCAACCGCCTGCCCATGCACCAGCAGGCTTTTCAGCCGGATCTGCTCTTGCTTGACGTCTACGAGCAGTTTTCGCCGCTTGCGCGCAAAAAGGGACTGTCCCTTCAGCTTGATCTGCCAAAGGAACAGCCCCCCTCCTGCGTGTGCGACCCGGAACGGCTCACACAGCTATTTACTATTTTACTGGACAATGCGCTCTCCTATACGCCGTCCGGCGGCAGCGTCACACTGTCTCTGTCCGTGTCGGACATTCCGGCGCGCGCCGTGTTCCGGCGGCGGGAGCTCTGCTTCTGCGTCTCCGACACGGGTCCTGGCATCCCTGACGACTGCAAAGCGCGTATCTTTGAGCGGTTCTACCGCGCAGACACCGCACATTCCGACAAGCAGCATTTCGGTCTGGGGCTCTGCCTTGCAAAGGAAATCGCGGACGCGCACCACGGAAGGCTGTGGGTGACGGACAGCCCCTCCGGCGGCGCGTGCTTTTCGTTTCGCCTATATTACGAAGAATAAGAGACGCACTTCGTGATCCGCTCTTATGATAAACAAAAGATTGATACACACAAAATATATTGACACCATATACGATGCCACATATAATGTAATTAGGAGGTATAAAAATGTCCAAATGGGAAAAACTGATAGCACGCATATGCAATTTATCAAAAGATCTCCGGTTTGATGAATTGCGAAAAGTATTGGAAAGCTATGGATATGAAATGAACGCCCCGAAAAGCGGGAGTAGCCATTATACCTTTCGGAAACAAGGCTGTATGCCAATTACAGTACCAAAGCATGAACCTATCAAAAAGGTATATGTGGAAATGGTAAAGCAGATTGTAGAAAAGGAGGAACACAAGGATGAATACTCTGAATGATTATATGGCAATGTCCTATCGGATGGAAGTTATTGAGGATAAGGAGGAAGGTGGCTTTGTCGTTTCTTATCCCGATCTCCCCGGCTGCATTACCTGCGGTGAGACAGTGGAAAATGCCGTGGCTAATGCACTGGATGCCAAGAGGGCATGGCTTAAGGCTGCGATCGAAGAAGGAATCGAAATCCATGAGCCGGACAGTCTGGAGGATTATTCCGGTCAGTTCAAGCTGCGACTCCCCCGCAGCCTGCACAGGGCATTGGCAGAACACTCACAAAGGGAAGGTATCAGCATGAATCAGTATTGTGTGTACCTTCTTTCCAGAAACGACGCAATGTATGCGAAATAAAAACTCCCGGCGGCAGGAATCTCTCCCACACCGCCGGATTTTTCATATCATCACTCTCTGTCAGTTCTCTTTCATCTGCGCCAGATACTGCTCATAGCTTAACAGCTCCCCCTGCCTTGAGACGATCAGCTTCGCCTTGTGCGCCTGCTGTGCCAGTTCCTGCTGCTCCACATTCAGCACAAGCGTGGTAAACGGACTGTCCGTCTTTCCGTCACGGTTGCGCCGACGACGATGCTCCAGTGTCTCCTGTGGCGTGCTGTTTAACAGCACCGGAACGTCCACCCCCTGATAAAAATCGCTGTTTCCGTGCGTCCACTCGATGAGCAGCAGGGAAATTCCGTGAAAATCCACCTGTTCAAACCACATCGCCGTATCGTCGCGCCCCATCCGTTTTAGCCAGATCTGTTCCGCTCCCTCCTTAAACTCCCATACGATGTGTTCCAGCTCCAGAAAATTGATCTCCTCCGGCGTTCCAAGATAGCGTTCCAGCCCCTGTCTGCCGCCGGAGAGATAGGACGACAGCCACGGATACTCCTGCATATGGAATGCGTCTGCGTCCGTCCCCTCTCTCTGGAACTTTTGCAAAACTGCAAAGTGTTCCTCTGTGTAGACGCCCTCCCGGATCATATTTCTAAGACCGCTCTCCCGAAAAATGCGAAGCCGCTCCGCGTCATTGTAAACCGGAATCCGTCTCGGATAGTTGTCGCCGGAAAGCGTATAGCTTCCGATGCCAAGCTGGTTGAAATAAAAGGTCAGAAGTGATGCGATCTCCGATTTTCCGACACCCGAACCACCGCAGACGGTGATGACCGCCCTGCCGCATTTACTCTCCGCAAGTACGTCCGGCAGCATTTTTACAAGCTCCCGGAATATCATCTGCGCCTTTGCGATATGCCCCCCGTCAATGGAAATCCTGTCTCCGGGCATATCCCCCTGCGGGATCTGTGCCGGAAGTTCCGGCGGCTGCCAGTTTTCTGCCTGACGGCATAATTCTATCGTCTGTTTCCTGTCCATACAAGCCCAAGCCCCTTTTCTTCTGTTTTCCGGTCCCTAGATTCTCTGTCTGGGATATTCCGGGAGATTCTCCGCACCGGAGCACACCTCCGCTCCCCGGATCCACGCCTCGTCCACGCACACATATTTGATATTCTGGCGGGAGTTCGCGCTGTATGCTACATGGATGCTCCCATCCTTCCCCTGCATCATAACCGGATACTCGTAACGTTTATTGTTAATGTCATTGTATCTGCCCTCAAAGCCTTCGCCGTGCTCAACCACTCTCCGGTAATTCCATGTCACGCCCTCGTCCTCGGAAATGGCAATCTCAACCGGACATCTCTGCTGCGGCCAGACCGTCTTAGTGCAGTCGTCATTGTAGCGCACCGGATTGTACACCATCGCAATCGCGCCGCTTTGCAGACGTATCGCTGAGATACTGGAATTGTTGTTCGGCAGCTCCGTGCGCACGGGCGCTGACCACGTCTCCCCATTATCTTCGGACACCGAGCGGTAGATATTGTCCGCAAAGCGGCTTCGCATCAGCGCGACGAGCACGCCCGGGCGCACCTCGGTAAGATTCGCGTGCACCCGCCCCGCGCTCTCCGGCATCTGTACCTCACGCCACGTCTTCCCCTCGTCGTCGGAGATCTGTATTACAGTGATGTCGCTCCCGTTTCTGGACTCATCGGGAAAGCAGATCCAGTTACCAAATACGTATCTGCCACTTGCGAGCACCTGGATCTTCTGGCGGCAGAAAGAACCCGGACGGTCAAAGAGAACGGTCGTCGCGCCCCATGTCTTTCCGTTGTCAAACGATTTCTTACAGCGGATCTCCGCCGTATACTGAAGGTTAAAAAACGGATTGTTTTCCGGCGTTCTGGAGACCTGCGCCGTATATATCAGCCAGATTTCATTCTCCGATTTTAAAAACAGCGACGGGTTCTGCTCGGAACGCGTATCGTCATCCGATACCTTCACCGGGCTGCTCCACGCAGACGCCCCCGCCTCAAGACGTGACAGCACGATGCTGATATCCGCATTTCCCTCGTCCGAGCCCGCAAACCATACGGCGAGCAGATCGCCGTTTGGCAACTCCAGAAGATCTGCCGCGTGGCAGGTCTCAAACGGCGCGTTTGGAATCAGCGCCTCCACCGTCTGCAACTGCATATTTTGGTACAGCCGTCCATCCGGCTGCATCGTCGGTAATTCGATATATTCTCTGCCCATATTTTTCCACTCAACCTTTCACGGAACCGATCAGGATTCCCTTCTTAAAATATTTCTGTACAAACGGATAGACACATACGATCGGGAGCATGGCGATCACGATCGCCGCCGCATTTAAGTTCTCCTGATTTAATGTCACGCCGTTTACCACCGCATTGGAGAACGGACTCTCCTGCGCGCCGATGATCACACTCTTTAAGACCTGCTGGATCGTCTTTTTGGTGTCGGTCTTTAAGAACATCTGCGGAATCAGATACTGGTTCCAGATGCTGACCGCGTTAAACAGTCCGATCGTCGCGATGATCGGCTTGGAAACCGGCACATAGATGCTCATCATCGTCTTAAAATCGCTTGCGCCGTCCACGAACGCCGCCTCCTCAAGCTCCTTGGGAAGTCCCTCCAAAAACGCCTTTGTGATGATCAAAAACTGCGTGTTGATCGCGCCCGGAATGATCATAACCCAGATGTTATCGATAAAACCCAGATTGCTGTATACAATATACTGCGGAATGATACCCGCCTCAAACACCCACGTCACGACAAAGAGCGTCATAATGAAGAATCTCTGCTTCAGCCGCGGTCTTGTCAGGGCATAGGCTGTCATATAGGTAAATACGACCGCCACGATTGTTCCAAGCACCGTGTAGATGATCGAATTTTTCATTCCGGTGAACACGTCAAACTTCGGATTCGTGAGTACATAGAGAAACGCCTGCAAGTGAAAGCCTTTGGGAAAAAATGTTACCTGACCTCTCGTCAGATAAGTTCCATCGCTTGAGGCAATAAAAAATACATATAAGAACGGACAGACACAGATGATCGCAACCAGGATCAGTATCGCTGCATTGACGACGTCAAACACGCCGGTCCGCGTCTTTTTCAAATGTGTGTTGGTCTTTTGTCTGCTCATGGTGCTTCTTCCTTTCCTGCTCTAAAACAATCGCGTTTCCGCGTACTTATCCGCCAGCTTGTTGGCTATGATGACAAGCGCAAAGGCAAGTATGGACTTTACCAGATTGACCGCTGTACCGTAACTGTAATTCGGGAAGCCCGGCGACTCGAACGCGATCCGGTACACATAAGTCTGAATGACGTCCGCCGTGCTCGCGTTGCTCGCATTGTACATCAGAAGGATACGGTCGGTATCCACGGTAAAGATATTGCCGATATTGATGATGAGCATTGTGATGACCGAGGTGGAGATACCCGGGAGCGTCACGTGCCACATCTTCTGCCAGCGGTTCGCGCCGTCCACCTCCGCCGCCTCATAGAGCGCCGGATCGATTCCGGCGATCGCCGCGATATAGATAATTGCCGTGTAGCCAAAGGTCTGCCAGATTTGCAGGAATACATAAATCGGACGAAACCACTCCGGCTTTGCCATAAAATTGACGGGCTCACCGCCCAGCTTGTTGATCAGTACGTTGACGATACCCGAGGACGGACTTAAGATCGTGTACATGATGCTGACCATGACCGCCGCCGATATAAAATACGGCAAAAAGCTCATCGACTGCACACTGTTCCGTATTTTCTTCCATTTTACCTCATTTAAAAACAGCGAGAATAACACCGGAATAGGGAATACACACACGACTGACAAAATCGCCAGGATCACCGTGTTTGAGATCAGCTTGAGCATATAAGGGTCCTGGAACATCTGAATGAAATGCTCAAGTCCGACCCACTCGCTGCCAAAAATACCCTTGAAAGCGCTGAAATCCTCAAAAGCAATCACCATTCCGCCAAGCGGTCCTAACTTAAAGAGGATCAGGCTGACAATTCCCGGTATCAGGAGCAGATAAAGCTGCCAGTTTCTATGTAAATCCTTTTTCAGCCGTTCCCCCGCCGGCAGCTTCTTTGCGGAACGCCTGTTGTTGTTTGATTTTTTCACGTTGTCGCTTCCTTTCCTGTCAGGTATTTTTCAGGTAAAACAGCGGGAGGAGAGGAGAAAATCACCCCTCTCCTTCCCTCTGTTTCCTATTGAAAGGTATTCCGGTATGCCTCTGCCTGGATTTCCTCGATCTGGGAAAGTCCAAGTGCATCCATCTCCTCAACAAATGCATTCCAGTTTTCCTCATTCAGTTCCGTGTTTCCGACGATAAAATTCGTCAGACCGGAACACTCCGATTCATACACGGCTGCGATCAGGTTTGATAGCTGCTCCTCCTGTTCGGTGGTATACACGATCACCGGGCGGTCAAGGAAGTTCTCATCCACGAAGCAGCGGTTTGCAGCTTCCGCGATCAAATCCGTGTTCCAACTGTAAAACGCCTCCTGGTCCACCGGCTTGCAGACAGTCAGACGGTCGCTTAAGAATGACCATCTCTTTTCTCCGGCTGCCTTTGACTCCTCGGTGGTGTAATCTGCGGTGTACTGTCTGCTTCCATCCTCTGCCGTCGCAAAGCTTTCACCCTCAACGCCCCAGTTTGCAAGCGTCATTCCCTCCTCCGTGTAAAAGAAGTCCAGGAATTTTAAAACTGCCGCGATCGTCTCCTCGTCACACGCCGCATTGACTGCGATACAGCAGTCGCTTCCGTATAACAGAGAATGTGTCACCTTCATCACATTGCCGTTCTCATCCTGCAGGAAGTCAAGCACCTGCATATCATAGTCCGGATCGGACTCCGGTCCGCCGTTTGACATAAACCACTCTGCGCGATTGTAGTAATCATAGAATACCGATGCATTTCCCTCGAGCATCTGGGACTCCCAGTCGCCCTCGCCGTTTGTTCCCTCTACCCAGCTCGGGTTGATAAGACCCTCGTCATACCAGGTTTTCATCGTCTCAATCCACTTGTAAGCGCCTTCCGCCTTGATGTTAAAGCTGTTGTCCTTCTCATATCTGTAATAGATACCACCCGATCCGTTCTCATCCACATAGGACGCCGCGCCGAACCATGCTGCAAAACGAAGTGCGCTCTCACGTCCGCTGAGCGGATAATAGTTTGGGTTGTCCTTTCCGTAATATGCCTTTAAGCTGCGCAGCGCCTCCGTAAAGTCATCCACTGTCTTTACTGCTGCGGCATCGATACCGGCCTCGGCAAACTGATCTGCACGGTAGCCGATGAGATCTGCAAAAATCGGAGATTCCTTTACCAGACCGTAGATGGCTCCGTTTTCGTCCGTCACATAAGCCGCATAGTCCGGGTTCGCCTCAATATATGCCAGATAATTCGGCGCATATTTTTCCAGATATGGCGCCAGATCCACAAATGCACCCTGCGAGCCGTATACCTTCGCCTGCGACAGCTTGCACATCGTCGCGTCCGGCAGTGTGCCGCTGGCGATCCGCTGATCGACCTCCGTGTAAGTGTCTGCGATCTCCTCCGGTCCGTCAACATACTCCACGGTGATCCCCGTCTTTTCCTCTGCCACGTCATACCAGTTCAATTCTTCGATCCAGTCATGGTACTGGGAACGCATAAACATCGTATAGCTGTCTGCGCTTCCCCCCGCGGTCTCTGTACCGCCTGCACTGTCTCCTCCTGACGTACCCCCGTCTGCATTTCCTCCACATCCCGCGATGCTGCCTGCCGTCATCACTGCCGCGAGAATGAGTGCTGCCGCTCTTCTTTTTCTCATAGTATTTTCCTCCTTTTTTATAGCGCTTTTCAAACGCTTTATTATGAATGATTTTCAGGCTCTGTGAACCGCAAAATCAATTGCATAATCCACTGCATTTCTAAGGCTCTTCTCATCGGCAAGACCTGTCCCTGCCTGATCGAACGCCGTTCCGTGGTCGACGCTTGTGCGTATAACTGGAAGTCCGAGCGTGATATTGACTCCCTCCACGGCTTTCCACTTTCCCGCCGCCCTGTCATAGTCAAAGCCAAGAACCTTAAGCGGGATATGTCCCTGGTCGTGGTACATCGCCACGACGACGTCATACCAGCCGCCTTTCGCCTTAGAAAAAATCGTGTCCGGCGGAATGGGGCCGTCCACACAAAATCCCTGTTCCTTCATCGCCGCAACTGCCGGGACAATCTCCTCGATCTCCTCCCGTCCAAACAGTCCGCCCTCCCCGCAATGCGGATTTAAGCCCGCCACGCCGATGGATGGCTGTGCGATCCCCATCTGCCTGCACGCGTCATGGGCAATCCGGATCACTTCCATGATGCGCTCTTTTTTCACCCGGTCGCACGCCTCGCGCAGCGATACGTGTGTGGATATATGCACGACCCGCACATTCTGATATGCTAACATCATTGTGTAATTTCTGGTGCTGGTAAATTCTGCATATATTTCTGTATGTCCGGCATAGTGGTGTCCGGCGAGATTCATCGCTTCTTTATTCAGGGCATTCGTCACCGTGGCGTCCACGCTTCCCGCCTGCGCAAGCTCGATCACTTTTTTGACATAGGAAAATGCCGCGTTGCCCGCCATCCGGGAAATCTCACCGACTTTCAGCTTATCCATATCCACCTGATGCAGATCAATGACATCCAGCACACCGGGGGTAAATCCTGCCTCCTCCACCCGCTCTATTGGATGGATCTCTATACCGTCAATCCCGGTATACCGCTTCGCCGCTTCCAAAACCGCAGCGTCACCGACGACAACCGGACGGCATTTTTCAAATAAGGAATCGTCTGCAAACAGCTTGAGTGTAATCTCCGGCCCGATACTCGCCGGGTCTCCCATCGTAATTCCTATGACAGGTTTCATATCCGCCTCTCCTTTCTCCATCGCCATGCAGCATTTTTCTGTACTGCTGTTTCCCCGTGTCAGCAAATCCCTTTTTCCCTATAAGCGTCCAGCGTCTCCCGCAGCGCTTTCACCCCGGCTTCGGAAAGCCCTGAAAATGGTTTTCTGCATTCTCCGACGGCAAAGCCCTGCATCGCCACTGCTTTTTTTACGATCGTGTTTGGATTTCCATGTACAAAGCAGTTCCGGAACTCTCTGATATTGTCCTGACAGATTCTCGCCGCCGCAAGGTCGCCCTTTTTAAAGTTTTCATAGATGCCGACCATGTTTCGCGGGAACACATTGGCACAGCCCGCCACGCCGCCGGTTCCCCCTGCCAGAAGGTTCCAGAGGATCAGGGAATCGTTGCCGGAAAGCACCGCAAAATCCATTTCCCTTGTCGCCTCAATATATTGGAGCATATTGTCAAAGTTCCCGCTGCTGTCCTTGACTCCCACAATGTTTGGGATCTCTGCAAGCTGCCCCACCGTCTCTGGCGACAGCGCATTTCCCGTCCGTGCGGGGATATTATAGAGCACGACCGGGAGAGAAACCTCCGCCGCAACCGCCCGGTAGTGTTCCGCCAGCTCCTGCTGGGATGCTTTTGCAAACCACGGCGTGATGATCGAGAGCACGTCCGCGCCAAGGCGCTCTGCCATCTGTGACATCTCAATCGTTTCCCTCGTGCCGACGCAGCCCGTTCCCGCATAGACCGGAACGCGTCCCGCCGTCTCCCCGATCACGATTTCTAATATCCGCTCCTTTTCCCCGGCGGAAAGAATATAGCCTTCGCCGTTCGTGCCGAATGCAAAAATCCCGTGTACCCCGGCTTCGATCAGTCGGTTGACCTGATGTTTCAATTCTTCCTCATTGACTGTCTCGTCCGCGTGCATCGGTGTGATGACCGGAGGGATGATTCCCTTTATCATCGCTTTTCTGCTCTCTGTCATATGTCCTCCTTCTGCCCTCTGACGTCCGCCGCTACATGATCTCAAGGTAAAGCGCGCGCGCATCGTCTGCGGTCACTGTTTTCTTATTATTGTCTAACAGCCGTGTGACTTTCATTCCAGCCTCCACAAGCTCCTCCAGATCTTCCCTGCCCACGCCAAATTCTTTCAGGCTCGCCGGAATCCCAAGTTCCCGCACCATCTCTTCCAGCTTTGCGATCACCCAGTCCGCCTTTCCCTCCTGCGTCTGCGCCGTCTTCCCGCCGACTGCATCGTAAATCTCCGCAAGTTCCTTCCCGCACACATCCTTGTTAAAACGCATGACCGGAACCAAAAGCATCGCATTGGAAACGCCGTGGGCGATATGGTATTTTCCGCCGAGCGGATAGGAGAGTGCGTGTACCGCCGTCGTTCCGGACGCTGTGATCGCCACACCGCCATAAAACGCGGCGAGCAGCATCCTGTTTTTCGCCTCTATGTTTTCCTTGTTTTTGCACGCGTCCACCAGATATTTAAAAATCAGCTTTAACGCTGCCATCGCATACATATCGCTGAACTCATTTGCCTTGTTGGAGGTGAAGCACTCGATCGCGTGCGCCAGTGCGTCGATCCCGGTCGCCGCCGCAATCTTTTCGGGCAGATTGCGGATCATCGTTCCGTCCAGGATCACTGTGTCCGCGATCATTTCCGGGTTGACAATACCGACCTTAAGCTCCTGCTCCGGCACTAAGACAATGCTGTTTGGCGTTGCCTCCGATCCCGTCCCCGCCGTCGTCGGGATCATGATCGTTTTCACTCTCTTTTTTCCCAGAAGCGGCCGGTTAATATAGTCCTTCACCGTCTCGCCCTCCGCCGCAAGGGACGCAAGCTTTGCCGTATCCATCACGCTGCCGCCACCGACCGCAACAATCAGATCCGCACCGCTTCGCAGGAAACGGTCTGTGATCTGCTGCACCTGCTCACAAGCCGGCTCTGCCGGGATGTCGTCAAAAATCTCCGTCTCGCATCCGCCCTCCCGCAGCAGCCGATCCGGTTCTTCCACAAGTCCCGCCTGCGCCACGCCCTTGTCTGTAAAGATCACCGCTTTGCGATGTCCGTGCGCTTTGTCTTTTAACTTCTCTATGGCATATTCCCCGCAGATCACTTCCTGCGGCATTTTTATCTGAAACATCTGTCTCATCCTCTGCCTCCCCGCTCAAATCCGAGCTTATTGATCACATTTGTCACAAGATTTGGCTCCCCGAAGCCTCCGGATTTGGAAATCACCCACATTTTCCGCTTTCCGTCGACGATTCTCGAAAGCACTGTTCCCGTTTCAATTTCCTCCACCGGAACAATCCGGCTGCAATGCATCTGTTTTAAAAATCCCTGCAGGGTGTCGCCCCCGATCACCATGATCACGGCGTCGCTCTCTGCGTCCATCAGATTGCTGCCGATCATTCCAAGCATTCTGGAAATATCGCTTCTGCGGTGCGCGATCTCCTCCGGCTCTTCATCTGCCGCCTCCGCGATATTGTCCGTTCCCGTGTCGATCATCACGATCCGCTCCCTCCGAAACCGCTCCTTTAAGGCGTCCATCCAACGCCGTCCCTCCTCTGTTTCCAGATAACCGGAAGTCTCCTGCTGCTTCCTTCCCAGCGTGATGTGAAGCGTTCCTTTTTCCTCCTCATAGCGAAGCTGTTTTCTGGAAATTTCACTCACGCTCCCGCACAGAATTAGTAGCGGACTTGGAAACTTCTGCGGCGCGCGGACATTCTGTCCGAAATGGAACAGCTTGGAGAGGGAAGCGGCAAACCCCGCGCATCCCGCCATCACCCTGACCTTTCGCCTCTCTACCAGTTCCGCCGCGATCGCGTCGAGTTCCGCCGCCGTCTGCGCATCGTAGATCAAAAGCTGTGGAACAGCCGCCTCTGCCACCACATCGTTGCAGCGGACACGGTCTTTTACATAAATCTTTTCATCCAAAAACAAGTCGGCAACCCTTGAGCTCTCCACCGGGTCGAACGGGTCCTTGCCCAGAAGCGAATCGGCGATCGGCACACCGTTGACGTAATGCACTCCGTCCACCGTGCAGCGGTTCATCTGCGGATAGGACGGGATCAGCGGCAGCACACGGCTTTTTGACGCGTCCAGCGCTGCCTTCAGCTCTGCGCCGATATTCCCCCGCAGCGCCGAATCTGTTTTCTTATAGATATATGGAATTTTCGCAGTCATACATTTGCTGACAATCTCGTAGATCGTCCGGTAAGCGTCCCCCTTTTCCAGGTGCCTTGTCTCCGAGTCGATCACCAGCACATCACACGGCGTCTGAAAGATGGCGGGCGTCCAACGCTCCACATTGGTCAGCGTCACCGTGGACGCGCCGCCCTTTGCAAACTGGATTCCCGTATCAAGCGCTCCCGTAAAATCATCCGCTATGATCACCAATTTGGCTGTTTCAATTTTATCCACCTTTTTATGTCCCATATTGAAACACCTTGTTTCCTTTTCTTTGTTGTATCGTAATATTAACATTAGTTGTTTTATTATGCAATATTCTTTTCGCGCGTTTTTCTTCGATTTTTGTTTTATTTTGAAACATTCGTACTTTACATTTTTAGTTTCTCACGCTATAATATATCTGTAAATTTTTGCTTGTGACCGGGAGGAATCTATGAGAAAAGTCAGAATTTTGGGAATTGCCCCCTACGAGGGGATTGGAATACTGTTAGAATCGATCGCTGCCAGACGAAATGACGTCTCGCTGGATATGTATGTCGGCGATATGGACGACGGCGCTTCCATCGCAAAAAAATATGCTCCGGATGGCTATGATATCATTCTCTCGCGCGGAGGAACGGCGGAACTGATCCAGGAATTACAGCTCCTTCCGGTCGTTGACATTCCGATTTCCGTCTACGACATTTTCCGCTCCATCCGTCTCGCCGACCACTCACAGAAAAAATACGCAGTCGTCGGCTTTCCGAGCATCACGAAAAATGCTATTTTCTTAAAAGATATGCTCCAGAACCACATTCCGATCTTTACGGTCCACGACATCACGGAAGCACAGAATACCCTGCGCCAGGTGAAGGAGCTCGGCTATGAAATGGTTGTCTGCGACGTGATCGCAAGCTCACTCGCCTCACAGTTTCACCTTTCCTCCATCCTCATCAGTTCCGGGGAGGAGAGCATCGCCTCGGCGCTTGACGTCGCCGTGCAGGTTGCCACGCAGCGCCTTGTCATCTCCGACGAAAAGCTCTTTTTTGAAAAAATGCTGGAAAACGAGACTGTTCCGGTCGTCGTCTACACACCGGACGGCAGGCTGTTTTATCAGTCAACGGTGACGCCCCTGCCGGAAAATATCCGCAATATTTTAAAAAACAAGCTGCCCTCCATGACAGAGCGCAGCCCGCAAAAGTTTCATTATGAGTATTCCGGTCTGGTCTATGCCATTACGGGCAAGGTGATCCCGGTCCGGGACACCAGCTATATCGCCTACTACATCAATATGCGAAAAGTTCCGCTTGTCCTCAGCAAAAACGGCATCCGTTACACCAATTTTGAGCAGGCGCAGAATGATTTTCAAAACAGCTTTTACCGCATTGCCAATGTCAGCGCCCCGTGCTTCGAGGCTGCAGAACAGTTTTTGGAGAGCGGTTTCCCCATCGCCGTGATCGGCGAACCGGGCACGGGCAAGGCTGCCCTCATCAAATATATTTACCTGCACAGCGCCATGTCATCGTCGCCGATGTCCATCATCGACTGTGCCAAAATGAATGATAAAATGTGGGATTTCCTGACGTCTAACCACAATTCGCCGCTTTCCGATACCAAGACCACCATCCACATCAAAAATATCCACACGCTGGAGGATGGCGCTTTCTATGAGCTGCTCTATATCCTGGACAGCCTGAAGCTCTATAAACGCAACCTGCTTTTGTTCACGATCGAAAAGCGCCCGGAGGAGACACTGGATACGCGGAGTCAGGAACTGCTCAACCGGCTGCACTGCCTGACTGTCTGCACCGCACCGCTTGCCGACAATGTCAGGGATATTCCGAATATCGTCAGTCTCTACATCAACCACCTGAACATTATCTACGGCAAGAATATTATCGGTCTTGAACCGGAGGCTCTTGCCATGCTCCAGGAGTTTCCGTGGGAGTACAACTATAACCAGCTAATCCGCGCGGTCACCGAGCTCGTGCTTGGCGCCGCCGCTCCGGTGATCCCGGTGTACGCCGTAAAGCAGCTTTTAAAAAAAGAAAAGACGTCCTTTGCCCCGTCTGCCGCTGTTTCCGGCGGCACAGGCATCGACGTCTCAAACAAAACTCTGGAAGAGATCGATCTGGCGGTAATCCGTCATGTTTTAAACGAGGAGGGCGGCAACCAGAGCCGGGCGGCAAAGCGCCTCGGCATCAGCCGCTCCACCCTCTGGCGGATGCTCCAGAAAACAGAGTGACCCTGTTCTCACGGCGCAAGCTCTGCCATCCTCGTACATACCTGATCCAAAAGCCCCCTGTCATGGCTGATCACAACAAGCCCGATCGCACGTGTCTCTGCCTCTTTTAACAAAAAGTTCCAGATCTGGCTCTGGGTGATGAGATCCAGCATCGTGCTGATCTCATCGGCGATCAGAAAACGCGTGCCCTCGCCGAGCGCCCGCGCAATACAAAAGCGCTGGAGTTCTCCGCCGGAGAGCTCCCCGGGGTAACGCCCCAGCCAGTCCTCCTCGATTCCAAGTTTCCTCACAATCCGCTCCTCAATCTGATTCCCCTCTGCCAGCACCCTGCGCATCTTCACACGCGGATTTACCGCCTGCTCGGGGTGCTGCCAGATCATCTGTACCGGACAGTAGCCCTCGCGGGGAAGCGGCTGCCCGTCCAGCAGGATCTCTCCCGCAGACGGTCTGCGGTACCCCGCGAGAATCTGCCCGAGCGTCGTCTTTCCCATGCCGCTTGGCGCGAGGATGCCCACGCGCTCCCCGCTTTCCACCGCAAAATCTATCCCGTCGAGTACATTCCAGTCACTTCCCGGATAACGGTAGGTAATCTGTTTTGCTTCTAACCTCATAGCTCTCACTCCATTCCAAAGCATACCAGCAAGGCTCTCTTTGGCAAATAACTGTTTCCATCCTATGCTTCCGGCAAGCTGGTCTTTGCATAACGCACGCACCGTACAGAACCGCCCCGCACAGCGGTCACGGGAATCTCTCCGTCGCACCCCACACCCCGTTTCGGGCAGCGCGGCGCAAACGGACACCCTTTTGGCATATCCCTGACATACGGCTGCGTGCCGGGCAGCGCGGCAAACCCATGTTCCGGCATGGCACGGTAAAGCGCTCTCGTATAGGGATGGCGGAGCAGACGCCCGTCCTTAAAATCTGCTGCTGTCGCTTCCTCCAACGTCGTTCCCGCATAAAACACGATCACGCGGTCGGCAACGGTCAGCGCAAGCTTTAAATCATGCGTAATGAGAAGCACGCCGTTCCCCTCGTCCGCAAAGCCCCGAAAGTCCTCCATCGCCTTCGTGGCAAGCGAAAAATCCATGCCGGTCGTCGGCTCATCCGCAACGATCAGCTTTGGCTCACTCATCAGCGCCGTCATAAGCAGCACCCGCCGCGCCATCCCGCCGGAAAGCTCAAACGGATACTGCTGCGCCACGCCCTGCTCCAGTCCGTACCGCACAAACAGCTTTTGCATCTTCTCTCTCGACACCGCATCCCGCCTGCCATTTAATATCTGCTTTCCGGTTTTCATCAGTGGATCGAGATAGGAAACGCCCTGCGGCACAAGCGCAAGCTCGCTTCCGCGCAGCCGCATGATATCCTCCGTGCGCAGCCGCATGCCCTGGTAAAACATATCGCCGGACACCGACGCGTTTTGGGGAAGCAGCCCAAACACCGTGTGCGCCAGCAGACTTTTTCCTGATCCGCTGCTTCCCACCACGGCGACCACCTCGCCCTCCCGGACGCTTACATTCAGATCCGAGATCACCGGAAGCTCTACCCTCTGCGTTGTTTTTGCCTCGTACTGCGCAAAAGAAACTGTCAGCCTCTCGATGCGGAGTATTTCCTTCTGCCGTTTTTCCTCTGCCATCACTGCCTCCTTCTACTCGTGCGCACTCGCCGGATCTAAAAGTGTGCGGACACCATTTCCAATCCGCTCAAACAGCACCACCACAAGCACCAGCGCCAGCCCCGGAAAGAGCGCCAGCCACCATTTCCCCGTACTCAGATACGACATACTCTCCGAGAGTATCATGCCGATCGCAGGCTTCTCCGGCGACAGCCCAAATCCAAGAAACGTCACGCTCGCCTCGTGCAGGATCGCATGGGGAAAGAGCAGGATCAGCCCCGCCAGAAACTGCGGCAGGATCTGAGGAAAAATATGGGTTTTCGCAATGTACCACGGACTTTTGCCAAGCTGTCTGGCAACCCCGATATAGGTGGATTCCCTGATCTGCAAAATCTCACTGCGCAGCACACGGCAGAGCCCCGGCCAGTGCGTGAGCGCCACGCCGACAGTCACCCCCCAGAAACCCTTCCCGAGCGCATACGAGATCAGCACTAAAAGCACAATGTGCGGCACGCCAAGCATCAGGTCGATCAGCCATGTGATCGCTGCATCCGCCCCTTTTCCGAGCGTCGCTGCCATCGTTCCGAGAACCAGCGCGACCAGCGCGCTGATCGCAGAGGCGAGGATCCCGATAAAAATACTCGTCGACAAACCTTTGAGCGTGCGCGCGAGCATATCCCGCCCCATCCAGTCCGTTCCAAACAGGTAAGGAATACATGGCGTCACATTTTTCCGGGAAAAGTCGGTCTGGACGGCGCGCTCACCGAGCAGGACGCCCGCCACCAAGACAGCCGCCAGGAGCAGCACCGCGCACACCACGGTGACGCGTGTGCGCCTGCGCATATTTTTGATGCGTCCCGCACCTACTGCCTTATCTTTCATAGCCGCCCCTCCTTATCCGTGGATCTACCACGCCATACAGTACGTTGGCGATCAGATTCCCGCAAAATACAAATAAGGTGCTGACAACCGTGATGGCAAGCAGCAGCGCCACATCGCTGCCAAGCCCCGCATCCACCGCCGCCTGCCCGAGCCCCGGATAGGAAAACACCTGCTCGATCAGAACCGATCCGCCAAAAATCTCGCTGACGGAGCCAAACTGCAGCGTGATTGCCGGAAGCAGGATATTCCGCAGGGCGTGTCTGCGCACGATCGCGCCGCCCCGCTCTCCGCGCGCACGCGCAAACAGCACATAGTCACTCTCCATAATATCGATCATTTTCTCTCTGGTGTGGAGCGCAATATTCGCCACGCCCGTCAGACTTAACGCCGCTGCCGGGAGTATCAGATGGCGCAGCCGCTCCAGAAATCCGACCTCGGCGGCAGCCATGCCGATCGGCACATTCATGCCAACCGGCAGCCACTGAAGCCAGACGGCAAAAACCATCAACAGCACCAGCGCGATCCAGAATGCAGGCGTGCTTGCCAGCAGCAGGGCATACCCTTTGATGAGCCTGTCCTGCCATCTGTCCCTATAATACCCCGCGATCACACCGAGCAGAATGCCAAACACCCCCGACAATATCCACGCAACGCACATAAGCAGAAGCGAATTTCGAAACTTCTCCGAAACCACCTCTGCCACGGGTCTGTTGTATTTTAATGAGATTCCCATATCGCCACGGATGAAATCACCCGCCCAGTTTAAGTAACGCTCCACCGGAGGCACATCCTCCCCCCAGTAGGACGCAAATTCCGCCTTCTTCTCCGGCGTCATGCGCATATATCCAAGCGTCCCCACATTCGCCTGCACCGGGTCAATCGGCGACATGGAAACCAGTGTGAAAGCGACGATACTGACTCCCACCAGTAACGTCGCCATCTTCACCAGATTTTGAAAAAGAAATTTGATGTACCGCATACTACTGCCAGCTCCACTCATCCACATTGTTTACCACTGACCAGCCGTGTCCGTGTGGATGGAGCTTCTGTTCCGCCACCTGCAGCCCGTCTCTCACAAAATAGAGATGGTCGACATTCGCGAACCATACCCAGAGCGCTTCCCCCTGTGGTCCGACCGCCTTCTGTGCCTGCTGCCAGAGCGCATACGACTCCTCCATATCCGTTGCCGCCAGCGCCGCGTCCAGCAGCGCATCGGTCTCCTCACTGGAATAGCCCGTATAATTGCACGCGCCGTCGGTATGGTAAAGCTGGTAATTTTCTACCGGGGAATTTGAACCCCATCCCCACGTGATCGGGTCAGAGTACATTTTCAGATAAAGCTCATCCCAGCTTCCAAGTCCCTCATACAAAACCTCGATGCCGATCCTGCTCATCTGGTTGGAAAACTCTGCTGTCAGTGCCTGACGGGTGGAATCCGACGCCGGATAGTAAACCGTAAACGATGCCGCAAGTCCGTCTTTTTCCAAAACCCCGTCGCCGTCGGAATCCTCCCAGCCGCCGTCTGCCAGGATCGTTTTCGCCTTCTCCACGTCGTAAGGCGCTTTCATATCCTCACTGGACCACGGCATATTGTCGGAAACGCTGTACGCCACCTGCCCATAGCCGTTTAACACATTGTCGATCATCGCCTGACGGTCCAGTCCATAGCTCATCGCCTGGCGGATCGCCAGATCGCTTGTCACATCGTTTCCGCCTTCATATACCATATCGCCCTCCACCGTCACCGGATTTCCCGACGGCTTGGTCGGGAGCGAAATCCCGCGCGAATCCACAGACTTGCACGCCAAAAGACCGTATCCTTCCACCTGCTCCTCGCTGTAAACCGCGGAGGTGTATGCAATGTCAACCTGCCCGGCTTTCACCGCTGCAAGCGCCGCGTCCTCCTCCATAAACAGTACGATCACGGTCTTCATCTTCGGCGTCTCCCCGTAGTAATCCGGGTTCGCCTCCAGAATCACCTGCTGTCCCCTGTCCCACTGCTTTAGGATATAACGCCCGGAACCAACCGGCTGCTCTCCATAGGTCCTGGCGTCATAGCAGTGCTCCGGCACGATGCCGAATACCGCCAGTGTATACAAAAATGCGTTGTATGGCTTCGTCAGATGGAATACCACCGTCCTGTCATCCGTCGCCTCGACGCTCTCTAACATACTAAGATCCGCCTCGGAATTTGCCGTATCGAGCGCTGTATTGAAAGTAAACGCCACATCGGATGCAGTCAGCGGTTCGCCGTCCGTAAATGTCACATCCTCACGGATGGTAAATGTCCATGTCAGTCCATCCTCGCTAACCTGGTAATCCGTCGCAAGGTCATTTTCAAACTCCATATCCGTATTCGTGCGAAGCAGCGTGGACTGGATCAGCGGCTCATGGCAGTGTTCCCCGCACCCCCAGTTGATGCACGGATTAAATCCCGCAGAAGGCTCTGAGGTCGGCCCCATAGCCACGATCACCGTATCCTTCTCCTGCGCATCCGTCCCGCTCTCCTGATCGCCGCCGTTTTCCGTCTGCATGGTTGCCTGTGTTTCCCCACTGCTCTCCTCTTTGTTGCCGCATCCTGCAAGAAGCGAAACGCCAAGCGCCAGCGTGCATATTGCCGCGATGATTTTTCTTTTCATATGTATATCCCCCTCTTATTCGGAACTGTCCGTCCCAGTCTTTTTCAAGCTTAACAGAGTTGTGGTACGTCCACAAGCCCCGTGGGGGGATATAATTTTCAGTTTTTAATAGGTATCGAGAAAATGATGGTGCTTTCCCTGACACTTATAGCCGATCACCGTCTCAAGGTTCACATTTTCCACGCTCCGAAAAATATTCATCTCGATATACGGGCTCTTTTTGCGAAGCTCCCGGATCAGTTCCTTGACTTCCGCCCGCTTTGAGCCCTTCTCCGTACCGCCGCACGAGGCGCAGCTCTCCGTAAAACGGCAGGCGCACTGGATAAAGTGCAGATCGTTGTAATTCATCCAGTGGATAATGTCCTCCTCGCGCACCAGATACAGCGGACGGATCAGCTCCATCCCCTCAAAATTTGTGCTGTGGAGCTTCGGCATCATCGTCTGCACCTGCGCCCCGTAGAGCATTCCCATCAGGATCGTCTCGATCACATCGTCAAAGTGGTGACCGAGCGCAATCTTGTTGCAGCCAAGCTCCTTCGCCTTGCTGTACAGATGCCCGCGGCGCATCCGCGCGCACAGATAGCACGGCGACTCCTCCTCGCCCGCCACGATATCAAAAATCTCCGATTCAAACACGGTGATCGGCACGTCTAAGATTTTCGCATTGTTGCAGATCGTCTGGTAATTCAGCTCATTATAGCCCGGGTTCATCACCAGATAGACGACCTCAAAATTTTTCTTTCCGTGGCGCTCCAGCTCCTGAAACAGCTTTGCCATCAACATGGAATCCTTGCCGCCGGAAATGCACACTGCAATCTTATCGCCGTCAGAAATCAACTCATACTCATTGATTGCCTTTGTGAATTTGCGCCAGATATCCTTGCGGAATTTCTTGACAATGCTGCGCTCGATCTCCCGGCAGCGCTCCTGCTTTTTCTGTTCCGCCGCCACATCCGCGCGCTCCATCTCCTCCATCGAGTGCAGCAGGTGATAGCGCAGATAGGAGCGGTAGCCGCCCGCGAGGCTGTACGCCTCGTAGCCTGCCTCCTGAAGCTCCGCCGCAAATTCCCCGCTGGTCTCCCCCGTGTAGCAGATCAGGTAAACCGGCTGATCCTTCGGCAGCTCTCCCCGCCGCCCGGCGAGCTCCTCCCAGCAGATATGCCGCGCCCCCGGGTACGTCTCCTTGCGAAAATCCGCTTCCTTCCGAATGTCAACCACAAACGCCTGTCTTTTTTCTTCTATGAGTTCCTCTATCGTCTTCTCAAACATCCCTATGCTTCCCTATCTAAAATCAAGTCTCTGACTACCTCCGACGCGATCAAAAGCCCTGCCGCAGACGGCACAAACGCCGTCGAGCCGGGTACCGTGCGCCGCCCTTCTGCCGGCTGCTCATCCCCCAGCGGAACGAGCGGTTCTTCCCTCGAATAAACCACTTTTAGTTTACGTATGCCACGCTTTTTTAATTCCCGGCGCATAACGCGCGCCAGCGGGTCTACCGACGTCCGGTAGATGTCCTCCACCGCAAAAGCCGCCGGGTTTAATTTATTTCCCGCGCCCATACTGCTGATGATCGGCGTATCCGCCTCCTTTGCCTGCATGACCAGCGCAAGCTTCGCCGTCACGGTATCGACCGCATCCACCACATAATCGTACTGCGTAAAATCAAACTCCGCCTGCGTTTCCGGCAGATAAAAGCACTTGTGCACGTTCACCCGGCAATCCGGGTTGATGTCTCTTATGCGGTCGCGCATCGCATCCACCTTGTACTGTCCGATCGTGCTGTGCAAGGCGATGATCTGACGATTTAAATTAGTCAGACAGACCTTGTCGTTATCGATCAGATCGACCGCACCCACGCCGCTGCGCACCAGCGCCTCCACGACGTAGCCGCCAACACCGCCCACGCCAAAAACAGCGACTCTCGCACGCGAGAGCCGCTCCATGGCATCTTCCCCAAATAATAATTCTGTTCTGGAAAACTGATTCTGCATTTTCTTCCTCTCCGCCTATTTCGCAAGTTCCAGCATCCGCCAGAGCGGTGTGGCTGCGCGCTGCATGATCTCGTCCGAAAGTTCAATGCGCTTATCCTCCATATCCTCCGTGCCCAGTCCCGCCAGCACATCATACACCTTCTCCAGCGTGACGCGCTTCATATTCGGGCAGAACTGTCTGTGTCCCACAGAATAAAATTTCTTCTGCGGATTCTTCTGCTGAAGCTCGAAAAATACGCCCATCTCCGTGCAGATAATAAACTTTGTGCAGTCGCTCGCCGTCGCAAAGTCGATGATCTCGGATGTGCTTCCGACAAAATCGGACATCGCCACCACATCCTCCGTACATTCCGGGTGCGTGAGAACCAGCGCGTCCGGATGCAGTTCCTTCGCCGCCTTCACATTTGCCGCCTCAATGCTCTTGTGCACATGGCAGAAGCCGTCGTGGAAAATAAAGTTCTTCTCCGGCAGCTTTGCCGCCACATATCTGCCGAGGTTGTTATCCGGAACAAAGAAAATATTTTTCTCCGGAATATTGCTTACGACCTTCACCGCATTCGAGGAGGTCACACAGACGTCCGAGACAGACTTGATCTCCGCCGTGGAATTCACATAACATACCACCGACAGATCGTCGTATTCCCCGCGCACCTCTGCGATCTGCTCCTTTGTCACCATATGCGCCATCGGACAGTCCGCGCACTCGTCCGCCATCAGCACTGTCTTGCCCGGATTCAGCAGCTTCGCACTCTCGCCCATAAAGCTGACTCCCGCAAACAGGATCGTCTGCTGCGGCACGCTCGTCGCAATCTTGCTCAGATAAAAGGAGTCGCCCACATAATCGGCAATCTCCTGCACCTCTCCGTCCACATAATAATGCGCCAGGATCACAACGTCCTTTTCCTTCTGTAATTCCTTGATCTGCGCCGCTCTCTCTTTTTCCATGAAAACCTCCGCCCACCCTAGGACCTTCTGTATGATTTATTGCGGCGTCCCGCCGCTCTCTTTTCCTAACGTCAGTTCCATGCTATCATAACACTTTTTCCCCCGGTCGCCAACCTCAAAATCTCTTCTTTCTCCCCATTTTCACAAACTGGTATGGTTAATATTTGTCAAACTGGTGTTTTAAATTGATCCAGATAATGTGTATGATAGAAAAAAAGAGAGGAGAACGATCATGAACGAAACATCATCCGCCACAAAGGCGGCTTCCGGCAGCGCAAATGTCCGTTTTTTGACAGTAACCGCACTTTTCATCGCGCTGACCTATGTATTCACGGCATTTATCAACATACGACTCCCGATTGCCGCAAACGGAGGTCTGATCCATCTGGGCAATGTGCCGCTGTTTCTCTGTGCGATTCTTTTCGGCAAAAAGAGCGGTGCGATCGCCGGAGCCGTCGGAATGGGGCTTTTTGACCTGCTTTCCGGATGGACGGCGTGGGCTCCTTTTACTTTTCTCATCGTCGGTCTGATGGGCTTTACAGTCGGCGCTGTCACAGAAAAGCACCACGGCTTCGGCTGGAATCTTCTCGCATTCGTGCTTGCCTCCATCATCAAGGTGACCGGTTATTATGTCGCCGAGGGGATCCTCTTTGGCAACTGGCTCACTCCTGCGGCTTCCATTCCCGGCAATCTGATCCAGGTCGGCGCTGCCGCCGTCCTTGTACTCCTCATTGCCGAACCACTCAGAAAGGCGGTGCTACACCATGTATAAGATTATGACTCCCGGTCCAACCCAGGTTCCCGAAAATGTCCGCCGGGCGAGAAGCCTCGCCTGCACGAACCCGGATTTTGATGAAAGCTTTGTCTTTTTCTATAAGGAAACCTGTGAACTGATCAGCCGGCTTCTTCACACAGAAAACGAAACCCTGATCCTTGACGGGGAGGGCATCCTCGGTCTTGAGGCAGCCTGCGCCTCCCTGACCGAACCCGGCGACAAGGTGCTCGTTCTCGACAACGGCATCTACGGCAGGGGCTTCGCCGATTTCGTGACCATGTATGGCGGCGTTCCTGAATTTCTCCATTCCGATGAGCTTGCCGCGTTCCCACCGGAGCTTCTTGAAGCGCATCTCACGGAACACCACGACTATGCCTATGCCACGCTCGTGCACTGCGATACGCCGAGCGGCGTCCTCAATGACATTCACCGTCTCTGTCCGCTCCTCAAAAAATATGGCATCCTCACCGTCGTGGATTCCGTTTCCGGTATGTTCGGCGAGGATGTCCGGGTGGATGAAGCAGGCATTGATCTTCTCTGCGGCGGCTCACAAAAAGCGGTTTCAGCTCCTCCCGGTCTGACCTTTGTGACCGTAAGCGACGCTGCAAAACAAAAAATGAAACACCGTAAAACGCCGATCGCTTCTTTTTATGCGAATCTCATGACGTTCGAGGGGTATTATGAAAAGAAATGGTTTCCCTATACCATGCCGATCAGCGATATCTATGGACTGCGCGCCGCGTTTGACAATATTACCGCTGACAGCAATTTGCTCTCCCGGCACGCGCAGATTGCCGCCGCCACACGGCACGCTCTGACTGCCGCAGGACTGCGCCTGCACTTAAACAGCGGCTACTCGAACACCGTCACCGTTTTTGATGTGCCTGGGGAGACAACCGCAGATGCCATTCTGCTGACCATGCGAAACGAGCACGGTATCATGCTGTCGGGCTCTTTTGACTCGCTTGCCGGAAAAGTGATCCGCATCGGTCATATGGGGGCAAACGCCAACGTCGCCGACATGACCGTCACCATGAGCGCACTCTCCGACACACTGCACACACTCAGGGTTCCGCTGCGGGGTGATCTGGGAATTTTGTTTCTGGAAGCAGTAAAACAGAATTTTTTATAAAGATTCGGGTGTCAAAAGGAGATCTTCAAAAATGGGATTGACAAAATGTACCAATGATATTCTGATTTGTGAATATGGAAAAGCTTAGAACTTCTTAATGTTCTGCCAATTTTCAGCAATTCGACGGCAGGGATGCCGGCGAAAGACCGAATTGCGCCACGGATGGCGCATAGAGGGCGGTTGCGTCCCGCACAGTACTGATACCCAGAACATTTTAGAAGTTCTTGGCTTCGGAATCCTGAACAAAAAGAATATCATTTGTGCATTTTGTCAGTCGGAGTTTGCTAATCCTCTTTTTGACGACCGAATCCTATAAATCAGCCCTCCTATCTTGCATCCGCTCTATTTCCAGTACAGCGTCAGATATTCCTCCGCCTTACCGTCAGACAGCAAAAATTTTTCCTTCAGTTTCCGAAAAATATCTTCGCGCGAAAGCCCGACCTCCTGAAGCGTATCGATCAACGTTCCGATCACTTCTTCCCGCCCCTCCTGACGGTTCCATGCGTCAATCTCCCATGATTTCATATAATTGATGCCAACCTCCTTCCGGCGCTTCACCTTTTCCACCATCTGGTGGATGGTGCTGATATCCTGATTTGTCACATTTGTATTGGTAGTACTCTCAAGATATTTTAGCATATCGCGGAGGTCTTGGCTAGGACATCCTTCCGTTCCTTTTGTGTAGAGAAAAATTTTTCTGGCGCCGTCATCATAGGACACTGTGCCATCCTCCACGCACTGGTTCTGTATAGTGTACACCATCCGGTTTTTCCCGAACGGATCGTAGGGCAGGATCACAATGATTACAACATTCTGCAGGTTTTCGTAAGGCTCATTGGAAGCCAAAAGCTGGGTATCGATCAGTCCGTGATAATAGCGCATCCGCTTGGGCAGCGACGGCTTCTCGTAGCGGTTGTTCGGCTCGATATCGTAAATATCCGGCACCACCGCAGCGTCGACGGCGGATACTCCCGGCAGCGGCGGCTCATCCGAGACGTCCTCGATATAGGCGTCCATGCGGATTCCGTGGCGGCTTGTGTCAATGCCAAGGATATTTTTCTGCGGAATGATGCGCACCCTGCGAATCCTTTTCCCGAGGATCGTGCCGAGAAGGATCCTGCAAAATTCCTCTCCGTCCTTCTCCTGCGAAAGCATTTCCTGAAAAAGAAAATCATCCATCAGGTTGAGTTCCTCCAGCGGACGGAACGCGTGCCTTTTTGGTGTGAGTGGTCTGTCTGTTGTAGGGTTGTCTGTCATAGGCAGCTCCTCCTTCAAAATAAAATTATAAAAATATTGATAATCTGTGGCGAAACGCCGGATGCAGAAAACTGCATGGATAGGACTTCTAAGCCCCATTCAGATGAATGTTGTTATTATACCAAATTACAAACGGAAATTCAAGAAAAACCTCCCATACACATCGGATTTGTGCATGAAAGGTTTTCTTTTTCAAAAACATTATTTTGCCGGTTTCAGCGAAATGACCTCTCCGGTAAACGCGTCTACCACCGAGAGTTCTCCCGTATACTCCATCACAACGGAATCCCCTGCTTTTAACTGGTCATATCCCTCCGGGGCTGTCTCAAAGCCGATCGAATATGCCTCGCCGTCGTCGGTTGTAATGATAAAGAGCATATCTTTCTTCTCTTCCAGCGTTCCGGAAACTGTTTTAGTATCTCCCGCAGAGATCTCAGGCTCCTGCGTGTCTGCCTGATTTCCAGTCTCTCCTCCCACCTGCGTCTCCACACCGCTCTCCGGCACAGCAGGCGGCTGTGTACCCGTCTCCTCTTTTCCGCATCCTGCAAAAACTGCACTCATGATTCCCATTGTCACCAAAAGAATTGTAAATTGTTTTTTCATCTCTCCTCTTTTCCGCGCCTAGGCGCATTTCTTTTTTATTACAGAATATTAGACCCGCCCGGAAATGAAAAAGTTTCAGTTTTTACAAATTAAATGTATCTGATACTCTTGTGCCGCATCCAATACCTGCTCCTCGAAATCAGACCACCCATCGTAAAATATTTCCGAATTTACAACAATGGTTTTCTCCATTGTTGTAAAAACCCATCTCGGTTTTTTCTTACGACAGTATTCTATTTTTTTCAGGCTCGACCATGTCACTGTCTCTCTGCGAAAAAAGCTTACCATACAAAAATACCGTCTTGTGTAAAATACCCTCTTAGAATTGTATCTAAGAAATGTAAAAATAGAAGTAAGATTGAATCCCAACATCACAAGAAAACAGTATGTCAAATCTCCTTCCTGATAACTCCTTACCAGACTTTCCCTTTCTGTTTCATACCAGTACCAAAAGAAGCCTATACATATCAAATCCAATATCATTACGCTCAAATAATATATGTAATAACCCCCGCTGCATTTCAGTGTCTGATAATGCTTGTCCAGGTCGGATTCCACATAATTTTTTATTTTCCACATCCGGTTCTCGATCGCACTACAAAAATCTGCACCTAAAAGTAAAAATATATTGACCACAACAGAAATACCTGTTTTCAACAAAACTTCCCCAATATAGCTCGTATCTCCCGTTAAAAAGGCAATCCCGGCATACAAAAGATTTCCTACCAGAAAAAAGCCTAATATTACCTTAATCACTGCGCTTGTAGAAACGCTGCTTTGTCCCTCTGTATTTTTTCTCCCGGTTTTCATTTATTCCCCCCATTATTTTTTCTTTGGATAATTGCGCTACCGCAGTGTACAAAAAAGCGGAATTGTCATTTCCAGAAATCATTTATTTGATCCGGAAGTAAGTTTACATCATTTCCCAAAACAGTTATACTTTCTTCCTCAAAGATAATCGGAACATTGAAATAATTTCCTTCCTCATCAATCCCATACAGTTCTCCACTACCGTTAGAACCTATGATAATATGGTTGGTCAAAAAATCTTCTATTTCAGTTCCACGTACTTGATCTCATGAAATGGGATAGACTATGGTACTCCTCATTTTTATTCGTATTCTATCACATAGGTATGAAAAAAACATAGAATATTTGTAGCTATTTTAGCGGATTGTCGCTGACTTCGTCATCCCACACACGTTGCGCTGCTCTCAATCCCATGCGCTACAAGCAGCTATATTGTTCGACTAACGCCGACCAAAGTCGACTGTCCTTTTTTCTACTGAGCGTTCCGAATCATGCCGCCGATAGGCTGAAAGGAATTTTTGACATTCCCATTTTGAAATGATAAAATATTAGCCGGTGTGTTAGCTGCGATACACGATACCAAACAAGGAGTTTTTAAGCATGCAAGAACAACGACTAAAGACAAATCTTGACACAAACCTAATCAAACTGATAGCAATCATTGCCATGACAGTAGACCATATCGGAGGCGCCTTCTTCCCGGAATATCCGGTTTTTCGTTGGATAGGAAGAATTGCTTTCCCGCTTTTTTGCTACTGCTTAACAGTGGGTATGTTATATACTCACGATATAAAAAAATATCTGCTTCGTTTAGGAGCATTTGCTTTCATCTCACAACCGTTTTGGATTTTAGCTTTTAATTCAGATGATATTGTCGGGAACATTTTCAATCTGAATATTTTCTTCACTCTAATCGTGAGCCTTGCAGCCACATGGGGCTTTAAGGAGAAAAAATGGTGGCTGTTTATAGCGGGAATTATTCTTCTGAATGTGGTCAATTTTGATTACGCCATGACAGGGCTTATTCTAATGATGATTTTCTACCTTTGCAGAAATAAGCCATGGCTGGGGGCTATCATTTATACGCTTTCCTACCTGCCCGCGCTGAATGGATACATGGAAGACCCGCTTGCACTTAAAATAGGCGGTCATGCCATCGGGTTTGAAATTTTTTCACTGTTGGCTTTGCCGTTTATTTACATTCATACAAAGTCCAACCTCAAGATTTCAAAATGGTTTTTCTACATCTATTACCCGGCGCACCTTTTCGCAATTTTCTTAATTCAGCTTTTTATATGAAAATTGCACTTTTGCAGCTAAGTAACACTCCATCAATTTCATACTTTTCAAAAGGGCAGCCGAGAAAATCGACTGTCCTTTTTCTATGCCTAGCGCTCTCAATCCCATGCACTACAAGCAGCTATATTGCTCGGCTGACGCCGATCAATATGCGGCTGGCGCCGAATAAACACAAAAAGAGGGGCGCACCCCCGAAAATAAATTTTCTGGGTGCTCTGCTTTCGATTTTAGCGGATTGTCGGCTGACTTCGTCATCCGACACGCGTTGCGCTCTCAAAAAGAAAAACGGAGAGGCAGACCTCTGTGCAAGCACAAGTCTGCCTCTCCGTTTTCTTTTCTCAATCCGCTAAATCGCGATTATTTTAAAGTAACCTTTGCGCCTTCAGCCTCAAGTTTAGCCTTGATGTCATCAGCAGTTGCCTTGTCAGCAGCCTCTTTGATCACCTTCGGAGCGCCGTCTACAACGTCCTTAGCTTCCTTCAGACCTAAGCCAGTTGCCTCACGAACAACCTTGATAACCTTAACCTTGTTCGGGCCAACCTCTGTCAGCTCTACGTCGAACTCAGTCTTCTCCTCAGTTGCTGCTGCATCGCCAGCACCTGCTGCAACAACAACACCTGCTGCTGCGGATACGCCGAACTCTTCTTCACAAGCTTTTACTAAATCGTTTAACTCTAATACGCTTAACTCTTTGATAGCTTCGATAAACTCTGCTGTTGTTAATTTTGCCATTATTTTTTCCTCCATTTAATAATTTTGATAATGATGAGTACCTATACTCTATGACTACTCTGCCGGAGTCTCTGCAGCTTCTGCTGCCGGCTCCTCTACTGCTGCATCTGCAGCAACAGCCACATCGGCTGCACCGCCCTGCTCTGCGATCTGATTAAGAACACGAGCAAGATTGGTGATCGGAGACTGTAAGCTTCCAAGCAACTTGGAAAGCAGCTCTTCTCTTGACGGTATAGCAGAGATTGCCTTCATGCCCTCTGCATCATAGTAGTTTCCTTCTACGACACCAGCCTTGATCTCAAGCGCCGGAGCTGTCTTAGCGAACTTTGCAAGAACTCTTGCCGGAGCGGTTGCATCTGTTGCTGAAATCGCAAATGCGCTCGGTCCCTCAAGCACGTCTCTTAAGCTCTCGAACTCTGTTCCCTCTACCGCACGGCTCACTAATGTATTCTTATATACCTTGTAAGAAACACCAGCTTCTCTTAATGCTTTACGCAACTGAGTATCTTCTGCAACCGTAAGTCCACGGTAATCAACTACTACGACAGACTGTGCGTCTTTGATGTTTTCAGAAATTTCCTGTACGATAGGCTGTTTTAATTCTACCTTTGCCACGAATCGTGCACCTCCTTTTTAGATTTTTCATAAAAGCCGAACCGATTTTTATAACTAAAAATCCTCCCCGCCAAAGCAGGGAGGATCCGTCACAAATCATTCTCATGATGATAATCCATCAATCATCCCTCGGTAGGTCTATCGGTTACGCCTTGCGGCACCTACTGTCTTCGGCACATTATGCATAGCGTCGTCTTACGACAACGCTTGCATTATATCATTGTATATTGCGTCTGTCAACAAAAACTTAGTTGGCAATCTTGGTAACGTTTAACTTCACGCCCGGTCCCATTGTGGAAGCAAGGGTTGCACTTCTGATATACTGTCCCTTTAAGCTTGCCGGCTTAGCCTTGTTGATCGCACCCATAAGGGTCTGGAAGTTGTCGCTTAACTGCTCTTCTGTAAAAGATGCTTTTCCAACTGGCACATGGATAATGTTTGTCTTGTCCAATCTGTACTCAATCTTACCAGCCTTGATGTCGTTTACAGCCTTTGTTACATCCATGGTAACTGTTCCAGCCTTCGGGTTCGGCATTAAGCCCTTTGGTCCAAGGACACGTCCCAGACGACCAACAACACCCATCATGTCAGGTGTAGCAACGACAACATCGAAATCTAACCAACCCTCGTTCTGGATCTTCGGAATTAACTCCTCGCCTCCAACGAAGTCAGCGCCTGCTGCCTGTGCCTCATCTAACTTTGTACCCTTAGCGAATACTAAGACTTTCACAGCCTTACCTGTTCCGTGCGGCAGTACAACTGCACCGCGGATCTGCTGCTCTGCGTGACGTCCATCACAGCCTGTTCTGATATGAAGCTCGATTGTCTCATCAAATTTCGCCGTAGCATTCTTCTTCACTAAACTGATTGCCTCAGCAACATCATACTGGGCGCTCTTGTCAAAAGATTTTACAGCGTTCTGATATTTCTTTCCTCTTTTCATGAAAATAAACCTCCTTGTGGTCGTACCGGGAGAGGACCCTCCCACTAAACTTCTTGTTTTGATACAATAGAATCCCTATGCTCCCGCATTTTTCTAATGCATTGCCGGGTTTCATGGTACTGCTATTTATTCCTCAACTGTTACGCCCATACTTCTTGCAGTACCGGCGATCATGCTCATAGCTGCCTCTAAAGATGCTGCGTTTAAGTCCGGCATCTTTAACTCTGCGATCTCCTGAAGCTTTGCCTTGGAGAGAACTGCAACCTTCTCCTTGTTCGGCTTTGCGGAACCGGATTTGATGTTGCAAGCCTTCTTGATCAGTACCGGAGCTGGCGGAGTCTTTGTGATGAAGCTGAAGCTTCTGTCCGCATATACTGTGATCACTACCGGAATGATCAGATCACCCTGGTCTGCTGTTCTGGCATTGAACTGCTTTGTAAACTCAACGATGTTTACGCCGTGCTGTCCAAGAGCCGGTCCAACTGGCGGAGCAGGTGTAGCCTTGCCAGCAGGAATCTGCAATTTGATATATCCTTCTACTTTCTTTGCCATTGGAATTGCCTCCTTTTAATTCATAAGCTTTACATCTGCGAAACTTATTTCTACCGGCGTTTCGCGGCCGAAAAGTTCTACGTTGATGGTCACGCTCTGCTTGCTGTGGTTCATCGTCTGGATCACCCCGATCGTGTCCTTCCAGACACCTCCGGTGACCACTACGGCGTCCCCTTCTGCAAAATCAACCTCAACGTTCTCTGTCTTGATTCCTAACGGTCTCATTTCCGCATCGCTAAGCGGTACCGGCTTCGATCCCGGACCTACAAATCCGGTAACACCACGGGTATTTCTGACAACGTACCATGTGTCATCATTCATTACCATATTGATAAGTACGTATCCCGGAAACATTTTCTTTGATACGGATTTCTTTGCGCCATTTTTCATCTCGACAACTTCCTGCATCGGAACGCGGACCTCTAAGATCTGATCCTCCAGATGCCGGTTTTCAATCGTTTTGTCAATGTTCGCTTTTACCTTATTCTCATATCCTGAGTAGGTATGAACTACATACCAGTGTGCCTCTGCCATAAATCACCTATGCCTCCACTAAAACTTTAAACCAATCAGGAAATCAACGCCATACTGAATGAAATAATCCAGAAGCGCGATCACAAGACCCATTACTACGGAAACAACAACGACAGCCGTCGTCTGTCTTGCAAGTGATTTTTTGTCCGGCCAGATGATCTTCTTGAACTCAGCCGACAGGCCCTTAAAAAAGCTCTCCTTCGGAGCTTTGTTCTCGGTCTCTCCCATCTTCTCACTCCTTTGCTCTTCAGACTATTTGGTTTCCTTGTGTAATGTATGGGTTCTGCAGAATCTGCAATACTTCTTGGTTTCCATTCTGTCTGGATGAGCTTTTTTGTCTTTTGTCATGTTGTAGTTACGGTTCTTACACTCTGTACATGCCAATGTTATTTTTGTGCGCACAACTTCCACCTCCATTAAATTTCTTTGTGCTTTTTTACAGCCTTAAAAAAAGGCATAAAAAAAAGACCTACTTCCATCGCTAGTCTAATATAACATACTCTGAATTGAGCGTCAACCTTTTTTTGTTTTTGCATTTTCCTCTAAATAAAACCGCCCTTTCGTCCGATATTATAGTAAAAGAATGTATCCGTCTGCCCTCACGGAGGAGGGTTTTCGGTTCGTTATTATATTAAGAAGAATCCCACACACAATTTCATGGAAGAAAGGAGGGGGTTTTCATGGCAGCGATTGACAACGCCTACCAGTATTATCTGAGCACTTACCGCTCTTTTGGCGCGTCCCGCTACGACACACACAAGCCGGGCGAACTGCGTGCCGTCTGTCACAATATCATAAAGACAAACAAGGACTCACCCCTCTACAAGATTAAATATTCCGAGGACGCCGGGCGTTTTGCGATCGACATCAAGGAGCAGACGCGCTCCATCCAGAATGTGATCGCCTCACTGTCAGATTCCGGCGGCGGTATCGAGAGCGTTTTCTCCAAAAAGCTCGCGCAGTCATCCGACGAGGACGTTATCAGCGCCGAATACATCGGCGGTCAGGAAGGGAACCAGACTGCGCTCCCGCTGCACGTACAGGTACAGCAGCTCGCAACGCCGCAGACAAATCTCGGCGCCTATCTGCCTGCGGACAAACGCGACGTCAAGCCGGGAACTTACGGTTTTGACCTTTCCACCCCTTTAAGCTCCTATGAGTTCGAGTATGTCGTGAACGACAGTGATACCAATCTGGACATTCAGGAAAAGCTGCTGCGCCTCATCAACAATTCCAGCGTCGGGCTGCACGCTTCGCTTGTGTCAAACGACGCCGGTGAGAACGCCCTCCAGATCGTCTCCTTACAGACCGGTTTAAGCGAGGATGAGCAGTATCTTTTTGAGATACTCCCGTCAGGAGACGGCGCCTCTGCAAAAGCGATGCGGACCCTTGGCATCGACCATGTGCAGGAACAGGCTTCCAACGCCTCCTTTTTGCTGAACGGCACGGAGCACTCCTCCTTGTCCAACCAGTTTACGGTCGACAATGCCTTTTCGCTGACACTGAAAAATGTAAATCCGTCCGGTACGGACACCGCCATCGGGTTTAAGACGGACACGGATGCCATCACGGACAATATCGTCTCACTGGTTGATGTGTACAATAACATGATCCGGCTCGGACAGAATTATACGGACACCCAGCAGTCAGACAGACTGCGGCGCGATATGGCAGGCGTTGCCCAGTCCTACCGCAATGAATTTGAGTCCTACGGTCTGGGACTTGGTCCTGACGGCTCCATCGTCATCGATCACAATCTTTTGCTGGATTCCGTGACTGCCGGGGATGCCGGAGAGTGCTTTGCCGTGTTAAATCATTTCAAGGACGACCTGAACGCCAAGGCAGCCGAAATTTCCATCAATCCGATGAATTACGTGGATAAGCTTCTCGTCGCCTACAAGAATCCCGCGGGGCACAATTTCACCGCGCCCTACGCGACGTCCGTTTACTCCGGCATGATGCTCGACCAGTACTGTTGAAACCCACAAAACAACGAGCGGCACGCTTTGCGAGCCGCTCTTATGGCAATAACAAATCCGGCGTCAAAACTCCCACAGTAGGGAATTTTGACGCCGGATTTTTAATACCGGATGTCTGCGAAGCTTACCGCCCGCCCCTTTCCGCCTCCGCCACCTGCGCGAGCATGGTGCGGATTCTTTCTATATATAAATGTGTTTCTTTGACTTTCCGGTAACCGCTCTCTGCGATGGCACGCCGTTCCTCCTCGTGTTCCAGATAATATCCCACTTTTTCACGCAAATCCTCCACGCCGTCAAAGCAGACCAGATCTTTTCCCTCCTCAAAAAAATACGGCAGCTCCGCCTGATAATTCGTCAGGAGAAACCCGCCCGAACCGAGCACATCCCAGACGCGCAGGGGAATCCCGCTCTTGATATTCGGGATGGTAAAATTCAGGTTGATCTTTGACGCGCGGAATACCTTGGGCATCTCACTCCAGTAATCGACCGAACCGCAGTAGCGGATGCGCACCATATCGCTGACGTCGCTGTTGCTGTACACATTGACGTGATAGTATTTCGACAGTTCGATCAGCGCCCTGCGCCGCTCAATCTCCGCGATCTTAAATCCTAGCACCGTCGTCTGGAAGATCAGCCCCAGATCCGAAAAGGAATCCGGCGATTTTTCCAGTGTAAAATATTCCTCAAGGCGGCTTAGGATATCCGCGGTCAGCATCGGCTCCACAATGTTTGCCCCGCTGATATTCAACTGCGCCTCCATCACCGCGTCAAAATACCCCCGCAGATATTCCGGCAGGCGGTTCTTTAGCTTGTCATAGGAATTGCGCTCGTAGAGGCTTCCCACAAATGCCACGTCCCCACGGTACTTGGCAGTGTCCTGCGATCTTTCGATGATGTCGTCCAGACGATCCACATCCACGGCAAGCGGCAGATACCAGATGTGTGCAACCCCCATCCCCCGAAATTCCAGATAATTCGTCTTGTCAAAGGTAAAAATATAATTGCAGTCGTGAAACACCGAGGTATGGTACATACTGATCAGCGGATTGTCGCACGTCCACGAGACGTACTTTACCCCCGCCCGCTGACAGACGTTGGAGATCAGCGGAAAATAATTGACCGTAAACACCATGTCATAGTGGTTTTCCCAGATTTTCTGCTCAATGACCTTCTCAAACTCCGGGCTGACGTCATAGCTTCCCAGCTCCTGCTCGATATTATCCACCGTGTGACCAAGCAGTAAAAAGGTCTGTTCAATATCTCTGTAATTGTATGCCTTCCAGCGGTACATCAATATGTGCATAAAATATTCTCCACAATGTATTCTGCTCTGCTTTTCCACGTGTGGCGCTCTTTTGCCGCCTGATATCCACGGTTTGCCAGCGCCTGCGCCTCCCCCATATTTCCAAAAAGTCCAAACACGCGCTCCGGCAGGCTGCCGATCTCCCTGAGAGAAAACATCGCCAGTTCCCCGCCGTCGCGAAACTCCCGCAGCAGATACTCCGAATCGTCCGTCACGACCGCCGCCCCGGCCAGCATCCCGTTAAAGATCCTGTCGTGCGCGCCTGCCTTAAACCACGTCATCGTATTGAGCACGATCTTGGAATCGTTCATCAACGGCAGTATCTGCGGCGCAAGCACCTTGCCGCGGTAGTCCAGGTAAGGATTGTCGCTCCAGTCACACTGGTCCCATCCCGTCCCATATGCCGTGACCCGCACTCCGTTCTCCACCAGTATCCGCACTGCCTGTTCCCGGAAAAAAGACGTGGCATAGGAATCCAGAAAACGCATCTGCACGATCAGCTCCTGCAACCGCTCGTCCGCAAGATCCCCACAGCGGTCCTTCAGATATTCCTCGATCACCGCCTCCGTCGTCCGGTGCGGATGGCGCACGAGCTCTCCGAGCACCTCCTGCGCCATCTCCTGCCCGTCCACCTCCGGGATGGAGGTCAGATCCGGGATCATTTTTTCCACCGTGTAAAACGGCAGCGCCCCGGCGTAGAGCACATCGATGCTCCGCTCTGTGAGCGGCTTGTGCCTGCTGCCGAGCTCCACCCCTGCATGGGGAAGAAAATCAGTCCGCAAAATATTTTTAAAATGGCGGCGGATATATTTCACATGGTTGCGGTCGGTGCAGAGCACGGTCGCAGTCTTTGGCGCGCGCCGCAACGGCTTCTCATAGTGAAACGGGTGGTCCATCAGAATATTGATGTACGGCACCTCATAAGCCTCCCACAGATTCCTGCCGTCCGCAAGATCCAGATTGTACCCGAGGTTATTGAATGTCACGCACGCAAAAGCTCCTCCGGACGCTTTCTGCCCATCCGCAAGCAGCGCAAGAAGCGCCTCTTTGCTATGCCGCTCGCTGCGCGCATCATATATAAAGGATTGGTACCCCATCGTTTCAAATGCGTTTTTTAATTCTTCGGTAAATAAATCGAGTGTGTCGTACACACCGGTAAAATAAATCATTGTCCTATTCATCATACGTTTCCCATGCTTCTTAAGATGACTCTATTTTAACGCAAAAAGCGAATGTCGCCAATACCAGTCAGCCAACATTCGCCTTTTTCTTTCCCTCTGCAGTCACCGCGTCTCATCCGCCGCGTACTCCCACCCCAGCGTCCGGTAGTATGTGTGAAATCCATTGATAAATTTTTTCTTAAACAGAAAGATTTTTAGCTCAGCAGCATCCTGACACATCCGTACATCCCCGCGTCATTTCCAAGTCCTGCCAGCGCAAACTTCGTCTCCCTGCACGCCGGAAACGCCGCCTTTTTGTAGTGTTTCTGCATATAATCCAGCAAAATCGTTCCCGCCTTCGACACGCCGCCGCCGATCACAATGATCTCCGGATTCACCACGCAGGAGATATTGGAGAGCGCCAGGCCCAGGATCCGGCACACCTCATCCAGAATCTCCACCGCGATGGCATCCCCTGCCTTCGCCGTATCGAGCACATCCTTTGCCGACAGCTCTCCAAATTTTCTCAGATCCGTCGCCGTCTCTTCGCCAAGCTCCGCCAGTCTGCGGTTTGCCATACGCACGATGCCCGTCGCGGAGGTGTACTGCTCCAGACACCCGCACCGTCCACAGTTACACGCCTCGGTCTCATCCTCATTCACTGTCATGTGGCCAATCTCGCCGCCGGCTCCGTTATGTCCTGCAACCACCTTGCCATCCACGATGATGCCGCCGCCGACGCCCGTGCCGAGCGTTACCATGATGACGTCCTTACAGCCCTTTGCGCCGCCCTGCCACATCTCGCCGAGTGCAGCTACGTTCGCGTCGTTGCCCGCCTTCACCGGAAGCCCGGTCAGTCTGCCAAGCTCTCCTTCCACGTCAACGACGCCCCAGCCGACATTCACACAGCAGTTCACCACGCCGTGGCTGTCCACCGGTCCCGGCACTCCCACACCGATGCCGAGAACCTCATCTTTGCGGATGCCTTCTTTCACAAGTTTCTGGTCAACCGCGTCAGCCACATCCGAAAGGATGCTCTCCCCGTGGTTCTCTTTGTTTGTCGTAATCTCCCATTTATCGAGCAGTCTGCCATCCGTCTCAAAGAGACCTATTTTGCAGGTTGTACCCCCGACATCCACTCCAAATGCATATTTCTTCATCTTCCCTACTCCTATCGTATGTTATCCTCACGTCCATAGATCATGATAATTTTATGATACCGTTTTCCGCCGCATCTGTCAATTATCCGGAGCGTCCTCTCCGATATTCTCTGCATCATCATCCGGCGCATCCTCTCCGGCATTTTCTGCACCGTCGGGCGTGTCCTCGAGGAATTTATCCGCCATCTGCGCATACGGCAAAAATGCCAGCGGCTCCTTTCCCTCATGCGCCCGCTCCATAAAGTCCTGCCAGATTTCACCCGGATAGGTGTAGCCCATCAGCCCTTCCAGCTTGCGCGGCATATCATAGCCCACCCACACGCTTGTGGTGTAATATCTGGTATATCCGACAAACCATCCGTCCTTCTGGTCGTTTGTCGTCCCCGTCTTTCCGGCGCATGGCATATCCGAAAGTCCAAGCCCTTTCGCCGTCCCGTTTGTAAACACTCCCGTCAGCACGTCTGTCATCATGCGCGCAGCGTTCTGCTTATAAACCTGCCGTTCCTCCTGCGCCGACACATACACCTCGCCTCCCGCCGAATCCAGGATCTTCACGATGCAGGTCGGCGTGCGGTATTTCCCGTCATTGGCAAGCGCGGCGTAGCCGGACGCCATCTCAAGCGCCGACACACCGTTTGTAAATCCTCCGAGCGCCGAGGTCAGACGGTAATCCTGCGCGTCCAGTCTTGCAAAATTCATCGCGCGCAGATAGGACAGTCCCTTCTCCGGCGACAACTGCCCAAACAATCGCCACGCAACCGTATTGATGGATTTCTCAACTGCGGTGCGGACATTCGTCTCCCCGATATAGACCCCGTTAGAATTTCTCGGACCATCCTCAACCGGTTCGTCCACCACCGCAGTCTCCGGCGTCACGCCCTGCTCGAACAGCGGCGCATAGACGATCAGTGGCTTGATCGCACTTCCCGGCTGGCGAAAGCTCTGGTAAGCGCGGTTTAGCGTGTAGCCCGCAAAATCCTGCTGCCTGCCCCCGACGATCGCCTGCACATATCCGGTATCATTATTGATGCACACCGCAGACGCCTGCAGCTCATAGACACCCTCCTCGTTCACATCCGTGAACTTCACAAGCGCATCATCGATGGATTCCTGCAAATTTTCCTGCAGTTCCAGATCAAGCGACGTATAGATCTGATACCCTCCCGTGTAGAGCTTCCGCTGGCACTCGGCGTACATCTCGTCATACCGGGCGTCGTAAGCGTCCCTTTCCGCCTCCGTCGCAAACGTGTACCGGAACTCAAAGCCCTCCAGCTCCATCAACGCACGCACGGCACAGTAATAGGCATAGGTCTCCACATAGTCGTTTTTCTCCACCGTCTCGCCATGCTCCAACACAATGTCCTCAACGATCGCGTTGGCATAGGCGACCTCCGATATTTTCCCGTCCTCCTGCATATTTGACAGAATACGGTCGCGCCTCCCCAGCGTGTTTTCCATATTGGTGTACGGGTCATAGAGCGTCGGATTGTTCGGAATCGCACACAAAAAAGCGATTTCCGATAAGGTAAGTTCATCGACGTCCCGGTTAAAATATCCCCTGCTCGCCGACTGGATCCCATAGTAGCCGTGCCCAAAATAAATATTGTTCAGATAAAACTCTATGATCTCATCTTTCGTGTACTTCTCCTCGAGATCCCACGCGATAAAAATCTCCTCTACCTTCCGCTGCCATGTTTTTTCCTGCGAGATAAAAATATTGCGCGCAAGCTGCATCGTGATCGTACTGCCGCCCTGCGTGATCCTGCCGTTTTCCAGCATCGCCATCACCGCCCGCAAAAGCGCCCGGTAGTCCACGCCGTCATGCCGGTAAAACTTTTTGTCCTCAATGCTGACGATCGCCGCCACCGCGTCGGACGGAATTTCCTCATATGTCAGGTAGTAGGATTCCTTCGTCCCCTTGAGACTGGAGATCACACTCCCGTCCGCCGCATAGACAAGGCTTGTCTGGCTTCCGCGAAAAGTCTCCGGCGTCGATTCCCGAACCAGTCGCCCTGCCTCCGCCTTTAACGCTTTCACCTCCGGCCCGTAACTGCTGTAAAGATAGTATGCACCCGCTCCCAGAAGCAATAAAAAAAGAACGAACTGTACCCGGAAGAATATTCTGAATTTGCGGAATTTTTTATTCTTTTTCTTTTTTTCTGACACCGCACACACCTCTTTTCCTATGATACTTCATCCATACAGATCCGGTGGAAGGGAATCCCAAGCTCCGCCAGCATCTGTTCCTCCCGCCTCTGGCAGGTGAACAAAAGCACCTGGTTCTCCAGCCCTGCCAGCACCGTAAGCGCCTGCGCAAGACGTCTCTCATCATACATCGCAAACGCCTCGTCCAGAAGCAGCGGCATGACCTCCTCGCGGGTCACAAGCTTTCCGGCTGCAAGACGCAACGCCAGATAAAACTGCTCAAGCGTGCCGCGGCTCAACGCCTCCGGCGGCACTTCCTTCCCCTCCGCCATCGCCCACAATTTGCCGTTCTCATCCACGCGGACACTGTCGTATCTGCCCTCTGTCACGGCGGAAACGTAGCGCGACACCTCACTGTTTAACGTATCGCCCGCCTCCTCATAAAACTCCCGCGCAAGGCGTTCCAGCTCGTCTGCAGCCATCTGCGCCGCCTCTATGTCGCGCTGCAGCTCGCGCTCTCCAAGCTCCGGCGCTTCCAGCAGCGCAAGCTGTTCCTGCACATTGTACAGCCGCGTCTCCTTCTCATCCAGAGAATCCTTAAGCAGCGCGAGCATTTCTTCCACCCGATCCTGCCCGGAGTGATCCTCTCCTGCCGCCTGCCCGGGCTGCTCCTTTTGATCCGGCTTTTGTTCCGGCATCCCTCCGGTCCGCCGTCCCGCGCCAACGCTTCCATACACGAGAATGCCTATACTCGCCAGCCCGAGCGCTCCCGCAAGAAAAAACAAAAGCTCCCTGCCCGAAGGAACCCGCTGTCCTGCGAACAGGATGACCGCCATTCCCGCAAACAGCGCCGCTGCCGCAAGCCACATCCTGCGGACGCGCGGAGGCTCTTTGGTCTGCCGCTCTGTATCGTATTTTTCTGCGACGGCTTTTTCTGTTGCGTCAGAAACGTATGCCGTGCTCGGCTCCACCACGAGGTTTTTTTCCGCCTCTCTTAGATCCCCGCGCAGTTTGAGGCAGTCCCTCTGCAGCAGCTCACACTCGACGGCAAGCGTCTGTGCCCGCCGTTCCTTTTCCTCCTGCAGTCTTTTCAATTCTGTGGCAAGTTTTCGCTTCCTCTCCCGCAGACGGCTGACCGCCTGCGTCACATGAAATCCCGCGTCGCCGCTCTCCGCAGCGTCCGTCAGATACTCTGCGAGCGCATCCGCGAGCTCTTTTCCCGTCGCCGCACCCGACTGTGGAATGTCATAAGTATTTCCAAATGTTTCCTTATGTATACCGCCGAGCAGCACCGAAAGATCGCCATAGGCGACCGACAATTCCTCGCCGTCTGCCTCATTTCGCAGAATCTCCCGCCGCTCCTTGTGGTAAAAGTTCCGCTCCAGATAAAACGGCCGCCCATCCACCGAAAAACGGAGCGCGCCGCTGTAATAGGCGGGCGCGTGCCACGGCTCATAGCGCAGATACCCGCTCACTGCCCCCGCTCTGCCCCTGCCCTTTTCCAGACCAAACAGCATCGCCGTCAGAAAATCGTGCAGCGTAGTCTTTCCCGCCTCGTTCGACCCGTAGATCACATTGATGCCCGGCGCAAATCTTATGTTTTTATTCTTAAGTTTCCCAAAACTGAATATCTGTGCTTCCCTGATCTCCATTGATCCTCTGTCCCCACACTTCCACCCGATTTTCTTCTGTCACACGACTCACAGCTCATAGCCCAAAAGCGCATTGACGCCGTATTCCAACGCACGGCTCCTGACCGCATCCATATCCCCTCTCTGCATCCGTCGGATATACGCCCCCAGAATGGAATCGGAATACTCTGCCAGCAGCTTGTCATAGTCGTAATCCGGCACAAGCTCCTGCCGGATATCCACGATGCGCTCCATCTCTGCGAGTCCCTGCAAATCAAAAACGATCTCCGGGTCTTTCCGCCCCGTAAGCTTTAACCGGAAATACTGGTATGCGGGGCGCTCCGTCAAAAGCGCCTGCGCCCACGCTCTGATCTCCTGCTCTGTCGTCCTGCCGTTCACAGCATACGTCTCGTGGCAGTACTCGCACTTTTTGACCGGACAAAACTGAACGGAAGCGCCCGCCTTTGTCAGGCTGCCCATCCAGTACCCGTGCGGTCCGGTATCATTGCAGTCCACCGGCTCAAGACTTCCCGCCATCACGGCGCGCCCCTCTGCCAGCCATCCGCCGCGGTGGATATGACCTGCAGCCACATAGTCAAACCCATTTTGCAAAATCTGTGCCGTCGAAAAAGGGATATGCCGTTCGTCACCGCCGTGCGCAAGCAGAATATTTATCCAGCCGTCCCGCTTTGGGCGCACCCGGTCATATTTGCGCTCTCCGATTTCCCTATGCCAGTAGCTGCACCCGTACACAGCCGTCTGAAGCTCCGGGAATTCAAAACAGTCGATTTCTTCCCGCCGGAACAGACAGACATTCTCCGCCCACGGATAGGTCAGATAGTAGGATTTCCCGCGCAGATAATCGTGGTTCCCCACCACGAGCATCACGCGTGTCCCCGGAATCCGGCGAAACAGCGCGTCCACTTCCTTCAACTCCTTTTTCAGCGGCTGCCCGTGAAACAGATCTCCCGTGACAAAGAGGAACTCCGGCTTTTCCCGCTCTGCCACTGCAATGACCTGTGCAAAGGAATCCCAGATGTCCTGTCTGCGCTTCGCGCTCCACGCTCTCCCTGCATCCGGCTCCGCCCCCAGATGCACATCCGAAATATGTATAAATCTCACACGCAATCTCCCCGTTCCTGCAAACATACTTTCTACCATTTTACACGTTTCCGCTGGATTACACAAGAGAGGGAAAACCGCAGCGCCAAAAATACGGCTGCTGCGGTTTTCTCTCCTATTCCTCAACGGTAAAGATCTCTTCAATGGGAACGTCAAATACCTTTGCGATGTTCCACGCCAGTACCAGCGAGGGATTATATCTTCCTTTTTCCAGATTTCCGATCGTCTCCCTGCGGACGCCTACGCGCTTTGCCAGCTCCTCCTGCTTCATGTCATATCTTGCCCGAAATTCCTTGATGCGGTTTTTAATCATAGGCTGCACCCTTTCGCTCTCTCCACTCTAAGACAATAAGCGCGATGGTAAAGGCAAAAATCGTAACGGCAAAGCTTAATCCAAATGCCATCGGGACAGCTTTTGCAGACGTGTAGCGGTATGTACAGAAAAACATAAACGGGACGAGGGAGATCATCTCTGCCATAAATGCAAAGGTGGCTGCCTTTTGCAGGTTCAGCCGGAAAAATTCGTCCGGTATCACCCGGAAATAGCGGATATAATAGACAAAGCCGAAGAATCCATAAAGTCCGTTGTTATCCGTCGTCCATCCCAGCACCGCGATCAGCGCCAGCAGGGACAAAAACCCAAGATAGTTTATTCTATGTTTCATGGCGTCTCCTCCTTCTCCATTCCCCATCTTTCCTTAAATCCGAAATATGCCGTCGATATGGAATAGACCAGCAGTGCAACCGCCCAGCCCAACGTCAGACCCATAATAAGCGCATCCATCTCAGAACTATTATTTACAAAAAAATCAAACACGGTAGCGCACCCCATGGTAGCCATTCCACAGAAAAACCCGCGTGCCGCTGACTTATTTATGTATTCTTCAAGCATTTCATCCGATTTCACAAACCAGTATTCAAAGTCAAGAACGCTCGCAAAAAAACACAAAAAGAACTTCTCATCGCTCACGAGTCCAATGATTCCTAACAATGAAAGAAAACCCGGCGCACCATATAAAAATTTTTTTACTGTCATAGCGTCTCCTCCTTATGTGGTATATTTCTATCTTTATATTAAAAATATACCACATCAGAAAAAGTGCTGTCAAGACATTTTCATGCCTACTGTTCCATCTGTCTGCCCAGAAATCCCGCTGCCGCTGCAACCAGTTTACTCTCGGTCTCCGTCATTTTCTTTTCCTCCTTCGAGCAGAGCACCACAGCCCCGATCGCATCCCCCGCGCAGATGATCGTGCTGACCGCCTGCTGATAATATGTCCCGGCGTCGTCCGGAGCCAGACGGATAAACGAGGAGTCCTCCTTCGATGCGAGAAAGCTTTTTCGCTCCCCGATCGCCGTCTCAAGCTGCGCGCTGATCGGTTTTCCCTCAAATTCCTTTTTTCCCGTCCCCGACGCAGCGATGATGTGATCGCAGTCTGTGATCAGCACCAGATGCCCGGTCGTCTGGGCAAGGCTCTCCGCATATTCTCCCGCAAACTGCCCCAGTTCGCCGATCGGCGAATATTTCTTTAAAATGATCTCTCCCTCCCGGTCCGTAAAAATCTCCAGCGGATCCCCCTCCCGGATCCTGAGTGTGCGCCGGATCTCCTTCGGCACAACAATACGTCCAAGGTCATCTATTCTTCGAACAATTCCTGTCGCTTTCATATAAAAATTCCTCCATCTACTGTACTTTCCATTTCTGGAAATAGTATCTGTAAATGGAGGGTTTTTATACTATTTTTTCATCTTTAATCGCGACAATGGATCTTTTAAAGCAACATTGCCATATATGGCGGAATACACACAATGTCCTCCTTTACGATCAGATTTCTTGGATGAATCACATAACATTCTCCGATTCTGTTCCTAAATTTTTCTTTAAATCTTGTCAAAGATGTCGTGGTATATTTGGTTCCCGATTTTACTTCAATCGGATAAATTTTATACTTTAATTTACTGTTATTTGAAAGAAGAAAATCTATCTCAATATCATTTCTGTGTTTCTCGTCATTATAGTGTGTATAAAAATATAGTTTATGACCATTTGCTGTCAGCATCTGTGCGATCACATTTTCATATAGCATTCCTTCATTCATCGAAAGCCTGCCTGACAATATTTGTTTGTATACCTCATCTTCCAACAGCTCATTCTCATCAAACGCGTGACTTACCAGCAAGCCGGTATCTCCCATATAGCATTTTACATAGGTTCTTACTTCGTTTATAGATAATCCAATATTAGGATCGTTGCACAAAAAGCACTCATTGGATATCATGGAATCTGCCAGCCAAAAAAAAGTTTCTTCGTACTGTTCCGCATAGGAGCCTTCCTGTATTTTCTTAAAAATTACTCTTTTTTCATGTTGTGAAAGCAGCCCCGGAATCTGATCAAATATTGCCAGTACTTTACTTCTGTACTGGGCATTTATTTTCATAATATCTTCCCTATACAGTTTCAGAATATCCCTCTTTTCTTTGTCGGCTGCTGAAAAATCCTTATGGTTATCTACAAAAAGAATCACCGGTTTCGGCATTCCGCCAACCAGCATATACTGTTTAAATAAAAGCATCGCTTTATTATGCAATCCTCTGTCCATAGGAATTTTCTTGTCGAAACAATTTTTAATACATTCTAAAAGTATGTCTTCCCCCAACGCCCACGCAAATTCTTCAAAATCCAACGGATACATATTCAAATGACGTTCTTCGGAAGGTATTACGATGTCCTTCACATTTTCTTTAATTGAAATCAACGACCCGGTTTCCATATAGTCATATCTTCCATCTGCCACAAGATATTTAATTGCAGCTCTCGCCTGCGGATACATCTGTACTTCGTCAAAAATAATAACGGCATCTCTTTTCTTTAATTTTTTCCCAAAATGTGCCTGAAGCATCATAAAAAATGTATCAAGGTCATTTAAATAGCTTTCAAAATACTGTTCTACATCCTTATCTTTTTTGGCAAAGTCAATCAAAATATAATTATCATATTCGTTTTTTGCAAATTCTTCGCAAATTGTTGATTTCCCGATACGTCTTGCTCCTTCAATCAGAACGGCTTTGCTTCCTTGTGCTTCCTCTTTCCATTCAAGCAATCTCGAATATATTTTTCTTTTTAATACCATAGCATTCTCCGATTATACGCATATATATTTCTCTTGTATACTTTGATTATACGCAATATTTTATCATTCTTTATGATTATACGCAAGTTTTAATATAACCTATTTTCTGATTATACGCATTTTAAACTTTCCAAAATCATTCGATTGTTGTATCTTCTGAAAACCATCTTCATTTTTATGTAATTGGGGAACAATCATAATCTATTCTTCGAACAATTCCTGTCGCTTTCATATAAAAATTCCTCCATCTACTGTACTTTCCATTTCTGGAAATAGTATCTGTAAATGGAGGAATTTTATACGCGGATCATACCAGTTCCACTATTCTAAAATATGATTTCAGTTTACAAAAAATCCCGGATCTCCCTCGGCGTTTTTACAAACTGCGTCGCGCCGTGCGCGCGCAGAAACGCCTCGTCGCGAAAGCCCCAGAGCACGGAGATACATGGAAGTCCGGCATTTTTCGCCGTCATGATATCCACATCGGAGTCTCCCACATAAACCGCCGTCTCCCCCGGCATCCCGAGTTCCGCCAGCGCCTTGTATACAGTATCCGGCGCAGGCTTTTTCGCCACGCCCTCCATCTCTCCGATCGCCACCGGGACGATGCCCTCAAAATAAATCTCCGCCAACTCCTTCACCGCGCTGTCAAGCTTGTTCGAGACGATGGCGAGCGCATAGCCCTCCTCCTTCAACTCCCGAAGAAGCGGCAGGATCCCGTCATACGCCTTCGTCTTGTCGTTACAGTGTACGCCATAGTATGCCTTAAATTCTGCGAAAGTCTCCTCGAACCGCGGGTTGTCAAAACCGTCCGGCACCGCCAGCTCCATCAGCCGCCGCACACCGTTGCCGACAAACTCCCGCACCTCGTCGATCGAACGCTCCGGCATCTGCATCTTGCGCAGCACGTAATTGACTGCATCCGCAAGATCCTCCAGGGTATCCAGCACTGTCCCGTCCATGTCAAAAATAATCGTTTCGTATCTCCTCATCGCTGTCCTCTTCCTCTGATCCAGTTTTTTACTGCACGCGCACTTCCCCTTTGAGCACGCGCTTATAGTCCTCATAATTTTTCTCAAGAAGCGCCGGCGTATCCAGTCCGTAAGGACATTTTTCCCTGCATTTTCCACAGTGCAGGCAGTCCTCGATCTTTTTCATCTTCTCCTGCATTTCCGGCGTGAGCTGTGCCTCCGACGGCGCACGCCGCAGCATCAGCGACATTCTCGCACAGTTATTGATCTCGATTCCCACCGGACACGGCATACAGTAACCGCAGCCCCTGCAGAATTCTCCGGCAAGCTCCGCTCTGTCCTTTTCGATCACCGCTCTTATCTCATCCGTCATCACCGGAGGATTGTCAATATAGGAGATAAACTCCTCCAGTTCATGCGCACGCTGCACGCCCCAGATTGGAAGCACATACGGATACTGCGCCTGAAAGGCGTATGCCGCCGCGGAATTGGTGATCAGACCTCCCGAAAGCGCCTTCATCGCGATAAAGCCCATGCCCGCCTCGCGGCATTTCTCCGCCAGCGCAATGTCCCTCTCCGAAGCCAGGTAGCAGAACGGAAACTGCAACGTCTCGTAAAGCCCCGATGCGACCGCTTCCTCCGCAACCGCAAGTCTGTGGTTCGTGATGCCGATATGGCGGATCTTCCCCTGCGCCTTCGCCTCAAGCATCGCCTCATAGAGCCCCGTTCCGTCGCCCGGCTTCGGGCAGAAGGACGGGTTGTGGAACTGGTAAAGATCGATATAATCTGTTTTCAGATTGCCGAGCGAAATCTCAAGATCGCGCCAGAATCCCGCCGCATCCTCTGCCGCCGTCTTTGTCGCGATATAGACCTTTTCCCGCATTCCCTCAAACGCTTCTCCCAGCTTTTCCTCGCTGTCCGTGTAAAACCGCGCGGTATCAAAAAATCTGATCCCAGCCTCATAGGCGCGCCGCGCCAGCCTGACCGCATCCGCCTTTTCGATCCGCTGGATCGGCAAAGCACCAAATCCATTCTTGCAGACCGTGATCCCGGTCCGCCCCAGTGTCACCATTTCCATCCCTGTGTCCTCCCTGTCACGGCTGTTCTTCCTTCAAATACGGGAAAAACAGCTCACTTTGTCCTCTTTTGTCAAACATATTGTTGTATTGCAGCATCTCGTACTGCTTCATCCACTCCGACTCTTTCCCCTGCGCGTCCTCCAGATGCACGAACCTGCCCGCGGATTTCGAGTAATATCCGCGCGAGTTGATCGCGGGGATCTCCTCCATCAGATCCAGCAGGAAACGGTTATATGCCGGAAGCGGAAGTCCCGACCGCTCAAGCGCCAGTGAGGAGAGAAAGTTCAGACTTGTGATATCCACAGTTTCCTCGCTGGTCTCGTAGTTCGTCCAGATAAAAAACGGTACGGTATAGAGCGCCTGAAGCTCGTCCGTTGTCAGGCCGGACAGACCTTTGCCGTTCAGATACGGGTAGAAGCTTGAGGACAGACTCGGCTGATGATCCCCAAAAAAGACGATCTCCACCGGCTCGTCCACATTCTGAAAATACGTGATCAGATACTCAAGCGCCTTGTCGCTCTCGTGCACCAGTGAAAGATACTGGTTGACGTCCGGATAATTGAGCCCGAGCATCCGCACCTCCTCTTGAAAATTTGCATATTTCTCCGTATAGCCGCCGTGATTCTGCATCGAGATACTCATGATAAACAGATCCTCGTTCGCCGGCCGGCTCTCATAGCGCTCGATAATGCTCTCATACAGTTCCTGATCCGTCACGTACTCGCGCATCAGCTTTGTCTGGTCAAAATCATCCAGAAAATACATCTCGTCAAACCCGAGATTTGGATAGACTGTATTCCGGCTCCAGCCCGTATCATAGTACGGGTGCATCGCCACGCAGGTATAGCCCTCGTTTTTCAGATTAGACACGATGGACGTCGGCTGATCGGTAATATACTGCTGGTATACAACCGAACCGCCCGGCAGAAATGCCATCGTATTGCCCGTCATAAACTCCCACTCGGAATTTGGCGTCTTTGCCCCGAACACGGAAGAAAGCGCATACCCCTTCATCGTGTTTTCCGTCAGGGAATCATAAAACGGCGTCACCTCCTGGTTGGTGGAAAAATCTCCCACCACGCTGAGATCCGCGTAGGACTCGCTCATCACAACGATGATCGTCGGCTTTTTCTCCGGTTCTCCCACTCCTGCCAGTGTGTCCTCCATCTGCACACCGTCCTGTGCCGCATACTGCTCCTCCAGCGCCGCGATCTCTTCCTCCGAATAGCCCTCCGGCTCTGCAATAAAACAGTCCCGGATGCTCAGGACAAAATTGAGCACATAACCGTTCCGGTAGCTGCCCTTCTGCTCCCACGTCTCCGTCACGATAAAGGTACTCTTTTCGCCCACATAGACACAGCCGAGCACCGCAAGAGAAATGCACACCGCCGTCATCCACAGCCGTTTTTCAAACGTCATGTGCACTTTCCGCAAAAGCGCGACATACAGCGCCGACAAGAGGATGACGTAACCCGCGCGGTCATCCAGCACAAACTCATAATTTCCGGCGACGGAGAGTCCCGTCTGAATCGATTTCAGGTCGCTGAAAATAAACTCATTTCCGCGGAACAGATAGACGAAATAATTGACTCCCGCCAGAAGCATCAGCAAAATATGGGAAATCATGCAGCCAAGTCCGACATTGTTTGTCACTGCCTGCACCACCAGAAAGACGACCAGACAGCACAGAACGTTCAGGAACATTTTTTCATCCGAAATCTTCGCGCGCAACTCCGCATCAAGCAGCAGATACTGCACATGGTATGCAGTAAAAATACTGCTGCCCCCCACGAGAAGCACAGCCCAGAGCGCAGACAGCTTCGGGTTCAGTTCTATCTCCATGCTCTTGATCCCAAAATAAAGCGCGACAAACACCGGCAACACATACACCGGGAGCCCCGTCTGAAAACAGAGCACCCCTGCCAGAATCGCCGCTATGACTGTCCGTATGATATTTTCTTTTTCAAAACTAAATTTTATCTTCATAATAATAATCTAAACAGCGTATCTCTGCCCCTTGATTCTTCGCAGTATGACGATCACACCGCCAATGAGAAACGGAACGATAAAAGTCCCAAAACGGTACAACAGCGCGGAGGAACCCGCAAGCCCCGTTCCGACGATCCCCGCAAACAGGGACGTAAACACAAGCTCAGTCGAACCGATACCACCCGGCGCCGGAAGCACGGCTGCCAGCATGACTGACAGGGAAGTCACTGCCAGAACCTGCGGCAGCGTCGCCCCGGCACCTGCACCAAAAATCAGATACGGGATCCCGTACCAAAATACATTGCGCACCATGCTGAGCAGTACGATCTCTGCAACCAGACGTTTTTTCCGTATGACTTGTCTGGACGCCCGCTCAAGCATCTGACATTCCCCCCGCAATGTTGCGATCTGCACATCAAATCTCCGGTTCAGCTTTCCATCCAGCCAGTCAAGAAACCCAAACAGCACCTTGTGAAAAGCCGTCGAGCAGCACAGCAGGATCAGCCCCAGCGTGATGACCATCGTCACCGCATAGCCCGCCAGCAGCAGCCACATATAGCTGTGAAAGTGCTCATACATAAAGCTCCAGTTCAGACAAAAAAATAAAACCGAAAACAAGGCGATACTGATTTTGTGAAACGCATACTGGAGCATATAAAGACCAAAGCCCACCGAATGTTCCACACCGTTCTCGCCCAGATAAACAACCGCCGCTATGCCCGCTCCCCCACCGAGCGTCGCCACCCGGTAGAAAGAACAGAAAAATGCGTTTCCGACGCCCTTGCGGTAAGGAAACACCGGATTATATTCCCGCGCCAGCTTCGTCGTGATCATGCCCTCAAGCAGATGGTAGCCGACCGTCAGGGCTGTAATACCCAAAAGCACCTGCACGGTCGTCCGGCGCAACTGCTCGATGATCGGTCCCGCCATATCCCGGAAGGTATAGACGATTGCCGCCACGAGGAGCAGCACGAAGCCCCATTTTAATAATTGTTTTTGTATCTTACTGATAGTAATCGCCTCTTATCCTTTTACAAACTCCTCAATGTTCTGCTCCACCTGCTTCATCAGGCGCATCCGCGCCTCCACACTCGCCCACGCGATATGCGGCGTGATGACCAGTTTTCCGCTGTCTGTGATCTCCCGCAGCGGATTGTCTGCAGACATCGGCTCTGCCGTGAGCACGTCCAGCCCTGCGGCAGCGATCTCCCCCTGCCTGAGTGCATCCGCCAGATCCCGCTCAACCACGATCGGCCCTCTCCCCAGATTTAAAAAGACTGCCGACTTCTTCATCTTACGGAACGCCTCCGCATTCATCAGATGCTCGGTGTTCTCATTTAACGGGGCGTGTACCGACACAATATCGGACTCTGCCAGCAAGGTATCAAAATCCACGCGCGTATAGCCCGGCGCGTCGTGCGCTCCCGAAGTGGAATAATAAATCACACGGCACCCGAACATTCCCGCGATATCTGCCACCCTGCGTCCGATCGCGCCAAGCCCTACGACGCCCCACGTCCTGCCGGACAGATCGTGAAACACATTGGAAAAATGTGTAAACATCACATCGTCGACATAGTTCCCCGACTTCACATAGCCGTCGTAGTAAGCCATTTTTTCCCACAGATAAAAGAGCAGTGCAAATGTGTGCTGCGCCACCGTCTCCGTGGAATATCCCGCCACATTGCGCCACTCGATGCCGCGCTCCGCGAGATAATCCTTGTCAAGGTTGTTCGTCCCCGTCGCCGTCACACACACAAGCTTCAGATGGGAAGCCTCCCCGATCGACTGCTCATTTACCAAAACCTTATTCAAAACAATGACATCCGCATCTTTTGTCCGCTCTCTTGCCTGCTCTGTCGTTGAAAACTCATATTTCACGACCTCGCCCAGACGCTCAAATCCGGACAGATCTATATCATCGCCAATCGTCTTTGCATCCAAAAATACAATTTTCATTTTTTCTGTCTGTTCTCCTTCTTCGTTTTACCTGCCGGGCATGGTTTCATCCGCCACGACATACAATGTCACACCACGGATTTCCCGCACCTTCACGATCTCCCCCGCCGCGAAAGTCTGATTCTCGTCATACGCGCGCGCCGTCCACTCCTGCCCTTTGTATACCGCAGTTCCCGTTCCGCGCAGATTATCGACCTCCTCCGTCAGACAGACCCGCTCATCCAGGAGCTGCTCGTAATTCGTTCTGACCAGGTGAGGTTTCAGGTACTTTAACGCCCACGGTCTTGTGAACATCAGAAGCACCAGAGACACCGTGACAAACACCACGAACTGCCACGCGCCGCCCAGTCCGAGCGCATAACAAAGCAGCGCCGCCAGTGCCCCGCCTGCGAACCAGATGGATGTCAGCCCCACGGTCGCGATCTCAACCGCGGCAAAAAGAATAATCAGTCCAATCCAGATAATTGCCATCATATGCCCTCATTCCTTTCTTTTTCCTACTATAACATATTCGAAAATTCATTTCTATGGTTAATTATATACATTTTTCTGCCGAAACATATAGTAGCATCTGAAAGGAGAATCGCTATGGCAGCAAACTCTACCTATATCGGCGCAGGCACAAGCTTAAGCTCCGATTTCTATAAACGCAACTTTTATATTTCCAACCGGGACGCCGCGACATCGTCCAAGCGCCGGAACCTGACGGGCAGCAAATTGTCGCTTGCCGACGGCATGGCATTGCGCCGCGCGGTAAAAAAACTTGGTTCAATGGAATTTAGCAAAGAAAAGGACGCTGACATCCGAAACGCTGTCAGCGCCTGCATTGAGACGTACAACAATGCCATAACCTCCGCCGCTGATTCCGGCGACCACAATCTCGAGCGGACACAGAAGCAGATGAAAGCCATCGCAAATGAGTACGCCGATGAACTCGACAAGATCGGCATCACCGTAAATTCTGACGGCACGATGACAAAGCGCGACTCACTCTTTGGAAGTGCCAGTCTCGAAAAGTTTGAGAATCTCTTTTCGAAGGACTCTGATTTCATGCAGCGCACTTCCTCCTGCGCAAAACGGATTGAGCGCCGGAGTGAGACGCTGATACTGACCGAGCAGAATCAAAAGAAACAGCAGAAAGGCGCGGCTGCCGCAGTTGCCGGGCTTGCCACCGGTGCCGGTCCTGATCTTGAGCTCCTTTTAAACACCGGGGTCGGCAAAAATGTAAACCTTTCCCTATGATCTCGTTTCCATCTGAATCTGAATATCGTTTCCATTCACACGGACATCTGCGTAGCTACCGCACACAAGCGGCATCATCGGCGGCAGATGTCCTAAATCTACGTCCATAACCACTGGCACGCCGCAGTCCTCCAGCAGATCACAGACCGCATGGTACTGGTCCAGTCCCATCAACTCCTGCCCGAAGATCAGCGGACGCCCGATCAGAAATCCTCTGACATGAGAAAACCATCCCGCATTTTTCATCTGCCAGACGGCACGGCGGATCGCCATCACATTCAGATCGCATGATTCCAGAAACCAGATGATCCCATCCTCCTGATAGCGCTCGGTAAACTCCACCGTCCGATCGTACTTTGTTCCAAGTAGGTTCACCAGACAGTCCATGCAGCCGCCGAGCAGACGCCCCTGCATATGACTGTCGGGTTTCTCCGATTCCTGCAGTTTTCTGCGGCTTAGGCTCTCTTTGCCCACCGCACGGTCCTCCTGCGGAAGAAATACGCGCAGCTTTCGCAGCTCCGTCACCGCGTATGGCTCAAGCGGGTGCTCCTCGTCCTTTTTGCTCTCCTTCTCCCATTTCTCATAACCGTGCACGGTATTTTTTCTCCCGCACACCAGATCATAGGTGTCCTGCAGGCTCTCATGCCACGGTTCCATGCCGTACGCCGCCGCACACGGTCCGTAGATGGATGCGGTGTCACACAGCGTCGCCAGCAGATAGGTCAGATTCGTATTGTCGGAAAACCCGACATACCATTTCGGCTCCGCCTCCCTGATCCGGTCAAAATCCACATGACCGATCGTCTCGCACATCAGCTCTCCGCCGCCACAGGAGATCAGCACGTCATTTTCGTCACTGCAATAGTACTCCGTCAGTTCCTTCCCGCACGCCTGCGGCGTGTTGCTGATGCCGATCCCGCTGCCCTCGTAGCAGTTCGGTCCTATATCAAGCCGGTGTCCCAGCCCGCGAAACTTTTTCTGTGCATTTTCAAAACCGGACCGGTAAGGTTCGATGTTGCACCCAAACGACGGGGCAACAAAGCCGATTGTGCCCCCTTCGGGCAGATATTTCGGATATCTCATAAAAATCCTCCATTCTTTCTCTCACTCTACACTCTTTAGCGCCTCCACTGGATCGATCCTATCCAGCGAGCGGTTCATGATCAGATTCACCGCCAGCGCAAACACAAACGAGATGCCCGCCGCCAGGAAATAGCTCTCCGTATGCAGCGACACCGCCAGATAGATGGACGGTATCTTTAAGATCACGGTCAGTGACTGTGCAAACACATAGCCGATCGGGATGCCGCACAAAATGCCGACCCCGGTCAGGATCACTGTCTCCTTGTTCACATACAGATGTACCTCTCTGTCGAAAAACCCAAGCACCTTGATGGTCGCAAGCTCCCTCTGCCGCTCGGAGATATTCGTCGCCGACAGCGTAAACAATACGACAAAGGCGAGACACGCCGCCATAATGATAATAATATAAACCACCATATTCATCAAGGCAAACGCCTGCGAAAACTCTGCCTTTAATTCTGCCGTGCTCATGCAGCTTACGACTTCCTCCCGGCTCTCAAGCTCATGCGCATACGCCTGCTGGTCGCTGCACGCCTCGGAAAGCTTTAAGAGCACGCCGTTTGGCTCATACGCCCCGAACATTTCCTCATAGGTTCCCTGCGTCATATAGATGCTGTTTCCCAGATAATTCTCCACGACAGCCGTCACCACAGTCTCCTGCTGCTCCAACGTCATCCGCTGGATCTGCACGCTGTCGCCCACAGCAAATTCCAGCACATCGGACGCATTGCGTGTCACACAAACCTCCCCGTCCACGAGCACGACCTCTCCTCCCTCAATATTCTCCAGATAGATATAGGAAGAAAAATCTGCATCCTCCGGGACGACAAAAAGCTGCACCGTCTCCTCACCGTTTTCTGTTTTGAGTTTCACCGTCTCAATCTGCAGATTCAGAAAAGACGCCACCTCATCCTGATCTTTTACATGGGATACCAGTGTCTTGTTATCCTCCGCAGATGCCGCCGCCAGCACATCGTAACGGTAGACCTCCCCATACTGGCGCGGCATCAGATCCTCCACGGAATCCTTGATCGCAAATCCAAACAACAGCAGCGCCATACACCCCATAATGCCCGTGACCGTCATAAACAGACGTTTTTTGTACCGGAAAAGATTGCGTGCCGTCACCTTGTTCAAAAAGGACAGCCGCCTCCATACCGGCGTCACGCGCTCTAAAAGCACACGGGAACCGGAGCGCGGCGCCTTCGGGCGCATCAGCACGGCGGGCATATGGGACAGCTCCGCCTCGCACGCCACCACCGTCGCCCCCACAATGCCTCCCATAAAAACAAGCGGTCCCGCGATCCCTGAGATCATGTCAAACTGGAAGTAATATTCCGGCAGCACATACATCGTGCCAAAGATCACAAAAATAATCCCCGGAAGAACCAGAAATCCACACACCGTTCCACCCGCGCTTCCAAAGGCGCTTGCCGCCAGGGCATAGCGCACATATTTTCTGCGGATTTCCCGGTCGGTAAATCCAAGCGCCTTGTACGTTCCGATCAGCCCTCTGTCCTCCTCGACCATACGCGTGATCGTCGTCAGACTGATCAGGATCGCCACCACAAAAAAGACCACCGGAAAGACCGTTCCGATCGCCTCGATCGAATCTGCATCGCTCTCGATATTGGCATAGCCGCTCAATGAGGTGCGGTCCTGCACATACCACTGCGTCATGTCGATTTCCGCGATCTCCTTTTTCGCATCGGCAAGCTCCTGCTGCACTTCCTGCTTCTGCTCCTCGTACTCTGCGATCCCCTCGGCAAGCTCCGTCTCGCCCTCTGCGAGTTCCGCTCTGCCGTTGGCAAGTTCCTGCCAGCCCTCCGCAAGCTCGCCGTTTACCCGGGCTTCCTCCTCCGCGAGCCTGGTCTCGCCGTCGGCAAGCTGCGCCTCGTTCCACGCCAGCGATCCCTGCCCCTCCTCAAGCTGCTGTTTTCCATAGACAAGCTCCGCCTCACTGTCGGCGATCTGCTGCCATGCCGCCGCAAACTCCTGCTCTGCCGCCGCCTCCTGACTTTCCAGCAAAGTCTGCTGCTCTGCGATCTGCTGCTCGCCCGCCTGCACCTGTCCCATTCCGCGCGCAAGCTGCACGAGTTGTATGGGAAGCGCGTCAAGCTGTGCCTTCTGTGCCTCCAGCGCCTCCGCCTGCGCAGCATAATCCGGAGCGGTCGGATCAAGGGCTCCGATCTGTGCATCAATGCCCGCTTTCATCAGATCCGTCGCGCCGGAGAGCGCAGAAAGAAACGCCTGTTCCTCCGGTAGCTCGCCCACGTTTCCTGCGGCGGACGCCTCCGATGCCGCCTTCACATAAGCCTCCCACTCACTCTGTGGCCATGCCGCCGCAAATATGCCCGCAACCGCATTGATCTGTTCCTGCAACATCCCCTTCTGCGCAGTCAGTTCCGCAAGCGCCGCGTTTAAATCCGTCTGTCCCGCCTCAATCTGCCCGTAAACCTCCGTCTCCTTTTCCGTCAGGGTCTGTTTCACCAGATACAACTGCCACTCGCCCTCCGTGATCTGCTTTGCCGCATCCTCCAACTGCCAGCGCCCGGAGGCAAGCTCCTCTTTTCCAGCCGCAAGCTCTGCCCTCGCATCCGCAAAGCCCTCCGCAGCGTCTCGCTGCGCTTCCTCCAATTTGCGCTCACCCGCGGCAAACTCCTCTTTTCCGGAGGCAAGTTCCTCCGCAGCGTCCTGCAACTCCTGCTCCGCTTTGGCAAACTCCTCGTCTGCCTCCTGCTGCGCCTCGGCGAGCTCCTCATACGCCTCCCCGGTAATCTCATCGTAGCGCGCCTGCTCCCGCTGCTCCTTGATCTCTGTCTCAATGGTATGTACTGTGTCCGCCACATACGTCCGGTACTCGTCCCCATAGCAGAACATCCCCCTGCCTCCGGCGAGCGTCAGATACACGGCTGTATAGACCTCACTGTCTACCGCCTCCGGCAGCACAAACAGCGTGTCCTCCTCCATCGACGACGTGCGGAACGACACCGCCCCCTGCGTATTATTTAAGTCCGCCGGATCGGTTACAACACCCGTCACCCTGTACTCTGTATACAGAAAGTTTGGCTCTTCTTCCTCATCCAGGTCTTCCTCCACTGTGACCGTCTCGCCGACGCCGATCCCGGTCTCGTCAAAAAATCCTCGGGTGACGACGATCTCATCCGGCTGCCCGGGCAGACTTCCCTCCAGAAGATAGGGCTGGTTCATCCCGCTGCCGCTCAAGGTCTTGAGCGAGACACTGCTGCTTTTCTCCCCACATCTGATCTGTACCGTCTCACTGTAAACGCCCTCCGCCTGACTGACCGCGTCCAGTGCCCCCAGCGCGTCCACATCCTCCTGCATCAACCCGAGTGTCGAGACGACCTGAATGTCAAACAGATTCTGTGCATCCAGAAAAATGTCCGCCGACTGCCGCAGATCCATACACGCCACACCCAGGGCAGAGAACATTGCCACGCCGAGCGTCGTGATCAGCATGATCGAGAGAAACCTCTTTTTTCCTCTCCAGATCGTGCGCCAGATATCTTTATTGTATGCTTTCCTCATATGTCACCGCACCCCTTGTCCGCCTTTGTCTGCACTTCTCTCCCTGATCCCCTACCACTCGATCTCCGCGATCGGCGTCGGATCCGGATTCTGCACCATCTCCGTCACCGTTCCGCTCTTAAACCGGATCAGACGGTCCGCCATCGGTGCAAGCGCCGAATTGTGCGTGATCAGAATCACCGTGATCCCGCCCCTGCGGCAGGTGTCCTGCAATAATTGCAGGATCTGTTTTCCGGTATGATAGTCAAGCGCTCCGGTCGGCTCGTCGCACAGCAGAAGCTTCGGGTTTTTGGCGATTGCGCGCGCAATGGAGACGCGCTGCTGCTCACCGCCGGAAAGCTGCGCCGGGAAATTGCCCTTGCGCCCGGCAAGTCCCACCTTATCCAGCGTCTCCCCCGCATCGAGCGAGTCCCTGCACACCTGCGCCGCCAGCTCCACGTTTTCAAGCGCGGTCAGATTCGGCACAAGATTGTAAAACTGGAACACAAATCCAATATCCGTGCGGCGGTAGCCCGTCAACTGCTTCTTGTTGTACTTCGCAATGTCGTTTCCGTCCACGATGATCTCCCCGGAGGTCGGCACGTCCATGCCGCCGAGGATATTTAGCGCCGTCGTCTTTCCCGCCCCGGAAGATCCGAGGATCACGGCGAGTTCCCCCTTCTCCACGGTGAAGTTCGCATCGCACAGCGCCTTGATCGACGTCTCCCCCGTAATGTATTCCTTTGTCACATGACGAAATTCTATATATGCCATAGCGGTCCCCTTTTCAGAAGTATCTTTCTGTTTCTATGTTAGCGCACGCCGCCCCCGGGAATCAATCAACAATCCCCCGCGACTTGTTGAAAACTTGAAGACAACACGTTGTCGTGTTATGCTATAAAACAAAAAGGAGGATTTTTCAGATGAAGAAACAGCCACAAGTGACCGAACAGACAAAGGCGAATTTGAGAGACGCTTTCTGGCAGCTCTACACACAAAAGCCCCTCGATAAAATATCCGTCAGGGAGATCACAGATCTTGCCGGATATAATCGGGGGACTTTCTACCTCTATTACAGAGATGTATATGATATTTTTTCACAGATCGAGGATGAGCTGTTGGAGAAGATCCAGACCGCGCTCACTGACTCCACACAACAGAGCGACGTCTTTGATCTCTCCGCACACATGGGTATTTTTCTGGAACTGATGCAGACCCACTCCAAATACGCCTCCGTCCTGCTGAGCGACCACGGCGACCCGCACTTTGCAAGCCGCCTAAAAGAGCTTCTTCTGCCGTTTTTAAACCGCTACTTCCTGCCAACCGGAAAGATGAACGCCTACGAGCAGGAACTTCTGTCCGAATTTTATCTCGCAGGACTTCTCGCCGCTATCATTCGCTGGAACCGGGATCCGCAGATGCGTCTGGATGAATTTATTTTGTTTATTGTCTCAAATGTGTTCGGCGACAGCTACACCTGATTTCCCACGATCTTATAATAGCTGCGGGAGGTGATCAGAAATACCGCCAGATAGATCACTCCGAAGATCACCGCTGTCGCCGCCACGCACGCCATAAACAGTGGAACATTCATCATATTTAGCGCGGAAAGCAGCTCTGTGATCATCGGGAACGCGATGCACACGTGCAAAACTGCCGCCGCCAGCGGAAGGAAGAACACTAAGAGCACCTGCGAGCGGATCGCCGCTTTGACCTCCGCATTGCTCATTCCGACCTTTTCCATGATCGCAAAGCGCTCCTTATCCTCATACCCTTCCGAGATCTGCTTATAGAAAATGATCAGCACCGTCACCATCAGAAACAGTGTGCCGAGAAACATCCCGAGGAAAAACAGACCGCCGTAGAGCGTATAGAAGGACTGCTTGTTCTCCTCGCGCCCCTTCATATAGGAATACTGGTAACCGCTGCTCTTCTCATCACCGGACTTCTCCCATTCCAAAAGCGCCTCATGAAGTCTGCCCTCCACCGCAAGCTTCTCCTCGGCATTTCCGTCGATGTCATACCCCATATTGTAATTGATGTACAGATCCACGCGCTCATTCGTCCAGTTTTTCTGTATCGTGGCAAAAAGCTCGCCAAGCGCCGCCTCGTCCGGCACGATCAGGTAGTACATCCCCTGAGTCATCGTCATATATCCCTCCGCATCATCCTCGGGGAACTCGCAGTGCTGCTTCACCTCATATTCGATATCTTCAATCGTCACACGGTCATATTCATAGGGGATCGTTCCGGCAACTGCCACCTCGCCGTCCGCGAGTGTCTCTACCTCCTGCCCGGTCAGTGCGACATAGTCCGCGCGCGGAATCGCCATGAACAAGGCGACGTCGTTGATGCTGTAATTCGTGCCCGCGCCGACGCCGACGGGCGTCCATGTGTCCTCCCGGCACACCACCGTTGTCCCCATATTTAAGTATGCACGCTGCCCGGTGATCACGCGCCCGGATCCCTTCAGCGTCTCCTCCGCCACCCTGGCGACCTCCTGCCTATCCTCCGGCAGCGCCGTATAGTAGGCATTGATATTGATTTCCGAGGGATACGCCGATCTCATGGAATCCTCCAGCCCTAAATACATACAGACCGTCGTAGACACCGTCACCAGTACCATCGTAGACAGAATACAGATATTTGCAAGCCCCACCGCGTTCTGCTTCATCCGGTAGATCATGCCGGAAACCGTCGTGAAATGCCTCGTCTGGTAGTAAAACCCTTTATTTTTGCGCAAAAGCTTTAACAGCGCGATACTTCCCGCCGTAAACAGACAGTAAGTGCCGATAATGACAAGAAGTACCGCCACGAAAAACCATGTCAGCGCCGAGATCGCATCTGTCGTCGTCAGGGCAATGTAATAGCCGGCCCCGAGCGTCACAAGACCGAGCAGCGTCAGTAAAAGCTTCGTCTTTGGCTCGCGCTCCCCTATGCTCTTGCTGTGCAAAAGCTCAATCGGATTCGCCAGCTTAATCTGCATCAGGTTATATAAAAAGGTTGCCGTATAGATCAGCAGAAACAGCTTCACCGTATTCATGCAGCCCGTGCTGGAAATATAAAACGGAATGTTCGCCCCGATCCTCGTCAGTCGATACAAAATCATTTCCAGAAGCTTGTTGAACACGATGCCGAACGCCAGACCTACTGCCAGCGTCACCGCCGCGGTAAAAAGCTGCTCCAGAAAGAGCACACGGGTGATATGCTTTTTCTCCATCCCCAGGATATTGTAGATCCCAAGCTCCTTTTTTCTGCGCTTCATCAGAAAACTATTTGTATAGAACAGAAAAATGCTGACAAAGACGCCGACCACCACGACGCCAAATGTCAGGATCATCCGAATGTCCTGCGCGCCGCCGCCAAGGCTTTCCAGTCCCGGATTGTCCTGCATTGCCATCACCAGATAAAACATTGCGACGGACACGCTTCCGGTCAGCAGATAGGGCAGATAAAACTGCCTGTTATTTTTGATATTGATAGCCGCCAGTTTTCTATATAATGCACTCACAATAAATCCTCCCGCCGATCAATTTTCTTCTACGTCGTAAGCAAACGCTTCCTTTGCCGGCACACCGCCCGCCGTCAGGACGGTCAGCGTATCGGAAATCTTTGCGTACAGCTCTTCGTCCCGCATACTGCCGCGGTAGAGCTGGTGGAACACCTCGCCGTCCTTGATAAAGAGCACGCGCTTCGCATGGCTCGCCGCCTTGACGGAATGTGTCACCATAAGGATCGTCTGCCCCGCCTCATTGATGGCGTTAAAAAGAGAGAGGAGCCCGTCCGCCGCTCTGGAATCCAATGCTCCTGTCGGCTCATCTGCCAGAATGAGCTGCGGTTTTGTGATGAGGGCACGCGCGACTGCCGTCCTCTGCTTCTGTCCCCCGGAAATCTCGTACGGAAATTTATCCAGCAGTTCCGTGATGCCGAGTCTCCCCGCGATCGGCAGAAGTCTCGGTTCCATATCCTGCGCTGCCACGCCGGAGAGCACCAGCGGGAGGAGAATATTGTCCCTGACGGAAAAGGTGTCGAGCAGATTAAAGTCCTGAAACACAAACCCGAGATTGTCCCTGCGGAATGCCGAGATCTCTTTTTCCCGGATTGTCACGATATTCCTGCCGTTTAAGAGCACCTCGCCCCCGGTCGGTTTGTCAAGCGCCGCCAGGATATTTAAAAGCGTCGTCTTTCCCGAGCCGGACTCGCCCATGATCGCCACATACTCGCCCTCCTCCACGGAGAAGTTCAGATTCGACAGCGCCTGCACCTGATTGCCGCCGAACCGTGTGGTATATATTTTCTTTAAATTCTTTACCTCTAAGATTGCCATAGCCATTCCTTTCTGTATCTGTATCTTTTTTTGATGCTCTCAGTATAACAAAAGAGGGAAATGCAAGCCATCGATTCAGCTTACATTTCCCATCCTGTTTCTTACATTTTTGTCACAAACCGTGTCACATCCGTTTTTTCAGCCCGGCAAACTGCGCGCTCTTATGCATCTCCTTCTTATAGACCAGACACGACAGACCATACTGGATCCCCGTACCCACAAGGATCGCGGCAAAGCCGCTGCACACCGCAAGCCACAGAGGCATCCCGTCAAATACCCCGATCACCGACATCACCTGCACAGCCGGCGACATTATGAAAAAGCTCAAGATAAACAGCACCGTCCCCAGATGGTAATACTTAAACGCGATCCCGTAATACGCCATCAGCAGCAAAACCTCCACTGTCAGGACCAGGCAAGTTGCAATGACGTCCTGATGGAGCGCCGGATCTGCGCGAAGCTGCAAAAGCTTGATGAGGATCGTCAGCGTATAACACGCAAAGATCGTCACCGCTGTAAACGCCGTCGGAACTACCGTCTGAAACGCCTTTTTCTGCGGAGACGTCTGTACCAGATCTGAGACATTGAGCGACCAGAGCAACTGTGCGGGCCAGATTGATACCACCAGCACCAGGTAAGATCCCGTCTGCCCGAATCCAAATATTCCCATCATCGGCAGCAACATCATCAGGAGTCCTGCCAGGAAAAGAAGTACGCCGGATATGATACCCCCCTTCAGCCCCCATGTATACCGCATCAGCATCCATCCTGTTTTTATCGATTTAATCATAATAACTCCTTTCCATGCGTTTCTCCAACACGCACGTAGCTGCTATCGATACGACCGCAGCCACCGGGATCAGTACCGCCATCGTCAGCCCCGGCGCGACCGCCACCGGGATCATGCCCGCCAGAAATAAGAACTCCGCAAATGTTGCGACCATCATTCCCGTCCACATCATTTCAAAAAATCTCGCCACGGTGACCCCGAGCACCATCAGCACATATCCAAGCAAAAACATTGCCACAAGCTGCATCCAGTCCACACCCGCGAGATCTCCGCCGTCCGGCATGAGGATGCCTGCCTCCGACACAGCCACGATACAAAGACTTGCAAGGATCAGTACCGCATTCTCTGCAAACTGACGGATGAGATTTCCCACAAGCACCTTGCGCATCACACGTTTCCCCCTGCCGGACGCCTTGACATACTCCGGCAGTCCGACCTGGCGCGCGGCAATTCCACCAAAGCTTAGACCGTCCATCATGATCTCTGCCGCCAGCAGCAGTATGATTTCCATGTAGATAAAGTCTGCTCCAAACAGCAACACCGACACGACAGCCACGAGCGGAAGCACTGCAAATGCAACGATCCGGTACGCCATTGTTGTAAATGCAAGATAACATTTGATTGTGTTTCCCAAAATCTTTCCTCCTCACCGCTGTGCGCCTAATACATTTTCAGGCTCGAATTTTCTTTCATGACGGCAACGCTGATCTGCGACAGCGACGGCGTCTCCACATGAATATCCATCCCCGCAAGAGCATCCAGCCGCTCCGCCATGCAGATCCCCTCAAAGCCGTATGCGCTTCCGCTGTAACTGTACAGAATCTTCTGCGCAGCCTCTGCGTCCTTCGCCTCGCCCTTGACGAGCACATATTTTTCCTTCAAATCCTCGACAAAACCGGACTCCACGATATTGCCGTGCTCCATGATGACGCAGTAATCGGTCACATTTTCCATGTCCGCAATATTGTGCGTGGAGAAAAGAACGCTGTGCTCTCCGCCGCCCTCCTCGAGATACTGGCGGATCATACCGCAGAGACAATCGCGCATCAGCGGGTCTAACGGCGATGCAGGCTCATCCATGATGAGACACTCCGTCTTCCTCGCGAGCGCTGCCGCCAGCGCCAGCTTCATGCGGTTGCCATCGGACAGACTGGAGACTTTCTTGCTGCCGCTCTCGTCGATGCCGAGTCTCCTGCACAGCTCCTGATAGCGCGCCGCATCGAACATCTCATACAAAAGTCCGCTGATCTTCGCCACCTGCGATACCGTCCAGTGCGGCAGAAAATAATTGCCCGGTCCGGTGTAGCCGATGCGCTCTTTCACCTGCTCCACATCCGTCTCCTTCTCATCAAAATAGCGGACGGTTCCCTGATGATCCAGACGGATTCCCGTCAGAATATTGAGGAACGTACTCTTGCCCGCTCCGTTTTCCCCGATCAGGGCTGTGGCAAAGCCCTTCGGTATCTGCACCTCGGGAATATCCAGTGCAAAACCCTTGTACTTTTTCTTAATGTCGATCGCCTCGATCACATTTCCATGTTCCATTTCTATCCCTCCTCCGGCATCTGCTGCAATGCCTGCAATGTCTCAAATAATTCCTGCTCCGTCATGCCCGCGATCTTCGCCGCGCTGATCGCTTCCAACAAACACTCCTCCACCCTGCGGAGGTGCTGCTCCTTTAACATCTCGCTATCCTGCGCATTGACATAAAAGCCCTTGCCCTGCACGGCGGTCACAAGCCCTTCCGCTTCCAACTGTTCATATGCTTTCATCGTCGTGATAACGCTGATCTTTAAATCCTTCGCCAGACTGCGGATCGACGGCAGATATTCGCCCTGCGACAGCTTTCCCGCCAGAATGTCGGCTTTGAGCGCATCCGCGATCTGCTGGTAGATCGGCACACCGGAATTTTGTAGTATCTTCAACTTCCACTCTCCTTTCTTCTCAACTGTTTATATGTTATATATACACTATAATCAGATTGTTGTCAATATCTTTTTGTCACGGAAAAAAAGAATCTGTCTTATCAAATGTATAACCTCCTTCGATGAATTTATTGTCAAATATTCGTGCACAGTATTGTTTTCTTTGTGCAGATAACATATACTATAGTTGCCAGCAGAAAGGGGTTGATACAATGGCTGGAAATACCACAAACATCAGTATCCGCATGGACGCAGATTTGAAAGCGCAGGCGGACGCACTGTTTACTGAACTTGGCATGAACCTGACTACGGCGTTTAACATCTTTGTGCGCCAGTCGCTTCGTGAGGGCGGCATCCCCTTTGAGGTGAGGCTGGAGCAGCCCGCTAAAGAAACAGTTGCTGCCATGTTGGAAGCAGAAAGGATTGCAAAAGACCCGTCTGTAAAGGGCTACAATGACCTTGACGAGTTGTTTGCCGACCTGAAAAGATGAGAAAAACAAAGTACACCGTCAAGTACACGACCAGTTTCAAAAAAGACTATAAACAAGCCATGAAACGTGGTCTGAAGATGGAGTTGCTGGAGCAGGTCGTAACCTTGCTGGCAATGGGCAAATCGCTGCCGGATAAGAACCGCGACCATAACTTGTCCGGTGATTGGGCAGGTCATCGGGAATGCCATATTCTCCCGGACTGGCTGCTTATCTATCGCATAGAGAATGATGTCCTGGTGCTGACGCTGGCTCGCACCGGTACTCACAGCGACTTGTTCGGCAAATAAACAGTCTGCCGCCGTATGGGGAAACCTATACGGCGGTTTCTTGTATACAAAATGGTATCGTAAAATACACCTCCCCATGCTACAATGAAAAAAGTGTCTTTTTACATTTGCAACCGAAAAGCAACTGATAATATCGTGATAGTTGCTGTCGGCAACCACGAAAAATTGCTATCATAAAGTCACGGAAAGGGGTGATGAAATGAACTATGATTTTTTAGGAGTTGTTGTTTTTGGTTTTGTACTTCTCATCGGTTTCGCGGTAGTAATAACTTCTCTCGTCTTAGGTATCTTCCTTATAAAAGCTCTGAGCAGATATATCAAATCGAAAGACGTCAGAAAAGAAAAGGCTGTCATCAAGAAATCGCTTGGCGGGGTTTTGAAACAACATCGTGAAGAGTGCAGGATGACACAAGAATTTGTTGCAGAGGCAATCGGTGTAAGCAGGCAGGCAGTCTCAAAATGGGAGAATGGAACATCTGACCCAAGCACCTCCAATTTAATTGCACTTGCAAAATTATTTGATCTTTCTGCCGAAGATTTATTGAACGAGGTGCAGTAAATTTTAGAAATCAGATGCCTGCAGGCAAATGTATAGTCATTCGTAAGAGGTAGAAACAATTATGAAAAAAAGAAAGAGACACTTTAAGATAAGGTATATGGTATTTAGTTTTTTAGGAGTCGCGTTATTGGCAGCACTTGTATTTACTTATTTTGGAGGCTTCGGTACGGGAGATACTGCGAATGTGGAAGAGTTTGCACAATATGTGCAGCCAGTAGAAAATCTTTTTATACCGGAGGATAAAAGAATCATTGCTCTGGGAGAGGCGACCCACGGAAATGTAGAATTTCAACAATTAAAACTGGACGTGTTCAGGCAAATGGTGGAACAATACGATGTCAGGGCATTTGCACTTGAGGGTGACTACGGCGGCTGCGAACAGGTAAATCAGTATATACACGGCGGGGAAGGAACTGCTCAGGAAGCCGCAGCAGCGATAGGATTTGCCATTTATCGAACAGATGAGATGGCAGAATTGATCTCATATATGCGCGCGTATAACGAAAGTGCATCAGAAGGCGAAAAACTTCGTTTTTATGGTTTTGATATGCAGAGGATTTCCTACACCTTTCAATCGTTAATGAAAGACTGCACGGCATTGAACATTGACACCGCAAGCCTGCAAAAGCTTGTGGAAGGAGATCAGTTGAATGGCACGTACAATTTCTCTGCACAAACTGAAATTCTTACACAAGTGAAAAATGAACTGGAAAACAGCGGAGCTTCCAATGAGACAATTCATTATGTAACTATGTTATTGCAATATTGTGAATTACAAAGCATACCAGAGCAGGATGCCGGTGCATTGAGAGATGAGTTTATGGCTGAAAATGTGCAGTGGATCTTACAGCAGGAGCAGCAGAACGGTCACGATCGTATCTTTATAAATGGTCATAATAGCCATGTCGCAAAATGGGGCAGTTATGATTCGATGGGTAAAATTTTGTCCAAAGATGCAGAGAATGGTTACTATGTCATTGGCACTGATTTTTACAAGACCCGTTGTAATATGCCGACCGGTTCTCCCCAAAAGCGTTCCGATCAGGTGTTTTATTCCCACGACCCTTTGGCAAAGGCGGCAAAACTTGCAGGATTTGATATTTGCTGGCTTGATTTCGCAAATGTCCCGGAAAACTCCGAACTGGGCAGACAAATCATGGATTATACCTATATGGGCACGCTTGGAGAAAACTACTCGCCGATGATGCGGCTTCTTCCTCCAAGCTACCGGATTTTTCAACCGCCTGCGGTGCTTTACGATAGTATGATATTTGTAACGGAAACAACTCCTACAAATCCTCAAATGTAATGGACACGCACGTCCCCTTCCCCTCCTCCGAGGTAATCGAAAATCCGTGCCCCAGTTTCTTTAAAATACTGCTGCACAGATACAGCCCAATCCCCGTGGAACGTTTCTCGGCGCGCCCATTGTAGCCGGTGTACCCCATCTCGCAGACACGCGGCAGGTCCTCCTCCCGAATCCCGATGCCCGTGTCAAAAATCCGCAGACTGTGATCCTCCATGGAGATCGTGATGCTCCCCCGGGGCGTATATTTCAGTGCGTTGGATAACAACTGCCCGAGCACAAAACCAAGCCACTTCTCGTCCGTAAGCACCATCTGTCCCGTGGGCTCATAGTGCAGGCTGATCTTCTTGCGGATAAACTGCTTTGCATACTTGCGCACAGCCTCCCGTATCACATCATCCAGCTTAAGCCTCCGAAAAACAAAGTCCGTGCTCTCGGATTTCAACCGCGTATAGCCGAGCGCCATCTCCGCATACTGCTCAATCCGGAAAAGCTCAGACAGCTCCTCCTGCCGCAGCTCACCCGCATCCTTTTCCTCCTCCAACAGCAGCTTTAACGCCGCAATCGGCGTTTTGATCTGGTGCACCCACATCGTATAGTACTCGGTCTGTTCCCTCTCCCGCTGCCCTGCCTGCCGCTCAAGCTCCTGCTTTGCGTCAGACAGTGTCCGCAGCAGCTCCTGATACTGCTGCTCCACCGGGTGACTGCACTCTGTAAGCCCGTCCAGCGAAACCTCCACCGCCGCCCGGAACTCCGCAAGTTTCCGGCATCTTCTGCGGCAGGCACAGTAATCCGCTGCCACAACACATATGCACAGAACAGCGCACAGCAGCAGCCCGTACAGGATCTCCCCATTCGGGACATGATTCAGTATCAGGATCACCGCCATCACCATCCCGCAAAAGGCGAGCGCCAGCAGCCATTTGAGATTTGCCCTGACATAGTCAAAAAAACGTACTTTTCCCATTTTTCTCTCTACCCGACGCGGTAACCGATCCCTTTCTTTGTCACAATAAAATCACCCAGCCCGATGCCGTCCAGTTTCCTGCGCAGGCGGTTCACATTGACGGTAAGCGTATTTTCATCCACAAAGCTGTCACTCTCCCACAATTTTTCCATCAGCATCTCGCGCGAAACGACCTTTTCCTTATTCTCCATCAGCGTCTGTAAAATGCGAAGCTCATTCTTCGTCAGCTCCAGCCGCTCCTCCCCGTACGACACCGCCGCCTCCGCCGGATGCAGCAGCACGCCCCGGCACGAGATCACGCTGCTCTCCCCGGAAAAATCATAGGTGCGGCGCAGCATCGCCTGCACCTTCACCGTCAGCACATCCAGGTCAAACGGCTTTGCGATAAAATCGTCGCCGCCCAGATTGACCGCCATGACAATATTCATATTGTCCGACGCCGAGGACAAAAAGATCACCGGCACTTTGGAAATCCTGCGGATTTCCGTGCACCAGTGATACCCGTTAAAAAACGGGAGCTTGATATCCATCAGCACAAGCTGTGGCGCGAACTCCGAAAATTCCACCATGACATTGGCAAAATCCTCCACGCACGCCACCTCATAGTCCCAGCTCTCCAGATGACGTCTCACGCTGCGCGCAATGATCTCATCGTCCTCCACCACCAAAATGCGATACATAACATCTCCCGCCTTTTCCCTTTTTACCACAATTCTGCCAGCTCACAGATCAGCTTTTCCGTCTTTTCCCAGCCCAGGCACGGATCTGTGATCGACTTTCCATAGCAGCCCTCGCCGACCTTCTGCGCACCGTCCTCGATATAGCTCTCGATCATCAGACCCTTGACCAGTCTGTGAATATCCTTTGATACTTTACAACTGTGCATAATATCTTTACTGATACGGATCTGTTCCAGAAACTGCTTTCCCGAATTGGAGTGGTTCGTATCTATGATCACCGCCGGATTAGCAAGCCCGTTCTTCTGGGAGGAATTGGCGTCCTCGTAATGCTCCAGCAGATTCTGCAAATCCTCGTAATGATAATTCGGGATGTTCCGCCCGAATTTATCCACATAGCCGCGCAAAATCGCGTGTGTGAGCGGATTTCCCGTCGTCTTTACCTCCCATCCGCGATAGAGAAAGGTGTGTCCGTTCTGCGCCGCAATGATCGAATTCATCATAACGGAAATATCTCCTCCGGTCGGATTCTTCATGCCGACCGGAATCCCCAGACCGCTCGCCGTCAGACGGTGCTGCTGATCCTCCACCGACCGCGCACCCACCGCGACGTAGGACAACAGATCTGACAAATATCTGTGGTTCTCCGGATAGAGCATCTCATCCGCACAGGTAAAGCCCGTCTCCTCGATCGCGCGCTTGTGAAGCTGACGGATCGCGATGATCCCCTTTAGCATATCCGCTTCCTTCTCCGGGTTCGGCTGGTGCAGCATCCCCTTGTAGCCGACGCCGATCGTCCGCGGCTTGTTCGTGTAGATGCGCGGGATAATAAAAATCTTCTCCCCGACCTTCTCCTGCACCTCGCGCAGCCTTGAAATATAATCGATCACCGCGTCCTCGTGATCCGCCGAACACGGTCCGATCACCAGGAGCAGCTTATCCGACTTCCCCTCAAAAATATCGCGGATCTCCTCGTCGCGTTTCGCCTTTGCCGCCACGATCTGCGCATCCACCGGATACTGCTCCTTCAGTTCCTTCGGCGTCGGCAGCTTTCTTAAAAATTCCATCTCCATTTCCATACCTGTCTATCCTCCATATTCCACGCCTGATTGTGGCATATTCACTCTTGCACTTCAATACATCACAGTGCAAAACTATTGTTAGTATGATACAGCTTTCCATCTGCGCTGTCAATCATTTTTTTGCTTTAGCTGCCGCAAAAATCTCACGGTAAACGGCAGCGCCGTAAAAAATGCCAGAATATCCGCGACGGTCTGCGCGATCTCAATTCCAAATAAGCCAAACATCTGTGAAAACAGCAAAATAACAGGCACGAAATAAAGCCCGCTTCTCAACATGGATAAAAATGTCGCCGTTTTATTCTCCCCGATACTCTGGAACATCATATTCGCACAGATGGAAAGCGGCTGGAAAAACAATGCGATCAACTGCGCCGTCAGCGCAACGCTGCCGATAGCGATCACCTCCGGATCATTTCTGAAAAATGCCACAAGCTGCCCCGGAACAAACATTCCGATCACTGCCACGCTGCCGAGCAACACTTCTCCCGCTCCCAGCGTAAAGAAAAATCCCTTTCGCACACGGTCGTACTTTTTCGCGCCGTAATTGAACGCTGCCACCGGCTGGAAGCCCTGACCAATCCCAAGACCGATTGAAAAAAGGAAGAAGCAGATACGGTTGACGATCGACATCGCCGCGACTGCCGCATCCCCATAGATACCTGCCTGTCCGTTTAACACCATCGTTGAGATGCTGGAAAGCCCCTGCCGCATCAGGCTCGGCAATCCGGTCTTGCAGATCAGCGCAACATCCGAAAACTCCCACGTCAGATTCTTCACCGAAATACGGCTCTGTGTCTTTCCTCGCAGGAACATCAACAGCAGGATAAAAAAACTGATGGTCTGAGACACGGCGGTCGCGATCCCCGCTCCCTCAATGCCAAACCCCGCTTTTTCCATCAAAAGCCAGTCTCCAAAAATATTCAAAATACTTCCCGTCGTCAGTCCGACCATTGCAAACACCGCGCGCCCCTCATACCGCAAAATATTGTTGAGCACACAACTGCTCGCCATAAACGGCGCCGCCGCGAGGATGAATCCCGCGTAGGTCTTTGCATACGGCAGGATCGTGTCCGTACTCCCCAGAAGTCTGACGAGCGGCTCCAGAAACAAAAACCCGCTTACCGCGATCAGACCTCCCGCAGCCAGTGAACAAAAAAAGCTTGTGGATGCAAACCGCGAGGCGCTCTCCACATCCTTCGCGCCCAGCCTTCTGGAAATGATGCTTCCCGCCCCGTGCCCAAACATAAACCCGAATGCCTGGATGAGCGCCATGAGACCGAAAACGATGCCGACTGCCCCCGACGCGCTTGTCCCAAGTTTTCCCACAAAGTAGGTGTCCGCCATATTATAGATATTCGTGACAAGCATACTGATCGTCGTTGGGATCCCAAGCATGATGATCAGCTTTGGCACCGGGGTCTCCGTCATTTTTCTGTACTGTGTATTTTCCTGCTGCATCCTATCCTACAACCTTTCCCGTTCGTTTCCTCCTATCATACTCCCCGGATCCTCAAAAAACAATCGTCAAAAATACTGATATTTTTTTCTGTTTACCAGAAAACATACCACCGTGACCACGAGCGTCAGCGCCTCCGCTGCCACGACCGCAAACCACACGCCATTCAACCCGAAAAGTGCCGGCAGCACCAGTATCATCACGATCTGGAAAAAAAGCGTCCGCACAAACGAGATCAGCGCCGACACCGGTCCGTTGTTCAGCGCCGTAAAAAACGCCGAGCCAAAAATATTAAACCCACTGATGAGGTAGGATAGGGAATAAATCTGTATGGCAACCGTTGTCATCTCCATAAGTTCGGCGTCATAAGAGACAAATATTCCGGCGAGGCTGCCCGCCAGCACCTCCGATAACGCTGTCAGCCCGATGGCGACGGTCGCGATCAGAAACAGACTTTTTCTCAACAGACTCTGCAATTCTTTCTTATTCGCCGCGCCGTAATGATAGCCGATAACCGGCGCGATCCCAAGCGAATATCCCAGATACGTCCCCGTAAAAATAAACGACACATACATAATGATCCCGTACGCGGAAACGCCGTTCTCCCCGACAAGCTTCATCAACTGTAAATTGTACAACATATTTAAAAGAGACATCGACAGATTTGTGAGCATCTCCGACGAACCGTTCACGCAGCTTTTTACGATCGGTGTCCATTCAAACCGGAAACGTACCAGACGCAATGGGCTTCCATTCTTGCAGAAAAAGAAGACCAGCGGGATCACACCTCCCACCATCTGACCGATCACCGTTGCCGCCGCTGCACCCGGCAGTCCCCACCGGAACACATAAATAAAAAGATAGTCCAGCGCCATATTGGTGATTCCTGCCGCTATGGAAATTTTTAACCCAAGTTTGGGACGCTCCGCTGTCACCAGAAAGCTTGCAAAAGCCCCCTGCAGGATAAATGGCACCAGTCCCAGCATGAGCACCGTTCCGTAGACCACACATCCTTCGAGCAGCTCCCCCTCTGCTCCAAGCAGCACGGATACCGGGCGGATCACCGCGATCCCGCCCACAGTCAAAATCACACCGACAACGCTGACAAACGCGATCAGCATCGAAAAGTACTCATTTGCTTTTCTTTCCTTTCCCTCGCCAAGCGTCATCGATACCAGCGCGCTTCCTCCCGTTCCGATCATAAATCCCACCGCTCCCAGCATCATCGGAAACGGAAAGATCAGATTGACGGAAGCAAATGCCTCGCTTCCAAGCACATTTGACACAAAAATTCCATCGATCACGCTGTAAAGTGATGTCACGATCATCATCGTGATTGTCGGCAGGGTAAACTGCCCCAGCTTTCTGTAATTAAAATGTTCGGATAACTGTATATTCATTCGAAGTCTCTCCATCCTTTCTGTCTCATTTTTCCTTCGCTGCCTGTTCCTGGAGCAGCCGTAAATACCGCTCTGTCAAATCCAAAAGCACACGGCTCTCCTCCTGCCCCAATGCCGCAAACGCAGCATTTTCCATCCCCATCACCGGAAGTATTTTTTCTTCCGCCAGCGCGCGCCCGCGCTCTGTCAGAAAAATGTGTTTGTCCCGCCCATGCCCGCACTCCATGTAAAGGCAGCCATCCTGCTCCAGCTTGCGGATCGCCGAATGAATCGTCTGCTTGCTGACACACGCCGCATCGCAGATGTCCCGCTGCAGACACCCCTCTCCCTGCTCGCACAGCGTATAAAGGATCCAGAATGCGCTCTCCGACAGCCCGCTTTCCACTGCAATGTTGTGATAAAACTCGTCAAACTCCCGATACTGCCTGTTATATTTTTGAAGCTCTTTCCCCGCGTATCCTCTTGCCATCTCTCTCCTCCTTACATCCACCTCATTAGTCCGAAATCATACTTGCAAGAAAGTATTATACTGTCCTGTTTCCTTTCTGTCAATCCAATTTTTTCTTCTCCCTGCTGCTGTTTTATGCTATACTATTCATAGAATATTTTGATACGAAAGGGGATCACAAATGGCAGAAAACAAGTACGCAGGAACAAAAACCGAGAAAAATCTCTGGGAGGCATTTGCAGGCGAATCCCAGGCGAGAAACAAGTACACCTACTTCGCCTCCGTCGCAAAAAAGGCAGGCTATGAGCAGATCGCAGCGCTGTTTTTAAAGACGGCAGACAATGAGAAAGAGCACGCAAAATTATGGTTCAAGGCACTGGGTGAGCTCGGCGACACCCCAACAAACCTTTTGCACGCTGCCGAGGGCGAAAATGCAGAGTGGACAGATATGTATGAGCGCATGGCAAAGGATGCCGAGGAGGAGGGTTTCCACGAGCTTGCCGCGCAGTTCCGCGGCGTCGCTGCGATCGAGAAACTGCATGAAGAACGCTACCGCGCACTGCTCCACAATGTCGAGGCAATGGAAGTGTTTAAAAAGAGCGGTGTCACCATGTGGGAGTGCCGCAACTGCGGTCATGTAGTCGTAGGACTGGAAGCTCCGGAGGTTTGTCCGGTATGTAACCATCCGCAGAGCTTTTTCGAAGTGAGAAGTGAAAACTACTAAGCGAAAATGCTTCATGTAAAATAATCGTAAAGGGGCGGGACAAAAACCATTCTTTTAGGTTTTCGTCCCGCCCCTCTGCCGTTCACCAGTCTCCGATCTTTTTAATTCCGCTCAATACAATAGTACCGGAAATCCTTATCCTCCCGCACAAACTTAAATCCTACTTTTTCCAGAACATACTGGCTTCTGACATTTTTTATAATCGTATCGGCATAAACTCTAACCATTCCCAAATTATCAAACGCATATTTTACTGCCTTACGTTCTGCTTCTGTTCCAAAGCCTTGTCCCTTTACGGCATCGTTCTGCAAATGGATACTCAGTGTACATTCCCTTTTTTCTCTGTCAATTCTCTTTAACTGTAATTCTCCAATAGGATTGTCAGCAAGCATAATCGCAAACATTATACGTGAAAAATCATTCTTTAAATCAAAATACCTATTAATAGCTGCCTCATTGTACACAAATGGCTGAAACAGTGTCATATCCATATAAATAGAAGCATCGTTTTCCCAGCCCTTATACAATCTGTGACAAAGCTGCCTTGTCATTTTCCTCAGTTCAATCGTTTCCATTTTATTGCGATACCTTCCACCTTATAACTGAATAATGGATCTTCCATGATTATTTGCATACACTGTAATTGAACCGCCCACCCTGCAATCGGGCTTCTCCCATAGCAGACAGCTTTTGTGATGGTAATCTTTCCCCAGATAAGTGTAACTGTACACAATTCTATATGGAGATTCCTTTCCATACTGCGTATGCTTCTGCAAATACACACTTTCTACCACTCCGTCAAGTCTCGTTCCCTCCATAAGCAATTTATCATGCAATTTATTCTTGAAAAATACAATGCCCTTTAAGACGGCAGACACAGTGCCAAAAGCTATCCCAAATGTTAGAAAAACCGCTCCCAGTTCCGCCGGCTCCTGCATAACTGAATCTGCCGTGGGGCGCATTATGCCGAAAAAAACCAACATCCCCATCACAACAAATCCAATCCCCAGCCATAGAAAAATAATCTTAAATAAATCTTCCATATATCTTGGCTTATTCATTCTGTTCCCTCCAGCAATTCACTGCATTACGAATCATCACCACTGACTGCTTTCGCTGATCCTATTTAATATCTTATCACAACAAGAGACTCTTTACCATAAAAAAGAAATGCAACACATGAGTGTCACATTTCTTTTTCTAATGAGGCATCGGGGATTCGAACCCCGGACAACTTGATTAAAAGTAATGTTGCTTTTTTTATACACAATCAGCACAATCATTTTTCCTTGATTTTAAGCCATTCTTGGAAATGTCACTTTCTCTAACTCTTGTGTTTTTAACCCATAAATGATAACTTTGTTAGTCAAATGTTAGTCAAATATTAGTCAGTCCAGGCAGCCTATAAATTCATCGCAACCCGCTCCGTTGCGCTTGTTCCGGTTCTCATAAAACTTTTTATTCCCGTACCTTTCATGCCATTATGAAGTATATCCCCGCCGTCGGCGCGGCGCTTATGCTGCACATAGCGCGTATATTCGATTTCTTTGTTGTCTGTATTCCACCAGTTTACAACAAATTCACATTTACACGATTTACAGTAGGCGGGCAGGTTTATCAGTTTTGTAGTGCTTGTCAGTCTTGTCATTTTCTTTCTGCAGACCGGACACAGTCCCCATCCGTCTTTTTCATTCAGAAAATAGCCGGAACACGCAGCAGTTTCCTCCGCTTCCGGTGAAGCAGGCTTTCCCTCCGCTTCCTTGTCGCTTTCTTCCCCGCCATGTTCCACACCGCACAGCAGATCGAACGCGCTGCACAGACGTTTCATTTTCTTTTGCAGACTGTTTCTCGATTCCCCGTCACAAGCCTTTTGATTCAGGCGCACAATAACACTTGCAAAATCATACAGAACATCATAATACACAAGTTCTTCGTTCTCTACCATCATGCACCGTCCTTTCACGAAATACCGGGCAGATGCTGACTGTCTGCCCGGTCGCCGCCTCTTAAGCCTGCCCTTCCCCGGCTTTCTTTGCTTCCTCGGCTTCCCTTACCTCCCGATTCTTTCTCTGCTCTGCGGTTTCCGGTATCGCCTGGTAATAGATCGCCTTTTCCTTGTTCTCCAGGACAAACGCATCATACACAATACGCCCCTCTACAAGCGTACCGTTAATGCCCGGAGGATTTACGTGCGTGTTGTAGTCCTCAAGCTTGGTCGGCGCCACTGTCGCACACGGATGCGCGAGCATAAAACCAAAGTTTGCCGGCAGCCTTGCCGGTGCTATTTTTACAGTGATCGCGCCGTCAACATTTGCGATCACACCTTTGAGACGCATATCATTTCCGATTTCGGTATCCATTGTAATATCACTGCACTTTTTCATGAGCAGATATGTTGCAGGCGTCACTGTCAGAACGCGCCCGGTCTCCGGTACAAGCGCATCGTCAAGTACTGCGGATGCCTTTATAATCTCATCATAGATATTTTCCGGCGTCAGCGCGGTCTCTGCCGGCTTCGTTCCCGCCTTTTCGCACATCACCCCGTACACGTACGCGTCAACCTCCGGGATAACCACTTCACGGATCTGCCGCGCAAGCGCTGTTGCTCCTGCCAGTGTGCCGGCTGTCTCGTTCGCGTCCAGTGCATCAATCACGAATGTAAACGACCTATCGTTCGACAAGATCAGTGTCTCCGTGGTTGCATCCAGATCCGCGGGCACTCCGTAGCGTGTAAGCCCGGAGTTCCTGCTGTAATTGTTCATCGGCACCGTTGTGATCTTGTACACTTTGACCGTGTGCGCCCCGTCAAAGGTAAAATCCTGATTTGTCAGCAGATCCTTCTTACTCTCTTTTGTAAATATTTCATCCACATAGGGAAGATACTTTGTTGCAAGTTCTCTTGACATAAAAAATCATCCTTTCTTACTTAAGCCCCATCGCAGCGCGGATGTTGTCCTTAACACCTCCGTAATGCATCGGCATTGTAAAAACCGCCCTGTTCTGTTCGTACTCTCTGTTGCTTTCTTCTGTGCTGTCCTTCATATACTTTTCAATGATCCCGAGACTGTTTTTAAAAGTCTCCTTGTCCGACATATTAAGCGCATCGATCAGATCTTCCGGCAGCCCTCTGTCGGACAGCTCTTTCCTTGCTTCAAGCACAAATTCACGGCGGGCAAGTTCCGCCTCTCTGTCCGCATACTGTTTTTCTCTGTCCGCATACTGTTTTTCTCTGTCCGCGTCCACTTTTGCCCGCTCTTTTTGCAGGCGGTCCTGCACAATCCGGTTGACATCGTCCTGCGTAAATGTGCGCCCGCTTGTATCCTGCGTGCCCTCCGCGCCGTCCGTACCGGTCTTTGTTCCCTCTGGCATGGTGTTTTTTTCTTCTGCCATATGTTTCCCTCTCCTTTCGTTTAACGCCCGAAATAGGCTTGTTATCCGCATTGCCGCGTGTGTTTCCATATCCCTATTATACAACATAAATACATATTTATCTATAAATATTTTTATTTTAATTCCATTTAAATGCAACATATTTCTATGTTTGTCTTGCAATGTTCCCGCTCCTATTATCCGTTTTTTTGAGGTTTTTTGAGGTTTTTTACAACCGGCACACAAAAAAACAGACGCGCACTCCCCTAAGTACACGCCTGCTTCCTGCTCGCACTGTTTAACGTTTCGTCCTCATATACTCCATTCCCTGATAAAATCCATAACAAAACGTGTCATACTGTGCATTCAGGTAATTATTGTTATACATTGTCGCGATCAGTTCCACCTGCCGGGCAGACGGGGCATACTCCGCTATATTCATGCTTTTTACGCCCTCTATCTTGTCATAGAACATACGTTCCTGCTCATTCATCGCCGCTATGGTTCTTTCACGCTTTTTCTGCCATTCTGTGTGCGCCCTCTGCACTGTCTTTTGTGCTTCTGACGCCCGCTTTGCCCTTTTCTCTTCGTACTTCCGCAGAATTTCCTGCCTGATCTCCCGGATCCGCTCATCCGTGGTGTGGATGTTGTACCGCTCCATGCGGTCGATCCCGTCCACCAACTTAAGAACCATAGCCAGCCCGTCCGCATTGAGGTTGTCAGTCACCTTTTCCAACTGTTTTATGTATTTTTCTCTGTCCATGTTTGCCTTTCTACCGGACATCTGCTAAAATGCAGATGTGCCGGATTTTCGTGCTTTGTTATCTGGTTCACTGCCCTGCGCTGGTGTTCCCGCACCATCCGGGGCACTTTTTCTGCCGTCAAGCTCTGTAAGACGATAGATCACGTCATAAGCGTTCTGTACAAGCATCATACTTCCCGCCCGCACCATTCTGATAATATCCCGCTCGATCTCCCTGCGGGTTGAATTATTAAAATTTCTTCTCATTTCCCTTCTGCTGCTCCTTTCCGTCTTCTGTTGTACCGGTGCAACTGCTGCCCCGCGCGTTCTCACCGAGCGACTGGAACAGTCTCCGCTTTTTTAACTCGCTCTGCTGCCTTCTGACCGGGATCTCCGGCACATCGACCTGAAACGTGCTTGCGTCAATTCTGTCCCTGATTCTGTCGTCAATCTTTAAGGCATCAATCCTGACGTTGCTTGTGTACATCGTGACCTTGTGCCCGCTGTAACGCGCGTTGATCAGACGGTACAAAACCGAGTCCACCCACTCCTTTGACGTCTGTACGCCGATGTCGTCCAGGACAAGCACCGTTGCGTTGTAGATCGACTGAATGTCCCCGCTGACGCTGTCCCCCTTCTGTGACTGCTTATAGCTGCTCTTTGTCATTTCCAGAAGATCGAGAATGTTTATAAACTTCACACTCACCGCGTGCTTTTCCGCGATCTCGTTTAGGATGCAGCACGAAAGCATTGTCTTTCCGCTCCCCTTTGTCCCGGAGTAGATATAAAGCCCCATTCCCTTTTCACTCATGACCGGAAAGTTAAGCAGATACCTGTTGAGGGTCTCCTTGACCGCGCTTGTGTCGTCCGGGTAAACATCCCACCGGAAATCCTTTGTCCTTAGTCCCATGTACTCGTAAGGCATCAGCGCCCGCGCTTTTCTGAACTCGCCATCTTCCCTTGTCTTTCCTCCCAGTGCGTAGCAATACCCTTTTGAATCCACAAACAGTTTGCGCTCCCCGAGTTCATAGTACACGGAGTTGTCGATCTCACTGTTTGGCAGGTTGTCGAAACTGCTGCCCACCAGCTTCCGCCGGATATACGACCGCCGCTCTGCAATCTCCTCCGTGTTCATTCCGACTGCCATATACCGTTTTGTCCCATCTTCCGGCAGGAATGACGCCAGAAGTGCAGCAGTGCGTTCTGCCTCTTTCTTCTCTCCCATACATCCCCCCTACTTGAACGGTCCGTCTACCGGCTCATAATCTTCCGGCAGCAGTTTCCCGAGATAACCGTCAACATAGTCCTTATAGCTGCCGTTCTGCCCTTCTTCCGCAACTGCTGCATCCTCCGTATAGTTCGCGTCAAGATAATCAACGTAGCCACTGTTGAAGAATGTGCTGCCGTTCTGCGGCTTTCTCCAGTCGTCTTTTGCAAGTCCCGCTTTGTAGCGCTCGATCGCCCTGCTTAATTCCTCATAGCCGATTTTGTACAGTGCCTTTTTCTTTGCATCGCTTATCTGCCCCTTGCCTTTTTTGCTTGGATAGAGTTTCCAGACGCTTTCAAAGACTGCATTTATCTCTGCTTTACTGTCGCTTTGTGCATTGTCAGATGCACAATGTTTTTTATATTTATCTATACTATACTTATCTATACTATATTGGGGCTGACATTCTGTTGCTTTCTGGTTGTCCACTGTCTGCCCGTTGTCTGTCAACTGACTGTCAATTGGTTGCGCTGTGTCAGACAGCAGGTATACGCCGTTTTTTAATTCCAGTGCCGAAAGCTTGTCATTAAAACGTGTGCTTTTCTTCCGGTCCTGCCGGATCCAGTTATTCACGTTCCAGTCAGATATTACCACAACCCCATCATCGAACGGTATCAGATAGCTTTTTGCAATTAAAAGCTTAAGGTCGTCCTCATTGCATCCGACCGCCTTTGTGATTCTCTTTGGTGATGCAACAAAGCCGTAGTCGTCAGCTCTCATGCCCAGATGAAAATAAAGCACCTGCGTTGATGTGGGCATATCCAGAAATTTATCGGTATCCACAACATCAAGACTAAACATTCTTTTACCACTCATTATTTTTCCTCCTTCTTCTACCGGAACGGCATTTCGCTCTCATACGTTTCTGTATCGAACTGCATTTCGTACTGCTGCCCCTCCGGGATTTTATCCGGCATATTCCGGAAAATTTCCATTGCGCCCTTAAACTGCTGCATGGTCATGTCTTCCAGTCTCCTGATCTTGTACTGGTAGCAGACCGCCTTTTCCATTGCGCCGGTGCGCCGGATCTCTGCCCTTATGGTGTTTATGTGCGACTGCTGCACCTTCTCCGGTTCCCCGGTGCGCTTTGTACCCCTGCCGGCTGCTGTCCTGCCCTTTTCCTGCTGTCCGGTGTTTGTGGCGTCCGGGTCCTTCGTATCGTCAATACAGAACAGACCGTTAAGCGCGTATTTTCTCGCGTAACTGGAAGATGATCCCGTCGTCTGCGCATCGTCCATTTTAACCCGGCTTTCCGGCTCCCTTGCATACGCCGTCACTTCAACGGTGCCTTCCTCCTCCAGATCATGGAATCTTGCCGTTGCTTTCACGTAGAACCGCCCCGCGATGTTGACGATCTCGTCGGAGATCGTTACCAGTGCACCGGCTTTGTGCAGCAGTGGCTTCAGCGCTTCCAGAATGTCCTCGCAACTCCGGTAATTGAAATCTCCAAAAGTATTCCTCTGTGATTTCGGGGCTTTAAGCTCTGTCTGCACTGCTGCCAGCTTCTCATACACATTCAATCATGACACCCCCTCTACTGTTGCACCGGTGCAACGCCCTTGTTCAGGTACTCGACAAGCTTTCCCCAGTTGACAAGATACTTTGTGCCTGCCTTTACATAGACAATCTGGTTATTCAGGCACATCTTGCGAAGAAAATCATAGGATATGCCCGTCCTGCTGCTCGCTTCTTTCAGCGTTACCATCTCCGGCACGGCATAATTTACTTCAATCATCCTTTGCTCCTTTCAAAACTTTAATAAAAAACCATTAAATAACCCCTACCCCTACCAAATATACCCTAAGCGGTTTTTGATTCAAATTTGACCTAAATCACCCAGTATATTTACGTTGTTTCAAATATTTCTTAGCAGTATCAGATCTCTTTTTCCTCTGCTCTTCCGTCAATTCAATTTCCGCATGAATCTTAATCCATTTGACCGGGATATGTGCATATATGCTGCCGTCTGTATTCTCTGCTATGATCCGGCATTTCTCCGGGTGCTTCTCCGCTAATTTTTTCACCCTGCTAATCGTGCCACGCTGTGAGATTGACAACGTCGCTATTTGTGCGTCTCTCTGCCACTCGATCACGTTTTCCGTACTGCTCCCGATGTCCTCCAGTGCGATCTCTCCGATGCTGCACCCCAGTGCATCCGCAATCCGTTCCAGCGTTGAAACCTCTATATATCCATTGTCAAGAATCCAAAAAAGCGTTTTTTCTGACAGCCCCGTACGTTTACATACCTCGGCATCATTTAGCCCCGATTTGCTCAAAATACTGCGATAATTATTGACATTCAGACGCATATCTTTCTTCCTCCTCCCTGCCGGCTGCTTCAATCTTTTTAAGCCCCGCCATAATTCCACGGATAACATAGTCCTCCATGTATGAGGGTATGCTGTATTCCACGTCCACCGCGTTTAAAATGATTTTCGCCTGCTCCTGCTTTGTCATGTGTTCTTCCTCCTCTCTTATTAGTCGATAATCTCGGTTACATCCACGCCGAGCGCATCCGCAACCCTTCCGGCGCATACCGGTGTTACTACTTGGCTGTTAAGAATGACATTGATTCTCGCCCGACTTACGCCGTAGGACTTGGCAAGTTCGCATACAGTCATTTTCTTGCGCGCCAGTGCAATATCGACTTTGTCTCTGTTTAGTTTCATGTTGTCACCTCCTTATTGTTGTTGAGCTATTCACATAATACATTAAATAATTCAACTTGTCAACAACATTGTTGACTAACTCGCATTTATGTGTTACAAATAATATCAGAGTGGAGGGCAACTAATTTGAATGAAAGAGTTAAACAGCTTCGCACAACGCTTGATCTCACACAAGAAGAATTTGGGAAAAAACTAGGCGTAACAAGATCAGCTATAAGCTATATAGAATCTGGCAGAAGCAATCTAACGGATAGAATGATTTTTTTGATATGCAGTGAATTTAACGTGAGTGAAGACTGGCTCCGTCATGGCACTGGAGAACCTTTTGATATTCCAGATGATGAAACTGCTGTCATTGTGACGGATGTACTTATTGATCCAGAAAACAAATTTTATAGTCTGGTTCTCAATATCTTAAAGTCGTATTCGCAGCTCACACCGAACGAGAAACACGCTATTGATGAATTAAGCGGAAAAATTAAAGAGAACTTTAAAAAAGCAGACGACGGCGAAATGTCTTGAATCTTTATGACGGGCGTAATTTTACCCAGATGAAAACCAGGCGGATCAGATTTCCGCGCCGCACATTAAAAATATAATATACTTAACCGGGCAGCCGGGGGACGTGCTCTCATTCGTTCCGAGCCTTACGGAAAGGATGATGATTATGGTTTCATGGAATGACTTATTTACATTCGTTATCATGATGATAGCGGTACTGACCTACATAGACCAACATAGAAAACATAAGAAATAGCCGTCCTGCTCTCGTCAAAGTTTAGGAACGGCTATTCTTTATAGCTAAGTATTAAATTCGCCGGGTCGGGTGAAGTGC
>JAPFDX010000024.1 GCA_026168605.1 Roseburia sp. | reverse complement strand
ATTCAACATATATTAAAGCAATGACTGAACCGTATATAGAGTATATTCAGGAAATGGGAAGGAAAGTGATTAAGAGTAAGGACTATTCAGAGGAAAATTGCAATTTGATATTGGAGGGATACTGTGGATAAGAAAATAGAAGAAACAAGAGAATTTCTGCAAACAATAGGTATGCCCAAAGCACAGCAAGCGGATATATGTTGCTACGTGATACTGGCTATGGCTGGAGTAAAGCCAGATATGTCATGGAGTGAAGCAACAAATGAATGGATTCGTATACATGATATTATTCAGTTTGTTAATATTTTTTATGGCATGAGCTATGCAGAAAATAGCAGAGAAACATTTAGAAAACAGGCTCTGCACAGATTCCGGACTGCTGCTTTGATAGAGGATAATGGGAAAGCAACCAATAGCCCGAACTATCGGTACAGATTGACGGAAGAAATAGTTAAAATCCTGAGAACGATGGAAACACCAGCATGGAAGGAATCTATAAAACGGTTCCTTTGTTATCATGAAAAGTTAATTGATTTGTACGCTTCCAAAAAGAAGATGACAATGATGCCGGTGAATATAAATGGTGAGAACTTTAAATTTTCTACAGGTAAGCATAATGAGCTGCAAAAAGCTATTATCGAGGAATTCGCACCGAGATTTGCTCCAAATTCTGAATGCCTATATGTTGGAGATACAATAGAAAAAGATTTGGTAAAGAGTGTAGGAAAACTAAAAGAGTTGGGATTTGAAATTACACTACATGATAAGATGCCGGATGTAGTGCTATATCGTGAGGACAAGAATTGGATTTATTTTGTTGAGTCGGTAACATCGGTAGGACCGATGGATCCGAAACGCATATTGGAAATTTCAGAAATGACGAAAGATGTTACAGCAGGAAAAATATTTGTAACAGCATTTCTAGATTTCAAGACGTATAAGAAATTTGCGGAAGAACTTGCATGGGAAACAGAGGTATGGATTGCTGAAATGCCGGAGCATATGATACATCTGAATGGTGATAGATTTATGGGACCGAGAGAGAAGGATTGATATGAAGATACGAATTCCAGACATAGAAGGAAATATAAATTATATAGAAAATAAAAAGTCAATAGTGTTAATTGGAGCAAACGGAGCAGGAAAAACCAGAATGAGTATCTGGATTGATGAAAACAATCCAGATATTAACATACATCGAATATCTGCACAAAAATCGTTGAATTTGCCTCAAATGGTAAGTCCAACAGAAATACAAATGGCTGAAGAAGAATTTCTGTATGGAACAAGCAATGATAATAAGGAGTGGCTGAAACAGTATGGAAAGAAAAGTAGTAGATGGGGAAATTCACCGGAAACATATTTGCTTAATGATTATGAAAAATTAATGCAATTTCTTATGACTGAAAATTATGAAAAAAGCATAGAATATCGAGAAAAACATAAAAATGGGCATGAAGAGTTTGATAATGATACTCGATTGGAAAAAATAAAAGAAATATGGGAAGATGTTATTTTACATCGTAAAATAAAAATATGTGCGGGGAAAATAGAAACCTCAAATAGAAATGAAGACGATTATTATAATGGATGTGAAATGAGTGATGGCGAGAGGGCTATATTTTATTTTATAGGAGAAGTATTATGTGCTAAAGAAAATAGCCTTATTATTATTGATGAACCAGAAAATCATTTACATAAATCTATACTTGTTCGATTATGGAATGCAATTGAATGCTCAAGACCAGATTGTATGTTTCTATATATTACTCATAATTTAGATTTTGCAAGTTCAAGAATAAATTCTCAAATTGTTTGGGTAAAAGAATTTTTTGTAGAAGATGGCTGGAAGTATGATTTATTAGATGATATTAATTCTTCCGATAGCTTAAAATTGGAAATTATGGGAAATAGACAAAAAGTTTTGTTGGTGGAGGGAACAGCATCTAAAAGCATTGATAGAAAATTATATTCAAAAGTATATCCGGAGTTTAACATAATTCCTATGGAAAGCTGCAATGCTGTTGTTCAGACAACAAAAGCATACAATCAAACTAACAATTTACATTATGAAGAGGTTAAAGGAATTATTGATCGAGATCGACGTGATGAAGAAGAAATTGCAAAATTGAAAAAAAATAATATTTTTGTACCGAAAGTTGCTGAAATCGAAAATTTGTTTCTTATAACTGATGTAATAAGAATTGTGGCAGAAAAACAGGATAAATCTGAAATAGAACAAATTATTTGTGAGGTGCAAAACAAAACATTTGAATTTTTGAATAGCAAGATTGAAGAACAAGCATTACTGTTTGTAAAGCAGAAAAGTCAAAATTATATAGTAAAAAAAATAAATGAACAGGTATCAACAATTGAAGAATATAAGATAAAATTGAGTGAGTTAATTTCTGTAGGTGATCTGCAAAGTATGTATGATCAAGAAATTGAGAAAATGAATAAAATTATTGAAGAAAGAAATTACTTAGCCGCATTAAGAGTAATAAATAATAAAGGTTTATTACCGTACACACAATTACCAAATAAATTTGGATGGAAGAAGGATTACTATATAGATTATGTTTTGCTGTTATTAGAAAAAAAAGATACAGTTAGTAATGAATTAAAAGAAATATTTAGACAATATATTGCTGAGTTGTAACTATATGAAGTCATTACACTATTTAGAAAATATGGCTATAAGGCAATTACGATGGTGAAGCACGAGGGTGTATGTAAAAATGAAAATTAGAGGGTTTGAAAGAACACAAACTTTTCAAGTCCTCTTGGTCTGATAATATCAAGATTTTGAAATCGACAGGAAATGCATAGTATGAGGAATTTCGGATTAGTATGATTGGATTAAAACTATTAAAGGTAGACAACAATTAAGAGTAATCTCAGACACGTAGCAAAAGTTAGAATGTATATCTGTTTTTGAGACATTGGAGGACGCATATATTTATTTTACAAATAAGTAATTACTGCGATTCATACTGAATGCAAAAATTTGAAATTAAGTTAAGCAATAGTATAGTGGTTCAGTTGTCAAGACAAAAATCTAAGGTTTTTATAATGAACTGATATGATTGGTAGTTACCTGGAATCAGAGAAAAGATCCCTGATCCGTATATGCATTAAGCTACATACGGCAGAAGCATTGCCGGATAGT
>JAPFDX010000041.1 GCA_026168605.1 Roseburia sp. | reverse complement strand
GGGGAGGACGGGCTGTTATACTGCGGCAAATGCCACAAGCCCAAAGAAGCCTATTTCCCGGAGGGCAAGACCTTTTTCGGGCGTGACCGCCACCCGTCAGAGTGCGACTGCCAGCGGGCAGCCCGTAAGGAACGGGAAGCCGCCGAGAAGCAGCGCAGCCACCTTGAAACGGTGGAACGGCTGAAACGGCAGGGATTTACCGACAAGACCATGCAGGACTGGACATTTTCCAACGATAACGGAAGCTGCCCGCAGATGAAGAACGCCGCCGGATATGTGGCACGCTGGGAACAGATAAAGGACGGGAACTACGGGCTGCTCTTGTGGGGCAAGGTAGGCACTGGGAAAAGCTATTTTGCCGGGTGCATTGCAAACGCCCTCATGGAGCAGGAAGTTTCGGTGCGCATGACAAACTTTGCAACGATACTGAATGACCTTGCCGCCAGCTTTGCAGGCAGGAATGAATATATTTCCCGGCTTTGCAGCTTCCCCCTGCTCATCATTGACGATTTTGGAATGGAGCGTGGCACAGAATACGGACTGGAACAGGTTTACAACGTGATTGACAGCCGCTACCGGAGCAGGAAGCCGCTGATTGTGACGACCAACCTCACGCTGGAGGAATTACAGCACCCAGAGGACACCGCCCACGCCCGGATTTATGACCGGCTGCTGGAAATGTGTTCCCTTATCTGCTTTACCGGGGAGAATTTGAGGAAAGCCACTGCACAAGGGAAAATGGAACGGCTGAAACGGCTGCTTGCCGGAAAGGAGATTTGCCTATGAAAGAAGTCCCGATTTGGGAAAAGAGTAACTTAAGTTTGGAAGAGGCGGCAGCTTATTCCGGAATCGGTATCAATAAATTACGGGAACTTACCAGCGATAAAAACTGCCATTTTGTTTTATGGGTAGGAAATAAAAGATTGATTAAACGCCGCCTGTTCGACCAGTACATAGAGCAGGAATATTCTATTTGAAATTTAGTGATGTGAAAATGGGGCTTGATATGATACAATAATTGTGTCATATCAAGGCTCTTTCCATTACGGAAAGGAGTTTGACAATGTCCGAGAAACGTAAAGACAATAAAGGACGAATCCTGCGGACAGGAGAGAGCCAGAGAAAAGACCTGATTTATCAATATCGCTATACAGATATTCATGGAAAACGGCAGACAGTTTATTCCTCTGATTTAAAAGAACTGCGGGAAAAAGAGAAAGAAATCCAGAAGCGGCTTGATGAGGGAATAGATTATGCCGCCGGAAATGTAACTGTGATTGCACTTTTGGAGCGGTATATCAGTTTGAAGCAGGGAGTGCGCTACAACACAAAAGTCGGTTATAATTTTGTGTTGAATTTGGTAAGGAAAGAGGATTTCGGTTATCGGCAGATACGGGATATTAAGGTATCAGACGCACAAAAATGGATTATGAAACTGCATGAGGACGGGAAAGGCTACAGTACCATTACCAGTGTCCGGGGCGTTGTCAAACCGGCGTTCCAAATGGCTTACAACGAGGATATTATCCGCAGAAATCCCTTTGATTTCAAACTGGTAGATGTTGTTCCAAACGATTCACAGAAGCGTATTGCCATGACCGAAGAACAGCAGACCCTTTGGATGAGCTTTATCCGGGAGGACAAGACCTATACCAAATATTATGATGAATTTGTTGTGCTGCTGGGAACGGGTATGCGTGTCAGTGAATTTTGTGGATTGACAAAAGGCGATTTGGATTTTGGAAATCGGAGAATCCGGGTAGACCACCAGCTTGTCAGAGAACGGGGCGGCAAATACTATGTGGAGAAAACCAAGACAGAATGCGGCTGCCGTTTTATTCCCATGACGGAGGAAGTTTACCGAAGTCTGAAAAATATTCTTGCCCGCCGCAAGCAGCTTAAAACAGAAATGATTGTGGACGGTTATAGTGGTTTTATTTTGCTGGATAAGGACGATAAGCCGAAAGTTGCCCTGCATATTGAAAATGAAATGCGCTGGGCGATGAAAAAGTACAAGAAGCTGTACCCGGATAAGCCGCTGCCGCATATCACGCCCCATGTGTTCCGCCATACTTTCTGCACGAATATGGCAAGTGCCGGTATGGATATTAAAAATTTGCAGTATATTATGGGACACTCTGATGTAGGTGTGACGCTGAATGTTTACACTCATGCAAGCTATGACCGGGCGGCAGAACAGATGTCAAAGATTATTGACTTTAAGGGGATTGATGCACAGGGAAAGCGAAGAAAATCAGGCTGAAAATACACCAAATTACTACACCACTTACTACACCATTTGCCCGTGAATTTATGTAGATTTACACAGAACTGCGTAGGTTTGGGGCAAAACATAAAAATTGAAAAAAGTGCCTGAAAGCCAGTAATATCAAGGTTTGAAGGCTTATGAAGGGATATAATCAAGATGATAAAAGTATTATTTATCTGCCACGGCAACATCTGCCGTTCCCCCATGGCAGAATTCACACTAAAAGACCTTGTCGTCACCCGCGGCATTGCCGCCGACTTTTTCATCGCCTCCGCTGCGACAAGCAGCGAGGAGATCGGCAACCCCATCTACCCTCCGGCGAAGGCGGAGCTCGCCCGCTACGGAATCGGGAACGAACGCCTCCGGGCGGAGGTGGCGGCAAAGACGGCGCGCCGGATCAGAAGGAGCGATTATGAGGAATACGATTATCTGATCGCGATGGAGAATTTTAACATCCGCAATATGATGCGGGAATTTGGAAACGACCCGGAGCACAAGATCTGCCGGCTGCTGGACTTTACAGACAGACCGGGGAACATCGCAGATCCGTGGTACACGAGACGGTTTGATGTGACCTATGAAGAGATTGTCGCGGGCTGTGAAGCCCTGCTGGAAAGGCTGGGTTATGAAAAAGGAGGATCCAAATGAGAACACTGGAGCAGCAGTTAAAAGAATACCATCCATACAACGAGCAGGAGGAGCGCGATCTGGCGGTGATACGCTCCATGCTTGATGCACAGCCGGACATCTTTACCCGGGAAAACCAGGTGGCGCACATGACGGCGTCCTCCTGGCTGGTGAACAGCGCGCGCGATAAGGTGCTGATGGTCTACCACAACATCTACCGGTCGTGGTCATGGACGGGCGGACACGCGGACGGGGAGCGGGATCTTCTCGCCGTGGCGATGCGCGAGGCGGGGGAGGAAACCGGGGTACAGCGGCTGCGTGCGGTGACGGAGGACATTTTTTCCGTTGAGACGCTGACGGTGGACGGTCACGAGAAACGCGGCGTCTATGTGCCCTCGCATCTTCATTTGAACGTGACCTATCTGCTGGAGGCGGACGAGGAGGATGCGCTCCGCGTAAAGCCGGATGAAAACAGCGGCGTGCAGTGGTTCTCCCTTGAGGAGGCGCTTGGGGCGTGCAGCGAGCCGTGGATGGCAGAGCGCATCTACCGTAAATTAAATGAAAAGCTGATACGGCAGTGGGGAAGAAAAGAGGGCAGGCGATGAGACATTCAGGAACGGGACGGATTGAGACAGAGCGTCTGATCTTAAGACGTTTTACACTGGAGGACGCGGAGGCGATGTACCGAAACTGGGCGGGCGATCCTGCGGTGACAAAATATCTGATGTGGCAGACGCATGAAAATGTGGAGCAGACAAAAGCGGTGCTGCGAAGCTGGATCGCCGCCTATGAGAATGACGATAAGTATGAGTGGTGCATTGCGAAAAAGGAGAACAACGAGCCGATCGGCAGTATCGGCGCGTTCCACTATCAGGAAAAAATAAATGCCATCGAAGTCGGTTACTGTATCAGCCCGGCATACTGGCACCAGGGGATTACGTCGGAGGCGCTTGGCGCAGTGATGAAATATCTGCTGGATGAGGTAGGCGTCGACCGGATCGAGGCAAGGCACGATGCACAGAATATACATTCCGGCGGGGTGATGTGCAAATGCGGCATGAAGCATGAGGGCACGAAGATCCGCGCGGGATGGACAAATGCAGGGATCTGTGATATGGAGCTTTACGGATATGTGAGGGGCGTCACGGATGCCGACGGGCAAAAGGAGCCGCACAGCATTTCCGACGCAGAGATCGAGCGACTGGCAATCCTGGCACAGCTTGCGCTTTCCGGTGAGGAAAAGGAGCAGGCAAAGCGGGACATTGGGAAAATGCTCGGCTATGTGGGCAAGCTGGGGGAACTGGATACGGAGGGTGTAGAGCCGAGCACACAGCTTTTTGGGGTCAGCAATGTATTCCGCGAAGATGTCGTGACAAACGGGGATGGGAGCGAGGATGCGTTTCTCAATGCGCCGTGCCGGAAGAACGGCGCATTTCTTGTGCCAAAAACAATCAGTTAAAAGGAGAAGCCAATGAGCATCATGAGCCTGTCGGCAATCGAACTTGGGAAAAAAATCAGAGAAAGAGAGATCGGAGTCGCCGAGGCGGTGGGCGAGGCGCTCGCCGCGATCAAGGCAAAGGACAAAGCGCTCGGCAGCTTTGTGACCGTGGATCGCGAGGGGGCAATGGAGCGCGCCGGGGAAGTGCAGCGACAGATTGACATGGGGGAGCTTACAGGTCCGCTTGCGGGCGTTCCCATGGCGGTGAAGGACAATCTGTGTACCAGAGGGATGCGTACCACCTGCGGATCAAGGATGCTCTCGGATTTCAAACCGGTGTATACGGCGGAGGCAGTCCGCAATTTAGAGCGGGCGGGAGCAATCCTTCTCGGCAAGACGAACATGGATGAATTTGCGATGGGGAGCACGACGGAGACCTCGGCATATGGAGCGACGAAAAATCCGTGGGATTTATCCCGTGTGCCGGGCGGTTCCTCGGGCGGCTCGTGCGCTGCGGTGGCGGCGGAGGAGTGCAGCTTTGCGCTCGGCTCCGACACCGGCGGCTCCATCCGGCAACCGGCAGCCTTCTGCGGGGTGACAGGGCTGAAACCGACCTATGGGACAGTCTCACGGTATGGGCTGGTCGCCTACGCCTCGTCTCTGGACGCGGTCGGACCGGTTGCAAGAAACGTGGCGGACTGTGCGGCAGTGCTTGAGGCAATCGCGTCCCATGACAAAAAGGACTCCACCTCTGTGCGGCGGGAGGACTGCTGCTTTACGGAGGCGCTGCGCGACGATGTAAAAGGAATGTGTATCGGCATCCCGCGCGATTATCTGGCGGCGGGAGTGGATGAAGCGGTGCGGGTGGCAGTATTTGACGCTGCAGGAGCCCTTGAAAAAAAGGGCGCGCACATCGAGGAATTTGATCTTGGGCTGACGGAATATGCGGTTCCGGCATACTATGTGATCGCCTGCGCGGAGGCGGGCTCGAATCTGGCGCGCTTCGACGGGGTGAGATACGGTCACCGCGCAAAAGAGTACGACGGATTTCACGATATGTACAAAAAATCACGCGCCGAAGGGTTTGGAGCGGAGGTGAAACGCCGCATCCTTCTCGGCTCTTTCGTGCTGAGCAGCGGTTACTATGACGCGTATTATCTGAAAGCGCTCCGCGCGCGAACCCTGATCAGGCAGGCATTTGACCGGGCGTTTGCACGCTATGATGTCCTTCTGGCACCGGGTGCGCCCTCGACGGCACCGCGTCTTGGAGAAGCGTTAAAAGATCCGGTGCAGATGTATCAGGGTGATGTCTGTACGGTCGCCGTGAATCTGGCGGGGCTTCCGGCGCTCTCCCTGCCCTGCGGCAGGGATGAAAACGGGCTGCCGATCGGGCTGCAGTTGATCGCAGACTGCTTTGAAGAAAAGAAACTGATCCGCACGGCATATGCGTTTGAACAGACAAGAGACTATGAGAGGTGTCCGTTTGCCGTGCATCCGGAACGGAGGACATGATGGGGAAGAGATATGAGACAGTCATCGGGCTGGAGGTTCATGTGGAGCTTTCCACTAGGACAAAGATTTTCTGCGGGTGCCCGGCAGCATTTGGCGGAGCGCCAAACAGCCACACCTGTCCGGTCTGCATGGGGATGCCGGGGGCGCTGCCCGTGCTAAACCGTCAGGTGGTGGAATACGCGATCGCGGTCGGTCTTGCGACGGACTGTGCGATCACAGAATGTTGTCAATTTGACCGGAAAAATTATTTTTACCCCGACAATCCTAAGGCATACCAGATCTCGCAGCTCTATTTACCGATCTGCCAAAATGGCGGAATTGAGATCGAGACGGCGGAGGGAAAGAAACGCATCGGTATCCATGAGATCCACATGGAGGAGGATGCGGGAAAACTGGTGCACGACGAGGAGGAGAATGTGTCGGCGGTCGATTACAACCGTGCCGGAGTGCCTCTGCTTGAGATCGTGTCGGAGCAGGATCTGCGCTCTGCGGAGGAGACCGTCGCCTATCTGGAAAAGCTGCGGCTGATCATCCAGTACCTCGGGGCATCGGACTGTAAGATGAACGAGGGCTCGATGCGCGCCGACGTCAACCTTTCCGTGCGGGAGGCGGGCACAGAAGAACTTGGGACGCGCACGGAGATGAAAAACTTAAACTCCTTCCGGGCGGTGTCCCGCGCCATTGCAGCAGAGCGTGACCGTCAGATCGGACTTCTGGAGGCGGGGAAGAAAGTCGTGCAGGAGACGAGACGCTGGGATGACAGAAAAGAGTGCTCGTTTTCCATGCGCTCCAAGGAGGACGCGAAGGACTACCGCTATTTTCCGGAGCCGGATCTGCCCCCGGTCATCATCAGTGAACGGTGGATCGCGGATGTGAGAAGGCGGCAGCCCGAGCTGCGCGGGGAGAAGATGGCGCGCTATCAGAAAGAATTTGGGCTTCCGGCATACGACGCGCAGCTTTTGACGGGGGACAAGGCGTTTGCCGATCTGTTTGAGGCGACGGTGGAGATCTGCGGCAGACCCAAGCGCGTTTCCAACTGGATCATGGTCGAGGTCAGCCGCCTTTTGAAAGAGCACGGGATGGCACCGGATGAGATCCGCTTTTCGCCCGAAAATTTTGCAAAGCTGATCGTGCTCGCAGATACCGGCAGTATCACGAACACGGTCGCAAAGGAAGCGTTTGAGCTGGTATTTCTGGAGGACGCCGATCCGGAGCGGTACGTGAAGGAGCGGGGGCTTGCGACGGTAAACGATGAGGGAGCGCTTCGGGCAGCCGCAGACACTGTTCTTGCGGAAAACCCGCAGTCGGTGAAGGACTATCTCGGGGGAAAAGAGCGTGCGCTGGGGTTTCTCGTGGGACAGACGATGAAGGCGATGCGGGGAAAGGCGAATCCGGCGCTCGTGAAGGCAATTCTGCTGGAACTGCTGCATGAGGAAACGGAGTAGTCTGTCTACCACAGAATATAGAAAAACGGATTGACAAAAGCACAAGATATTGTATAATTATTTTTGCGACTGATTATGATGCCACGGGTACGTGGCATATGTACATAGGAAATACAAGAAGGGGTTTGTCATTTATGAAGATTATCAAGAGAAGTGGAAGCGAGGATGTTTTCGATTTAAGGAAGATCGAGGCGGCGATCCGCAAGGCGAACGAGAGTGTGATCGATTACGAGAAGCTGGACGAGGACAAGATCCAGACGATTCTGGCGAACGTGGAAAAGGCGTGCGAGAACATGAAACGGTCTCCGAGTGTCGAGGAGATACAGGATATGGTGGAGAACCAGATCATGAGCCAGCGCGCGTTTAACGTTGCGCGCAATTACATCACATACCGTTACAAGAGGGAGCTGGTGCGCAAATCCAACTCGACGGACGAGCAGATCTTAAGTCTGCTGGAGTGCAATAACGAGGAGGTAAAGCAGGAGAACTCGAACAAGAACCCGACGGTCAACAGCGTGCAGCGCGATTACATGGCGGGCGAGGTCAGCAAGGACATTACGAGACGTTTTCTGCTCTCACCGGACATTGTGGAGGCGCACGAGAAGGGCATTATCCATTTTCACGACGCGGACTACTTCGCACAGCATATGCACAACTGCTGTCTGGTCAACCTGGAGGATATGCTCCAGAACGGAACAGTGATCAGCGAGACGATGATCGATCCGCCGAAGAGCTTTTCGACGGCCTGCAATATCGCGACGCAGGCGATCGCGCAGATCGCGAGCTCCCAGTACGGGGGACAGAGCATTTCACTCTCACATCTGGCGCCGTTTGTCGAGGTCAGCCGCCAGAAGTTCCGCAGACAGGTGCGGGAGGAGCTTGAGGCGACGGGCATCGAGCCGACCGAGGAGAGGGTCTGTCAGATCGCGGAGCTGCGCGTGAAGGAGGAGATCAACCGCGGCGTGCAGATGATACAGTATCAGGTGATCACGCTGATGACCACGAACGGGCAGGCGCCGTTTATCACCGTGTTTATGTATTTAAACGAGGTTCCGGAGGGACAGTTGCGCGACGACCTTGCCGCCGTGATCGAGGAGATGCTCCACCAGCGGATCCTGGGCGTGAAGAATGAGCAGGGCGTCTACATCACGCCGGCGTTCCCGAAGCTGATCTATGTGCTGGAGGAGGACAATATCCGCGAGGGCACGAAGTACTGGTATCTCACAAAGCTGGCTGCGGAGTGCACCGCAAAGCGTCTGGTGCCGGACTACATTTCCGAGAAGATCATGAAGAAGTTAAAGCAGGGCAACTGCTATACCTGCATGGGCTGCCGCTCGTTCCTGACGGTGGACCGCACGACAGAAAATTATGCGAATGCGAACAACTATGTGCCGGGCAAGAAGTATTACGGCAGATTCAACCAGGGCGTTGTCACCTTAAATCTGGTGGACGTCGCCTGCTCCTCCGGCGGGGACGAGGACAAATTCTGGGAGCTGATGGATGAGCGGCTGGAGTTGTGCTACCGCGCGCTGCTTGCAAGACATGAGCGCCTGAAAGGGACGCCGTCGGACGTTGCGCCGATCCTCTGGCAGAACGGCGCGCTGGCGCGCCTAAAGCGCGGCGAGACCATCGACAAGCTGTTGTTTAACGGCTATTCCACCATCTCGCTCGGCTATGCGGGACTCTGTGAGTGTACCAGATACATGAAGGGCGTTTCCCACACGGAGCCGGAGGGAACGGAGTTCGCACTGCGCGTCATGCGCCGCTTAAACGACGCCTGCAATGTGTGGAAGGAAAAACACAACATCGATTTCAGCTTATACGGCACACCGCTCGAGTCCACCACCTATAAATTTGCAAAATGCCTTCAGAAGCGTTTTGGCATGATACCGGGCGTGACGGACAAAAATTACATCACGAACAGCTATCATGTGCACGTGACGGAGCAGATCAACGCATTTGACAAGCTCAAGTTCGAATCACAGTTTCAGGAACTGTCGCCGGGCGGGGCGATCAGCTACGTCGAGGTTCCGAATATGCAGAACAACCTCGACGCGGTGCTCTCCGTGATGCAGTATATCTATGAGAATATCATGTACGCGGAGTTGAACACCAAGAGCGATTACTGTATGGAGTGCGGCTATTCCGGCGAGATCCAGATCGTCAATGAGGACGGAAAGCTGGTGTGGGAGTGCCCGAACTGCGGCAACCGCGACCAGACGAAGATGAGCGTTGCCAGAAGAACCTGCGGCTACATCGGAACGCAGTACTGGAATCAGGGGAGAACCCAGGAAATCAAAGAGCGCGTGCTGCATTTATAAGGAGAGAAGCGCGGCATGAATTATTCAGCGATTAAGTATTGTGATATTGCAAATGGGACAGGCATCCGGACGGTACTGTTCGTGTCCGGGTGCAGAAACCACTGTAAGGACTGTTTCCAGCCGGAGACGTGGTCGTTTGCCTATGGCGAGCCGTTCACCGGGGAGGTGGAGGAGGAGATCATCGCCTCCCTTGCGCCGGATTACATCCGGGGACTGACGCTGCTCGGCGGCGACCCGTTTGAGCCGGAGAACCAGAAGGCGCTGCTGCCTTTTGTCCGGAGGGTGAAGGAGCGCTGCCCGGGGAAGGACGTCTGGGCGTATACCGGGTATCTGCTGGATGTGGATCTTGCGCCCGGCGGAAAATGCTGTACCGAGGACACGGGAGAGCTGTTAGGGCTTGTGGATATTGTGGTGGACGGACCTTTTGTCGCGGAGGAGAAGGATATTTCCCTGCAATTTAAGGGCTCGCGCAACCAGAGAGTGATCGACTGTGCGCATTACTGCAGAACCGGAGAGATTACAGAGGTCATGTAAGTTTTGGAGAGTTACGGGATGAGAGAAAAATGGAAAACGGCGGTGTCGGTACTGTTTTACACGCTGGGAATCCTGGGATGGTGTTATGTTGGCGGATGGCTGACCCTCACCAGACCGGTCAGGGGTATCCTGATGGCGCATCTGGCGGGCAGTCTGTCGGTAGGACAGCTCTGCATGGCGGTGCTTCAGGGATTTTGTTATCTGTCGCTTGCAGGCGGCGTGTGGTGTATCGGCTATATGCTGGGCAATTATTTTAAGGAACATTAGGACGATCCGTTCTCATATGATGGAAGTATGGCGTGATATTTTAAGGAAGAAAAGAGGCTGAAACTATGAAGGTATTGCTGGTAAACGGAAGTCCGAGAGAGCAGGGGTGCACCTGCGCGGCGCTGTGCGAGGTGGCGGGAGCGTTAAATGGCTGCGGCGTGGAGACGGAGATCGTGCAGGTCGGTGCAGCTCCCGTGGCAGGCTGTATCGGCTGCGGCGCCTGTCTGAAAACGGGCAGATGCTTTGTCGATGACGGTGTCAACGCGTTTGTGGAAAAGGCGAAGGAGGCGGACGGCTTTGTGTTTGGCTCTCCGGTGCACTACGCAGCGGCGTCCGGCGCGCTCACCTCATTTCTGGACCGCGCATTCTACGGAAAGAGCGCGGTGTTTGCCGGAAAGCCGGGGGCTGCAGTTGTGAGCTGCCGCCGTGGAGGCGCTTCTGCAGCGTTTGACCAGATCAACAAATATTTCACGATCAGCGGTATGCCGGTGGTATCCTCACAGTACTGGAATCAGGTGCACGGAAATACCCCGGAGGAGGTCAGACGCGACGAGGAGGGGATGCAGACCATGCGCACGCTCGGAAGAAATATGGCGTGGCTGCTCTCCTGCATAGAAGCCGGAAAAAAAGCAGGCGTCACCTTCCCGGAGCGTGAGCCTGCCATAAAGACGAATTTTATCCGATAGTGTGTTCCCGGTCGTTCGGGCGGACGAACAGAAGCGCGAAGGTGAGCACAAGAAGCGCGCAGGAAAGCCAGATGGCTTTTTCGTGCCAGAGCTCCGTGGTGAGACTGCCGAGGATCGCGCCGCCCATAAATACGGCGATGATGGAAAAATAGTGCCCGGCGCGCCTTAAGCTGTCGGCGTCTCTTTTTGAAAAATAAGTAAAAAGCTGGAAGGTTCCGCTGCGCAGATTGCCGGTACACATGGTGGTCGCGTAGGCGGAACCTTTTACTTTGCGGAACGCCTCGACCTGCATGGAGCAGGAGAAGGCGATCAGCGTCGTCGCGATGATGTCCCGGCTGCCGGATGGGATAAAGCCTGCGAGAGCCAGCAGCGCGGCTTCCAGCAGCACGATGTACTGTCTCCAGTGCAGGATATGGTTGTCCGCGTACCCGCGGATCAGCTCCGTCAAAATGACGCCGACGACAAAGGAGACGATCGGGATCAGGTAGGAGAGAACGCGCGCCCATTCACCTTCTGCAAGGTACATGGCGAGCAGTACGATATTTCCGGTTTGGCAGTTGGCGAATACGCCGTCCCGGCTCAAAAAAGAATAGGATTCCAGAAATCCGCCGACGCAGGCAAGAAGCAGTGCGACGGAAAGTGATTCTGACATTTGGACGTTTCTGGTTTTCATGATATTGAACTCCTGACTTTACAAATATCTTAATATAAATTAAGAAAGTTTTAAAACAATGGCAGTGTTTTCTGCGGTAATATGTAATATAAAGAAGATAGCGCGTGTATTTGCAAAAGTCAACAAAAAGATGGAAAACGGAAGAACAGTATGAGATACGAAGATGAGATCAGAATTGAGGAGGAGGAGCGCAGGAGGCGTGAGGCAAGACGCCACAGACGGAGGGCGCGTCTGCGCAGACAGCGCCGCATCCGCATCGCGCTTATGATCAGTGTGCCCGTGGCGGTCATACTCGTCATTTTTCTGGCGTCTTATTTTTTGAAGAAAAAGACGCAGGAGGAGGTCGTGATGGCGTACGAGGTCAAATATGTGGCGGATGCGCCGGATTACAAGGTGGAGTTTCTGGACATCAACGAGTATTCCAGACCCGGCACGGCGCTTGCGACGGTCAGCGGCATTGTCGTGCACTACACGGCAAACCCGGGGACGACTGCGGAGCAGAACCGCAGCTATTTCCAGAATCTGAAAGACACGGGTGAGACCTATGCCAGCAGCCATTTTGTCATCGGCATCGACGGTGAGATCGTCCAGTGCGTGCCGTGCAATGAGGTCGCCTATGCCTCGAATGACAGGAATGAGGACACGATCTCCATCGAGTGCTGCATCCCTGACGAGACGGGAGAATTTTCTGAGGCGACGTACGAGTCGCTGGTGCAGCTCGTGACGTGGCTGATGGGGCGCTATGATCTGGGAACGGACGAGGTGATCCGCCATTATGACGTGACGGGCAAGGAGTGTCCGAAATACTATGTGGAGCACGAGGATGAGTGGTATCAGTTTAAGGAGGATCTGCTCTCCTATATCGAAGTGAACGGTATTGCCAAAAATCAGGAAATACAGTAGAATACCTAATATCAGGAAGGATTAGGGAAAGCTGTATGTTGGAGAAATATTACGAGGAAATCAGGCAAAATATCAATGTGAGAGAGAACTTAAGTCTGCTGCGCGGACAGATCAAGGAGAAAGAGGCTCGTACCCGGCTTTTGAATCTGGTGGGGGACGGAAGCTTTTTGCTGGCGCTCCTTCAGCATGAGGAGCCCAAGGTGCGCAAGAACGCTGCGCTTTTGATCGGAGATCTGGGATTGCAGGAGGCTGTGGGTTCTCTTTTTTGTGCTTATAAGCGTGAGGCGACACTTTTTGTGCGGAGTTCTTATCTGAACGCGCTCGGCAGGCTGGATGCGTCGGAGTATCTTGTGGAGTTAAAGGGAGCCCGCGATGCGCTTGCGGCGGCAGAGGTGCCGGAGAATGAGAGAAAGCACAGGGCAGAGGAGCTGCGGGAGCTGGAGAAGATCATCACCGGCATTGAGGGCATCAGGCGTCACACGTTTACCGGATTTGAAAAGGCGCAGGACATTCTTCTGGCGACGAACAAAGAACAGCGCGGGGTGACGATGGCGGAGGTGGCGGAGCTGTCCGCCGAGATCCAGAGAAGCACGGCGCTCCATCCACTCGGCGTGCTGGTGCACACGAAATGGGTGAAGCCGTTTACAAGACTGCGCACCTACCGGGAGATGTTGTTCCCGTTAAAGGGCAGATTCCCGGCAGATCCGGGACAGGCGGCGGCAGCAGTCTGCGCGCTTGGGCTCGCGGATCTTCTCGCCGGGTGCCACAAGGAGGACGCGCCGTTTTATTTCCGCGTCGAATTAAAAAGCCGGATGCCGCTTGATGCGAAGAGCGTCTATGCGAAACGCTTTGCAGCGGAGGTGGAGCGGCTGTCGGGACGGAGACTGATCAACTCCACGCAGCACTATGAGGTGGAGCTGCGTCTGGTAGAGACGAGGGACGGCGGATTTGTGGGATTTTACAAGCTGTTCACCATTCCGGCGCGGCGTTTTTCCTACCGGAAGAATGCGATCGCAACGTCGATCCATCCGGCGACGGCGGCGATGCTCGTGCGGCTGGCGAAGCCGTATCTGAAGGAGGATGCGCAGATCTTAGACCCGTTCTGCGGCGTCGGTACGATGCTGATCGAGCGGGACATCTGCGTGCCGGCGCGTGAGAAGTACGGCATCGACATTTTCGGTGATGCGATCCGCATGGCGCGGGAAAATACGGCGGCTGCGGGGGAGAGCATCAATTATATCAACCGCGATTATTTTGATTTTAAGCACAGGTATCTGTTTGATGAGATCATCACCAATATGCCGGTGAGAAGCGCTGCGAAGTCCAGGGAAGATATGGATGTTTTTTACAGCAGGTTTTTTGAAAAATCCGCCGAATTGTTGCAAAACGGCAGCATTATCGTAATGTATGCAAACGAGGAGGGCTTGATCAAGAAGCAGCTTAGACTGCGTGGGGACTATCGTCTGATACAGGAATACTGCATCCGTGAGAAGGACAGGTTTTATCTGTATATCATACAGTACGGCAACAGGGGGTAAAGAGTAAATGCAGGGACTTTTGGATGCATCGCTGATGCAGAATCTTCAGAACCGGTTTTGCGAGGCGAACAATGTCTATCTGGTGTGCTTGAGCAGGGAGAGGGGCGTTGTCACGAAGGCATACGGGGAGAAGGAAGAGCTGGAGTATATCCACGGTATCGTGAACAAAAATATGCATATGTCCCTGATGAATAAGCTGCTGGATCAAGGTATTGAAAATGTGCTGGAGGAGGACTGCGGCACGGATCTGGTGAAAATGTGCGGCGTCTCCATCCGCGCGGGCGGAAAAACCGAGGCAATCTGGATCGTGATCGGCATTATGGAACAGCCGGACGCCGTTGTGCCGTCCTATATCATGCGCACGACGCCGGAGCGGTACTATAAGTCCATCCGTTTTCTGGAAACGCTCTCAAAACAGATGTTTGCGGTGAAGATGGAGGAGATGCTGGCGCAGGAGGCGTTTTTAAAGAGCCGGGAATCCGAGCAGCAGAGGCGTATCGCGGAGAAGTCGCTTGCGGACTCCTATGCGTCCCTGGAGGCTGTGCTGGAAAATGTGGGCTGCGGCGTCTGTGTGCGCGATCCGGAGAGCGGGCAGATACTCTACACCAACCAGCGTTTTCAGGGGCATCTTCCGGAGAGCATGACGAATACCCTGTTGGAGCCGTACCGCGTCCGTGAGAAGAAGGAGGATGGCGGTGAGTATTTCCGCGAGGTGTACGATGAAAAGACGGGGCGCTGGTTTGATCTGCAGCGCACGCCGATCCGCTGGGTGGACGGGCGAGAGGTGCGTCTGTCAACGATCTATGATGTGACGGACAAGAAGCTGTACCAGCAGAAGATCGAGAAGCAGGCAAACAACGATTTTCTGACGGGGCTTTACAACCGCAGGCGTTGTGAGCATGATCTTGCGTGTTATATCCGCGAGGCGGAGGCGGGCGGCAGCGAGGGCGCGCTTTTATATATTGATCTGGATGATTTTAAGCACATCAACGACGGTCTGGGACACCAGTACGGGGATATCCTCCTGAAAAAAATTGCCGACAGCCTTGGGGGTATCCCGGAGCTGCGGCATCACTGCTACCGCATGGGCGGCGATGAGTTTGTGGCGATCCTCACGGCGGAGGGCAACCGGCGTTTGCCGGAGATCCTGGAGAAAGTCACAGAGCTGTTTTCCAGCCCGTGGCAGTTAAAGAATGCGGATTATTACTGTACGATGAGCATGGGCATCGTACAGTTTCCGAGGGACGGGAGCACTGTGGAGGAGCTGATCCAGAAGCTGGATATCGCGCTGTACGAGGCGAAGCGCGCCGGAAAGAACAGGATCGAGTTCTATGACAGCCGCATAAAGTCCACGTCGTTTGAGCGTCTGGATGTGGAGAAACGGCTGCGCGATGCGCTGGCAAACGACTGTAAGGAGTTTGAGGTGATCTATCAGCCGATCGTCAATGTGGAGGGGGAGCGCGACCACTGTGTCGGCGCAGAGGCGCTGCTCCGGTGGAACTGCGGAGCGCTCGGCGTGATCTCCCCCACGGAGTTTGTGCCGCTGGCGGAGTATCTGGGGCTGATCAACCCGATCGGGGAGTTTGTGCTGCGCGAGGCGTGCCGAAACTGCAAATACTGGAATGATCTGGGGCACCCGGAGTACAAGGTGAACGTCAATCTGTCTGTTGTGCAGCTTTTGCAGAAGGACATTGTGGATACCGTCCAAAAAATCGTGGAGGAGAGTGGGATTTCCCCCGGGAATCTGACGCTTGAGGTCACAGAGGGGCTTGCCGTCAACGATATGGTGCGCATGAAGCGGGTGCTTGCCGGTATCCGGGCGCTCGGCGTGCGGGTGGCGCTGGACGATTTCGGAACTGGCTACTCGTCCCTGAACCATATCCGGGAGATGCCGCTTGACGTGATCAAGATCGACAGTTGTTTTGTGGCGGACATCGGAAAGGATGAATTTCAGAAGGCGTTTGTGACAATGGTGGCAGAGCTTGCGCACGCGATCGGAGTCCGCGTTTGCGTGGAGGGTGTCGAGACGGTACAGCAGCTTGCCGCGCTGAAAAAGACAAAGATACAGATGATACAGGGCTTTTATTTTGGAAAACCGATGGACCGTGCGGCATTTGAGAAAAAATATTTATAATTTGCAATTTTTTTCAAAAATATGGTTGACAAATTATTTGAACTTTGATATTATTAACAAGTCGTCACGAAAGAGTGGCTGCCATGCGGAAGTGTCGGAACTGGCAGACGAGCAAGACTAAGGATCTTGTGATAGCAATATCGTGTGGGTTCAAGTCCCATCTTCCGCATTCGGTAACACCGTTCGTTGATGGGATGCGCAGGAGTGGCGGAATAGGCAGACGCGCAGGCTTCAGGTGCCTGTGGTAGCAATACCGTGTGGGTTCAAGTCCCACCTTCTGCATACGAAGAAGTCATTGTAAGAGATTTTCTTTTACAGTGGCTTTTTTTATTGTCATAATTGTGAACTGTGAAGTGCGCCGCTTGTTCTTGAATATAAAAAACAGGAGTCTGATAAACCAATGCCGGAAAATTATAACTTTAAGCTGGTGATGAAACAAAATATAGAAAAAAAGCTGGTACCAGTTTTAAATAATTATGGATTTGTGAAGTTTGGTGCAAATAAATATGCGCGTGAGGCAGAAGGAATATTACAGATTATCTCATTTAGAATAGAAAATGACCGATTAAAAGCCTTTGCAGCATATTATCCTATTTTTGTTCCATATGATAATTTGTTAAATTATGGCGTGGAACTCACGGGAACAACGGGAAGTTATCTGCTTAATGGAAAATATTTCACGACAATAAGCAATTTCAATATTGCTCCTGAAAATCAAATCAAAAATTATTATCAAAAAATCTTACCGAGTTTTGATAAATTGCTGCAAGGTATTTTGGAAGGTGTTTTACCGGAAATGGAGCAGGTTGATTCATTTTCCAAATTCATTGAGAAATTTGAACATCAACAAGTTAAATTTTTTGGTCATAATTTTGATATGCAATTAAAGGAATTGCCGGTTCACCGGTATATTTTTCAAGTATATGCCTGTCTGCATGGAATATTCACGGATGGTGTGAAAAAATTGGATGACATAAAGCGGATCACCCCGGAGGACGAAATAAAGGACGCTATTCAGAAACTGTTGTTTACCGAAAAAAATACGCTGACAAAAGAGCAATTTATCTTGAATCTGACAGAAATTGTCAATGCAAGAAGAAAAAAATACAAATTAAAGGTAAAATCAAATAAATTTATAGATATGTAATTTGCGTTTTATGTCGTCTGTACAGCAAATGGGTTGGGGCTTAACATGGAAGCGGTCGGCAGAACTTTAAAGCACTTATCGGAGGGAGATTTTATATATGATTCTTAAAAATCTGATGGATAAAATACTGGTAGAAAGAGAGAAAAAAGATATTAACGATGGTTTTGGGATCGAAGAATGCTGGGATAAGATGGTAGAACTTTTATCAAAAAATACGAATGAGACAATTGAATATTTGCAGAACTGTTCAGAGGAAGAAATATATTTTATAAGTGAAGTTTTCGAGGATATATCTGACAGGCTGCAAAGCCCCGAATATATCCTATGTTTAAGAGAGTTAGAAAAAAAGTTTCCTGATCTTGATCTGGCAAAGGATGTGGATCTGGCGGAAAGATACTTAAATTGAGAAAATAGTATATAAGACAGAAGAATATGGAATTTCCTGTTTAGCAAACACTTCTTCCGGCAGGAGAAAGTGTCCTTGTGGAAATAGTGGAATCCGTCTGCGGTAGCGCTGTTGTTTTCGCCAGCGCTGGAACTGGTGATGCCAAATGTCAGCACATAGTCCCTGCGGTCATAGACGTAACAAAAGCTTCCGATGGGACTTAAATCCCCGACAGCAGCATCCGTGTCAGGAACGCCGGAGGGGACGCCAGGTGTATCGATCAGGGAAGAGGGAAGCAGATACAAAAATTTTTTCTTTTTCATAACAAACCTCTATTTGAAATTTATTTGTGTATAGGTTGTTTATAGTGGAAAAAGAAAAGAAAGTAAATATTTTTCGACAAAATATAGGGGGCTGTGCGGGGAGAAAACGGTGTGGTATAGTAAAGGGAAGAAAACCGCAGCCGGGGAGGGATGACAGTGACTATTGAAAAAATCAGAGAGAAATTAAAATCAGAAGAATATGATTTTCTGCGGAGAGAGAAAAGTCTTGGAAACCGCGTGATCCTTCTGGCGCTTGGCGGAAGCCACGCCTACGGGACGGAGCAGGAGACGTCGGATCTGGATGTGCGGGGAGTTGCGTTAAACGCAAAGGAAGAAATCCTGCTGGGAACAGATTTTGACCAGATCGTGGACATCAGAACCGATACGACCGTGTATTCCTTCAACAAGATGATCCGGCTTCTCACATCGAACAATCCGAATACGCTTGAGATCCTGGGGTGTAAGCCGGAGCATTATCTCTATCTGTCAGAGACCGGGAGGAAATTGTGCGAGAACCGGAAAATGTTTCTCTCGAGGGTCTGCATCCACACGTTCGGCGGTTATGCGCAGGCGCAGTTAAGGCGCATGGAAAATGCGGCTGCGCGTCTGGTGGGGCAGGCGGAGAAGGAGGCATATATTTTAAAGAGCATCCAAAATGCGGCGTATGATTTTAAAAACAGATATTATCCACATGAGGAAGGCGACATCAGGCTCTATATTGACCGGGCGGTTCAAAAAGGCTATGACAGTGAGATTTTTATGGATCTCCATTTGCAGCACTACCCGCTGAGGGACTGGGCGGGGATGTGGAATGAAATGAAAGCGATCGTGGGCAGCTACAACAAGAACAGCACCCGTAATGAGAAAGCTGTCAGCCACGGAAAGCTTGGAAAACACTGCGCCCACCTGCTCAGACTGTACATGATGTGTATTGATATTCTCGAGAAGGAAGAGATCATTACTTACCGGGAAGCGGAGCATGATCTTCTTATGCGCGTGCGCAACGGGGAATTTCTGGATGAAAACAGACAGCCGACGCCGGAATTTTATGATCTGGTGAACGAGTATGAGAAACGGTTTGAATATGCGAAGGAGAATACCTCCCTGCCTGGGGAGCCTGACTACAATAAGATCAGGCAGTTTCAGATGGAGGTCAATGAGCGCATTGTAAAAGGGGAGATCTGCTGCCAAAAGTCGCGGAACGGACACCGGGGAAAATATTTTTTCAAAAAATAAAGGAAATCCCCCTCCCACACCGAATAATATATATGTAATCATTCTGTGACGGTACGAAATGAGGAGAGACAGATGTCGATACGTGAAGAAATCGAGCAGATGGAACGGGAAAATTTAAGTCCGTATGCGACACTGAGCGCCAATTCGAGAGGGCGCGAGGTGCCCGAGGCGCAGTGCGATATCCGTCCGGTCTTTCAGAGAGACCGCGACCGTATTCTGCACAGCAAAGCGTTTCGGAGATTAAAGAACAAGACCCAGGTATTTTTGACGCCGAAGGGCGATCATTACCGCACGCGGCTGTCGCACACGCTGGAGGTATCCCAGAATGCGCGGACGATCGCGAAGGCACTCCGGCTGAACGAGGATCTCGTCGAGGCGATCGCGCTTGGGCATGATCTGGGGCATACGCCGTTTGGACACGCGGGCGAGCAGGTGTTAAACCGTCTCTGTGATGACGGTTTCCGGCACAATGAGCAGAGTGTGCGCACTGTGGAGAAGCTTGAGAAAGACGGAAAGGGACTGAATCTGACCTGGGAGGTGCGGGACGGCATCCTAAACCACCAGTCGCGCCTGACACCACACACCCTGGAGGGGAAGATCGTGCGCTTTTCCGACAAGATCGCATATATCAACCATGACATCGACGACGCGATACGCGCACAGGTGCTCACGGAGGACGATATTCCTCTGGAACTGAAAAAAACGCTCGGATTTACGACAAAGCAGCGGTTAAACACTCTGATCCACAACATTATCATGAACAGCCGCGATAGGGATGAGATCGCGATGTCGGCAGAGATCGAGGAGGCGATGGTGGCGCTCCGCAAGTTTATGTTCGAGCACGTCTACAAGAATCCTGTGGCAAAGGGCGAGGAGGTCAAGGCGAAGGCGATGATCGAGCAGTTGTATCATTATTATATGGAACATCTCGAGCTGCTGCCGGAAAAATATTTGCGGATGCTCGATGCGGGCGAGAAACAGCAGCGCGTGGTCTGCGATTATATTGCTGGGATGACCGACCAGTACGCCATTGCAAAATTTAGTGAGTATTTTCTGCCACAGGCATGGCAGGTGGACGGCTATTAGAGTGTGGCCGCCTGCGGTTTGCAGGCATGGCAGGCAGACGGTTATTAGAGCGTAGAGGAAGGGGTATGGAATGCCATATTTTTCAGACGATATCATAGAAGAAGTGCGCTCGCGAAACGATATTGTGGACGTGATCTCCCAGTATGTGCGTCTTGCCAGAAAAGGCAGTACATATTTCGGATTATGTCCGTTTCACAATGAAAAGACGGGGTCTTTTTCCGTGTCTCCGAACAAGCAGATGTATTACTGTTTCGGATGCGGGGCAGGCGGGAATGTTTTTACATTCCTGATGCAGTACGAGAACTATACGTTCGCGGAGGCGATGGAGGCACTGGCGGAGCGCGCCGGCGTGGAGCTGCCAAAGCAGGAATTTTCGGCGGCGCAGCGCAGGGAGGCGGACAGGCGGGCGAGACTTCTTGAGATCAATAGAGAGGCGGCAAAGTATTTTTTTATGCTGCTGCGCAGTGAGCGGGGGAAGCAGGCGCTTTCCTATTTCCGGGGGCGGGAGCTTTCGGAGGAGACCATAAAAAAATTCGGTCTGGGCTATTCGGACCAGTACAGCGACGATTTGTACCGCTATCTGCGGCAGAAGGGGTACGAGGACGAGATTTTAAAGGAATCGGGACTTGTCACCATCGACGAACGGCGGGGCGGTTACGATAAATTCTGGAACCGCGCCATGTTTCCGATCATGGACGTCCACAACAAGGTGATCGGGTTCGGCGGGCGCGTTATGGGAGACGGGGAGCCGAAATATCTAAACTCCCCCGAGACGAAGATTTTTGACAAGAGCCGGAATCTGTACGGCCTGAATCTGGCGCGGACGACGAAGCGGCAGCAGCTTTTACTGTGCGAGGGCTATATGGATGTGATCGCCCTGCACCAGTCGGGCTTTGACAACGCGGTGGCGTCGCTGGGGACGTCGCTTACGGTGGGTCATGCGAATCTGCTCAGGCGCTATACGAAGGAGGTCTATCTGACCTACGACAGCGACGGGGCGGGCGTGAAGGCGGCGCTGCGCGCGATCCCGATCTTAAAGGAGGCTGGGATCACGGCGAAGATTGTCAGCATGACCCCATATAAAGACCCCGACGAGTTTATCAAGGCGCTGGGAGCGGAAGAATACCAGAAACGCATCGACGCGGCGGAAAACAGCTTTCTGTTCGAGGTGCGCATCATGGAGGGGCAGCATGACATGGGAGACCCGGAGGGGAAGACAGCGTTCTATCAGGAGGTTGCGAAAAAGCTCTGCGGGTTTTCCGAGAAGCTGGAGCGCGAGAACTATATCGACGCCGTTGCGGCGAAGTATAGGATCGCGGCGGAGGATCTGCGCAGGATGGTGAACCGGTACGGGCTGAAAATGGGGCTGGCGGGCGAGACGCCGGGCAGTCACCGGTACGGGGAAACTGCACAGCGCGGCGCCCCTGAGCGCGCGGGCACGCGAAAGAAAGAGGACGGCATGAAGCAGTCGCAGAAGCTTCTGCTGACGTGGCTGATCGAGTATCCCGTGCTTTTTACAAAGATCGGGAAATATATTTCCCCGGAGGATTTCACGGAGGAGATTTATCACAAGGTGGCGGAGCTGCTCTTTGCACAGTACAAAGAGAGCGGCGCGGTCAATCCGGCACAGATCGTCAGTATGTTTGCAGACGAGGAGGAACAGCGCGAGATCGCAGGACTTTTTAACGCCAGGATCCACAAGGTTGAGACAAAAGACGACATGGACAAGGCGCTGAAGGAGACGATCGTGCGGGTCAAGAAAAACAGCATTGACCACAGAACGCTCGCGCCTGACGATCTGCAGGGGCTGATGAAGATCGTGGAGGATAAGAAGATGCTCGAGGCACTGGAAAAAACACACATTTCCATAGATTTGTAAAAAAAGAGGGGATTTGTGAAAAATCCGGATGAAAACCGGAGAATAAGGACAAAATAGTAACGAACTATGAGAGGATGAACCAAGATGGCAAAAAAGAAAGAAAACACCGGAAACAATGTGGACAAGACTGTGAATACGGCGGGAAAGACGGAGACACAGGCGGCTGATACCGCGGAAGCGCAGGCGAAGTTTCAGGAGAAATTAAAAGAGCTGCTCGCGATGGCGAAGAAAAAGAAGAATATGCTGGAGTATCAGGAAATCAGCGATTTCTTTGCGGACATGAATCTGGACGCGGAGAAGTTTGAGCTGATCCTGGAATTTCTGGAGACCAACAATATCGACGTGCTGCGCATCACCGACGACGATTCGGATGATGAGATCCTTCTGGACGTCGACGAGGAGGACGAGATCGAGGTGGAGAAGATCGACCTCTCGGTTCCGGACGGCGTTTCCATCGAGGATCCGGTGCGTATGTATTTAAAGGAGATCGGAAAGGTTCCGCTTCTCTCCGCAGAGGAGGAGATCGACCTTGCAAAGCGCATGGAGCTTGGTGATGCGGAGGCGAAGAAGCGTCTTGCGGAGGCGAACCTGCGCCTTGTCGTCAGCATTGCAAAGCGGTATGTCGGGCGCGGTATGCTGTTTCTCGACCTGATCCAGGAGGGAAATCTCGGTCTGATCAAGGCGGTGGAGAAGTTTGACTACCGCAAAGGCTACAAGTTTTCCACTTATGCGACCTGGTGGATTCGCCAGGCGATCACAAGGGCGATCGCAGATCAGGCGAGAACCATCCGCATCCCGGTTCATATGGTTGAGACGATCAATAAGCTGATCCGCGTGAGCAGGCAGCTCTTACAGGAGCTTGGGCGTGAGCCGAGCCCGGAGGAGATCGCTGCGGAGATGAATATGCCGGTGGAGCGCGTGCGCGAAATTTTAAAGATCTCACAGGAGCCGGTTTCCCTGGAGACGCCGATCGGTGAGGAGGAGGACAGCCATCTGGGCGATTTCATTCAGGACGACAATGTTCCGGTGCCTGCGGACGCCGCTGCATTTACACTGTTAAAGGAGCAGCTTGAGGAGGTGCTCGGCACGCTGACCGAGCGCGAGCAGAAGGTGCTGACGCTCCGTTTTGGTCTGGAGGACGGGCGCGCGCGCACCCTCGAGGAAGTGGGCAAGGAGTTTAACGTGACCCGTGAGCGTATTCGCCAGATCGAGGCGAAAGCGCTGCGCAAGCTGCGCCACCCGAGCAGAAGCCGCAAGTTAAAGGATTATTTGGAGTGATTTTACTATGATAAAACTGTCAGAACGCCTTGCCACGGCGGCGTCCCTTGTGAGTGAGGGAAACAGGCTGGCGGACGTGGGGACGGATCACGGTTATGTGCCCATCTGTCTGGTCCTGGAAAGGAAAATTCCGGGTGCGGTCGCGATGGATATCAACCGGGGGCCGCTTGTGCGGGCAGAGGAGCACATCCGGCAGTACGGACTGGAAACATACATACAGACGCGCCTGTCGGACGGCGTGGCGGCGCTTGTGCCGGGCGAGGTGGATTCCATTCTGGTGGCAGGCATGGGCGGCGGGCTGGTGATGCACATTCTGTCGGAGGGGCAGGAGGTGTGCCGCAGGGCAAAGGAACTGATCCTGCAGCCGCAGTCGGAGCTTGCCCGCGTGCGCCGGTTTCTCTGGGAGAGTGGGTACCGCGTGGACGACGAGGCGATGGTGAAGGACGACGGGAAATATTATCCGATGATGCGCGTGCATTACGCGCCGGAGAAAAAAGGAGCGCAGCCGTCGGAATGTGAGGCGTGCTATGGCAGGCTGTTGTTGGAGCAGGAGCATCCCGTGCTGCGCGAATATTTGGAGCGTGAAAGACGGACGCTAAATGGGATCTTAAGTGGTCTGCATCAGACTGTGCAGACACCGGAGGTCGCGCAGCGCACGGCGGAGGTGGAGCATCTGCTCGCGATCAATGCAGAGGCGCTGTCTAAGGCCGGGAGTCCGGTGTGAGAAAACGCTTTGGAATGGGAGGTATTTTATGGGAGAGAATCAAATGGTGACACTGGTCATCGGGGGCGAGGAGAAACAGTACCCATACGGTACGAGCTTTCTTTCGATCGCGCAGGAATATCAGCAGCAGTATGACGATGATATCGTGCTGGTGGTGTACAACAACCGTCTGCGCGAGCTTGGCAAGCAGGTGAAACGGGACGGAACGCTGGAATTTGTCACAACCGCGGACAAGACCGGCAAAAAGACCTACCGCCGCAGCGTGACGCTTTTGATGCAGAAGGCAGTGTTTCATCTCTGGGGAGATGCGCACATCGGCGTGCGCGTCAAATATTCCATCGGTCAGGGGTATTACTGCGAGCTCTGGAAGAACGTGGACGGCGTCAGGGAATATGTCCCGGTGGATGAGGCGAAGCTGGCTGATCTGAAGCGGGAGATGGACCGTCTCGTCGCAGCGGACCTTGCGATCGAGAAGCGCAGCATGAACACGGACGATGCGATCGCCCTGTTTCATGAGCTTGGCATGACGGACAAGGAAAAACTGTTCCGCTACCGCCGCAGTTCCCGCGTCAACATTTATGTGCTCGACCACTATAAGGACTATTTCTACGGCTTTATGGTGCCGTCGACCGGATATCTGCGCTATTATGATCTCACCGTGTATGAGGATGGATTTGTGCTTTTGTTCCCGAATGAGAATGCGAGAAAGGTCGCGCCGTTTGTCCCGTCCGGCAAGCTGTTTTACGCGTTAAAGACGTCCAGAGAGTGGGGCAGGATGTTGGAGATCGACACGGTTGGGGCGTTAAACGATGTGATCGCCGCAGGCAGGATGCAGGAGATCGTCCTGACGCAGGAGGCGCTGTTTGAGGAGCGCATTGGCAGGCTGGCAGACCGCATCGCCGGCGAGGGCGGCAGGAAGTTTATCATGATCGCAGGACCGTCCTCCTCGGGAAAGACGACGTTTTCCCACCGACTTTCGATCCAGCTTGCGGCAAGGGGCTTAAAACCGCATCCGTTCCCGCTGGACGATTATTATGTAGACAGGGACAAATCCCCGCGCGATGAGAACGGGGAGTTGGATCTGGAATGCCTGGAGGCGCTCGACATTGAACTTTTCAACCACGACATGAACGAGCTGCTCGCCGGAAAGCGTGTGAATCTTCCAATCTTTAATTTCAAGACCGGAAAGCGGGAGTACAAGGACAAATTCATGCAGCTTGGGGCGGAGGACGTGCTCGTCATCGAGGGTATCCACGGCTTAAACGACAGACTCTCTTACTCGCTCCCGGTGGAGAGCAAATATAAGATCTACATCAGCGCGCTCACGCAGTTAAATGTCGACGAGCACAATTATCTGCCGACGACGGACGGCAGACTGATCCGCCGTATCGTGCGCGATGCGCGGACAAGGGGCACTTCGGCGAAGGAGACGATCGCGATGTGGGATTCCGTGCGCCGCGGCGAGGAGAAATATATTTTCCCGTTTCAGGAGAGTGCGGACGAGATGTTTAACTCGGCGCTGATCTATGAGCTCGCCGTGCTAAAGCTGTATGCGGAGCCACTTTTGTTTGCGATCGACAAGGAGTGTCCGGAATACATCGAAGCGAAGCGGCTGCTTAAGTTTCTGGATTACTTTCTGCCGATGCCGACGGAGGGCATCAGCCAGAATTCCATTATCCGTGAGTTTATCGGCGGTTCGTGTTTTCCGGTGTAAAAGACTTGCCGAAATGCCGGTTTTCGTGTATAGTAGGTAGACGTGGGCAGGTAGGGCAAATGATCGCGGCCCGTCCCAGACGGGGTGAGGAAAGTCCGGGCTTCACAGGGCAGGATGCCGGATAACATCCGGTGGAGGCAACTCCAAGGATAGTGCAACAGAAATATACCGCCCCGCAGTCCGCTGCGGTGGTAAGGGTGGAAGGGCAGTGTAAGAGACTACCGCCTCTCCGGTAACAGGGAGGGCATATGTAAACCCCATCCGAAGCAAGACCGAACAAAAGCGTTTACGTGGCCCGCCAGCTTTAGGTAGGTCGCTTGAGGTGGCTGGCGACAGTCATCCTAGACAGATGATCATTCCCCTGCTTTGCAGGGTGACATAACCCGGCTTATCGCCCTGCCTGCCATTAAGACCCTGATCAGCGAACAGATGGTCAGGGTCTTTTGTATGTTTCTAACCAAAGTATAAAATGTTTCTTAAAAGACAATAGATAGGTTGACACAGGATTTTCGTGCGATTACCATAATGGGAGGATTAAGGAAAGGAATGGGATCGTATGCGGGAAAAGATACAGAGATTTATGGCTGGAAGATATGGAGCGGATGAGTTTGGAAAGGCGCTCAATATCGCCGCCCTCGTGTGCATCGTGGCGTCGATGCTTTTCATGTGGGTTCCGGCGCTTAATATAGTATTGTCGTGGGGAGGTCTGGGTCTTATCATTTATACGTGGTTCCGTATGTTTTCGAAGAATATACAGAAGCGCTATGACGAGAACCAGAGATACCGGACGTTCCGCTACCGGATGGTGACGAAGTGGGACGCGTGGAAGAGGCAGTTTGCACAGCGCGGGGAATACCGTTTTTTCAAATGCCCGGACTGCAGACAGAAGGTGCGTGTGCCGAGGGGCAGAGGGAAGATCTGCATCACCTGCCCGAGATGTAAGAAAGAGTTTATAAAGAAGAGCTAGGAGACATGAGATGTTTGGTTATATCAATATCAACCAGAAAATCATGACAGAGGAAGACCGGAAGGCGTATCAGGCGTATTACTGCGGACTTTGCCGCCAGTTAAAGACGAGCTGCGGGGCGAAGGGACAGATGCTCCTCAATTACGATATGACGTTTCTGGTGGTGCTTCTTACGGGACTTTATGAACTGACAAATGAAGCCTCGGAGATCACCTGCGCGTTGCACCCCACGAAGCGCAAGACGGTGTGGATCAACGAGGCGACCAATTATGCCGCAGACATGAATCTGATCCTTGCATACCACAATCTCATCGACGACTGGAAGGATGATAAGGCGTACTCGAAAAAGGCGTTTGCAAAGATCCTCGACAAGGATTACGCCCGTATCATGCAGAAATATCCGAGGCAGGTGGCGGCGGTTGAGGAGTATATGAAGCGGACGGAGGAGGTCGAGCGGCGCGGTGAGAAGAATCTGGACGCCGTGGCGGGACTTTCCGGCGAGATGCTGGGCGAGGTGTTCTGCTGGCGGGAGGATGAGTGGGCGCGCGAACTGCGGACGCTCGGTTTTTACATGGGCAAATTTATCTATCTGATGGACGCCTATGAGGATTATGACGCCGATCTGCAGAAGGGTTCCTACAATCCGCTGATCTCGCAGATGAAGGAGCGGGACGAGGACATGGATACATTTATCCGGCTGCTTTTGACGAGCATGATGTCGGAGTGCGCGAAGTCCTTTGAGCGGCTTCCGATTTTGCTGCACGCGGATATTCTGCGCAACGTGCTCTATTCCGGCGTCTGGTCCAAGTACGAGTTTCTCCAGTTGAAGAAGAAAAAGGCAGAAGAAAAGGCAAAAAAGAAGGCACGCAAATAGTGAGGTTATAGTTTATGACAGATCCATATCAGGTGCTTGGGGTATCCCGGAGCGCCTCGGATGAAGAGATAAAAAAGGCATACCGCAGTCTGAGCAGGAGATACCACCCCGACGCGAATATCAACAACCCGAATAAGGCGCAGGCGGAGGAGAAGTTCAAAGAGGTGCAGCAGGCGTATGACCAGATCATGAAGGAAAAGCAGCAGGGCAGCAGCTACGGCGGCTTTGGCAGCTATGGAAGCGACGGTTACGGCGGATATGGCTATTCCGGCGGGAGTGCTTACCGCCAGCGGGAGGGAGAGTCCACGCAGATGCGCGCGGCATGGAATTATATTGCAAACCGCCATTTTGCGGAGGCGCTCAATGTGTTAAACAGCGTTCCGTTTGGCGAGCGCGGTGCGAGGTGGTACTATTACAGTGCGGTGGCAAATCAGGGCGCGGGAAACAATATCCGTGCGATGGAGCACGCGAAGCGCGCGGTCGAGATGGAGCCGAGCAGCATGGAGTACCGCCAGTTTTTGCAGCATCTGGAGTACGGGGGCACATGGTACAGCAGTATGGGCAGCAGCTATGACAGACCGTACGCGAGTGCCGGGAACTGGTGTCTTAGTATGCTGTGTCTGAATATGTTTTGTAACTGCTGTTGTTGCAGACCGTGTTAAATCCGGGACGGTGATAGAATGGAGATAGAGAAAAACGCATTATTTCATGGGATCGAAAGTGGAGATTTGCAGAGGATGCTTGTGTGCTCCAGGGCGCGGATGAAGACGTACCGCCGGGGCGACGTGCTCTTTTTGCAGGGGGATACGCCGTATTACTTATATGTGCTGATGGCGGGCAAGGTGGCGCTTGTCCGGAATCTGATCTCGGGGCGCAAAAATATTTTTTTTGAGGTCGAGGAGGGCGACGTCTTCGGGGAGCAGTATTTTTTTAACGGGGAGAAGTCCTACTGGTACGGCGCGGAGGTCTCTGCGCGGGCGGAGGTGTTAGAGATTCCGATGGAGTTCTTTTCCTGCTTCTGCAATGAGGCGTGCGACCATCACAGGCAGCTTGTTCAGAATATGTTAAATATCCTCGCGCAGAAGGAGTGGACGACGATGCAGAAAATGCACATTTTAAGTCCGACTTCTCTAAAAGGAAGGATTGCCATCTGGCTTCTGGAGGAGGCAGATGGGGAGGGTGTTGTAAAGCTCACGATGAACCGTGAGGCACTTGCAAATTATCTGGGAGTCGCCCGCCCGTCTCTGTCGAGAACGCTGATGAAACTCCAGGAGGAGGAGGTCATTGCGGTCGACAAGAAAGAAATCCGGATCTTAAATAAAGATTTTCTGGATGATTTTTACAATTAAGGAAAAGTATGTAACCATGGTTACATACTTTTCCTTCTTTTTTTGGTAAAAATGTAATAGATACAAAAATTGGAAAACATTTTTTTGGTAAAAATGCAAACGTAAAAAGCGTTATGTATAGGAGAAGGAGGCAAAAATTATGTTTTATGCAACATCAAAGGAACACGAGGAACTGAGAGCAAAGGTTCGCGAATGGGTAGAAAAGGAGATCAAACCGATCGCGTTTATGCTCGACAAAAACAATGAATTTCCGAGAGAGCAGATCAAAGCATTCGGAAAGATGGGACTGTTAGGCATCCCGTATCCGAAGGAGTACGGCGGACTTGGAAAAGATATCATCAGCTACGCGATCGCGGTGGAGGAGCTTTCCAGAGTGGACGGCGGAACAGGCGTTATCTTGTCGGCACACGTTTCACTCGGCACTTATCCGATCTTTGCATTCGGTACAGAGGAGCAGAAGAAGAAATATCTCGTGCCGTTAGCAAAGGGAGAGAAGCTCGGCGCATTTGGTCTGACAGAGCCGAACGCGGGATCTGACGCCGGCGGAACGGAGACGACGGCAGAGCTTGTCGGCGACCACTATATCTTAAACGGAGAGAAAATTTTTATCACGAACGGTGGAGAGGCAGATACCTATGTGGTGTTCGCGGTGACTACGCCGGGCATCGGTACGCGGGGAATCAGTGCGTTTATCGTGGAGAAAGGCTGGGAAGGATTTACGATCGGCGACCACTATGATAAGCTTGGTATCCGTTCTTCCGCTACCGCGCAGTTGCTGTTTAACGATGTAAAGGTTCCGAAGGAGAACCTGCTCGGCAAAGAGGGACAGGGCTTTAAGATCGCGATGAATACGCTTGACGGCGGACGTATCGGAATCGCAGCACAGGCTCTCGGAATCGCACAGGGCGCTTATGAGGCGGCTGTAGAGTATGCAAAGGATCGTGAGCAGTTTAACGCGCCAATCGCGCAGCTTCAGGCGATCCAGTTTAAGATCGCGGAGATGGCGACAAAGATCCGTGCGGCAAGGTTTCTTGTATACAGCGCAGCGGAGTTGAAGGAGCACCATGAGCCGTACGGAATGGAAGCCGCTATGGCGAAGAAATATGCGTCGGACATCTGTCTTGAGGTTGTCAACGATGCGCTTCAGATTTTCGGAGGAAACGGTTACTTAAAGGGTATGGAGGTTGAGCGCTTCTACCGTGACGCGAAGATCTGTACGATCTATGAGGGAACGAACGAGATCCAGAACGTTGTCATCGCTTCCCACATCCTTGGAAAAGCGGCGAAGGCGACGGCAGCTCCGGCGAAAGGCAAGAAGAAAGGACCGATCACGGGAAGCCGCAAGAAGATGATCTTAAAGGATGGCAGCGCAAAAGAAAGAGTCCAGACACTTGTGGAGGCTTTAAAGGCAGACGGTCACGATTTTACAGTCGGCATCGATATCAACACGCCGATCATCGAGGCAGAGCGCGTGGTCAGCGCCGGTAGAGGTATTGGAAGCAAGGAAAACATGAAGCTTGTGACAGATCTGGCAGCGGCAGCAGGCGCAGCGATCGGTTCCTCCAGACCGGTAGCGGAGCAGCTTCAGTATCTTCCGTTAAACCGTTATGTCGGCATGAGCGGACAGAAGTTTACCGGAAACCTTTATATTGCGTGCGGTATCTCCGGTGCAGGACAGCACTTAAAGGGAATCAAAGACGCGGCTACGATCGTGGCGATCAACAGCAACGCAAACGCTCCGATCTTTAAGAATGCAGACTATGGTATTGTTGGTGATGTAAATGAGATTCTTCCGCTTCTGACAAAGGCTTTGGATACGGGAGCAAAGAAGCCGGCGCCGCCGATGGTGAAGATGAAGAAGGCCGTTGTGGATGAGCCGAAGCCGGCACCGGTGGGACGTTATGTCTGCCTCGGATGCGGTTATGAGTACATACCGGAGCTTGGAGACGAGGAGGGCGATGTTCGCCCGGGCACAAGCTACAAGGAGCTGCCCGAGGACTGGATCTGTCCGGACTGCGGCGAGGAGAAGGCAAACTTTATCCCGTCATCGAACGAGAAATAATAGAGACAATTTTGAAGGAGGAGAATTAAAATGAGCTGTGTTAGAAAGGTAACAGAGGATTTATACTGGGTCGGAGTGAACGAGAAGCGTTTGCACTTGTTTGAGAATATCCATCCGATCCCAAGAGGTGTATCCTACAATTCTTACCTGCTGCTGGATGAAAAGACGGTACTGTTTGATACGGTAGACTGGGCAGGCTGCAGAGAGTTTTTAAATAATGTCAAAGAGGTATTAAACGGAAGACCGTTAGACTACCTTGTTGTAAACCATATGGAGCCGGATCATGCGGCTTCTATGGAGGAAGTGCTTCTGCGCTATCCGGAGTGTAAGGTCATCAGCAATGAGAAGGCATTTATGTTCATGCACCAGTTCGGTTTCCATGTGGAGGACCGCAAGGAGGAAGTGAAAGAGGGCGATACCAAGACGTTTGGAAAGCACACGGTTACTTTCGTTGCCGCTCCGATGGTGCACTGGCCGGAGGCGATGGTGACATTTGATACCACCAACGGCGTGCTGTTCTCGGCGGATGCGTTCGGTTCCTTTGGTTCACTGGACGGAAAGCTGTTTGCGGACGAGGTAAACTTTGACCGCGACTGGATCGACGATGCGAGAAGATATTTCTGCAATATCGTAGGAAAGTACGGTCCGTTCGTACAGCTTCTGCTCAAGAAAGCCGGAACGGTTCCGATCAAGATGTTCTGTCCGCTGCACGGTCCGGTATGGCGCAATGATCTTGGCTACTATCTGGATAAGCATGACAAGTGGAGCCGTTATGAGCCGGAGGAGAAGGGCGTGCTGGTACTGTACGCTTCCATGTACGGAAACACCGAGGCGGCTGCGCAGGAGCTGGCGTCTAAGATCTGTGATAAGGGTGTGACCAACGTGGCGATGTACGATGTTTCCAACACACACGTGTCCTACCTGGTGGCAGAGGCGTTTAAGTACAGCCACATCGTGCTCGCATCGGTGACATACAATCTGGGAATTTATCCGGTGATGTATGATTTCCTGCACCACTTAAAGGCGCTGAACTTCCAGAAACGCACCTTCGGTATCATCGAGAACGGAACATGGGCGATCAAGTCCGGTACTCTGATGAAAGAGTATATCGAGGAGGAATTAAAGGAGTGCACCGTACTCGGCGCACAGGTATCTGTCAACTCCTCCGCAGATGAGACAAACGCACCGGAGTTTGAGGCGCTTGCAGATGCGATCGTGCAGTCTGTACAGAAGTTAGAACTGTAAATAAAAAGAGAGAGGGAACAGCTTGTTTCAGGCTGTTCCAACATGGGGAGGCTGTGGCTCAAAATGAGCCACAGCCTCCCTGCGTTTTTCTAAAAAGGTTGCTTTCGATGAAAAGAAGGTGTACAGTTAAAACACGGTCAGTTTTGGAATTTGTTGCCGGACATGGTGAGATTACGCCAGAAAAAAATTTAAGTATGAAGGAGAATCTATGAAGAGCTTTTATACAAATGGAACGATTGTGACAATGGAAGATGACGCGCTGTGTGCAGAGGCAGTGTGTGTGGAGAATGGAAGGATCAGGGCGGTCGGAACTGCTGAAGATGTGATGAAGCTTCGGGAGGATGCAGATGAAGTGATCGATCTGAACGGCGGGGTGATGCTGCCGGGATTTATCGACGCACATTCTCATTTTGTCGGTGCAGCCAAGGCGATGACACAGTGTGATCTGTCCCTCTGTAAGGATTTTGGAGAGATCATAGAGCAGATGCGGGCTTTTAAGGAGAAGAGAAATATACAGGAAGGTGAGTGGATCGTTGGATGTAATTATGACCAGAACTTCCTTGCAGAAGGAAGACATCCGGATAAGACGGTGTTAGATCAGATCAGCAGGGAGAATCCGGTTCTCCTGACCCATGCGTCCTCCCACATGGGGGTGACAAACAGCCGCGGACTTGAGATCCAGGGGATCACGGAAGCGACGGAGGACTTCCCGGGAGGCCGTTACGGAAGAGTTGCCGGAACGAAGGAGCCGGACGGCTACATGGAAGAGAAGGCATTTATGGAATTTCAGCTTCCGATGACATCGATGGAGGAACTGATGGGGCTGCTCGGCGAAACCCAGAAGATGTATGCAGGCTACGGGGTGACGACGGTGCAGGACGGAATGGTCGGAAAAGGACTGTTCGAGCTGTTGAAATATGCATCGGGTGCCGGACTTTTGAAGCTGGACGTGGTCGGATACGCAGATGTGATGACTGCGTCAGACCTGCTGGAGACAGAGCCGGAATATGCAGGGCAGTACAAAGATCATTTTAAAATGGGCGGATTCAAAGTATTTCTCGACGGTTCCCCACAGGGAAGAACAGCGTGGATGACGGCGCCTTATGAGGGGGAGGATACGTACTGCGGTTATCCGATCCACAGTGATGAGGAACTGAGAGGGTATATTGCGCTTGCCCTGGACAAGAAGCAGCAGTTGCTCGCACATTGTAACGGGGATGCGGCGGCAGAACAGTATATCGCACAGTTTGAGAAGGAGCTGAAAGCGCGGGAGAGCAGGGACAGCAACCGTGCGGTCATGGTCCATGCACAGCTTGTCAGAAAAGACCAGTTGGAACGGATGAAAGAAATCGGGATGATCCCAAGCTTTTTTGTGGCGCACACGTACTACTGGGGCGACATCCATATGAAAAATTTTGGACCGGAGAGAGGAAGCCGGATTTCCCCGGTGAGGGACGCGCTTGAGAATGGAATGAAGTTTACCTTCCATCAGGATACGCCGGTTGTTCCGCCGGATATGATGCGGACCGTTTCCTGCGCGGTGAACCGCGTGTCGAGAGGCGGTCAGGTGATCGGGGAGAATCAGAGGATCCCGGTGCTTGAGGCGCTGAAGGCGATCACAAGCTATGCGGCATACCAGTATCATGAGGAGGCAGAAAAGGGAACGATCGCAGTCGGAAAATACGCGGATTTTGTGGTGCTTGATGAGAATCCGCTGGAGACAGATGCGAAAGCTCTCGCGGATATCAAGGTGCTTATGACACTGAAAGAAAATGAAGTGATCTACCGCAGGGAAACGGTACAGAAAGAAAACGTAAGTGGAGGAGAGGCAGGTCGTGAATAAGCGCAGCAAAGGAATTGTACTGGCAGTGGTCACTGCGGTCATGTGGGGGATCATGGGGATTTTCGTGCGCGATCTTTCAAAATATCAGTTTTCCAATATCGAAATCTCTTTCTTCCGCTGTGCGCTGGCAGGGGCAGCTTATTTTCTGCTCCTTCTGTTCACAAAGCCAAAAGCGCTTAAGATCAGTCTGAAAGGGCTCGCCGTCTGTATCGGATATGGGGCGGTCGCTTACAGCATCAGTTTTGTCAGCTACAGTGTGGCGGTGTCAAGGATCCCGGTCGGGGTTGCGACGGTGCTGATGTTTATGAGTCCGATCTGGGTTGCGATCCTTGGAAGATTTATGTTTGGGGAGAAACTGGAAAAGAGTAAGATCATCACGATCGTGATCTGCCTGATCGGCGCCATACTCGTGGCAAATCTGATCGGCGGAGGGGGCATCAGGCTGGATGTGATCGGAATCCTCGCGGGAGTGGTCAACGGCATCGGCGTTGCGCTGCAGATTCTGCTTCCGAAGTTTTTTGCGAAAGAGTATGACAGAGATACGCTGCTGGTCTATGGATTTCTCGGAGCGGCAGCAGTGCTGCTATTTGGCATGGACTTCGGTGCGGTTGCCGGACATTTGGCGGCGGCTCCGGTGGGAAATCTTCTGTGGGATCTGTTCGGGATCGGTATTCTCTGTACGATGGTGGCAAATGTGGCATGTGTCAAGTCTACCCAGTATGTGGAGGCGACGACGACAAGTATTTTGTCCGCACTTGAGGTTGTTGTGGGGACGTTAGTCGGATTTCTTGTCTTCCATGAGCACCTCACGTTTTTGCAGATACTCGGAGCGGTGATCATCGTGACAGGTGCGATCGGCTCGGAGATTTACCGGCCGAAGAAATCAGGCGCCGAAAAGTAAAAGCGGACGGGAAAACAGTACATATCACAGATCAGTGAAAAAAAGATGGTTGTCTTTGTGGCAACTGTCTTTTTTTATACATTTTTAATTCCTTGTAGCCATTCCCTTTTCCCATCTTTAACTCTGTGGTGGTACATTGCTTTCAGAAGGAGATGAAGGCTGTTATGAAAAGTATGAGAGGAAAATTGGGTAACGTGGAAAAAGGGATGGCACACCGGGCGGACGCTTTTTTATTTCACCATCCATATATCGGATTCGCTGTGGCGACGGTGGGGATGCCTGTGCTGATCTTGTTATCAGTGGCTGTGTGCACGACCGCCGTGATGCTTCCGGTGTCCTATGTGCTTGGATGACAGATTCACCCCTGCGACAGATATTGATACATCTTAATACAATCTTTATGGCAGCGTATGTTTGTTAAGTCCATTTTAACGGTAATGGTGCTAGAATCGCAGAGTAATATAAGTGGATCCAAGGCATCGCAAATAAGCTTTGGGTCAGATAGGTGAAGGAGGAGAGATTATGATGGATATTCTGATGGTGGAGCTGCTGCTCGCAGGCTTTGGTCTGGTAAAATTATTTGCGGACTTTTGTGAGAGGCAGATTGAGACGAAGGAACGGTAAGGGCAGGAGGAAGAACTATGTTACAGATTATTCTGGTGCTGGCAATGTTTGTGGTACTTGTCATTCCGATGGGCAGATATATGTATCACATTGCCACAGATCAAAAAACATTTGCGGACAGGGTGTTTGACCCGGTTGACCGCCTGATCTATAAGATATGCGGGATCAAGGGCGGGGATATGGGATGGAAGGAATATGCGCTGTCGCTTGTGACGGCAAACGCCGTGATGATTCTCGTTGGTTATCTGATCCTAAGAATACAGGGATTTTTGTTTCTCAATCCAAACGGGATCGGCGGTATGGAGGAAAGCTTAAGCTTTAATACGATCATCAGCTTTATGACAAATACCAACCTCCAGCATTATGCGGGAGAGAGCGGGCTTTCCTATGCGGCGCAAATGTGCGTGATCATTTTTATGATGTTTACCTCGGCGGCGAGCGGGTATGCCGCATGCATGGCTTTCTGCCGCGGACTTTCCGGGAGAAAGCTTGGAAACTTTTTTGCAGATATGGTGCGGATCATCACGCGCGTGCTGCTTCCGCTGGCAGTTATCGTCGGGCTGCTTCTCGTCAGTCAGGGAACGCCGCAGACATTCGCCGGAAATATTACGGTTGAGACGATTGAGGGAACGTATCAGGACATTGCGGTGGGACCGGTTGCGGCTCTGGAATCCATTAAGCATCTGGGAACAAACGGCGGCGGCTTCTTCGGCGCAAACTCGTCGACTCCCTTTGAAAATCCGACCGTTATCTCCAACATGATCGAAATGCTTTCGATGATGCTTTTGCCGGGAGCCTGTGTAGTGGTCTTTGGACTGATGCTGCATGACAGAAAAAAGGAAAAGAAGACTGACAGGAAGCCGTTCATGGGACGGCAGGGCGCAGTCATTTTCGGAGCAATGGCAATTCTGTTTGCCATAGGTCTTACGATCTGTGTGGGAGCGGAACGAGTCGGCAATCCGGTGATCGGGGCGACGGGCATCGATCAGGATATGGGCAGTATGGAAGGAAAAGAGGTGCGGTTTGGCGTCGATCAGTCTGCGCTGTTTACGACGGTCACGACATCTTTTACCACCGGCAGTGTCAATAATATGCACGATTCGCTCACACCGCTCGGCGGGATGGTGCCGCTGCTTCACATGATGTTAAACTGTGTGTTTGGCGGCAAGGGCGTCGGTCTGATGAACATGGTGACCTATGTCATTCTCGCAGTGTTTATCTGCGGACTGATGGTAGGAAGAACGCCGGAATATCTGAATAAGAAGATTGAGGGAAAAGAGATGAAGCTGGTGGCGATCATCATTTTGATCCACCCACTGCTAATCCTGGGATTTTCCGGGCTGGCAGTTTCCATGCAGGACGGTCTGGCGGGTATCACAAACCCCGGTTTCCACGGTCTGACGCAGGTACTCTATGAATATGCGTCGTCGGCGGCAAATAACGGTTCCGGCTTTGAGGGGCTGGCGGACAACAGCGTATTCTGGAATGTGACGACGGGACTGGCGATGTTTTTCGGACGCTACATAGCCCTGATCGCACAGCTTGCGATCGCAGGCTCTCTGTTGAAAAAGAAAACGGTCAATGAGTCGGTCGGAACGCTCCGGACGGACAATGTGACCTTTATGATCATTCTTGTATTCATTGTATACATTTTTGCGGCGCTGACCTTTTTCCCGGCGCTGGCATTAGGTCCGATCGCAGAGCATCTGGCGCTGTGGATGTAGAGAGGAGAATTGACATGGCTAAGAAGAACGGCACAAAATTTGTGACACGGGATATATTAAAATCTTCCATTATCGGTTCTTTCCAGAAACTGGATCCCCGTTATATGGTAAAAAATCCGGTGATGTTTGTGGTGGAGATCGGATGTGCGATCACGCTGCTGTTGACCTTTTTCCCGACCTTATTCGGGGGAAACGAGACATACCGGATCTACAATGGCATTGTCACGGTCGTCCTGTTTATCACGGTTTTATTTGCAAACTTTGCGGAATCGGTTGCGGAGGGCAGGGGCAAAGCGCAGGCGGCTTCGCTGAAAAAAACGAAGCAGGATACCGTGGCGAGGCTGCTGCTTCCCGATGGAAGTGAAAAAGTGATCGGCGCCTCCGAGCTGAAAAAGGATGATATTGTTCTGGTAAAGACCGGAGAGGTCATTCCAAACGACGGAGAGATCATCGAGGGCATTGCCTCTGTGGATGAGTCCGCGATTACCGGAGAGTCTGCGCCTGTCACAAGAGAGGCGGGGGGAGATTTCTCCTCCGTAACGGGGGGCACGACAGTGGTGTCCGACTGGCTGAAAATAAGGATTGTGGCAGAGCCGGGACATTCGTTTCTCGATAAGATGATCGCGCTGGTGGAGGGCGCTTCCAGACAGAAAACGCCGAATGAGATCGCACTCAATACACTGCTGATCGTGCTGACGGTTATTTTTCTGATCGTCGTGATCACGCTGTATCCGTTTGCGGCCTATCTGGGCGTCAACATTCCGGTTTCGTGGGCAGTTGCGCTGACGGTGTGTCTGATCCCGACAACGATCGGCGGACTTCTCTCCGCGATCGGTATCGCCGGCATGGACCGTGTGACGAGGTTTAACGTGATCGCCATGTCCGGAAAAGCCGTGGAGGCGTGTGGAGACGTCGATACCATGATTTTGGACAAAACAGGAACGATCACCTACGGAAACCGTCTGGCTGCAGAGTTCTATCCGGTAAACTGGGTCGCAAAGGAGGATTTGATCCATTACAGTGTGCTGTGCTCACTGATGGATGAGACGCCGGAGGGAAAGTCCACGGTTGACCTCGGTCGCCAGATGGGCTGCGAGCTTCCCGCAGAGACAAAGGAGCAGATGTCCTTTGTTGAATTTACGGCTCAGACAAAGATGAGCGGGGTGGATCTGGCAGACGGTACGGTTGTCAGAAAAGGTGCTTCCGAGGCGATCAAGGCATTTGTCAGAGAGCAGGGAGGAAAAATTCCTGAGGATCTGGAGGAAATCGTCACAAGAGTTTCCAATCTCGGAGGAACTCCGCTGACGGTCTGTGTCGGTCAGAAAATACTTGGTGTGATTTATTTAAAGGACACGGTAAAGCCGGGGCTGTCCGAGCGTTTTGCAAGGCTGCGTGAGATTGGGATCAAGACAATTATGTGTACCGGAGACAATCCGCTGACGGCGGCAACGATCGCAAAGGAGGCGGGCGTAGACGGCTTTATCGCAGAGTGTAAGCCGGAGGATAAGATTGAGGCGATTAAGAAGGAACAGGCAGAGGGCAAGCTGGTCGCCATGACGGGAGACGGAACGAACGACGCGCCGGCACTGGCGCAGGCGGATGTCGGACTTGCGATGAATTCGGGAACGCAGGCGGCGAAGGAAGCTGCCAATATGGTGGATCTGGATTCTGATCCGACAAAGATCCTGGAAGTGGTGGAGATCGGAAAACAGCTTCTGATCACCAGAGGATCGCTCACCACCTTTAGTATCGCGAACGATATCGCAAAATATTTTGCGATCATTCCGGCAATGTTTACGATGGTTCTGCCGCAGATGCAGATTTTAGATATCATGCGTCTGGCAACGCCGGCAAGCGCGATTTTATCAGCGCTGGTCTTTAATGCGATCATCATTCCGGCGCTGATCCCGATCGCCATGAAGGGCGTGAAGTACAAGCCGATGAAGGCAGAGAAAATTCTTCTGCGCAATATGGGAATCTACGGACTGGGCGGAGTGATCGTTCCGTTTGTCGGAATCAAGATCATTGACCTGTTTGTAGCACCGCTTTTGTCTGTGTTAGGAATGTAAGGAGGAAAGTTTTATGAAAAACTTTGGTAAAATATTAAAAACCGTATGTTTTTTTTGCCTGGTGATGATGCTTTTGTGCTCGTTTGCCTATCCGCTGTTGCTGACAGGCGTAAGTCAGGTCACGATGCAGGCAAAGGCAAACGGAAGCCTGATCGACGCAGATGGAAACCTGACGACAGACCCTGCGGAGGCAGTCGGTTCCGAGCTGCTGGGTCAGAACTTTACGGGGGACTGCTTTTTCAAGGGAAGGGTGTCTTCCATAAATTATAACACCTACACGAAGGAGAACGCAGAGAGCGGCGCATACCCGGGTGTGGCGTCCGGCTCGTTTAACTACGGAAGTTCCAATCCCGATTTAAAGGCGAGGATCGAGGAGGATCTGGATATGTTTTTAGAGGCACATCCGGGCGTGACGGCGGCACAGGTACCGGCAGATCTGCTGACAGCGTCAGGCTCCGGGCTTGATCCGCACATCAGCCCACAGGCGGCGGAGATCCAGATCGCGTCAGTGGCGGAGCATTCCGGTCTGAGCGAGGAGACGGTCGAAAAGATCGTGGAGGAAAATACGGAGCACAAGGTGCTTGGAATCTTTGGGGAGGAGCGTGTGAATGTCCTAAAGTGCAATCTGGCAGTCGCCCGCGCGATGGCGCAGTAATCTTTATACAATCTTAATACCGCGGAAACATTCCTTATACAAAATTTAACCGAAAGACAGGATAATGAAGAACACAAAGGAAAAATAGCGTTGGTTTGAGAGAGGATAAAGGAATGACAAAGGCAATTTTACTGATCGGGCTGGGAAGATTCGGAAAGCATATCGCGAGGAAGCTGTATGAGCTGGACCATGAGGTGATGGCGATCGACAGGCAGGAAGAGCGGGTGCAGGACGTGCTGCCGTACGTGACAAACGCGCAGATCGGCGACAGCATGAATGAAAACTTCCTCCGCTCGCTGGGCGTTGGAAATTATGATGTCTGCATCGTGGCGATCGGAAATGACTTTCAGAGCTCGCTGGAGACGACCTCGCTCTTAAAGGAACTTGGCGCCAAAATGGTGGTCTCCCGGGCGGCGAGGGATGTGCACGCGAAGTTCCTTCTCAGAAACGGCGCGGACGAGATCGTCTATCCGGAGAAACAGCTCGCCTCGTGGACGGCGATCCGGTACAGTGCCGACCATATTTTTGACTACATAGAGATTGACAATGAGTATGCCATTTTTGAGATCGCATTGCCAGAAGGATGGGTTGGCAGGACGGTGGGGGAGATCAATATCCGCCAGAAATACAATATCAACATTATGGCGATCAAGCGGAGCGGGAAAATGGATCTCACAGTGACGCCGGATACCAGATTTGCGGAAGGAGAAGCCCTGCTGGTTCTCGGCAGTCATAAGGACATCCAGAAATGTTTTCATATTTAGCATAATTGCGGCGGAGGTGTTATAATGGAGACAGTGGTGCTTGCCGTTGTGTTTCTTCTGGCTGCCATTCTGGGGTTTTTCTTTATGAAAACAGCGGGAGAATTTCTGGAAGAAAGTAAGAGGAACCGGAGAAAAAAATAAGCGGCGGATACAGGAGTTTACCGGATGGAAGAGAATCGTCAGAATCCCGAACAACTGCTGGCGGCGGTGAAACGGGAAGAATATGAGAAAAACCGAGGACATCTGAAAATCTTTTTCGGATATGCGGCGGGCGTGGGAAAGACATACGCCATGCTGCAGGCGGCGCATACCGCGAAGCAGCGGGGGATCGATGTGGTTGCCGGGTATGTCGAGCCGCACGCGAGACCGCAGACGCAGGAGCTTTTGTGCGGGCTGGAACAGATCCCGAACCTTATTGTCGATTACAATGGGATCACGCTTCGTGAGTTTGATCTGGACGCGGCGATCCGTCGGAAACCGCGGCTGATCCTGGTGGACGAGCTGGCGCATACCAACGCGAGAGGCTGCCGCCACGCAAAGCGCTATCAGGATGTCAGGGAGCTGCTCGCGGCGGGGATCGACGTCTATACGACCGTAAATGTACAGCATATTGAGAGTCTGAACGATATGGTTGCCGCGATCACCGGGATCATGGTCAGGGAGCGCGTGCCGGACGATGTGTTTGACAATGCGTCCCAGGTGGAGCTGATCGACATTGAGCCGCAGGAGCTGCTCGAACGGCTGCAGGCGGGAAGCGTATACCGCAGGGAGCAGGCGCAGAGAGCCACAGAAAATTTTTTTCAGATTGAGAATCTGATCGCACTGCGGGAGATCGCGCTGCGCAGATGTGCAGACAGGATCAATCTGCTCTCCGAGGAGGCGCGGGCAAAGAGCGGCGGCGATTATTATACGGACGAGCACATTCTGGTGTGTCTTTCCTCCTCGCCCTCCAACATGAAACTGATCCGCACGGCAGCCCGTATGTCAAAGGCGTTTCGCGGGGCTTTCACGGCGCTGTATGTGGAGACGCCGGATTTTGCGGTGATGGAGGAGGAGGACAAGAAACGTCTGCAAAGTAATATGCGGCTTGCGGGGCAGCTCGGGGCTAAGATCGAGACGGTGTACGGGGAGGACGTACCGTTTCAGATCGCGGAGTTTTCACGGTTGTCGGGCGTCTCCAAGATCGTCATTGGAAGAAGCGCGGCGACGAAAAAGTCTGTGTTTGGGAAGCCGACTTTGACGGAGAAGCTGATCGCGCAGGCGCCGAATGTGGATGTGCATATCATCCCGGACAGCAGCTCGGAGATGGCGTACAAGGTAAAGCGTGCAAGGCGCAGGCGGCGGCAGATCCTGAATCCGGCGGATATCGGAAAAAGCATCGGGATGCTCGTGGTCTCCTCCCTGATCGGCGGTATTTTTTGGCGACTGGGGATGAGCGAGTCCAATATCATCATGATGTACATTCTCGGCGTGCTTGTGACCTCCGTCATCACGACGCACCGGGTATACAGCCTCATATCCTCGGTCATCAGCGTATTTGTGTTTAACTTTTTGTTCACCGAGCCGAGGTACACGCTGCTCGCCTATGAAAAAGATTATCCCGTGACTTTTGTCATCATGTTTGTGGCGGCATTTCTGACGGGAACGCTCGCGACGAGATTAAAGAGGCAGGCGGCGCAGGCGGCGCAGGCGACGTTCCGCACAAAGATACTGTTCGATACGAACCAGCTTTTAGAGCGGGTCAAGGAGCGGGACGAGATCGTGAAAGTGACGGCGACGCAGTTGATGAAGCTTTTGAACAAGGATATGCTGATCTACCTTGCCGACAAGGATACGCTGCTGCCGCCGAAATTTTTCGCCGTGGATGAGCAGAGCGCGTGCGAGGACTATTTTTCCGACAAGGAGAAGGCGGTTGCGTTCTGGGTGTTCAAAAACAATAAGCACGCGGGTGCAACGACAGACACGCTCTCGGATGCGCGATGCCTCTACCTCTCCATCCGCACGAGCGAGGGCGTCTATGGAGTGATCGGGATCGTGATGCACGAAAAACCGCTGGATTCCTTTGAGAACAGTATTCTGCTGTCGATCCTCGGGGAATGTGCGCTGGCGCTCGAGAATGAAAAGAACGCCAGAGAGAAGGAGGAGGCTGCGCTGATCGCGCAGAAGGAGCAGTTGCGGGCAAATCTGCTGCGCTCGATCTCGCACGATCTGCGGACGCCGCTCACCTCGATCTCGGGAAATGCCAGCAATCTTTTGTCCAATGAGGAGAAATTTGACGCAGCGACGAGAAAACAGCTCTATGCCGATATTTACGACGATGCGATGTGGCTGGTCAATCTCGTGGAAAATCTGCTTTCCGTGACGAAGATCGAGGGGGGAAAGTTAAATATCCGTTTGCAGGCAGAGCTTTTGGACGAGGTGGTCACGGAGGCATTGCAGCACATCAACAGGAAGAAAACGGAGCACAGGATCATTTACCAGGCGTCCGATAGTATTCTTCTGGTCAAGGTGGACGCGCGGATGATCATGCAGATCATCATCAATATTGTGGATAACGCGATCAAATATACGCAGAAGGGATCCGAAATCCTCATATCCACGAGGAAGGACGGGGGAAGGGCGGTGGTCACGATCGCGGACAATGGACCGGGGATACCGGATGACATGAAACCGTATATTTTCGATATGTTTTACAGCGGGGCAAAAAATGTCGCGGACAGCAGGCGCAGTCTGGGTCTGGGGTTGTCTCTGTGCCGGTCGATCGTCGCCGCGCACGGAGGAGAGCTGGAGCTGTCGGACAATATTCCGCACGGAGCGGTCTTTACATTCTCACTGCCAATCGAGGAGGTTGATTTACATGAATAAGACGTTGATTTTAGTTGTCGAGGACGACAGACCGGTGCAGAACCTGATGGTCACGACCTTAAAGGCGCACAATTACAGATATCTGACCGCGATGAACGGGGAGACTGCGATCCTGGAGGCGTCCTCGCATAATCCGGATATCATCCTGCTGGATCTGGGGCTGCCGGATATGGACGGGATCGAGGTTATCCAAAAGATCCGTACATGGTCGAATGTGCCGATCATCATTATCAGCGCCAGGAGCGAGGACATGGATAAGGTGGAGGCGCTGGACGCCGGGGCGGACGACTATCTGACAAAGCCGTTTTCCGTGGAGGAGCTTCTGGCAAGACTCCGCGTGACGGAACGCAGGCTGATGATGGGGCAGACGGAGCAGGCATCGTCCTCCGTGTTTGTCAACGGAAAGCTGCGCGTGGACTTCTCGTCCGGCTGTGCGTATTTTGGGGAGGAGGAGCTGCATCTGACGCCGATCGAGTACAAGTTGCTCTGCCTGCTCTCCAAAAACGTCGGAAAGGTGCTGACACACACCTATCTGACCCAGAATATCTGGGGGCACAGTTGGGAAAATGACGTTGCGTCCCTGCGGGTCTTTATGGCGACCCTGCGAAAAAAGATCGAAAAAAATGCCGACTCCGTGCAGTATATTCAAACGCACGTCGGAGTCGGCTACCGGATGATAAAAGTGGAGTAATGCTTACCGTCTGTTCGGATTGCGGTATTTCTCCTCGCAGTATCTGCAGCGGTAAATCTCGTGTTCCTCGTCCGTCAGGAGGAAGATCTGGTCAAGCTCCTGCTCGATCGAGGTGATGCAGCGCGGGTTTTTACAGGAAATGACGTTCTTCACCTGTCTTGGCAGGTGGAGAATTTTTTTCTCCACGATCTTGTCGTTTTTGATCACGTTCACGGTGATGTTGTGGTCAATAAAGCCCAGAATGTCGAGATCCAGCGCCTCTACCGGACACTCGACCTTCAAAATATCTTTTTTTCCCATCTTGCTGCTCTTGGCATTTTTGATGATGGCGACGGTACAGTCCAACTTGTCGAGTTTCAGGTCGTGATAAATCTGAAGGCTCATACCCGCCTGAATATGGTCTAATACAAATCCCTCATGGATTCCACTGATATTTAACATGGTTCGTTCCTTTCTGCGGTAAGCGCTCAAAGTGCGTTGACGTCGATTTCCAGCAAGGTGAGGATCAGCGCCATGCGCACATAGACGCCGTACTGCGCCTGCTTAAAATACGCGGCGCGCGGGTCGTCGTCCACCTCGACGGAGATCTCGTTCACGCGCGGAAGCGGGTGGAGCACCAGCATATCTTTTTTCGCAAGTTCCATTTTCTCCGTTGTCAGAATGTAGTAATTTTTCAGGCGGACATAGTCCTCCTCATTGAAGAAACGCTCCTTCTGGACGCGCGTCATGTAGAGAATGTCAAGCTCCGGCATGGCGTCCTCCAGGCGTTCCAGCTCTGTGAACGGAATGTTGTTTGCCGCGAGCACGTCCTCGCGCAGATAGCTCGGGATCCGAAGCTCCTCCGGGGAGATCAGGATAAAGCGGATGCCCGGATAGCGGATCAGCGCATGGATCAGGGAGTGTACGGTTCTGCCAAATTTTAAGTCTCCGCACAGACCGATGGTGAGATTGCCGAGTTCCCCGTGTAAGGAACGGATGGTAAGCAGATCTGTCAGGGTCTGGGTCGGATGCTGGTGACCGCCGTCTCCGGCGTTGATAACTGGGATCTGGGACTTTAAGGAAGCGACGAGCGGGGCGCCTTCCTTTGGATGACGCATAGCGCAGATGTCTGCGTAGCATGAAATGACACGGATCGTATCGGAAACGCTTTCTCCCTTGGAAGCGGAACTGGAATCCGCGCTGGAGAAGCCTAAAACGGAGCCGCCGAGATTTAACATGGCAGCCTCGAAGCTAAGTCTGGTTCTCGTACTTGGCTCATAAAAGCAGGTGGCAAGCTTTTTGCCGTCACACGCGTGGGCATATTTCTGTGGATGCTTCTCAATGTCGCTGGCAAGATTTAACAGCCTGTCCAGTTCGTCGACGGAGAAGTCCAGTGGACTCATTAAATGACGCATAGTATTCCTCCATAATGTATTTCGCGCAGCGCGCTCGGCACTGCCGCTACCATAATATAATAATCAAAGGGGGATTTCAAGTGAAAAATTATCCGGTTGCGCGGGAGAAAAAAGTAGGGTAAACTACGGGTAGGGCACGCCGTAAAAAGAGGCGGCAGATAAAGGGGGACAATGAATATGCCAGAAGAAATAAAAAGCCAGACAGAAAACAAAGAGGCGGAGATCCGCTATGTGGAACGGAAGCGTCTGCTCTTATTCGGGCTGCCGTGGACGTTTACCAAATATACGGTCACAGACGATATGCTCACCGTGGACGAGGGATTTTTGACAGTGGAGGAGAACGACTGCTATATGTACAAGATCCAGGATGTGAAGCTGACCGCGTCCGTGTTGGAGCGTATGTTTAAGCTGGGGACGATCGTCTGCTATACCGGGGACGTGACGAACAAGGAGTTGAAACTCGTACATATCAGGCACGCAAAGGAGATCAAGAGCTATTTGCTGGAGGCGTCCGAGCAGGCGCGCATCAAGAGGCGCACCCTGCACACGCAGGACATCGGCGCGGAGACGGAGGACGAGGATTTTCCTATGTAAAAAAGTGCATTCCGGGGAACACGATTTTCTGTTTTATTATAGGAATTGTGTTCCCCCACATTCTCTCAGTCCTCCTTACTTTGTTGCAAAGCGGTTCATAAAGAAGTCGGTAAAAGCAGCCAGCGCATCATCCTGCGACACATAAACATACAGTTTTTCATCTTCCAGCCAGTCATAGGCATTGATGCCGATATAGCCCTTTTTGTCCGGGTAAATGATAAAGGCATCTGTCGGGTACTTATTCCGGTATGCTTTCAAAATTTCAGAACGGCGATAATAAGTAGGGTCACCGCAGCCGGAAAGGTCGGGCACTGTGGGAACGACAACAATCGTCTGACTGGATTCATCCCAGCCGACAATCAAATTTCCGATTTTTGTCTTGCTTCCATGAACAAATCCATAGTTGAAGCGGCTTACATCCTCGGTATATCCGAAAATCAGCCTGTAATTGTCCCCGTCTGCGACAACCCCGTTAAAGAGAGCGCGCATTTTCTTTGCGTTTGCGTTGCTCTTTTCCATGTCAATTTCCGGTCCCTGAAACAGCTTGCTAAAAAATCCCATAATCTTTTCCTCCTAAGTGTTTTATGATGTGGGGGTGTTTTTGAATTTCTCCAAGGCATCCACAATCGCATCAAGTTGAAAGTCAACCGTTTCATCAGCGGCTTCGGGAACAAACAAGGGGAGCGTATCAGGGATCGCCCTGCGCACGACCATCGCTGTCAGGCTTAGGTTCGTAAACAGGCTGATCCTTGGTGTGTCTGCCTTGATTCCAAAGCTTTCTAAAATTTCTCCAAAAAGACGAAGCTGCTTTTGGCGGAATATCTGATAGCTTTCTTTTGATAAACGCTTAAAAATAAGCTGTTGTTCCTCAATCGTTAAAACAGCAATTCCGTTTTTCTCTCCATAGCAACAAGCATGAAGAAACTGCTTCACAGCGTCACGCCAGCTTAAATCTGGATCGGACATCAGCTTTTGCACATATGCAATGATTCTAGGCTGTTGCAAATACAGCGTTTCAACGATCAGATCTTCTTTCGTCGGGAAAAAAGAATAGAAGAAAGTGCGTGATATACCAACTTTTTTGTATATTTGTTCCACGGTTGTATGTTGTATGCCTTGTTTTGCCATCAGTTCAAGTCCAACGGTAACAAGCTCATTTCTGATACGCTCTCTATGCTCCTCAGAATAAGCTGCCTTTGGCATTCTGCCATCCCCTCCATTCAAAAAATAAAAACAAATTTTTAGATTTATCTTTATTTTAACATTTCCGGAAGGATCATGCAAGAGAAAAATGTCATAAGTCCATAGGGTGTTCAGGAAACCCCGGTGCGTGCATCCCTGCGGGTGAGGATGCGCTCGAACAAGAGCCCTGCCGCCATCCAGAAAGGGGCGTAATCGAGCCGGATCACGCCGTCGATATTCGCTGCGGCGTCGCTGTAATCCCACGGACAGAGTCCTTTCTTTTTTAAAAAGCTGCCGCTTAGGTACTCAAAGGAGAAGATGCCGACGCTGTAAATGGCGCCGCGCACGAGCGTGGGCAGGCGTCGGATCAGGCGGTAAACGGGACGGATGCACACAGCCATGCCGTAGATCGGGAACATCCAGACGGAGGTCTGTCCGATCAGACGCGGGTCTTTTCGGAAAAAGCAGCCTACAGAGGTAAACAGAATTTCCATGCACCAGCCGGTCAGTCCGCAGATCAAAAAGTTTCTTCCAAGCATTTTCATTTCCTCCAACAGTAAAAGTATGACCTTAGTCTGTGCGCCCGCAGGAAAAATATGCGTGTATCATTTTTTATAAGAATTGATTCAGGGGAAAAGGGTTTTTACAAAAATGAGATTGGAAAAATGCACCAATGGTATTCTGATTTGTGAATATGGAGAAGCTTAGAACTTCTTAATGTTCTGCCGATTTTCAGCAATTCGACGGCAGGGAAGCCGGCGAAAGCCCGAACTGCGCCATGGATGGCGCATAGAGGGCGGTTGCGTTCCTGCACTTTGCCGATACGCAGAACATTTTAGAAGTTCTTAGCTTTGGAATCCTGAACAAAAAAGAATACCATTGGTGCATTTTGCAACCACAATCTGTAAAAACCTCTTTTCCCCTGAATCTGAAATGTGAAAAGTATAGAATCTTTACAAAAAGTTAAGAATAATTCCGGCGGGGAAAACTTGTAAAAAGGGAAAAACTGACATATAATAAAACAAATGTATTCCATAGGAGCAGGAGTGCAGTTAGAACAGCTATTATTACATATCTCATACAAAAGCGTGCAGGGAAGCCTCATACGGGAGATCACAGACATCTGCTATCAATCCGGGAAAGTAAAGAGTGGCTCCCTGTTTATTTGTCTGAAAGGATTTCGGACAGACGGACACCGCTATCT